>NZ_CALSAN010000005.1:0-182174 GCF_943372915.1 Ferrovibrio terrae | reverse complement strand
GCGGTCGATTTCAGCACCGAGCGCGATTACACCACGGTGACGCTGCGCACGCTGAGCCAGCATCGCAATCGCGCGTTTGAGCTGCTGAAACTGGCACTGACCGCGCCGCGTTTTGACGACGAACCGGTGCAACGCATCAAGGCCCAGGCCCGCGTCGCCTATGAACGCAGCCGCGCCAGTCCCAATGCACTGGCGGGCGAGCGTTTCGCCCAGCTGGCCTATGGCGACCATCCCTATGGCCGCCGTGCATCGGCCAGCGCTGACAGCCTGGAACGCATCGATCGTGCGGCGATGGCCGGCTTCACCCGCGATCTGCTCGCCCGCAGCAATCTGGTGATCGGCGCCGTCGGCGATATCGCGCCCGACGATCTCGCCCGCCTGGTCGATGCCAGCTTCGGTGCCCTGCCGGCGCAGGCCAAAGTGGTGCTGCCGGCGCAGGTGACGCCGAAGACGGCCGCGCAGCCTGTGGTGATTCCCTTCCCCAATCCGCAGAGCATCGTGATCTTCGGCGCACCCGGCATCGCCCGCGAAGATCCCGACTGGTATGCCGCCACCGTGCTGAACCAGGTGCTGGGCGGCGGCGGTATGGCTTCGCGCCTGTTTGAAGAGGTGCGCGAAAAGCGCGGCCTGGTCTATTCAGTCGGCACCCAGCTCAGCCCCTACAAGGCGGCCTCCCTGCTGTCCGGTTCGCTTGCCACATCCAATGCCCAGGTTGGCGATGCACTGCGGCTGGTGCGTGCTGAATTGCTGCGGGTGGCCAGGGATGGCATCACCGATACGGAACTGGCCTCGGCGAAATCTTTCATGACCGGCTCCTTCCCGTTGCGGCTCAGCTCTAATGCCGCCATCGCCGGCATGCTGGTGGCGATCCAGAATGCCGGCCTGCCGCCGGATTACATCGAGGCCTATCCCGGCCTGATCAACGGCGTGACCCAGGCCGATATCCGCCGGGTGGCGCAGCGCCTGTTCGCGCGCGACGACTATCTTGTGGTCGTGGTCGGCCAGCCTGCTGGGCTCGGTGGCTGAACGGATGGCCATTCGCCGCCTCCCCGAAACGCTGGTCAACCGCATCGCCGCCGGCGAGGTGGTCGAACGGCCGGCTTCTGCAGTGAAGGAACTGGTGGAGAATGCCATCGATGCCGGCGCGCGCCGCATCGATATCGCGACTGCTGCCGGTGGCCGCACGCTGATCAGCGTCGCCGATGACGGCAAGGGCATGGCGCGTGACGACCTCGCCATCGCGGTCGAACGCCATGCGACCTCGAAACTGCCTGGCGACGATCTTTTGGATATCCGCTGGCTCGGCTTCCGCGGCGAGGCATTGCCCTCGATCGGCGCCGTGGCACGGCTCGGCATTGTGACTCGACAGCCCGACAGCGAGGCCGCCTGGCAGCTTGAGGTCGATGCCGGTAAGGTCGGCACCGTGAAGCCGGCGGCGGCCGGCAAGGGCACCCGCATCGAGGTGCGCGACCTGTTCTATGCCGTGCCGGCACGGCTGAAATTCCTCAAGACCGACCGCGCCGAAGACCTCGCCGTGCAGGAAATCGTCAAGCGGCTGGCGATGGCGCATGCCGGTATCGCCTTCACATTGCAGCAGGATGGCCGCACCAGCTTCCGCGCCGATGCGGTGCCCGACAATCTGCTGGACGATCCCGCCAATACCCAAAGGCTGGGCCGGCTGGAACAGATTCTCGGCCGCGACTTCGCCGACAATGCCGTGCCGATCAGGGCCGAGCGCGAGGGCATCCATCTCACCGGCTATGCTGGTCTGCCGACCTATAATCGCGGCAATGCCCAGCATCAGTATCTTTTCGTCAACGGCCGCCCGGTGCGGGACAAGCTGTTTGTCGGCGCGGTGAAGGGTGCCTATGCCGATTTCCTCAGCCATGATCGCCATCCTGTGGTGGCGCTGTTTCTCGAGGTGCCGGCCGAGCAGGTCGATGTCAACGTGCATCCGGCCAAGGCAGAGGTGCGCTTCCGTGATCCCGGCCTGGTGCGTGGCCTGATCGTCGGCGCGCTGCGCCATACGCTGGCCGAAGCCGGCCATCGCGCCAGCACCACGGTGGCGCAGGCCGCCCTTGGCGCGCTGCGCCCGCAGAATGCCCCCACCATGCCGCTGCCCTTCCAGTCCACCTTCGGCGGCGGCAACAATTCGCGCTGGCGCGGCTACGACAATCTGCGGCCCAGTTCGCTGCCCGGCCTGGCCGAAGCCGCCGCGCTCTACAACGCGCCTCAAGGCGATTTCTCGCGCGATGCCACCGGCGAGATTGTCGCCACGGCCGAGGGGCTGGCGCCCGGCGCACGCAACGAGGATGCCGGCGCTGCACCGGTGCCGCTGCAGAGCTATCCGCTGGGGGCCGCGCGCGGCCAGCTGCATGAAACCTACATCGTCGCGCAGACCGCCGACGGCATCGTCATTGTCGACCAGCATGCCGCCCATGAGCGCCTGGTCTATGAACGCATGAAGGTCAACCTGGAAGCGGGTCGCGTGCCGCGCCAGGCGCTGCTGCTGCCCGAGGTGGTGGAACTCACTGAACCCGAAGCCGCGCGGCTCACTGCCCGCGCCGATGAACTGGCCGAACTCGGCCTGGTGCTGGAAGGGTTCGGCGCCGGCGCCGTGGTGGTGCGCGAGGTGCCGGCCCTGCTCGGCGATGTCGCCGTGCAGAATCTGGTGCGCGATCTGGTCGATGCGATTGCCGAATACGACAATGTGCTGCCGCTGAAGGAAAAGCTGGAAGAGGTCTGCGGCACCATGGCCTGCCACGGCAGCGTGCGCGCCGGCCGCCGGCTGACCTTGGACGAGATGAATGCACTGCTGCGCCAGATGGAGGCCACGCCGCATTCCGGCCAATGCAACCACGGCCGCCCCACCTATGTGGAACTCAAGCTCGCCGATATCGAAAAGCTGTTCGGGCGGCGCTGAGCACTCTGAGTATCGCCGCATGCGGAGCAACTGCAGCTAAGCTTCGGTTGTGCCATCAATTTTGTTGCCAGCACCGATGAGAACGCTAGGGTGTTGGCGAGCCGATACAATCTGTTCTGCTCGGGGGGGAAACATGGACGCTTACGTCCACGCCAGTCCGGAAGTGCAGATTCTGGCTAAGAAGATCGACTTGCCGGCACGGTTCCTCCGTTTTGGCATCACCGATCTGACGCGGCAGAATCTCAAGGCAGTCCAGCCGATCCTGCATGCCCATCTCAACGGCTTGTCCACGCGGTTTTACGAATTCCTGCGTCGGTTTCCAGAAGCTGAGCGGGTATTCCAGAGCCATGATCGCGATACCCTGCGTGAATATTTGCACCGGCACTGGATGCGCGTATTGCAGGGTGCATATGACGAAGACTACGTCATCGCTGCGCTAACAATCGGATATGTCCATTACAAGGTTCAGGTGCCACCGCATCTCTACATGGCAGGTTATAACTATTTCCTGTCCAGTTTCCTGCAGGTGATTGCCACGGATTATCGCGGCAGTGATTTCGCAGCCGCCACCGCGTCTGTTTCGAAGGTGATCCTGTTCGACATGTCGATCACGCTCACGGCCTTCATGGTCAGCGCGCTGCAGGGCGATCCGCGCGACTAGGCACCTCGTTAACCCGGCCGTGAAATATAGTGCCGTTGAGCATCTTGCAAAATGTCATCAATGATCCGTGGCGCGCCGACCGGCGGCGTGGCACATAACCGACATATCGATCCTCTCGCCAGGGGCATATGCATGACCATCATCAAAACCGTCGAAGACCTGGAAGCGCTCTATGGCCAGCCAGGCGAAGCCTCCACGGCCAAGGAGATCGCCTATATCTCGCCTGAATACCGCGCCTATATCGAAGCCTCGCCCTTCGTAGCGCTGGCCACGGCCGGGCCCGAGGGGCTCGATTGCTCGCCGCGCGGCGACCGTGCCGGTTTCGTGCGCATCCATGATCAGTGCACGTTGATGATGCCGGACCGCCGCGGTAACAACCGCGTCGACTCACTTCGCAACATCGTGCGCGATCCGCGTGTCGGTCTGCTGTTCGTGATCCCCGGTTCGGGCAATACCCTGCGCATCAATGGCCGCGCCCATCTCGACACCGACCCGGCGTTGCTCGACAGTTTCAGAATGGAAGGCAAGGCGCCGCGCTCGGTGATCGTGATCGCGGTGGACGCGGTGTATTTCCAATGTGCCCGCGCCATCGTGCGCGCCGATCTGTGGAACCCGGCGCTACATGTCGATCCGAAAACCCTGCCCACGGCCGGCCAGATTCTGGCGGCCCTGAGCAACAACCGGGTCGGCGGCGAGACCTATGACCGCGAATGGCCGGAGCGTGCCAAAGCATCGATGTGGTAGCGGGCCGCGCTATCCGGTCGGATGAGTGAGATCCGCCCCACCCCCTCGGAGGGCGGATCTCCCGGCAACCGGTTAAGGTCGCTGCAGCAGTTTTGGCAGCGCCCCCGGCTGCAGGTTGGCCAGCGGCAGGGAGTCTGCGGCCAGAACCTGCGAGACGCGGCCGGCGTCCAGCGACGCGGTCTCGGCGGCCAGGTCGAAATCGATCAGGGTTTTAAAGCGGGCATGCGCGCTATCGTCATGCTTGCGATGCTCGGCCAGCACGACGACGGATGTGGTTGTAGGGACGGATGTGTTTGATTGGTCAGTCTTTTTGCTGTCGCCCATGGTTGGTTCCCTCTTCATAGCCCCGTGCCAACCCCATTCTGAGGCCCATCGAGGCAGACTCTTTCTGAGACAGCGTCAGCTTAGCCCTGACCGGCGACGCGATATTGTCCCGCTGCCTCGGAAGTGTTGCTCCGGTGTTTCAATATCCCCACCAGGGCTTCAGTCCCAGGGGGTAGAACCCTGTGGATGGCCGGGCCTTGCAGTCGCTTCGGCGTTGCAATGCTCCGGTCCGGCGTGGAACTATGGCTTGCCGCGGGCAGGCGGCGACTCAGGGTGAAAGACGGCACAGAATGGCCCCCCAGACCCCCCAGGCATCGATTCCAAGGGCATCCCTGGTGCCCGGCATGGTACCGGATGAAGTGCTGGCCCCGTTATGGCGTGAATCCATCACGCCCTATTTCGATGCCCAGCCGATCGGTGAAGCGGGCACGCCGGCGATCCATCAATATCATCTCGGCCGGGCGCTGTTCGCCGATACCACGTTTTCCGCCCAGCATTTTCGCCGCGATCCGGGCTGGATGGCGCGTAACGACGATGCCGATCACCTGATGCTGCAGCTCTATGTGCGCGGCACAAACTGCGGCATCAACGGCAACAAGACGTTTCTGGAAAAGCCGGGCAACATCTATGCAGTGAACCTGGCCTTCGATACGGACGCAAAATCCACCGAAGCCGAGGTGCAGACGCTGATCCTGCCCCGCGACCTGCTGATGGAGGACCTGGCGCATCTGGTCGATGCCTCTGGCGCGCTGTTTCCTGATGAGTCGGCATCGGCGCTGATCTTCAGCGATCACATGCTGTCGCTACGTCGTCACCTGCGCGTGGCCCAGGCAGTCGAAATCCCGATGATCATGCAGGCCACGATCGGCCTGCTCGATTCCCTGTCCACCCATGGCGATGTTGAATCGACCGCGGCACGATCCGCCACCCTGCGCACCCTGTGCCGCTATATCGATGATAACCTGCGCGATCCGACGCTGGGTGTGGATGGTTTGTGCCGGCAGTTCCGTTGCTCGCGTGCCACGCTGTACCGGCTGTTTTCGCCGCTGGGTGGCGTGCGCGAGCATATACAGCGTCGTCGTTTGATCGCCTGTTTCAAGGCCATCGTCAGCCAGGGCCAGCGGCGCATCTACGACATCGCGCTCGATTTCGGCTTCGTCTCGCCCAGCCATTTCAGCACGCTGTTCCGGGCCCATTTCGGTATCACGCCGCGTGAGGCCCGCGATGCCGGGCTGCAACGCGCGGGAATGTCCACGCGGATCGAACTGGTGACGGCCGGGCATTCGCCGGCGGAGGATATCGAACTGATGTGGCACTGGGGCAAGACGCTTGCGCGCGGCGGGATGGAGTGATGCGGCGCTCTTGCCGGTTGAAAATCGCTGACTATATGGCCTGCAGGACGCGCCATCGCGCCGTGTGTTTCACAGGCGGTATTTCATCGGAATAAGCGGAAGTAAGCACGGATAAGCCGTTTTAAGCGTCGAATAAGCAGAAATAAGAGTCGAATAAGCCAGGATATGAGTTTTCATCACGCGCATTGCGTGTGCCGGCCAGCCCCGCGGCCGGTCAGTTCCGCAGCAGGAAGGTCAGCCTGGCCGGCCCCTGCTGGCGCTCCTCCAGCAGCGCGAAACCCGGCGGGATCGCGAATGATCCCTTGGCGTCGGTCTCCACCATCACCAGCGCATCGGGCTTCAGCCAGCCGGCCTGGGTCAGGGCGGTCAGCACCTGGGTGCCGATGCCCGAGCGGTATGGCGGGTCCATCAGCACCAGGTCGGCAGGGGCGATGGCAGGGCCGGGGTTCAGCGCATCGGCGCCGCGCAGCGTGATGCGGCCGGCCATGTCCAGCTCGCTGGCATTGCGCAGGATGGTGCGCCGCGCCGTCGGATCGATCTCGAACAGGTAGGCATGATGGGCGCCGCGCGACAGCGCCTCGAAACTCAGTGCGCCAGAACCGCCGAAGGGATCGAGCACCACGCCGCCTTCCAGCCGCGTCTTGCCGGCATCGGTCATCAGGCTGGGCGAATGCAGCAGCATGTTGAACAGCGACTCCCGCACCCGGTCGATGGTCGGGCGCGTGGTCTTGTCCGGCGGCGCGATGATCGGCCGGCCGCGATGCGTGCCGCCTACAATGCGCAAGGGGCGATCCTCATGACTGCTTCGGCGCGGCCTTCGGCTTGGCGCTGCCCAGCTGTTCCTGCAGCACCTTGCCAGGCACTTCCTTCACCTTGCCGGGCTCGATGGTTCCCAGCTGGAACGGGCCATAGGCGACGCGGATCAGGCGGCTCACCTGGTGCCCGAGATGCTCCATCACGCGGCGCACCTCGCGGTTCTTGCCCTCGCGCAGGCCGACGACCAGCCAGCTATTGTCGCCCTGGCTGCGTTCCACGCTGGCGGTGATCGGGCCGTAGGCCACATCTTCGATGGTGATGCCCTTGGCCAGCTCGGCCAGATGCTGCTTGTGCGGCAGGCCGTTGACGCGCACGCGGTAACGCCGCAGCCAGCCGGTGCTCGGCAGCTCCAGCCGGCGTGCCAGTTCGCCGTCGTTGGTCAGCAGCAGCAGGCCTTCGGAGTTGAAATCGAGCCGGCCGACCGAGATCACCCGCGGCAGTTCGGCCGGCAGGTTGTCGAACACGGTGGGGCGGCCCTGTGGGTCCTTGTGCGTGGTCATCAGGCCGCGCGGCTTGTGATAGAGCCACAGCCGCGTCTTGGCCGCGCCGGCAATCGGCTTGCCGTCGACCCGGATATCGTCGCCCGCATTGACCAGGAAAGCGGGGGTATCCAGTTTGTGGCCGTTGACCACGACGCGGCCCTCGGCAATCCAGCGTTCGGCATCGCGGCGTGAACACAGGCCGGCGCGCGCCAGCCGCTTGGCGATGCGCTCGCCCTTTTCAGTTTCCGCGTCACTCATGGCTTGCACGCGGCGATGAAGGCGGTGAACAGCCTGCGGTCGCCTTCGCTGATGAAGAATTCCGGATGCCACTGCACGCCGATGCAGAATTTATAGGCCGGATGCTCGATGCCCTCGATTACGCCATCGGGCGCAATGGCATCGCAGACGGCGCCCGGCGCCACGGCATCCACGGCCTGGTGATGCGCCGAATTGACCGGCAGTTCGTCGGCGCCGACGATGCGGCGCAGCAGCGTATTGGCGCTCACCTTCACCGGATGGCCGGCCTGGTCGCGCGGATTGGGCTGTTCATGCGGCAGCGGGTCTTTCACGCTGTCGGGGATATGCTGGATCAGGGTGCCGCCCAGTACCACGTTCAGCAGCTGCTGCCCGCCGCAGATGCCCAGCACCGGCTTGTTGCGGTCCAGCATACCACGCGTGATCGCCCATTCGAACTGGGTGCGGGCCGCCTTCACCTTCACGGTGTCATGGGTTTCGGTGGCGCCGAACAGCGCCGGGTCGACATCGAAATTGCCACCGGTAACGATCAGGCCATCCAGCAGGTCGAGATAGGCCGGCACCGCATCGGGCTCATGCGGCAGCACCACGGGCAGGCCGCCGGTGGCGGTCACCGCCGAGCAGTAATTCTGCCGCAGCGCATACCAGGGGAATTTCGAATAGCCGCCGGGCTCCTCGGAATCGAGGGTGATGCCGATCAGGGGCGGGCGGGCGGGAGACTGCTGGTTCATGGCCATCTTATAGGCCGGGGCAGCCGGCTTGACGAGGGGGAGGGGCTTCCCGCACCCTGCCGCGGAATGGTTACCATCCCGAAAACACCTATGGATATCGCACTGGACGAGGCCCGGCAGGCGGGCGGGCGTGGTGAAGTGCCGGTGGGCGCCGTGATCGTCGATGGCGCCGGCAGCATCGTGGCCCGTGCCGGCAATGAAACGCGCCAGCGCAACGATCCCACCGCCCATGCCGAAATCCTGGCAATCCGGCAGGCCGCCGCCGCCCTGGGGGCCGAGCGGTTAAGCGGTTGTGACCTCTACGTCACCCTGGAGCCCTGTGCCATGTGTGCAGGGGCGATCAGTTTCGCCCGGCTGCGCCGGCTGTATTACGGCGCCGAAGACCCCAAGGGCGGTGGTGTTGCCCATGGCGGCCGGTTCTTCGCGCAGCCCACCTGCCATCACCGGCCTGAGGTGTATGGCGGCATCGGTGAAGCTGCCGCCGCCGAACTGCTGCGCGGGTTTTTCGCCGCCAAACGGTAATCCCGGTCCAATTCCCGGTATTGGTCCAGTCCCTAGCCGAAGCCGTCGCCCGGGCCTAAACTCCGTGCCGTATCCGCTATCGGTTAACTTGAAAATAAGGGATGGAAACAATGGACTTCACATTCTCGGATCGCGTGAAAGAGCTGCAGGACAAACTCGGCCGCTTCATGGATGATCATGTCTATCCGAACGAGCATCGCTTTCATGCCGAAGTCGCCAAGGGCGACCGCTGGCAGCCCACTGCCGTCGTGGAAGAGCTGAAGGAAAAGGCCAAGGTGCAGGGACTGTGGAACCTGTTCCTGCCGGAAAGCCATCGCGGTGCCGGCCTGAAGAATCACGAATACGCCACGCTCTGCGAGATCATGGGCCGTGTGCACTGGGCGCCGGAAGTGTTCAACTGCTCGGCGCCGGATACCGGCAATATGGAAGTGCTGGAGCGCTATGGCACGGATGAGCACAAGAAGCAGTGGCTGGAGCCGCTGCTGGCCGGCCAGATCCGTTCGGCCTTTGCCATGACCGAACCGGCCGTGGCCTCGTCGGATGCCACCAACATCGAGTCCGAAATCCGCAAGGATGGCGACTCCTACATCATCAACGGTCGCAAGTGGTGGACCTCCGGCATCGGCGATCCGCGCTGCAAGATCCTGATCTTCATGGGCAAGTCGGATGCCAAGAATCCGAACAAGTACCAGCAGCAGTCGATGATCCTGGTGCCGCGCGATGCAGCGGGTGTTAAGGTGGAGCGCATGCTGCCGGTGTTTGGTTATGACGATGCGCCGCATGGCCATGGCGAAGTGACCTTCAACAATGTGCGGGTGCCGGCGTCCAACATGCTGCTGGGCGAGGGCCGCGGTTTCGAGATTGCCCAAGGGCGGCTCGGTCCGGGCCGTATCCATCACTGCATGCGGCTGATCGGCCAGGCCGAGCGCGCGCTGGAGAAAATGTGCAAGCGCGCCAAGAGCCGCGTCGCCTTCGGCAAGCCGGTGGCGGAGCAGACGGTAACGCTGGAGCGCATCGCCGATGCCCGCATCATGATCGACCAGGCCCGCTTCCTGACCCTGCATGCGGCCTGGAAGATGGACACCGTAGGCAACAAGGCGGCCCGCAAGGAAATCGCCATGATCAAGGTGGCGGCGCCGGTTATGGCCTGCCAGGTGATCGACTGGGCCATGCAGGTGCATGGCGCGGCCGGCGTGTCGGAGGATTTCGGTCTGGCCGCGGCCTATGCTCAGGCGCGCACGCTGCGCTTTGCCGATGGTCCGGATGAAGTGCATCGCAACCAGATCGGCCGGCTGGAGCTGGACCGCTGGAACTGAGCCAATGAGCTTGAGTTTGTAAACCGACAAGAAAAGAGAAGCCTCCCCATGACTGTTGAATCGTATTTTTCCGCCACCTATGCCGAGGCGCGGGACAAGTTTCGCAGCGTTGCCACTGAAGCAGGCGCGAAGCTCACCACCTATGAAAATCCCAATGCCAAGGGGCCGAACGGCGAGGTCCTGACCACCGATGTGGCCTGTCTGGGCCCTGATGATGCCGAGCGCGTCTACCTGACGATCTCAGGCACCCATGGCGCCGAGGGTTTCTGCGGCTCCGGCGCACAGATCGGCCATTTCAAGGACAAGCTGTTTGCCGCCATGCCGCCCAAAAGCAAGGCGGTAATGATCCATGCGATCAACCCCTACGGTTTTGCGCATGTGAGGCGCGTGACCGAAGACAACGTCGATCTCAACCGTAATTTCCAGGATTTCTCCAAGCCACTGCCAAAGAACACGGCCTATGCAGAAGTGCATGACCTGCTGCTGCCGTCTCACTGGGAAGGGCAGGGCCGCGCTGCGGCCGACCAGGCGATCCTGGAGTATCAGCAGAAGCACGGCGCCTTCGCCTTCCAGGCGGCGATGTCAGGCGGACAATATTCGCATCCCGATGGCCTGTTCTTCGGCGGGCAGAAGCCGACCTGGTCGAACACCACCTTCCGCCGCATCCTCAAGGAACTGGTGCCGGCCAGCACCCGCAAATTGGTCAGCATCGATTTCCACACCGGCCTTGGGCCCATGGGTTATGGCGAGCCGATTTATGTCGGCCCGGAAGATCAGGGTTTCTATGCCCGTGCCAAGGCCATGTTCGGCCCGGAAGTCACCAATCCGAATGACGGCAGCTCCACCTCGGCACGGGTTACCGGCACGGTGCCGGAGGCTTTCCTCGATCTGCCCAAGTCGATGGAGGTGACGTCGATTGCCTTGGAATACGGCACCCAGACCTGGCAGCAGGTGACCGAAGCCCTGCGCGGCGATCACTGGCTGTATGCCCGTGGCGACGCCAACGCGCCGCTCGCCAAGGAGCTGAAGCGGAAAATCCGCGATGCCTTCTACACTGACACGCCGGCCTGGAAAGCGGCGATCTTCGGCCGCGCCGCCGATTTTGCCTTGCGCGCGTTCCGCGGCCTCGAATAAGCAGACTGCATGCACGAAAAATGGCGGTCGGATCGCTCCGGCCGCCATTCTTTTTTCCAGTGACAGTTTGCTAGTGACGTCAGTGGGAACTCGGCTGGAGGAACTCAGTGGTGCAGTTCGGCCAGGCGGGTTTCGCGGCTGACCTGGCTGCGCGGAACCGAGGTTTCGCCCAGCATCTTGGCTTCCAGTTCCTGGCGGGCGCGCGCCAGACGGCTGCGGATGGTGCCCACCGGGCAGCCGCAGACCTTGGCGGCTTCCTCGTAGGACAGTCCGTTACCGACCACCAGTGTCAGGGTTTCGCGCTGGGCCTTGTTGAGCGTACCGATGGCTTGCAGCAACTCGCCCAGCACCATCTTGTCTTCCTGCGGCGCCTTCACCGCCATCAGGTTCTCGATCGCGCTCGCATCGCCAAAGGTGGTTGCCTCGCGACGGCGACGGCGGGCCTGGTCGATATGCTGGTGGCGCATGATGGTGAAGGCCCAGGCCTTGAAGTTGGTGCCCGGCTGGAACTGCTCGGACTTGGAAAGTACACGCAGCACGGTTTCCTGGGTCAGGTCTTCGGCCCAGTTCCGATCCCGCGTCAGCATGATCGAAAAGGCTTTGAGGGAGGGAAGCGACTCCAGCAGCAGGCCGTGAATTGCGTCGGTCATGGGGAACATCCTCTTTATAAGTTCGACGGAAATGACTGGATGAGTAGTCTTCGTCTGTGAGTGAGAGGATGGCCGCGCAGCCGCGCTGCGGCCAGCAACAATGCCGAGGCATGCTGTGACAAAACCGCGATGGGAAATCGCAGTTTTCCGTATTTTATTTAGGGAAATTCAGTGCTTAGGCTTGGTGCCCGGCGATGTCACAGCCGCGCTTGTGCTGCCGAGATGACGCTGAAGCTGCGGTAATGCACGGTCAAGCCAGGCATTGAACTGGCGCGATTGCTCGCTTTTTGCCAGATCAGACCTGACAGCCTGCAACTGGCTTTCTGCAGGTCCCTGATTCTCCGCAGGCGCTCCATTCTCTGCAGACATAGAGGTGCACTCTGCCGTTGCCCCTGAGTCGGAGGGGTGATTTTCCAGCGAATTCTTGTCCTGCTTCGACATCCCACCTCTGTAGCGGCTTCTTAGCCCGCTACACCCTGAACTGCGCCGTTGCACAGGCGTCTGCCCATGCAGCCCGCCCCATCCCGCCTGACCGGTATTGTTCACCGGCATTTCAATCCATGCAATTCCGACCGGCATTTCAATCCATGCAATTCCGAATGACTGAAAGATTACAAGGTTCCCGCCGCATCACACGGTCGCAGGCCTGCCACAATCATATCTGTGTGAAGGGCCTGAAATGCGGCAAAAACCGCGATCCGGTGGTAGAGTCATTTGTCACAGGAACCCTTTGATTCTCCAACTGTTATCCTCTGCATGAACAGGGCGGGTGTGATCCCAGCCGGTTCTCAAGTCCATGTCATAATCAACACGGAGGATACCCCCTATGACAGATCGTCTGATCTCGGCCGACAAGGTCGAAGGCACCACTGTTTACAACCCGAGCGGCGATAAGCTCGGCTCGATCAATACCGTGATGATCGACAAGATGTCGGGCAAGGTTGCCTATGCCGACATGTCCTTTGGCGGTTTCCTTGGCATCGGCGACAGCCATCATCCGCTGCCCTGGAGCATGCTGAAATACGACGACAACAAGGGTGGTTATGTCGTCAATCTCGACAAGAAGGTGCTCGAAGGCGCGCCGACTTATGACGCCAAGGATCGCGTGAACTGGGAAGATGAAGCCTGGGGCCGCAAGGTGCACGATTATTATGGCGTGCCCCCCTTCTGGATGTAATCCCATCCGTCTTGCTTGAGAAAGAAGGCGCTCCCAATGCGGGGGCGCCTTTTTTTGTGTTGAGTTCAGTCTTCGTCGCTGCCCACCAGGTTCCAGGCCTGGTTGGCCACCGAGCGGACCAGGGCGCTGTAGACTTTCAGGGCCTGTGCGGCTGCCGGCGTTGTGGCATTGCCGCGCTTGACGATGCCTTGCGCCATCACGGCAACACGGAACAGCGCAAAAGCCAGATAGAAATTCCAGTGCGGGATTGTCTCGCGCGCGCTGTAGCGGCAATAGGCATTCAGATAGTCGGGTTCGCCAGGAATGCCGCTTTCGATGAAATCGATACCCTGCAGGCTACCCATGCCGGGAATGGTGACGCGCCAGGGCATGCAGTTGATCGCCAGATCGGCGAGTGGATGGCCGATTAACGCCAGATCCCAGTCATGCACGGCAACGACGCGTGGCTCGCTGGCATGGAACACCAGGCTTTCAAGGCGGAAATTGCCATGCATCAAGCTGGTGACATCATCGGTCGGCACATGCGCCGGCAGCCAGGCGAGCAGCCGGTCCATGGCCGGAATCGCATCCGTGGCATTGGCACGGTATTGCTCGATCAGGGCGGTGACCTGGCGGTTGAGGTAATCCAGCCCGCTGCCATTGGTCGGCAGGCCGGTTTCAGCCGGCAGCAGGTTGTGCAGACGGGCCAGAGTCTCTGCCATGGCCTCGTAATGCGCGTGGCGCTGCTTGGCATCCATGCCGGGCAGGTTGGGGTCGCGGAAATGTCGCCCGGGCACATAGTCGAGCAGGTAGAAAGGGGCGCCGATCACGCTGTCATCGGTGCAGGCGAGCTGCGGCTGGCCGATGGGCAGGCCGGCATCATGCAGAGCGCGCAGCAGGCTGAAATCGCGCTCGATCGATTCTGCCATGCTGCAGCCCTTCTTGGGCTGGCTGCGCTTGCGCAAGACGAAATTGCGGCCGGGACTGTGCAGCATGAAAGCCGGGCTGGCGGCAGGGCCCTTGAACTGCTGCACCGTCAGCGGTGGTTTGAAATCCGGCAAATGCCTGGCGAGATACGCCGCCAGCCTGGCCTCGTCGAACCGGTGGTGCGGTTGTACGGGGGTCAGGTCGGCGGCTGCCATCGGCTATTTGCCCCCTGTGATGCGCTCCACCAGCGCCCAGGCCTGTTCGGCGATCGGTTTCGCCCGTTTGCCGGACTCGATCGCATGCTGGCTGGCGGCGGTGCCGTCTTTCACCCGTCCCATGATCCCCTGCAGGATGCCGGCGATGCGGAACATGTTATAGGCCATGTAGAAGTCGAGATGCGGAATCCCGTCGCGGCCGGTGCGCTTGCAATAGGCAGCCATGTAGTCCTGCTCGGTCGGAATCCCCAGGGCGGCAAAGTCGATCCCGGCAATGCCGCGGAAGGTCTCCGGCGCCAGTCGCCATGACATCAGGTGATAGCTGAAATCACCGAGCGGATGGCCCAGCGTGGACAGCTCCCAATCCAGCACCGCGATCACGCGCGGTTCGGTGGGATGGAAGATCATGTTGTCCATGCGGTAATCGCCATGGACGATACTGGTTTCCTCGCCCGGCGGGATATGCGCCGGCAGCCATTCGATCAGCTTGTCCATCGCCGGAATCGATTCCGTCTCGGATGCCTTGTACTGCTTGCTCCAGCGGCTGATCTGGCGGGCGAAATAATCGCCCGGCTTGCCATAATCGCCCAGGCCGATGGCGGTGTAATCCACCTTATGCAAAGCGGCTATCGTGCGGTTCATGGCATCGAAGATGCCGGCGCGTTCCTCGCGGTTCATGCCGGGCAGGCGCTGGTCCCAGAAGATGCGGCCCTCGACGCAGTCCATCACATAGAAGGCCGTGCCGATCACACTGTCGTCTTCGCACAGGCCGTAGGTCTTGGCGACCGGCACTTCGGTCTGGCCCAGCGCGGTGATCACCCGGTATTCGCGGTCGACGGCATGGGCCGATGGCAGCAGCTTGCCCGGCGGTTTGCGCCGCAGCACGTATTTGCGATCGGGAGTGACCAGCATGAAGGTTGGGTTCGACTGGCCGCCCTTGAACTGCTGGACGGTCAGCGGGCCGCGGTAATCTGCAACATTCTGCTTGAGCCAGTGTTCCAGCGCGGCTTCATCGAATTTATGGCGCTCCTGCACCGGCATGGTGCCAACGAAGCGGTCCTGGTCGCTCATGCTATCGTTTCCTCGTCTCATTGGGACGCGGCAACTGAGCGTCCGGGGCTACGATAGCCATGCGGCAGCACCCGGCGCAACCGCCGATCCGCGATCCAGCCTTTCGTCCTATGGCCGCGGGGCCGATGCCCTTGTTATTGTTGGTCTGCGATCAGTTTTCTGTTCGCGGGCCCGGGACTCACGCGCAATGGCCCGCCAGCCCCATTATTGCTGTTCGCGGGCGATAGCCCGCCAGCCAATGTCGCGACGGCAGAAGCCCTCGGGCCAGCGGATCTTGTCCACAGCCGCATAGGCACGGGCCTGTGCCGCGCCGATGGTCTTGCCCAGACCGCAGACGCCCAGCACGCGGCCGCCATTGGCCAGGATCGCGCCATCAGGGCCTGCCTGGGTGCCGGCATGGAACACAATCGTATCAGGCTCGGCCGCAGCGGCATCAAGGCCTTCGATCCGCGTGCCCTTGCGCGGTTCGCCGGGATAGCCCTCGCCAGCCATCACGACGCAGAGTGCTGCCTCGTCCTTCCAGCGCAGGTCGAAATCCTTCAGCACGCCATCGCGCGCTGCCATCAGCGCCGGCAGCAGGTCGGATTTCAGACGCAGCATCAGCACCTGACACTCCGGATCCCCGAAGCGGACATTGTACTCGTAGAGTTTGGGGCCGGACTTGGTCAGCATAATGCCGGCGAACAGGACACCCTTAAACGGCATGCCTTCAGTAACCATGGCATCCACGGTGGGCTGGATGATGGTATCGACGATCGCACGCTCCAGCGCTGGGCTGAGTGCCGGCACCGGCGAATAAGTGCCCATGCCGCCAGTGTTCGGCCCGATATCGCCATCGCCCACGCGCTTGTGATCCTGCGCGGCGGCCAGCGGCAGGATGTGCTTGCCGTCGACCAGAGCGAAATAACTGACCTCCTCGCCTTCGAGAAATTCCTCAATCACCACTTCGGCGCCTGCTTCGGTGAACAGTGCGGCATTGGCGGCCAATGCTTCATCCAGTGTCATCGCCACGGTGACGCCCTTGCCGGCGGCCAGGCCGTCGGCCTTCACCACGATGGGGGCGCCCTGCTGGCGGATATAAGCGTCGGAGCTGGCCTTGTCTTTAAAGCGGCCATAGGCGCCGGTTGGGATGCCGTATTTGGTGGCGAGGTCTTTCACAAAACCCTTGGAACCTTCCAACTGCGCGGCCACCTTGGTCGGGCCGAAGCAGGCAAAGCCGGCCGCTTCCAGATGGTCAACCAGGCCAGCCACCAGCGGTACTTCCGGGCCAACCACGACAAAATCGATATGCTCGTCACGGCACAGCTTGAGTATGCCGTCAAAGTCGAGCGGATCGACCGGCGCCAGTTTGGCCACCTGGGCGATGCCGACATTGCCCGGTGCACAGACCAGCTTGTTGACCAGCGGCGAGGCGCTCAGCGCCCAGCACAGGGCATGCTCGCGCCCGCCCGATCCGATGACGAGAAGATTCATGTCTGCTGACCCGTTTCAGGATTGGCGACTGGAGGAATGGCGGCAATGTTTGTATCATGGGCCCAGCAGACGCAAGGCTTCCCGAATGAGCGATTTCGAGCCCTCCGCAGGCCCCCAAGGCGCCCCCCCGGCCGCCCCGGGAAACGTGCCGGAATATACGGTTACCGAGCTTTCCCTGCGCCTGAAACGCAGCATCGAGGAGAGCTTCGGCTGGGTGCGGGTGCGGGGCGAGATTTCCGGCTTCAAGCGGGCCGCCTCGGGCCATCTGTATTTCTCCCTGAAGGACGCCGATTCGGTGCTGGATGGCGTGTGCTGGAAGGGCAGTGCCGCCCGCCTGGGCGTGAAGCCCGAGGACGGCATGGAGGTGATCTGCTCGGGCAAGCTGACCAGCTATCCCGGCCGCTCCAAGTATCAGATGGTGGTCGAGCGCATGGAGCTGGCGGGCCTTGGCGCCCTGATGGCCCTGCTGGAACAGCGCAAGCAGAAACTGGCCGCCGAAGGCCTGTTCGCACCTGAGCGCAAGCGTCCGCTGCCCTATCTGCCGCGCGTGATCGGCGTGGTGACCTCGCCCACGGGTGCGGTGATCCGCGACATCCTGCATCGTCTGGCCGACCGTTTCCCCACCCATGTGCTGGTCTGGCCGGTGCTGGTGCAGGGCGAGGGTGCGGCCGAGCAGGTGGCCAAGGCGATCCGTGGCTTCAATGCGCTTCCCGAGGATGGCGCGGTGCCGCGGCCCGATCTGCTGATCGTGGCGCGTGGCGGCGGCAGCCTGGAAGATCTGATGGCCTTCAATGAGGAGGTGGTGGTGCGCGCCGCCGCCGCGTCCGATATTCCGCTGATCTCTGCGGTGGGCCATGAAACCGATACCACGCTGATCGATTTCGCCTCCGACCGCCGCGCGCCGACGCCGACGGCGGCAGCCGAAATGGCCGTGCCGGTGCGGCTCGATCTGGTCACCGATGTGGCCGGCCTGGACGAGCGCCTGCGTCGCGGCATGACGCGTCTGGCGCAGGAAAAGCGCCGCCATCTCGACAGCCTGGGGCGTGGTCTGCGCGGTCCGCGTGAGCAGCTCGACATGGCACGCCAGCGGTTTGACGATCTGTCCGATCGCCTGCGGCATGCCCTGCGGGTTGGCGTATCGGCACAGCGCGCCCGTATGGAAACCGCCATGGCCAAGCTGCGGCCGGCCTTGCTGAAACGCGAGGTGGCCGACTATGGCCGCCGCCTGAAGGATGCCGATGCGCGGCTGCTGCGGGCGATCCGCCAGCGCCAGGCCGATGCGATGCAGCGCCTGACCCAACCGGCCAAGCTGCTGGAGAGCCTGTCCTATCGCAATGTACTGGCCCGCGGTTTCGCCGTGGTCTATGGCGCCGATGGTCGTGCGCTGAATTCTGCCGCGGCCATGGCGCCGGGCGCGATGGTTGCCATCGAGATGCAGGATGGCCGTCGCGATGCGCAGATTGTCGGCGGCACAACACCGTCGCCAAAGCGGCCCGCCCCGGCGGCGGCTAAACCGGTCAAGCAGGAAAGTCTGTTCTGATGCAAAGCCCGCCGCTGCCGCGCGAGATCGAGGCCCGGGTGCATTACCGGCATGGCACTTTTGACATCGTTTTTCCCGGCTCCTATGTCACCTGCTCGGTGACCGGCGTGCGCATCCCGCTTGAGCGGCTGCGTTACTGGAGCGTGGACCGCCAGGAGGCCTATGCCGATGCAGTGGTGGCGACGCGCGGTATGGTCAGCGATCCGGTGAAGCGCGCATGATGCGCTGGCTGGCTGTTTTACTGATGCTGTTGAGCGGCGCGGCGCTCGCGCAGTCCAATCAGCCGCCAGCCGGCGTGAACTGGCAGGGTGATTTCAGCCAGGGCGGCCTGGTGATCGGCATGGCGCAGCCGGGCATCACGCTGAAACTGGGCGAGCGCCCTGTGCCGGTGGCCAAAGATGGCCGTTTCGTCTTCGGCTTCGGCCGCGACGAGCCGGCAACCGTGACATTGGCGGTCAGTCACAGCGGTGGCCAGAGCGAGGCGCGCGTGCTGCAGATCGCGCCGCAGAAATATGACATCCAGCGCATCGATGGCCTGCCGCCGGCGCAGGTGACGCCGCCGCCTGCCGTGCTGGAGCGTATCAAGCGCGAGAATGCGCAGATCGCCGCCGCGCGCCAGCGCAACACGCCGCGCCAGGATTTCCTGCAGACCTGGATCTGGCCGGCAAAAGGCCCGGTCTCGGGTGTCTATGGCAGCCAGCGGATCCTGAATGGCGAGCCGCGCACGCCGCATTTTGGCCTCGATATCGCAGCCCCTACTGGCAGCCCGGTGGTGGCGCCGGTGGATGGCGAGGTGACGCTGGCCGAGAAGGATATCTATTTCACCGGCGGCACCATCATCATCGACCATGGTATGGGCATCAATTCGGCCTACTCGCATCTGCACAGCGTGAGCGTGAAGGTGGGGCAGCGCGTGAAACAGGGCGAGCAGATCGGTACTGTGGGCGCCACCGGGCGCGCCACCGGCCCGCATCTGGACTGGCGGCTCAACTGGTTCGACGTGCGGCTCGACCCGCAGCGCCTGCTGCCCAAAGAATAAAGCTCAGTCTTTCGGCCAGCGCCTGTGGACCCAGAACCAGTGGTCGGGGCGGGCGCGGATCCAGCCTTCAATCGTCTGGTTGATGCGCAGCATGGCATTGTAGACATCGCGCTCGCGCTCGCCGGTATCTTCCAGCCGGATCGCTGCTTGGACGGTGACGCGGAAACGCGCGCCATTCAGGCGTTCGACATAGGCCGGCACCACCAGGCAGCCGGCGCGCAGCGCCAGTTCGGCGATGGCCGGTGCCGTCATGGCATCGCGACCGAAAAACGGCACGGCGATGCCGGTGCTGAGCTTCTGGTCGACCAGCATGGCCAGTGATTCATTCTGTTTCAGCGCCTTGATCAGTTCGCGCGCCGCCTGCATGCCCTTGGGCACCAGCCGGCCGCCCACGGCGCTGCGCAGGCCCTGCAGCAATTCTTCGGTCAGGGGATTGTTGGCTGCACGATAGACCTGCACCAGCGGCAGGCCATAGCGGGTTGCGACAAGGCCAAGCAGCTCCCAGTTTCCGTAATGGGCGGAGAAAAAGATTGTTGGCCGGCCGGCGGCCAGGATGGCATCCACATGTTCGGTGCCGATCACCTCGACACGGTCAGTGCGGGCTGCAATCTCGGCGCCGAGATCATCGAGATGGGCGTATTCTGCCATTACCCGGCCGAGATTGTCCCACATGCCGTTCAGCACGGCTTGCTGCTGTGCGGGTGTCAGGTCCGGCAGGGCACGGGCGAGATTGCGGGCCGCGTGCTTGTGTACGCCCAGCCGCGGACCCAGCCTGCGCGCGAGCCAGCCGCCAACAGCGGAGGCCTGATCCAGCGACAGGGCGCTGAACAGCGCCAGCGCCAGCCGGGCACCCCAGGCGGCAACATACTCATGTGGCTCGGCACGCGGGAACAGGATTTTACGCACGGGGATGAGCCTGCTTCTGCACCGGTGGCAGCTGTTTCTGCAGATAGGTATCGAAGGCCTGCGGCTCGGCAAAGGCCAGCGATACGCGCAGCACATCGACCATGGCATGGGCATTGGCCGGCAGCCGCACCTGGTCCTTCGCGGTGGTCACCGGAATGGCATTCAGGCTATGGGCAGTTTCAACAAGCCGCATCACGGTATCGGGGGTATAGGGCGCGTGGTCGGGGAAGGTGGCGGTCTGCACCACCGTCGCACCCAGCTGTTGCAGGGATGTGAAAAACTTCTCCGGGCGGCCAATGCCGGCAAAGGCCAGCACGCGGCGACCGCGCAGGCGTACCGCATCGGCAGCATTGGGTTCCAGGGTGGCATTGAACACCGGGCGACGGCCGAAATCGGGCAGTGTCACGCTGCGCGGGCCGATTACCACCAGGGCATTGCAGCGCGCCAGGCCATCCTCGACCGACTCGCGCAGTGGCCCCGCCGGCAGTTGCAGCCCGTTGCCGAAGCCATAGCCGCCATCGACCACCAGCAGGTTAAGTCGGCGTGCGAGGGCGTAGGTCTGGTGCGCATCGTCGGCAATGATGCAATCGGCGCCGGCAGCCACGGCGGCACGGGCAGCGGCCGGGCGGTTACTGCCGATCCAGGTGGGGGCGGCCAGTGCCAGCAGCAGGGCCTCGTCGCCCACATCGGCAGCATGATGGCGGTTCAGGTCTACCCGCACCGGGCTGCTCAGGCGACCGCCATAGCCGCGGCTGACGATGTGCGGATGGCGGCCAAGCGCGACCAGCCGCTGGGCAATGGCGATGGCTGTGGGCGTCTTGCCAGCGCCACCAGCCACCAGATTGCCGACCGATAGCACCGGTACCCCGATGTCCTGGGCGGCGGTCATGCGCTGGTTCAGGCGATTGCCAAGGCTGTAGACAGCTGCCAGGGGACGCAACAGGCCCGGCAGCCGGGACGCCGTGCCAGCCTGCCAGAAGCGCGGCGCGGCCCTAGGCATGGCTCCCAGAGGGTGCGGGCGAGGAGGCCGGCTGGTCGGCTGGCGGAATCGGGGTATGGCCGCACAGCCGGTCGGCCTGTTCGCACAGGGCATTCATGGCGATTTCGACGCGCAAGGCCGCCTGCTCCAAGCTTTCGGTAGTATCGGTAAACACATCGATCGGCTCGCCCCAGATGAAAACCCCCCGGTTGAACGGCCAGGGCAGGATGAAGCGGTCCCATGAGTTTATCACACGGCGGCGCACTACGGCATAGGTCGCCGGCACGATCGGCACCCGGCCCAGGCGGGCGGCAGCCACAATGCCGGGGCCGGCCCGCATGCGCGGTCCGCGTGGACCATCCGGGGTGAAGGTGACGTATTCGCCTTGTCGCAGGGCTTCAAGAATGCTGCGCAGGGCGGCACGGCCGCCCTTGTCCTTCTTGCCGGCCTTGGCGGATGACCCCCGGATGGTACCGATACCGAAGGGGTCCATGGTACGGGCGATCATTTCGCCATCGCGATGCTGCGAGATCAGAACATGCATGGGTTTCTTGACGGTCCATGCCGGCGGCATCAGCAGCAGGCGCCCGTGCCAGAAGGCAGCGATGAAGGGTTGCTCGGCATTCCAGAATTGCCTGGGATGTTCGAGTCCGAGCGTCTGCCAGCGCGAGGTGGCATGGACCAACCGGATATAGAGGGCAATGGTATTTGACACGACCCGCACGAAGGGCGCGCTCCGCAGCAGCCGCTTGACCGACGGATGCATGCTCAGGCGGGGGTCTCGACGGCGAACTGGGTCGCATATAGCCGGGCATAGGCGCCGTTGCGCGCCAGCAGCTCGGCATGGCTGCCCTGTTCGACCAGTTGGCCATGATCGAGCACGAAGATCACATCGGCATCGATCACGGTTGACAGGCGATGCGCGATCACCAGCGTGGTACGACCGCGCATCAGTTCGCTCAACGCCGTCTGGATCAGGCGTTCGGATTCAGAGTCTAGTGCGCTGGTTGCTTCATCCAGCAGCAAGATCGGCGCATCGCGCAGCATGGCGCGCGCAATCGCGACGCGCTGGCGCTGGCCACCCGACAGTTTCACGCCATTCTCGCCTACCGCTGTGTCGTAGCCCTGTGGCAGCTCCATGATGAAGTCATGAGCTGCGGCATGGCGCGCGGCGGCTTCGATCTCGGCCTGACTCGCTTCGGGCCGGCCGTAGGCGATGTTGGCGCGAATGGTGTCGTCGAACAGCGTCAGTTCCTGGCTGACCAGCGCGACATTGCGGCGCAACGATGCAAGTGTCACGTCGCGCACATCCTGGCCATCGATCAGCACGCTGCCTGCGCTGGCATCGTAAAAACGGGGCACCAGATTGAGCAGGGTGGACTTTCCTGCTCCCGAGGCCCCGACCAGGGCGGCTTTCTTGCCAGGCGGGACCAGCAGACTGACATTGCTCAGTGCGGTCTTATCGGCAGCATAGCGGAAACTGACATTGTCCAGGCGGATTTCGCCACCGGCGACCTGCAGCGGTTTGGCACCGCCACGTTCCGCGATGGTCGGCTTGATGTCGAGAATGGTGAAGATGCGGTCGGCGGCGGCCAGGCCTTCCTGCATCGCGGTCTGGAAATTGGCCAGGGATTTGAGTGGCTGGTAAGCCGTGAGCGCGGCATAAATGAAGGCGGTGAGCGTACCGAGCGTCAGTGTTTCGCTATTGCCGCCGATATAGATGACCACGGCCACCGCGACGCCGCCGAGTGCCTCGGTAGTTGGGCTGGCAGCGGCGCGGGCACGCACCACTTTCATCAGATGGCTCAGGCGCGTATCGACTGAAGCGCGGGCACGATCGATTTCGCGCTGCTCCATGCCATAGGCTTTGACCATGCGCGCACCTTCAAAGGTTTCGCTCAAGATCGTCGTCAATTTGCCGGTTTCCTGCTGGCCGCGTGCGGAGTTCTTGCGGGCCCTCTTGCCCAGGCGGCGCGTGCTCAGGCCGACGAAGGGGAAAATCACGCAGACGATCAGCGCGAATTGCCAGTTCATGCTGAACATCACGCCGGTCAGAAAAACCAGGCTTAAGGAATCCTTGACCATGCCGGTCAGCGCCTTGGTGACGGCTTCGCGCAGCAGCGTGGCGTCGAACAGAAAGCTGGAAATCAGCTTGCCAGAATGCATGTTGTGCAGCCAGGCAAGGTCGGCATGGATCAGGTGGCTATAGAGCCGGATCTGAGTGTCGGCGATGACCTTTTCGCCGAAACTGGTCATCAGCGTGCCTTCGAAATAGGTTGCTACACCCTTCACCACCACCACGATCACCACGGCGATCGGGATCATCAGCGTCCAGTAGGGGTCACGCTGGGTGAAGACCTGGTCGATGGCAGGTTTGAGCAGCCAGGCAGTGGCGGCCGTCATGGCAGCCACCACGATCATGGCGGTTAGTGCCAGGGTGAGAGAGCCCAGATGCGGTCGCACCTGCTCTGCCAGCAAACGTCGCAGCAGTTTGGTGCTGCTGGCATGGGCTGGCTGGCGGTCCTCGGAAGAGGCAGGTGAAGTCACCGGAAATCCGTCCCGATCAAGGAGTTACGCCGGCTGCTATAGCATGCAGCCACTGCTCCGGCCAATATGGCCGGGTAGGAAAACGCTGCTGCTGCGCCTTTCTGGCGTTAAAGACGCTGTTTGGCGGCTGCGGCCACGGCTTCCGGGGTGATGCCGAAATGCTTGTAGAGCTGCTCATAGGGGCCCGAGGCCCCAAAGCTGCTCATGCCGACGAAACCGCCTTTGATACCCAGATAGCGGTCCCAGCCCTGGCGCACGCCAGCCTCGACGGCGATGCGCACCGTGCCCGGGCCAAGCGTCTTTTCCTGATAGGCCTCGTCCTGGCCGTTGAACAGTTCAAAGCTCGGCATCGAGACCACCCGGGTCGGCACGCCGTCCTTCTGCAGCAGATCGCGGGCTGTCACCGCGATGGCAATTTCCGAGCCGGTGGCCAGCAGCGTCACCTTGGCGGCGCCACCTTCGGCAGCCAGCAGTTCGTAGCCGCCCTTGGCGACCAGATTTTCTTCTGTATGCGTGACGCGCACCGCCGGCAGATCCTGGCGGGTAAGGGCCAGCACGCTGGGGCGATGGCTCTGGGTCAGGGCCACCTGCCAGGCTTCTGCGGTTTCCACCGCATCGGCCGGGCGCAGCACCAGCAGATTGGGGATGGAGCGCAGCGCGGCCAGATGCTCGACCGGCTGATGCGTCGGGCCGTCTTCGCCCAGGCCGATCGAGTCATGCGTCATCACGTAGATGACGCGCTGTTCCATCAGCGCAGAGAGGCGGATCGAGGGCCGGCAGTAGTCGGTGAAGACCAGGAAGGTGCCGCCATAAGGGATCAGGCCGCCATGCAGGGCGATACCGTTCATGGCAGCCGCCATGCCGTGTTCACGTACGCCATAATAAATGTAGCGACCGCTGTAGTCGCCGGGCTTCACCGGATTGAGGCCGGCAGTTTTGGTGTTGTTCGAGCCGGTGAGATCGGCCGAACCGCCGAGGGTTTCCGGCACCACCGGGTTGATGATTTCCAGCGCCATCTGCGACGACTTGCGGGTCGCCCATTTCGGCTTGTCGGCGGCGAGTTTCTGCTTGTAGGCAGAGATCGTCTTGGCGAAATCGGCCGGCAGGTCGCCCTTGATGCGGCGGCCCCATTCGGCGCGCTGGGCGGCCGGCAGGGCGTCGTGCAGCTTGCTCCAGGCGGCCGACTTGGCAGCACCGGCGGCGCCGACATCGCGCCAGGCCTTCAGGATCGCATCGGGAATCTCGAAGGGGGCGTGCGGCCAGCCGAGTTTTTCACGCGTGCCCTTGATTTCTTCCGCGCCGAGCGGCGAGCCATGGGTGGCCGAGGTGCCGGCCTTGGTTGGCGCGCCATAGCCGATCACGGTGCGGCAGGCGATCAGGCTCGGCTTGTCGCTCTTCTGGGCGGCGGCAATCGCGCCGGCAACCGCTTCCGCGTCATGGCCATCGACGGCGATGGTGGCCCAGCCGCTGGCCTGGAAGCGCTTCAGCTGGTCGTCTGACACCGACAGGCTGGTCGGGCCGTCGATGGAAATCTGGTTGTCGTCCCACAGCACGATCAGCTTGTTCAGCTTCAAATGGCCGGCCATCGAGATGGCTTCATGGCTGATGCCTTCCATCAGGCAGCCGTCGCCCGCAATCACATAGGTGTAGTGGTCAACCAGCTTGCCGTCGAACTGCGCCGCCATGGCGCGTTCGGCCAGCGCCATGCCCACCGCCGTGGCGATGCCCTGGCCGAGCGGGCCGGTGGTGGTTTCGATGCCGCCGGCATGGCCGAATTCCGGATGGCCGGCAGTGCGCGCGCCGATCTGGCGGAAGCGCTTCAACTCGTCCAGCGTCATATCCTTGTACCCGGTCAGGTACAGCAGCGCATAGATCAGCATCGAGCCATGGCCGGCCGACAGCACGAAACGGTCACGGTCGGGCCAGGTCGGGCTCTGCGGATCGAATTTCAGGAAACGGCTGAACAGCACGGTGGCGACATCGGCCATGCCCATCGGCATGCCGGGATGGCCGGAATTGGCGGCCTGGACCGCGTCCATGGCGAGCGCCCGGATGGCATTGGCCATATCGGCATGGCTGACCGGGGCGGAATGGCGAGGGGCGGCGGCAGGCTGCAGCATTGGGGGAATCCGGCATCAGAGGCGGCAAAAGCGGGCGGACCTTGCCGGGCAAAGCGGGGTCCGTCAACCCATGCTGGCCTGCAGCCGGAAGTCATTGAAAAGGGTGCACGATTCCCGCTCGCCTGCCGTCTGCCAGGCGCGGCGGACGGGCGGGGTGAAACGCAGCCTCAGAGTCGGTCCGGACCGCGGCGGGTCCGGGGGCTTTCTAGAGTTTGAAGAAGCCGACCAGGCCGGCCAGTTCGTTGGCCTGTCCGGCCAGGCTTTGCGCGGCGGCGGTGGTCTCCTCCACCAGGGCGGCATTGCGCTGGGTCATCTCGTCCATGCTGCCGACGGCGGTATTGATCTGCTCCAGACCGGTGGCCTGCTCGCGGCTGGCGGCGGCGATCTCGGCCACGATATCCGACACCTTCTTGATGGCGCCGACGATCTCGGTGAGCGAGCCGCCGGTCTGGTTCACCAGGGTCGCGCCGGTTTTCACCTGCGCATTGGATTCCGCGATCAGCGCCTTGATGTCCTTCGAGGCATTGGCCGAGCGCTGGGCCAGCGCACGCACCTCCTGCGCCACCACGGCAAAGCCCTTGCCGGCTTCGCCCGCGCGGGCAGCTTCCACGCTGGCATTCAGCGCCAGCAGGTTGGTCTGGAAGGCGATCTCGTCGATCAGGCCGACGATGTCGGAAATCTTCTGTGCGCTCGCCTCGATCTTGGTGACGGCGGTAACGGCATCGCTGACCACCGCGCCGCCCTTCTGCGCCGTATCGCGCGCCGCCACCGCTAGTTGGTTGGCGGCCTGCGCATTGTCGGCATTCTGCTTCACCGTTGCGGTGATCTCGTGCATCGAGGCGGCAGTTTCCTCAATCGAAGCGGCCTGGCTTTCCGTGCGGCTGGCCAGATCCTGGCTGCCGGTGGAGATTTCATCGGAGGCCACCTTCACCGATTGCGCCGTCATGGTCAGGCGCCCGGCGAAATCGCGCATGCGTTCAGACATGCCGTTGACGCCGCCCTTGATCTGCCCGAAGACGCCCTGATAGTCACCGCGCACGATCTTGCTGAGATCGCCGCCGGCCATGGCATTCATGGCGGTGGCCAGTTCTTCGGTCATCGCCTGCAGCGTGGCGGCCAGGCGGTTCAGTTCCTGGCTGGTGGAGAGGAAGAAGCCGCTCTTGCCGGCCTCGTCGATGCGGGTGGAGAGATCGCCCTGTGCCACCTTGTTGACCAGCGCGGCGATTTCCTCGCCGGCGGCTTTCTCGCGCTCTTCGCGTTCCTGGCGCCGGCTTTCCGATTCCTCGCGCTGCCGCGCGACATCCTCTTCAGCCTGCTCGCGGGCGATCATGCTGTCCTTGAACACCTGTACGGCCTGTGCCATCTGGCCGATCTCGGCGCCGCGATCGACAAAGGGAATCTCGACCTGGAGGTCGCGATTGGCCAGGCGTTGCATGGCCGTGGTCATACGCTGGATCGGGCCGCTGACACGCCATTGCACGATCAGGAAGCCGAAGGCGGTGAAACCGATGGCTGCGAGCAGCACTGCGCCGCTGATGATCACGCTTTGCTGCGTCTGGGCCATCTGCGTATTGGCTCGCTTGATCAGCTCGTCCAGCGCCGTGTTGGCGATGGCGTTCAGCATGTTGAGGCTCTCGGTCACGGTCGGCTGGTATTTCGACTGTTCGATCGGCGAGGGCTGCCCCGCGCTGAAGGCCTTGACGATGGCTTGGCGTTCCGTGCCGAGAGGGCCGGTGAAGAAGCTCTTGGCGGTATTGACCACCTCGCGCAGGGCGGGAGGGGTCTCGCTACGGGAGGCGATATCGGAGACGATGCCCCAGGCGGTGGCAACGCGACCATCATCCTCCGCATGCGCCATCGCTTCGGCAACAGTCCAGCTCTGGCCGGCAGACATCGTCGACAGGATGCGCAGCACCAGCGAACCGACATAATTGCGCATCGTCCAGGCATTCTGTTTCACGCTCAGCAACTGATCGACACCGGGGTCAACCAGTTGCAGCGACACTTCCAGGAAATCTGACGCTTCCTGCACGGCGTTAAGATAGCCCTGGGTGACTCGCGGCCAGTCCTGCATGACCTGCGCGTCGCGCTGGGCCCTGGGCTGGCCGATCAGGGTCATTGCCCTGGGGCGCATGGCATTGACCGCATCATGCGCTGTTTTCAGCTTGGCCAGCACCGGCGCCGACCCGGGCAGGTCGGTGAGCGCGGCAAGGCTGGCATACCCGGCATTGAAGCCTTCAATCGCGCCGTCGCGCTGGGTGGTGATGCTGTCCACGGTGTCTTTCACCGCGGGCGCCTCGGCGCGGAACACGATCATGATATTGCCACGTTCCAGGCGATGCTGCTGCAGACTGCGGAAGAAGGACTGGCTGATCGGGGCCAGCGTCGCCACCTTCTGCGCGGCGCGATTGTGCTGGATCGCCTCATTCAGCGAGATGACGCTGAGTGCGACCAGCATGATACCCAGAACGCCAATGACCAGGCCCAGCGTGGTGCGGATCGAAAAGCTCGGCATGAGAAATATCCCCCAAAGCGCGCTGCAATTTTTGCAACGCTGTCAGCCACGCAAGGTTAGCTGGACTTTGGGGGTGGGCGCTGCCGTAAAAGTCTTACGTTATCAATATTTAACCCCAGAGCGGGTAAGGCGGCGTTAGCGAGTCGCGCCTAAAATCCTTGCAAATGCAAATCTACAACTAGGATGCGATGGCCACCGTGGATTGCTCCTGCTGATCCGCGATTTGCTGCATCTGCTCCGCGGTGCTCTGGTTGACCAGGCGGTCGAGATCCAGGATCGACACCATGCGCTCCTCGCGTGCCACCAGCGCACTGAGGAACTGGTGCTCGTCTGCCATGCCGGTATTCGGCACGGTCTGCAGGTCGCGCTGGTCGATGGACAGGATGTCAGACACGGAATCGACCAGCAGGCCGAAGGTGCCGTTTGCCGCGACCACGACAATGACGACATGCATGCGGGTCGGTGTGGTACGACCGCCGCCGAAGCGCACACGCAGATCATAGATCGGCACAATGGTGCCGCGCAGGTTAATGATGCCGCGCACGAAGTCTGGCGTGTTCGGCAGGTTGGTCACCTCGGTCCAGGCGCGAATCTCGCGCACACTGAGAATGTCGATGCCGTATTGCTGGCTGTCGATAGCGAAGGTGAGATACTCGTTGCTGCTCAAGAGATCGGCTCCCTGGGTCGTGGGTAGTTGAGCCATGACAACCTCCTTGCCGCTGAAGTTCCGATCCGGTCGGAACGGTCTGTTCCTATTCGGCGTTTTTAGCACAGATACCCCTTGTGCCGCCGCGTTTTATTGATTGTTGTATCTCCGTCCGTCTAAGGATTTTAGGGGAGGAAGGCCAAATCATGCAATTGCCCGCCAATATGTTCAAGCGCGCGCTCAAGGAGCGGCGGCCGCAGATCGGACTGTGGTGCTCACTGTGCAGCAATATTGTCGCCGAGATTTTGGCCACGGCCGGCTTCGACTGGATCGTGCTGGACACCGAACATTCTCCGAACGAACTGCCGATGGTGATGCAGCAACTGCAGGCCATGCAGATCGATGCGAATACCGCCAGCCCTGTCGTGCGTCCGCCGTGGAATGACGCGGTGATGATCAAGCGTTTCCTTGATATCGGCACGCCCAACCTGCTGCTGCCGTTTGTGCAGAATGTGGAAGAAGCCAGGAAGGCCGTGGCTGCAACGCGCTATCCGCCCAAAGGCATCCGCGGTGTTTCCGGCAACCAGCGCGCCAACCGCTATGGTCTGGTGGCCGACTATCATGCCAAAGCAGACACTGAGATCGGTGTGATCCTGCAGGCCGAGACCCGGGATGCGGTCGATCGCATCCCGCAGATGGCGGCTGTAGAGGGCGTGGACGGCATCTTCATCGGTCCTGCCGACCTGTCGGCCAGCATCGGCCATCTTGGCAATGCCGCCCATCCCGAGGCGCAGGCCGAGATCATGCGGGCGCTGAAGCTGTGCAGGGAGGCCAACATGCCGGCCGGCATTCTGGCGCCGGATGAGGATGATGCACGGCGTTATCTCGATGCCGGCTTCACCTTCGTCGCCGTCGGTGTCGATCAGGGGCTGCTCACCAAGTCCACCCGCGACCTGGCCAAGCGTTTCCGTGCCCATATCGGGCGTAGCTGATCGACAGCACTGCGGTCAGGCCTTGTGCCTGACCCAGAAGCGGTAGCAGTTGCTGAACAGGCCCGGATTCTCCAGTTCCACCGTCGCCCAGTTGTCAAGATTGGCGGCGGTGAGATCCTGGGGGAACCGGGCCCGATAGCCGGTCAGCGGCTTCGGCGAGTTGAATTCAAAGCCCAGAAACTCCAGGCCCGCCTCGTCGATCAGCAGGCGCAGCTGGGCGGGGGTATAGCGATGCTCCTGGCGATGGAACACCAGGTCGCGCAGGTCGCTCAGCGTGTGGAAGGCGCTGGACTGCATCAGGCGCATGGCCAGATCGGGCGCCAGCCGCAGCACATCGTGGCGGAAGCGCCGCACATCATCGGGACTGTCGCTGTAGCCGTGTTTGGCGATCAGTTCGCGTGCCGCCACCACATCGCGGCGGCCGATCTCGCTATACAGCCCCAGCATCATATAGCCGTCAGGCCTGAGCAGTTTCACCAGCTGCGCCAGGCCGGCAGCCGGATCGCGCAGATGGTGCAGCACGCCAAAGCTTTCGATCACATCGAAGCGGCGGTCGATGGCGCCGATCTGCAGGATATCGGCCTGGGCGAATTCCACATTGGCCACGCCGATCTCATCGGCCTTGCGTTTGGCATAGGCGAGGCTGGTGCGGCTGAGGTCGATGGCCAGGACTTTGGCATCGAGATAGCTGGTGGCGGCCAGAATGGCATGCAGCCCGGTGCCGCAACCGGCCACCAGCACATCAGGCTTGGCGACGCGACTGGCGGGAATGGTCTGCATCGGCAGAGCGGTGCGCAGGCGCACCGGCACACTGAGCGGTGTGCCCAGGATGGGCTGATGCCAGCGTGGGAAGGGACTTTCCTCGTACATTTCCTGCACGAAGCGGCTGGTCGCATCCTCGATCGGCATCAGTGCCGGCATGCTGGCCGCGATCTGGCGCTCAGCCAGAGGCTCATCGAGCTGGCTGCGCTTGAGATCGGCATAGTCGAACGGCCAGGTGATGGCGACCAGACGTTCGGCATCGCTGCGCCGGTATAGCGGCTGATAGATGGCAAAGACGGCAAACCGGTCGGCGGCGGCATCGGCTTCCAGAGTCGCCAATGCGGCATCAAGTTGCTGCAGCAAGGCCTGCTCGTCTGGCGCAACACGATCGATATATTCCGACTGGAAGGCCCGGATCGCCAGCAGGGCGATGAAGCGTCGGTGGCGTTCAAGCTGATACGGTTGATGCACGGCCAGATGCAGCAGGCCGCGCCGCAGGGCCATCAGGCGATTGGCGATTCCCGGATGGCTGACCAGGCCATGGGCCAGCCAGGCCGCCAGGGGCTCGATGGCGGCCAGATCCGGTGCATCGGGCCTGGACAGCACAGCAGCCACGGCTGCGGGCGGCAGGGGATCGACAGCGGACAGGGCGATGAACATCGGGTCCAGGCGGATGGCACTTTCGATCAGCGGTTCGAGGTCGCGCGGTTCGATGCCCGGGCTGCCAAGCAGCGGCAGGGCCATGGCGATCAGGCCGGGATCGGGCTTCTTCAGCCGCAGGTCGCGCAGCGAACGCGCGAAACCCACCTTGTAACGCACCACATCAGGTGCGGCCTGCAGCGCGCGGCCGAAATACATCATCGCGTTCTTGGCATCGCCCTTGGCCATCAGGGCAAAGCCGAGCATGTAGTTCACTTCCGGATGCTTCTGGTTGCCCAGCGGGCGCGCGGTTTGCAGCGCGCCGATCGCCGCATCCAGCGCACCCTCGCCGATGAACAGATGCGCCAGTCCGATATAGGGATCTGGCATCTTCTGGTTCAGCACGATGGCGCTGCCGAAACTGGTCTGAGCCGCCTGGCGGTCGCCGGCAGCGAGCAGGATATGGCCGAGCGTGAGGTGATAGTTCTCGAAGTGGAAATCGATGGCGATGGCGCGCTCGACCAGGCTGCGGGCCAGATCGAGGTTGCCGCGCTGGAGCGCGATATAGCCTTTCAGGTGGATGGCATCGGCGAAGTCGGGTTCCTGCTGCAGCAGGCTGTCCAGGAAGCCCTCGGCCTGCTCGAATTGCCCGCCCTCGATAGCACGCATCGCAGCCCGCAGAATGGGCAGCAGATGGGCTTTTTCGGCGATGGCTTTGGAATCGGGAAGCGACATTTCGCTTTGCAGCAGGGGACGGAAGGTGATTACTCTAGCAGATTAGTAGGGGAAGCGCCCAGTTGGAGCAAAAAGAATGAAGACGACGTCCGTCACCGCGGCCGATCTGGCCGCATCCGTGTTCGCCGTGCCCCCGCTGGCACGCTATTCCGACCTGACCCTGAATGAAGACGCGAATCGCCAGCTGATCGGCTATCTCGAGGCCGGCGGCGTGCGCAGCCTGATGTATGGCGGCAACGCCAATTTCTACAATATTGCCGTCGGTGAATATGCCGAGGTACTGGATTTCCTGGTCGACGCGGCCGGTCCCGACACCTGGTTGATTCCCTCCTTCGGCCCCGATTACGGCAAGTTGATCGACCAGGCCCGCATCCTGCGCGGTTCCAAGGTGCCGACCGCCATGGCGCTGCCGATGACCTTCCCCGCCACCTCGGAGGGAATCGAGACCGGCCTGCGCCGGGCCGCCGTGACCATGGGCAAGCCGATCATCCTGTATATCAAGTCCGACAACTATATCGCGCCGGAGGCCGCTGGCCGGCTGGTGACCGAGGGCATGGTCTGTGCCGTCAAATACGGCACCGTCCGCCCCGACCCGGCCCAGGACGACTATCTGAAAAAACTGCTCGACCATGTCGATGCCAAGCTGGTGATCAGCGGCATCGGCGAGCGGCCGGCGATCACGCATCTGCGCCAGTTTGGCCTGGGCGGTTTCACCTCGGGCTCGGTCTGCGTGGCGCCGCGCGGTTCGATGGCCCTGCTGCAGGCGATCAAGCGCGGCGACTGGGCCGCGGCTGAACGGTTGCGTGAGGCCTATCTGCCGCTGGAGGACCTGCGCGATGGCATCAGCCCGATCCGCACCCTGCATGATGCCGTGACGCTGGCCGGCATTGCCGATATGGGGCCGATGCTGCCGCTGATGACCGGGCTGAATGCGGCCGAGCGCCAGCGGGTCGCGCCGACGGCGCAGGCGCTGAGAGCCTGGGATGCCGGCCTCGCGGATGCGCGGGCGGCCGAGTAGGGCGGTCAGGTGATGTAAAAAAAGCCCCGGCATGCCGGGGCTTTTCCTTTCTCCGATGTGGCCGGCTCAGCCGCCGCCGCCGGCCTTCTTCTTTTCTTCCTCGACCAGTTCCTTCTTCGACAGTTTGCCGATCAGGGTCTTGGGCAGCGCGTCGCGGAATTCGATGGCCGCCGGCATTTCATGCTTGCCCAGCTTGTCGCTCAGGAAGGCTTTCGCTTCTTCGTAGGTGAAGGGTTTGGCATCGGGCTTCAGCTTGATGAAGGCCTTGGCCGACTGGCCGCGATACTGGTCCGGGATGCCGATCACGGTGCATTCCTCGACGCTGGGATGCTCGTAGATCGCTTCCTCGATATTGCGCGGATAGACGTTGAAGCCGCCCGACAGGATCATGTCCTTCTTGCGGTCGACAATGAAGATATAACCATCCTCGTCGATATAGCCGACATCGCCGGTGTGGAAACGGCCGCCGGCAAAGGCTTCTGCCGTGGCTTCCGGCTTGTTCCAGTAGCCCTTCATAACGTTGGGCCCGGTGATGCAGATCTCGCCGGTTTCGTTGATGCCCTTCACCTTCAGTGGGTCATCCACATCGACGATCTCGATGGTCACGCCCGGCAGCGGCAGGCCGCAGGAGCCGCGCTTGCGCTTGCCGCCATAGACGGTTTGTGTGCCGGCCGGCGAGGTCTCGGTCATGCCCCAGCCTTCAATCATCTTGTGGCCGGTCACCTGCTCGAACTTGTCCTGCACTTCCACCGGCAGCGGCGCGCCGCCCGAGGCGCAGAATTTCAGCGCCGAAAGATCGTAATCCTTCAGGTTGGGCAGGTTGACGATGGCGGCATACATGGTCGGCACACCGGGGAAGATGCTGATCTTCTTCTTGTGCAGGTCTTCCACCACGGCCTTCAGCTCGAAGCGGGGATGCAGGAAGAACTGCGCGCCGATGGTCAGCATGCGCAGCAGCACGGCACTCAGGCCATAGATGTGGAACATCGGCAGCACCATGAGCACGCGCTCTTTGCCGTCGTCCAGGTTGAGCAGCTGGTTGCCTTCGGTCCAGCTGCCATACATATGGACGGCGGCGGTGATGTTGCCATGCGTCAGCATGGCGCCCTTGGGCTGGCCGGTGGTGCCGCCGGTATATTGCAGGATCGCCACTTCCTCGGCGGGGTCCTTCACCGGATGCGGCGTGTAGCGGCCGTCATTGGCGATCAGGTCGGCAAATCGGATATGCTTGTCGTCCGTGGGGACGGCGGCGATTTCCTTGCCCTTGGCCAGCGGGAACAGCAGGTTCTTGGGGAAAGGCAACACATCGGGCAGGCGGCAGACCACCACCTTTTTCAGGCGCGTGGTGCCGATCATCTTGGCGATATTGGGATACAGCGCCTTGAGATCGAGGGTGACGATGATGTCGGTCTGGCTATCCTCGATCTTGTAGCGCAGCTCGCGTTCGGCATCGAGCGGGCTGTAATTCACCACCCGGCCGCCGGCCTTGAGGATGGCGAAGAAGCAGATCACGTAATGCGGCGTGTTGGGCAGGAACAGGCCGACATGCACGCCGGGACCGACGCCGAGCTGCTGGAAGCCCTTGGCGGCGCGATCGACCAGATCGGAGACCGCGGCATAGGTGTAGCCCTTGCCCATGAAATCGAGACAGGGGTTCGGCGCGAAGCGGGCCACCGCATCGTCGAGCAGGGTCCAGATCGGTTTTGCCTGGAAATTCTGCGCCCAGGTCACACCGGCCGGATAGGATTTTTCCCAGAACGGAGCGGTCATTATTTATCCCCCTAGACTTAGTCAGGGTCCGGCCGGCTGCACCGGCCCGGACCGGCCCATTCTAGGAACCGGCCGGCATCAAAGCAACGTGGCGCAGCGTCAAGCCAATTCGGCTCATCCGGGCGGCGGCAGACCCTGTGTATAACCCGGGCGCCGGGTTGCGCCGTCCGGCGGCGGCTGGCACACTCCGGGCCGAATTTTCATGTTTCCACACGAGGCCAGAATGGGCGCCAAGGATATGCGGGCGGAGCGCGACCGTTTTGTCGCCTTCGCCTTCTCCGCGGCCGACCTGATGCTGGAAGTATCCGGCGAGGGCCTGATCACTTTCGCCTCCGGCGCTGCCCGGCTGATTGCCGGCGCCGAGGCCGAAGCGCTGCTTGGCAGCAAATTCGCCGAACTGATCGACGACGCTGACCGCCATTTCGTGCTCAACCTGCTGGCCGGCCTGCCGGTCGGTGGCCGGATCGAGCCGGTCACCGTGCGCCTGCTGCAGGCGGATGGCAGCCCCGGCGCCATCTGCGTGCTGGGTGGCTGTTGCCTGCCGCGGCAGGACGGCCGCTATTACCTGACGCTGTCCAATGCCCGGCTGCCGCAGGCGGAAACCGCGCTGCTCAACAAGCGGGATTACCAGACCGGCCTGCTCGGCTCTGACGATTTCGAGGCCCTGGCCGGCGACCGACTGAAGCTGGCGCGCGAGCTGGGCTCGGAAGTGAAGCTGACCCTGATCGAGATCGTCGGCCTGAAGGAACTGGTCGAATCGCTGCGGCCCGATGAAAGCCAGAGCCTGATGGGCGATGTCGGCGCGCTGATCCGCGCCAAGTCGATTGGCGGCGACACGGCGGGCCAGATCGATTCCGAGAAATACAGCATCCTGCATGCCAGCACGATCGACCAGGACGCGGTGGCCGAACAGGTGCGCAGCCTGATCAAGAAGAGCGGCGGCGCCGCCGTTGCCGAGGTGGTGGAGACGCTGGGCGTGCGCGGCGCCACGCTGGACCTGCATCTGAAGGCGATGAGCGACGAGGATGCCGCCAGTGCCATGGCCTTCGCCGTTGACCGGTTTGCCAGCGAAGGTGCCGCTGCCTTTGCCCTGCATTCCACCGAAGAGAGCCTGAAGGCCCTGCTGCAGAAGACGGTGTCGCGCGTGCGCGCGCTGCGCTCTGCGGTGGCCAGCCGGCAGTTCCAACTGGTGTTCCAGCCGATCGTGCGGCTGGATACCCGCACGCTGCATCATTACGAGGCGCTGTCGCGTTTCGAGGATGGCGGTTCGCCGTTCGAGACCATCCGGCTGGCTGAAGGCGTGCACATGATCGGCGAATTCGATCTCGCCGTGGTGCATCGCGTGGTTGAGATGCTGGCTGAGCGGCGCCGCCAGGGCGAGATCATCGATGTCGCCGTCAACCTGTCGGGCCACAGCCTGGAAAGTGCGGTCTTCATGGCCGCCCTGCGCGAGATCATGGCCGACGATCCGGGCCTGCGCCGGCAGCTGATCTTTGAAATCACGGAATCGACCCAGATCACCAACCTGGTGCATGCCGCCAATGCGGTGCGCCAGCTGCGCGAGGACGGCCATTCCGTCTGTCTCGACGACTTCGGCGCCGGCGCGGCCTCTTTCCCCTATCTGCAGGCGCTGGAGGTCGATTACGTCAAGATCGACGGTGCCTATGTGAAGGCGTTGCAGACCCAGGGCCAGATGCGCGACCAGGCCATCCTCAAGGGCATGGTCTGGCTGTGCAAGGAGCTGAAGATCGGCACCGTGGCCGAGATGGTGGAGACCGAGGACCAGGCCCGCCTGCTGCTCGATTTCGGCATCGATTACGGCCAGGGCTATCTGTTTGGTTATCCCGAAGCCGTGCCGCAGATGGAGCCGCTGCGGCTGGATGATGCACCCGGCAACCACCGCAGCCCCAACGAGTTCAAACTGAACCGGCGCTAGCCGCGCAGCTCCACCCGCCCGTGATCCAGCACCACCACGTCGCGCTCCACCGCCCGGGCGCGGAATGACACGATATTCTCATCGCGCCAAAGCTCTGTGTGGATGGTCTCGCCGGGAAACACCGGCGCGGTGAAGCGCGCGTTGATATCGGCGATCCTGGACGGATCGTGGCCGCAGGCCGCTTTCACCACGGCGCGCACGGCAATGCCATAGGTGCACAGGCCATGCAGGATCGGCCGCGGGAAACCGGCCGCCGTGGCAAAGGCCGGCTCGGCATGCAGCGGATTGCGGTCGCCGCATAAACGATAGAACAGCGCCTGGTTGGGCTGCGTCTTCAGCGTCACGCCCGCATCGGCGGCGCGGTCGGGGATGACATGCGGCTTGGGCGGCAGCTCTTCAGGCTTGCGCAGCGGGCCGCCGAAACCGCCGTCTCCTCTGGCAAAGGTGGTGGACAGCAGCGTGACCAGCGTGTCGCCGCTGGTGGCATCGCTGATGGTGTTTTCCACCAGCATGATGGCGCCCTTGCCGGCGCCCTTATCGAACACGTCCTTGATGCGGATTTTCGACTTCACCCGGCCGGTGGCTGGCATCGGCTTGTGAAGGGTGATGCGCTGTTCGCCATGCACCACCATCACGTAGTTGATGCCGGTGCGCGGTGTCCAGCTGTCGTCCCAGCAGATCACGGTGGACAGGCTGGGCAGGGCCATCAGGTTTTTCTCGAACACGAAGGGCAGTTCGTCGAGGTCCATCGGGTCCTGGCCCATGCCGACGCTCAGGGCGTAGAGCATGGTTTCGCGGTCGGTGTAGCTCACCTCGCGGGCCGGGATATCGAGCGCGATCAGTTCGTCATAGACAATCGCCATGGTTCCTCCCTTAATTCGTCCTGTATTCTTTTCGCGACTCTAGCGGCGCAGACCGCCGGTCGCCAGCCTTGACGTAGCGTCAGGGTGACGTGTGGAGGAAGCCATGACCTACAAGACCTTCGATTTCAGCATCGCCGATCATGTGGCGCAGATCGTATTCAATCGCCCGGACAAGGCGAATGCGATGATCCTGCCGTTCTGGCAGGAGATGGCCGATGTCTTTGCCGAGATCGAGGACCGCCCCGAGATTCGCGCCGTGGTGATCTCCTCCACCGGCAAGCATTTCACCGGCGGCCTCGATCTTTCGGCCTTTGCCAATATTGCCGGTGACATGATGGGCGGCGACCGCGGCCGCGCCGGCGAACAGATGCGCCGCGCCGTGGCCGAGATGCAGGAAAGCTTCGCTGTCATCGACCGCTGCCGCGTGCCGGTGCTGGTGGCGATTCAGGGCGGCTGTGTCGGTGGCGGCGTCGACCTGATCTCGGCCTGCGACATGCGTTACTGTACGGCGGATGCCTGGTTCTGCATCCAGGAAATCAACATCGGCATGACCGCCGATGTCGGCACGCTGCAGCGCCTTCCGCATCTGATGCCCGAAGGACTGGTGCGTGAACTGGCCTATACCGGCCGCCGCATGCCGGCCGCTGAGGCCTTTCGTGCCGGTCTGGTCAACCAGGTGTTCGACAGCCAGGACGACATGCTGGCTTTCGCGCAGGATGTTGCCCGCACGGTTGCGTCGAAATCGCCGCTGGCCATCCATGGCACCAAGGAAATGCTGAACTACACCCGCGACCACAGTGTGGCTGATGCGCTGAATTACATGCAGGTCTGGCAGGCCGGCATGTTCCTGACCGGCGACCTGATGGAAGCCATGCAGGCCAACCAGGAAAAGCGCCCGGCGAAATTCCCGGATCTGCTGCCGGCCAAGAAGCTGGTGCAGAGACGTCGCTGACTAGCTGACACCCAGCACCTTCCAGATGCCTTCCGAGGTCAGCACCGGCTTGTCGCCCACAGTGGCGGTGCCATGGATGAAGATCAGGCTGCGGGTCTGGCGCACGATGCGGCCGCGCATCTCCAGGAAATCGCCCGGCTTCACGGCGGCGATGAACTGGTTGTTCAGCGAAACGGTGGCGCAGGCGGCCCGCTCCACGGCATCCCAGACCATCCAGCCCAGCACATGGTCGGCCAGCGTCATCAGCATGCCGCCATGCACCACGCCGCGCGAATTGGTATGGCGCTCTTCCGCCAGCAGGCCATAGGCAGAACCGGCCGGGCCTTCGGCTTCGCGCCTGACCCAGATCGGGCCGACCTGCTGGGTGAAGGGGCCCTGGCCGGAACGTTGCTTCCAGCCGGCTGACATTGGGTCGAAAGTCATCAGATTGTCCTTAGGTTACAGATCGAATTGAGCAACTGAATCGCCCCAATGCAAGGCCTTCCGCAGCGTCACGCGCTTGCCTGTCGCAGCCGGGAGACTTAACCTTCCCGCAGTTACAGGGAGAAACGCCATGGATCTCGAATTCACGGCCGAGGAACGCGCCTTCCGCGACGAGGTACGCGCATTCATCCGCGGCAACCTGCCGCCGGCACTGGCCGAGAAAACGCGGCAGCGTATCCATCTCGACAAGGCCGACTTCGTCGCCTGGCACAAGATTTTGCATGCGCGCGGCTGGGGTGCGCCGAACTGGCCGAAACAGTATGGCGGTCCGGGCTGGAGCCCGGTGCAGCGCTATATCTTCGATGAGGAATGCGCCACCGCCGATGCGCCGCCGCTGGTGCCCTTCGGCATCAGCATGGTGGGCCCGGTGATCTACACCTTCGGCACCGACGCGCAGAAGGCGAAATACCTGCCGCGCATTGTCAGCATGGAAGACTGGTGGTGCCAGGGTTATTCCGAGCCCGGCTCCGGCTCCGATCTCGCCTCGCTGCGGACGCGGGCCGAGAGTGACGGCGATCATTACCTGGTCAACGGCCACAAGATCTGGACCACCCAGGCGCAGCACGCGAACATGATGTTCTGCCTGGTGCGCACGGATCCGGCCGCCAAGCCGCAGGAGGGCATTTCCTTCCTGCTGATCGACATGACCGATCCCGGCATCCAGGTGCGGCCGATCATCTCGATCGACGAGGGCCACAGCGTCAACGAGGTGTTCCTCGACAATGTCCGCGTCCCCAAGGCCAATCTCATAGGGCAAGAGGGCAAGGGCTGGACCTATGCCAAATTCCTGCTTGGCAACGAACGCACCGGCATCGCCGAGGTCGCCACCTCCAAGCAGCGTCTCAAGCGCCTGAAGCAGATCGCCCGTGCCGAACAGTCCTGCGGCCGGCCGCTGCTGCAGGATCCCGACTTCCGCGCCAAGGTGGCGGCCATCGAAATCGACCTGCTGGCGCTGGAATACACCAACCTGCGCATGCTGGCGGCCGAGAATGCCGGCAAGGGTGTGGGACCGGAAGCCAGCATGCTGAAAATCCGTGGTTCGGAAATCCAGCAGAACCTGACCGAACTGGCCTGCGAGGCGCTGGGCTATTACGCCGCGCCCTACGAGCATCGCCCCGATGGCTCCAACCAGCCGCCGGTCGGCCCTGACTATGCCCAGGGTCGCATGGAATCGTATCTGTATTACCGCGCCACCACGATCTATGGCGGCTCGAATGAAATTCAGCGCAACATCATCGCCAAGATGGTGCTGGGCCTCTGAACACTGCGACACGCAAGACAGGAAAGAGCGAGAGATGGATTTCCAATTGTCTGAGGAACAGACCCTGCTGGCCGACAGCGTCGAAAGCTGGCTGCAGGACAAGTATGATTTCGATCGCTGGCGCAAGCTGGTGAAGACCGACCTCGGCTATGCGCAGGAAAACTGGAAGACCATGGCCGAACTGGGCTGGCTGGGTATCTCGCTGCCCGAAGAGGCCGGCGGGCTGGGCGGTTCTGCGGTCGATACCATGCTGCTGGCCGAGCGCTTTGGCCGCCACATGGTGGCTGAACCGTATTTCTCCACCGTGATCCTGGGCGGCGGGCTGATCCAGGCTGCCGGCGATGCCAAGCAGCAGGCCGAATGGCTGCCGGCGATTGCCGAAGGCAAGGCGAAATGGGCCTTCGCCCATGCCGAGCATGGATCGCGTTTTGCCCTGAACGAAACCCGCACTAAGGCGACGAAAAACGGCGCCGGCGGCTGGACGCTGAGCGGCAAGAAGATCGTGGTCTGGGATGCGGCCAGCGCCGACCGGCTGATCGTGCTGGCGCGCTCGGCGGGCAACGACACCGACGAGACAGGCCTTGGTCTTTTCGTGGTCGATGCTGCCGGTGCCGGTGTGGTGCGGCAGGACTACCGCACGGTGGACAACCGCCGCGCCAGCGACATCCAGTTCAACGATGCACCGGTGCTGGCCGTTCTGGGCGATCCGGCCCATGCACTGCCGGCGGTGGAGACCGTGGTGGATCAGGCGATTGCTTTTATGGCCTCTGAAGCCGTGGGCGCCATGGCGGCCCTGCATGAAACCACGCTGGCCTATGCCAAGACGCGCAAGCAGTTCGGTCGTGCCATCGGTGAGTTCCAGGTGATCCAGCATCGCCTGGTCGACATGATGATGCAGGTGGAGCAGGCGCGCTCGCTGGCGCTGCTCGCCAGCCTCAAGGCGTCAGCCGAGCCGAAGGAGCGCGCCAAGGCGGCGGCGGCGGCCAAGGTGCAGATCGGCCGTTCGGGGCGCTTCGTCGGCCAGCAGGCGGTGCAGGTGCATGGCGGCATGGGCATGACGGATGAGCTGAATGTCGGTCATTACATGAAGCGCCTGATGATGATCGACACCACCTTCGGCAATGCCGATCACCATCAGCGGCGGTTTGCCGCGCTCAGCGACTAGAGAGGCGGAGGCCCGGCATGGAAAAGATGGTCGTCAAGGATGTCAGCCAGTATTTCCGTGCCGAGCTTGCCCGCAAATACCGCTCTACCGCCGGCAGCCAGGACCGGGTCGATCCAGCCCTGGTCGATGCCCTGATGGCAGAGATCGAGCGCGACGGCTATGTGATCCTGGAGAACCTGTTCTCGGCGGAGGAGGCCGCAGCCATGCGTGCCACGCTGGCGCCGCATTACCACGACCATCTCGGCCGCAACAGTTTCGAGGGATTCGGCACCAAGCGGCTGTATGCCGTGATCGAGAAGACGCTGGCCTGCAATCCGCTGGTTGAGCACCCGGTGATCCTGGCGCTGCTGGATCGCATCTTCGAGCCGAACTACCTGCTGTCGCAACTGCAGGCCATCGACATCCTGCCCGGTGAGGCGGCGCAGCCGCTGCATCACGACGATGCCTTCTATCCGGTGCCGCGGCCGCGTGCGGCATTGGGTGCCGCCACCATCATGGCGATTGACGACTTCACCGCCGAGAATGGCGCCACGGTGCTGATTCCCGGCAGCCACAAATGGGACGGCCGCATGCCGACGGCGGAAGATGCCGCCCGCGCGGTACCGGCAGTGATGCCCAGCGGTTCTGTGCTGTTTTTCATCGGTACGCTTTGGCATGGCGGCGGCGCCAATGTCAGCAACCGAAGCCGGCTCTGCGTCACCGCCCAGTATTGTGCGCCCTGGTGCCGCCAGCAGGAGAATTTCAGCCTGTCGGTCTCGCGCGAGCGGGTGAAGCAATGCAGCGAGCATGTGCGCCGCATGCTGGGCTACAGCATCCATCCGCCCTTCATGGGCTTTGTGAACGGCCTGCACCCCAAGCGGCTGCTGGAAGACTGACTTTGGCCACTTGGCCCGGCTATACTGGCCGGGCATGCTGATCGCGCAGATTTCCGATCCCCATATCCGGCCGCAGGGCCAGCTCTATCAGGACGTTGTCGATTCCAACGCGATGTTCGCTGCCGCCGTGCAGCATCTGAACGGCCTCGATCCGCGTCCCGAGCTGGTGCTGCTGACCGGCGATATCGTCGATCATGGCGATCCGGCCGAATATGCCATGGCCCGCGCTCTGCTGGCCGAGCTTCAGCTTCCCTATCTGGTGATCCCCGGCAATCACGACGAGCGCGCGGCCTTCCGTGCGGCCTTTGCCGACCAGCCCTATCTGCCGCGCGCCGACGGTCCGCTGCATTATGTGGTCGATGATCGTGGCCCGGTGCGGATTGTCGCGCTCGATGTCACCATTCCTGGCAAGCACCATGGCCTGGTCGATGCGGCTGCGCTGGCTTGGCTGGACGCCGCCCTCTCAGCCGCGCCGGAGCAGCCGACCCTGCTGATGCTGCACCAGCCGCCGTTTGCCACCGGCATTCCCTATATGGATCCCTACTGGTGCGAGGGCGGCGAGGGGCTGGCCGCAGTGCTGCGCCGCCACAGCCAGGTCGAGCGCATCACCTGCGGGCATGTGCATCGCTTCATGCAGCTGCGTTTCGGCGGCACCAGCCTGTGCACCGCGCCCAGCACCACCACCACGATTGCACTGCAGCTGCAGCCCGATGCGAAACCGGCGTCGTATATCGAGCCGCCGGCCTTCCTGCTGCATCACTGGCTGGCCGGGACCGGCCTGATCACGCATCTCTGCCCGATCGGCCAGTTCCCGGGGCCCTATCCGTTCGCTTAGGCGCTCACCAGCGTCTTGAACCCGCCATAGCACATGCGCTTCACATCGAAGGGCATGTCCTTGGGGTCCGGGCACATCGCCTGGATACGCGGATCTTTCATCACCTTGGCATTCACGGTGTCGCGATGCTTGCGCGACTTGAACATGATCCAGGAGAATACCGGCACCTCGCCTTTCTTCAGCTTCATCAGTTTCGGGTAAGGCATCCCGAAAGCGGTCTTCATGTCATCGGCGACACATTCGCGATAATCCAGCGCACCATGTTCACGCCAGATCTTGCCGGCCTTGGCCGCCATTTTCTTGTAGGCGGCGAGGTTCTTCTTCGGCACCGGCAGCAGGAAGCCATCCACATAACTCATCGCAGTCTTTCCTTCTCTCTGATTGATTTTTCTCTCTGGTTAATCCTGGCAACAGCTTGCCGCAGCATGCGGCGCCCCGTCGTATTTGTCATGATGGCGCAGCCAGAAGTCCTTGCTCTTGGGCCAGCCGGCTGGCGAGTCCTCCCACTCTTCCTGACGGCCATAGGGTGTCAGGTCGAGGATATTATAGGTGTTGAGCAGCCCATCCAGGCCGCGGCCGAAGGTGGAATAGCTGTGATAAATCTTCTCGCCGTCGCGCAGGAACACGCTGAGGCCCGGCAGTTCGCCCTGCACATGCTCCAGCCGCCCTTTGGCCTGCAGCGTCGCGGCATCCTGGTAGTTGTAGTGCGGCGGCGCGACGGCGGGGTCGATGGTGACGTCGAAATCGTAGTTGAAGTCGCTGCCATGGGACGACACCCAGGGCAGGGTCCAGCCCATGCGCCGCTTGAACGGCATGATCTTGGCCAGCGGGGCGCGTGACACCAGCACCAGCGAGGTATCGCGCGCATGCAGATGCGCCAGATGCGGCATGTTGTCGGCCACATGCGAACAGCCGGGGCAGCCTTCGCTGTAGGGATGGGTCCGGCCCGGCGGCGGATCGTCGGGATCGAACATGAAGTGATAGACCACCAGCTGGTGCCGGTCTTCGAACAGCGCGAGCAGGCTTCTGCGGCCCTCCGGCGTCTCGAAGCTGTAGTCCTTGTCGATGGCGACCATCGGCAGGCGGCGGCGTTCGGCGGCCAGGGCGTCGCGCTGTCGGGTCAGCGCCTTTTCCTTCAGCAGCAGGGCGCGGCGGGCGGCAAGCCATGTGCTGCGCGATACGATGTCTGGCTGGGCGGTCATCGGATGCTCCTTCAGATCAGTCGACCTGCATGCCGCAGGTCAGGTTGACGATGGCACCGGTGATGGCGCCAGCGCGGTCAGAGGCGAGGAAGGCGGCGGTCTCGGCGATCTGCTCCAGCGTCGGCAGGCAACCCAGCAGCGTGGACTGCGCCGCGCCGCTCAGCATGCTGTCGACATCGGTGCCCATGCCTGCTGCCACCGCAGCGAAGACCCCGGCGCTGTGTGAGCCGGCTTTCGCAGCCTCGGGAATCGCGTGGCTTTTCAGGCACAGCACGCGGATGCCGCTGCTGCCCAGTTCGCCGGCCAGATGCCGTGTCATACCCTCGATGGCGGCGCAGGCGGAGTTATGCCCCATGAAGCCGGGACCAGGCATCTGCGCCGCAGGGGTGGCAAGCAGAAACATTGCGCCGCCGCGCCGCATGTGGCGTGCGGTTGCCTTGGCGGTGATGAAGTTGGTGCGGGTATAGACCGAGACCGGAAGGAAATAGTCCTCCAGTTTCAGTTCGGCGAGCGGCACGCCCTGCACATGCGCGACCCCGACAGCGTTCATCGTGATGTCGATGCCGCCCGTGCGCGCGGCTACATCATTCGCATGAGCGGTCACGGCGGTTTCGTCCAAGGCATCCACCTCTGCGGCTTCCGCCGTGCCGCCGGTACGATGGATATCAGTGACCACGGCTGTCAGCTTTGCCGGGTTGCGGCCGGCGAGAAAAATCTGTGCGCCCTGTCGGGCGAAGGCCCGGGCCACCGCACCACCAATGGCGCCGCCACCGTAAATCACCGCCGTTCTGTCCCTGAGCACCCGGCTTCTCCCGTCTTGCTTTGTAAATTCCTTGACGGTTATATACCTAAAGGGTTATATACGGCTTATCGCCATTGCGATCAAGCTGAATTCACCGCCAGCGGTCTGGCCTGGATTTCATCCCGAGGAGGAGCACAGCGTGCAAGTAAATCCCTATCTGATGTTCAACGGTACATGCGAGGCTGCGTTCCGCTATTACGAGACGCATCTCGGCGGCAAGATCGAGGCGATGATGAAGTACGGTGACGCGCCGCCGATGCCGGAAGGCCATGCACCGCCAGAGGGCGGCTGCATGCCGGAGATGCCGGCCGGCGTCGAAAACCTGATCATGCATGCCTGCATGCAGCTCGGGAATGTATCGCTGATGGCCTCTGACTCGCCGCCCGGCATGTTCGAGAAGATGCAGGGCATGTCGGTGACGCTGAATGTTACCAGCGTGCCCGAGGCCGAACGGATCTTTGCTGCACTGTCCAAGGGCGGCACGGTCACCAGCCCGTTGCAGCAGACCTTCTGGGCCGCGGCATTCGGCACGGTCACCGACCAGTTCGGCACGCCCTGGATGATCAACTGCGTGGACGCCGCGCAGATGAAAGCCGCGTCCTGAGCGCAGCGACAGCCTGAAACGAAAAAGCCCGGCAGGAAAACCTGCCGGGCTTTTTGCGGAAACCGGACCTATCGAAACATTCAGGCGGCGTTGATCGCCTTGACCGCCTCGACGGCGCTCTCCGGGTTCCAGTTCGTGTAAGCCGCCGCGCAATGCTGGGCGCAGTAGGGTTTGCCCGGCAGCGCAACCTGGCTGCAGAAATCGAATTCAGCGCTCTTGGGGTCGCCAATCGGCCATTTGCAACGCGGGCCGGTCGAGGGCGTCAGGGCCGCCAGCATGGCGGCCGTCAGCTGGGCCTGCGAGGTGTGATGATGATGGCCTGTGGCCGGGGTGGCTGCGTCTTCGCGCACCTGCACGGGGGCTCGGGCAGGGGCGGGCGCTGCAGCCGTATGTCCGCCCCCACCGCTGGAGCTGCCACCGCCATGGCTGGTCGCCGGGCGCGGCTGGGCCGGTTTTTCGCTCCGCATGATCGGCGAGGCCCGCTTGGCCAGGCCGATCCGGTGCGCCTTGCCGACCACCGCATTGCGGGTCATGCCAAGCTGCTTGCCGATCTGCGTGATCGACTGGCCGGATTCCCAGTATTGCACCAGGAGTTTCACTTTCTCGTCAGTCCACACCATATCTAGCCCCCATATTGGCTTTAGCCGCTAAATGGAGTAAAGGCGCCAAAATCGGGGCCCGGTCAATCGGACTCTTCCATTATCCACAAGAATCTCTGGAATCAGCCATGCTAAGCCCTTAGGTCTGCGAGGCCGAATCGGAGTTATCCACAGATGTCCGCGTCTTCTGCCGCTGTTTCAGCCGTCCCAACGCAGCCTGACCATGGCTGGGAAGCGCGGTTACCCGCGCCCGACCTGCTGTGCCAGGCCTATGCGCGGGATGGCTATGCGATCATCCGGGGACTGTTTTCCCCGGCCGAGGTGGCCGCCATGGCCGGGGCCTTCGACCGCCTGCAGGCTACCGGCCTGGCGCTGGGCCGCAGCTTCCGCCATGGCAATCTGCTGTTCCGGCTGGGCGATGACCCGCATCTGGGCCGCATCCTGCGCATGGTGCAGTGGCCGTCCTGGCGCGATGCTCTGCTGGACCGCGTGCGGCTCGATCCCCGTTTCGTAGCCGTGCTGAAACCCCTGATCGGCGACAACCTCAAGCAGATCATCAACCAGATGCACTGGAAGCCGCCCGGCGCGGCGAAAGTGGAATTTGCCTATCACCAGGACAGCCGCTTCCGCCGCCCGGCCGAGGCCTTCCGCGATCTGGCCGGCTCTTATGTGCAGACCGGCATCGCCATCGACGCGCATACAAGGGCCAGCGGCGCCATGAAGGTGATTCCGGGCAGTCATCTGCTCGGCAACCTCGATCTCGGCGGCGATGGTCCGATCCTGCAGCAGACGATGCAGGATGCAGCCCTGCAGGCGGTTGGCCTCGACCCGGCCGAGGCCATCGACCTGGAACTCGCGCCCGGCGATCTGGCGCTGTGGTCGCCCTTCCTGGTGCATGGATCCGGGATCAACAGTACAACTGATGACCGTCGCCTCTATATCAACGGCTATGTCACAGCCCAGAACTGTGATCGCGGTGAATGGGCTTTTCGGGCCGGCCAGCCGCAACGGCTCGGTGTCGAACCGGTTCTGGTGCATTACGAAGCCCTGCACGAAAAGCCAGAACCGCATTTCGTTGAGTGATGCGGGGCATCAGTGGTTGATCGCCCGGGCCGAGTTTGTCACGCTCACCCCATGACACATCCCAGCGGCAGCTTTTCCTTCGATCTCGTCATTTTCGGCGCCACCGGCGACCTGTCGCTGCGCAAGCTGGTGCCGGCGCTGTACCACCGCGATGTGGCCGGCCAGCTCAATGACGATGTCCGGCTGTATGCCGTCGCCCGTGGCGAGATGCCGGACGAGGAATTCCGCACCCTCGCGCGCGCCGCACTGGATCGCCATCTCGATGCGAAGGATTTCAGCGAGGCCGCTGTCGAACGTTTCGTTTCCCGCTTCCGCTATCTCAGCCTCGATGCGGAAACCCCTGCCGACTATGCCGCGCTGGCCAAGGCCCTGAATGGTGGCACGGAGCGCGTGCTGGTGTTCTATCTCGCCGTGGCGCCGCGTTTCTTCGGCCCGATCTGCACCCAGCTGGCGGCCGCCGGCCTGAACCGGCCGCAGGCCCGCGTCGTGCTGGAAAAACCGATCGGCCACGATCTCGCCTCGGCCCGCGCGGTCAACGGTGCGGTGGCGGCAGCCTTCTCCGAGGATCGCGTCTTCCGCATCGATCATTATCTCGGCAAGGAAACCGTGCAGAACCTGATGGCGCTGCGCTTTGCCAATGCGCTGTTCGAACCGGTCTGGCATCGCGGTGTGATCGACCATGTGCAGGTGACGGTGGCCGAGAAGATCGGCGTCGAGGGCCGTGCCGGCTATTACGACCATGCGGGTGCCTTGCGCGACATGGTGCAGAATCATCTGCTGCAGCTGCTCTGCCTGGTGGCGATGGAGCCGCCGAATGCTTTTGCCGCCGATGCGGTGCGCGATGAAAAGCTGAAAGTGCTGGAAGCCCTGCGCCCGCTCACCGATGGCACCATCGGTGAAAAGACCGTGCGCGGCCAATATGCGGCCGGTGCTGTCGATGGCGGCGCCGTGCCCGGCTATGGCGAGGAAATCGAACGCGACGACAGTGCCACGGAAACCTTTGTCGTGGTCAAGGCCGAGGTCGAAACCTGGCGCTGGGCCGGTGTGCCGTTTTACCTGCGCACCGGCAAGCGGCTGCCGGTGCGGCGCTCGGAGATCGTCGTGCAGTTCCGCCCGGTGCCGCATCTGATTTTCCCGGCGGCGGCGCGCGACGTGGTGCCGAACCGCCTGGTCATCCGCCTGCAGCCCGACGAGGGCATCTCGCTGCATATGATGAGCAAGGTGCCGGGACCCGGCGGCATGCGGTTGCGCACCGCGCCACTCAACCTCAGTTTTGCCGAAACCTTCCAGGGCCGGCAGCCCGATGCCTATGAGCGCCTGCTGATGGATGTGGTGCGCGGCAACCCGATGCTGTTCATGCGTAGCGACGAGGTCGATGCGGCTTGGCGCTGGATCGAACCGATCCTGGCCGGCTGGCAGTCGCAAAGCGATCGGCCCAAGCCCTATACGGCCGGCAGCTGGGGGCCATCGGCGGCAATTGGCCTGATCGAACGCGATGGCCGCACCTGGCACGAAGACATGCGGTAATGGCCGCCCTGCTGGATCGTCTGCGCGACCGTCTCGGTCCGCATCTGAGCGCGGCCGACGATCCGGCCGGCCGCGTGCGCCTGCAGACCCTGGTGCTGCTGCGCTGGATCGCCATCATCGGCCAGCTGCTGGCCATCCTGTTCGTGCATTTCGGCCTGAATTTCAAGCTGCCACTGCTGCCGGCGCTGGCGGTGGTCGGCATTTCGGCACTGCTCAACATTGTTCTCTTCATTGTCTACCCCACCGCCAAGCGACTGAGCGAGAAGGGGGCGGCGGGTTATCTCGCCTTCGACCAGATTCAGCTCTGCATCCTGCTGTTCCTCACCGGCGGCATCGACAATCCCTTCACCGTGCTGGTGCTGGTGCCGGTCACGGTCTCGGCCACCATTCTCACCCTGCGCTCGACGGTGGTGCTGGGTCTGCTGGCTTTCGTGCTCACCACGCTGATGACGATCTACCACCTGCCGCTGCCCTGGGGCGATCATGCCGAAGTGCTGCAGCCACCGCTGCTGCAATGGGGCAATCTGATCGCACTGGTGCTGGGCACGCTGTTCATCGCGGCCTATGCCTGGCAGGTGGCGGAAGAAGCCCGGCGCATGTCGGATGCGCTGGCGGCCACGCAGATGGCGCTGGCACGGGAGCAGCAGGTTTCCGCACTGGGTGGCCTGGCCGCGGCGGCGGCCCATGAGCTGGGCTCGCCGCTGGGCACCATCGCTGTCGTGGTGAAGGAAATCGGACGTGAACTGCCGGCCGACAATCCGCTGGCGGAAGACATCGCGTTGCTCCAAAGCCAGGTCGAACGCTGCCGCGACATTCTGGCGCGTCTGTCGCGGCGTCCCTCTGCCACCTCGGACCAGGAAGCCTTCTCCGATCTCGGTATAGCCAACATGCTGGAGATGGTGGCGCAGCCCTGGCGCCGCGAAGGCATTGCCTTTGCCGTGCGGCTGATCGGCACCGGCACGCCACCGGTTTTGCCGCGCCGGCCCGAAATCCTGCATGGACTGGGCAACCTGCTGCAGAATGCCATGGAGTTCGCCCGCGCCAGCGTCGATATCGAGGTGGACTGGGACGACAAAACCATCCGTCTGCGTATTCTCGACGATGGCCCCGGCCTGAACGTGGATATTCTCTCGGCCTTGGGCGAGCCCTATGTGACCAGCCGGCCCGACAGTGGCGGCATGGGCCTGGGTGTCTTCATCGCCATGAACCTGCTGCGCCGCAGCGGAGCATCGGTCGCCTTTGCCAACCGCCCGGGTGCCAGCGGCACCCAGGTGGCGGTCAGCTGGCCGCGCGATCTGACAGCAAAATAGGCCGGAAACCGTGCGGGGGTTGCGCAGTGCCCCCGCTGCGGTACATTCTGCCGCCATGACCGATATGTCTCTGCTGATCGTCGATGACGATGAACCGCTGCGCCTGCGTCTGGCGCGTGCGATGGAAAAGCGTGGTTACGTGGTGCAGACCGCTGAATCGGTCGCGATGGGCATCCAGATGGCGCGGGCCAAGCCGCCGGCCTATGCGGTCGTCGACCTCAAACTGGGCGATGGAAACGGTCTGGATGTTGTCACCGCGATCCGCCAGGTGCGCCAGGATGCGCGCGTGGTGATGCTAACCGGCTATGGCAACATCGCCACTGCGGTTGCCGCTGTGAAGGCCGGTGCGGCTGACTATCTGCCCAAGCCGGCCGATGCCGACGATGTCGATCGCGCGCTGCGCGTTGGCAATGCCGCGCATCCGGCGCCGCCAGATGAACCGATGTCGGCCGAGCGCGTGCGCTGGGAACACATCCAGCGCGTCTTCGAACTCTGCGACCGCAATGTGTCGGAGACGGCCCGCCGATTGAAGATGCATCGCCGCACCCTGCAGCGCATCCTCGCCAAGCGTTCGCCGCAGTAAGCGTCATGCTGACCGGGCCATGCTGATCGAGGAGGCCAGGCTGCCGCCGGGGCTTCGCGTTTATGCCATTGGCGATATCCATGGCCGGGTCGATCTGCTCGACCAGCTGCACGGCCTGATCGAAGCCGATCTTGCCCCTGCTTCGGAATATGGCGCTCCGGAAAAAACCGTCATCGTCTATCTGGGTGACTATATCGACCGCGGGCCGGACTCCCATGCGGTGATCGAGCGGCTGACTCGCCCGCGCTTTCCCGGCGTTGAGACCGTCACGCTCTTGGGCAACCACGAGGCGATGCTGCTGGAATTTCTCGAGGCGCCCTATGGTGCGGCGCTGTGGCTGGCCAATGGCGGCGATGCCACGCTGCGCAGCTACAAGGTCAAGATTCCCGGTTCCTTCGATGAGTTCCTGCTGACCCAGCGCACCCTGCTGGGCGTGCTGCCGCGCCATCACAAGCAGTTCCTGCTCGGCCTGCCGGTGCAGGTGCAGTATGGCGACTATCTGTTCGTGCATGCCGGTATCAAGCCGGGCCTGCCGCTGGACCGCCAGAGCCGCGAACATATGATCTGGATTCGTGGCGCCTTCCTCGATTCGGAAAGCGATCACGGCATGATCGTCGTGCATGGCCATACCATCGTCCATGAGGTGGAGTGGCGGCCCAATCGCATCGGCGTCGATACCGGGGCCTATACCACGGGCCGGCTGACCGCCCTGGTGCTGGACGGGGCCGAGCGGCGCCTGCTGCACACCTGAAACGCCGGGGGAGCAACAGGGCAGGGCTGGCATTTGGGCCCTCGCCGGTGTATCGAAAGCCATGTCCGATTTCGCCACCGATCCTGCCGATTTCGCTGCTGCCCGCGTCCTGGTGGTGGGCGATGTGATGCTCGACCGCTTCGTCTATGGCGGCGTCGAGCGCATCTCCCCGGAAGCGCCGATTCCGGTGATGCAGATCGAGCGCGAAATCGCCATGCCCGGTGGCGCCGGCAACGTGGCGCGCAATCTGGCCGCACTGGGCGCCAAGGTTGCCCTGTTCGGCCTGGTTGGTGATGACGTGGCGGCCGACCAGTTGAATGAGGCGCTGGCGCTGGAGCCCGGCATTGAGGCGCAGCTGGTGGTCGACGAGACCTGGCACACCATCGAGAAGACCCGTTTCATCGGCAGCCGGCAGCAGTTGCTGCGCGTCGATCGCGAAAGCCGCGGAAAGCCCTCTGACGATGCTGTTGATGCCCTGATCAAGGCCGCGCTTGAGGCGCTGGCCGACAATGCCGTGCTGGTGCTGTCGGATTATGCCAAGGGCGCCGTCGGCGACCGCGTGATCGCCAAGCTGATCAAGGCCGCCACCAAGGCCGGCAAGCCGGTGCTGGTCGATCCCAAGGGCAGCGATTACCGCCGCTACAAGGGCGCCACGCTGGTGACGCCCAATCGTGCCGAGGCCGCCTTGGCCACCGGCGAAAGCTGCGCCGACGATGCCAGCGCCGTTGCCGCCGCCCGCAAGCTGGTGGCCGAAGCCGGGATCGCCAATGTGCTGGTGACGCGCGGCTCCGCCGGCATGACGCTGGTGCAGGGGCAGGAAGCGCCGCTGCATTTGCAGGCTGAGGCGCGCGAAGTCTTCGATGTTTCCGGCGCCGGCGATACCGTGGTGGCAACGATTGCCGCCGCCCTGGCCGTCGGCCGTTCGCTGCCGCAGGCGGCGCGGCTCGCCAATGCCGCTGCCGGCATTGTCGTCGCCAAGATCGGTACTGCCGTGGTGCATCCAGCCGAACTGCGTCTGGCCCTGCATATGCCTGATCCGCATGGCATCGAGATCAAGATCGCCACGCCGCAGCAGGCGGTCGAGCGCGTTGCCCTGTGGCGCAGCCACGGCGAGCGCGTCGGTTTCACCAATGGCGTGTTCGACCTGCTGCATCCCGGCCACCTGGCGCTGCTGTCGGAAGTGCGCGCGCAATGCGACCGCCTGATCGTTGCGATCAATTCCGATGCCTCGGTCAAGAAGCTCAAGGGCGACAGCCGCCCGGTGCAGGATGAACGCCATCGCGCCCAGGTTCTGGCGGCGCTGACCCTGGTGGATATGGTGATCGTGTTTGCCGACGATACGCCGATCCCGCTGCTCGGCCTGTTGAAGCCCGACCTGCTGGTCAAGGGTGGCGACTATTCGGTGGATCAGGTGGTGGGTGCCGATGTGGTGCGGGCTTATGGTGGCGAGGTGAAGGTCTCGCGCCATGTCGCCGGCCAGAGCACCACGGCAACCATCAAGAAGCTGCAAAGCTGAGGCGATGACCAGCCAGCCTGATGTCGACGTCGCGATCCTCGGCGGCGGCATTGCCGGCCTCTGGCTGTTGGCGCGCCTGAAACGCGCTGGTTACAGCGCTCTGCTGCTGGAAAGTCAGGCGCTCGGCGCCGGGCAGACCCTCGCCTCGCAGGGCATTATCCATGGCGGCCTGAAATACGCCATCGACCTCAGGCTGAATGCCGACAGCGCCGCGCTGGCCGATATGCCGGCACGCTGGCGTACCTGCCTGGATGGGCGCGGCGAGATCGACCTGCGCGCGGCCAAACTGGCCGCCGCGCGGCACCTGTTCTGGGCGCGCCGCACGCTGACCAGCCGCATCGCCGGATTCTTCGGCAGCAAGCTGGTGCGCGGCCGCGTCGATGCGCTGCCGCAGAACCAGTGGCCGGGCGTGCTGCAGGATGCCGATCATGTCGGCGCCGTCTATGCGCTGGATGAATGTGTGCTCGATGTGCCTTCGTTGCTGGGCGCGCTGGCGGCACTGGGCGAAGGCTGTATCAAGGCCGGGCAGGCAGCAGTCGAACAGCAGGATGATCATGTGCTGCTGCAGGTCGCTGGCCGTTCTCTCACCGCCGGCACACTGGTCTCCACTGCAGGCGCCGGCAACGAGGTGCTGCTGCCGCAGCTTGGCCTGGCCCCGCAGGTGGCCCAGCGCCGGCCGTTGCAGATGCTGCTGATCGAGAGTGCCCCGGGCCCGCTCTGGGCCCATTGCTTCGACACCAGCGACAAGCCGCGCGTCACTATCACCACGCATAAAAAAAACGATGGCACGCTGGTCTGGTATGTCGGCGGTTTGCTGGCTGAAAACGGCGTGACCCAGAGCGAGGCCGCGCTGATCGCCACCGCGCGTCAGGAGTTCACCACCCTGCTGCCGCAGCTCGATTTCTCGCGCAGCCGCTTCGCCGGTTGCCGCGTCGATCGCGCCGAGGGCGCCACTGAAGACGGCCGCAAGCCGGAAGGTCCGGTGCTCAAGCGGGTCGGCAATATCATGCTGGCCTGGCCGACCAAACTGGCGCTGGCGCCGCAGCTTGCCGATCTGGTGCTGGCCGCCCTGCCGCCGGCATCGGGCCGTGTGCAGCCGGTCTTCGCGGACTGGTCCGCACCGCCGATTGCGCCGGCGCCCTGGGAGGTTGCGGCATGGAAATGAGAGCGCTTGGCACGACCGGCATCCAGGTCAGCCTGCTCGGGCTTGGCACCGTGAAGCTCGGCCGCAATGAAGGCGTGAAATATCCGCAGGGTTTCGACCTGCCCGATGATGCGGCTGTGATCACTTTGCTGGAAACCGCGCGCGACCTTGGCATCACTCTGGTCGACACCGCGCCGGCCTATGGCCTGAGCGAGCAGCGGCTGGGCCAGTTGCTGCCGGGCCCGCGCAGCGACTGGGTGATTGTCAGCAAGGCTGGCGAATATTTCGAGCAGGGTGCCTCGCGCTTCGATTTCTCGGCCCAGGCCATCCGTGCCTCGGTGGAAAACAGCCTGCGGCTGCTGCGCACGGATTACCTCGACGCCGTGCTGCTGCATTCCGATGGCATCGACGAAGCCGGTGACCGCTTCCTGCCGGCGGCCGAGATGCTGGCCGGGCTGAAGGCCAGGGGCCTGATCCGCGCCGGCGGTTTTTCCGGCAAGACCGTCGCCGGCGGGAACCGGATGCTGCCTTACGTCGATGTGCTGATGGCGACCTACAATCCGGGCTATACCGCCGAGGTGCCGTTGATCGCGGCAGCGGCGGGGCAGGGCAAGGGCGTGCTGGTGAAAAAGGCGCTGGCCAGCGGCCATGCCGCCGACCCGGCCACCGCGCTGAAGGCAGCCGCGACTTTGCCCGGCGTTTGCAGTATCGTGGTGGGCACGCTGTCGCCGGCGAATTTGCGCGCCAATGCTGCAGCCGTGGGGAGCCGAGCGTGAGCGATACAGACCAGCCGTCACCGCAGGATATGGCCGCCGCTGCCGAAGGGGAATTCCTCGCCTTTGGCTGGGACGCCGCCCAGATCGAACTGCCCGGCGCCGAACCTGGCACGCCGGCGCGGGCGGGCTTCCGGCATGGCGATTTCGCCGCTGTTGCCGTGGAAACCGGCTGGCTGGTGATCGCGCTGCCGGCCAGGCTTGTGCTCGGCACATTGCCCTCGGCCTCGGCGGTGCGGCGCTTTGTGTCGAAATGCGTCAGCTTCCCGGCCCATCCCAACGGCGCCATCATCGGCGCCGCGCGTCAGGCCATGCTGCAGGCGGTGGAAGAGGAGCTCAGCCTGGCGCGCCAGGCGGCCGATCTGCTGGAAGCCAAGATCGAAGACCTGATGGGCAGCATCGACGATATCCGCGCCAAGTCGATCCTGTTCGGCCGCGACGATTAAGCGCGGTGCCTAAGAGCGCGGCGGCGGCCGCAGCGGCACTTCCTGCAGCGAGCGCACATAAACGCCCACCACCTGCGGTCCCTGCAGCTGGCGATTGATCTGATAGACTAGGCGGCGCTTCAGCTGCTCGATATCCTGGTCAAACAGCCGGCCGTCTTTTCCCAGCGGTTCGCGGTTCAGCTCGATGATCACGGCGTTATAGACGCGCGGCATCAGGTCATCGACCTTGCGGGCATTCTCCACCGAGCCGCAGTCGATATTCAGGGTCATGATGACCTTGGAACCCGGCGGGCCGGCGATCGGTGCGGTCACCGCATCGACCACCAGGACCGGACTGTTGATCGGCGGCTTCTCGACCGGGGTGTCGCTTTTCTTTTTCTTCTCTTTGTCCTGCGCATAGGCCGCCACAGGCAGCAGCAGGCTTGCCGCCAGCAGGATCAGCAGACGGCGGCGCTCGATATGGTTAATGGCGTTCCCGCGTGGCATGGAACCGAATCTTATCCCATTTCTTCTCGATATAGGAGAGTTCCCATGCGTTGCGAGCCATGAAGACCGGGCTGCCCTCGCGGTCGTCGGCGATGGTGCCGCGATTCTGCTCGACGAACAGCTCGAGGTCGCGCTTGTCCTCGGCATCGACCCAGCGGGCGGTTTCGTAGGGCGCCTGCTCGAACCCGACCTCAAGGTTGTATTCCTCGCCCAATCGGGCGGCGAGCACATCCAGCTGCAGCGGCCCGACCAGGCCGACGATCCAGTCGGCGCCGATCCGCGGACGGAACACCTGGGTAACGCCCTCTTCGGCCAGATCTTCCAGCGCGCGCTGCAGATGCTTGGCCTTCATCGGATCGCTCAAGCGAACCCGGCGCAGGATTTCCGGCGCGAAATTGGGGATGCCGGTGAAGCGCAGGTCTTCGCTTTCGGTCAGCGTATCGCCGACCCGCAGCACGCCATGATTGGGGATGCCGATGATGTCGCCCGGCCAGGCCTCGTCGGCCAGCGAGCGGTCGCGGGCAAAGAACAGCGTCGGGTTGCTTACCGTGATCGGCTTGCCGGTGCTGACCTGCTTCAGCTTCATGCCACGCTTGAAATGACCCGAGCAGAGTCGCAGGAAAGCGATACGGTCGCGATGGTTCTTGTCCATGTTGGCCTGGACCTTGAACACGAAACCGGTGACGGCCTTTTCGGTTGGCGCGATGATGCGCTTGTCGGTCGGCTGCGGGCGCGGCGAGGGGGCGAATTCGCCCAGGCCCTTCAGCAACTCGTCGACGCCGAAATTCTTCAGTGCCGAACCGAAATACACCGGCGTCATATGGCCCTGGCGATAGGCCTCGGGATCGAAGGGCGGGCAGGCGCCCTCGATCAGCGCGATGTCTTCCAGCAGCTTGGCGCGCTGCGCTTCGGGCACATACTCGGCCACGCGCGGATCGTCCAGGCTGTCGAGGATGATGACTTCGGGTTCGAGATTCTTGTTTTCCTTGCCAACAAGCAGCAGCCGCTTGCCGAACAAGTCGTAGCAGCCGCGGAAATCATGGCCCATGCCGATCGGCCAGTTCGCCGGCACGCATTCCAGCGCCAGTGTGGAGGCGACCTCGTCCAGCAGCGCAAACGGGTCCTGCGACTCACGGTCGATCTTGTTGACGAAAGTGGCGATCGGCACGTCGCGCAGGCGGCAGACCTCGAACAGCTTGCGCGTCTGGGTTTCGATACCCTTGGCGGCATCCAGCACCATGACGGCAGAGTCCACCGCCGTCAGCGTGCGGTAGGTATCCTCGCTGAAGTCTTCATGGCCCGGCGTGTCCAGCAGGTTGAAGGTCCAGCCCTGGTATTCGAAATTCATCACCGAGGTGGAGACCGAGATGCCGCGCTGCTGTTCGATCTTCAGGAAGTCCGAGCGTGCGCGGCGGTTCTCGCCACGCGCCTTCACGGCGCCGGCCAGATGGATGGCGCCGCCGAACAGCAGCAGCTTTTCGGTCAGGGTCGTCTTGCCCGCGTCGGGATGCGCGATGATGGCAAAGGTGCGCCGGGCGCCGATGGGATCAGCGGCGCCCGGAATGGAAACGGCAGCGGGTTCGGACATCGTACTCTAACGCACCCTCTGAAAAGGAGTTCAGGCCCTCAGCGGCCGCTCCACCCCTGGCCGGCCTCGGCCCGTTCGACCAGCAGCTTGGCCGGTTCCCAGAACTTGCCGTGGATCTTGTGGAAGCCGCGGATCGTGGCGAGCACCTTGTCGAGGCCGATCTGCTCGGCCCAGAACATCGGCCCGCCCCGATAAACGGGGAAGCCATAACCGAAAAGGTAGGTGATGTCGATATCGCCGGACCGGATGGCGATGCCTTCCTCCAGGATCTTGGCGCCTTCGTTGACCAGCGGATACATGCAGCGCTGGACGATTTCCTCGTCGGAAATCGCCCGCCGTTCAATGCCTTGCTCCCTGGATGCGGCCAGGATGATGTCCTTGACCACCGGATCGGGCACCGCATCGCGGCCCTCGTACTTGTAGAAACCGGCGCCGGTCTTCTGGCCGAAGCGGCCCAGTTCGCAGAGCTGGTCGGCCACCTTGGAATAGCGCTCGTCCTTGGGGCGCAGATGCGCCTTGCCCTTGCGGATGCGCCAGCCGACATCCAGGCCGGCAAGATCACTCATCCTGAACGGACCCATGGCGAGGCCGAAGTCTTCCAGCGCGCGGTCGATCTGCTCAGGCATGCAGCCTTCCTCCAGCAGGAAGTTGGCCTCGCGCAGATAACCATGCAACATGCGGTTGCCGATGAAGCCGTCGCAGTTGCCGGCCAGCACCGCCACCTTCTTCAGCGTCTTGCCCAGCGCCATCACGGTGGCGATGGTCTCGGGCGAGGATTTCGCGCCACGCACGTTTTCCAGCAGCTTCATCACATTCGCCGGGCTGAAGAAATGCGTGCCGATCACATCCTGCGGCCGCTTGGTGCTGGCTGCGATCTCGTCGATATCCAGGGTCGAGGTGTTGGTGGCGAGGATGGCGCCCTGTTTCATCACCTTGTCGAGCTTGCCGAACACCTCTTTCTTGACGCCCATCTCCTCGAACACCGCTTCCACCACGATATCGGCGTCGCCGATATCCTCGAAGCGCTGGGTGCCGGTGATCAGCTTCATCGCGCGGTCCATTGCCGCCTGGGTCATGCTGCCGCGCGCCACGGACGTGGCATAGTTCTTCTCGATCACGCCCAGGCCACGGCTCAGCGCTTCCTGCGACACGTCCAGCAGCTTCACCGGAATGCCGGCATTGGCGAAGTTCATCGCGATCCCGCCGCCCATGGTGCCCGCACCCAGCACGGCGGCCGACTTGATCGGCTTGGCCTGCACAGCCTCCGGCAGATCGGGAATCTTGGCGGCTTCACGTTCGGCGAAGAACGCATGGATCTGTGCCGCGCGCTGCGGGCTGCCCATGCATTCAAAGAAATATTCCCGCTCCTTCAGCAGGCCCTCGTCGATTGGCAGTTTCGTGGCGGCTTCCACCGCATCAATGCAGCGCCACGGGCCCAGGAAGCCCTTGGCCTTGCGCTCGATGCTCTTGCGGTAGTCGCTGAACACGGCAGGGTCGACATTGCTGACCTTGTCGTTCATGTCGCGCACCAGCCGCAGCGGGCGCTGCTCGGCCACCACCCGTTTGGCATAGGCGAGCCCGCCCTCCAGCAGATCGCCGGTCACGATTTCGTCAATCGCGCCAAGCTCGGCGGCCTTCTTTGCCGGGATCGGATTGCCCGAGACGATCATGTCGAGTGCCAGTTTCGGGCCAATCAGGCGCGGCAGGCGCTGGGTGCCGCCGGAACCGGGCAGCAGGCCTAGCTTCACTTCCGGCAGGCCGACCTGGCCGCTTTCCAGCGCCACGCGCCAGTGGCAGGTCAGCGCTACCTCGAAACCACCGCCCAGTGCCGTGCCATGCAGGGCAGCCACCACTGGCTTCTTCATGGCCTCGATGCGCTTGAGCACATCGGGCAGATAGGGCTGCAGCGGGGTTTTGCCGAATTCCTTGATATCGGCGCCGGCAATGAAAGTGCGGCCGCCGCCGATGATCACCGCGGCGCTGACGCCGGCATCGGCATCGGCCTTGTCCAGCCCGGCAATGATGCCGGCCCGCACGCCCTGGCTCAGCGCGTTGACGGGGGGATTCTCGATGGTGAGGATGGCAATGCCGTCCCGGACGGCATAGGCAACGGGTTCGGTCACGTTTCTCTCCGGTGTCTTCTCGATTGTCGGACAATCGGTTATAGCCGAGGCATTCAGCCCGGGCAAAAGCCTTGGCCTGCCGCTACGTCAGCGCTAAGTGTTTGTGATGGCCACCTTTTTGGAATATCGCGCACAGGACTGGGATAATCGCCGCCTTTGGCTGGGTGTTGCGATGTCGCTGCTGCTGCATGGCCTGATCGTGCTGCTGCTTCTGCTCGAACCCTGGACCTGGCGAATCCAGCCCGAGCCACCGCCGATCCTGGCCGAATTCGTGATGCCAGAGCCGCCCAAGCCGACTCCGACTCCGGCACCGCCGCCGACACCGCAACCGGCTCCCGCCCAGGCGCCGGCCCCGCCGGCACAGCAGCAGACCATGACGCCCGAGCCATCGCGCCCGGTGCCGCCGCCCAGTATCCCGCAATTGCAGCGCGCGCCCGTCACCGAGGCGCCCTCCCGGGCGCCACCCAGTGCCGGCGAGCGTGCCCGGCCACAGGCGGCCGAGAAGCCACAGCCGGCCCCTGTGCCCGATCGCGCCGGCCCCTCGACCGTGACGGCACCGCCGGCACAGCGTCAGCAGCAGTCACCGCCGCGTCCCACCGGCAATCGCGACGCCGGCGCGCCCGGTGCTGCGGGCGCGACCGGCGAAACCATGACGCAGTCGGAAAGCGACTACTTCCTCAGCCAGGTGGTGAGCGCCTGGGTGATTGATTTCGACGCGCCGCAGTTTGCCGACATCCGGATTTTCGGTCGTTATCGCGTGCTGCCCAACGGCATGCTGGCGCCACCGTTTGGCAAGAACGATCCGTGGGACATGCGGGCGATGGTGGAAAACTGGGACCAGATCGCTGTCGATCGCCGGCCGCAGGCTGCCGCCTTCCGCACGGCAATCGAAACCTTCCTGCGCGCCATGCGGCTGGCACAGCCGATGCGAATGCCGCCCAATCCGGAAGGCTACCCCAAGGTGCTGGAGCTGAATTTCCGCATCGGCGATCTGTAGGCGTCGGAATGACGCCCATAGCGCGTCAGCGCGCCGGAATGCCACGACGCGCGATCACCATGCACAGCGCACCGATCAGGGTGACAAAGGCCATCAGCAGATAGCCATCGGCGTAGCTCAGGCCCAGCGCGTCATGCATGAAGGCGAAGCTGGATGGGCCGATCACCACGCCGGCAAAAGTGATGCTGAGCGTGGCGCCGGTGGCCAGGCCGATGCTTTGCGGTGGCGCCTGACGGGCGATCACCGCCATGAACACACCGTTCCAGCCGATGGCGCAGAAGCCGAACAGCATCACGGTGGCACCGGTCAGGCTGAGCGGCCAGCTTGCATCAATCAATGCCGTGAGAATCGCAGCCAGCATCGCCACCACGCCATTCAGGATCAGCACCTTCGATCCGGATTTCAGGCGGTCGGCGAGCCAGCCCCAGGCGAGGCGGCCGAATGCGCCGGCGGTCTGCGCCAGCGCCAGCAAGGTGCCGGCCAGCACCAGATGCAGTCCCACTTCGGTCACCAGATAGGTGACCAGCAGGCCGGTCAGGCTGAGCTGCACGGCGGAATAGGCAAACGAACACAAGGCCAGCCAGCGCAGGATCGGATGCCGCCATACCACGTGCAGGCCCGCCAGCGGCGAGAGCAGCAGCGGCGCATCAGGCAGCCGGTCGACATCCCATGCCTGTCGCGCGCGCTGCAGCAGCAGGCTGAGGCCAAAGCCGAGCAGGGCACAGAAGGCCAGTCCCATCTGCCAGTTGAACGCCAGCGTGATCGGCGGGATCAGCAGGCCGGCCAGCATGCCGCCAATCGGCACGCCGCATTGCTTGATCGAGAAGATCAGGTTCATATGCGCGCCGCTGCGCGTGCGCGACAGCAGATGCGACGCCGCTGGATTGGTGCAGCCATAGCCCAGGCCGATCACCAGGGCACCCAGGACCAGGGTCTGCAGTGTGCCCCAGGCCGAGATCAGGCAGCCGAAAGCGGCGAGCCACAGCGCCATCTGGCTGGTGCGCCCGGCACCAAGACGACGCACAAAGCCGCCACCGATCAGTGAGGTGACGACGGCGCCGGCGTATACGAGGCTCACCTGATAGCCGGCGAGGCCGGGTCCGGTGCCCAGTTCGGCAGCGGCTTTCGGCGCCACGGCCGATAATGCCAGCGCGCATAATGTGGTGACCGACTGCGTACCGGTGGTGGCTGCCAGCACCGGCCAGACCGGCAGGGTCGGCGGGCTGGCCGGATCGCTCACTGCGTCGCCTGGAGTTTCTGCTGGTAGGACCGCCAGCTGGTGCGGACTTCATCCAGCACCGGGGCTGCAACCGGATGCGCCTTGATGCGCTGCCAGTAGGCGCTGAGCATCGGTCGTTTTTCCAGCAGGGTCTGACCGATCAGGCCGGGCAGCACCTCATCGACGTAGAACAGCATGGGGCTGAGCGCGCAATCGGCCTGGCTGAACCGCGCTTCGGCGGCGCAGCCATCCTTCGCCACATAGATGTCGAGGAATTTCAGCCCGCGCGCGAAAGCCGGGGTCAGGGCCTCAAGCGCCTCGCGATTGCCCGGATCGGTGAACAGCAGCACGAAGAAATCATGCAGCGGCGGTGCCAGATAGAGATCGGACAGCCGCACCATCAGGGTGACCCGGGCGCGCGCTTGCGGCGTGTCGAGATACAGCGACGGGCCGCCCAGCACGGTATCGAGATAGCCGCAGATCACTTCCGATTCCGGCAGCAGCGTGCCGTCATCCAGTAACAGGGCCGGGATCTTGCCGATCGGCGCGATGCTGCGGAAATCCTTCGGCGGCTTCACCAGTTCGATCTGCGCGCCGCCTTTGGCACGCAGCAGCATGCGCACCCGGGCAGCGAAAGGCGATCCGTCGTTGTTGTAGAGCTTCATGCTAGCGATGCTTCCGCAGGTCTTCCCAGGCGGCCAGTTTGGCACGCGGGCTGCCCGGTGTCGCGGCGGTTGTTTCCGCCGCCTCGATACGCTTCCAGCAGGCCCAGTCCATCACGTTGACGCCACGGCTTTGCAGCCAGGCATCCAGCGCGGCCGAGCCCTCCTTGGCCGGCGTGGTGTCGGTGGCGTAATCGGCGAGCAGCAGATCGGCCACGGTTTTGGCTTCTGCGCGGTTGGTCGGGATGGTGCCTGACGGGCCGCGCTTGGCCCAGCCGACCACATAGAGGCCCGGTGCGATGCGGCCATCGGTATTGGCGATCACGCCGCGTTCATCGCTCTGCGGCAGGTCGCCATCGGCCGCCGTGCGATAACCAATGGCGCTGATGACGGTGCCGACATCGAGCGTCGGGCCGTTCTTGATCTTCAGGCCTTCAACGCGGCTGCTGCCGGTGATGGCTTCGGGGATGGCGTTGAACAGGAAATGCAGCCGGATCGGCTTGTCATCTTCGCGTGCGGCGAACTCATGCAGGATCGACAGGTTCTTGTCCTTCACCCGCGCCTCGTTGGGGTCGAGACCCGCCGGCAGAGTGTCAGGCAGGTCGGCCTTGTGAACGATCGGGCGCACGCGCTCCAGCCGGCCCAGCTCGGCCAGTTCGGCACTGGTGAAACTCGCCTCCACCGGGCCGCGGCGACCGAGAATGTAGAGATCGGTCAGCGGTGCGGCGGCGATCATGGCGGCGGCATGGGCGGTGAGATCGCTGCTCGCCATTTCGGCCTTGGTCTTGCCCAGCACGCGCACGATGTCGATAGCGACATTGCCCATGCCGATCACGGCGGCGCCCGGCCTGTCGAGCAAAGGCTCCAGATTGCGGAAATCCGGATGGCCGTTGTACCAGCCGACAAAGGCCATCGAGCCATAGCGGCCGGGCAGGTTCTCACCGGGAATGCCCAGCGGCCGGTCGGCATGGGCACCCAGCGCCAGCACCACGGCATCGTAATGATTGCGCAGGTCGGCCAGCGGCAGGTCGGTGCCGACCTGGACATGGCCGAGGAAGCGCACATTGCCGCCGGCGAACAGGCGGTCGAACTGCCGGGTCACCGCCTTGGTGCCCTGGTGGTCGGGCGCGACGCCAAAGCGCACCAGCCCGTAGGGCGTCGGCAGGCGGTCGAAGACATCGATTTTCAGCTCCGGCTTCTGGCGGAGCAGGGCATCGGCGCAGAACAGCCCGGAAGGACCGCTGCCAACAATGGCGATATGGTGCAGCACGGCTTCGTTTCGGTTATGATTGGTCAAAATGTCGCCGCAACCTTAGTGCAGCCTGCCTTGGTTATGCAAACCTGCCACCCCGATTTCCGCACCGGTTCCGCCGGCTGTTTCATATCCGAACCCGCCGATTCATGACCGAAGCCGCCGAACCCCCGAGTTTCCGTGTCCTCAATCCGCAGGGCCGCGCGCCGGCGGTGCTGATCTGCGACCATGCCAGCCGCATCGTGCCGCCGGCCCTGCGCAATCTCGGCCTGCCCGACGACGAACTGCTGCGCCATATCGGCTGGGACCCCGGCACCGCGGCGATCACCGAGCGGCTGGCGCGCGCACTGGATGCGCCGGCGGTGCTGTCGGGCGTGTCGCGGCTGGTGATCGACTGCAACCGCCGGCCCGACGATCCGACGCTCATCTGCGAGGTCAGCGACGGCACGGTAGTGCCGGGCAACCGCGACCTGAGCGACGAGGAGCGCGAACGCCGCATGGCACGCTATTTCCGGCCCTATCATGCCGCCATCGCCGACACGCTGGATACCGCGCGCCAGCGCAGCGCGCAGCCGGCCTTGCTCTCCATCCACAGTTTCACGCCGCGTTTGCGTGCCCGCGAGGAGCCGCGGCCCTGGCATATCGGCGTGGTCTGGGACCGCGACGGCCGGCTGGCCCAGCCGCTGCTGCAGGCCCTGCGCGACGAGGGCGACCTGCTGGTGGGCGACAACCTGCCCTATAGCGGCCGCGACCATTCCGGCTATTCGATCTTCGAGCATGGCCAGAACAGGGGCCTGCATCATGTGATGATCGAGGTGCGGCAGGATCTGGTCGCCACCGAGGCCGGCATCGCGCAATGGGCCGAACGGCTGGAACGCTGCTTCCGCCGCATGCTCACCGAGGCCGGCATTCTGGCCCCCAGCGCCAGCGCCGCGTGATGCATGGCTGAAGATTTCACCATCGGTATCGAGGAAGAGCATCTGCTGGTCGAGCGCGGCAGCGGCGTGCTGGCGGTCGAACCGCCGGCGGCCCTGCTGGAGGAATGCGAGGCACTGGCCGGCGGCCAGATCAATCCCGAATTCCTCAAATGCCAGATCGAGATCGTCACCAAGGTCTGCCGCGACATGGGCGAGGCGCGCGCCGATCTGGTGCGCCTGCGGTCTGCCATCGCGGAAGTGGCGGCTAAGCACAATCTGGCGCCGATTGCCGCGTCCACACATCCATTTGCCAAATGGAGCGAGCAGAAACACACCGACCGTGCGCGGTATGACCGCCTGGCCCATGACCTGGCCGGCGTGGCGCGGCGGCTGATCATCTGCGGCCTGCATGTGCATGTCGGCATTGCCGATGAAGACCTGCGCATCGACCTGATGAATCAGGTCAGCTATTTCCTGCCGCATCTGCTGGCGCTGTCGGCCTCCTCGCCCTTCTGGCAGGGCGAGGAAACCGGCCTGCAATCCTATCGCCTCTCGGTATTCGACAGCCTGCCGCGCACCGGATTGCCCGAGCGCCTGGAAACCTGGGGCGAATACCAGCGGCTGGTGAACCGCCTGATGCAGGCCGGCCTGATCGAGGATGCGACCAAGCTGTGGTGGGACATCCGCCCGTCGGCGCGCTATCCCACGCTGGAGCTGCGCATCACCGATGTCTGCACCCGGCTGGATGACGGCATCAGCATCGCCGCCTTGTTCCGCTGCCTGCTCGCAGCACTCCTGCGCCTGAAACAGAAGAACCAGCGCTGGCGCATCTATGCCAACACGCTGATCGACGAGAACCGCTGGCTGGCCCAGCGCTATGGCGTCGCGGGCAATCTGGTCGATTTCGGCAAGGGCCAGGCGGTGCCCTATGGCGCCCTGCTGGACGAGTTGATCGACCTGGTGCGCGAGGAGGCGGTGGCGCTCGGCTGCCTGGCCGAGGTGGAGCGGGCGCGCGGCATCCTTTCGCGCGGCACTTCGGCGCAACGGCAGTTGCAAGTCTACCGCGACGCGCTACATGCTGGCATGGACAAGGCGGCGGCATTGCGCGCCGTGGTCGACTGGCTGATCGCCGAGACCGTGAATTTCCAGATCCCAGACTAGGAGGCAGAGATGGCCGACCCGATCGACGACAAGACGCAGGTAGAGCTCGAGGCCGCCGCCTTCCGCCGGCTGCTCGAGCATCTGCGCACGCGCACCGATGTGCAGAATATCGACCTGATGAATCTGGCCGGCTTCTGCCGCAACTGCCTGTCGAACTGGTACCAGGATGCGGCGAAGGACAAGGGCATCGCCATCGAGAAGATGGCGGCGCGCGAGATCGTCTATGGCATGCCCTATGCCGACTGGCAGGCGAAATACCAGAAGGAAGCCTCGCCCGAGCAGCAGAAGGCCTTCGCCGAGTCGCAGAAAACCCACAAACACTAGATTTCCACAGCAGGCGCATTCCTGTGGATAAGTGTGGACGAGGGGAGCTTGGGGCATAGGCGCGCCGGCCGTGCTGGCTATAATCCGCGCCAACCCCAGTCTTTCATTCTGTTTTGCAAAGGTCGCCGCCCATGGCCAAACTCAAGTCCGGCAATTTCTCGACCGATCAGCTCAACCAGCTGGTCGCCCGCATCGAGCGTCTGGAAGAAGAGAAGAAGGCGCTGGCCGACGACATCAAGGAAGTCTATGCCGAGGCCAAGGCGCATGGTTTCGACGTGAAGATCCTTCGCCAGGTGATCCGTCTGCGCAAGATGGACAAGGCCGAGCTGGACGAGCAGGAGACGCTGCTGCAGGTCTATATGGATGCGCTGGGCATGACCGACAGCCGCGGCGCCGACGAAGCGGCGGCGGAGTAAGCATGCGCAGCGGCCTTGCCGGCGGTATCGCAGGCCTGGCCGCGCTGCTTCTGATCGCTGACGCAGCGGCGCAGCCGCAGCGCCCGGTCACCGATGATGCGCAGGCCTGCGTTTCGATCGCCAACCTCACCGAATACAACTGGCCGATCGGCATTCGTCGCGAAGGCCGCGTCAATTCCACCGTGATCGCCAAGCCCCGCGAGGTGAACCGCTATTGCGCGCCCGACCGGCTGGGCCCGAACGAGTTCATCATCGTGCAGGTGAAATCCAGCTGGTTTCCGGTCGGCGAATGCCGCCTGAAGAATCGCGGCACTATGGAAATCTACCGCGAGAAAAGCACCGAGACCGACAGCGGCGAAGTCACACGTGTGAAGTGTTACGAGGGGCGGTGATGGTGGCTGCCGTGTCCTGTATCGCTTCGACAATGCGGCTGTTGTGGCGATTTCGCGGGGGCTTTGTGCTTGGTGGTGTTGCTGCCACGCTCTTTTCCGCAGTCATGCTTGGCAGCGTTTTTAGCTTCATTGAAGCATACAGCCTGTATGGCCTGACCGGTGAGGTCATTGTACGGGCTCAAGGGCTCATGCTGTTTTACGCCATCTTCACCCTGCCACTCGGCATTTTGCTGACGATCGTTCTTGGTGCCCCCGTGTTTATTCTGCTCGAGCGCTACAGGATAAGATCGCTGATGGCATATGCAGCTTCGGGGTATGCGCTGCTGGCGATCATATTGACTATCTCAGCGTGGGATCTGGGGCTTGAGACCCTTCTACTTCCATTAACCGGTTCTGTCGCCGCCGCCGTGTTTTACCTGAAGTCGGCGCAGGAACTTTTCGACATGGATTTCGAAGGCCGCCCGCAGTAACCACTGCGCAACTGGCCGAGCCACCGCTTCACGGTCGCGCCAGCGCCCAGCGCCAGATCAGACCATCCTCCGGATCGTCCACCGCCTCAATCAGTGCAAAGCCCCGGCTGCGCAGGATCGCCGTCGAGGCGTTTTCCTCCGGCAGGGTATGCGCCAGCACGGCCTGAATCTCGTATTCGTTGAAGGCGATCTTCAGCAGTTCGCGCGCCATCACGCTGGCAACGCCCTGGCCCTCGTTCCCCGGGAAGGTGAAAAAAGCGATTTCGATCAGGCCCTGCACCGGCGGCGACTTGAAGCTGCAGATGCCGAGCAGGGCATTGTCGGTTTCGCGCAGCGCGAAATAACTCAGCCAGGGATCGGTGGCGCCGGTCTGCGCATAGAGATCGAGCGTGGCGGTCGCCACCTCGGCCGCGAGGTCCATCACCGCAGCATGGTTCGGATGCTCGGCCAGAACCGCCGCCGGATTGGCGGCCAGGCTTTCCAGATACGGGGTGTAGAGCGGTTTCAGCGTCAGCATGAGCACGGTTCTGGCTGATCCACGCCCGCCCCGCAAGCCTTCACCGGCGTTTCAGCCAGTCCAGCACGGTGGGCAGCACCACCTGCGGTTTGCGGACCCAGCGGAAATGATCGATGCCCTCGAAGCCCAACGCCTTCGGGTCGAGATGATGGCGGGAGACGTCCGCCCTGGGGAAGCGCCGCACGATGTCGTTCAGCGCATGTTTGGGCGCGAAGAAATCGCCCTGCAGCGAGATCGCCAGCACCGGCAGGGTCATGGTCGCCAGCACGGCATCGTGATCCACCTTGTGCGGCTTGCCGAAATAGAAGCGCCCGGTACGCGCCTGCCGGCCCCAGTCGGCGATCACGCTGCGCGCCTCGCGGCCGGCGAATTTGAATGTCTCGCCCGGGAAATGCCCCAGCAGCTTGGCGGCCAGCACCGCCGCCTGGCTGTAGGGCCAGAAGGGCAGCGGCCAGAGTTTCCAGTGCACCGAGCTGACGGCCGTGAGGATCAGGCCGTCCAGCTGGTCGGGATGATGGGCGGCATAGATGCTGCTGACCTGGCCGCCGAGCGAATGGCCGTAGAGATAGAAGGGCGTGCCGGGAAACCGTGCCTTCACCGCGGTAATCGCCTGCGGCCAGTCTTCGGTCAGCATCTCGTGATAGCCGAAATCGTAATCGCGGCCCGGCCGGCGCCCGCCGCTTTCTTCATGGCCGCGCAGTTCGGCGACGGCCACGTTATGCCCGGCGTCGCGAAGCGCCGTGGCGAGCGGGGTGTAATAGCCGGCCTGCACGCCCATCGCCGGCTGGATCAGGATCGTGGCAGCCGCGCCATCGGTGGCGGGATAGAGCTGCAGCGCGAAGCTGGTGCCTTCACTGCGCTGTAAACGGATTGTTTCAGGCGTCGTCATGGCGCGATCAAGCCATGCCGCGCGCCATCCTGCAATTACCAAACAGGTCGTAACGTCGCGGCATGCCGCTGCGGCATTGTGACGGCGACTACTCCGCTGCCGTGGCCAAAGGTGCCGGGTTGCGGAAGCTGGCGAGCAGCTTCGCTTCCTTGGCCTTGGCATCCTTCAGATGCTTCACCTTCACATGGCCATAGCCGCGGATGTCTTCCGGAATCTTCGCCAGCTGCACGGCAAGGCCATGATTGTCCGGCGTCATCCTGGCGCAGAGTTCCTCGACCAACGCAACGTAATCGGCAATCAGCTGGCGCTCGGTCTGGCGCTCATGGGTGTAGCCGAACACGTCCAGCTTGGTGCCGCGCAGGCCCTTCAGCTTGGCCAGCAGTTTGAAGGCGCGCATCATCCAGGGGCCGAACTGCTGCTTCTGCGCCACGCCGGTTTCCGGATCGGGCGGATTGAGCAGCGGCGGCGACAGATGGAAGGAGAGCGAGAAGTCGCCCTCGAACTGCGCATTCAGCTTCTTGAGGAACTCGCCATCGGTGTAGAGGCGGGCGACCTCGTATTCGTCCTTGTAGGCCATCAGCTTGTAGCCATAGCGGGCGACGGCCTCGGCAAAGCCGGTCATGCCCTTGGCCTTGGTGGCCTCGGCAGTGCGGGCTTTTTCTACCAGCGCCTTGTACCGCTGCGCATAGGCCTCATTCTGATAGGCCACTAGGCGCGGCATGCGGTCGGCCAGCAGTTCGTCCACCGTCTTGGCAAAGGCTTTCGGCTCCATTGCCATCACGGTGGGGCGGGCGATCTCGTCCACCACCTTGGCATCCTGGGCATAGAGCCGGCCCCAGTTCAGGGCACGCTTGTTGGCGTCGATTGCCGTGCCGTTCAGCTCGATGGCCTGCAGCAGGGCCTCCAGCGACACCGGCAGCAGGCCGCGCTGCACGGCATAGCCCAGCATGAACATGTTGGTGGCGATGGCATCGCCCATCAGCGCCGTGGCGATGCGGGTGGCCTCGACGAATTCCGACAGGTTCTCGCCGGCGGCATTGCGGATCGCCTGGGCCATCTGCTGGTCGTCCAGCACTAGGTTCGGATTGAGCTGGAAGGCCGCCGTGGGCGTCAGATGCGTATTGATCAGCGCCCGTGTGGCGCCGCGCTGCATCTTTTCCAGTGCAGCGTCGCCCGCGGCCACCACCATGTCGCAGCCCAGCACCAGATTGGCGCCACCCGCCGCCACGCGCACGGCGTGGATATCTTCCGGCGTTTTGGCGATGCGCACATGGCTGAGTACGGCGCCGTTCTTCTGCGCCAGGCCGGTGAAGTCCAGCACGCTGGTGCCATAGCCCTGGATATGGGCGGCCATGCCGAGAATCTGGCCGATCGTCACCACGCCGGTGCCACCGATGCCGGTGATCAGGATGTTGTAGGGCTGGTCCAGCGGCGCCACTTCAGGCGTCTTCAGGTTGCCGAACAGGTCATCGGCCAGGCCATCGGGATTCTTCTTCACCTGCACCTTGGCGCGTTTCACCTTGCCGCCATGCACGGTGACGAAGCTGGGGCAGAAGCCCTTCACGCAGGAGAAATCCTTGTTGCAGGACGACTGGTTGATCTTGCGCTTGCGCCCCAGTTCGGTTTCCTGCGGCTCGACCGAAACGCAGTTGGATTTCACCGAGCAGTCGCCGCAGCCCTCGCAGACCGCCTCGTTGATGAAGATGCGGCGATCCGGATCGGGGAAGGTGCCGCGCTTGCGGCGGCGGCGCTTCTCGGCGGCGCAGGTCTGGTCATAGACCAGCACGGTGCAGCCTTCGATCTCGCGCAGTTCCTTCTGCACGGCGTCCAGTTCGTCGCGGTTGTGGATCGTGGTGCCCGGCGCCCATTCGGTGCCGACCGGATATTTGTCAGGCTCGTCGGTCACAACGGCGATGCGGCGGACGCCCTCGCCATAAACCTGCAGGGTGATCTGCGGCGGGGTCAGCTGGCCGTCATGGGGCTGGCCGCCGGTCATCGCCACCGCGTCGTTGAACAGGATCTTGTAGGTGATATTCACCTTGGCGGCGACCGAGGCGCGCAGCGCCAGCAGGCCGGAATGGAAATAGGTGCCATCGCCCAGATTGGCGAAGATATGGTTTTCCTCGGTGAACGGCGCCTGGCCGATCCACGGCGTGCCTTCGCCGCCCATCTGCGTAAACGTGGCGGTTGAACGGTCCATCCACAGCGACATGAAATGGCAGCCGATGCCGGCTACCGCGCGGCTGCCTTCCGGCACGCGGGTCGAGGTATTGTGCGGGCAGCCCGAGCAGAAATACGGCGTGCGCTGGGTCTTGCCGATGCTGCTGGCGGCCGACTCGCGCTCCTTCTGCTCGATGAAGGCGATGCGCTCCTCGATGCGGGCATTGGTACCATAGCGCTTGAGCCAGGTGTACAGCGCTTTGGCGACAATCGCCGGTGAGATTTCGCCCGCCGATGGCAGCAGCCATTTGCCCTCGGCATCGAACTTGCCGATCACGCGCGGGCGCACATCCTCGCGCCAGTTATACAGCTGCTCTTTCAGCTGGTTCTCGATGATCGCGCGCTTTTCCTCGACGACGATCACTTCCTCCAGGCCTTCGGCGAAATGCCGTGCGCCCTCGCGCTCCAGCGGCCACACCATGCCCACCTTGTACAGGCGGATGCCCATATCGGCGGCCATCTCTTCGCTGATGCCGAGGTCGTCCATCGCCTGGCGCACATCGAGATACGACTTGCCGGTGGTGATGATGCCCAGGCGCGGACGCGGGCTGTCGATCACCACGCGGTCGATCTTGTTGGCGCGGGCAAAGGCGAGAGCTGCATAGGCCTTGTGCCGCTGCAGGCGGTCCTCCTGTTCCAGGATGGCATCGGGCCAGCGGATATTGAGGCCGCCCGCCGGCATCTGGAAATCGGTCGGATAGGCGATCTGCAGGCGGTCGGGGTCGATCGACACGCTGGCCGAGCTTTCCACCGTCTCGGTCTGGCATTTGAAACCGACCCATACGCCGGCATAGCGCGACATCGCCCAGCCCAGCAGGCCGTAATCGATGAATTCCTGCACATTGGCCGGATGCAGCATCGGCATCATCGCGGCCATCATCATATGTTCGGACTGATGCGCCACGGTGGAGGAGGCGGCGCCATGATCGTCGCCACACAATGCCAGCACGCCGCCATGCGGCGAGGTGCCGGCGGCATTGGCATGCTTGAACACGTCCATCGAGCGGTCGACGCCGGGGCCCTTGCCATACCAGATCGAAAACACGCCGTCGTATTTCGCCTTGGGGAACAGGTTGAGCTGCTGGCTGCCCCACACGGCGGTGGCGGCCAGATCCTCGTTCACGCCGGGCTGGAACTCGATGTGATTCGCTTTAAGGAACTTGCGGGCTTTCCAGAGCTGCTGGTCGAACAGGCCGAGCGGCGAGCCGCGATAGCCGGAGATGAAGGAGGCGGTGTTGAGGCCGGCGGCCAGATCGCGCTTTCGCTGCAGCATCGGCAGGCGCACCAGCGCCTGCGTGCCGGTCAGGAAAACCCGGCCGCGCTCGAGGGTGTACTTGTCGTCCAGCGTTACATTCGCCAGCATCCGGTGCTCCTCCCGCTACCGTAGTCGCCGATCCGGTTCGGCCGCCGCCAATTAGGTCAGCATTACTTACCTAATTATAGGGCGGTCCACCCGCTGGGTCGAGGGAAAACCGCTGGTCCTGCGCCGCGCCCGGGGCCGGTTGCTCTTTCAAGTGATTCTGGTAGATAGCCCGAGGTAGTCAATCACACCGCAGCCCGTATCGGACGTTTTATGGCCATTCTGCTCACCGGCGCCGCTGGTTTTATCGGCTTTCATGTCGCGCAGGTTTTGCTGCAGCGCGGCGAAGAGGTGATCGGTCTCGATAATCTGAACGATTATTACGATCCGCGCCTCAAGCACGCACGACTCGAGCAGTTGCAGGGCAAAAAAGGCTTCAAATTTTTCCAGGTCGATATCGCCGAGCCTGATGCGGTGCGGGATGCGGCCAAAGGTGTCGATATCACGAAAGTGATCCATCTCGCCGCCCAGGCCGGTGTGCGTTATTCGCTGGTCAATCCATACGCGTATATCCGCGCCAATGTGCTCGGCCATACCGTGATGCTGGAATTCTGCCGCAGCCTGAAAAACTGCGAGCATATGGTCTACGCCTCGTCCTCGTCGGTTTATGGCGGCAACACCAAGCTGCCCTTCGCCGTGGAAGACCGGGTTGATTCGCCGATCTCGCTCTATGCCGCCACCAAGAAGGCCGACGAGCTGATCAGCCATGCCTATGCGCATCTGTTCGGCTTCCCGCAGACCGGGCTGCGTTTCTTCACCGTCTACGGTCCCTGGGGCCGGCCCGACATGGCGATGTTCATCTTCACCAAGGCGATCTTCGAGGGTCGCCCGATCCAGGTGTTCAATCACGGCAACATGCAGCGTGATTTCACCTATATCGACGATATCGTCAGCGGCATCATCAAGACGCTGGATCATCCGCCGCCGCCCAACGAGCAGGGCCGGCCTTATCGCGTCTACAATATCGGCAACAGCAAGTCCGAACCGCTGCTGCGCATGATCGAGCTGATCGAGCAGGCCACCGGCCGCAAGGCCGAGAAGCAGCTGCTGCCCATGCAGGAAGGCGACGTGCCGGCCACCTATGCCGATATTTCGGCCATTCAGCGCGACACCGGCTTTGCGCCCACCACGCCGATCGATGTCGGCATCCCGCGCTTCGTCGAGTGGTATCGTCGTTACCACAACATGATCTGATGAGCGAAATCCCCCAGCTGAGCGCCGATGGCATCGACCCCAAGATGGTCGAGGCCATGATCCGTCAGGGGATTCCCTATTGCGCCGCGCTCGGTGTCGAGGTGATCGAGGTCAAGCGCAGCCATGTCACGCTGTCGCTGCCCTACAATCCCGATCTGGTCGGCGATCCGGCCAACGGCATCCTGCATGGCGGCGCCATCACCTCGCTGGTCGACAGCGTCGCCGGCATGGCGGTGTTCGCGGCGATGCAGAAGCTGCAGGCGGTCGCCACGCTCGATCTGCGCATCGACTATCTGAAGCCGGCGCTGGCGCACAAGGCCGTCTATGCCACGGCGGAATGCTACAAGCTGACCCGCTCGATCGCCTTCGTGCGCGCCCGTGCCTATCACCCGGATACGCCGGATGATCTGGTCGCCAATTGCGTCGCCACCTTCATGATCGGTTCGTCCGACAAGCCGCCGCTGCCCAAAGGCACCAAAATCCCCGGGGTGCAGGCATGAGCGATTTCGCCACCCTGATCGCCGAGGCTCGCGCCAGGCGCGACTTCACGCCTTTCCTGGCGGCGGTGCCGTATTTCCGCTTTCTCGGTCTCACCGTGAAGGCGGGTGAAAACGAGGGTGAACTGATCTGCGTGCTGCCGGCCGATCCCAAGCTGATCGGCAATGCGCGCCTGCCGGCCCTGCATGGCGGCGTGGTCGGCGCTTTGCTGGAATCGGTTGCCATCGTGCAGTTGATCTGGTCGGCCGAGACCGACCGCATACCGAAAATCATCGACCTGCAGGTGGATTACCTGCGCTCGGCGCGGCCGGTGGAAACCTTTGCCCGCGCCATCATCACCAAGCATGGCCGCCGCGTTGCCAATGTGCGCGCCGAGGCCTGGCAGGACGACGCGGCCCGCCCGGTCGCCGCCGCCCACGCGCATTTCCTGCTGGCCTGATCACGGCTTTGGTATGACGGGCGGGCTGGTCAAACCGGCTGCCAATGCCCATATACTGGAGCGATTATAAAACAAAGGGTCTTCCCATGGCTTCCCCCGCCGCCGTTTCTCCCGTTCCCCCCGTCGCCAACGATCTCGGTGCCCTGCCGGTATGGGATCTGAACGATCTCTATCCGGGGCTCGAATCCGCCGAGCTGAAGCGCGATCTGGCTGCCGTGGCGGCGCGCTGCGCCAAGCTGGAGCAGGACTGGAAGGGCAGGATCGCCACGGCTTCGGGCGACCAGCTGGCCGGCGTGATCGCCGAATACGAATCGCTGCAGGATCTGATCGGCCGCATGTATTCCTACGCCTCGCTGGCCTATGCCGGCGACATGGCCGACCCCAAGGTCGCCGGCTTCTACCAGGACATGCAGGAGAAGCTGAACGACATCACCACCAAGCTGCTGTTCCTGACGCTGGAGCTGAACCGCATCGAGGAAGCGGCGCTGGAGAAGAAGTATCTGGAATCGCCGAAGCTGGCGCATTACGGCCCCTGGCTGCGCGATCTGCGGCTGTTCCGCGAGCATCAGCTGGATGATGAACTCGAACGGCTGCTGCATGAAAAAGCCGTCGCCGGCCGCGCCGCCTGGAACCGCCTGTTCGACGAAACCATGGCGGGGCTGCGTTTCCCCTATGGCAAGGAGCAACTGACCGCCGAGCAGGTGCTGCACAAGCTCTCTGACAAGGATGCCAAGACGCGCAAGCAGGCCGGCAAGACGCTGGCGAAGGTCTTCAAGCAGAATGTGCGGCTGTTCGCCCTGATCACCAATACGCTGATCAAGGACAAGGAAGTCGAGGACCGCTGGCGCAAGTATCCGACGCCGGAGGCCTATCGCCATCTGTCTAACTGCGTCGAGCCCGAGGTGGTCGATGCGCTGACCGATGCGGTAACGGCGGCCTACCCGAAACTGTCGCACCGCTATTACAAGCTGAAAGCGAAGTGGATGGGCGCCAGCAAGCTCAACTGGTGGGATCGCAACGCGCCGCTGCCCGAAGACAATGATCGCGTGATCGCCTGGGACGAGGCGCGCGACATCGTGCTCAAGGCCTATGGCCGCTTCTCGCCGGAACTGGCCACGCTGGGCAAGAAATTCTTCGACAATGCCTGGATCGATGCCCCCGCGCGGCCGGGCAAGGCGTCCGGTGCCTTCGCGCATCCCACGGTGCCGAGCGCGCATCCCTATCTGCTGCTGAACTACCAGGGCCGCACGCGCGACGTGATGACGCTGGCGCATGAACTGGGTCATGGCGTGCATCAGCTGCTGGCGGCCGAGCAGGGTCCGCTCATGTCGGATACGCCGCTGACGCTCGCGGAAACCGCCTCCGTGTTCGGCGAACAGCTCACCTTCCGCGCGCTGCTGGATGCCGCCGGACCCGAGCGCCGCAAGATCATGCTGGCCTCCAAGGTCGAGGACATGATCAACACGGTGGTGCGCCAGACCGCCTTCTTCAAATTCGAGCGCAATCTTCACGCGGCGCGGCGCGAGGGCGAGCTGACCCCGGACCGCATCGGCGAGATCTGGATGGGCGTGCAGAAGGAAAGCCTCGGCCCGGCGCTGAAGCTGGACCAGGATTACAGCACCTTCTGGTGCTACATCCCGCATTTCGTGCATTCGCCGTTTTACGTCTACGCCTATGCCTTCGGCGATTGCCTGGTGAATGCGCTCTATGCGCGCTACCAGGATGCCGAGGCCGGCTTCCAGGACAAGTATTTCGCCATGCTCAAGGCCGGCGGCACCCTGCGGCACCAGGAGTTGCTCAAGCCCTTCGGCCTCGATGCCTCCGACCCTGCCTTCTGGTCGAAGGGGCTCGGCGTGATCTCCGGCTTCATCGACGAGCTTGAGCAGCTCTCGTAATGACAGAGCGCGACAGCACGCTGGGCCGCGTCCGCCGCTACGCCAGGGTTGGCGCGTCGGTCGGCGGCCTGGCAGCACGGCTGGGCGCCGAACGCGTGCTCGGCGTCAAGATGGACCGCGCCCAGCATGCGGTCGATCTGCGCAATGCGCTCGGTGGCCTGAAAGGCCCGCTGATGAAGGTGGCGCAGATCATGTCCACCATCCCCGATGCGCTGCCGAAAGAATATGTGCAGGAGCTGGCGCAATTGCAGGCCAATGCGCCGGCCATGGGCCAGGCCTTCGTCAAGCGCCGCATGCAGGCCGAGCTTGGGCCGCAATGGCAGGCGCGCTTCAAGGCCTTCGATCTCACTGCTGCGGCGGCCGCCAGCCTCGGCCAGGTGCATCGGGCCACCGCTTTGGATGGCCGCGACCTTGCGGTGAAGCTGCAATATCCCGACATGGCCTCGGCGGTGGAAGCCGATCTGCGCCAGCTCAGCCTGATCTTCGGCATCTATCGCCGCTACGATGCGGCCATCGACACCACGCATATCCATGACGAGATCGCCGCGCGCTTACGCGAGGAACTGGATTACGAACTGGAAAGCCGCCATATGCGGCTCTACAGCGCCATGCTGGCCGACGAGCCCGGCGTGCATGTGCCGGCCGTGGTGCCCGAGCTGACCACCAAGCGCCTGCTGGCGATGGGCTGGCTCGACGGCAAACGCCTGATGGATTTCAAGGATGCACCGCAGGAGACGCGCAACAGCATCGCCTTTAATCTGTTCCGCGCCTGGTATGTGCCGTTTTATCGCTGCGGCGTGATCCATGGCGATCCGCATCTGGGCAATTACACGGTGCGCGACGATCTCGGTATCAACCTGCTCGATTTCGGCTGCGTGCGCATCTTCCCGCCCAAATTCGTTGGCGGTGTGATCGATCTCTATCGCGCCATTTCCACCAACGACCGCGCGCTCGCCGTGCATGCCTACGAAACCTGGGGCTTCACGGGCTTAAGCAACGAGGTGATCGACACGCTCAACCTCTGGGCCGAATTCGTCTATGCGCCACTGCTGGAAGATCGCCCGCGCCGCATCCAGGAGATGGAGGCCAGCGGCGTCTATGGCCGTGAAGTGGCGGAAAAGGTGCATCACCGGCTGAAAGAGCTGGGCGGTGTCACCCCGTCGCGCGAATTTGTCTTCATGGACCGTGCCGCGATTGGCCTGGGTGGTGTATTCTTGCACCTGAAGGCTGAGATCAACTGGCACCGCATGTTCCAGGACCTGATCGCGGACTTCGATGTGAAAGCCCTGGAAAAGCGGCAGAAAGCCGCGCTCAAGACGGCCGGGCTCGACGCCCCGGCCTGAGGCAGTCAGGCGTCACGCAGCCGCGGGGAAGCACAGCAAATCTGGAGATCCGCCATGCCACCGCAAAAGCCGATCCATCCTGCTGATCCATCCGCCGGCCATGAACCGCAGGCCTTTGAAACCGACCTTGAGCGCCATCGCGGCAGCGACGACGAGGTCTATGGCGCCCATGGCGTGCAGCCTGATACGGGCGACATGCCGGTCCCGCGCGGCAACGGCACCCGGCTGACCCGGGTGGGCCAGCGCCGCAGGCATTGACGGGCGGCGCAGGCGCTGATTCCGTGCGGATTTCCGGTTGCCGCGGCCCGGTTTTGCGCCGAAAATAAAACTCTGTAACAACATTTCACGGCAGCGGGCATGATCGGCAGCCTGTCGCTTTTCTCGCCGGGCACGATCCAGGGCTACGGCAGTTCGACGGCCACGCCGCAAAGCCTGGCCAATGACGGCAGTGCTGTCTGCGCGTCGCTGGATTGCGGTGAGCATGGTGCCCTCAATCGCGCCACCCTGCAGGCGCAGTTCCCCGGCCTGTCTCTGTCAGCCGCCAGCGCCGCCCAGCAGCAGCAGGCCCAGCAACAGCAGAGTCAGCAACCGCAGGGCCAGCAGCAGACTGGCTTCGCGCCGCGCCGCAATTCCGGCTCTGCATCCGCGTCCGGCGGTGCTGTCGCCACCGGCGGCGGACGGCTGGCCGGGGCCACCTTGCTGACGGCACAGGAGGCCGGTCAATCCGGCCGCAGCGATGCTGCCGCATCCGGCGAGCTGAGCGAAGAGGAACAGGCGCAGGTCGCCAAGCTCAAGCAGATCGATGCCAAGGTGCGGGCCCATGAGCGCGCCCATGCGGCGGCCGGTGGTGCCCATGCCGGCGCGCCCAGCTACAGTTACACCCGCGGACCGGACGGCCAGATGTATGCCACCTCGGGCGAGGTCGCCATCGATCTCAGCGCCGAGAATGATCCCGAGGCCACGTTGCAGAAGGCCACGCAGGTGGCCGCTGCCGCGCTGGCGCCGGCCGATCCCTCGGGGCAGGACCGTGCGGTGGCCGCTGCGGCCGCGCAGTTGCGGCTGCAGGCGCTGGCCCAGATCCGCGAGGAAAAGCGGGCCGAACGGGAACAGCAGGAGGCCGAAGCCGGTGAGGCTGACGCAGCCACAGCCCAAACCACCGGGCAGGCCGGCCCCGCGACCCCGGCTGATCCCGCCGGACAGGCGCGCATCACGGCGGCCAACCGCCGGATCGGCCAACTGGTTGGGCTTATTGCCTGAAATGACCGGTGAAACCGGCCAAGGATCGGCCCGCCCCCAAGTGGGTGAAGGGTTGTGCGGGCTTCTGCCGGCAGCGTAATATCCCGCCCGATTCAAGCGTCTAGCGACGTTAATCCCTAAACCGACCGATCAGAGGGTACTATGGCCGAAGAGCACAAGATGGGCACCATGGACATCAGCCAGCACAAGGCAGCCTGGGCTGGTTTCATGACAATGACCAAGTGGAGCAGCATCGCGATCATCATCCTGCTGATCCTGCTGGCGATCTTCGTGGTCTGATTGATCTGCCCGGCGGCGCCCGCGGGTGCCGCCGATTTCGCGTCCCGGGGGGAGTCCAATCATGAAAATCGGAATACCGAAGGAACGTCGCGCCGGTGAAAAGCGCGTCGCGGCCTCGCCGGAAACGGTGAAGAAATTCGTCGGCCTGGGCTGCACGGTTGTTGTCGAGACCGGCGCCGGCATGGCGGCCGATATCCCCGACGATCAATACACCGCCATGGGCGCGCAGATCGGCGCCGATGCAAAGGCCACGCTCGGCGATGCCGATCTGGTGCTGAAGGTGCAGCGCCCGATGACGGCGGCCGAGGGCAATGACGAACTGGCGCTGCTGAAAAAAGGCGCGGTTCTGGTTGCCGCCCTGCAGCCGCTGCAGCAGCGCGACCAGGTCAAGGCCTATGCCGCCGCCGGCATCTCGGCCTACGCCATGGAACTGATGCCGCGCATCACGCGCGCCCAGTCGATGGACATCCTGTCCTCGCAGTCTAATCTCGCCGGCTACAAGTCGGTGCTGGATGCGGCCCAGCATTTCGGCCGCGCCTTCCCGATGATGATGACTTCGGCCGGCACCATCGCGCCGGCCCGCGTTTTCATCATGGGTGTCGGCGTTGCCGGCCTGCAGGCGATTGCCACCGCCAAGCGTCTCGGCGCCGTGGTCTCGGCCACCGATGTTCGCCCGGCCACCAAGGAACAGGTTGAAAGCCTGGGCGGCAAGTTCGTTTGGGTCGATGACGAGGAAGCCCGCAGCTCGCAGACCGCTGGCGGCTACGCCAAGGAAATGTCGGCCGAGTACAAGGCCAAGCAGGCCGCCCTGATCGCCGAAACGGTGAAGAAGCAGGATATCATCATCACCACCGCGCTGATTCCCGGCCGGCCCGCGCCGGTGCTGGTCACCGAGGAAATGGTGCGCTCCATGCGTCCGGGTTCGGTCATCATCGATCTGGCAGTTGAGTCCGGCGGCAACTGCCCGCTGTCGAAGGTTGACCAGGTGGTGGATGTGAACGGCGTCAAGGTCGTCGGCTACAGCAACTACCCCAGCCGCGTGCCGGTCGATGCCTCCAACCTCTATGCCAAGAACCTGTGGAATTTCCTCAGCCCGCATTGGGACAAGGATGGCAAGGTTTTCAAGTTCAATCTCGAGGACGAGACGGTGACGGGCACCTGCGTGGTGCGCGACGGCCAGATTGTCCATCCGCAGCTGAAAGAGGGGAATTGATCATGGGTGAGGTATATTCCTTCTTCTCGCTGCTCACGGTCTTCGCGCTGGCCTGCTTCGTCGGCTATTACGTGGTCTGGAGCGTGACGCCGGCGCTGCACACGCCGCTGATGAGCGTCACCAACGCGATCTCCTCGGTCATCATCGTTGGCGCCCTGATCGCCGCCGGTGCCTCAGCCACCTTCGACGCGTCCAAGATTTTCGGCCTGCTCGCCATCGCGCTGGCCGCCGTGAATATCTTCGGCGGCTTCCTCGTCACGCAGCGCATGCTGGCGATGTACAAGAAAAAAGAAAAGAAGTGAGGGCCGCGCTATGTCGATCCAACTGACTGCGCTGCTGTATCTCGTCAGCTCCATCCTGTTCATCCTGGCGCTGCGCGGGCTGTCCTCGCCGGAAACCAGCCGCAAGGGCAACTTCTACGGCATGACCGGCATGGGCATTGCCGTGGTCACCACCATCGCCAATCTCGGCGACCTGTCGGGTTCGATTGTCTGGGTGCTGGTCGCCCTGGTGATCGGCGGCGGCGTCGGCACAGTGCTTGCGCGGCGCATCCAGATGACGGCGATGCCGCAGCTGGTGGCCGCCATGCACAGCCTGGTCGGTCTCGCCGCCGTGCTGGTGGCGGCGGCAGCCTTCTACAATCCGGCGCCCTACGGCATTCTCAATGCGGCCGGCCAGCTCACGGTGGCGGCGCGCATCGAAATGTCGCTCGGCGTGGTGATCGGCATCATCACCTTCTCCGGTTCGCTGGTGGCCTTTGCCAAGCTGCAGGGCCTGGTCTCGGGCAGCCCGGTGATCTTCAAGGGCCAGCATTACCTGAATGCCCTGATCGGCCTCGCCATCCTCGCCCTGGTCGTCGCCTTCTGCATGGCGCCCAGCCGCGAGCTGTTCTGGGCCGTCACCGTGCTGGCGCTGATCGTCGGCTTCACCATCATCATCCCGATTGGCGGCGCCGACATGCCCGTCGTCGTCTCGATGCTGAACAGCTATTCCGGCTGGGCCGCGGCCGGCATCGGCTTCACCCTGCAGAACCCGGCGCTGATCGTCACCGGCGCGCTGGTCGGTTCCTCGGGCGCGATCCTGTCCTACATCATGTGCAAGGGCATGAACCGCTCGCTGTTCAACGTCATCCTCGGCGGCTTCGGTGGCGACACCTCGGCGGCAGCCGGCGGCGAAAAGGTGGACCGTCCCTACAAGAAGGGTTCGGCCGATGACGCCGCCTTCATCATGAAGAATGCCGGCAAGGTCATCATCGTGCCGGGCTATGGCATGGCGGTGTCGCAGGCCCAGCATGCGCTGCGCGAAATGGGCGACAAGCTGAAGGAAGAGGGCGTGGAAGTGAAATACGCCATCCATCCGGTGGCGGGCCGCATGCCGGGCCATATGAACGTGCTGCTGGCCGAAGCCAATGTGTCCTATGACGAGGTGTTCGAGCTGGAGGAGATCAACTCCGAATTCCAGACCGCCGATGTTGCCTTCGTCATCGGCGCCAACGACGTCACCAACCCGGCGGCGCGCGACGACCCCAAGAGCCCGATCTTCGGCATGCCGATTCTCGATGTCGACAAGGCCAAGACCGTGCTGTTCGTGAAGCGCTCGATGGCGTCTGGTTACGCGGGTATCGACAACGGGCTGTTCTACAAGGACAACACGATGATGTTATTGGCCGACGCCAAGAAGATGGTCGAGGACATCGTGAAGGGGCTCTGACCCCAAAGGGCTGTAACGCCCTGAGAAAATTGTAGTCTGACAATTCCAGACGGCCCGGATCTCGCGATTCGGGCCGTTTCATTTTTGAACCGGTATAAAAGAGAGTCCTTTGTATACGAACGGGATGTGGTAAACAGGCGCCCGCAAAAATCGCAACGCCATGACCACTGCTACTCATAATCGCATCCCGCTCGCCTCCCATGACCCTCTGTCCTGGGATCCCGGCAGCCTTGCGGCCGACATCCTCGACCTGGCGCATCGGGATCTTGAGAACGCCAATTTCGAGGGCCGCGCCATGCAGCGCGCCCGGCTGGCCGGCAGCAACCTGCGTTCGGCCCGTCTGTCGCGCGCCGACCTGGCCGAGGCCGACCTGTTCGGCGCCGATCTGGCCCGGGCCGACCTGCAGAGTGCCAACCTGACGCGGGCGATCCTGCGCGGCACCACGCTGCGCGGCGCCAATCTCAACAACACCGTGCTGGTCGAGGCCGATTTCCGCGGCGGCGTGATGATGCGGCCCAGCCAGCATCGCGACGGCGCCGCCAGCCAGATCCGCGCCGGCATCGATGTCTCCGATCTCAGCAACTGCCTGCTGGAATATGCCACCGCCTCGCGGGCCCAGTTCTCCGGCGTCGATCTCAGCGGCGCCTCGCTGGTCGGCGCCGATCTGTCGGGCGCCAATTTCTTCGGCAGCAACCTGCGCGATGCCGATCTGTCCTATGCCAATCTGAGCGGCGCGAACCTGAGCGATTCCAAGCTGGTCGGCACGCGGCTGACCGGCGCGAAGCTGACCGGCGCGCAGATCGTCAATGCCACGGTGGAGAAGGTGAGTGCGGCCGGCGCCGATTTCACCGATGCGGTGATCCGCGGCACCGATGCGGCCGGCTTCGAGACCGCGCCGCGGCTGGTGACGGCGCTGGACTTCGCCCCCGATCTGGCGGCGGCGATTGCACAGCATCGCGCCTGGATGCAGTCCGATGGCGCGACAGGCAGCCAGCTCAGCCTGGCCGGCCAGGGCTTCCCCTATCACGACTTCTCCGGCCTGGAGCTGGATGGTGCCGATTTCAGCGACTGCGACCTGCGCGGCTGCCGCTTCGACCGTGCCAGCCTGCTGCTCGCCAGTTTCCTGCGCGCCAATCTCGCCGGCGCCAGCTTTGCCGAGGCCCGTATCGCCGGCCTGCGCTTCATCGAGGCCAATCTGCGCTGGGCCGATCTGCGCGGCGCCAATCCCGGGCGCCTGCCGATCTATCAGGGCGACGGCAACTTCAGCGGCCGGCATCTCGCCACCGATTTCACCGGCGCCCAGCTTGATGGCGCCCGGCTGGATGGCTTCGACCTCGCCGCCTGCCGGCGCTAGCGGGTTTCCAGATCCGTGTGCTGCAGCCCGCAGTAATAAGGCTCGCCCTGTTCGGCAAAGGCATTGAGCTTGGCGTTGTAGCAGCCATGCTCGAAGCCATGCTTGTCGGTGATGCGGATCAGCATCGGGGCATGACGGCCTTCCGCATCGCGCGGGCCGGTGAGGTAGAAGCTGATGCGGTCGATGCGATAGCCCAGCACGCGCAGCTCTTTCAGGCTCGCCAGCCGCTCGCTCACTGCACTTAAGAAGGTTTCGGTGTTGCAGCTCTTGTGGCCGAGGCCCAGCGGGCGCTCGAAATCGCCGACCAGCATCTGGTCCGGCGCCGCGGTGCCGATCAGGCGCGCCACCTTGATGGTGACATCGCCGACGATGAAGGCGCCGCCATCGCTGCCGTCCTTGCGCGGCTGGTGGTAGAGGAAATGGCTGCCAATGCTCAGGCACAGCCGCAGCACCGGCACGGCGGCGGCCGTGGTGGCGGTGCGGCGCAGCGCGGCGAACAGGATCTGGAAGATCGCCACCGCGCAGAAGAAGTCGATATCGGCACGCAGGCCGGAGCGCTCGTTCCACACATAGAAGCCGTCGCCGGTGGTGGTGCGGCCGAAGCTGACGCCCAGGCCATGGCCGCGCGCCATCTCTTCGGCCAGGTTGAGCGAGAATTCCAGCGTGGTGAGCTGGGCCGCCTGGTCCTCCGGGCTCGCCTTGGAGAAGCCGACGATATCGAGCAGCAGCACGGCGCGATGCTGCGTCTTGCTCACGGTGAACAGCCGGAACATGCGCTCGACCAGCGCCGGGGCGATCTCGCCGGGGCCGGGCCCGATCGGCGTCTCCAGCCGCAGCTCGACCGGCTGCACCTCCAGCAGGCGGGCGGCCTCGTCCAGCTTGCCGCCCTCCATCAGGCTGCCCTCGGCAAACACCGGCAGATGCCGGCCGTGGTCGGTGAACAGCCGCACCTTGGGCAGGGTGATGATCTCGATGCCCAGCCGCGACGGCCGCCAGCCGACCAGCGCATTGCTGCCAAAGCGCCAGAGATCGAACAGGATCGTATGCAGCTGCCGCAGGGCGGTGCTTTCGGCCAGGGGGTGATCGGCGGTCATTTTTGCTTGGTCTTCCGCTCCGGAGCCGCCTGATTACCCCCGGGTCCGGTGTGAATCAATCGCAAATCGGCCAGCAATTGCAGGTATTGGCGCCGCAGCCGGGGAACCGGCCGGGCAGTTTTGCGTTATACTTGGTCGACTTATGCCAGGGCGGCGGCGTCTTTCCGATCTGCCGGCCTTGCAGGAATGGCAAAACTCCCTATGTTAGGGGCGTCATTCTACTACGGACTGCCGGCCTGTTACCCCTTCGTCTTCGATGGGTGTCCAGACCACAAGCCCCTGGACATAGTCTGATGCGCCGCACATGAGTGCGTCGCTGCTACCATCTGAGACGAGGAATACACACATGGCCAACGGCACTGTGAAGTGGTTTAACGGCACCAAGGGTTACGGTTTCATCCAGCCGGAAGCTGGCGGCGCGGACGTTTTCGTCCACATCTCCGCTGTCGAGCGCGCTGGTCTGAGCACCCTGAATGAAGGCCAGAAGGTCTCCTTCGAGGAACAGCGCGACCCGAAGCGCGGCAAGACCTCGGCGGTGAACCTGAAGGCTCTCTGAGCCAACAGGCCGCAAGGTATCGGGGGGCGTCCGGCAACGGGCGCCCCTTCGCTTTTCAGGATGACAGGATTGCACGGGAGGGCGCGCGATGGCGTTCAAGCCGAATTACAACCAGCAGCGCGCCGAACGCACCCGCGCCAAGGAACAGAAGAAGCAGGAGAAGCTGCAGCGCCGGCAGGAGGAATCCGAACGCCGCAAGGCCGCCGGCCTGCCGCCGGAAGATGGCGACAGTCTTGACGAGCCGGGCACCGACGAGCCGGGCAGCGCTGAGCCGGGCCAAAACTGAGCTGCCTGCGTAAAAGCCCCCGGAGTACCCCCCATGGCCAAGAAAAAATTCAATCCGAATTCCGCCTTCGCGATGTTCAACGTCACCTACCAGGATGGCGCCCAGACCTCGAACCGCAAGGTGCCGGTCGACAAGTTCGGCCAGTTTGACGACGAGCAGGATGTCGCCCGCGCCTTCATCGAGGCGCAGGACCGCGACATTGCCGAGAAGTCGGGCCGCCCGCGCGGGCCGATCAAGTCGCTGGAGCGCGTCGGCTAAGCCCGTTTCAGCCTGAGCACGGCGTCATGCAGCGCCTGCAGGAAGGCCGAGCGGTCCTTCGGTGAAAACGGCTTCGGCCCGCCGCCGACGCGCCCGGTCGGGTTGGCATCGCGCAGCTCGGTCATCAGGTTGCGCGTCGCCAGGTCCATGCCGATCGAGGCGGCGGAAAACGCCCGGCCATTGGGCCCCAGCACCAGCGCGCCGGCCTTCACGCAGCGCGCCGCCAGCGGCACATCGGCGGTGACCACCACATCGGCCGGCGTGGCATGCTCGGCGATCCAGTCATCAGCCTTGTCCAGCCCCTCGGCCACCACCTCCAGCCGCACCAGGTCGCTGCGCGGGATGCGGATATAGCTGTTGGCCACCACCACCACGGCCACGCCATGGCGTTCGGCCACGCGATAGACCTCGTCCTTGACCGGACAGGCATCGGCATCCACGTAAACGCTCGTCATGGCCGCTTTATGCCATGCGTGCTAAAAGGACGCCATGAGCAAGGCCTTCACCAAAGAGTCGGATGCCCCCGAGGTCGAGGACGACCTGGAAGACGCCGCGCCGCCGATTCCGGCCGGCGCCAAGAACTACATCACGCCGGCCGGCCTGCGCCGCCTGCAGGACGAGCTGCGCCAGCTCAAAACCGTCGAGCGGCCCAAGGTGGTCGAGATCGTCTCCTGGGCGGCCGGCAACGGCGACCGTTCGGAGAATGGCGACTATCTCTATGGCAAGAAGCGCCTGCGCGAGATCGACCGCCGCATCCGCTTCCTGCTCAAACGCCTGGAGATCGCCGAGCCGGTCGATCCAAAATTGCAGAAAAACCGCGAACAGGTGTTTTTCGGCGCCACCGTCACCTATGAGCATAACGGCCAGGAGCGCACCGTGCGCATTGTCGGCATCGACGAGGCGCGGCTGGAGCAGGGCGAGGTGAGCTGGATCGCGCCCATCGCGCGCGCGCTGATGAAGGCGCGCGAAGGCGATATCGTCGAGCTGCGCACGCCGCACGGGCCGGAGCAGATCGAGGTTCTGGAGATCACCTACAGCGACGAGGATGCCACCGCATGACCATGATGAAGGCCATACCGGTGAAGCTGGCCGAGATCTATGTGCCGGCGAAATTCAAGGGCACGCTGGATGCCGCGAAGGTGGCGGCGCTGGCCGACGAGATCGTCGGCGATGGCGGGCTGAAAATGCCGATCCAGGTGCGCAAGGACGAGAAGGAAAAGCGCTATGTGCTGATCGCCGGCCTGCACCGGCTGGAGGCGATGCGCTCGCTCGGCGAGACCGAGATCAGCGTCTATATCGTGGCGGCGCGGAAGTTCTCGGGCGTGGCGCGCGCCACGCCGGAAACCGTCATCCTGACCGCCCCAAAAACCGTCACCCTCGGGCTTGTCCGTCTGATACCGTCATCCTCGGGCTTGCCCCGAGGATCTTTCTCCGACCTGCATGAGGTCCTCGGCCAGGGAAGCGCTTCTTGGGCCCGAGGACGACGCGAGTGCCCCCATGACCTCTCCCCCCTATGACGCGATTATCCTGGGCGCCGGCGGCGCCGGGCTGTTCTGCGCCGGCATAGCCGCACAGCGCGGCCGCCGCGTGCTGGTGCTCGACCACGCCGCCGCAGCCGGCGAGAAAATCCGCATCTCCGGCGGCGGGCGCTGCAACTTCACCAATCTCCACGCAACGGCTGCCGATTTCCTCTCGGCCAATCCGCATTTCGCCAAATCGGCGCTCAAGCGCTACACCCAGCATGACTTCATTGCGCTGGTGGAGAAGCATGGCATTGCCTGGCATGAGAAGACGCTGGGGCAGCTGTTCTGCGATGGCTCGTCGCGCCAGATCGTGCAGATGCTGCTGGATGAATGCACCAGAGGCGAAACGGCGGCCACCATCCAGCTCGACACCAAAATCACCGCGGTGGACAAAACCGACAGCGGCTTCCGCGTGACGACAGACAGGGGCGCGTATGACGCCGCCCGCCTGGTGCTCGCCACCGGCGGACCCAGCATCCCGAAAATGGGCGCCACCGGCTTTGCCTATGATCTGGCGAAACAGTTCGGCATCAGCGTGATCGCGCCGAAGCCGGCGCTGGTGCCGCTCACCTTCTCGGGCAGCGATGAGGCGCGCTATGCCGATCTCGCCGGCGTGGCGGTGCCCGATGCCATCGTGGCCTGTGGCAAACAGCGCTTCCGCGAGGCGGTGCTGTTCACCCATCGGGGCCTCAGCGGCCCGGCGATCCTGCAGATTTCCAGCTACTGGGAGCAGGACGCACGGGAAAAGCCGATCATGCTCAACCTCTGCCCGGGCAGCGATGACCTGTTTGCGGCGCTGAAGGCCGCAAAGGCGGCGCATCCGAAACAGGATATCGCCACGCAGCTTTCGCTGCATCTGCCGGCGCGGCTGGCGAAACGCTTGAGTGAAATCGGTTTTGCCGAGGGCCGGCTGGCCGACCTGCCCGATGCGCGGCTGCGCAATGTGGCCGACCTGGCGCAGCGCTGGGCGCTCACGCCGGCCGGCAGCGAAGGCTACGCCAAGGCGGAAGTCACGCTCGGCGGCATCGACACGGCGGGCCTGTCATCGCAGACCATGGAGGCCAAGGCCGTGCCCGGCCTGCATGTGATCGGCGAGGCGGTGGACGTCACCGGCCATCTCGGCGGCTTCAATTTCCAGTGGGCGTGGAGTTCAGGCTTCGCGGCGGGGCAGGCCATTTAGCTGCTCATAAACCGTCATCCTCGGGCTTGACCCGAGGATCTCCCGCCATCGGGCTGAGGTCCTCGGCGCAAGGCCGATGACGACGCGGGGAACCTTACGCCGTCGCCGCCTTCTGCTTCGCCAGCTCGGCATCCAGGCTGCCGGGCACCAGCTCGGGCACGATCTGCCGGCTCTCGAAAATCTCCACGCTGGCAAAGATCGCTTCGCGGAAATACGGATCGCGCGCCATATGCGCGTCCAGCGCGCCACGATCCGGCAGGTCCAGCACCATGATGCTGCCCACCACCGCACCACTCGCGTCGATCAGCGGCCCGCCGTATTTGAAAACCTCGCGGCAAGTGGTGACGAATTCCAGATGCGCCGCGCGCCATTTGGCGCGCAGGCCGCTGCCGGGTTTGTCCTTGGCGTAGACGATGAAGGGCATTATGGGTTCGCTGCACTCTAACAATGGTTTACGATAGAGCTTATCAAATATGCAGAGCGCGCAGCAATAGTAGTGCTTTGCTTAAAGATGGTTAGATTTATATGCCTAACTTGAGCATCAGTTACTTCAATTAGTACTTCTTCCCCTTTCCTGTAAGCAGGGGAAATTGCGACGTCCCTGGAAACAGGAAGCCATAGCTCAACGCCTGGATCGGAAAGGTGCATATTTCCTGAGTTTGAGAATCGAACAACAGGTTGGCTGCCAATAATGAATGACTTTGTTCCCTTTTTTATTAGGGCAATGACTATTCCCTTCCTTTCAAGAATACTCTCAATTTCCTCACTGGGCTTTGTGGCTGCCGCTATTGCTCTCGCGCTGTTTGCTAATTCCTTCAAATATTTTGGATCTTCAAAGCGCTTCTTTTTTTCATCAGATACATGAATATTTTTCTTCTCATATTCAGAAATTAAACCGGGGATATAGTTTTTTAGATCGGTTAATGCGGCGCTTGTTCGAAGTCTGTCTGGAACCCTTTTCCATTGATAATATAAAAACTCATTCCAGAGCTTTTTCTCATTTGGAGACAAAATAGGTCTTTTATTGACGCGCGCGGCGGTGACAATTTTTTCTACCAAGTCATTTGCTTTTCTATCTAACGGGGAAAATACATCCCGTTCCAATGAGGGGTCTTTCTCGCCATCTTTTGTAATGCTGTATAAGTGAGTTTCTGCAAAAATATTTTTTGAGGTTGTTTCCCAAATCCCCTTTTGAGGGAATCTCTTATCGTATGCAAAGAGGGCTCCGTCGCTATTCGCAAAGCGATCTTGCAAGCTCTGCGCAAAAAAATGATGAAGTTTTGGGTTGTTCATTGAAAACCCCTTAACTTAGTGTGGCTCCAATAACTGTAATAAATTCAGCAGAAGTCTGGGGAGTGCTTTTTAATGGCTCTGGTGGCCCAACAAAACCAAAAGTCCGCCGCATACAAATCAGGCGGCCAGTTCGACTACATCATTGTCGGCGGCGGCACGGCAGGGTCGCTGCTCGCCAACCGGCTCTCGGCCAACCCGGCCACCCGCGTCCTGCTGCTGGAAGCTGGCGGCAAGGATGACTGGATCTGGTTCCACATTCCCATCGGCTATCTGTTTGCCATCGGCAATCCGCGCGCCGACTGGTGCTACAAGACCGAGCCGGTGCCGGGGCTGAACAACCGCAGCATCGGCTATGCGCGCGGCAAGGTGATCGGCGGCTGCACCGCGATCAACGCCATGGTCTACATGCGCGGCCAGGTGCAGGATTACGACACCTGGCGCCAGATGGGGCTCACCGGCTGGGGCTGGGACGATGTGCTGCCCTATTTCCTCAAGCATGAAGACCATGAGCAGGGCAAATCCGCGCTGCACAATGCCGGCGGCGAATGGCGGGTGGAAAACGCCCGCGTGCGCTGGCCGCTGATCGAGTCCGTCGCTGCCGCCGGCGCCGAGATCGGCATTCCGCGCGTCGCCGATTTCAACCTCGGCAACAACGAAGGCTCCGGCTATTTCCAGGTCAACCAGCGCCGCGGCCGCCGCTGGTCGGCCGCCACCGGTTTCCTGAAACCTGTCCTGCATCGCCCGAACCTGGAGCTGCGCACGCAGGTTCATGTCGAGCGCGTGCAGCTGGAGGGCCGCAAGGCCACCGGCGTGGTCTATTCGAAAGACGGCGAAACATTCCTCGCCGAGGCGCGTGGCGAAGTGATCCTCGCCGCCGGCGCCATCGGCTCGCCGCAGCTGCTGCAGCTGAGCGGCATCGGCGCGGCGGCGCTGCTGCGCGAGCATGGCATCGATCTGGTGCATGACCTGCCCGGCGTGGGCGAGAACCTGCAGGACCATCTGCAGCTGCGCCTGATCTACAAGGTCAATGGCGTGAAGACGATCAACGATGCCGGCTGGTTCGGCCGCGCTCTGATGGGTGCCGATTACATGCTGCGCCGGCGCGGCGCGCTCACCATGGCGCCCAGCACCTTTGGCATGTTTACCCGATCCTCGGACGAGCATGCCACGCCGAATGTGGAATTCCATATCCAGCCGCTGTCGCTCGACAAGTTCGGCGATCCGCTGCATCCGTTCCCGGCGTTCACGGCCAGCATCTGCAACCTGCGGCCCACCTCACGCGGGCATGTGCGGATCAAATCGGCCAGCGCCAGGGATGCGCCGGCGATCCAGCCGAACTATCTCGCCACCGAGGCCGACATGCAGGTGGCGATTGACAGCTTGAAGCTCACCCGTCGCCTGGTGCAGGCGCCGTCGCTCGCGAAATACCGGCCGGAGGAATACCTGCCGGGTGCAGAGGTGCGCACCGAAGACGACATGCGCGTGGCCGCCGGCCAGATCGGCGCGACGATCTTCCATCCGGTCAGCACGGCGAAAATGGGCATCGACAGCGACCCGATGGCGGTGCTGGACGGCCGCCTGCGCGTGCGCGGGATTGAAGGTTTGCGCGTGATCGATGCCTCGGCGATGCCGCTCATCACCTCGGGCAATACCGCCTCGCCGACGCTGATGATCGCCGAAAAGGGCGCCGAGATGATCCTGCAGGATGCGCGCTGAGATCCTCGGGTCGAGCCCGAGGATGACGTATCATCAGAATCGTCGTCCTGGGGCTTGACCCCAGGACCTCTTGCAGGATGGAACGCGCTTCGTCATGCCCGGCGGCTGGGTCTACATCGTCACCAACAGACCGAACGGCACGCTCTATATCGGCGTGACGGCTGACCTGCCGCGGCGCATCTGGGAGCATCGCGAAGGTGTCGTCGCCGGCTTCACCAAGCGTTACAACCTGAAGCGCCTGGTTCACGTCGAACGCTTCGATTCAATCGAAGAGGCCATTGGCCGCGAAAAGACGCTGAAGACATGGCTGCGGGCCTGGAAGCTGGATCTGATCGCGGCCGGAAATCCGGACTGGCGCGATCTGTACGACGATCTTGCTGGCGGTATGTAAAGCCCCACGGTTCCACGCAGGACGGCGCAAGATCCTCGGGTCGCGCCCGAGGATGACGTCTTAGTACAACCGTCGTCCTCGGCCTTGCGCCGAGGACCTCCTGCAAGATGGGGAAAGATCCTCGGGTCGAGCCCGAGGATGACGCATGAAAACAGCCGCTCACGCGCCGATGAAGCTCACCACGTTGAACAGCATGGCCACGCGCGCGGGGTCGGCCAGCAGCGGGTCGTCGCTGCGCTCCGCCGCCGCGCGATGGGTAAACGGCAGCATCAGGCGGCGGAATTTGTAATAGGGCTTGTCGACCCAGCGCATGCTGCGCTCGAACAGCAGCGGCTGCGCCAGCTGCACCACCGCCTCATGGTCGGCCTGGGCCTCGGGCAGCGTTTCGGCGGTGAAGCGTTCATGCAGCCACTGGCCGCGCGGCGGCCGGCCGCGCATCTCGTCCAGCATGGTACCGGCCAGGCGGCAGCGGAAGCGATGGCTGTCGTCGGGCTGGGGCACCACATCCCACAGGATGGCATAGGGCAGCAGGTCGCGGATCGTCGCCGGCTCCAGCTGGCTGCGGTCGGGCAGCGCCGTGCCGGCCTCGTCCGCCAGACCCTGCCACCAGGTAAGCGCGCGCAACAGCCGCGCATCGCGCAGCTGCGACAGGTCCAGGCCGGGCCGGGCAGCCGTCAATGCCGGTGCGCCGGGCAGGAGTCTGCGCTGGGGTTCGTCACCTGCCGCGGTCATGTACCGATGAAGCTCACCAGGTTGCACAGCAGGGCCACGCGCTGCGGGTCGTCGCCGGGCAGATGGCGGGCATGGTGGGTGAACGGCAGCATCAGGCGGCAATAGCGGTAATAGGGTTTGCCGGCCCAGCTCATCTGGTGCACCGAATAATACGGCCGCCGCATGCGCACCACGGCGCCCAGCTCGCGATGCATGCAGGCGGTCTCCTCGCCGAACAGCTCATGCAGCCAGCGCCCGGTCACCTCCTGGCCCAGCATCTCCACCAGCAATGTGCCGGCCAGCCGGCAGCGGAACTGCAGCCCGCCATGGCGGTCCTCGCTCACATCCCACAGAATGGTGTTGGGCAGCAGGGTCTTGATCGCCGGGGCCTCGATACGGCTGCGGTCGGGCAGGCTGTGGTGGCCGTCGGCGTCGGCCGGCCCGCTCAGCGCACGCCACCACTCCAGGCCCTCGCAGAGCAGCGGATCGTTCAGGCTGTCCACCTCGGGCTTCAGCGCCGTGGGCACGCCGTCGGCATCGGTGGGGGCGAAGGGATCGGCGCAGAGGCCGATGGGGGCAAGGCGCAGAAGCTGGTCCATGGAAATCTCCCGAAGAGGGAAGGCCGGACGCTAATGAGGTCGGATATTTGGCTGGCGTATTCTGCGCTGAGTTGCGGGCCGGGGAGAGTCTTATTTGCGTGAGCGCGACATTAAAGGTTGGTTATGTCCGGCGCTTGAATGCGGCGGGCGCGGCCCTACATCCGGTGAGGTTGCAGCGGCGGTGGCGGGCGCAACGTCCGGGTGGCGGCGAACTCTGGCGAACTCTGGCGAACTCTGGCGAACCCTGGCGAAGCGCCACGAAGCCCAGCGAAGCGCCACGAACCCCAGCGAACCCCAGCGAAGCGCCACGAACCCCAGCGAACCGCAACGAACCCAAACGAAAACGGCGACCGTCTGACCGGTCGCCGCTCCGATAACGGATCAATTTTTCAGGCGGGTTACTTGATGCCGGCAGCCCGCACGATGCCTTCGGTGATCATCTTGGCCGCCTCGTCGGGGCCGACCCAGCCGGCCGATTTGACGAACTTGCCCTTTTCCAGGTCCTTGTAGTGGACGAAGAAATGCTCGATCTGCTCGATCAGGCTGGCGGGCAGGTCGGAATAGGTCTGCACGTTGGTGTAGAAGGGGTGCAGCTTGTCGACCGGCACGGCGATGATCTTCTCGTCGCCGCCGGCCTCGTCTTCCATCTTCAGCGCGCCGATCGGGCGCGAGCGGATCACCGCCCCGGCCACCACCGGCACATGGCTCACCACCAGGATGTCGCAGGGATCGCCGTCGCCGCCCAGGGTATGCGGGATGAAGCCATAGTTGGCCGGGTAGAACATCGCGGTGTGCAGGAAGCGGTCGACAAACAGCGCGCCGGAATCCTTGTCCAGCTCGTATTTCACCGGCACGCCGCCGGCCGGGATCTCGATCACGGCGTTGATGTCATAGGGCGGGCTTTTACCCACCCCGATACGGGCGATATCCATGCTGCGGTCCTTTGGACTCGTAAAATTGCAATAGGCGGCGCCTTTTTCGCAAATGCAGCAAAAAACGCAACCGCTTGATCCCTAATATTTTCGTCGCAGTCGGCCCCCCGCGGTGACTAAGATGGGACCAGTCACCCGGGGGGAGTATGCATAGGGAACGCAACGTCAAGATCGTCGCCACACTGGGGCCGGCGTCCAGCGGGCCGGACCGGATCCGGGCCCTGTTCGAGGCCGGCGCCGATGTCTTCCGCCTCAATTTCAGCCATGGCAGCCATGACGACCATCTCGAGCGCATCCGCACGGTACGCGCGCTGGAGCAGCAGCTCAACCACCCGATCGGCCTGCTGGCCGACCTGCAGGGCCCCAAGCTGCGCATCGGCAGCTTCCGGGACGGCGCCGTCGACCTGATCCCCGGCAACCGGTTCCGCCTCGACCTCAATGCCACCGCCGGCGATACGTCGGGCGTGCAGCTGCCGCATCCCGAGGTGCTCGGCAGCCTGACACCGGGCACCGAACTGCTGCTGGACGACGGCAAGATCCGCCTGCGCGTCACCGAGGTGCATGCGGCCTGGGCGATGACCGAAGTGCTGGTCGGCGGGCGGCTGTCGGACCGCAAGGGCGTCAACCTGCCCGATACGGTGGTGCCGCTGTCGGCGCTGACGCCGAAAGACCGCGCCGACCTGTCCTTTGCACTCGCCCATGGCGTCGACTGGGTCGCGCTGAGTTTCGTGCAGCGCCCGGACGACCTGCGCGAAGCGCGCGCGCTGATCAACGGGCGTGCGGCGCTGCTGGCCAAGATCGAAAAGCCCTCCGCCGTGGATACGCTGGATGAGATTGTGGCGCTCAGCGACGCCATCATGGTTGCGCGCGGCGATCTGGGCGTCGAAATGCCGCTGCAGGCGGTGCCGGGATTGCAGAAAAAGATCGTGCGCGCCGCGCGCCGCGCCGGCAAGCCGGTCGTGGTCGCCACCCAGATGCTGGAAAGCATGATCAAGGCGCCGGTACCGACGCGGGCGGAAGTCTCCGATGTCGCCACCGCGGTCTATGACGGTGCCGACGCCATCATGCTGTCGGCGGAATCGGCCTCGGGCGATTATCCCATCGAGGCGGTGCGCACCATGAACAGCATCGCCGAACAGGTGGAGCGCGACCCGCTCTATCGCGGCATCATGGATGCCGAACACAACAACCCGGAGAACACGCCGTCCGATGCGATCACCGCGGCGGCTCGCCAGGTGGCGGAAACCATCAATGCGGCGGCCATCGTTACCTATACGATGTCGGGCTCGACCGCCCTGCGCGCCGCCCGCGAACGGCCGCGCTCGCCGATCCTGTGCCTGACCCCGCTGATCGAGACGGCGCGACGGCTCAGCATCGCCTGGGGCGTCAATGCCGTGGTGGCGCCAGACGCGATCAATTTCTCAGACATGATCGCCAAGGCGGCGGCGATTGCCCGCACCATCGAACTGGCCAGGCCGGGCGACAGCCTGGTGGTTACTGCCGGCGTGCCGTTTGGTACACCGGGCAACACCAATGTGTTGCGCATCGCACGGGTCGAGGCGATATAGGGGGCAGCTTCCCTCTATTCCCCCGACCGAGGCCCCATGACCACGATCCTGATGCTGATCGGCTCCAACGTGCTGATGACCTTTGCCTGGTACTGGCACCTGAAATACCCGGAGCAGATACTGTGGAAGGTGGTGCTGATCTCCTGGGGTATCGCCTTCTTTGAATACTGTCTTGCCGTGCCAGCGAACCGCATCGGCTATGCCAGCGGCATGTTCACGGCGGCGCAGCTGAAGGTGGTGCAGGAGGTGATCACGCTGGGCGTCTTTGCGCTCTTTGCGGTGTTCTATCTGGGTGAGGGGCTGCGCTGGAATTACTTCGCCGCCTTCGCCTGCCTGATCGGCGCGGTCTTTTTCATCTTCCAGAAGTAAGGCTCAGAGTTCCTTGGCGTCGATGCGGCGCCGCAACTCTTTCAACTTGTCGGGCGCGTCGGCCAGATGCGGATTGGCGGCCAGCGCGCGGCGATAGGCCTTGAGGGCCTCGGGCAGGTTGTCGAGCCGCTCCATGATCAGGCCAAGACCCGACAGCGCGCCGAAATGGCGTGGTTCCAGTTTCAACGTGCGCTCGATATCGGCCACCGAGCCGGGATAGTCGCCGGCCATGAAGCGCACGGTGGCGCGCTTGTTATAGGCCTCGGCGAAATCGGGCTTCAGTTCGATCATGCTGGTGAAAATCTGTGCGGCGCGCGGATAGTCGCCTTTTTCCATCACGGCAATCCCGCCCTGCATCAGCGCGTCCAGCGTATCGGATTCGGACTTGCCCCAGGCTTCCCAGATCTTGCGTTCGAGCTGCTTGGCCTCAATGGGATTCTGGGTTTCCTGCAGTTTTTCAAACAGGCTGTCGACCACCGTCTGCGCCTGGGCCGGGAGGGCCAGGAGCAGGGGTAACAGCGCAAGAGTCGCCAGAAGCCGCATGGGTTAAATGGTAGGTCCGGCCGGCAGTCCCGGCAAGGACGGATTTCTTGTTCACGATTTCCTGAACGGGGGAATAAAACCGCTGGCCACTGGTCTCACTATCAGGTGCGGCCGGGGGCCGCCCGCAGACCGGAAAGGGAATTCCATGATGATGCGCAACCTGTTTCTTGCAGGCGTTCTGACGCTGGGCCTCGCTGCCTGCGCCACCCAGACCACCGCACCGGCCGTGCCCGGCGATACTGCCCTGGGGCCCGTGCTGGTCGATGCCAAGCGTATGACCCTCTATACCTTTGACCGCGATACGATGCCGGGCAAATCAGTCTGCAACGGTCCCTGCGCCACCAACTGGCCGCCGCTGGTGGCGAATGCGGGCGACATGGCAAAGGGCGACTGGACCGTGATCACCCGCGACGATGGCTCGAAGCAGTGGGCCTACAAGGGCAAGCCGCTCTATGGCTGGGCCAAGGACACCAAGCCGGGCGATACCACCGGTGACGGCTTCCTGAACGGCGCCTGGCACGTCGCCAAGCCGTAATGGGGCGGGTATGGTCGGGCGGCGGCTCTTGCTGCCGCCTGCCAGCCCTGTATTGCCGCCATGCTGTTCCGCCGCCAACCGCACCCGATCGAAGCCGAGATTCCGCGGCTGCGGCGCTTTGCCCTGGCGCTGGCTCGCGAGCGCGATGCGGCCGATGACCTGGTGCAGGACTGCATCGCGCGTGCGCTTGGTGCCTGGGCAACACGGCGCGGGGATGCCGATGCCCTGCGGCCCTGGCTGTTTGCCATCCTGCATAATTGCTGGCGCAGCCGGCAGCAGCGCGACGGGGCGCGGCCGGATAACCGCCCGCTGGACGATGCGGGCGAGGGACCGTCTGAAAGCGGCGGACAGTGGGAAAAACTGGAACTGCGCGACCTCGATGCGGCCCTAGCCCTGCTGCCCGACGAGCAGCGCGCCCTGCTGCTGCTGGTCGCGGTCGAGGGGCTGAGTTACGAAGAGGCGGCGCGCGTGCAGGCCATTCCGCTGGGCACCGTGATGTCGCGGCTGGCACGGGCACGCGAGCGCCTGCGGCAGTTGACCGATGGCGGACCGCCGTCCGTGAGCGAAGGCGCGCGGTCACATTTGAGGAGGGTAAAATGAGCGGCAGTCCGGCGACCATGGTCACCGAGGCCGAGCTTCTGGCTTATGTCGATGATCGGCTGCCGCCCGAACGGCGCGCCGATATCGAGGCGCATCTGGCCCTGCATCCCGAGGATGCGGCCAAGGTGACGGCCTGGCAGGCTCAGACGGAGGCGTTGCGCAGCCATTTCGCACCAGGCCTGGATGAACCGGTGCCGGCGGCGATGATGGCGCTGTTTGCCGCACAGCGCCCATCAATCTGGATGCCGGCCTTGCGTATCGCCGCCGTCCTGGCGATTGTCGTGGCGAGTGCCGGGGTTGGCTGGTTTGGCCGCGGCGCGATGATGCCGGCGACCGTGGTAGCGGCGCTGCCGCAGGAAGCTACGCGGGCGCATCTGGTTTACAGCAAGGAAGTGCTGCATCCCGTCGAGGTGACCGCCAAGGAAGAGCAGCATCTGGTCGCTTGGCTGTCCAAGCGCGTCGGCACCGCGCTGAAGGTGCCGAGCCTGACAACACAGGGCTATGGCCTGGTTGGCGGTCGCCTGCTGCCTGCATCCAGCGGCAATCACGCTGCCGCGCAATTCATGTACGAAAATCGCCAGGGCCAGCGGTTGACCCTGTATGTACGCTCGGGTGAGGGCGGCAGCGACACGTCATTCCGCTTTGCCGGCGAGGGCCATGCGGCAGCCTTCTACTGGGTCGATGGCGGTTTCGGTTACGCGCTCACCGGAGAAAGCGGCCGCGAGGCGCTGTTACCGATCGCGCGCGTGGTCTATGAGCAGCTGACGCGCTGAGCGCTCAGCGCAGACCGCATTGCCGCAACAGGGCACCGCCCAGCGGGTGGGTCGGGTCGGCCGCGGCGAATTTGATGGTGAAATGGTTGCCGCCGGCCATGCGGATGAAGTCGGTATGCGTGCCGGCGTTGCGGCAGGCCTGATGGAATTCCACGCTCTGTGCCTGCCAGGCATCCGGTTCGGCATCGCCGCAGGACACCAGCACCGGGCCTTTCATCCTGGGCGGAAAGTTCGTGACGCTGTTGCGTGCCGCCATCGCGCCATCGAGCCGGATGCTCTCGTTCACGCTGATATGCAGCACCGGCTCCAGGGAATACACACCGCTGATCAGGCCCAATGATGCGACCATCGGCTGTGGCCCCAGATCGGCCGGCCAGGGCGCGGCCACCATCATGGCGGCCAGATGCGCGCCGGCCGAATGGCCGATCACATGAATCCTGGCCGGATCGGCGCCCCAGGCGGCGGCCTTGCCGGCGACATGCACCAGCGCTTCCTGCATCTCGCGCACAATGGCATCCAGGGACACCTGCGGGCAGAGATCGTAATTCAGGTTGACCACCACCGCGCCGCGCTCGGTATAGGGCGGGATCGCAAAGGTCATGGTGTTCTTGTCGAGTCCGCGCCAGTAGCCGCCATGGATCAGTACTACCAGCGGCGCACCTGGCTGCGGCGTCTTCGGCTTGTGCAGGTCATAGGTCTGCAGCGGGCCGGCGCCATAGCGCAGGTCGTAGTCTCCGCCGATGGCAGCGCGGGCCGCTGCCGATCGCTCGACATAGGCGTCGAAGTGCTGCTGGAAATCCGGCACCGCCATGCGCGGATTGAACTGGGCTTCAAGATCTTGGGGTGAAAGGCTGCGCCAGTCGAAGCTCATGGATGGGTCAGTCCTTGTAAGTGCCGGCCACGCGGGCGCGGGTTTTCAGCAGCGCCAGCACGGTATCGATGGTTGGCGTCGGGATGTCCAGCTTGCGGGCCAGCTCGGCGATCACGCCGATCAGACCGCCGATTTCCATCGGCCGGCCGCCTTCGAGATCCTGCAGCATCGACGACTTATGCGGCCCGACCTTTTCGGCCATGGCCATGCGCTGTTCCGATGTGACCGGGAAATCGATGCCCAGTCTTTCGCCAACCAGCTTTGACTCTTCCATCATGGCAGCCAGCACGCGGCGGGCATCGGGGTCGCGCGACAGGCCTTCCAGGGTGCCATGGGTCAGCACGCTGACCGGGTTGTAGGAGAGATTGCCCCACAGCTTGGTCCAGATTTCCTGGCGGATATTGTCATGCACAGGCGCATCGATGCCGGCCGCGGTCAGCGCGGCGCTGAAGTGCTGCACACGCTCCGAGCGGCTGCCATCAGGCTCGCCCAGCGGCAGGCGATTGCCAGCGCCATGGTGGATCACGCCGGGTGCGGCGATCGCGCCAGCGACCCAGACCACGCTGCCGATGGCGCGCTGCGGGCCGATCAGATTCCACTGCCTGTCGCCGGGATCGACCGAGGTGATGCGATAGCCATCCAGTGGACCGCCATGCTTGTAGAAATACCAGTAGGGTATGCCGTTCATGGCGGTGATCATGGCCGTGTCGGGCCCGAAGAGCGGCAGCATTTTCTCCGTCATGTCGGGCACGGCCGGTGCCTTCAGGCTGAGGATGACCAGATCCTGTGCGCCGGCCTCGGCGGGATTCTCCGTGCAGGCCGGATGCGTGGTGAAGCGCTCGTCCTTGCTTTCCACCGTCAGGCCGTTGGCGCGGATGGCATCACGATGGGCGCCGCGGGCGATCAGGGTGACGTCATGGCCGCCGCGCGCCAGCAGGCCGCCGAAATACCCGCCGATGGCACCGGCGCCGACAATGGCAATCTTCATGCGGCATCCATGTTGGGGCGATGCTGCGCCATCCAGTTGGCGAGCTTCTCGCGGTCGGTCGCGCTCACCCACAGGCCGCATTTGGTGCGGCGCCACAGGACGTCATCAGCCTCACGCGCCCATTCGCGGCGCATCAGGTAATCCACTTCGCGCGCGTAAAGCCCACCGCCGAAGCTTTCGCCCAGATCGGTGGCCCATTGCGCATCGCCCAGAATCTCATGCACCGCGCTGCCATGGCGGCGGGCCAGGCGCGTCAGCCAGGCCGGGTCGAGGCCAGGATATTTATGCTTCAGTTCGGCCAGGAAGGTCTCGAAGCTGGGTGCGCCCAGATCGCCGCCCGGCAGCGGCTTGCTGCCCGACCAGGGCTTGCCCATCTGCGGATAGAAGGGCGCCAGCTTTTCCAGCACCTGCTCGGCCAGGCGGCGCGAGGTGGTCAGCTTGCCGCCATAGACCGACAGCAGAGGCGGTTCACCGGCCTTGCCCTCCAGGTCGAGCACATAATCGCGCGTGATCGCAGACGGATCGCTGTCACCATCGTCATACAGCGGCCGCACGCCAGCGAAGGACCAAACGATCTGATCGCGCGTCACCGGCTGTTTGAAATACTCGCTCGCGGCTTCCAGCAGATAGGTGGTTTCTTCATCGCTGATGCGCGGCGGGCCATCCAGCTTATCCAGCTGTATGTCTGTTGTGCCGACAAGCGTGAAGTCGCGTTCATAAGGGATCGCGAAGATGATGCGGTTGTCGGCATTCTGGAAGATGTAGCAGTGATCGCCGTCGAACAGCTTTTTGGTAACGATGTGGCTGCCCTTGATCAGGCGCACACTGTTTTTCGGGTTCTGGCCGAAGGCACCGGTCAGCGTGTTGCGCACCCAGGGACCGCCGGCATTGATGATGCCGCGCGCGGTGACCTCGCGGCTGGTGCCGTCGCTCTGGTCGGTGAGCGTGGCATGCCACAGGTTGCCCTCGCGGCGGGCGGCAGTGAGGGCAGTGCGGGTGTAGATCCGGCTGCCCATGCGGCGGGCATCCATGGCGTTCAGCACCACAAAGCGCGAGTCATCCACCCAGCAATCGGAATATTCAAAGCCGCGCTTGAATTCGGCCTTCAGCGGACGCCCGCGCGGGTCACCCTGCGAGAAATCCACGCCGATCGAGCCGGGCAGAGTCTGGCGGCCGGCCAGATGATCGTAGAGGAACAGGCCAATGCGGATCATCCAGGCCGGGCGCAGGCCCGGATGGTGCGGCAGCACGAAGCGCAGCGGCCAGATGATATGCGGGGCCATCTTCATCAGCACTTCGCGCTCGCCGAGCGCTTCGCGCACCAGGCGGAATTCATAATGCTCGAGATAGCGCAGGCCGCCATGGATCAGTTTGGTGGCGGCAGACGAGGTGGCGCCGGCAAGGTCGCCACGTTCGGCCAGAATGATGCTGAGGCCACGGCCGGCGGCATCGCGGGCGATGCCGGTCCCGTTTACGCCGCCGCCGATGATCAACAGATCGGCAGGTTCAGAAGACATATGAAAAACCCGGCAGAAAACCGCAGGAAGGCAGGAAAGCGGCCTTTATACGGTCACGCTGACTTGCTGCGCAAGGTCGAGGTCGACGCGACCGCGCCGGCCGCCGCTGCGATAGGCCTGGATGGCGCCTGCCCGGGCTTCGTCGCTCAGGGGAACTTCGTCGGTCTGGGCGATCTGCTGGGTATGCCAGGTGTTAAGGCCGAAAGCCTCGCGCCAGGCGCGGCGGCGTTCCAGATGGGGGGGAATCTCGATGTCGGCTTCGGCGGGCTCGCCGCGGTCGGTCCGGCGGCGCACCAACTCGCTGATTGCCGCACCGGCAGCCTGGCCGGCCTGCCGGGTTTTTTGCAGCAAGCCGCCCTTTGCGGGGGCCTGGTCGGCGCCCTCGTCGGTGCGGAATCGGTCGGTGGAGGTGGCCTGGCGCTTGCGCTGGGCGGTTTCGGAGACGGAATCGGACTGGCCGCCCACAGGCGCTGTTGCCGTGCCGATGCCCAGAATATTGACCATATCGCCCCGTCTGACCGGAGCGGACTCAAGCAGGGATTCGGTAAACGCCGGGTTAACCCGGCAACAAAGTAACGGACTTTTGCGGCCGGTCGAGGCGATAGATCTCCACCGTCCCAGCCCGGCCCTTCACGGGAATATCGCCGATCCGCGGCGGTTTCGGGTCGAGGCCGGCTGCGGCCACGGTTTCGGCGCTGACGAGCGCGATAAACTGCTCGCCGGCCAGTTGATGGTCGTGGCCAAGTTGTTCCAGACGCTGGGCGGTATTCACGGTATCACCCACCACGGTGTAGTTGATGCGTCCGGGCGCCCCGATATTGCCGACCACCACCGGGCCTGAATGCAGGCCGAGCCGCATGCGCAAGATGGCCTTGCCCAGCATGGCGCGACGGGCATTGTCGGCGGCCAGGGCCCGGCAGATATCCTCCACGGCGCGGCAGGCATTGGCGGCATGATTCTCGTCACGCTTGATCGCCCCCCACACTGCCATCACCGCATCGCCGATAAATTTGTCGACGATGCCGCCATGGGCCTCGATGCAGGCGGTCACCAGGGCGAAATGCTCGTTCAGGATATCGGCGGTTTCCTGCGCGCTCAGCTGCTCCGACATTGCGGTGAAGCCGACCAGGTCGGTGAACAATACGGTCACGTCGCGCTGCTTGCTGGTGTTGACGGCGTCCTCACCTTCGCGCACCAGACGATTGACCAGCTTGCGCGGCACATAGTTGCCGAACCAGCGCAATGCCGCATTGGCGGCATTGATCGCCTGCGCGGCATCGTCGAGTTCGCGCAAGCGGGTACGTTCCAGCGGCGGTGTGTCAAAATCCAGGTTGCGCAGCCGGTTGGCGGCATCGCCAATAGCCAGCAGTGGCCGGCGGATCAGATAACCGAGCCGCCAGGCGACCAGCAATGACAGGATCAGGCTGATAGCACCGACGACGGCGGAAACCTGCAGACGATTGATTTCGGTTTCGATCTGGTCGAAGGCGAAATAACGGCCGATCAGCCAGGGACGGTCGCCATAGGTGTTGAGGCGACGATAGACGAAGATCCACTGCCGGCCGTCGGCTTCCACGATATGGGCGCCTTCGCTGCCCAGCATGGCGCGGGCCAGCTTGACGTCGATCCGCCCGCTCCAGATCTGTCGCAGCACCGGATCGTGGATATCCTTCAGCAATGGCACCGGCTTTGCCATCGACAGGGCATAGTCGTGATTCAGCAAGGTGGGATGCGCCAGCACCGCGTCATCGCCATGCAGGATGAAGTTGACCGCCTCGCCATCGACGCTGTCGGTTTCCAGCAGCCGTGACAGGGTGCCGAGCGACACCACGGCGAGCGTTTCGCCGACGAAGACATTGTCGATCACCACCGGGGCATGGGCATTGATCAGCGCCTGGCCGATGTCGGGATTCCAGATCAGGTCGCCCCAGCTGACCGGCTTGGCGTGCTCATCCTTGCGGTTGGCGATGCCATAGAGCCGGCGCACCGCTTCATCGCGGGCCGCTGTGTCGTGATAGGTGAGGATCGAGCCATGCATGGCGTCGTAGCGTCCGCCCGGTTCGCGCTGTACCCGCGTTGCCACCAGGTCGTTGCGCAGCAGGCCGATGGCATCGACCTGCGGCAGGGCATCCAGCGTGGCGATCATGTAGTCGGTCAGGCGGCCGACATCGTTCACGCCGATATGCTTGGTCTGCAGTTGCTGGCGCAGGGCCTCCACCTGGCGGGCGGCAGGATCAAGCTGCAGCTGGGTACGCTCGATCAGCCGGCTCAGGATGCGGTCATTACGGTCGCGCAGCAGTTCGACGGTGTTGAGGCGACCGCTGACCAGGGCGATGCCGTAGGCGATGCCGGCAAGCAGCATCAGCATGCCGACACCAAGCGTCAGCACGCGCGAAATCGACAGCCGCACGCGGCGGCGGCCCGCATCGGGCGGCGGCGATACGGCTGGCAGAGAGTCGGTCAGTGGCAGTCCGGCAGCGGCAGGCTGCTCACCCCTTGGTGCGGGCAAGGGCTTCGACCTGCTTGCGCAGTTCTTCCATCTGCTTTTTCAGCGTGTCGACCTCGACGGGATTCTCGCCTGCAGCTGCCTTTTCGCCGGCTGCCGCGACCGAGGATTTGTCGGCGTCGTTCATACCGGCGACGAAGGGGTTGAACAGCGTCATCGCGCGCTGGAACATCGCCATGTTCTGGCGGCCCATTTCTTCAATGCTGCGGAACGGAAACATCTCGCCGAAGGATTCCGCCATATACTGCCGCATCTGGTCCTGGTTGCGCTGGAACGATGTCATCGAGATTTCCAGATAGCTCGGCACCAGGGTCTGCAGGCTGTCGCCATAGAAGGTGATCAGTCGGCGGAGGAAGCCGATCGGCAGCAACTGCTGCCCGCCCTTGGATTCCTCTTCGAAAATGATTTGGGTCAGCACGCCGCGCGTGATGTCTTCGCCGGTTTTTGCATCTTCGACGAGGAAATCCTGGCCGTCCTTCACCATCTGGCACAGGTTTTCGAGAGTCACATAGGAAGACGTTGCCGTATTATACAGCCGCCGGTTTGCGTATTTTTTGATCTTAATTGCTGGCGCTGCTGTCGTCTGGTCGGTCTCGGCCACGGTCCTGCGCTCCCTAGAATTGTTGCAGAGCATTTCACTCGTTATCGTTTGTGTACGCAAGTCTCTTGTGCGCTGCGAAAGGGTGGTTCCAAATCGCCACTTCGGTGTACGCTGCCAGCATGGACGATCCGAAGGCAAAAGCAGGCGGGGGCGATGCGCAGGCATTGGCGCAGCGCTTTCTCGACCTCTGGCAGGAGCAGGCCGGCCTGCTGGCCACCGACCCGAAACTGGCGGAACTGTCGGCGAACTGGCTGACCCTGTGGCAGCAGGGGACCCAGAAGGCCCAGCAGGCCGCCCAGACGGCAGCCACTCAAGCGGGAGGCGGACATGGCGCAACACCCGGAACCGCCAATGCGGCCCGAAGCCCGACTGGGGCCGCGCCCGCTGCCGCTGCATCTGGCCACGGCCAACCTGATGCTGCTGAGCTCGCTCGCCGTCTGGCCGATTGCGAAAGACGGCTTGCCGCACTGGAATCCGCACTTGCAGGCGCGCTTGGTCAGCCTGCTGCCAAGCCTCGCCAGCGTAGACCCAAATGAATTCAACGCCGCCCTGATCCGCGCCGGATTGGCACGGATCGGTGCGATGACCGGCGGCATGCAGCGCTATCGCCGGCATGGGAGCCGGCGAGACCTGCCCGATCCGCCCGTCTTCTGGCGCGAAGGCAGCAGCCGTGTGCTCGCCTATGGCGAGGCTGGCAGGCCTGTGCTGCTGGTGCCGTCACTGGTCAACCGCGCCTATGTGCTGGACCTGGCCGAGGGGCAGAGCCTGGCGCGCTGGCTGCCTGGACAGGGGATGCGGCCCTTCCTGCTGGATTGGGGCGATCCCGGCGATGCCGAGCAGCGCTTCGATCTCGCCGCCTATATCGCCCGCATCCGGCGGGCACTTCAGCATGTCAAACGCGAAACCGGGCAGGTGCCGATCCTGCTGGGCTACTGCATGGGCGGCAATCTGGCACTGGCGGCAGCCCTGACGGCGCCAGACGATGTGGCGGCGCTGGCCCTGCTGGCGACGCCGTGGGATTTCCATGCTGGTGGCACGCATCAGGCAGCGCTGGTGCAGGCCCTGGCACCGGCCCTGGTGCCGGCCGCGGCGGAAGACGGGCAGGTGCCGCCGATGCTGGAGGTCGACACGCTGCAGGGTTTCTTCTGGGCGCTCGATCCCTTCACGGCCCTGAAGAAGTTCACTCAATTCGCCGCAATGCCCGAAGGCAGCGAGGCCGAGCGCCGCTTTGTCGCCATGGAAGACTGGCTGAATGACGGTGTGCCGCTGGCCGGGCCGGTGGCCCGCGAATGCCTGCTCGGCTGGTATGGCGAAAACAAACCCGTGGCTGGGCGCTGGGTGATTGATGGGCAGCCGATGTTGCCGCAGGATTGGCGCAAGCCCACGCTGGTGGTGTTACCCGAGCGCGACAAGCTGGTGCCCAAAGAAGGGGCTGCCGCTTTACTGGCACAAATCCCCCAGGCCAGCCGGCTGGATGCCCCCAGTGGCCATATTGGCATGGTGGTGGGGCCGCGTGCCGAAAGTGGCCTGTGGCAGCCGCTGGCGGCATGGCTGAATGCAGCCGTACCACAGGCGGAAAAACATCTGCCTGCGAACAAGAAACGTGCAGTCCGGGTCCGTGCGACCAAAGTGCAGGCCTGAAGCGCGTTTTTGGACGCGGCAGGGCCTTGCCGCATTTGCGAAAAGGCCGGTATCGTTTACGCGATAACGCCTCGCCAAACATAAAGTCCGATCTATGGAGGACCCCATGACCGATATCGTCATCGCCAGCGCCGCGCGCACGCCGGTCGGCTCGTTCAACGGCGCGCTCAGCGGCGTGCCAGCCCATTATCTCGGCCAGGTCGCCATCGATGGCGCGCTGAAGCGCGCTGGCGTGCAGCCGAATGAGGTCAGCGAAGTGATCATGGGCCAGATCCTGACCGCCGCGCAGGGACAGAACCCGGCCCGCCAAGCCTCGATCAATGCCGGCCTGCCGGTGGAAGTGCCGGCCTGGGGCGTCAACATGCTGTGCGGCTCTGGCCTGCGCGCGGTGGCACTCGGCTTCCAGGCGGTGCGGAATGGCGACAGCACCATCGTGGTGGCTGGCGGCCAGGAGAGCATGAGCCAGGCGCCGCATGCTGCCTACCTGCGTGCCGGCCACAAGATGGGGGATCTCGGTTTCATCGACACCATGATCCGTGACGGCCTGTGGGATGCCTTCAATGGCTACCACATGGGCAACACGGCGGAGAACGTGGCCAAGCAGTTCCAGATCACCCGCGACCAGCAGGATGAATTCGCCGCCAAGAGCCAGAACAAGGCCGAAGCCGCGCAGAAGGCCGGCAAGTTCAAGGACGAGATCGTTCCCGTCACCATCAAGGGCCGCAAGGGCGATGTGGTGGTGGAGAATGACGAATACATCCGCCATGGCGCCACCGTGGACGCCATGAAAGCGCTGCGTCCGGCCTTTGCCAAGGATGGCTCGGTCACCGCCGGCAATGCCTCGGGTATCAATGACGGCGCCGCCGCCGTGGTGCTGATGAGTGCCGAGGAAGCCAAGAAGCGCGGCGTGAAGCCGCTGGCCCGTATCGTCAGCTGGGCGCAGTCCGGCGTCGATCCCTCGATCATGGGCACCGGTCCGATCCCGGCTTCGCGCGAAGCACTGAAGAAGGCCGGATGGAAAGCCAGCGATCTCGACCTGATCGAGGCCAACGAAGCCTTTGCCGCCCAGGCCTGCGCCGTGAACAAGGATATGGGCTGGGATACCGACAAGGTGAACGTCAATGGCGGCGCGATCGCCATCGGCCATCCGATCGGCGCCTCGGGCGCCCGCGTGCTGGTGACGCTGCTGTATGAAATGCAGCGTCGCGATGCCAAGAAGGGCCTTGCCACGCTGTGCATCGGCGGCGGCATGGGCATCGCCATGTGCGTCGCCCGCGACTAGCAATCAGGCAAAGGCCGGGAGGGGGTATCCCGGCCTTTGTTTTGTATCAATGCCGTGCGGCGCACATCTGACATCATAAACGCCAGCCGCAATGGCAGTTCAGAAAAGTCAAACAGGAGGAATATCCATGTCCCGCGTTGCGATTGTTACTGGCGGAACCCGAGGAATCGGTGCCGCGATTTCCAAACTGCTGCACCAGAGCGGCTACAAGGTTGCGGCGAATTACGCCGGCAATACCGAGCGGGCCAAGGCCTTTGAGGCCGAGACTGGGATCAGGGCCTACAAGTGGGATGTCGCCAATTACGAGGAATGCGTCGAGGGCGTGAAGAAGGTCGAGCAGGAACTCGGCCCGGTCGATGTGATCGTCAACAATGCGGGTATCACTCGTGATGGTACGATGCACAAGATGAGCCACGATCAGTGGCAGGCCGTTCTGGATACCAATCTCGGCGGCTGCTTCAACATGTGCCGCGCCACCATCGACGGCATGCGCGAGCGCGGGTTCGGCCGCATTGTCAATATCGGCTCCATCAATGGCCAGGCCGGCCAGTATGGCCAGGTCAATTATGCCGCGGCGAAGTCAGGCATCCATGGCTTCACCAAGGCGCTGGCGCAGGAAGGTGCGGCGCGCGGGATCACCGTGAACGCCATTGCACCGGGCTACATCGACACCGACATGGTGTCGGCCGTGCCGGCCAATGTGCTGGAAAAGATCGTGGCTAAGATTCCGGTCGGCCGTCTGGGGCGTGCCGAGGAAATTGCCCGTGGCGTACTGTTCCTGGTGGCCGATGAAGGCGGCTTCATCACCGGTTCAACACTGAGCATCAATGGCGGTCAGCATATGTATTGATCCGCCCCGCAGGGCGCAACGCGATGGCCCGTGGCGCAAGCCGCGGGCCATTTCGTTTCACGATGCCGGATTGATTGGCGACAGTGCGGTAAGCAGGAAGCCGACCGAGCCATCCTGGCGCAGGAAGGGCAGAGTCAGCCGCTCGACCTGCATGAACTCGCGGTTCGGAATCATGAAGGAAGACCGGCTGATGTGGGGTTGCCGGGTTTTGATGGCTTCGTTGAGGCGTTCGATGTTGAGGCGGATTTCCGGCGTATTGCCGATTTCATCAAGGTAGCGACCGGTCGGATCGAAGCCGAACATCTCCACGATGGCGGTGCCGGCTAGACGATAATAGAAGCGGAATGGATCCCCGCCCGGCAGGCCGGGATGCAATTCCATCAGGATCAGGCGGGGCAATACCGACGGCGGCAAGGCCAATGGGTCGAGGGCAGAGCGCAGGGGCGGGCTGCCGTCGGGACCGCGATTCGCAGTCCAGAATTCGAGCAGTCGAACCAGATGGGCGCTGATCAACTCGATCTGCAGCATGTTTCCAGCTTCCCCACGCCCTGCGGTATAGGATCAGCGTCGCATTGCGCCGTAGCCAAGTAAAGGAAATCTGCCATTTCCGGCAGTCGTCGCCAGTCGGGCTCACCGAGATTTGTCACAGCAACCCCAACATAAATTCGCCATGATCAATGCGCAGTCTGGTTTCATAGCAGCCAAGGAGGCTGTGCCATGAAAGCGCCGTTTGCCGTTGCCGTCGTATTCGCCGTCGCTGCCGGAATTGCTCTGGCGCAGCCTGCCAGAGCCGATGGTTATTCCTTCAGTTATTCCAGTGGCGGTTGGCATTCGCGCCCATGGTATGGCCCGGGACGACACCATCACGGACCGCCGCGGCATTATCAGTCCTATCACTACTCCTACTGGGACCGTCCATATTATGGCCCCCCGGCTTATCGGCCGCGTGTCGTTGTCGTGCAGCCGCCGCCGGTCACCTATTACAGTGCGCCGCCGCCAGTGGTTTATGCGCCGTCACCCTATGGTGGTCAGCTTTCAGCCGTGCCGGCCTCGCCAGTGTTCCAGACCACCAATGGTCAGTACTGCCGCGAATACCAGGCTGGCGTTACGGTGAATGGCAGGGTGCAGCCTAGTTACGGCACTGCCTGCCTGATGCCGGATGGCGCCTGGCGGGTAGTGAACTGAGGCACCAGGCGGCACTGCCGGCAGGGTAGCGACAGCCGCGCGTATGGACTCAATAGCATCCCAACAAGCTGCGACAAATCGCGCCGGGCTTGCGTGACCGGCGGCGTGTGATTGCGATGCGCGCTATGGCAAAATGGCCAGCGTATTCTGTGGAGAATGCCCCATGCCCGCATCTGCTGGCGCTCCCCCCGTGACCGATGGCAAACCCGATACTCTCACGCTGGTCCAACGCCGGCGCAAACAGTTTGTCTTCGGCAGTGGCCTGCTGTTGCTGCTTGTCTTGCTGTTCACGGAATCGATATGGCCGTCCGCCGGCTGGCAGCATGAAACCTGCGAGATGTTCGGCTACGGCCTGATTCTCGCCTGCATCGCGGGCCGCACCTGGTGCTCGCTGTATATTGGCGGCCGCAAGAAGAAACTGCTGGTCGATGAGGGCCCCTATTCAATCAGCCGCAACCCGCTCTACCTGTTTTCCATGCTGGGTGGCGCAGGCGTTGGCCTGCAGGCCGGTAATGTGACGACGGGCCTGATCTTCGGCTTGTTCGTGTTTGCCGTCTTCAGCGTGGTGATCGTGCAGGAAGAGGCTTTCCTGAAATCACGATTCCCAGCTGAATTTGCCGCCTATGCCGGGAAGGTGCCACGCTGGGGGCCGCGCCTGTCGGGCTGGCATTCCGCCGCCGAAATCCTGGTGCAGCCCCGCTTCGTGATCACAACCTTCCGCGATGCGTTGTGGTTCGTCGCGGCCATCCCGTTGATGGAGGGTATCGAACTGGCGCAGGAGGCCGGTTGGCTGCCTGTACTGCTGCAGATTCCCTGAGTCTTGCAGGGTGTGCATCGCAATATTCGCAGCTGGCGGCGAAATAGCGATTGACGATCGTTGGTAAGGCAAACAATACTTCCATATAACAAAATATGGAGGAAGCCCACCATGCGCATTGTCACCTGTGCCGCCCTGCTTGCTTTTGCCGGCAGTGCCGTTTTGAATCCCGCTCTGGCCGCCGATCCGAAACCGGTCAAGGTCGCTGTGCTCAACGACATGTCCAGCGTCTACGCCGATTTCCAGGGGCCGGGTTCGGTGCTGGCCGCCCAGATGGCGGCTGAAGACTTCATGAAAACCAGCAAGCGCAAGGTCGAGGTGGTTTTCGCCGATCACCAGAACAAGCCTGATGTCGGCGCCAATATTGCGCGCCAGTGGTATGACATCGACAAGGTTGACGTGATCGTGGATATCCCGCATTCCGCGGTGGCGCTGGCCGTCAACGAGATCGCACGCGACAAGAACAAGGCCGTGATCGGCTCGGGCGCCGGCAGTGGCGTGCTGACCGGTGAGCGCTGCTCGCCCAACTTCGTCCACTGGACCTACGACACATGGTCCTATGGTCACTCGGCGGCCCGCGCGGCCTTTGCCCAGGGCGGCAAGAAGTGGTTCTTCCTCACGGCGGACTATGCCTTCGGCCATGACCTGGAAAAGCAGGCTTCCGACGAGATCAAGGCACTGGGCGGCACTATCCTTGGTGCGGTGCGCCATCCGGTGGGGGCGAGTGATTTCAGTTCCTTCCTGCTGCAGGCGCAGTCCTCGGGTGCCGATGTGGTGGCCTTTGCCAATGCCGGCGGCGACCTGACCAATGCCCTGAAGCAGGCGTCCGAATTCGGCATGGCGGAGAAACAGCGCATCGTTGGCCTGATCTTCGGCGTCACCAATGTGCCGGCGCTCGGCCTGAAGGCGGTGCAGGGGCTGCAGTCGGTGGCGCCCTTCTACTGGGATCTGAACGACGGCACCCGGGAGTGGTCGAAGCGCTTCCAGGCCCGGCATGCCAAGAAGATGATGCCGAACGACATGCATGCCGGCGTTTATGCCGGTGTCATGCATTACCTGAAAGCGGTCGACAAGGTGGGCGAGGCGACCGATGGCCGTGCGGTGGTGGCGGCGATGAAGGCGATGCCGACCGATGACCCGCTGTTTGGCAAGGGCAGCATCCGCATTGATGGCCGCAAGTTGCATCCGATGTATGTGCTGGAAGCCAAGAAGCCAGCCGAATCGAAAGGCGACTGGGACTTCCTCAAGGTGGCGGCGACGGTGCCCGCAGACAAGGCCTTCCGTCCGTTGGCGGAAGGTAATTGCCCGCTCGCCAAGTAAGGACGGTTCAGTACGTTACGCCGGCGCCGGATCGCATCCGGCGCCGGTTGCGTTTTGGCCCGGCAGTTTGCCGATTGCAATTGCAGGTTTTTAATGCTGCTGTTAGATGCTTGAACAATCGGGCGTCAACGGAACGATTTTGTCATTACAGCAACCGAGTCCGGTCACCGACATTACGGCCTTCAGCCACGTGAAGGATCCGTTGCTGTTGCAGTTCCTGACCTACTACCTGAATCTACGGCAGGGCGATCGTGTCCCCCGGCGCGGGCAGGTTTCGCCGATGGATTTTCCTCGGCTGCTCAGCAATGTCTTTCTCTATGAATGCGACACCACGGCTCAGGATTTCCATCTGCGCCTCGCCGGCAGCCAGGTTGCCGAGCTGCTGCAGACGGTGAAGGCCGGCACGAAGATGTCGGATGTTTTTCCGCCCGATGTTTTCCCCATTGTCCTGCAGCGCTATCGCCGCATTTGCACCGAGCTTGTGGTCATGCACAATATCGGCAAGGTCTTTCATCTGATGGGCGGCACTGGCATGGGCGAACGCATTGCCATGCCGTTGCTCGACAATGCAGGCGTGCCGAGTTTCATCATCGGGGCCACGGTCTATACGTTGCCCAAGCACGAAATTCATGTGCCGCCGGGTCGCGAACCGCAGATCGTGACCTACACACCGCTATAAGACCGGCCGCCGGTGGATGTGTATGAACGGTCACAGATCAGCCTCTGTAGCCTTTATTGCTTCGGCGGCTGCGTATATGCTTCGCGGAAATCTGCCAAGATGGCCCCATGACCGAGCAAGATTCAGGAATCCGCCGCAAGTTGATCACGATCTTCTGCGCCGATGTGCAGGGCTACAGCGCGCTGGTCGAGCGCGATGAGGTTGGCACCGTCACGCGGCTGAAGCAGTATCGCGAGGTCATGATCGATCTGATCGGTCGTCACCATGGCCGCCTGATCAACACCTGGGGCGACGGATTGGTGGCCGAATTCGGCTCGCCGGTTGAGGCTGTCTTTTGCGCCGTGGAAACCCAGCGCCGTCTGGCCACGCGCAATGCCGAGGAACCGACCCTGCCGCCAATGTGGTTCCGCATCGGCATCAATCTCGGCGATGTCATGCTCGATGGCGATGACATCTACGGTGAAGGCGTGAATGTTGCGGCACGACTGGAATCACTCGCCGAGCCGGGCGGTATCTGCATCTCGGGCACGGTTTTCGAGCAGGTGCGCAAGAAGCTGGATATCGGGTTCGATTTTCTTGGCGACCGCGAGATCAAGAATATCGCCGAGCCGGTTGCGGCCTATCGTGTGCTGCTTGGCCCGGACAGTCCGGGCATTGCGGTGGCCCGCACCACCCTGCACGCGCCAGCAGCCGATACGGAGGTCGCGCTGGCGAAATGGCGACGCCACGCCTGGCGCCTTGGCGTGCTCACGGTTTTCCTGATGATCATCAATCTGGCGACCAGCCCCAGCCGGCTGTGGTTCTTCTGGCCGATGCTGGGTTTCGCGATGTTTCTGCTGCTGCGACTGCCGGCCGGCGTCGACTGGCGGAAACTGTGGCCGTCCCGCCGGCAGTGAGTGGCGCGCGGCGCTTTTGAAGAAATGGCTGGGGCGGGAGGGATCGAACCTCCGAATGGCGGTACCAAAAACCGCTGCCTTACCGCTTGGCTACGCCCCAGCAGGCACCCTTTGAAACGCAGGGCGCGGCGCGGGCGGACAATAGGCGGCGTGGCCGGAAATTTCCAGCCTTTACGCCGGATCGGCCGGGGCGGATTTCAGGGCTTCTGGCTGACGATTTTCCAGCTGCCATCGGGCTGCTGGCAGGCGGTGCCGTAGCTGGGCTGCACCTGGCCGGCGACCACGGTCTGGGTCTGGAATTCGCGGCAATAGGGCTGGGCCGCGGCTGCTGGCGCCGGGGTGACGACAACCGGCGCCGGTTGCACCACGACCACCGGCGGCGGTGCCGGTTCCACCACCACGACCGGCGGTGGCGGCGGCCGATGGCGGGGGCCGAAATGCGGGCCATGGGGCCCATAGGGCGGACCGTAGGACGGGCCGTTGACGATCACCACACCATCGGCCCGCGCGGGGATGACGGGCAGGGCAAAGGCCAGTAGGACGAGAAGGGATAAGCGCAGGGAGCGAATCTGGGTCATGCCACATCTTACGGGCGGCACGGCCAAGGCCTGCGGCCGGATTTGTAACGTTTGATGTCAGCCGCCGCCGATCGGCCGGCCCCGATCAGCCAGCCGCCGTGGCGGCCACCCACCATTTCGGATAGGCGCGCCCCAGGTTACGGGCGGCGAAGTCGGCCTCGCGTTTGTCTGCGAACAGGCCAAAGCAGGTTGCCCCCGAGCCGGACAGGCGCGCTAGCAGGCAGCCGGCCTGGGCCTTCAGGGCCGCCAGCACCGGATCGATTTCCGGCGCCAGGAAGCGGGCCGGTGCTTCCAGATCGTTGCGGCGCGCCCGCAGCAGGATGGCGAGATCGGCAGCACTGTCAGGCCGGCGCTCGAAGGGCTCTGCCGGTCCGAACTGGCCGGCCAGTGCCGAGAACACATCCTGGGTGGCCAGGCTGACACCGGGATTGACCAGCACCAGCCAGAAGGGCGGCAGCGGCGGCACGGCCGCGAGCTGTTCGCCGATCCCGCGCATCATGGCGGCGCGGCCGAGCAGGCAGACCGGCACATCGGCACCGAGCTGCACAGCGGCCTGCGCCAGGGCGGTGTCATCGATTTCGATCTGCCACAGCGCGCGGAGCGCATGCAGTGTGGCGGCGGCATCGGCCGAACCACCGCCGATGCCGGAGGCCACCGGCAGGGTCTTGCTCAGCGTGATCGCAGCGCCCTTCGCTGTCTGATTCATCGCCTGCAGCAGGCGGGCGGCACGCAGCACCAGATTCTCGCCGCTCAGCGCAGCAACCTGCGGCCCTTCAACCAAGAGGTCCAGGCGATCCGCCGGCGCCACGGCAATGCGGTCGCAGGCCGCCGGATCCTGGGCGAAGACGACCAGGCTTTCCAGTTCATGATAGCCGGCCTGCGCCGCATGGGGCGCCCGCCTGCCGGTGACATGCAGGAACAGATTGATCTTGGCCGGTGCGAGCCGGCTCAGGCCCGGCATCGTCATGCGTTACTTGGCGGCGACCGGATCGAGGCCCTGGTCGAGCTTGCGCTGCACCTGCAGGGCAAGGTCCTGTTCGGGCTTCAGGCCGAGCGCGCGGCGCCACTGGAACTTGGCCTCTTCCTGGCGACCGACGCGCCAGTAGGCATCGCCCAGGTGATCGGTGATCACCGGATCGCCGCCCTTCAGTTCGACGGCGCGCTCCAGCTGCACCACCGCTTCGGCATAGCGGCCGAGGCGGTAGAGCGCCCAGCCCAGGCTGTCGACGATGGCGCCATCATTGGGGCGCAACTGCACGGCCCGTTCGATCATGCGGGTGGCACGCTCGATATTGCGATGCATGTCGACCCAGGAATAGCCCAGATAGTTCAGCACCAGCGGCTGATCGGGCTGCAGCTCCAGCGCCTTCAGCATGTCGGCTTCGCCCTTGTCAAACTGCCTGGAGCGTTCATAGGCCACGCCGCGACCGAACAGGATGGTCCAGTGGCGCGCTTCCAGGCGCGGAATTCGTTCCAGCGCCGCGGTGTATTCGCGCGTCGCCTCCGGCCATTTTTCCATCTGCCGATACATGTCGGCGAGAGTCAGCAGGGCGCGCGGGCTGCTGGTGTTGGCGCTGGCCATCCGGCGCAGCACGCGCACCGCTTCATCGGTGCGGCCCAGTTCGTTGATGCTCCAGGCCTGGCGCAGCTGCGCGCTTTCGCCATAGGCGGAGTTTGGCGAGACCTTGGCATACATCGCCAGCGCCTGGTCGAAGCGGTTGCGGCTTTCGTAGATATCGCCCAGCAGCATGCGGGCATCGTCCAGATCGGGACGCAGGAACAGTGCCAGCTGCAGGTGCAGTTCGGCCAGATCGCCGCCATCGCTGCGGCCGAGCGCCGAGGCGGAGGCGAACATCGCTTCCGCCAGACCTTCGACCGCATTGCCAACCAGCGGTTCGGTGGGCTGGCTGCGCTTGGTGTCGAGCCGGCGCAGGGCGTGCAGCAGCACCGGATTATCCGGATTGAACACCATCTGCTCTTCCAGCAGGCGGCGTGCTTCAGCCGAACGGTTCTGGCGCTCCAGGAAACGGGCCATGCCATCGATCTGGCGGGTGCCAGCACGTTCGCGGCCCTCGATCGCCTCGCGATAGGCGGCCTCGGTCGGCTCCGGCTGGTTCAGGACATCGAGCAGGATCGGCTTGAGATGGGCATAGACGCCGCTGAGCAGCGGGTGGCGCTCCAGCCGCTGCAGATTGGCCATCGCCTGATCCGCATTGCCGTTGCCGGCATGGGCAAAGGCGGCGAGTAGCGGGTTGAAGGCGGCGTGAATCCCGCCGGTCGGCCCCTCGGCCACCAGGCGCAGCACGGCATCGTAATCGCGTGCCAGCATCAGGGCCGAGGCCTGCGTCATGCGCGGCAGGTATTCCGACGGATTGACCTGACGCAGGGCGGGAGTCAGCGTCACGGCTTCGCCCACGCGGCCGTCGGCGATCAGGGCGATGAAGGCGCCCTGGGCCAGCAACGCGCTGTTCGGGTCTTCCCGCAGAGCGCGCAGGTAGTAGTTTGCCGCGTTGGTGTTGTCATTCATCTCGCGCGCATGGCGCGCGGCGAGGAAGTTGCCGTATGGGCTGTCGAGGCGATAGGCGCCCCGCGACGACGAGGCCCCGGACATCATGCTGTTCTGGCCGCCGCAGGCCGCCAGCGGCAACAGCGCGGCGGCAGCAAGCAGCAGGGTACGGAAGGGCCGGGAGATGGAACGATCGCGGGAGGCTTTATCTGTCATCTGGCTCACATGTTGGGATAATTCGGACCGCCGCCCCCCTCAGGGACGGTCCAGTTGATATTCTGCGCCGGATCCTTGATGTCGCAGGTTTTGCAATGGACGCAATTCTGGGCATTGATCTGGAAGCGCGGGTTGTTGCCCGCATCATCGCGCAGCACTTCGTAAACACCGGCCGGGCAGTAGCGCTGCGCCGGTTCGTCATAGAGCGGCAGGTTTCTGGCAATGGGGATCGAGGGATCCTTCAGCTGCAGATGAATCGGCTGATCCTCTTCATGATTGGTGTTCGACAGGAACACCGAGGACAGCTTGTCGAAGCTGATCTTGCCATCGGGCTTGGGGTATGCAATCGGCTGGCAGTCCTTGGCCGGCTTCAAACTCTCGTGATCGGCCTTGGTATGGCGTGTTGTCCACGGCACCAGGAAGCCCAGATGCAGGTCGTTCAGCCACATATGGATGCCGCCCAGCAGGGTGCCGATCCACATGCCGTATTTCATCGCCGGCTTGACGTTGCGCACCTTCCACAGGTCGGTGAACGACCAGGACGCCTTGAAGGCTTCGGGATAGGCAGCCAGCTCGTCGCCGCCGGCGGCGCCATTCTTCAGCGCCTCGAAGGCGGCCTCGGCGGCCAGCATGCCGGACTTCATGGCATTGTGGCTGCCCTTGATGCGCGGCAGGTTGACGAAGCCAGCCGAGCAGCCGATCAGCGCGCCGCCCGGGAATGTGAGCTTCGGGATCGACTGCAGGCCGCCCTCGTTGATGGCACGGGCGCCGTAGGAGATGCGCTTGCCGCCTTCGAAGAACTCGCGGATGTCGGGGTGAGTCTTGAAACGCTGGAATTCATCGAAGGGCGAGAGATAGGGATTTTCGTAGCTCAGGTGGATGACGAAGCCCACCGCCACCTGGTTGTCTTCCAGATGGTACATGAAGCTGCCGCCGCCGGTGCTGTTGTCCAGCGGCCAGCCCTGGGTATGCATCACCAGGCCCGGCTTATGCTTGGCCGGATCAATCTGCCACAGCTCCTTGATGCCGATGCCGAACTTCTGCGGGTCGACGCCGTCGCGCAGGTTGAACTTCTGCATCAGGCTCTTGGCCAGCGAACCACGCACGCCTTCGCCGATCAGGGTGTATTTGCCGCGCAGCTCCACGCCCGGCGTATAGCTCGACTTCTTCTCGCCATCGCGGCCGATGCCCATGTCGCCGGTGGCGACGCCGACTACTTCGCCCTTGTCGCCATAAAGCACTTCCGCCGCGGCAAAGCCGGGGAAGATCTCGACACCCATCTCTTCCGCCTGGCTGGCAAGCCAGCGGCAGACATTGCCCAGCGAAACGATGTAGTTGCCGTGATTGTTCATCAGCGGCGGCATGGCGATATTGGGGACCGGGATGTGATTCGCCTCGGTCAGGATCCAGAATCGGTCATCGGTGACCGGGGTGTTCAGCGGCGCGCCCTTGGCCTTCCAGTCCGGAATCAGCTCGTTCAGCGCGATCGGGTCGATCACGGCGCCAGACAGGATATGGGCGCCGACTTCGGAGCCTTTTTCAATCACGCACACTGAAATCTCGTGGTTTTGCGCCGCAGCCAGCTGCTTCAGGCGGATCGCGGCCGACAGGCCGGACGGGCCTGCGCCGACGATCACCACGTCGTATTCCATTGCTTCGCGTTCCGACACGGGGCACCTCGGATATTGCTAACGTTTTTTTATTTGGGAACGTCAGGGCCGGTCAGCTTGACGCTCCATACCTGCTTACCAGACTATGGGGGGCAAGCCAACGGCGCCACCCCTTACAGCATCGATGAACGCCACGGAAACCCCTGATTTTCCTCCTTCTCTGCTTGAGGTCGTGCTGTTTTACGCAGAGGCCGGGGTGGACGAGGCTATTGGCGACCAGCCGGTCGATCGCACCGTCGCGCCCAAGGCAACTCCCTTGGCAAAAGCGCAGCCGGCACAGGCAGCGGCCCCTGCCGCAACGGCACCCGCCGCGTTGGCCTCCCGCCAGGCCCAGCCGGTCGGCCCGGCCATCCTGTCGGCACAGGCGGCGGAAACCGCTGCGACCACGGCAGCGCGGGCCTGCAACACGATTGCCGAACTGGAAGCTGCCATCAAAGCCTTCGACGGCTGCGCGCTGAAGGCCACCGCCACCAATACGGTGATCGCGCGCGGCACCCCGAACGCGCCGCTGATGATCGTCGGCGAGGCGCCGGGGCGCGACGAGGATGCGCAAGGGCTGCCGTTTGTCGGCGAGAGCGGCCAGTTGCTCGACAAGATGCTCAAGGCGATCGGGCGCGACGAGAGCAACACCTATATTTCCAACCTGCTATTCTGGCGTCCGCCGGGCAATCGCGATCCGTCGTCCGAAGAGATCGTGGCCTGTCGCCCATTCATCGAACGGCTGATCGAACTGGTGCAGCCCAAGGTGATCGTCTGCACCGGAAAATTCTCCACTGGCACATTGCTAGGAACGACGCAGGGCATTACGCGGGTGCGCGGTCGCTGGCATGAGTACAAGCGCGGCGACATTGCAGTACCCGCCATGCCGATGCTGCATCCGGCCTATCTGCTGCGTCAGCCGGGCGTAAAGCGCGAGGCCTGGCGCGACATGCTGGAGCTTGCCGCCAAGCTGGGCGAACTGGGCATCTGATGCCGGGTGGCGTTTCTGGTATCTTCTATGGCTGGGTGGTGGTCGCCGCCGCTTTCCTGGTCATGTTCACCGGCTTCGGTGCGGCCTACAGCTTTCCAGCCTTCTTCGAACCTTTAAGCCGCGAGTTTGGGGCTTCCCGCGCCACGGTGTCGCTGGTGTTTTCCGCCGCCGGCTTTCTTTACTTCGCCCTCGGCGCCGTCAGCGGCCGGCTGGCCGACCGCATCGGGCCGCGCCCGGTGGTCGGCTTCGGCCTCGCCTGTGTCGGTTTCGGCATGATCGCAGCGAGCTTTGCCGAAAGCCTTACGGCCATCGTGATCTTCTACGGCATTGGCATCGGCATCGGCGTCGGGTTTTCTTATGTGCCGGCGATTGGCACGGTGCAGCGCTGGTTCATGGCCAAGCGCGGGCAGGCGTCAGGCTGGGCCGTGGCCGGCATCGGCATCGGCACCATGGCAGCGCCGCCCGCCGCTGCCTTCGCCATCGAGCAGCTGGGCTGGCGCGGCGCCTATGTCGCCTTTGGCATCGCCGCGCTGGTGCTGGGCGCGCTGGCCACCATGATGCTGCGGGCCTCGCCGGCCAGCATGGGGCTGCAGCCCGATGGCGCGGCTGCCCCGGCGATCGCTCAATCCGCACCACCGGCCGGCCTCGAACTTGGTGCCGTGCTGCGGCATCCGGTCTTCTGGCTGCTGTATGCCGCCTGCGCACTCAATTGCATCGGTACCTTTGTGCCTTTCGTGCATCTGGCGCCCTATGCCGGAGATATGGGCCTCAGTCGTAGCGAAGGCGTCTGGCTGGTCGGCCTGATTGGCGTCGGCAGCACGCTGGGTCGTTTCGTGCTTGGTGGCATTGCTGATCGCATCGGTCGTGGCCGCGGTCTCGGCCTGATGATGCTGCTGAGCGGTGTGGTGCTGGCGTATTGGAGCGTGGCGCAAGGCTTTGCCGCGCTGGCGATTTTCGCACTGGCCTTCGGTCTATTCTATGGCGGCTTCGTTGCGCTGGTGCCGGCCTTCACCGCCGATCTGTTCGGCCTGCGCGCAATGTCGGCCGTGCTCGGCGTGCTCTATACCTCGGTGGCTTTCGGTACCCTGCTGGGACCAACGCTGGCCGGCTGGGTATTCGACACCACAGGCAGCTACGTGTGGCCGATCCTGATCTGCGCCCTGGGCTGTGTTGCAGCCGGGTTGTTGATTTTCCGCCTGCCGCACCGTTTAAGTCTCTGAAAACACACACCGCCACCTTTGGTTGCGGCGACTTTACTTGTCCGTTAACCGCAACTGCGCTATCCCGGGCGACCAAAGAAGCGGGCTTAAGAGGCGGGGAAGCATGCGTCTGGTGGGGGGCGTCGTTCTGGTTTGCGGCCTGATGCTGGCTGGCATCATGTCTGCCAGCGCGCCGGTGCATGCGCAGCAGGCCGCAACGGATCTCCCGCTTGTGCTCGATACGGCCGAGGTCGAACGCTATCAGCGCATCTTCGATTTCCAGGCCGATGCCGACTGGGCCAAGGCTGATCGTGAAATCACCCGCCTGAAAGACCGCCTGCTGATCGGCCATGTGCTGCAGCAGCGCTATACCCATCCCAGTTACAACGCGGCGTATCACGATCTGGCCGAGTGGATGGCGAAGTACCGCGACCATGCCGGCGCCGACGAAATCTACCGCATGGCGATGAAGAAGAAGGCGCGCAAGGACAAGGCGCCGGCCGCACCGCTGGGCACCGATCTCGGCGATTATGCCGGCGAACAGCCGGGTCAGGTTGCCACCACGCGCCGCATTCCGCAGCCCAAGGATCGCGATCCAGCCCATCGCGCGGCCATCGTGCAGGCCGAGGCGCAGTTCAACGCGCTGCTCAAGCGCGAAAAGCTGGGTGAGGCCGAGGCCTTCATCAACAAGCCTGACCTGCGCAGCAAGCTGAGCGCCACCGAATACGACGACTGGCGCCGCCGGCTCGCCTGGATCTCGCTGCTCGAGGGCCAGGACGAGCGCGCGCTGGCGCTTGCGGCGCCGGCGGCACAGCGTTCACGGGCGCGGCTGTCGGAGCCCGACTGGGTTGCCGGCCTCGCTGCCTGGCGTCTGGGCCGGTATGACAATGCCGCTCATCATTTCGAGAACCTGGCTTTCTCGAAAACCGCGACCAGCTGGGAGAAATCCGCCGGTGCCTGGTGGGGCGCGCGCGTGATGCTGCGTCTGCGCCAGCCCTCGGAAGCGATCCGCCTGCTGGAAATCGGCGCCAACCAGGAACGCACCTTCTATGGCCAGCTGGCGCTGGCTCAGCTTGGCGCCGATCAGCCGCTGCGCTGGGCGCCGCCGCCGCTCGATCCGGCCGATGCGCGCAAACTGGCCGAGATTCCGGCGATCCGCCGCGCGCTGGCCTTAAGCGAAGTGGGCGAGGCAGTGCGTGCCGACCGCGAAATCCTGCGGCTGTTCTCGCAGTCGTCAGACCAGTTGGCTGGTGCGCTGCTCGCGCTGGTCAGCCGCATGCAGGCCGCGCCAGCCTCGTCGATGAAAATCTCGATCGCCTGGTTCACGGTGAAGGGCGAAGGGTATGACTCCGCGCTTTATCCCCTGCCGCCCTGGGAACCCGAAGGTGGCTTCAGTGTCGACCGGGCGCTGGTCTTTGCCTTCATGCGCCAGGAAAGCGCCTTCAATGCCCGCGCCATGAGCACGGCAGGGGCCACCGGGCTGATGCAGCTGATGCCACGCACCGCTGGCGCTGTTGCCAATGACAAGAGCCTGCATCACAAGACCGGCCGCCATAAGCTGTTCGCGCCGGAATATAATATCGAGCTGGGCCAGCGCTATCTGCAGCATCTGCTCGACATGCCGATGATCCGGGGCAACCTGCTGTATCTGGCTGCGGCCTATAATGCCGGGCCGGGCAACCTGCAGAAATGGCTGCGGGCTTCGCCCGACCAGAACGATCCGTATCTGTTCATCGAGACCATTCCGCTGGGCGAGACGCGCAATTTCGTGCAACGCGTGCTGACCAATTACTGGATCTACCGCACCCGCATCGGCCAGCCCGATACCTCGCTCAGCGCCACCATGACCGGCAGCTGGCCGGTCTATCGCGGTTTCGACCGCGGCGACCAGCGCGCGGAAAAAAAGAACTGACGCCTAGCCGTGGCGTGTCACAGATCATAGGTTAAGGCCGTCTCTGTTTTCAGGAGCCGCGCCATGACCGAACTCTCGCCCCAGTCTTCCATCAATACGGCGTCCTATGTCGATGCCGAGGGCAAGCGCCTGTTCGTGCCGGTGCGCATCGCCGTACTCACCGTGTCGGATACCCGCAGCTTTGAGGATGACAAATCCGGCAACACGCTGGCGGAGCGGCTGACCGAGGCCGGCCATAGGCTGGCGTCGCGCGCCATCGTGAAGGACGAGATCGGCGAGATTCAGGGCCAGCTGAACGACTGGATCGATGACGATACCGTCGATGTCATCCTCGCCACCGGGGGCACCGGCGTCACCGGCCGCGATGTGACGCCGGAAGCCTTCGAGGGCATCTATGAGAAGAGCATCCCGGGCTTCGGCGAGCTGTTCCGCATGCTCAGCTACCAGAAGATCGGCACCTCCACGATCCAGTCGCGTGCCACGGCCGGCGTCTGTCGCGGCACATACCTGTTTGCGCTGCCCGGTTCGCCCGGCGCCTGTCGCGACGCCTGGGACATGATCCTGAAAGACCAGCTCGACTACCGCCACAAGCCGTGCAATTTCGTCGAGCTGTTTCCGCGCCTGCGCGAGCATGAGCGGCGCGGCGGCGGCAAGTAGCCTCACGGCGGGGAACTGGCTCCACGATATTTGCAGGAACTGGCGCTTATCCTGGAACCGCTTTCGGGGTAATCGGGTCAGGTAAAACCTGCAGAAAGTATCGCCATGTCCGATATCGTCATCCGTCCCGTCGCCGCCGCCGAGCGCGCACAGTGGGAGCCGCTCTGGCTGGGCTATCTTGCCTTCTATGAAAAGAGCGTGCCGGCAGCGGTCACCGATTTCACCTGGCAGCGCCTGATCGATCCGAAAGATGCCATCGAAGGACTGATGGCCTGGGAGGGCGATGTGGCGCTCGGGCTGGTGCAGTATCTGCTGCATCCCTCCACCTGGAACATGGGCGGCAATGTCTATCTGCAGGATCTGTTCGTGGTGCCGGCAGCGCGCGGCAAACGCATCGGCCGCCGGCTGATCGCGGCCGTCACCGAGATCAGCAAGGCCAAAGGGGCCGCCGTGCTCTACTGGCAGACCGAGGAATTCAACGGCACGGCGCGCCGGCTGTATGAGCGCGTGGCCAAGCGGGCGCCCTTCGTGCGCTACAATATCGAGCTGTAAATCCGCGGTTATCCAGGTTTCGTTAGTTCTTGAAATGTTCTCATTGGCGCGGCATACTCGGCGCCATGAAGAAATTCGTCGAGCGTGCGGTATCCACGGCGGCCGACCAGGCGCATCCTGATGCGCGGCGCGGGCGGGGTGCGGTCTCGGCGGTGCGCAGCCGCTATGACAGCGAGACGCGCCAGCGCGAGGATGACGGCTGGGACAACCTGGAAGAGGCGGAACCGCTGAAGACCGTGCTGCATGAAGACAGCGCGCGCAGCATTATCGCCTGGAACAAGTCGCCCGACATTCCCTTCGACCGGTCGATCAATCCCTATCGCGGCTGCGAGCATGGCTGCATCTACTGCTTCGCGCGGCCGAGCCATGCCTATCTCGGCTTTTCGCCCGGGCTGGATTTCGAAACGCAGATCGTCATCAAGCCCAATGCCGCCACCCTTCTGCGCAAGGAACTGGCCAGCCGCAATTACCAGGTCGGAACCTTGTCGATGGGCACCAACACCGATCCCTACCAGCCGGTGGAGCGCGAGCAGAAGATCACCCGCTCGATCCTGGAGGTGCTGCTGGAAACCCGCCACCCGCTCGGCATCGTGACCAAGAACCATCTCGTCACCCGCGACATTGATCTCCTGTCGGAGATGGCGAAGCTCGGGCTGGTGAAGGTCTTTGTTTCGCTCACCACGCTGGACCGCAAACTGGCGCGGGCCATGGAGCCGCGTGCCTCCACGCCGCCGAAGCGGCTGGAGGCGATCCGCATGCTCAACGAGGCCGGCATTCCATGCGGTGTGATGACGGCGCCGATGATCCCGGCGGTGAATGACATGGAGCTGGAACGCCTGCTGGAAGCAGCCTGGGCGGCCGGCGCGCGCGAGGCCGGTTGGGTGTTGCTGCGGCTGCCCTATGAGCTGAAGGAACTGTGGCGGGAGTGGCTGCAGGAGCATTACCCCGACCGCGCATCGAAGGTGATGAAGCTGGTGCAGGACTCGCGCGGCGGCAAAGACTATGTGGCCGATTTCGGCGACCGCATGCGCGGCGAGGGCGCCTATGCCCAGTTGCTGGCCCAGCGCTTCCAGCTGGCAATCAAGCGCATCGGTTTCAACGAACGCCGCCTGCGCCTGCGCAAGGATCTGTTCCGCCCGCCGCCGCTGGATATCCGGCAGGGCAGCCTGTTCTGATTGTACCGCAACGGCTGGCGGTGCAGGCCGTTACGGCCGCATGAATTCATAATCGCGATCCTGCAGATTCTCGATGGCGAATTGCAACTCGGCGCGGATGTCGTCGAGTGGGCGATGGACTTTCAGAATCCGCACCGCTTCACTGATCAGGGTGCTGGCCACCGCCTCGGGCGTGATCGACGCCGTGGCCGCATCAGCCAGTGCAGCCTCGACATGGCCGTGGACCAATTCCCAGGTGCTGGTCATCGCTGTCTCCATCCTTGATGGCGGGCAACATGATCCTGTCGGCTTTCGGCCGCATTGATCCGGCTCAAGTCAGGATGGTTTTCCGCTGCCCGGTGTCGTGGCAGAGGTCAGCACGCCCTGCACCATGTCGGGCAGCAGCGATACATGCTTCAGCGCCGCCTTGAGCCGGTCGCGCTGCCGCCGTTGCAGGCTGGCGAGGTCGATACGGCTGCCCGGTGTAAGGCCGGCGGCCAGATCGGCGATCTGCTGGCGCAGGATCAGGTCGAGCAGCAGGCCGTGGCTGGAGATCAGTCCGGCGATGTCGCTGTCGCCGATCAGGCCGGCCTGTCCGACGGCCTGCAGGCGTGCCGCCGTGCTGGTGGCGGCGGTGCCCAGACGCAGAGCCATCAGGCGGGCCCCGCTGACCAGGGGCAGCAGGCCGCCGAGCTTGAGGTCGGTGCGGCCATCGGCATCGGCCTTCAGCTGGCCGAACAGACCGAGCGCCGGATGCAGTTGTGCCGACTGCTCGGCCAGCAGGCGCAGGAACAGCGGCGAGTTGCGGGCCGCCGCCAGCGCCTCGGTGCGCAGAGACTCGCCCAGGCGCAGCGTGCCGTAAACCGGCTGCAGGTCATAGAAGATGTCGACGTTGAGCAGGGCTTCCGGCGTGTGGCGGGCGATCCATTCGGTGACGCGGGCGCGCCACTGGCCCTGGCTGCCGCGCCAGGCGGTGTTCTTCGCCATCACGCCGCCCTTGCAGAAGGGGATGCCGGCACTGTCGAGCAAGGCGGCAATGCGTTCGCCGGCGCGCGCATACCAGCCATCGTCCTCGGTGCTGCCAGCATGGATGATGGCGTTGTCCTGATCGGGTTTCAGCAGGCTTTCGCCGCGTCCGCCCGAGCCGAGGATCAGCATGCACCAGGGTGCCGGAGCAGGGTTGCCGGCCAGGTTGGCTTCGGCCTCGACGATGGCGGCAGCCCGCGCGGTCATGTCGGCATAGATGCCGGAGATCACAGCGGCCACTGCCGGGGCATCGGACCCTTCGCTCAATAATGTCGCGGCCAGATGCGGCAGGGCGGCGCGGGCATGGCCAAGCTCGGCGGCGGTCTGCGCCACATCGAGTTCGTCGGCGATCATCTGCGAATCCTGGGCCCGCAGGCGCAGCAGGCTGCGGGCGGTCAGCATGCCGGTATAGCGGCCGGCACTGTCGGTGACCGGCAGGTAGCGCAGGTTGAGCCGCCGCATGCGGCCGATGGCGCGGAACAGGAAGGCGGTTTCGGCGATGGCGACCACATCCTGCGTCATCAGGTCGGCGGCGGTCAGCCGCAATGCCGCTGCGCCATCGCGCCCCAGTGCGCGGGTGATGTCGCGTTCGGTCAGGATGCCGACATGGCGGCCATACTGGTCGCGCACCAGCAGGGCGCCATGCGACATGTCGCTCATGCAGCGCGCGATCTCGGCCAGTGTGGCGTCTGCCGTTATATCGCTGACCGGCTGCTGCATGGCTTCGCTCACCCGCCGGCGGTAGGGCTCCAGATCAGGCAGGGTGGGGGCAACAGGGATCATCGCGGCAGCAACAGCTCGATCGCCCAGCCGGCGCGCTGCTGGCGCTGCAGCAGGTCGCGCTGGCGCTGCATCAGGCGGCGCGCGTCGCCCAGCGTGGCAACGCCGATGCGACCAAGCGCCGGCAGCATGTGGCGCCAGATGCCGGCGGTGGTCTCGGCATCGCCCAGGGCTGTGTGGCGGCCATCGACGGCAACCGAGAAATCCTCGGCGATGCGTTCCAGGGTGATATGCGTCGCGCGCGGCTTCAGGCCGGCATAGAGCAGGCCGAGATCGAGTGCGCCAGCCGGCGGATGGAAAGGCATGCGATGACGAGCCGCCTCATGGTGCAGCATGGCGATGTCGAAGCCGGTATTGTGTCCGATCAGCACGCGGCCCTGCCAGAACAGCTGGATGCTGCCCCAGAGCAGGGCCAGTGAAGGCGCCGCGGCTACCATCGCATCATCGATACCGTGGATTGCCGTCGCCGTCTTCGGGATGCGGATGCCGGGATGCAGCAGGAAATCCAGCGCCGGCTGCGGCTCGGCCATTCCCCCCCGATAGGGCAGACCGGCAATCGAGACGATACGGTCGCGTGTTACGTCCAGCCCGGTTGTCTCGGTATCCAGCAGCAGGGCGGGCAGCGTCGCCAGCGGTTCGTCATCGGCCAGGGTGATGGCCGATTGCGGCGGCGCCGGGCTGCGCAGCCGCGCCAGGATGCGGTTGAACCCGCCGCTCAGCGCCCGCCGCATCGCCCGCCGCTCAGGTCGTCAGCGCTGCCACCAGCGCGTCACGACGAAACCGCTTGAGCATCGAGCTATGCGCCGCCAGCATATGCATGCGCAGATCACCATTGATCACCTCGCGGTCGTTGCGCTTCAGCCGGTCGGCAATCGGCACCAACTCGTGGATCAGCTTTGCCGATTCCGTCACCACCTGTTCCGGGGCGGCCGGCTCGGATGTGCGGGCGAGGGCGAAGCGCCGCTCAAAGGCGGCAAGGCTGTCGGCCCAGTCCTGCCGGTGCGGCGGGACATGCTGGCCCAGGATCGCCGGGTAGAAAGCGGCCAGCGAATCGGCCAGCTTCTGCCGGGCCGGTTCCGCCCCGGGGCGCAGCCAGCCCTCGATCAGAACCAGCATGTCGCTCAGCGTGCTGGCATAAGCCTCCCAGCGGCAAAGCTCCTGGGCATCCCGGAAGTCTGCCTCGGTCAACAACTTCTCGTAGTCCAGCATGGTCTTGACCCGGCAATAGCCGATGACCGTTTTCTGCGCCAGATAAGAGGCCTCACCGGTGGCGAAGGCCTTCAGCTCTTCGATTGTCGAAACCGAAGGTGGAAAAAAGAACTCGAGTGTGCGGCGCAACAAAATGCATTTCCCCCTGTGATACGCTGGCATAACCACCCGCCCAACCTCGCTTACACTTTGGTCTAATGGGCTGTGGTAAGAAGCGACTCCTATACTGCACGAAGCTGGCTTGCGGGTCGAATCCGCTGTCAGACGAATAACTAAATCATAAACAAGGGGCAGGAGCGCTTCATGTCAGAATTAACTCCCGAAAAGGCCAAGGCCTATTGGGCCAGAACATCCGGCCTCATGTGGACGATGCTGGCCATCTGGTTCTTCTTCAGCTTCGTGGTGCATTTCTTCGCGCCGCAGCTCAACAAGATCAGCTTCATTGGCTTCCCGCTCGGCTTCTACATGGCCGCGCAGGGCTCGCTGATTGCTTTCGTCGTCTCGCTCTTCTGGTTCGCGTCCAAGCAGAACGCGATCGATGAAGAGTTCGGCGTCGCCGAAGACGAATAGAACAGGGGGAAACGCCATCATGGCAAACAACACGCAAACCGGGGGTAAGAGTTTTATCGATAACCTCGGTAAAATTTACGGAATTTACACGGGCGGCTTTGCCGCCTTCGTGATCGTGCTCGCCATCCTTGAGCAGATGGGCGTGCCCAACCAGATCATCGGCTACCTGTTCGTGTTCATGACGGTCGGCGTCTACGCGCTGATCGGCGTGCTGTCGCGCACGGCGGAAATGGGCGAATACTACGTCGCCGGCCGCAAGGTGCCCGCCTTCTACAACGGCATGGCCACCGGCTCTGACTGGATGTCGGCCGCATCGTTCATCGCCATGGCCGGTACACTGTACCTGTCGGGTTATGACGGCCTCGCCTTCGTGCTGGGCTGGACCGGCGGCTACCTGCTGGTGTCGATCCTGTTGGCGCCGTATCTGCGCAAGTTTGGCCAGTACACGGTGCCTGACTTCCTCGGCGCCCGCTACGGCGGCAACGTCGCGCGCTTCGTGGGCGTGATCGTGCTGATTTCTGCGTCCTTCGCGTATGTGACGGCGCAGATCTTCGGCGTCGGTATCATTGCCTCGCGCTTCCTCGGCATCTCGTTCGAGGTCGCGGTGTTCGTCGGTCTGGCCGGTATTCTGGTCTGCTCGATGCTCGGTGGCATGCGCGCGGTCACCTGGACCCAGGTGGCGCAGTACATCATCCTGATCATCGCCTACCTGATCCCGGTTATGATCATGTCGGCCAAGGTCACGGGTGTGCCGATCCCGCAGCTGATGTACGGTCAGGCCCTGGAGAAGATCCTGGCGCTGGAACCGGCCCTCGGCGTGGTCAAGAGCCACACGGCGGTGTTCTCGGATGCCAAGGGTGTGGTGAACTTCACCGATGGTCTGAACTTCTTCGCGCTGATCCTCTGCTTGATGGTGGGTACGGCTGCTCTGCCGCACATCCTGATGCGCTACTTCACCACGCCCAGCGTGCGTGATGCCCGCAAATCGGTGGCGTGGAGCCTGCTGTTCATCTTCCTGCTCTACTTCACCGCGCCGTCCTATGCGGTGTTCGCGAAGCTGGAAGTCTACCAGAACGTGATTGGCCAGCAGATCACGGCGTTGCCGGCCTGGGTGCAGTCATGGGGGGCGATCGGTCTGGTCGGTGCCTGTGACGCGGCTAATGCGGCGACGCAGTATGCGCTCTGCAAGGGCGTGACGGGCAATGCCGACGGCATCCTGCAGCTGAGCGAGTTCCGTATCGCGGCCGACGCTATCGTGTTGGCCACGCCGGAAATCGCCGGTCTGCCGTATGTCATCGCGGGCCTGGTTGCGGCCGGCGGTCTGGCGGCAGCGCTCAGCACGGCCGACGGCCTGCTGCTCGCCATCGCCAACGCGCTCAGCCACGACGTCTACTACCGCATGATCGACCCGCATGCTGCGACGAAGAAGCGCCTGATCATCAGCCGCGTGCTGCTGATCGTGGTGGCGATCGTCTCGGCCTATGTCGCGGCGCAGAAGCCTTCGCACATCCTCGCTATGGTGGCCTGGGCCTTCTCGATCGCGGCTTCGGGTCTGTTCCCGGCGCTGGTGATGGGTATCTGGTGGAAGCGGACCAGCAATACCGGCGCGGTTGCCGGCATGATCGCGGGTTACGGTGTCTGCCTGTACTACCTGATCATGACCCAGTTCTATGGTATGCCGCTGTGGTTCGGGGTCAGGAACATCTCCTGTGGCCTGTTCGGTATCCCGGCCGCCTTCATCGTGACCTATGTCGTCAGCTTGATGACAGCGGCCCCGGCGAAGGAAATGCAGGACTTCATCGACAGCATCCGTGTGCCGAAGGGCGACGTGAAGCTGGCGAATGCCGACGACGCCATCTCGCACTAAGTGCAGTGACGTGGTAGTGACGGCGGGGGCCATTGGCCCCCGCCGTTTTCTTTTGTAGTCTTCACATCCAGTTTTCTTTCCGGATTTTCAATGACCCCTCAACCTGACTTTTTCTGGAGTTATCTGCCCTATTGGGCGGTCAGCTATGCCTTTGCGTTGATCGGCTGGACCTGCATCGGGCGGTTCATGATGACGGCGTTCCTGCCGCCGGATCATCCGAACTACATTTTCCGGTTTTTCCATCTGCTGACCAACTGGGCGGTCTGGCTGACCGACTGGATCACGCCGCGCTTTGTGAATCTGCGCTTCATCCCGCTAGTAACGGCATTCTGGTGCTTTGCATTGCGCTATGTGGCGCATTTCCTGTTTGCCGCGAATGGTTTGGCCCCCAGCCTGACACAGGCGGTATCATGAGCCCACACACCATCTTTATCGCCATTCTGGGAATCACCCTGCTCAACGGCTTCGTTTCGCCGATCGTACCCCTGGTCTTCATCATGGCACCGGTCTGGCTGCCGGAATTCGTGCCGCCGACCCGGATCGTGCTGCTCTACGGCACCTCTCTGATCGTCTCGATCACCACGCTGATGCTGTCGGCAGTGCCGGCGGGCATTTTCGAGCGCCTGACCGGGCGTGAGGAAACCGACCAGACATCCATGTTCATCTGGCTGGGTGCTGCGATCCTGCTGACCCTGCCCGGACTGGCCTGAGACGGGCTCCGCCATGGCCGAACCCGACACGTACAGGGTGCGGACATTGGCGGTGCTCTCGATCGGGCGCGGCTGTTTCTTTGCCGCGCTGGCGATTTTCTGCGTCATGATCGGCCTGATCGCGGAGCCGCTGCAATCTCTCAAGTCGGGCGCCATCCTGACGATGATCGTCGCCTGCGTGCTGCTGATCAAAGCGGAATGGGTGGTGCGGCATTCCTACAAGCAGACCGAACTGTGGATATTGCTTGAACGCCGCATCGAACTGGCCCCCGAAGCGGCGCAGCGCATCATTACCCTGACCCTGCGCGAGGTTTACCTGCGCTATGCGCTATACGCGACAGCAATTGCTGTCGGCTTCTGGCTTATGGCCTTGCTGCTCTGGCTCGGCGGCGCAAAGGCCGGGTTCAAATAGCGCCAGCTGGCGAGGCTTGACCATTTTGCCCCATGCGGTACTTGGATGGTCCTTGCACCGATCATTTAAGGGGGAATCATGCGTCTGCTCGTTGTTGGAGCCGGGTCGACCGGCGGCTATTACGGCGGCCGCCTGGCCCAGGCCGGTCGCGATGTCACCTTCCTGGTCCGCCCGGGCCGCGCGGCGCAGCTGCAGAAGGATGGCCTCCAGATCGTCAGCCCGCATGGCGATGTGACGCTGCGGCCCAATCTGCTCACCGCCGACCGGATCGACCAGCCGTTTGATGCCGTCATCCTGACCGTGAAGGCCTACCAGCTGGATGCCGCGCTGGATGACATGGCGAAGGCTGTCGGGCCACAGACCATGATCCTGCCGGTGCTGAATGGCATGAAGCATGTCGAGGCCATCACGGCCCGTTTCGGCAAGGCCGCGCTGATTGGCGGCCTGTGCCGCATCCCGGCCCAGCTGGACGAGCAGGGCCGGGTGATCCAGATGGGCAAGTTCCACGATCTGGCCTATGGCGAGATGGATGGCAGCAGCTCCGCGCGGATTCTGGCGCTGGATGCCGTGCTGAGAGATGCAGGTTTCGATGCCAAGCTGACCCCGCATATCGAGCGCGAGATGTGGGAGAAATGGACCCTGCTCGCAGCACTCGGTGGCCTGTGCTGCCTGATGCGGGGCACGGTGGGCGAGGTGGCGGCGGCGCCGGGCGGCACCGACTTCGCGCTCGGCCTGATCGACGAGGTGGTGACGACGGTGAAGACGGTCGGCGTGGCGCCCAGCGAGGCCTTTGTCGCCAACACGCGCGAGACCCTGACCAAGGCAGGTTCGGCTCATACTTCGTCGATGTATCGCGACCTGCTGAAGGGTTCGGCTGTAGAGGCCGACCAGATCGTTGGCGACCTGTTGGCGCGGGCGCGCAAGGCCGGGCTGTCGACCCCGTTGCTGTCGCTCGCCTACACGCACCTGGCGGTTGTCGGTGACCTCATATAGTGACACCGACGATTGAGGAAAATCAGCAGGTTATGCCGTCAACGTGACGGCATAACCTAGCCTCGAATTGAGCATAAAGTGCCTCTTCTGGCCAGTAAGAGGCCATATCTTGCATCCGGCCGGGAGCAAGCCGCCGATGGCCTGTGAAAAGTGCTCGTACACATCACCGGCTCGGCCGAAAAGCCGCGCAGACGGCAGGATCGGTCTCCAGATACGGGCCGCCGATCAGATCGATGCAATAGGGGATGGCAGGAAAGACGGCTGCCAGGCATTCGGCTATGGCGCTCGGCTTCCCCGGCAGGTTCACGATCAGGCTTTGGCCGCGTATTCCGGCTGTCTGGCGCGACAGGATTGCGGTCGGTACCGACTTCAGGCTGACACTTCGCATCAGCTCGCCGAAACCCGGCATCATTTTTTCGCAAATACTTTCGGTCGCTTCCGGGGTGACATCACGTAGGGCCGGGCCGGTACCGCCGGTAGTCACGATTAGCGGACACCGCTGACGATCTGTCAGTTCAGTGAGCGTCGCAGCAATCAACGGACGTTCGTCCGCAACGATGCGCGTCTCCGCATGCCAGGGGTTAGTCAGAATGCGCCGCAGTTCGGCGATGATGGCGGGCCCGCCGCGATCCTCGTAGATGCCGGCGCTGGCTCGATCTGATATCGTCACGACACCAATCGGTATGTCCTGATTCATTGTCATCATCCTGCTACATGGTTGTGCATCGCTCTGGTGCGGTTCCGGCGCCAGTTTCACAAGACGGCCGGGGTGGAAAATTGACCTTGATCAACAGGTCGACGCCATCAATTGCCCGGCGCGGCAACAGGCCGCAGCGCAATTAACAAGTCGTTCAGCATCACTGCGACGGTAATCGTATTCGCAGATTCATAGAAAGGATGCGAGATGACGATCACTGAACGAATCGATGCTATCACCCGCCTGGATGAGGTGAGTGCCAAGGCCGTAGCGCCAATCCCGCGATCTGTAAAAATCGAGCTGACCGGGCGCTGCAACTTTGCCTGCGCTTTCTGCGCGCGCGAGATGATGTTGCGTGATCAGAAAGACATGGACAAGGATATGTTCAAACGCTTGGCACTGGAGATGCGGCAGGCGGGCGTTGAAGAGCTCGGCCTGTTCTATCTGGGAGAATCCTTCATGGTGCCCTGGCTGCCGGAAGCGATTGCTCATGCGAAGACCGAGTGCGGATACCCTTATGTCTTCCTGACCACGAATGGATCTTTGGCCACGCGCGAGCGCGTGCGCGCTTGCATGGACGCAGGCTTGGATTCTTTGAAATTCTCTTACAATTTCGCCGATGCGGAACAATTCAGTGATGTTGCCGGTGTGAAGCCACGCTATTTCGAGGCGATTAAGGCCAACATCCGTACCGCTCGCGAGGTGCGCGATGCTGGTGGGTACAGTTGCGGCATCTACGCCTCCTATATCGAATATGATGGCGAGCAGGGCCAGCGCATGCAGGCGGCGCTGGAAGAGATCCGCGGCTATGTCGATGAGATCTACGCCTTGCCCCTTTACAATCAGGCCGATTTCGTCAGTGGTGAAGAAGACGTGCGCGGCTGGGCTTCCATTGCCGGTAATCGCGGCCGTGCCGCGGCCCTACGTGACCCGCTACCTTGCTGGGCGGTTTTCACAGAGGGGCATATCACCTGGGATGGCAAGCTGTCGGCCTGCTGCTTCGATCATGACGGCCGTTTCCATATGGGCGATCTGATGACGGAAGGTTTTGCCAAAGCCTGGAATTCCGAGACATTCCAGGCTCTGCGTGCGGCACATTTGAGGCGAGATGTGACCGGTACGGCCTGTGAAGGCTGCGTTGCCTATAAATAACCGGTATCAGCGCGCCGCGAAGTCCTGCAGCTCGGAAGGCTCGCTTGCGTCTGGCCGATTGCCCGACAGGGCAGCGGTCACGGGGCGATAAAGAGCCTGCAGGCGTTCTATATCGCTGACTTCAATGTGGTTTCCGCTGGCCCGGACACCACAGCTTCGCAGTTGTTGGAAGGTTCGGGACAGGCATTCGGAACTCATCCCAAGCTCTCCAGCAATGGTTTTCCGGTCATCGAGCAACTGGAAACTGGCCGGTCCTGCATTGGTGGTGCAGTGGCGCACCAGATAGCTGGCAAGGCGTTCGACCGCCGTATGCAGTTTGACTTCGCGCAGATGCTCGACCAGCAAGCGCCAGTGCCGGGCTAGAATCTCCACCATCATCATCGCAAGGCCATGCTCCGTTTCTAGGGCCTGTCGGAAACGAGTGCTTGGAATCAGAACGATGCGCGACAGAGTCTTGGTTTTGGCAGTCACCAGATAGGGCAGTTGCAGGATGGTGGCCGCGCTGACGAAGATTTCTCCGCTTCCAAAGGTGGTCACGACGGTCGTTTCGCCATCGCAGCATTCTGCGGTCAGGGAGACACGTCCGCTGAGGATCAGATGGACGCATTCGGATTCCTCGCCCTGGCGGGTGAGAATGGCATTCTTGGGGAATTCCCGGACCGGGCAGCCACGCACCAAGCGCTCCGCGACCACGCCGCCTAATTTCCGGTAAATATCTGTTTTCTCGAAGAGTTCCTGATCATCAGGGCGCATGCCGTTGTCCTCCTGCCAATCACAAGATAACCCTCCCCGGTGCGGCGGCATTGACCGACATCAAGCCCGTTGATCCGCGCAGCTGCGAAGAGATTTTGACAATTATCAAGAAATTGCACTGCAAAAAGCGGCCGACGGATAGCGGCTTGATCTAGGACAATCCGTTTTCTCGCGAAGCTTTCCATCGTCAGTCCACACAGCTCGTTGTCACTCGATACGGCTGCAGGAGCATGACAGATGATTGCGCGTTCAGACCCCGACACAAACCCCGCAGGCCAGACCACGGCTCTGGTCATGAGTACGGTTGCATTCACCGTCTGCTTTGCGGTGTGGACGATCTTTTCCATCATCGGCATCCAGATCAAAGCGGATCTCGGGCTTAATGAAACCCAGTTCGGCTTGCTGATCGGCACGCCGATCCTGACCGGATCGCTCAGCCGCCTCATGCTTGGCATCTGGACCGACCAGTATGGCGGCCGCCTGGTTTACACCGTGGTCATGGTCGCAGCGGCGATCGCGACCTGGCTGCTCACCTCAGCCTATTCCTATGAAACATTTCTGCTAGCGGCGCTGGGCGTCGGCATCGCCGGCGGCTCTTTCGCGGTCGGCGTCGCCTATGTTTCGAAATGGTATCCTAAGCACAAGCAGGGCACTGCCCTGGGTATATTCGGCATGGGCAATGTCGGTGCCGCAGTCACCAAGTTCATTGCTCCCTTCGTCATGGTCGCCTTCGGTTGGGAGATGGTTGCCAAGGTCTGGGCCATCGGCCTGCTGGTGATGGCCGTCCTGTTCTTGCTGCTGACCAAGGACGATCCGGCCCAGGCCGAGCGCAAGCGCACCGGCGCCAAGCCGGAGCCGCTGCTGCGGCAGCTGGCACCGCTGAAGAACCTGCAGGTCTGGCGCTTCTCGCTCTATTACTTCTTCGTTTTCGGCGCCTTCGTGGCGCTCGCCCTTTGGCTGCCGCGCTACTACATGGGCGTCTACGGCCTCGACATCAAAACCGCCGGTATGCTGGGTGCCGCCTATTCGATCCCGGCCAGTCTGTTCCGCGCTTATGGCGGTGTTCTGTCGGATAAATACGGCGCCCGCCGGGTCATGTACTGGACCTTCATCGTCTCGGTGATCTGCACGTTCGTCCTGTCATACCCGGCCACCGATTATGTCGTGCATGGCATCAAAGGCCCGATCAGCTTCACGCTGGCCATCGGCTTCCTGCCGTTCACCGTCATCACCTTCGTGCTTGGCTTCTTCATGTCGCTCGGCAAAGCCGCCGTCTACAAGCATATCCCGGTCTATTACCCCAACCATGTCGGTGCGGTAGGCGGTGTGGTTGGCCTGATCGGCGGCCTCGGCGGCTTTGTGCTGCCGATCACGTTCGGGGCGCTGAACGACATCATTGGCGTATGGACCAGCTGCTTCATGCTGCTGTTCGCCCTGGTCGCCACGGCGCTGACCTGGATGCATTTCACCATTCAACGCATGGAGCGTCGCAAGCATCCGGGTCTGCGCGGACCGCAGGATCTGCCGGAACTGGCCGAGGGCGGCATCCCGGCGCGGATTTCGGGCAGCGCCCGGTAGAAGGAAGCCATCATCATGACTGTCACAAACGAAACCGCGGTGCCACGTAAGGGTCATTGGCTGAGTCGCTGGGAGCCGGAGAATCCCGAGTTCTGGGAGAGCACCGGCAAGGCGATCGCCTGGCGCACACTGATCATCACGACGGCCAACCTGACCATGGCCTTCATCGTCTGGTTCATGGTCAGCGCCCTGGTGGTGCGCTTGCCTGGCGCCGGGTTCAAGCTCAATGCCGGCGAGCTGTTCTGGCTGGCGGCCATGCCCGGACTGGCTGGCGGCTCGCTGCGCATCATCCACACTTTCCTGGTGCCGCTTTACGGCACCCGCAACGTGGTGGCGATCTCGACGCTCAGCCTGCTGATCCCGGCCGTAGGCTGGTTCTATGCGGTACAGGATCCCACCACGCCCTACTGGGTGCTGATGGTGCTGGCTTTCCTCGCCGGCCTCGGCGGTGCCAATTTCTCCTCCTTCATGCCGAGTACCAGCCTGTTCTTTCCCAAGCGCCAGCTGGGCACGGCATTGGCGATCCAGGCCGGCATCGGCAATTTCGGTGTCAGCATCGTGCAGTTCGTCACGCCCTGGATCATCGGCCTGGCGCTGTTCGGCACCCTGGCTGGCGAGCCGCTGCCCTTCACCCGCGCGGGCGTGCAGAGCCAGATATGGCTGCAGAATGCCGCGCTGCTCTATGTGCCCTTCATTGCCCTGTTCGGCATCCTGGCCTGGTTCATGCTGCGCAGCGTGCCGGTGCGTGCCAACTTTCGCGATCAGCTCGATATCTTCAAGCTGAAGCACGGCTTCTTCATGACGCTGCTGTACATCATGACCTTCGGTTCGTTCTCGGGCTTTTCGGCGACCTTCCCGCTGCTGATCCGCCAGACTTTCGGCGGCTTCCCGAATGCGCCCGATCCGCTGGCCTATGCCTTCATCGGGCCGCTGATCGGTTCGGTCATGCGTGTGATCGCGGGTCCGCTGTCGGACCGCTTCGGCGGCGCCGTGGTCACGCAGTGGTCAGGTATCGGCCTGATCGCCTGTGCCATCGGCGTGTCTTTCTATACTGCGCCGACCTCGATGGCCGATTTCCCGTATTTTCTCGCCTTCATGCTCGGTCTGTTTTTCTTCTCCGGTATCGGCAATGCCTCGACCTTCAAGCAGATGCCCATGCTGTTCGAGCCGCGTCAGGCTGCTGGCGTGATCGGCTGGACCAGCGCGATGGCGGCCTATGGTCCGTTCGCTGCCGGCCTGATGCTCGGTTACTCGATCACCCTGTTCGGTTCACCGAACGCCTTCTTCTACTGGGCCGCTTTCTATTACGCGGTCAATGTCGCCATCAACTGGTGGTACTACGCCCGCAAGGGCGCCCCGAATCCGTGCTGAATTCGAAACGGAGTGACCAGCCATGAGTCGTTTTCTCGATCGCCTAACCTATTTTCGCAAGCAAGTCGGCAGCTTCTCCAATGGACACGGCATCGTCACCACCGAGGATCGCGCCTGGGAGAATGCCTATCGCGACCGCTGGGCGCATGACCGCATCGTGCGCTCCACGCATGGCGTGAACTGCACCGGGTCGTGTTCGTGGAAGATCTATGTCAAGGGCGGCATCGTCACCTGGGAAACCCAGCAGACCGATTATCCGCGCACGCGGCCCGACCTGCCGAACCATGAACCGCGCGGTTGTTCGCGCGGCGCCAGCTACTCCTGGTATCTCTACAGCGCCAATCGGGTGAAGTATCCGATGATCCGTGGCCGGCTGATCCGGTTGTGGCGCGCGGCGCGGAAAACCCATCGCGATCCGGTCGCCGCCTGGCAGTCCATCGTCGAGGACAAGGCCAAGGCGAAGGAATACAAGTCTGCGCGCGGCCTGGGCGGTTTCGTGCGCGCGAACTGGGACGAGGCGAACGAGATCATCGCCGCTGCCAATGCCTACACGATCAAGGCGTTCGGGCCGGATCGCGTGATCGGTTTCTCGCCGATCCCCGCGATGTCGATGGTGTCCTATGCTGCCGGCAGCCGTTACCTGTCGCTGATCGGCGGCGTCTGCATGAGCTTCTACGACTGGTACTGCGATCTGCCGCCGAGCTCGCCGCAGACCTGGGGCGAGCAGACCGACGTGCCGGAATCGGCCGACTGGTACAATTCGACCTTCCTGATGCTCTGGGGCTCGAATGTGCCACAGACGCGAACGCCCGATGCCCATTTCATGACCGAGGTGCGCTACAAGGGGACCAAGGTCGCGGTGGTGACGCCGGATTATTCTGAAGCGTCCAAATTCGCGGATCTGTGGCTGCATCCCAAGCAGGGCACCGATGCGGCGCTCGCCATGGCCATGGGCCATGTCGTTCTGAGCGAATACCACGTCAAAACCCGCAGCAGCTATTTCGAGGATTACTGCCGTCGCTATACCGACATGCCCAACCTGGTCATGCTGGTGGAACGCGACGGGCGCCTCGTGCCCGACCGTTTCCTGCGCGCCTCCGATTTCGCCGACAATCTGGGCGAAGCCAACAACCCCGACTGGAAGACACTCGCCTTCGACGAGACCAGTGGCAAGCTGGTCACGCCGCTGGGCTCGATCGGTTTCCGTTGGGGCGAGCAGGGCAAGTGGAACCTGGAGGAGAAAGACACTGCGGGCAGCGGGACCAAACTGCGTCTGGGCCTCAAGGGCATCGAGGACGAGCTGAAGCCGGTCGCCTTCCCGTATTTCGGCGGCATCGTGAACGAGCATTTCCCGAACAATGCCCAGACGGATGTGATTGAACGGAAAGTCCCGGTCAAGCGCATCGAAACCAAGAACGGCGCGGTGCTGGTCACCGCGGTCTACGACCTGTTCATGGCTAATTACGGCGTCGATCGCGGTTTCGACGACCCGAACACGGCGAAGAGCTTCGACGATAACCAGCCTTACACTCCGGCCTGGCAGGAGAGCATCACCGGCGTGCCGCGCGAACAGGTGATCGCGGTCGCCCGTGCCTTTGCCGACAATGCCGACAAGACCAAGGGCAAATCCATGGTCATCCTCGGTGCGGCGATCAACCACTGGTATCACGCCGACATGAACTACCGCGGCATCATCAACCTGCTGGCGATGTGCGGCTGCATCGGTCAGTCGGGCGGTGGCTGGTCGCATTATGTCGGGCAGGAAAAACTGCGGCCGCAATGCGGCTGGCTGCCGCTGGCCTTTGCGCTGGACTGGCACCGTCCGCCGCGCCAGCAGAACTCGACATCCTTCTTCTATGCCCATACCGGGCAGTGGCGATATGAAAAGCTGGCGGTAGAAGAGATTCTCTCGCCGGTGGCGCCGAAGAAGCTGACCGGCTCGCTGATCGACTTCAATGTGCGGGCGGAACGGATGGGCTGGTTGCCTTCGGCTCCACAGGTGGACCGTAATCCGCTGCAGATCGCGAGGGATGCTGCCGCCGTCGGACAGGAGCCGGCGCCCTATCTGGTCGACAAGCTGAAAAGCAGCGACATCCGCATGTCCTGCGAGGATCCGGATAATCCGGTGAACTTCCCGCGCAACATGTTCGTCTGGCGCTCCAACATTCTTGGCTCCAGCGGCAAGGGCCACGAATACTTCCTCAAATACCTGCTCGGCACCCAGCATGGCGTGCAGGGCAAGGACCTGGGCCAGGAAGGCGGACGCAAGCCCGAAGAGGTGGTGTGGCGCGAAAGCGCGGAAGGCAAGCTCGACCTGCTGGTGACACTCGACTTCCGCATGTCCACCACCTGCGTGTATTCTGACATCGTGCTGCCGACGGCCACTTGGTACGAGAAGCACGACATGAACACCTCCGACATGCATCCCTTCATCCATCCGCTGTCGGCGGCGGTGGATCCGGCCTGGGAAGCGCGCAGCGACTGGGAAATCTTCAAGGGCCTTGCCAAGAAATTCTCGTCGGTCTGCGAAGGCCATCTCGGCGTCGAGAAGGATGTGGTGATGACGCCGCTGATGCACGACACCCCGGGAGAGCTGGGACAGGCCTTCGAACCGAAGGACTGGCGCAAGGGCGAGATCGAGCCGATCCCCGGCAAGACCATGCCGCAGATCACCGTGATCGAACGCGACTATCCGAATACCTACAAGAAGTTCACCGCGCTGGGTCCGCTGCTGAGCAAGATCGGCAATGGCGGCAAGGGCATCAGCTGGAATACCCAGCATGAGGTCGAATTCCTCGGAAAGCTGAACGGCAAGGTCACCGAGCCGGGCGTCAGCCAGGGCATGCCGCGGATCGAAACCGACATCGAGGCGGCGGAAGTAATCCTGTCGCTGGCGCCGGAGACCAACGGCGAGGTGGCGGTGAAGTCCTGGGCGGCGCTGTCGAAGGCGACCGGCCGCGACCATACGCATCTGGCGCGTCCGCGCGAGGACGACAAGCTGCGCTTCCGCGACCTGCAGGCGCAGCCGCGCAAGATCATCTCGTCACCGACCTGGAGCGGGCTGGAATCCGAGCATGTCAGCTACAATGCTTGCTATACCAACGTGCATGAACTGATCCCCTGGCGCACGCTGACCGGTCGTCAGCAGCTCTACCAGGATCATCCCTGGATGCTCGCCTTCGGCGAGGGCCTGTGCACCTATCGGCCGCCGATCGATACCCGCAGCGTCGCTGCCGTGCATGGCAAGCGCAGCAACGGCCATCCGGAAATCCTGCTCAACTTCATTACGCCTCACCAGAAATGGGGCATCCACAGCACCTATACCGACAATCTGCTTATGCTCACGCTGTCGCGTGGCGGGCCGATCGTCTGGCTCAGTGAAGTGGATGCCGCCAAGGTCGGCGTCGAGGATAACGACTGGGTCGAGGTGTTCAACGCCAATGGCGCACTCGTCGCCCGCGCCGTGGTCAGCCAGCGTGTCAACGAAGGCATGCTGCTGATGTATCACGCGCAGGAAAAGATCGTGAATGTGCCGGGCAGCGAGATCACCGGCGCGCGCGGCGGTATCCACAACTCGGTCACGCGTACCACGGTAAAGCCGACGCATATGATCGGCGGCTATGCCCAGCTGAGCTACGGCTTCAACTACTACGGCACGATCGGCACCAACCGCGATGAATTCGTGGTGGTGCGCAAGATGACCAATATCGATTGGCTGGACGGTCCGCGGGTCAGCACCGCGGCCGCCGAATAAGCCAGCACAGACCAAGGAGATTGCCCCATGAAAGTCCGTGCTCAAATCGCCATGGTCCTCAATCTGGACAAATGCATCGGTTGCCATACCTGCTCGGTGACCTGCAAGAATGTCTGGACCTCGCGCCAGGGCGTCGAATACGCCTGGTTCAACAATGTCGAGACCAAGCCCGGCATTGGCTATCCGAAGGAATGGGAAAACCAGGAGAAGTGGCAGGGCGGTTGGCGCCGCACCCGCAGCGGCAAGATCGAGCCGCGCATCGGTGGTCGCTGGCGCATCCTGTCGAAGATTTTTGCCAATCCGCATCTGCCGCAAATCGACGATTACTACGAGCCCTTCACCTTCGATTACGAGCACCTGCAGACAGCGCCGGAATCGCAGGCAACCCCGGTGGCGCGGCCGGTGTCGTTGATCACCGGCAAGCGCATGGAAAAGATCGAGTGGGGTCCGAACTGGGAGGAAATCCTCGGCACCGAATTCGCCAAGCGCTCGAAGGACAAGAATTTCGACGGGCTGCAGAAGGAAATCTACGGCCAGTTCGAAAAGACCTTCATGTTCTACCTGCCGCGCCTGTGCGAGCATTGCCTCAATCCAGCCTGCGTCGCCGCCTGTCCGTCGGGCTCGATCTACAAGCGTGAGGAAGACGGCATCGTCCTGATCGACCAGGACAAGTGCCGCGGCTGGCGCATGTGCGTCAGCGCCTGCCCCTACAAGAAAATCTATTACAACTGGCAGTCCGGCAAAGCCGAGAAATGCACCTTCTGCTTCCCCCGCATCGAGGCAGGAGAACCGACGGTCTGCTCGGAAACTTGTGTCGGCCGCATCCGCTATCTCGGCGTGCTGCTCTACGATGCCGACCGCATCGAGGAAGCCGCCAGCGCCGAGAACGAGCAGGATCTGTATCAGCGGCAGCTCGATATCTTCCTCGATCCCAACGATCCGGCGGTGATCGAACAGGCCCGGCGCGACGGCGTGCCGGAAAACTGGCTGGAATCGGCACGTCACTCGCCGACCTACAAGATGGCAATCGACTGGAAGATCGCCTTCCCGCTGCATCCGGAATACCGCACCCTGCCGATGGTCTGGTACGTCCCGCCGCTGTCGCCGATCCAGGCGGCTGCCGATGCCGGCAAGATTGCGATGTCCGACCAGATCCCCGATGTGAGTTCCCTGCGCATCCCGGTGAAGTATCTCGCCAACCTGCTCACCGCCGGCAAGGAAGAGCCGGTGGTCGAGGCGCTGGAGCGCATGATGGCGATGCGGGTGTTCATGCGCAGCCGCCATGTCGATGCGAAGGAGAATCTCGCGGTTCTTGAACAGGTCGGGCTCACGCTCGCCCAGGTCGAGGATATGTACAAGACTATGGCGATCGCCAATTACGAGGATCGCTACGTGATCCCGTCAACCCATCGCGAATATGCCGAAAATGCCTTCGACCTGCGCGGCAGTTGCGGCTTCTCCTTCGGCGCCGGCTGCTCCGGTGGCAAGGAACCGGCCAATCTGTTTGCGGCCGGCCAGCGCGCGGTCGGGGAGTGATGACCATGAGAATCCTGAAAGCCCTGTCGGCTCTGCTCGACTATCCGACCGCCGATCTGCAGTCGGCGCTGCCGGAAATCCGCGCGATGATCGCCAGCGATCTCAAGCCCAGCCAGAAAACCGCTGCCGCACTCGACAAGATGGCGGCCGATCTCGGCGACAGCGACCTGATCGAACTGCAGGAACGCTATACCAGCCTGTTCGATCGCGGCCGTTCGGTGGCGCTGCATCTCTATGAGCATGTCCATGGCGACTCGCGCGATCGCGGTTCGGCGATGGTGGCGCTGATGGAGCTTTACCACAGGCATGGCTTTGCGCTGGATTCGAGCGAACTGCCGGACTATCTGCCGCTGCTGCTGGAATTCCTCAGCCAGATCGACCCGCAGGAGGCGCGTGGCATCCTGCGCGATGCCGCGCCGATCTTCGCCTTGCTGCGTGACCGGCTTGACAAGCGCCAGTCTGTCTATGCTGCGGTGCCTGCCGCGCTGCTTGCCCTGGCCGATGCGGCGGCGGTGGCCGCGCCAGTTCGTCCGCCAGAGGAAGACGACGACAGTTTCGAGGCCCTGGACCGGGCCTGGGACGAAGCCGCAGTCACCTTCGGTCCGGAAAACGACCCGCACCGCACCTCCGGTGGCGGCTGCGGCAAGGCCTCGGCCTGGGTGCAGGCTATCAACACCCCATCCCCGCGCTGATCGGAGGACCGTGATCATGATGCAGTATGTCGAACACTTCTTTTTTGGCATCTACCCCTATATCGGACTGAGCGTCTTCCTGGTCGGCAGCCTGGTCCGCTTCGAACGCGGCCAGTACACCTGGCGCAGCGGCTCGAGCCAGATGCTGCGTACCAGCCAGCTGCGCTGGGGCTCGAACCTGTTCCATATCGGGATCCTGTTCCTGCTGTTTGGCCATTTCGTCGGCCTGCTGACGCCGCATTGGCTGTATGAGCATTTCATCACCGCCGGAGCCAAGCAGATGGTGGCGGTGGTGTCCGGCGGCACGGCCGGTACGATCTGCTTCATCGGACTGACCCTACTGCTGCATCGCCGGCTGACCGATGCGCGCATCCGCGCCACCAGTTCGCCGATGGATATCGCCATCCTGCTGGTGCTGTGGCTGCAACTGGTGCTTGGTCTGGTAACGTTGCCGTTCTCGGTCCAGCACAGCGATGGCGGCACGATGTTGGCCCTGTCGGAATGGGCGCAGCGGATCGTCACCTTCCGCGGCGGCGCCGCCGAGCTGGTATCGGCCGTCGACTGGCCATTCAAGCTGCATATCGTGCTAGGCATCACCATCTTCGTGCTCTTCCCGTTCAGCCGCCTGGTGCATATCTGGAGCGCGCCGCTTGGCTATGTTTTCCGCAGCTATCAGGTGGTGCGCCGGCGCTCGCCGGCCCGCCCGACCTTGTAAGGAGACTGACATGGAAGTGATCCGTGTGAATGATACGGCTATCGACGAGGCTGCAGTGCTGGCGGAAATGCAATATCATCCGGCTGCATCCGCCGAAGAGGCCGGGCGAAAGGCCGCCGAAGCCTTGGCGGTTCGCGAACTATTGCTGCAGCGGGCCGAGGCCCTCGGCTACGATCGCGAAGACGAGGGTGCCATCGACCAGGTGATCGCAGCGGAAGTATCGCTGCCGGCGCCGGATGAGGAATCCTGCCGGCGTTACTATGAGGCCAACCGCAGCCAATTCCGTAGTCCGACGCTCTACGAAGCGCGGCATATCCTGATTCCGGCGATGCCAGAAGACGAGGAGGAACGCGAAACTGCCCGACTGCAGGCAGAGAAGCTGATCGCGTTGCTGAAAGCCGATCCCGAGCTGTTTGGACAGCTTGCCAAGGAATATTCGGCCTGCTCCTCGAAGGATAATGGCGGTCATCTGGGCCAGTTCGCCAGCGATACCACCGTACCGGAATTCGAGACTTTCCTCGACGAACTCCAGGTCGGGCAGCTGTCGCCGGCGCCGGTACCGACCCGCTACGGCTTCCATGTGCTGCAACTGATCCAGCGCGAGCCGGGGCGCGATCTGCCATATGACAGCGTGCAGCAACGCGTGTCGGATTATCTCTGTGAGTCGGTTTTCCGCACGGCTGTGCGCCAGTATATCGCCATGCTTGTGGCCGAGGCCGAGATCAGTGGCGTGGCGCTGGCGGGAGCCGAATCGCCGCTGGTGCAGTGAGGTTGCCATGCCGGCTCGCGAACACAGTTCCGGCACATTGGCCCTGCGCCGCCTGTTGCGCGGGTTCGAGCATTTTCACGACTGCTTCTTCGAAGGCAATAGCCAGCTCTACGAGCGCCTGGTTAGCGAGGGGCAGTCACCGCGCATCCTGGTGATCGCCTGCTCGGATTCACGCTCCGATCCGGCGCTGCTGACCGAGGCGCAGCCGGGTGACTTGTTCGTAATCCGGAATGTCGCCGCCCTGGTGCCGGCCTACGAACGGCCAACCGGCGTTCCGAAAGGCACCAGCGCGGCCATAGAATTCGGCATTCGCGCCCTGGAGGTGGACCATATCATCGTGCTCGGCCATTCCCACTGCGGCGGTATCCGCTTTCTGGCTGAGCGCCGCGCGGGCAAGGACGGTTTCGAATTCCTGCCCGACTGGGTGGCGGTCGCTGGCGATCTCGTCGATACGATGGAGAATCTTGCCAGCGAAGCCGACGAAGCCGAGCGGCTGCGCTGGCTGGAAAAATCCGCGGTTGGCCTGTCGGTGCGCAACCTGCAGAGTTTTCCCTGGATCGCTGACCGCATCCGGGCGGGCCGGCTAGCCCTGCATGGCTGGCATTTCGACCTGCAGCACGGCCAGCTGCAGGCCATGGATGGCACTTCCGGCAGATTCAGCGCGGTGCCCGCTGGTGAACTTCCGGCACCGGCCTGTGGCTGCTGTGAAGGCCTTATGGAGCTCGTCGCCCAATGATTCACCTTCAAACCTCCGATCCGCACAGCAGCACCATCGTGATCCGATGGCCGGTTCTGTTGCAAAGCGGTTTCCGCCCGTTCTTTCTGCTGGCCGGATTGCAGGCCAGCCTGTTCATTCTGCTCTGGATCGCGGGCTGGGTGATCGGTTGGAATCTGCCGCTGGGCGATCACCCCATCCTCTGGCACGGCCACGCCATGCTATTCGGCTTTGCCACCGCCGCCCTGGCCGGGTTTCTGCTTACCGCCGTGCCGAACTGGACCGAGGCCGGGCCGGTGCGTGGGGCCCGCCTCGCCCTGTTGGTGGCGTTTTGGCTGGCGGCGCAGATTTTGTCGCTGTCGCCGTTGGCAACGGCTTATGCCGTGGCGGATGTCGGCTTCTGGCTGTTGCTGATCGGGCTGATCGCGCCCGGAATCCTCAAACGCAATGCCTGGCGCAATGGCATCTTCGTGGTGATTCTGTCGGTTCTCGCCAGTATCAATCTGCTGTGGCATCTGTCGTTGCATTACGGCTGGTATGATACCGCGTTGCTTTGTCTGCATGGAGCTTTGGGTCTTTTCCTGCTGGCAATCGGAATTATCGGCGGTCGCATCATCCCGGCCTTCACCATTGGTGGCCTGCTGCAGGCGGGGCATACCGTGTCGATTGTGCCGGCGCCCCGTCTCGGCCTGGCGGCGAATATCGCGCTGGTTGCCGCCCTGATCGCCAGGCTGGCGGCGTTGCCGGTGGCACTGCAGGTGCTGGCCTGCCTGCTGGCCGCCGTCCTGCATGGCCTGCGCCTGCAGCATTGGTGGCGCCGGAAGATCCTTCGCATCCCGATCATCTGGTCGCTTCATCTTGGGTATGCCTTCCTGCCGGTCGGTTTCGTGCTGGAAGCTGCGGGCGCGGCCGGCCTGGTGCCCCTCGGCGCCGGCATTCACGCGCTGGGCAGCGGTGGCGTTGGCCTGATGATCCTTGCGGTCATGACGCGAGCGTCCCTGGGGCATACCGGCCGGCGGCTGGTGGCGCCTGGCCTGGCCGCTATCGCCTATCTGCTGGTGGCTGCCGGCGCGCTGTTGCGCGTTGTTGCCGCGAGTATCGCCGGTGCCGATTTCACCCAGCCCTTGCTCGCCATCAGCGGTCTGGCCTGGGCCGGGGGATTCGCTGCTTTCACCCTGGGCTATGCCCGCATCCTCTTTGCGCCCAGGCTTGATGGTCGGCCGGGCTGATACGGAGACAAACGACATGACAAAACAAAAAGCAAAACATGCAGAGCTGCCGCCGGCGGCACGGAACTTCGCCACGCGCCAAAAGGCGGTGTGGAAGGCGTATGAGATGCTCGGCGAAGCTGCTGCTGAGGCCGGGCCGCTCGATGCCCGCGCGCGGCGGCTGGTGAAGCTGGCGCTCGCGATTGGTGCCCAGGCACAGGGCGCCACATCATCGCATGCGCGGCGCGCCAAGGCAGACAATGTGAGCCTGGCCGAGATGCATCACGTTGCAGTTCTCGCCGTCACCACACTCGGATTGCCAGCTGCGGTACGCGCCATGGCCTGGATCGATACCGCCCTGGAGAAAGGACCGGTGCGGAAGCGGAAGTGAATGTCGTAAGGAAAAAAGAGTGTGCATCATGATCAGCTATGAAGACCGGACCCTTGCCGACATTGCCGTCAGCCTCCCCGGCGCCACAGCGGTCTTTCGGGCCCATAAACTGGATTTCTGTTGTGGCGGCGGAACCAGCCTTAAAGACGCTGCCAGCAAACGTGGCTTGGAGCTGGAGCAGCTTGACGGCGAATTGCAGGCACTAACTCCTGGGGCATTGACCGTGCCGCAGGAGACCGCGGACCTGATTGAGCATATCCTAACCCGCTACCACGTGGTGCATCGGGCCGAATTGCCCGAGTTGATCCGGCTGGCGCGACGCGTCGAGGCAGTACATCGCGGTCATCAGGATGTTCCTGCTGGCCTGGCGGATCTTCTGGAGGAAACGCTGCGGGAACTGGACGACCATATGCAGAAGGAAGAGGTCATGCTGTTCCCGATGATGCTGCGTGGCGGCCACCCGATGATCGAATATCCGATCACGGTCATGCGCAGCGAACATGAAGAGCATGGCGCACGGCTGCATTCGATCGAAGCATTGACCAATGGTGGCGCGGCACCCGGTGATGCCTGTCCGACATGGCGCGCGCTCTATGCCGGTACGCGTAAACTGGTAGATGATGTGATGGAGCACATCCACCTGGAGAACAACATCCTGTTTCCGCGCTGGCTCTGAAACTATAAGGCGCCCCCAGCTACAATGCTGGATTGTTCCTAGCCCTTGCCATAATGGGGCGTTATCAGATGGGAACAATGTGAATGCGCGCGATGGCTTCCAAACCCTCCCTGCCTAGCTCCTGTCCCCATACATCTCGCAACATCTGCACCGCCAACTCGGTTTGTCTCGTAGAGGCTGCGACGCGTCGCGACCGGCCTGGTTGATCCTGTGCGTGGATGTCGCAACGGACTCCGATCCAGCCAGACTCACGCATGCAGCCAGCATGCCCACAAATCCCGCAAACTGCATTACTCGCGAGCTCGGCAGCGCCAACCAGATCAAAGACTTCATCCGGGGCATAGCAGTAAATACGGAGTGTGCCGTACTTTTCCTTGATCTGCTGAATAGATACTCCTGATCTGACCTCCTGCGACAATGCCTTCATGTAGATTGCAAACGCCTCGAAGAGGCCGATCCAGCCGTAGGGAAGAGAGATATCTCCAATTGTCCCGGCGCCCAATAGGCACTCCAGCTGGCGTCGCGCGTCACGAAAGTTTTCGCTCATCACTCTTCCTGGTAAATAGAGGATTCTAAAGAAGCTTCGTGGAAGCTTCGAAATCGATGGTCTATCTGCTAAGTGTGCGTTCATTTTCCGCCCGAGTATCACTGTCGGCTCGGTCTATGCTGGCCAAAAGCAGAGGGCACAGGTGTCGCGCCAGTGGAAAACGTGGACCACATCCTAGCAATCGAGAGAACTTCTCTTCGCAGAAATATAAGACTTGGAAACCCGCTTCTGCCGGTTTGCCTGCTAACGGGTACCAGTCGATCAGTTACGACCGCCCGATAGAAGTCCGCAGAGGTATTGTGGTGGGACATGAATGTCGCTTTGGCGGCCCGCCAAGGCATTTCAGAGACTGGATCGACGCCAAGTACGGGCAGCCTCCCGACTTTTTGGCAAAATTCGTCAATTGACTCCCGGCGAAAACAACGCGATCTGCGATCGAGTACCATCGAAGGGTCAGCATGAGGGAAGATATAATTATCATAGAGCGCTTGCACTTGGTGTCGATCCGAGACGCCAAGAGAGCGGCAAGCGTCCTTGCTAGAAATGCATTCGTCGACACAGCTTTGAATCCAGTGAACCTCTTTGTTGCGAAGATAGGTTGCTTTTCGCCATTTTGATCGAGTGGTGGCGTAGGGGCGACGCTCTCCAATCTTCTTTAGGCTGACTTTTGTCATACCAACTCGTTCTGCTGCATCGTCAATTCTTACAAGCTCACCGTTACGTATCTCTTCTTTGGCTGTCTCACCTTGCTGATAGAGAAATTTTGAAATCTCATCTTCCGCTCTTTTCCGAATCTTTTCGTTTGTCCCTCGGCAAAACAGGCGCCTGTATGGGGAGACTGTGATCGTGCCTTTGTATGGGCGGGCGGCACGGGCTAGTAGCCACTGCGATGAGCTCTCCCAGGACTTAAACATCTCGTATCCCTGGCTCAATCGTAGTTCCATGCCATTGCGCATTGTGGCGATGCCAGTACGATTTACATCGCCCTTTATGCGGCCAACGGCGAAAACAAGTTCGAGAGCAAGTGAAAAATCGGCGTCCTCCAGCACGGGAGGAAGTTCACCAGGCTCATCGCTCCCGGTGAGACCACCAATCAACGATAGCAGTGAGGTCACAGCTTCAGCGAGTGTCGCATTGGATGAATGAGTGGCGCCAATGCCCTTAAAGCACTGGTCGCAACGTCCACGCTTTACCGAAGGCATGTCGAGGGAGGCATCGCATTCAGCACATCTAGAGAGCATTTTTACATGGTGAATCGGGCATGCTACGAGAAAATTGAACTGCCATACCAGCATATGTGTCCCGCGTTCACTCGTGCACAACGGGCAGAAGTACAGTGAATCAAAATTGACATAAATTCGGCGGATCTCCTGTCCTCGACAGAATAATCTACCGTCGCGGCGCGGGAATCTCATTGCATCCAGGTGCTCCACCGATTGACCGAGCGCATCTGCGACAGGGGCCAGATTTGGCGCTGTTGAAAGACAACGGAATGTCCGGGACTTAAACAGGCCGGGAAATGCATCGAAGATCCATTTATAAGAATCGTATCCGAGGATTGGCGCGAGACGCGAAAGGTACCCATAGATGCTTTCGCCGCGCATCGGGTCGGCTTTAAAAAATAATCTTTTCGTCATGCTGATAATTTTCCGCCCAGAGATCCACCATCTCGTCCCCCACGTGCGCGCAGCCGTCGAGAATTGTCCTCCGGCTTGACGGGATTTCCAGCTAGGAGAGCTTTAGGTGAAAACGGGTTGGGCTGAATTGGCAGGATGCCTTCCGTGCGAGAAAATACATCTCGGAGGATCTGGCGAGAAATTGAATTCTCCTGACGTTCAATTGCCAAGAGAAGTGCCCTATCTAAAAGACCGGTAACACGGCCGATTAAGCCGTCGGAAGCAATGTGGAGCCGACGGGCAAGGTCTTCATCAGCGAGGCACGACGGAAGCGGAAGCCCTAATGCCTTCTCCAATCCAGAAAGCATATTCTGGAACACCTTCATTTCGGCTTCAGTAGATACGCTATAGGCCATAATTCTGAAGCTGGCGAAATTACGCCGTTGTAACTGTTCGTTGACCTTGAGGATTTCGGCCGCAGGGTCCGTCCCTACCAGTACAATTGGACAGATATTCTCGTTCAGTAGACTTTTGATCCAGTCCGCTGTCTCATAGGCAGCGACGGCGTTACTGCTGCGAGCGACTAAATGCTGGAATTCATCCATCACAATCAGACTCGTGCGGCGAACACGCAACAAATGCAGGATCCGCTGAGTCATTTCCTGCTGGCTGCCCCGCGACGGCCGAGGGTCACCTAGAACCGTAAGAAGGGTTTCGGCCACACCTTTGACTGTGGCGCGTGCTGGGCATTCGACGAATAGGAGCGGTTTGATTTCAATCTCGATATCACCCTCACAGTAGGTCGTCTTACGCAGTGATTTCATGAAGGTGCGCTCGTAATATCGAACTAAGCGTGTCTTTCCGGACCCAGACGGGCCAAACAGGCCCATGCATTGAGCGTGAGTCGTGCCGCACCCAGATTGATGCAGCGTTTTAATTCCGCGGAGGATTTCCTGGAGTGTCGGATCCTTTACAAATACCTTTCTGAACGCCCAAAGACGAGCTTCCTGCTGCTTGTCTTCGCTGCCATCAATCTGAGTCATTTACTCCTCCGTCTCGATTGAAACCCAGCTTCGGCTGGGCCGTTGTTGTTCGGCAGATTGCGCCTGATCATTGGATGGAGCTGGTGGGATTATCGGAGCACGTAGAATTTCAGTGGAAGAGGAGTCGGCATCCGAGCTTTGCAGACGTTTAATCTGGACAGCGGTTTTGCGACGTAGAGAAGCGGTTCTGGTCAGAGACTTATCAATTTCCGCCTTGATGTGCTGACGTGCGACGCCGAGATCGGCAACAGTCATGCTGCCAGCAGTGCGTTTTCCGGCTTCGCGCTTGGAAAGCTTGTGCAGTGCGAGCGACAGGCCGGTCGTGTACTCTGGCTCGGTTGAGGGCAGTTTGATGAACTGCTTGGTGAGCGGATCCTGCACGAGAATGTAGCTGAGATCGTCATGATTATATCGGATCTCGACTAGCTTCGGAGCGTGCGGTCGATTCAGCAGGTCAAATACAGCATCCGAGCAGTAATATAGGTCGAAGAGACTAATCCCCTTGCGAGTGATGCGGCGCCGTGCAAAACCACCGACCAGGCTATTCAGATCATTCGCGGAACGAAGCGGCGTGATGCCGTGCATGGCAACGCCGTGAGTCCACACTTCGATTGGAGACTTGCCTCGAAGTCTTGGGATTCTTTGCGAGTAATGGTCGATTAGCCAGATATGGATGATGTGCTGCAGATCCAAAAGCGACAGGCAGGCTGCCTTTTCAGACTTATAGTCGCCCCGCTGCTTAGGTCCGCTGAACGTCGTGCCGGGGATTTGATGGAGCAGGCTGGTATTGTGTACCCCGAAGAACCGCTCGATTGCGCTCTTATACCAGGGTGATCGCCCTGGGGCGTGACTGAGATTGATGCCGAGTTGCGCACAGGCCTCGCGGAAGCCTTCACTATGAAATTCCAGTCCGTTATCGACCATGATTGATGTCGGCACTCCCTGACATGGCCATTTATTCTTAATGTCGGGGTAGCGGTCCTGGACGTATTGCTTGTTCAGGATGGCATGCTTTAGGCAAAGCATCACGGTATGAGTGCCTGGCGGCTCAAAACCAACATAGAAACCGACAATCATCCGCGAGTATTTGTCGATAGCGGCAGTCATTGTCGGCCTGCCGATAACTTGGCGTGTTTCCTCATCGACAAGCATGATGTCCAGAATGGTGTGGTCGATTTCGATCACTTCCAAAGGCTTGGTTGCCTTGGGAGCTGGCTGCACAGGGATAAACTTCATGTTTGCGGCGAGTTTCCCTTTGCGGGCGACCATAACCTCATAGGGCATCCTATCAGCGATTGCGCGACGGATCGTCGCCAGGCTGGGGTATGGAAGATGTTCGGCCGGCTGGTGGGTGTCGTTATGGGCCTTTAACTTACCGCACACCAGCTCATGGACCGAGATCGCGGTCGTGTCCTCGGGGCGGCAGTAATGCTCTTCAATGACGATTTCGATTAGGTCGAGAACGTCGCTGTCCACGCGCCGCCGGCGATTGCCTCGCCGATGTACATTAGGCACGAGGACCCGAATGTCTCGCGCGCCAGCCTGCTCCCACCTCGACATCCAGCGAATGACGGTCCGAGCACTCGGAGGCTGAGGGTCGCCCAGCTTTGCCGCAATTTGGGAAAGCGCAATTTTTAGGCGGGCGGCCGTTCTCGGCACGGACAGTCCGCGCATTGCCTCGACATATTGGTGCCGCTTGGTTGTCTCCGCCTTGAGTGGTTTAGATAGATAGAAGAAGTCAGCTTGCACCGGGTCGAACCCGGTATCTTTCTGTGGCGGCGAGTCGAGAGTTACAGTGCCATCCGCCAGCCGCGCAGAGAAATCGTCATTACTCAGAATGATTGGGGCTCGTGTGACCTGGTTCTCAAGGACATACCCGCCCTCGGTCGTAATGACATGCATGCGATAATGGATGCCATCGACATAGACGGATTGGCCTGCAGGGATGCGGTACATGGCGTCACCTATTGATTGCGAGCAAGGTGAAAAGCGGTTTGGCCTGTCAGTTCGGTGTCGAGCGGAAAGCAGATTTTTCCGGTCGCAGCCAAGCAGAGGATTACTGCGTCGACATCGGGCTTTTCATCTAGCACGTGCCGCAGCGTCTCGAAGGCAACCGGTCCTGCGAAGAGAGCGGATACGATAGCCAGCTCATCATCTAGAGAAACTAGGCGCCGACGATAGTGCAGTAGCGTCTGACAGTTTCGTAATCGGGGTTGCTGTCGGATATGGCTTTCAGCGATAACATGGTAGGAAGTTTCAATTATTGCGCAGTGTCGCCTGGCGGCTTCGTACAGTGGCTGCTTTTCCTGCGCTAAGGCATCCCGGTCTGGTTTGACTTCATGGAAGGCCCTGGAGCCGTCTACATACTGCACCAGGAGATCCGGAAAATGCTTTCTTGGCTGCCCATCGACGAGAAGATTGAAGCAGGTGGGCTGAGCGATGAACGTTGCGACGTAGGGGTCGAACTCCAGGCAGTAAAAGTAATCGCGCTCGATTTGAGACTCCCAGGGAAGAGCGCACTGCATTTTTCCACTCTGGAAATAGCCGACGACACGCTTTGTCCGGTACGTCACGACCTTGCGACTGATCGGCAGGGTCGTAGTGGAATTACCGATAAAAATTGGCGCGAGATTCCGTCCGCGCAAGCCTTGCTTGCGGCTGCGTCCATTTGACATGGCGTCCTCAGTGATCTTAGCCGCCGATCGCTACTTTCGAGCGCTCAAGCGGGCGTTGGATGTATTGGCAGGCGCGGAGCCGAAGCCCGGTCAGACGCGTCGCCTGAATCGTTGGGCGCGGCGCGAAATTCGGATTCGAGATGCCCTCAGTTGAGGGCGCAGAGTGGGCGAAACGCCGATACCGGAATGTGAAGACATGACTTCTCTCCCTCGGCGACACTGGATGTCGCAGATCAGTTAACCCGCCGGAACGACCCGGCTAAAGTTTACGAACGAGAGAGAGGTATGAGGCTGCTCAATAAACCACACAGGCCAACACTTTGAGCCTGTTCAACATGGTATGAATTCACGATAGCCATGCGCTGATAATGAATTAGATTCCTAAAAGAGTCAACGACGTTCACATTTGCGAGCCGCTGGAAGGTCTGGCGGCCGTCGCGTCGAGGATCGCGGATTGACCAAGGTTATATTCATTGATGTCGATGGCGTGTTGCTGCCTCTTCGGGCGTATGCGTTGTCAGATAATGGCGGCTTCGAGCTAACGGCTACCTCGCATTCGAGCGAGGGCGGCCCCCGTCGGCGGGCATTCGACCCAGTCGCAGTTGCAATGATTTGCAGGCTTGTTGAGAAGACGGGCGCCAGGCTCGTCTGGTCCAGCAGCTGGGCAAACCTCGATCAGTCTGTTCTCGAGCGCGTCATGGCTGAAAATGGTCTGGATGCGGAAATGTTCGATGAGCGGCCAATGACGCCCCGTTGGCATGGGGCGAACCGGGCCCAGGAGATTGATTTGTGGCTGCAGGAAGCCAGCGGCGCTATCGAATGGATCGCATTGGATAACGACCCCAACCTGCATGGCCGGGATTCGGTACTCAACAAGAGAGATCCAGACAACCTTCGTCGCCCGACTTTCAGTGCCCATGATGGGATGACACTCGGCATTTACAGTCAGGCAGCGGCAATTTTGGGAAGTGATGAAAGTATCGTCGACTGGGCCTTGGCCGATGTCAGGGGACGTCGGCGGCCGATCATATTTGTCACCCGGCAGGGACAGGGCCACATGACCCCATTATTTTCAGTTGAGCGCGTTTGCTCTGGCGGTTTCGTGGTGGCGGACAGCCTCTGGTATCGATTGGGCAATACGATCACCGATCCAAGCCTTCTGAGAGCCGCCAACCGCAGTTTAGTGGGATTTGATCTGACCTTTAGGGACGCAGCAATTGAAACCCTCGTGGAGCTTTTCCCAGTGCGGGCCCAGAAACTGTGGGATTGAATATTGGGCCTTATCGGTGACCGCCTTATCAAGCGCCGACGTCTATCCGATAACGGATGAATAATAGGGTATTCGTTTCTTACGCCAGGCTGCGTCGACAGAGAACGCAAGCATCAGATATGGCAGAATAGCTGTAACGAATCGAAGCAATCGTATCTCTGGATTTGCCATTATTGATGGCGTGGCTGGTGGCACGACCACTGGTCAAAGGGAAGTCTGGGCTGCTGTTTCGATCTCATAGAGCCAACTCTAGATCGAGCGTCGTAAGCCAGTATGACGACTGAAGCACTCACTTCTGTACCCGTCGTGCCAGAACCGCGGGACATATTATTCATCAGCAAGGCGACGCCAGGTGACGATGACTTCGCTCTGTGGCTTGCCCCTAGGTTAGAGGCAGCTGGCTATAAGGTATTCGCTGACTGCCTCGATCTGACGGGTGGTGACGTCTGGCGGAAGGTCGTCACCAGCACGTTGCAGGACAAGGCGATCAGGATGCTCCTGTGTTGCAGTGATGAGACGCTGGCACGTGACGGGGTTATTGAAGAAATCGACATTGGCATTCAGGTTTCCAAGGACATAAAGGAAGAGCGGTTCATTATCCCGCTTAAGCTAAAGCCATATAAAAAGTTCTTCGGCATCTCAAAGCTGAACTACATACCGTTCGATAAGAGTTGGGCAGATGGCCTTGATAGGTTGCTCGAGACCTTGAAGCGACACGGGATTAAACCCAATCCGGACGAGGTCCAGATTAATCCGAATTGGGAGCTGTATCGGAAGCGACTGTCGTTGAAGTTAGTGGACGAGCCGGAGCGACTGACGTCGAACTGGCTTCGAGTGGCGGAAGCGCCGGACGTAATCAGCTATTTCGAGCCGATTGGCTCAATCGATCGTGACCTTCTCTATTCCCACTGTGGGCGGTTGTCGTTCCCGAGCGAGCCCTGGGGACATGGTTTCTTTGCGTTAACCTCCCTGGAAGAGGTCAATCGAGCATTTACGGACCTCGTCAAGTTCAGGTTAGCGACCAGCATTGGCCTCGATCAATTCCGCGAGCATGGAAATGAGGCGCTCAGGATTCGACCTCAGGATGCCTCTAACAAGCTGGTGTCCATGCTTCGTAAGGCATGGATTATGATGTGTGAGGAAAAAGGCCTCGTGCGGTACGAATACTCTGGGAGTGTTGGATTCCATGTCGGCGAGGATCAAGCAGGCATTGGTCAGCAGATTTCGTGGGGGCGCCAAGGAGAACGGCGGCGCTCTATGTTGCGAAATGTTGCTCGCGGCCATGTGTGGCAGTATGGCGTAACGGCATTACCGAATTTTTGGCCATTTCCGCATTTCAAACTGAAATCGCGCGTCCTGTTCGCTCCATACATTGATGACAAGATGGGCGAGATTCTGGATGACGCCAAGAAGCAGCATCGACTACGACGGTCAGTCTGCAAGGGATGGCGGAATAAGCAATGGCACGGCCGGCTTCAGGCATTCCTGGAACTGATGTCAGGTGAATCGTCATACATCAGGATACCAGTCGGCGGAGACGCCTTCATCAAACTGGAAGCGTCGCCGATTTTGTTTACATCTCCAGTCAGCACGTTCCTGCCAAATGAGCAGGAGGATGATGCAGAGGAGGTTGATGAGTCGACCCTCGGTCGTCCAGATCCAGAAGAGGACGAAGAGTGATGGAATATCCCGAAAAGTCGCTACGGGTATTGCATATTCCGGAACCAGACTTGGAGTTCGGTTTTAGGCAAGAAACGACACACCCCAAGGACGGTTTGCATCTTTATGGGCCGCATAAGCGTCCAAAGCGATCGAAGGAGATTCGCCTTGGCGTCATAGGAACAACGAAGGGCATCGAGCATTTTCGTGAATGGTCGAAGAAGATACGGGGAATTATTTCGATCCCGCCACGAGGGATTCGTGACAAAGAAGACCGCCTTCATCTCGCGACTTTCCCGGGCCTAGAGGAAGCGCTCTCGATAACGTTCAGCGACGATGCGCTTGTGGTTCATACGATACCAGAAGATGCGATCGAGAAATCGACCCTGATAATCAATCATCATGAAGCCGTCAGTAAAACGGCGGGGCTGTATGCGAACAAAGCAAATTCTCATTTGGCGAACGACGAGCGCGTCGTTGATGTCTGGCTCCTGGTAATCCCAGAAATTATATTTGAGCGGTGCCGGCCGCAGTCGAAGCGGGCTGGTCTCTCATTGGTGCCGGGTGACTTCAAGAAGAAACAGAAGGCGCGCGTGGACATGCCGCTGCTGGCCGGCGTTATTGATGACTCTGCCGAGGATGTATTCGATGACGTCCCCGATTTTCACCGGCATATCAAGGCTAGCTTCTTGGGAATCGCTCCTACCCAGCTCCTACGCGAAACGACATTGGCGCCGGAAAAGTTTCTGAACGCCAAGGGCTACCCGATTCGTCGAACGCAGGATCAGGCGACGACTGCCTGGAATCTTGCGACGGGTCTTTACTATAAGACACAGTCCTCGCCGCCCTGGCGGTTGGCCAATATCCGTGAGGGAGTTTGCTATATCGGTTTGGTATTCAAGGATTTGCCAAACGATAAAAACAAGCACGCTTGTTGTGCCGCTCAGATGTTTCTTCGCGAGGGGGACGGTGTCGTTTTCCGCGGTGCTAATGGGCCTTGGAAGACTAGCGATTATGAACACCATCTCACGCGGAAAGAGGCTGCCAACCTGATTAAGATGGTGTTGGATACCTATTCGGAGGCTCATGGCGCGCCGAATGAGTTATTCATTCATGGTCGAACCAAGTTCAACGATGAGGAATGGTTTGCCTTTGAAAGCGCAGTCCCCAAGGAGACGAATATCGTCGGCGTTCGTATTACGACGACTAAGGGGGAGAGTAAGCTATTTCGAGATGGCGACTATCCTGTGCTGAGGGGAACGGCGCTAGTTCTAGATGAGAGGAACGCCCTGCTCTGGTCGACCGGTTATATTCCGCAGCTTGATACTTATATCGGCCCGGAAACCCCCAATCCGCTTTCGGTCACAATTCTGCGAAGCAAGGAGGGCCGGTTACCCAGCATCGACAAAGTGCTGGAGGACATACTCGGTCTGACAAAAATCAATTATAACTCATGCAACTTCAATGATGGCATGCCTGTGACGGTACGGTTTGCCAACATGGTTGGCGATATTCTGACAATGGGATCGGCAAAATCGGCGGGGAAGCAGCCGTTCAAGTTTTACATCTGATGTAATCAGGACGCCGGAGATGTCATGGGTAGCTGGACGATCCGCCCAGGCAGTTTGATTACGCAAACAAATTAAGTCGTTGAGGCGACTCAGAAATTCGATTCTTGCAATAAATGCAAGGATTTAGTATTATCAAGGCGACGGCGAGGCGCGGAAACGGCTCTAACGTTCCCGCGCCGCACCAGTCGCTTATCGACTATCTCATGTACCACCCCCCGGACACGGCTTTACGGCCTTATGCGGGTGGGTGAGCGAAGAGAGCTCAGGGGCCGGGCATTTCATGCTTCGGCCCCTTCCTCTTGCGCCGGTCGCTCATTCTCCGGCACGAAGTACCAGTCGAAGCCTTTGCGCTTCGACATATGGATTTGGCTCAGACGATAGAGCGTCATGCCCACCGTCTTTTCATGCATTTCCAGGCCATGATCGGCAGCAAGCCGATCGTTGATAGTCTTGGCACGCAGCGGCTGCGGGTAGGCAATAGCCAACATTTCCAGCACCAATTCGCGCACCGTCGCCTTCGGCTGGCCGGAAGCTGCTTGAGCAGCGGGCGCGGCGGCGACTGCTGGCGGCGGATCGTCGGATGCAGTGGAAAAATTTGCAGGTAACTGCACGCCGAAAAGGCGCGCTGCCGCTGCAGCATCCCTCAGCTGCGAAATGACGTCAGAGCGACGCTCACGCATCGTGGCGATCTGCTTCTCGACCCGCGCAAGCTCCTGAGTAAGGCCTTGATACTTACTCAGTACAGCGCTTGCCGCCGCCTTTTCCTGAAATTCCGACATGGGGAATGGCTCCAATTTTGGAGAGTATCGCACGCCATCCCATCAAAGTCAATCGTGGAGTGTAGTATACTCAATAATTGATTCCCCCTTTCGTTTTTTCGGCATAAAACGGATGGGATGGGGTCTAAAAAAAGTGAATTATTTCAAGTATATACAAGGATATGTTGGCCGCTGGATCATTGGCGGGCAAGAAGAGTCAATCAAAATGCTTGATAGATTTTGCCGACGGGTCTTGGCGGCGCATGCCCCGCTTCGCTGTGCCCGGCGTCGTTTTACTGCATTTTGTGGCGCTGGCTTCAGCACTGGGTTCGGAGCCTTAGGGAGGCGCGGTCAACGCCGGCTGGGTAAAGAAAGCCAGCCCCTTATGCAGCAAAAGTTGTCATTTGTGACAGGTTATGGCCCAAAATGACATTTTATGGGGCCATCGACAGCGGTCTACCAGGGCCGGCTGGCCAAATAATCGGAGAGGGTAGGGGATGGTGGGCCCGGCTGGACTTGAACCAGCAACCAGACCGTTATGAGCGGCCGGCTCTAACCAGTTGAGCTACAGGCCCACAAACCCCTAGGCGACTGTCCTTAAGAAAAGGCCCCGGTTTTGAGACCGGGGCCCTGATCTCCGTGCTCCGGATACGACTCAGGTATCCAGGAACGAACGCAATTTACGCGACCGGCTCGGGTGCTTCAACTTGCGCAGCGCCTTGGCTTCGATCTGGCGGATACGTTCGCGCGTGACCGAGAACTGCTGGCCGACCTCTTCCAACGTGTGATCGGTGTTCATGCCGATGCCGAAGCGCATGCGCAGCACGCGCTCCTCGCGCGGCGTCAGCGTCGCCAGCACCCGCGTGGTGGTTTCGCGCAGGTTGGAGTTGATCGCAGCATCCACCGGCAGCACGGCGTTCTTGTCTTCGATGAAGTCGCCCAGATGGCTGTCTTCCTCGTCGCCGATCGGCGTTTCGAGAGAGATCGGCTCCTTGGCGATCTTCAGCACCTTGCGCACCTTCTCCAGCGGCATGCCCAGCTTGGCGGCCAGCTCTTCCGGCGTCGGCTCGCGGCCGATCTCGTGCAGCATCTGGCGCGAGGTGCGCACCAGCTTGTTGATCGTCTCGATCATATGCACCGGGATACGGATGGTGCGGGCCTGGTCGGCGATCGAGCGGGTGATCGCCTGCCGGATCCACCAGGTGGCATAGGTCGAGAACTTGTAGCCGCGGCGGTATTCGAATTTATCGACCGCCTTCATCAGGCCGATATTGCCTTCCTGAATCAGATCGAGGAACTGCAGGCCGCGGTTGGTATATTTCTTGGCGATCGAGATGACGAGGCGCAGGTTGGCCTCCACCATTTCCTTCTTCGCCACGCTGGCTTCGCGCTCGCCTTCGCGCACCTGCTTGTAGATGCGCTTGAATTCCGAGATCGGCAGGCCGAATTCGGTTGCGATGGCGGCAACCTGCTCGCGGATCGGGGTGACATCCTTGACGGCGGCTTCGCCGAACTTGAGCCAGCCCTTGTGCGACTTCAGCTTGCCGACCTTGGCGAGCCACTTGGGGTCGAGTTCCTGGCCTTCATACTGCTTCAGGAATTCGTCGCGCGGAATCTTGTAGCTTTCGGCGGTGCGCAGCAGGCGGCCTTCCAGCATCATCAGCCGCTTGTTCAGGCCGTACATGTTTTCCACCAGCATCTCGATGCGGGTGTTGTTCAGATGCACGGACTCCATGAGATGAACCATCTCATGCTTCAGCTTGGCGTAGGTCTTGTCCTTCTTGGCATCCATATCGGCATGCACAAGGGCAGCCTGCAGCCGCTCTTCCTGGGTCTTCTGCAGCTTCTTGTAATGCTTGGCGATGGCATCGAAGGCTTCCAGCACCATCGGCTTGAGCTGGGCTTCCATTGCGGCCAGCGACAGGTTGGCCTCGTCTTCCTCGTCCAGCTCTTCGGGCGTGGTGACCACTTCGCCTTCGATGGTGGGGCCGTCGCTTTTCTTCTTTTCCGGTTTCGGCACGGTACCGGTTGCCTCGGCCAGAACCTTGGCCGACTTGGCATCCAGCTTGAGGTCCAGCTTCACCGGCAGCTTCGGCTCGACCATCTTGGGTTCGGCGCCGTCTTCCTCTTCGCCTTCCATGCCGGCAGCGGCGGCCTCTTCGGCACCGCCACCCAGCGTGGCTTCGAGATCGACCACGTCGCGCAGCAGGATCTTGCCGTCGACCAGATCGTCACGCCATTTCACGATGGCCTGAATGGTCAGCGGGCTTTCGCAGATCGCGCCGATCATCTTCTCGCGGCCGGCCTCGATCCGCTTGGCGATGGCGATTTCGCCCTCGCGCGACAGCAGTTCGACCGAGCCCATCTCGCGCAGATACATGCGCACCGGATCGTCGGTGCGGTCGACCTCGGCCTTGGCCGGCGCCGTGGCGGCGGCTTCGCCGTCGGCCTCGACTTCCTGCTCCGCCTCGTCCTTGTCGCCGGCGGCAGCAGTGCCGGCGTCGTCCTGCTCCTCGGACTCCACGATGGTGATGCCCATTTCGGACAGCATCGCCATGGTGTCTTCGATCTGCTCGGACGAGACATGCTCGGGCGGCAGCACGGCATTGATTTCGTCGTAGGTGACGTAGCCGCGCTCCTTGGCTTTCGCCAACATGCGCTTGATCGCCGCCATCGATGCGTCGATCAGGGGCGTGTCAACGGTCTCTTCCTTTTCAGGAGCTTCCGCAGTGTCAGGGGCAGCTGCTTGTTTCGCCATGCCGGTTCCTAACTGGTCCTATCTCTAAAAAACACAAAGCCGTCCGCCCAAAATCTGCCGGGAGGACGGCCTCAATCTGTATCCGATACCGAAACCAGGCTGCGTGCCGAGCCGACCTCTGCCTTGAGGGCGACGAAACGCTGCCATGCCTCGGGGTTGGTATTACTGGCCAATTCGGCCTCTGCCGCCGCCAGTTCCTGTTCCAGTTCCGCCAACCGGTAGCGCTGCACGGCCTGCCACCAACCTCGCTCGACCTTATCCGGCTCGGTATCGGGGCGCGCAAACGGCTCCAAAATCTTGCCGGCCTCGCCAGTTACGAGGTCGAGCGCGGGCCCGAGTCCTCGCTGCCTCAAATGGGCTGCAAAGGCCTCGCCGTCAAGACCCGGATGGCGGGATGCTTCTTCTAGAATCCGGCTCTTAAGGCTGTCAAGCGGCCCCGGGGGAAAGGCGAGGCCGGCAAAAGCCTCGCCATGCTCCTCTAAAAGCCAGGGATGCATCACCACGGCGGCCAGAAGGGCCTTTTCTGTTCTTTCCAGATTGCTGGCCATCGGGCCCTTGTCGCCCTCGGGCGGCCTGTTCCAGGCGCCAGGGCCGGTATAGGGCGGGCGGTTCCCCCCGGGCCGGTTGGGGGTCCAGGTGCGGGTCGGGGTGAACAGGGTCCGCAGCCGGCTGCGGAAATGGTCGCGATAATGGCCCTGAACGGCCGGATTCTTGATCTGGCGGGCCACCTCGAACAGGGCGGCCTCCAGCGCCGCCCGGCGCTCGGGGGTGTCCAGCGGCCGGCCCTCGGTCTCCTTGCGCCACAGGATGTCGGCCATCGGCAGGGCCGCCGCCAGCACCTCGTCCATGGCCTTGCGGCCCTGGCTGCGGACCAGATCATCCGGATCCTGGCCGCCGGGCAGGATGGCAAAACGGAAGGAATGGCCGGGCTCCAGCAGGGGCAGGGCCCGGTCGGCGGCACGCATGGCGGCCCGGATGCCGGCATTGTCGCCATCGAAACACAGGATCGGCTCGGCCGAGAGGCGCCAGAGCAGTGCGATCTGCTCCTCGGTGAGCGCGGTGCCCAGTGGGGCCACGGCATGGTCGATGCCGGCCTGGGCCAGCGCGATCACGTCCATATAGCCTTCCACCACGACAACGGTGCCGCTTTCGCGGGCGGCCTCGCGCGCGATCGCGTGGTTGTACAGATTGCGGCCCTTATGGAACAGCGGGGTTTCCGGCGAGTTGAGGTATTTCGCCGGCGCATCCGGGTCCATGGCGCGGCCGCCGAAGGCGATCACCCGGCCGCGGCGGTCGCCGATAGGAAACATCACGCGATGGCGGAAGCGGTCATAGCTCGGCCCGCCATCTTCGGGCTTGATCAGCAGACCGGATTCGATCAGCAGCGGTTCCGGGATGCCGCGCGCCAGCAGGGCTTCCTTCAGCGCCGTGCGGCTTTGCGGCGCATAGCCCATGCGGAAGCGCTCAACGGTTTCCGGCTTCAGGCCGCGTTTCTGGATATAGGCGCGCGCCTCATTGCCGACATTGCCCTGCAACTGCGCCTGGAACCACTTGGTGGCCTCTTCCATGGCCTTGCCCAGCGTGGCGACCTGGTCGGCCTTCTCGCGGTCTTCCGGCCGCACGCGCGGCACTTCAAGGCCGGCTTCCATGGCGAGCTGCTCGACCGCTTCTGGGAAGGCGAGGCCGCCATTGCGCATGGCAAAGCCGATCACGTCGCCATGGGCGCCGCAGCCGAAGCAATGGAAGAAGCCCTTGTCGTCGTTGACGGTGAAGGACGGCGACTTCTCGTTATGGAACGGACACAGGCCGGTGAATTCCCGACCGCGCTTGATCAGCCGCACCGAACGGCCGACCACGCCGGACAGCGGCACCCGGTTGCGGATCTCTTCCAGAAAGGAATCGGGAAACGCCATGCTACTCCCAGCAGGGCTTTCGGCCCCGGAAAACTGGCGACTCGGCCGACTCGGGGCCGATCAGCTTAACTGGCTTTTCAGGATAGCCGCTGCTTTGGCGGTGTCCATCTGGCCGGTGTATTTCGCCTTCAGAACAGCCATTGCCTTGCCCATGTCCTTGATGCCCTGGGCGCCGACCTCGGCAATCGCGGCCTTGGCCGCGGCCTCGATTTCGGCCTCGGACAGCTGCTTGGGCAGATAGCCCTCGATCACCGCGATTTCTTCCTTTTCCTGGGTCGCCAGATCCTGGCGGCCGCCCTGTTCGTAGAGCGTGATCGACTCGCGGCGCTGCTTCACCATGGTCTGCAGCAGGGCGAGGATGGCGTCGTCGGGGATGCCGGTGCGGTCGTCGCCGGAGGTGCGGGCAGCGATGTCGCGGTCCTTCAGGGCAGCCAGGATCAGGCGGAGCGTCGCCAGTCGGCGGGCATCCTTGGCCTTCATGGCGTCCTTGAGCGCCTGGTTGAGCGTCTCGCGCAGCATCGGTGGTCCCCCAGCGGTAACGGAATCGGAGCGGTTTTTGAAAGGCGCGCAGCATAGCCTAGACGCCTCGCGGGTGCAAAAGGAATAAATATATGATTTTGCTGGCCTTTTAACCTTTGGGCCGGGCTTGACGGGGGCGGTTGGTTTGGTATGTTCCGGCCTCGGTTGAAGCGGCGCCCGCCGCCGCCGCAATCATCGTGAATAGCTGTGCCGTACCACCGGATGCGCCCGCCTCCGGTGGCTTTTTGCGGCCTGATGCCTGCCCCGCCCGACCGAGTAATGGAGTTCCCCATGGCCGAGACACCGAAATACGCCGCCCCGCCCGGACCGGGCTATACCGGCGTCGTGGTGCTGGCCGATGGCAGCGTGTTCTGGGGGCATGGGCTGGGTGCCGAAGGCGATACCGTGGGCGAGGTCTGCTTCAACACCTCGATGACCGGCTACCAGGAAATCCTCACCGATCCCTCCTATGCCGGCCAGATCATCAGCTTCACCTTCCCCCATATCGGCAATGTCGGCACCAACACCGAAGACATCGAGACCCAGGGCATCGCCGCTCGCGGCCTGATCCTGCGCGCGCCGATCACCAGCCCGTCGAATTTCCGCAGCGCCACGCATCTGAGCGACTGGCTCAAGCTGCGCGCCCTCGTTGGCGTATCCGGCATCGACACGCGCGCCATGACGCGCCGCATCCGCGATCTCGGCGCGCCGAATGGCGTGCTGGCACATAACGCGGCCGGCAAGTTCGACCTCGCCGCGCTGCATGCCAAGGCCAAGGCCTGGCCGGGGCTGGAAGGCATGGACCTCGCCGCCGAAGTCAGCTGCCGCCAGACCTATGGCTGGGACGAGACGCGCTGGCAGCTCGGCAAGGGCTATGGCAAGCAGGAAAACCCGAAGTTCCATGTCGTGGCCATTGATTACGGCATCAAGCGCAACATCCTGCGCAATCTCGCCGATGTCGGCTGCAAGGTGACCGTCGTGCCGGGCAATGCCACGGCCGAGGATGTGCTACGCCACAAACCCGATGGTGTGTTCCTGTCCAATGGCCCGGGCGATCCGGCGGCCACCGGCGTCTATGCCGTGCCGACCATCAAGGCGCTGGTCGACAGCGGCAAGCCGGTGTTCGGTATCTGCCTCGGCCACCAGATGCTGGCGCTCGCGCTCGGCGGCAAGACCGGCAAGATGGATCGTGGGCATCGCGGCGCCAATCATCCGGTGAAGGATCTCGAGACCGGCAAGGTGGAGATCACCAGCCAGAATCACGGCTTCTGCGTGATCGAGGAAAGCCTGCCCAAGAATGTGGTGCGCACCCATGTGTCGCTGTTCGACGGTTCGAATGAAGGCATCAAGCTGACCGACAAGCCGGTCTTCTCGGTGCAGTATCATCCCGAAGCCTCGCCCGGCCCGCAGGACAGCCACTATCTGTTTGAACGCTTCGCGAAATTGATGGAGCAGAAGCGCGGTTGATCTTAACCGCCCGCTCCCTGGTGAATCATGCCCAAACGTACTGACATCAAAAGCATCCTGATCATCGGCGCCGGTCCCATCGTGATCGGTCAGGCCTGCGAATTCGATTACTCCGGCACGCAGGCCTGCAAGGCGCTGCGCGAGGAGGGCTATCGCGTCATCCTGATCAACTCCAACCCGGCCACGATCATGACCGATCCGGGCCTGGCGGATGCCACCTATATCGAGCCGATCACGCCCGAGATCGTCGCCAAGGTGATCGAGAAGGAGCGCCCCGATGCGCTGCTGCCCACCATGGGCGGCCAGACCGCGCTGAACACCGCGATGAAGCTGGACGAGCAGGGCGTGCTGAAGAAATTCGGCGTCCGGCTGATCGGTGCCAGCCGCGAAGCCATCGTGATGGCAGAGGACCGCGAGCAGTTCCGCCAGGCGATGAACCGCCTCAAGCTCGACATGCCGCGGTCGGGCACCGCCCATACGCTGGACGAAGCCCGCGCGCTGCTGCCCACCGTGGGTCTGCCAGCGGTCATCCGCCCGTCATTCACGCTGGCCGGCACCGGCGGCGGCATTGCCTATACGCGCGAGGAATTCGACGAGATCGTGACGCGCGGCCTTGATGCCTCGCCCACCACCGAAGTGCTGATCGATGAATCGGTGCTCGGCTGGAAGGAATACGAGATGGAGGTTGTCCGCGACAAAAAGGACAACTGCATCATCATCTGCTCGATCGAGAATATCGATCCGATGGGCGTGCATACCGGCGACAGCGTCACCGTGGCGCCGGCGCTCACGCTCACCGACAAGGAATACCAGATCATGCGCGACGCCTCGATGGCGGTGCTGCGCGAGATCGGCGTAGAGACCGGTGGCTCAAACGTGCAGTTTGCCGTCAATCCGGCCGATGGCCGCATGGTCGTGATCGAAATGAATCCGCGCGTGTCGCGCTCCTCGGCGCTGGCATCGAAGGCAACCGGCTTCCCGATTGCCAAGGTCGCCGCCAAGCTGGCCGTGGGCTACACGCTGGACGAACTGATGAACGACATCACCGGTGTGACGCCGGCGTCGTTCGAGCCGACGATCGACTACATCGTCACCAAGATGCCGCGCTTCACCTTCGAGAAGTTTCCCGGCACCGACCGCCTGCTGAACACCTCGATGAAATCGGTGGGTGAGGCGATGTCGATGGGCCGCAGCTTCCAGGAGAGCATCCAGAAGGTGCTGCGCTCGATGGAGACCGGCCTTAACGGCTTCAATGAAGTGGTGATTCCCAATGCCGATGAGCCCGATGGCAAGGAAGCCATCGTCTCCGCGCTGGCCAAGCCGACGCCGGATCGCCTGCTGGTGATCGCGCAGGCCTTCCGCCATGGCCTGAGCATTGCCGAGATCCATGCAGCCTGCAAATACGACCCCTGGTTCCTCGAGCAGATCGAAGAACTGGTGAAGACCGAAGAAGCGGTGCGCAAGAACGGGCTACCCAAGGATGCCGATGGCCTGCAGGCGCTGAAGCGCATGGGCTTCAGCGATGCGCGCCTGGCAGAACTCACCCGGGTCAAGGAAGCCGAGGTTTCGGCTGCGCGCCGCAAGCTGGGCGTCGTGCCAGTGTTCAAGCGCGTGGATACCTGTGCCGCGGAATTTGAAAGCCGCACGCCGTATATGTATTCGACCTATGAATTCGGCCCCAATGCCGAATGTGAGGCGCAGCCGCAGGACCGCACCAAGGTGATGATCCTGGGTGGCGGGCCGAACCGTATCGGACAGGGTATCGAATTCGACTATTGCTGCGTCCATGCCGCCTATGCGCTGAAGGAAGCCGGCTTCGAGACCATCATGGTCAACTGCAATCCGGAAACCGTGTCGACCGATTACGACACCTCAGATCGCCTGTATTTCGAGCCGCTGACGGTCGAAGACGTGCTCGAGATCGTGCGCATCGAGATGTCGAAGGGCAAGCTGCTCGGCGTGATCGTGCAGTTCGGCGGCCAGACGCCGCTGAAACTCGCCGCCGGCCTGGAAGCAGCGAAAGTGCCGATCCTCGGTACCTCGCCTGATGCCATCGATCTGGCCGAGGACCGCGAGCGGTTCCAGCAGCTGCTGCAGCAGCTCGGCCTCAAGCAGCCGGTCAATGGCATCGCGCGTTCCGAGGAAGAGGCGCGCGCCGTGGTGGCCAAGATCGGCTATCCCGTGGTGATCCGGCCGTCCTATGTGCTGGGCGGTCGTGCCATGGAAATCGTGCGCAGCAATGCGCAGCTCGAACGCTACATGACCGAAGCCGTGAAGGTGTCTGGCTCATCGCCGGTGCTGATCGACAGTTACCTGTCGGATGCCATCGAGGTGGATGTCGACTGCCTGGCCGATGCCGAGACGCAGTTCGTCGCCGGTGTCATGGAGCATATCGAGGAAGCCGGCATTCACTCGGGCGACAGCGCCTGCACCCTGCCGCCCTACAGCCTGGCGCCGGAGATCATCGAGGATATCAAGCGCCAGACCGAGGCCTTGGCCCGCGCGCTCAAGGTCGTCGGCCTGATGAACGTGCAGTATGCCGTCAAGGATGGCGTGGTTTATATCCTCGAGGTCAATCCGCGCGCCTCGCGCACGGTGCCCTTCGTGGCCAAAGCCATCGGCGTGCCGCTGGCCAAGATCGCCTCGCGTGTCATGGCCGGTGAAAAGCTCGCCAGCTTCAACCTGCATGAAAACAAGGTCGATCATATCGCGGTCAAGGAGGCGGTGTTCCCGTTTGCCCGCTTCCCCGGCGTCGACATCATCCTCGGCCCGGAAATGAAATCGACCGGCGAGGTCATGGGCATCGACCATGATTTCGGCACCGCCTTTGCCAAGGCACAGCTGGCTGCCGGCACCGTCCTGCCGCTGAAAGGCAGCGTCTTCATCTCGGTCCGCGATGGCGACAAGCCGGGCCTGGTGGATGCCGCCCGCCGGTTGGTGTCGATGGGCTTCGAGGTTGTGGCCACGGCCGGCACCGCCCGCTTCTTCGAGGAGCACGGCATTGCCGTGAAACGCGTCAACAAGGTGATGGAAGGCCGCCCGCATGTTGTTGATGCGATGAAGAATGGCGACATCAACCTGGTGTTCAATACCTCGGAAGGCTCGGCATCGATCCGCGACAGTTTCGACCTTCGTCGCACCGCCCTGATGAACAAGATCCCGTATTTCACCACCATTGCCGGGGCCAAGGCGGCCGTGCGGGCGATCGAGGCTTTGCGTTCAGGGAGCCTTGCGGTTACCCCCCTCCAGGCTTACTTTTGACGGTCTGACAGGAAGGCAATGATGCAAAAGATTCCGATGACCGCGACCGGTTACCAGCGTCTGGAAGCCGAGTTGAAGAACCTGAAGTCGGTCGAACGGCCGTCGGTGATCCGTGCGATCTCGGAAGCCCGCGAGCACGGCGATCTGTCCGAGAATGCCGAATATCATGCCGCGAAAGAACGTCAGGGCTGGATCGAGACGCGTATCCTCGAAGTTGAGGATAAGCTCAGCCGCGCTGAAGTGATCGACGTGTCCAAGCTGTCGGGCGACAAGGTCAAGTTCGGCGCGACCGTTGTGCTGGCCGACGAGGACACCGACGAGGAAAGCACCTATCAGATCGTCGGTGCTGATGAAGCCGATATCAAGGCCGGGCTGCTGTCGATCACGGCGCCGCTGGCCCGTGCCCTGGTCGGCAAGTCGGCTGGCGAGAATGTTGAAGTCTCGACGCCAGGTGGCGCCAAGGCTTACGAGATCGTATCGGTCGCCTTCAAGTAAGGTGGCTGAACGAGGGAGTCCGGATGGATCGCGCCACCCTCGACAAGCTGTATAACAATCGCGAGGCCGTTCCCACGCATCCGCAGGATATTGCGCGCTGGGCTACGGAAAGCGCGCGCGCGCGGGCTGAACTGCCCTGTCATGCCGATATTGCCTACGGTCCGCATCCGCGCGAAATCCTCGACCTGTTTACGCTTGCCGCACCCGGCGGTCCGTTACTGGTTTTTATCCATGGCGGCTACTGGCAGGCGATGAGCAAGGGTGAAGCCGCGCTGATCGCGCATGGCTTTGTCCGTGACGGCCTAGCCAATGTGGCGACGATCAATTATCCGATCGGCCCCGAAGCGGGGATGGACCAGATCGTGGCGTCGATCCGCCGCGCCTTGCTGTGGCTGTGGCATCACGCCCCGGCCTATGGGTATGACCGTGACCGCATCTATGTCAGCGGCCATTCTGCCGGCGGTCACCTGACACTGATGGCCATGCTGACCGATTGGCCGGCGCTGGACGCGGGCGCCCCTGCCGATCTGGTCAAGGGTGGCTTCTCGATCTCCGGCGTCTACGACCTGCGCCCGATCCGCCTGAGTTACCTGAACGACAAGCTGGGCATGGACGATGCCGTGGCGGCGCGCAATTCACCCCTGCTGCTGCTGCCTGCCAGCACATCCGGCCTGCCGCCGCTGACCTGTGCCGTGGGCGGCGCCGAAACCCCGGCCTTCCTGCAGCAGCAACACGATTTCGTTACTGCATGGAAAGCACGTGGCGGGCAGGTGACCGCCATCACGGCGCCGGATAAGCATCACTTCGATATTGTCGACCAGATGGCACAGCCTGGCGCGGTCCTGCAAACCGCCATGGCCGCAATGCTGCGCCGAGGGGGATGATGATGAGCGGATTGAAGCGCGTTCTTCTGGTTGACGACGACAAGACCCTGCAGGGTCTGCTGGCGGAGCAACTGGAAACCACCCGCGAGTTTTCCACGCTGTGCGTCAACGACGCAGCCGCAGCGCTGCAGGCGGCACCGAGCGAGCATTTCGACCTGGTTCTGCTGGATGTCGGCCTGCCCGACATGGATGGCCGTGACCTGTGTCGTGAGCTGCGGAATCTGGGCCTGCGCGCGCCGGTCATCATGCTGACCGCTGCCGATGGCGAGGCCGATACCATCATGGGCCTGGAAGCCGGCGCCAATGACTATGTCACCAAGCCGTTCAAGCTCGGTGTGCTGATGGCACGCATCCGCGCCCAGCTGCGCCAGTTCGAGCAGAGCGAGGATGCCGTTTTCACCATCGGCCCTTACAGTTTCCGGCCGGCCGGCAAGCTGCTGCTCGATAACGAGAAGGCCGGCAAGAAGGTGCGGTTGACCGAAAAGGAAACCGCGATCCTGAAATACCTGCTGCGGGCAGGCACCAAGCCGGTGCAGCGCGAAACCCTGCTGGCGGAAGTCTGGGGCTACAATGCCGGGGTCTCCACCCATACGCTGGAGACGCATATTTACCGTCTGCGGCAGAAGATCGAGCGTGATCCCAGCGCGGCCCGGCTGCTGATCACCGATCCGGGTGGCTACCGCCTCCAGCCCTGATTACGGCGATATACCTGATATCCACACAGTGACTATTGGCCGCTGAATTTCGGCGGGCGCTTTTCTGCCATGGCCGCACGGCCCTCCTGAAAGTCGGCGGTGCGGAAACTGCCAGCCGCGCGGTCGCGGGCCGCCCGTTCGTCAAACAGGCCGGCGGCGACCTCGTTCAGGCTTTGCTTCATGCCGCGCACAGCCTGCGGGGCCAGGGCCGTGAACGTGGCGGCCAGGGCCTGTGCCCGTTCGGCCAGGGCATCCGGTTTCACCAGCCAATCAAGAAAGCCGGTGCGCAGCATCTCGGCATCGTCGAAGGTTTCGGTGGCCAGGAACAATCGCTTGGCCGGGCCCAGTCCCAGCCGGGTGACAGCGCGTTTCAGACCATGCGGATGGTACTGGATGCCAAGCTTGGCTGGCGGGATGAAGCATCGGATGCCATTTACGCCCAGCCGGAAATCGCAGGCCAGTGCCAGATCGGTGCCACCGCCATACACACCGCCCTGCAGCACGCAGAGCGTCGGGAAGGGCAGGTTTTCCAGCCGGTCGGCAACACGCTCCAGCGGGTTGTCGCGCCAGTCATGGCCGCTGACGGCCCCAAAATCGACCCCGGCGCAGAAGCTTTTGCCCTGGGCGCAGAGCAGAAGTGTGCGGATATCGGACCGGGCGGCCAGTCCGATCAGGGCCGCATCCAGGGCCTCAAGGTCAGCGATTTCAAGGGCATTGTGCTTTTCGGGCCGGCAAAATGTGATGGTCGCCAAAGAACCTTGGATTTCGGCAAGAAATACTTGAGACATCCCTCGGTCCGCCCTTAATCTTCTCCATGACAGATTTCCGCACAGACCTAGCCAGCCGGCAAGGCTCAGTCGGCACAGAAGGCACTCCATCCCTCGACGCTGACGGGAAAAAGGAGGCCACGGTGGGGGTTGAAGATTTTTACGTCCGCTTCTGGGGCGTGCGCGGCAGCATTGCCGTCGGCTCGCCGGAAGTGATGCGCTATGGCGGTAACACTTCGGCAATCGAGGTGCGCTGTGGCTCGCATCTGCTGATCTTCGACACCGGCACCGGCGTGCGCGCGCTCGGCATCGCTTTGAGTGAGCAGAAGCAGCCGATCGATGCAGACGTATTCTTCACCCACACCCATTACGACCATGTCTGCGGCCTGCCGCATTTCTGCCCGGCCTTCGATCCGCGCAACACACTGCGCATCCATGCCGGCCATGTTACCGATAACGGTGGCATCAAGGGCGTGCTGAAACAGATGATGTGCTCGCCGCTGTTCCCGGTGCCGCTGGAAATTTTCCAGGCCAATCTGAGCTTCCATGATTTCGATCAGGGTGCCGTGCTGCACCCGCATCCGGGTGTCACCGTGCGGACCGGGCCATTGAGTCATCCCGATCTCGCCACCGGTTATCGCGTCGAATTCCAGGGCAAGTCGATCTGCTACCTGACCGATACCGAGCACCCGGCAGTAGGCCATGACGAGAATATTCTCAAGCTGATCCATGGCGCCGATATCGTGATCTACGACTCCATGTATACCGATGAGGAATATGTCTGCCGCAAGGGCTGGGGCCATTCCACCTGGCAGGCTGGTGCACAACTGTGCGATGCCGCCGGGGTGAAGACCTTCGTGGTCTTCCACCACGACCCCGAGCATGACGATGCCTTCATGGACAAGGTCGCTGCCGATGTCGAGCAAGCGCGCCCGGGCTCTGTCGTGGCCCGCGAGGGCCTGGTCCTGCGGCCGTAATGTCCGGGATCAAACACTGGCGGCGGCTCCGCATGGGGCTGCAGACATTGCTGGGCCCGGTGGTTGGCTTGCGTCGCCAGGGTTTTTTCATCCCTTACCGCTATGCCGATAGTGTTGCCGTAACACAGCCGGTCTACACACAGCTGGCGGAAAGGTTTGCGGCGGCCGAGCCGGTTTTCCTCGATCTGCTGCGCGGTGCCGACGACTATGCCGAGGCACTGCAAGCTATCGCTGGCGAGAAGGGTGTCTCACCTGCGCCGAAATTCGAGCAGAGCTGGTTCCCGACCCTGGATGCCGTGGTGGCCTATACGCTGGTGCGGCAATACGGGCCGCGCCGGATTGTCGAGATCGGTTCGGGTCACTCCACCCGTTTTCTGGCCCGTGCCGTCAAAGATGCCGGCCTGCCGACCGAGATCACGGCCATCGATCCGCAGCCGCGCGCAGCCCTCACCGGCCTGCCGGTCACGTTCCATCCCGCCATCGTGCAGACCGCCGATCCGGCGATCTTCAAGGCGCTGCAGCCGGGCGATATCCTGTTCATCGATTCCAGCCATATCCTGATGCCGGGCACCGATGTCGACTGGCTGTTCAATCGCGTTTTACCGGCCCTGCCTCATGGCGTGCTGGTGCATATCCACGACATCTTCCTGCCGGATGACTACCCGCCTGACTGGGCCTGGCGCGGCTATAACGAGCAGCAGGCGATCGGGCCGTTGCTGGCCGGTGGCTTTACGCCCCTGTTCTCCAGCCACTATGCCCTGACACGGCTGGCGCGCGCGGTCAGCGCCAGCATCATCGGGCGCCTGCCGCATGTGGCCGAGGCAAAGCCGGCCAGCCTGTGGCTGGTGAAACCGAGCTGACAGCCCGGCCTAGCGATAGGGATCGGCGGCGTCGCGCAGACCGTCGCCAAAGAAGTTGAAGGCCAGCACCACCACGATCACCGGGATCGCTGGCGCCATCAGCCAGGGATAGAGCGCCACCACGTTGATATTCTGCGCCTCGTTCAGCAGCACGCCCCAGGAGGTGATCGGCGGGCGCAGGCCCAGTCCCAGGAAGGATAGCGCGGTCTCGCCCAGGATCATGGACGGGATCGACAGTGTGGCCGAAGCGATCAGATGACTCATGAAGCTGGGCAACAGATGGCGGCCGATGATGCGGCTGGGCGAAGCGCCCATCAGCTGTGCCGCTGTAGCGAAATCCTCCTCGCGAAGCGCCAGCAGTTTGGAGCGCACCGCACGGGCCAGACCGGGCCAGTCGAGCAGGCCGAGAATGATGGTGATGCCGAAATAGACCAGGATCGGCGACCAGGTGACCGGCAGGGCGGCCGACAGCGCCATCCACAGCGGCAGTTCCGGTAGACTTCGGATCAACTCGATCATGCGCTGGATCAGGCTGTCGATCCAGCCGCCGTAATAGCCGGATATGCCGCCCAGCACGATGCCGATGATAAAGCTGATGGCGATGCCGATCAGTCCGACCGTCAACGAGATGCGGGTGCCGAAAACAATGCGCGAGAAGATGTCGCGCCCGAGGCGGTCGGTTCCAAGCAGGTAGAAGTCGCCGCCTTCGGCCGGACAGACCAGATGGAAACGCATCGGAATCAGGTTCATGTATTCGTATTCATCGCCCTGACAGAAGAAGCGCAGCTTCTGTACCTTGCTAAGATCGGGCGCATATTCGCGTTTTAGCGTTTCCGTGTTCATACGGAAGCGCAGGCCATAGACAAACGGGCCGACGAACTGACCGTCATGGAACAGGTGAATCTCGTGCGGCGGGGCATAGATGCCGCGCGGATTGCGGGTCTGCAGGTTGTAGGGCGCAATGAATTCCGAAAACAGCGTGGAGGCGTAGATCAGCAGCAGGATGATGCCGCTCCACAGTCCGAGGCGGTGGCGCCGGAATTTCCACCACATCATCCGCCACTGCGAGGCGCGATAATACTGCTCCTGCCCGGGTGTCAGGGCTTCGATCGAATAGGGGTCGAACGGGGCCGGGTTGACCCAATGTTCGGCTCCGGGCCCGGCCTTGGCCGGCTTTATCGGTTGATCGTCGCGCATGCTATTTGGCCTGGCCACCAGTGAGGCGGATGCGTGGGTCCAGCAGCGCCAGCAGAATGTCGGAGATCAGCATCCCAACCACGGTCAGCAGGGCGAGGAACATCAGGAACGAGCCGGCCAGATACTGGTCCAGCGACTGCAATGCGCCGAGCAGCATCGGTCCCGCCGTCGGCAGGCTCATCACCACCGACACGATCACCGAGCCGGAAACCACCGAGGGCAGCAGATTGCCGATATCGGCGATGAAGGGGTTGAGCGCCATGCGGATCGGATACTTGATCAGCAGCCGCAATGGCGGCAGCCCCTTGGCGCGTGCCGTGGTCACATATTGCTTCTGCAGCTCATCCAGCAGATTGGCGCGCAGGCGCCGGATCATCGACGCGGTGCCCGAGGTGCCGATCACAATCACCGGCACGATCATGTGGATGATCAGCGATTGTATCTTTTCCCAGCCCCAGGGCGCATCGATCAGCTCTGGGTCGACCAGGCCGCCGATGCTGACGCCGAACCAGACATTGGCATAGTACAGCATCACCAGCGCCAGCAGGAAGTTTGGCGTCGCCAGGCCGATATAGCCGAACAGGGTGAAGCCGTAGTCGCCCCAGGAGTACTGGCGGGTCGCCGAATAGATGCCGATCGGGAAGGCGACGATATAGATGAACAGGATGGTGAAGAAATTGATCACCGCGGTCATCAGCAGGCGGTCGCCAATCAGTTCGCCCACCGGGCGATTGTATTCGAATGACCAGCCCCAATCCCCCTGCAGCAGGCCGGAGAAACCGTTGGGGCCGGGAATGAAGCCCATCCAGATGCCGTATTGCTCCAGGATCGAGCGGTCCAGCGCATACTGGCTACGCAGGAATTCCGCGCGTTCCATGGCACTGGTCTCGCCCTGCGCGCGCAGCTCGGCGATCTGGTTGGTCAGGTAGTCGCCGGGCGGCAGCTTGATGATCAGGAAGATCAACAGGCTGATGATCAGCAGTGTCGGAATCATCAGCAGCGTGCGGCGCGCAAGGTAAGTCAGCATGTTTTTGTGCGCTTACTGGCCAAACCAGAAGGTCTCTGGGCGATACAGGCCGACAAACGCGCCCGGGTCCCAGTTGAAAACACCTTCCTTGGGAATGTTGTGGAGTTTTTTGTTCGCCACGATCGGCTGGAACACGCCGGTTACCACGCCAATCGTGAAGGTTTGCTCGGCATGGATGGACAGCATGCGATGCCAGATGCGGGCGCGCTCGGCGCGATCGCCGGTATCCAGCCAGGCCTGATAGAGGTCGAACAATTCCTGCACCAGCGGCATATCGATCGGCTCGCCCGATTTCTGCCCGGTCTCGAACCACTGGCCCCATTTCGGCCACTGCAGGCCATATTGCGAGGTCGGGGCCAGTTCGTTCGGCTTCATGTCTGCCGTCGGCAGGCCATTCTCCATGCCGGCCCAGACCGACATCATCGCCTCGCCTGAGAATATGCGATTGCGCACCACATCGCGCTGGCTCGGCTTGGCAAACAGCTTGATGCCGATCTTGGCCCAGTTCTCGCCGATCAGCTCCAGTACGTCGGTCTGCTCGGTGTCTTCGCCGGCGGTCTCGACGATGATTTCCGCCGGCCGGCCGTCAGGCAGCAGGCGGATGCCGTTACCGTCACGCTTGGTCAGGCCGATCTGGTCGAGCAGGCGGTTGGCCGTGGCGACATCCAGCTGCGCATTGGTGCTCTTGTACTCCGGTTTGAACAGCGGGCTGTCGGGCATCACGGTGTTGTTCGACTCGATCGCCAAACCGAAGAACAGCGATTCATTGATGGCCTGCCGGTCGATGCCCAGCGACAGCGCATGGCGGAAACGTGCATCGCGCATCAGTTTGCGCCAGGTTTCGTCATTGCTGTTCAGGTTCGGATACAGCGCAATATGCGACCCCTTTGCGGTGCGCCACAGCAGGGTCTTGTAGCCGGCGCGCTTCTCGTTTTCCTTCAGGAAGGTGAAGTTGCTGAAGTTGATGTTGCGGAACTGCAGGTCGGCCTCGCCGGCGCCGGCCTTGGCCGGGATCAGCTTGCCATCCGCTTGTGTAAAGATGATGCGGTCAAGATAGGGCAGCTGGCGGCCATTGCTGTCGATGCGGTGGAAATAGGGATTGCGGGCTGCAACGAAACGCACTGCCGGCGGCTTGGTGGTCATCGTCCAGGGGTCAAGGCCGGGAAGGTCGGGATTGTCACCTTCCACCATGTTGTCCAGCCGGCCATGCAGGGCAGCCCAGTTCGGGCGCTTGTCGGCAGCGGCCAGCGCAGCCAGTTTCTGCGGATCGGCGTAGCGGGCATGGAACTGCTTCAGATAATGCGCCGGCCGATAGAGGTTGAAAGCCGAGGTGCCGGCGATGCGCGGCAGGAAAGCCGGGTTACGTTTGGACCAGCTGAAACGCACCGTGGTTGCGTCGAGGATTTCGACCTTGGGCTTTTCGCCGTCGACCAGCAGATCCTGCATCGGCCCCGACGGATTCAGTTCCCTGTTGTTGGCGACGTCTTCCCAGTAATAACGGAAATCTTCGGTGGTGAAGGGATGGCCGTCCGACCAGCGATGGCCCTTGCGCAGATAGAAGGTGAAAACGCGCTCGTCCTCGATCTCGAACTTTTCCAGCAGGTCGGGAACGTATTCGTATTTCTCGTTATAGGTGATCAGCCGGGTATAGCCGATCACATTGAGCAGGCGGGTTTCGCGGGCGCGGCTGATCATGCTGCGCAGGTCGCCACCATGTTTGCCGGCTTCCTGCGGGGCTTTCAGCGTGACGATCAGTGGTTGTTCGGGTATCCGCTGGGCAATCGGCGGGATTTTGCCGGCGCTGACTTCTGCCGCCAGCATCGGGGTTTCCTGCAGGTCCGGTATCTGCGCCTGCGCCACGGTGCAGGTGAGGGTGAGAGCGAGAAGCCCGGCGGCAAGGCTGGATATCGTTTTCATGCTACAAGATCCCGGAAATCGGCGCTGGCGTCAGCGCGCACGAAATGGCCCTGGCCGACATCGACCATACGTGGATGTGTGGTGCTGTCGATGGTGAAGGGGCGCGGCCAGGCGGCCGGCTTGGATGCCTTGCCCTCCATCAGCAGATGCAGGTCGAGGCGGCTGTTCGGATCTGGCTTGGGCACCGCGGCCAGCAGTGCCTTGGTGTAGGGATGCACCGGATTGTTGAATAGCTGCTCGCGCGGCGCCAGTTCCACCAGACGGCCGGCGCACATCACGGCGATACGGTCGGCTATATAGTCGACCACGGCGAGGTTATGCGAGATGAACAGGTAGGTGAGGCCGAGTTCGGCCTTGAGGTCTTTCAGCAGGTTCAGGATCTGCGCCTGGATCGAAACATCGAGCGCCGATACCGGCTCATCGCAGATCAGCAGTTCAGGCTGCAGGGCCAGGGCGCGGGCGATGCCGATGCGCTGGCGTTGTCCGCCGGAGAATGAATGCGGATAGCGGCGCAGGAAGCGCGGGTCGAGGCCGACCAGCGACATCAGCTCCTTGACGCGCTGGAAGCGTTCTTCCTCGTCGCCGATCTTGTGAATGACCAGCGGCTCGGAAACGATATCGAATACCGTCATGCGCGGATTGAGCGAGGAAAACGGGTCCTGGAAAATGAACTGCACCTGGCGGCGGTAGTTGAACAGCGCCTCGTCTTCCAGCTGCAGCACATCCGCGCCATTGAAACGGATGCTGCCGCTGTCGGGTTTGATCGCGCGCAGGATCAGTTTGCTGGCGGTTGTCTTGCCACAGCCGGACTCACCGACCAGACCGAGGCATTCACCGCGCTGCACCGTGAAGCTGACATCATCCACGGCCAGCGCCGTTGCCGCAGGCCCGGGCCGGAACAGGCCGCCCTTGCGCAGGGTGAAGCTTTTGCTGACATGCTCGACTTCCAGCAGCGGCTCTCCACGCTTGCTCGCATCTGCCGGTTTGCCGCTGCGCAGGAGGGCTCCGACTTCGCCCTTGATCTCGCGGAGCGGCACCAGCCGTTCGCCCGGCTTCATGTTGAAGCGCGGCACGGCATTCAGCAGGGCTTTCAGATAGGGATGCTGCGGGTTGCCGAAGATATCCTGCAGGCCGCCGCGCTCCATGGCCTGACCGTGATACATCACCACGATCTCGTCAGCCATGTTGGCCACCACGCCCAGATCATGCGTGATCATCAGCACAGCCATGCCGAGTTCAGACTGCAGGTCTTTCAGGAGCTTGAGGATCTGCGCCTGGATGGTCACGTCCAGTGCCGTGGTCGGCTCGTCGGCCACCAGCAGGGCAGGGCGGCAGACTAGGGCCATGGCGATCATGGCGCGCTGGCGCAGGCCGCCCGAAAGTTCAAAGGCGTAGGTGCGCAGGGCGCGCTGCGGATCGGGGAAGCCGACCAGCCGCAGCATGTCTATGGTCAGTTCGCGCGCTTCGGTCTCGCCGGCCTTGCGATGCAGCCGCAGGGCCTCGGTGATCTGGTCGCCGATGGTGTGCAGCGGACTCAGCGAGGTCATCGGCTCCTGGAAGATGATCGAGATACGACCGCCCTGCAGTTGACGCATGGCACTTCCGCCGCGCGGCAGTTCAGCGATGTTGGTGGTCTGGCCCGGCAGCTGCGGATCGTGGAACAGGATTTCGCCGCCGGCGATGCGGGCCATGCGCGGCAGGATGCCCATGATCGCCTGGCTGACCACGGATTTACCCGAGCCCGACTCACCGACCAATGCAACTGTGCCGCCCTGGGGGATGTTGAAGCTGATACCGTTGACGGCGCGGACGATCCCCTCCGGCAGATCGAACTGGACCTGCAGATTCTTGACCTCAAGCACGTTGCGGTTCAGCTCCGGATTGCTCACGGCTGGTATCCCCGGTGACTCTCATTCACGTTGTGCAGGCGCGTGGCATTCAGGCGGGAGGCTTCACTGATGGCAATGCCATTATGCTCGGCCGCAGCGAAGGCCTGCTCGACCAAGGATGGAAAACCAATCAAATCACTGTCGGCCCGCAAAGTTCCCCCATCTGCCTCGATCGTTAACTGCAGCCAGCCCTCGCTGCGGTCGCGGCGGGTGGAATAATAGCGCAGATTGACGGCCCTGATCCCGGACCATCGCAACGCCAAAGTCCTACCCAACCCCCATCGGCCCAGCCCGGGGCGGTTAAACCACCGGCTGCGCCGGACCACCCCGGACGCGTCGAGTTCGATCTCGATCTGCTGACGCCATAACGTGACGGCGCCAAGCCAGGCGAGCAACAGGCTCAACCCGACCAGCAGGGCAAAAATGACAGATTGCAGGGCGGTGAACAACACTAGTCCCAGACAGATGGCGAGGCCGACAGCCGCCCGCAGGTAGTCCGGCCAGAGACGGGCGAGGGGGTAATACAGCCGGGTCATGACGTCGGCGTGACAGCCGGAGGCGCGCCAATCTGCAAGGCGACAGCCGGATCGAGCCACCGCACTGCGGTATGCCGTTTTGTCGTCGCCAGAAAGACATCCGTGAAGTCCCAGATTGTCTCGTCATGGCGCAGGTGGTGGGTCAGCAGGCCAACGGGCTGCACCGGGTGTTCGCCCTGTCGCATGGCACGCAAAAGCGCGCTGGCAGCGGCCAGACTGCGCATGGCGGCGCCGGAATTGTCCGTGCCGTGCCAGTCGATCGGATCCACATGGGTGTTGAGCCAGGCCAGGCCGGGCGCAGCCCAGTAGGCCTTGCGCGGCGTGAAGCCGGAGGCGGCTGTGTAGCCCAGGCGAGGCATCTCGGGCAGGCAATCGGCGGCCAGCCGGTTCCAGGGCGGCACGAAGATTGGCTGGAACTGCCGGCCGAAATGCTGCCGCATCAGCACCTGCCCGGCCTGCAGGTCGGACAGGCGGTCAGCCAGCGGGCGACTGGCCGGAAATTCGCATTTCTTTTCGGTCAAACCGGCGTGATTGTGGTGTGCATATCCATGCTGCAGTGCAGCAACGCCATTGTGACCGGCCAGCCGGTCAGTCAGGCTGGCCTGGACCCTTGCCGGAATGATGGCCAGCGCCAGCGGAGCGCCGCTGGCGACCTGTAACGCCAGCAGCCGGTCGAGCGCCGGCGAGGCCTCAACGGCATCGTCATCGCGCCACCAGAAATAGGCTATACGGCCCTGGGCTGCCCAGAGGTCAAGTTCTGCCGTCAGGGCCTGCCAGGCGGCTGCGGTCATGGTCTGGCCTCCACCAGTTCGCGCACCCGGCGGGCTGTGTCCTCGGCACCATCCAGCCGAATGGTGCGCGGGTCGGGTTTGGGCATGGTCAGGGCCCGGTCGATGGCCCGGGCCAGGGTTTCGGGGCTGGCATCCTGTTCGGACAGGATCTGCAGCAGGCCACGCTGGG
>NZ_CALSAN010000004.1:0-208281 GCF_943372915.1 Ferrovibrio terrae | reverse complement strand
CCATCATGGCCAAGAAGTTCTATGAAGTGCAGAGCCATATCATGCTGACGGGCCATATTACGGAATCGCTGGTCGTCAATGTGGGTGGGCATGTCTGGAACAAGCTGAACGACGCCGAGAAGAAGGTCTTCCAGGAGGTGCTGCTGGAGGCTGCGTCGCGTGCCAGCGAGCAGATCCGCACATCCGAGCAGAAGCTGGCGGATGAATTCCGCAAGCTGGGCAAGACGGTTGTGGAAGTGGATCGTGAAGCCTTCCGCCAGGCGGCGATGCCGCTGCACAACGATGCCGGTTCTGGCGCCGGCTGGAGCAAGGCGGAATACGACGCCCTGCAGGCACTCAAGTAAACGGGATGGCAGGCGCGACTTCGGGTCGCGCCTGCCAAACCATGCCGTAACAGGAGTTGCCCGTGACACAATCAGACCATTTGAAACAGCCCGATGATGGCGCGCCATTGATTGCCGCCGAAGACCCGGACTACGTGATCAAGCCTTATATCGAGGACGTCATCGCCTTCATCATTTTCTGGGCGTTGTCCGGGGTGGTGTTCCTGCAGTTTTTCACGCGTTACGTGCTGAATGATTCGATGGCATGGACCGAGGAGATTGCCCGCTATCTGCTGATCTGGGTCACCTTTGTCGGCGGCGCCATTGCCGTGCGCCGGGGTACGCATATCGGTGTCGAGGTGCTGCTGCACTTCCTGCCAGCAGGACCGGTCAGGGTACTGCGTTTTGTCATCGATATCATCACGGTTGGATTTGTCGCGTTGCTCTGCTGGTTTGCCGTGCAGATCACCGAGCGAATGCAGATTCAGACAATGATGGTGGTCGATGTGCCCATGAGCGTCGTCTATGCGGGGGTCGCCTGTGGCTGCTTCCTCATGTTGTACCGCAGTCTGGGTGTGCTGCTGGCGAATGCGCGCCGGCGTTGGCAGCCCGATCCCAATAAAGTTGACCTGATCATCGATTGAAAGGCCTCGCAGTATGACTGCCCTTTTTGGTGTCTTCTTTTTGCTGCTTCTTGTCGGCGTGCCGATTTTCATCGCGTTGGGTGGCGCATCGCTGACTTATACGCATTTCTTCTCGACGATGCCGGATTTCGTCACCTTGCATCGTATGGCCGGCGGGGTTGATTCCTTCCCGCTGATCGCAGTGCCATTCTTTATTCTGGCCGGCAATCTGATGAATACAGCTGGAATCACCAACCGAATCTATGATTTCGCCACCGCCGGTGTTGGCTGGCTGCGCGGTGGCCTTGGCCATGTGAATGTTGTTGGCTCAGTCATTTTCGCAGGCATGTCAGGCACGGCGGTCGCCGATGCCGGGGGGCTCGGCACGATCGAGATCAAGGCGATGCGCGATCACGGCTACGATGATGAATTCGCCGTGGGCATCACGGCGGCATCTTCGACGATCGGCCCGATCATTCCGCCGTCGCTGCCGATGGTGATTTTCGGCGTCATGGCCAATGTGTCGATCGGCCAGCTGTTTGCGGCAGGCTTCATTCCTGGCCTGCTGATGGCCGCGGCCATGATGGCCTATGTCACCTGGTATGCACACCGCAACGGCATCGGCCGTGACCAGGTCTTCCGCTGGGGTGTTCTGGGCCGCACGTTCCTGCGTGCCATTCCCGCTCTGCTGACACCCGCCATTATCATCGGCGGCATGTCGGCCGGCGTTTTCACCCCCACGGAGGCCGCGATTGCGGCCTGCGCCTGGGCCCTGTTTCTGGGGCTGCTGCTGTATAAGACGCTGAGCTGGAGGCAGTTCTACCGGATTTCGCTGGAGACGATCGAAACCACGGCCAGCGTGCTGATCATCGTCGGGGCGGCTTCCCTGTTCGGCTGGGTGTTGACGACCACCAAGGTCACCGAAACCGTTTCCGAGGCCCTGCTGGCGATCACCACCGATCCGCTGCTGCTGCTGCTGATCATCAATGTGATCTTGCTGGTGATCGGCTGCTTCATGGAAACGATCGCGGCGATCTCGATCCTGGTGCCGGTGTTGATGCCGGCTATCACCAAGGTGGGTATCGATCCTGTCCAGTTCGGTGTCATCATGGTGCTCAATCTGATGATCGGATTACTGACACCTCCGGTGGGCATGGTGCTGTTCGTGCTGTCACGGGTCGCCAAGATGTCGTTTGACCGGACCGTGATGGCGGTGTTGCCGTTCCTGGTGCCGCTGCTTGCGGTACTGGTACTGATCTCGGCGATCCCGACCCTGACGCTCTATCTGCCGACGCTTTGGTACCGTTGAGACGACAAGACTGAGCCTGATCACTGTTTATGCATTGTTCTGTTGATGCATGGTCGACTGGCCCGTGCAGGCACCAATAATGTCGTAAATACCAAAAACCCGTAGACCGGCTTTGACAGGATGGCTGTAATAGCCATCCTGTCGACCGAATGAAGGCGCAAGCTTCATGCGGCAGAGCAGTGTTCAATCGGCCTTGGTCATGCAAGGTTCTTTATTGCAGGTACTCACGGTCTTGCCCCTTAGTCATCGCATTCTTCTTGTTGTCGCTGGCTTACAGTTCGTCAGTTTTTCCACGTTGGCTGTGTTGGCCGCTGCGCCTGTGCCGGTTTTCGATACTCTCAACATCACGCATGGTTATGTTGCTGACGGATTGTCATGGTCCTGGCTTTTGCAGCTTCATAACCAGCACCAAATCATTCTGCCACGGCTGTTGTTGGTCGCTGACCTTGCGGTCACCGGCGGGCATGTACAGATATTTTCTGCTCTGGGCTTGATCGCCTGGATTGGTGTTTTTCTGATCGCAGCACTGCAGATGATCAGGAGTTTGCCGAAATCTCCCTGGCTACCGCTGGGCTGTGCATTGCTTGCGATTGCACTGTTTCGCGCCTTCCTGCTGGAAAGCATCATTCTCAATAACGGCTTCAATTACCCGATGACGGCCATCTTTGCCGTATCTGCATTTGCGCTTGCAGCCAGAGTGGAGCCTGCACGGCCATTGCAGCCTGCGGCATGGCTGGCGGCAATGGCTGCGCTAAGCAGCAGCCTGTGTCTCCTGAATGGAGCGCTGGCATTGTTGATCGCAGCAGGAGTTGCGGTCCTGCGCAGTCGTTCGATGTTTGCCGTCACTCCCTTCATGCTAGGGGCAGCAATTGCAGCGGCTTTGTATTTGCCGGAAATAGTGCCTGGTTCGCCACAGATATCACTTGATGCGGGCCAGCTGCTGCAAGCACTGCTCAACGCCTTTGGCGCGCCCTGGGTTCTGAAGGTCGGTGTGGAGGGGCAGATTGTTGGATTGATCGTGATCCTGGTGGCATTGTTTTGTCTTGCGGTGGTTTTGCGATCCCAGTTTTCACCTGTCGATGCTCTGGCTGCTGCCCTGATGCTGTTTGGGCTTGGCTCGATCCTGTTGGCCGCCATCGGGCGTCCAGAGCTGAGTGAACATATGGGCGCGGTGGGCCGGTACGCCCTCTGGAGCGCGCTGGTCCATGCCGGCATCATCCTAACCGCGATGCACCAACCGCTTGTCCTGCAATGGCTGGGCCGCCCCTCTTTGCGCGTCGCAGTCTTGGCTGTGGCTGCTTTGCTGATGGTTGAACAGGCGGGCATGGCTAGGGTTTATCTGAATTTGGGTCATGAAATTCAGGTTGCCGCTGACACGCTTCAGGCCGGGGAACGGTCTGAAACGGCTTTTGTTAAGCTCGGCGTAGATCCCGCCTATGGCCGGGCAGTCTATGACCTATACGCCGCTCGCGGGCTCTATGGCTTCCGCTGAAACCGACCAAGATTTGATCGGACAGGCTTGCGAGGCTAGCAATTTATCATCCTATCAGCATTATTTAGTGTTTTGAAAAGCCGGAGGAAATTCAGTCATGAGCAGCAGCAAAGTCGCCCTGATTACTGGCGCAGGCACGGGTATCGGCAAGGCTTCGGCCGTGGCACTGGCCCGTGCCGGGTACAATGTGGTTTTGGCTGGTCGCCGACTGGAGGCTTTGGAGGCCACCGCCCGTGACGCCGAGAAGCATGGCGTGCGCGCCGTGGCTGTGGCGACCGATGTGGGTGACCATGCGCAGGTGAAGGCGCTGTTTGCGAAAACCAAGCAGGCCTTCGGCCGCCTCGATGTGCTGTTTAATAATGCCGGCATGGGCACGCCGGCCATGCCGCTGGAGGATCTGTCGTATGAGCAGTGGAAGGCTGTGGTCGATGTCAATCTGACCGGTCCGTTCCTCTGCACCCAGGAAGCCTTCCGCATCATGAAGGACCAGACGCCGCGTGGCGGGCGCATCATCAACAATGGTTCGATCTCGGCCTATGCGCCGCGACCGTTCTCTGCGCCCTACACCTCGACCAAGCATGCGATCAGCGGCCTGACCAAGGCCAGCTCGCTGGATGGCCGTGCCTATGATATTGCCGTTGGCCAGATTGATATAGGCAACGCTGCCACCGACATGACCGAACGGATGAAGAATGGCGTGCTGCAGCCCGACGGGTCGACACGGGTGGAGCCGCGCATGGATGTCGAGCATGTGGCCAATGCCGTGGTGCACATGGCCAGCCTGCCGCTGGATGCCAATGTGCTGTTCATGACAGTAATGGCGACCAAAATGCCCTTCGTTGGCCGTGGTTGAATCGGTGCCCGCCCTGGATCTGGGGTGGGTTACGGTACCTGCGGGTACGCCTTTCGGACAGCTTGGCGCGACATAAGCCTCAGTCTATGAAGGCTGCGCCACTTGTCCGGGGAGCCGGGCGGTAGCCGAACCAGTGGGGAGAGTAGGGTGAGCGACGCGATTACTCAGATGCGGGAGCAAATCCGCAAGCATCAGGAGGATAAGGCCAAGCTGGAGGCCGATATGGCCAGTCTGGCCAAGAAGCGGCCGGAACTCGACAAGCAGATCCTCGATATCCAGGCGAAGTTGCGCAACGCCAAGGGGCCGTCGCAGCAGCTGCAAACCGACCTGCGGAATGCCAAAGAGGCCGCGCAGGGGGCTGCAGGGGGGATTCAGAGCCTGCGGGGAAAAATTGCAGAACTGACCGGAAAGATTGCGGAACTGGATAAAAACATTAAAATCGTTGAAGATTTCATGCGGCCGAAGAAATAGGCTGCTCAAAGTGATGAAAACAGGGGGCAGAGGGGCAGTATGAACCCCATGGAAGTTGAACGGATGCTGGCTCGCCACCGTGAGTGGCTGATGAAGCGTCCCCGTGGTGCCCGCCTCAATCTCTCGCTTGCCGATCTGCAGGGGTATGATTTCAGCGGCGCCGACCTGCGCGCCGCCAAGATGTCCGGCGCTAATATGTCGCGCGCCGTGCTGGTCGAGACCAATCTTTCGGAAGCCGACCTTTTTGCTGCCAATCTGGAACGGGCCGACCTTTCCAAGGCCGACCTGACCAAGGCCGACCTGCGGGGTGCCTCGATGCGTGGGGCGACCCTGGCTGGCGCCCGCCTGATGGGGGTCGATTTCCGGGGCGGTGCCCTGATGCAGGCCTCCGATAACGGGGTCGGTTTCGGCGGGCCTGATTCCCAGGGCAAGAAACCCAAGGCCAATACCGGCGGTGCCGACCTGGCGGAAGCCAATCTGCGTGGCTCGAACCTGACCGGTTCGAACATGAACGGCGTTAACCTGGCCGGGGCCAACCTGTCGCGCGCCAACCTGACCAAGGTATCGCTGCGTAAGGCCAATCTGGCCGGCGCCGATTTCAAGGGCGCCTGCCTGCGCGGCGTCGATATGTCTCTGGCGCTGATCGACGGTGCCGATTTCCAGGGTGCCGACCTGAAGGGGGCAATCCTGGAAGATGTCGATATGGACTCGGCGAATTTCACTGGCGCCGAGCTTTTCGTCGATGTCTCGAGCTTTGGCGATACCGTTGCCGGCATCCTTCAGGAGCACGAGAAGTGGATCAAGACCGATGGCCGCGAAGGTACGCGTGCCGATCTGGCCGGTCTGAACATGGAACGTATCGACCTGTCGAACAAAGATCTCAGCGGCGCCAACCTGAAAGGTGCCAAGCTGGCCGGCGCCAAGCTGCAGAACACCACATTGGTGATGACCGATCTGTCAGAAGCCGATCTGACCGGCGCCAACATGATTGGTGCCTTGGCCAATGGCGTGAATCTCGCTCGTGCCATCCTGCAGAAGGCAATCCTGCAGCGCGCCCAGCTGGGGCAGGTGCCGCTGCGCGGGCCTGACGGCAAGCCGATTGGCCGTTATTGGTCGGCCAGCCTCGCGGCTGCAGATGCCTCGGATGCCGATTTTTCCGATGCGTTGCTTAAAGGGGCGAACCTGATCGATGCCAAGCTGAATCGGGCACGACTGGTCAATGCCAACCTGACCGATGCCAAGATGGTCAACACCGACCTGAATGGTGCCGACTTAACCGGTGCCCAGCTGCCGCCGCAGGATTAAGGCTTCGCTCTAGCCTTCCATGTTGCGCACGCGCTCCATGCGCATGCGGCCCGCATGGTCGATGGCTTCTTTGTAGGATTCCGGTGCCACCGAAGAGAGCTTGTGGCTCAGGCTTCGCGTCATCTGCCATTCTTTCTTCGGCTCGCTCTTGCTGAGGAGAGCCTTGGAATTGAGATTGGACAGGATGCGCTCCCACAGCGTTTCAGCGCAGTAGGGCAGGCGATTTTCGCCAAGCATACGATTGAGCTTCTCAAGGATCGGGTCGGGCTTTGCCGGCATTTCCAGTTTGCCGGCGGACAGATCGGCCAAGGCGATGAGAGCATCGGACAGGCTGGCGCGCGAACCGAGGATGTCCTGGATCAGCGTGGTTGAATCAAGGCAGGCGGCCGAGATTTCATCCAGCAGTTCGCTGGTGCCATTCATTGGCCGGTCGATCATGTCGGTCAGCGCAATATCCAGGCGCCCGGCATAGCTGGACAGCGACTGCGTGACCTTTGACGTCTGGAAGAAAAACAGGAAGCGCAGGTCGTCGCCCTGATATTTATTCGCCAGCCGCTCATACAGGCGGGCGAAATCGTTGCCTTCGAAGGCAGGCAGGTTTTTCTCGGCCAGCAGGTTGCGCGTGTGCGCAATCAGCTTGTCGAACAGGGCTTCCAGCTTCTTGCTGCGTTCAGCCTGGCCTGGCAATCCGGGCTGGGTCTGTGCGCCGGCGAGAGCGTAGATGCCGGCGCGCAGGAAGCTGCTCATGTCGTTCAGCTTGCGCTGATGCTGCGGCGAATGCAGCAACTCGATTGCCGTAGCGTTCTGCTTATCGAGGAATTCACGGAAGACGGCGCTGATGCCCTTGAGTGAGGGGCGACGGCTGAAATCATGAATCGTTTCCAGCGCCGGATACGGGCCCTTGAAGGGGCGCGTTGTCATTGTCTTGGGCCGTGCAGTGGCAACCTTGTTGAAGATTTCCGACTGCGTGCCGAAACCATCCGAACGCTCGCGTGAGCGCAGCACTTTCACGGCCTGGAAGTCGCCCATATTCAGCAGGGCGTTGGCCTGCGCGATGGCATTCTTTTCCAATTGTTCATTGGCATGCTGGGTGTTGCTGGCTTCGCCTTCAAGACGTTTGTCGAGGCGCCAACGGCCATCCACCTGCACGTAGATTTCATATGAAAATGCGCGCGAGCCCGCACCGAATATCGACCCGAATACCATGCCTTGTCCCCACCAATTCGGCCTGTCTGCCGGCTAGATTTATAGAATTTTTGCGCCCATGAAACATATTTTCAAGGGCTGCATCCCCACCGTTAATCCTGCTTGTCGCGGCGCTGACGCTCAGCGATGGCTTTCTGTTCAATAGTTTGTAATTGCTTGGCAAAACGCTCGAAGGCCTGCGCTACAGAAAGCACGAACTGGCGCTGTTGGGGTTCGGCCATTTCGAGCGCGGCTTCGGCAAATTTGCGCGACTGCTGCCGCGCCAGGCCAGCGGCATCGCGAAACGCATCGACACGGACCTGCTCGAAGGTCGAGAGGATGCAATGCCGGGTGATGCTTTCTTCGACAGTCTTGAAGGATGCCTCTTTGACCATGCCGTCTTTGAGCAGGTCGAAGACCAGCAAGGTCTCTTCGGAAATGCGGTTGATGATGCCGTCGACCCGCTCGCGGTCGCGCGGGGTCGGAGCCAGGTCGGGTTCCGACGGCTTTTTCGCTGCGCGCTTGACGACACTGGACCACATGACCCTGAACTGACGGCCCTTTCTGGCATCCGTCGGAACTGCCTGCCTGCCCGCATAGTGCGATACAACTCCGAGGTGCGCCAGCAATATTGCATACAAATAGTTGCGCAAGACTTAAGCCTTGGTAACCTCCCCAGGTTAGCGGAATGTTCCGCCAATGCCGGTGGGCAAAAAAGAAGGGCCCCGCAAGCGGGGCCCTTTTCCGTGATGCGGGAATACCGCGATCAGCCTTTTTTCGCCGGTGCGGCCCGCTTTTTCTGCGATGCCGCGATCATGAAGTTGTCGAAGGTGTTTTCCGAGACACGGAACCACGACACCTGCTCGTCACGGAACTTCACCCAGTTGTCGAACACCTTTTTGAATTTCGGGTTTTTCGCCGAGGTGTCGTCATAGAGTTCAACCGCCGCGTTGAAGCAGGCTTCCATCACCGGGCGCGGGAAGGCACGCAACTGCGTGCCGCCAGCGATCAGCTTGCGCAGGGCAGCCGGGTTCTGGGCATCGTACTTCGCCACCATCCAGACATTCGCATCGGCGCAGGCCGCTTCGAGAATAGCCTGGTATTCCTTCGGCAGCTTGTTCCACTGCTCGATGTTCACCATGACCGAGAGCTGCGGACCACCTTCCCACCAGCCCGGATAGTAGTAGTACTTGGCGACCTTGTTGAAGCCGAGCTTCTCATCGTCATACGGCCCGACCCATTCGGCCGCGTCGATGGTGCCCTTTTCCAGGGCCGGGTAGATGTCGCCACCAGCAATCTGCTGCGGCACCACGCCCAGCTTGGTCAGCACCTGACCGGCGAAACCGCCGATGCGGAACTTCAGACCATTCAGGTCATCGGTGGTCTTGATTTCCTTGCGGAACCAGCCGCCCATCTGCGCGCCGGTGTTGCCCGCGGGGATCGCATGGCAGTTATAGTCCTTGAAGAACTCGTTCATCAGGGCGCGACCGCCGCCATGATGCATCCATGCATTCTGCTGGCGGGCGTTGAGGCCGAACGGGATGGCGGTATCGAAGGCGAAGGTCGGATCCTTGCCGACATAGTAATAGTTCGCCGTGTGGCCGCACTCCACGGTACCGGCCTGGACGGCATCGAGCACCTGCAGACCGGGGACGATTTCGCCACCGGCGAAAACGCGGATCTGGAACTTGCCGCCGGTGGCCGCATTCACACGGTTGGCGACCACTTCACCGGCGCCATAGATGGTATCGAGGCTCTTGGGGAAGCTCGAAGCCATGCGCCAGCGGATTTCCGGCTGGCTCTGCGCCACCGCGGGCATCGGGAAGCTTGCGGCAACACCGATGCTGCCGGCACCCGCCAAGGCGGCGCCTTTGAGGAATTTGCGTCGTTGCATTTTTATCTTCTCCCTGTTTGACGGGCCGGACACTTTCGGCCCGATTACCGACCGTCCTTGCAGACTCGCGCTGCGTCAGACGATGGGGGGAGATTACGGGATCAGGTTAATCAGAACAACGACCGATAAAGAAAAGCCCCGACGGAGCGGGGCTTTTCAATAAGACGTATACAGAAACTCTTTAAACGGCCTATTAGCCCTTCTTCGCGGCCGGCTTACGCTGGCTGGCAGCCGACATGAAGTTGTCGAAGGTGCCTTCCGCAACGCGGAACCACAGCAGCTGTTCGTCGCGATACTTCAGCCAGGGCTCGTAGACCTTCTTGAACTTCGGGTTTGCTGCCGCGACTTCGGCGTAAACCTGATTGGCTGCATCGAAGCAGGCTTCCATCACCGGGCGCGGGAACGGGCGCAGCTGCGTGCCGCTGGCAACCAACTTGCGCAGGGCAACCGGATTCTGCGAGTCATACTTCGCCAGCATGGTCAGCGTGGAGTCAGCGCAGGCAGCTTCGATCGCTGCCTGATAAGCCGGCGGCAGGCTTGCCCACTGCTGCTGATTGATCATCAGCGAAACCTGGGGGCCACCTTCCCACCAACCCGGGTAGTAGTAGTACTTGGCGACCTTGTTGAAGCCGAGCTTCTCATCGTCATAAGGCCCGACCCATTCGGCCGCGTCGATGGTGCCCTTTTCCAGCGCCGGATAGATATCGCCGCCAGCAATCTGCTGGGGCACCACGCCCAGCTTGGTCAGGATCTGCCCAGCAATGCCGGCGATGCGGAACTTCAAGCCCTTCAGGTCTTCAACGGTCTTGATTTCCTTGCGGAACCAGCCGCCCATCTGCGTGCCGGTGTTGCCGGCCGGGAACTGAACGATGTTGTAGTCCTTGAAGAACTCGCGCATCAGTTCCATGCCGCCGCCGGTGCGCATCCAGGAATTCTGCTGGCGCACGTTCAGACCGAAGGGCATGCAGGCGTCGAAGGCAAAGGTCGGATCCTTGCCGACATAGTAGTAGCTGACGGTGTGACCGGCTTCGACAGTACCGGCCTGGACAGCATCGAGAACCTGCAGGCCGGGCACGATTTCGCCTGCGGCAAAGACGCGGATCTGGAACTTGTTGTCGGTCAGCTCAGCCACGCGCTTGGCAATGACTTCCGCGCCGCCATAGATGGTGTCGAGGCTCTTCGGGAAGCTCGATGCGATACGCCATTTGATTTCAGGCTGGCTCTGGGCGAGCGCCGGGGTCGGGAAGCTTGCAGCAGCACCGATGCTGCCGGCGCCTGCGACTGCAGCGCCTGCAAGGAATTTACGACGAAGCATGGTTTTTTCTCCCTAGGGATTGGTGGCCGGTATTCCGGTCTGGGAATGGGCGCAACAACGTGGTGTACACGGAGAATCCGCATACGGTCGGGGAAAATACCCCTGCTCAGTGCCCGAGGCAAGAAACTGGGAGTCAGACCAAAGTGGGTACGGCGAGGGCCGGTTGGGGCTCTGGTTCGGCTTGTGGGCGCAGGCGCCGCCAGCCCTCCTGGGTCAGGGCTTCCAAGGGGCGGAAACGGCTCTTATAGGCCATTTTCCGGCTCTCAGCGATCCAGTAGCCGAGGTAGACATAGGGCAGACCCAGATCGCAGGCATTCTGGATATGCCAGAGGATGACAAAGCTGCCCGGGCTGCGGCCCTCGAAATCGGGGTCGAAATAGCTGTAGACCAGCGACACGCCGTCGCTCATTTCGTCAATCAGGCAGACCCCGAACAGCCGGCCATCGGCATTGCGGAACTCGGTCAGCCCGCTGCGTACCGGGCTATCCTCGACCATGGCGCGATAATCGGCAAATTCCATGTCTGCCATGCCACCACCGTCGTGGCGCGCGGTCACATAGCGGCGGAACACCTGGTAATGCTCGCGGGTGGCATAGGCGGGCAGGCGACGGGCCAGTACGCCGGCATTGCGACGCAGGATGCGGCGTTGGGCATGATTGGGCTCAAACTCGGCAGCCGGCACGCGCACCGGCACACAGGCATTGCAGTTTTCGCAAGCAGGCCGATAGGCCAAATCCTGGCTGCGGCGAAAGCCAGCCTGGCTGAGCGCGTTATGCAGCCCATCCGGGTCGTCACCGGCAAGCAGCGTCACCACTTTGCGTTCCAGCCGGCCCGGCAGATAGGGGCACGGTGTGGGTGGCGTGGCGAAGAAGTGCCGCAAAGGTATCTGCAGCCGATGTTTCACGTCGCAGTCCATCCACTCAAGAGTCGAAAACAGATTAGCGTAATTGACCGGCTTGGGGAGGGGGTATTCTGCGCTTTTATTGTCACGCCCGGCGCACGACCATGGTGCCGCACAGCAGATCGTGCAGGCAGCGCCGCCGGTTGCTGAACAGGGGCCAGAGCAGGATCAGGCCACCGGTGAAGCTGGTCGTCACATAAAACACGGCAGTGTGCAGCAGGGCCTGAATATAGCCCGGTTTGCCGCCACTCCAGACCCGCACCTCAAGGCCGAACAGACGCATACCCAGGGTGGCAGCTGCCGTGCTGCCGATGGTGAGGGTGTGGTAGGCCACCGGGATGGCGGCGGCGATCAGGATCAGGAGGGGTGTGAGCAAGCCGAAGGTGGCGACGGTGAGCACGACCAGGGCGATCTTGTAGAGGAACAGCAAACCCAGCAGCACGATCAGGTCGACCAGATATGCAAAAGCCCGCCGCCACAGCAGGCCCTCGAAACGGGCCGGGTTGGAGAAGGGATCGATCACCGGTACCGCGGTGGGGATCAACTCAGAGGACGAGGGGTGTTCTGTCACGCGATCTTACCGGCTGGGCATGATGCGGATCTGGCTGTTCGACCCTGGGCCGCCAAGGCCAGGCGGCGGCGGCGGCGGCGGCGGCGGGTTGCGCAGGGCACCAGGCCGGATGACACCGGGCTGGAAACCGCCGCTGCTGCCTGAGCCGCCACCAGCTCCGCCGGCCGTGTTGGTGCCGGGCTTCGGTACATCGCTGAGCAGTAGGATGGCGATGCGGCGATTGCGGGCATCCAGCGGGTTGTCCTTGATCAGCGGATCCTGGTCGGCATTGCCGGTGACCTGGCGGATACGTTCGGTTGGCACGCCGGCTTCGATCATCGCCCGCCGCGCCGCATTGGCACGATCGGCGGAGAGTTCCCAATTCGAATACGCGCCCTGGCCGCGGAAAGGCTGCGCGTCGGTGTTGCCGCTGATCGCCAGCTTGTTCGGCAGTTTTGAGACCGCCTGTGCCACTTGCTGCATCAGGCGTCGGGTCTTCTCGCTCATGCCAGCACTGCCGGACGGGAACATGGATGACTGCTCCTCGTCGACCAGCTGGATGCGGAATCCCTCCGGCGTGTTGTCGAACACGATCTGCTTCGACAGTTCTGCCAGTTGCGGGTTTTCCTGGATCGCCTGACGGATCTGGGCCTCAACCTCGCGGAAGTTTTCCGCTTCGGCCTGTGCCACGCGTTCGCGTGCAGCCTGCGCATCGATCTGCTGCAGGTCGAGAACCTGCTCCTGGCCGCCGCCCTGGCCTTCCTGGGCCTGCTGGCCTGCACCGCGCTGAGCGGCCTCGGCCGGGTCCGGGAAACGATCGCCCTGGGTGCCCGCCGCCGGCGGCGGCTGGCGCGAGTCAGGATAGCGCTGGTCGTATTGCGGCTGATCCGGCTGATCGCTTTTTTCAGCGGAGGGACCAATCACCATCGAAGGTAGGCCAAAACTGGAAATCTTGCCGCCGTCTTCCAGGATGGTGCGGCCACCCATCACACCGCCGGCACCTGACAGGCTGCGGCTGACCGAAGCAGGCGAGAAATAGTCGGCAACGCCCTTCTTTTGCTCGTCGGTGGTAACGTTGAGCAGCCACAGCAGCAGGAAGAAGGCCATCATCGCGGTCACGAAATCCGCGTAAGCCACCTTCCAGGCGCCGCCATGCGCAGAATGGACGCCCTTCTTGATCTTCTTGACGATGATAGGGCGTTCGCCATCGAGACCGGCCATCGCTCAGCGCTCCGCGATCGTCAAACCGACTGCACTTTGCTGGTCGCTTCTTCAACTTCGTAGAAGCTCGGCCGCACATTCGACATCAGCGATTTGCGTGCAAACTCCACCGAAACCGCCGGGGCATAGCCCTGCAAATGCGCGAGCAGGCCGGCTTTCATGCACATCAGGTATTTGCTGTCGTGTTCCATTGTGGCCTTGCAGGCCGCGGCAATCGGCGAAACGATGCCATAGGACATGAGAATGCCGAGGAAGGTGCCGACCAGCGCGCCGCCGATCAGCTTTCCGAGCACTTCGGGCGGTTCGCTGATCGAGCCCATGGTCTTGATAACGCCGAGCACGGCGGCAACGATACCGAGCGCGGGGAAGCTTTCACCGAAAGCATTGATCGCCGATTGGGCAAGGTGATCTTCCTGGTGATGGACTTCCAGTTCCATGTCCATCAGCGATTCCATCTCATGCGGGTTCTCGCTGCCCAATGTCATCAGGCGCAGATAGTCGCATATGAAATCCATGGCATGGTGGTCGCCCATGAATTTGGGAAACTGGGTGAAGAGTTTGCTCTCTTCCGGTTTTTCGATGTGCTGTTCCAGGGCCAGCATGCCCTTGCTCTTGGCGAGTTTGAACACGCTGTACATCATCGACAGCAGTTCAAGGTAATCGTCCTTGGTGTATTTCGGGCCCTTGAAGGCGGTCTTGAAGCCGTTCAGGCCGGATTTCAGCACCGGCTTCGGGTTGCCGACGATAAAAGCGCCGACGCCGGCGCCGCCGATGATGACAAGCTCGAACGGCTGCCACAGCACGGCGAGTTTACCGCCCATGGCAACATAGCCACCGAGCACGCAGCCCAAACCGACAATGGAGCCGATAATAATCAGCATCTTGACTCTCCATGCCGCACCCAGCCGATTTCGCGGACGCGAATCTGCCCAGGCACGCAACCCAACCTTTCTTATCGTATGCGGGGGGTAAATAGAATATTGAAAAGGGGTAATGGTTTATGCCGGATTGCCGGACAGAGGCCCCTTTTAGCGCTTACTGACGGGCGGTCAGACGCAGGCGGCCCATGGCCCCAGCCTCAAAATCGGCCGGCCGCATCGACATGGGGATATAATCGACGGCTGCCCAGGGGGCGGCAAAATCCCGGTAATGCGGTGACAGGACATGACCGGACTGGCCGGTCGAATGCATGAATTGCGAGCGGTTTAGGTCGGCCAGATCGTAGATGGCCCGCAGGGAGGCGGCATGATGATTGCCGAACGGGTCGGCCTCGTTGCCCATGTCGCTCCGGCCTACATTGATGGTGAAGGCGTCGCCCGGCGTGGGCACGCTGACCTCGAACAGGCGGCGTAACACAGGAATGTTACTAAACGGCCGATGCGGTGCCCGGGTCGCATGAGCATCGCCCCAGCGCCAGCGGGCCAGATCCGACCCAAAGCGGGTCTTCAGATCGTCAAGGGCACGATCCAGGGACTCGGCAATCAGGTCGGCGCAGGTGGTTGCGGCCCCGGTCGCCACATTGGCGCACCAGCGGGCCTGACCATCGCGATTCGACAGGATGTTCTTCATCAGCACGGGGCGGAAACGCCATAGTGGTTGGAAGGCTTCGCCCAGCTCGTCGGCAAGCACCAGCCGGCTCAATTCGCGATACCAGGCCTGGAAGATCAGCGGTTCCGGGCGGTTGATCGTCATGTTGCCGTCCCAGGTCGCCAGCATTGCATGACTGCCCGGCACTTCGGCATTGCGCGGGGCTGTTTTGGGCGGTACCGCCAGCATCAGCGGCAGGATATCTGTCGCCATCAGAGACAGCGTGTCGCCTTGCAGCTGTTTGAAGCTTTCAACGGAATGAACATTGCGTTCTTTTAGCAGATTCTCGATGCGGCGTGCGCGATAGGGCTCGGCCCATTCCGACGTGATGAAAAACGGATAGTTGTCGGGCACAATTTTGTGGTTTGCGGTGACCAGCATGCCCTGGGGTGGGTTGTAGCTGCGCGGGAGCTGGTCGAACGGGATGAAGCCGGTCCAGTCATACCGGGCATCCCAGCCAGGTGCAGGCGAGAGACCTTTAAGATCGTTGTCGGGGCGACGGATCGGAATCAGGCCTGGTGCCACGAACCCGATATTCCCCTCGCGATCGGCATAGACGATGTTTTGTTGTGGCGTCACAAAGCGGCGCAGATTCTCGTTGAAGCTCTTCCAGTCGGTGACGCTGTCGAGGCCAAGCAGCGAGTCTGCGGTCGTGTCGTCGTCGCGCAGGGCCGTCCAGGCAAAGGCCAGCACATAGCCGGGTTCGATCAGGCGCTGGGCGCGGTCATGCACATCAGAAATCACCGGGCCATGGCGGGTTTCGCGCACGGTCAGCACGATATCGCTGCCCCCGCGCAGTTTGATCACTTCCTGCCGCGTCACAAAGGCAGCCGAACCATCGGGTGTGAGATAGCGGCCAGGATCGTTCGGGTCGATCCTTTCAATATAGAGATCCTGCGTGTCAGGGCCCGTATTGGTGAAGCCCCATGCCACGCGGCCATTATGGCCCAGCACGATACCCGGCACGCCGGGCAGGGTTGCACCAATAGAGGCACCGACAGGTGTCATCAGATGCGCGAAATACCAGATCGCAGGGGATGTGAGGCCCAGATGCGGATCGTTGGCGAGCAGGGGCTGCCCGGTCACTGTCCTCTTGCCATGGATGACCCAGTTGTTCGATCCGATGCCTTCGGGCCGCTCAGGCGGCAGGATTTTCTGCAACCGCTCGATATCAAGCGTAGCTGCAACTTCCCGATACAGATCTCCGATATCTGCCAGTGCCACGGGTCCGTCACCCGGATAGGGCGGGTAGAACTCCTCGATCTGCTGTTTGCTGAGACGGCGGGATAAACCCAGTCTCGCGAGTTCGCTGCCCCAGTTTCCACTCAAATCCCAAGCCATCATCTTGAGCCAGCCCAGGGAGTCGGCCGGCGTCCAGGGCTCCGGTTTGACGTCGAATGCAATGAATTCCGGCGGCAGCGGGCCGCTATTGTTGGCAAGGAAGGCGTTCACACCATCGGCATAGGCCTGCAGGGTGTCCTGTGTGGCCGGCTGCAGGGCCGCAAACGCGGTTACAGCCTTGCGGCGGATGCCAAGCGTACGCAGGAATTTGTCGGTATTCAGCGCTGGGGTGCCAAACAGCTCTGCCAATCGGCCGGCAGCAACGCGGCGCTGGATTTCCATTTGCCACAGGCGGTCCTGGGCATGGGCATATCCAAGACCGAAGGCCGCGTCGTTGCGGCTGTTGGCGCGGATGTGGGGAATGGCATGGCGATCGCGCAGGATGTCGACGGGGCCGGCCAATGTCTGAGCGACTTTGATTTCACCGTCGATTGCAGGCAACGACAGCCGAGCAAGAATGTAGATGGCGCTGCCGGCAAGGCCAACAAGAACAATCAAAGCGACGACTAATCTGACAACCCAGCGCATAAAGTCCTGCTCGCCAAAACACAGCAGCAGGCTTAGCAGATTCGATAATGATTTGCAGGATTGAAATGATGCCCGGGCAAAGCAATTCTGCAATTGCCCGCGAGAGGCGCAGGTTCAGTTCATAGCCGCCAGTCAGTTGAACTCAGGCGATCGCGAGCTGCTTGCCGCCAGACGGAACACTCTGCAAGCTGCCGAAAGCGGCCGCAGCTGCTGCCGCGGCCTGAGGGCTTGCCGGCGTAGCCGGGGCCGCAGGCGCGGTTGGTGTTTGCAGACCAGGCGGGGTCTGGGCAGCCTGAGCTGCGTTGTCAGCGGCACTGCCGATAACGCGTGGCTGCTGCGACGTGTCGCTGTTCTCCGATTGTGTGCCTGCGCGCAGGTCCGAGTCTTCGGGCAGGTTTTGCGTATACTCACGCACTGCACGCGGGCTCGGGTACTGCTGCTGCACCTCGCCGGTCTCGCTGTTGCGAATTTCGACGATGGCGAGCCGCGATGTGATGTCGAGCCGGATGAAGGGGCTGACATACACAGCAACATTTGCGGATGGAGATGAAACAGCCACCTCTTCACGAGCGGGCTTTTCATCGCGCACGGCTGGGACTGCAACATCAGCGGTTGCAGTGGAAGGGGAGTTGCTACTTACTCGGACAGCATTGCGGGCACTCGCACCGCTGCTGCCCGACGCGGCATAATTGCCGATGGTGTCGAGCGGCATGATGGGTTTCTCCCACGCCAGATAAAGTAACTCTACATTCTATTTACCTTAATTTTGCCTGATCTGCAAGCAGTAATTGTTTGATGCCATTGATCAATCGCCAAGAGTGCGTTAATGCGGCAATTGCCTGTCCCAGCGGCATAGTGCAAACTGCATCCGCCGCGCGCAGTTAACCATAACCGCTTGTTATTCTTTGATTTTGGGGGAAATGATGGCGAAGGTTGCATTTATTGGTCTGGGGGTCATGGGCTACCCGATGGCCGGGCATTTGGTTAAGGCTGGCCATACTGTGTCGGTCTGGAACCGCTCCGCAGAGAAGGCCGACAAATGGGTCGCCCAGCACAAGGGGCAGAAGGCTGCAAACCCGAAGGCGGCTGCCGCAGGCGCTGAATTCGTGATGGCCTGCGTCGGTAACGACGACGACCTGCGCTCGGTCACCTATGGCGATACGGGCATCCTGGCCGGTCTGGCCAAGGGCGCAGTCTTCGTCGATCACACGACGGCCTCGGCCGATGTGGCCCGCGAGATCGGCGAGAAAGCCAAGGCCAGTGGGCAGGGCTTCATCGATGCGCCCGTCTCTGGCGGGCAGGCCGGCGCCGAGAACGGCCAGCTGACCATCATGTGCGGTGGCGATGCGGCGATCTATGAGAAGGTCAAGCCGGTGATCCAGGCCTACGCCAAGATGCAGAACCTGATGGGGCCGACCGGCAGCGGCCAGTTGACCAAGATGATGAACCAGATCTGCATCGCCGGCCTGGTACAGGGCCTGGCGGAAGCGCTGGCTTTCGGTCGTGCCTCGGGACTGGACCTGACGAAGGCCGTCGAGGTGATCTCCAAGGGTGCCGCCGGTTCATGGCAGATGGACAACCGCCACAAGACCATGATCGAGGGCAAGTTCGATTACGGCTTCGCCGTCGACTGGATGCGCAAGGATCTCAGCATCTGCCTGGCCGAAGCGCGTCGCAATGGCGCCAGCCTGCCGGTGGCGGCGCTGGTCGACCAGTTCTATGCCGAAGTGCAGCAGATGGGCGGCAACCGCTGGGATACGTCCAGCCTGATCGCCCGCCTGGAAGCCACCAAGACGGCCAAGAAGTTCTGATTGATGTGAAAGCCGAGGGTACAGCCGGTTACGGCTGTTTCCCTTCGGCGATCATGCGGGCAATGTCGCGCGCAAAGTACGTCAGCACGCCATCGCAGCCGGCGCGCTTGAACGACAAAAGGCTTTCCCAGGCCACCTTTGCGCGATCGAGCCAGCCGCGTTCGGCCGCCCCGGCCAGCATCGCGTATTCCCCCGATACCTGGTAGGCGAAGGTCGGCAGGCCAAAGGTGTCCTTCACGCGCCAGCAGATATCCAGATATGGCATGCCCGGCTTGACCATCACCATGTCGGCGCCCTCGGCGATATCCAGCGCCACTTCACGCAGGGCTTCATCGCCATTGGCCGGGTTCATCTGGTAGGTCCGCTTGTCGCCCAGCCCGAGATTGACGGATGAGCCGACGGCATCACGGAACGGGCCATAGAAAGCCGAGGCGTATTTCGCCGCATAGGCCATCAGCTGGGCATTGCGGAAACCTTCACGCTCGAAGGCCTTGCGGATCGCGCCGATACGGCCATCCATCATATCGGACGGCGCGGTAATGTCGCAGCCGGCGCGCACCTGCACCAAAGCCTGCTGTACCAGCAACTCAACCGTTTCATCGTTGAGGATTTCGCCGTCCTTAAGCAGACCGTCATGACCGTGGCTGGTATAGGGATCGAGCGCGACATCGCACAGGATGCCCAGATTCTTCGTAGCACTCTTCACGGCGCGTACCGTGCGGCAGACCGTGTTGTCAGGATTGAGGGCCTCGCGGCCATCATCGGTCTTCAGCTTCGGATCGGTGGCCGGGAACAGCGCGATGGCGGGAATGCCCAATGCCTCGGCTTCCTTCGCAGCAAGCACGGCATTGTCGATGGTCAGGCGCTCAACCCCCGGCATTGAGGGGATCGCAGCATTAGCCTTCGCGTCATGCACGAAGATCGGCCAGATCAGGTCATTGGCGCTGAGGTTGTTTTCGGCAACCAGGCGACGGGTCCAGTCGGACCGGCGCAGCCGGCGGGGCCGCGAGGCCGGAAATTGCGGCAGAGGGGGAACGGGGCTGTTGCTCATTCAGAATGATTTATCAAACCGCTCCTGAAACGCAATCCAGACCCAGGGGGAAGTGCCGAAAATCCGACCCAGCCGCATGGCCAGGCCGGCAGAGATCGGCCGTTCACCCGACAGGACCAGGCGGAGCAGCTTGCGCGGAATATGGGCTTCGCGCTGAAAATGGTCGGGATCGGTGCCGCGGGCGATGATGGCCCGTTCAAGCAGAACGCCTGGGTGGATCGGCAGCATATCCTAGCCTCGCACATCGACACTTGATCGAGGCGATTCTGCAGTCGGGCTGGTTAATGCCCCGTAACACCGCCGCCTGTACTACCGCCGCCCTGCGGTTTGCGCCCTGCAAGACGGTCGAACTGCTGCACCAGATCGGCAATATCGGCCTCGATCGGGCGTGGCGGCAGCAGGGTGGAGGCGTCATTGGCCGCCGTTGGAGCCTGGGGTGCCGGTTGCGGCTTCGGCTCCTGCAGACCCAGTTTGGCCGTCAGTTCCACATCCTCGCGGCAGCGCACGGTGAACCAGAAGGTTGAGCCTTCACCCGGTGCGCTGATCACGCCAATCTCGCCGCCCATCAGATGCACCAGATGCTTGCAGATGGTCAGGCCAAGGCCAGTGCCGCCATACCGGCGGGTCATCGAGATGTCGGCCTGGGTGAAGGGTTCAAACAGGGTCAGCTGCTGTTCGGGCGCAATACCGATCCCGGTGTCGCGGATGGCGCAATGCAGCATGAAGTCGCCATTCTGCAGCGGTGTGGCCGTGATGGTGAGCGTCACTGTGCCTTTTTCAGTGAATTTGACGGCGTTGCCGACCAGGTTGGTCAGAATCTGGCGTAAACGAAGTGGATCGCCGATCACATGCTCGGGCACGCTTTCGGCGATGTCTAGGATCAACTGGTTGCCGTTTTCCCTGGCGCGTGGCGTCAGCAGGGCAACCACGCTGTCAATCGAAGGCCGCAGGTCGAAATCAATTGCCTCGATATGCAGCTTGCCGGCTTCAAGCTTGGAAACATCGAGGATGTCGTCGATCAGGCCGAGCAGATCCCGTGCTGATTGATGCGCAACTTCAGCATATCGCTTCAGCGCCGGCTCGATCTCGCTGCGCTGGATCAGGCTGAGCATGCCCAGCACGCCATTCATTGGCGTGCGGATTTCATGGCTCATCATGGCGAGGAAACTCGACTTGGCCTTATGGGCGGTTTCGGCGGCATCCCTGGCTAATGCCAGTGCCTGCGCCGTTTCAGCCAACTTGACCGACTGCTCCTCCAGCGTCTGGCGCTGCAATTCCAGTTCATTCATCTGGCGGCGGATCTGGTCCACATCTTCCAGGCTGCCGATCATGCGCACCGGTTTGCCGGCCTCGTCCCGGGTTGCCTCAGCGCGTGCCAGAACCCAGATATAAACGCCATTGTCGCGCCGGATGCGGAACTCTGCTTCATAGGGCTTGTGTTGGCGCAGGGCCGTGTTGACGCGTTGCATGACCATGCCCTGGTCGTCGGGATGCATCAGCTCGGTAAAGGCGGCAATGGTGGTGCGTGATGCCAGCAGGCTGCGGTCGTTGCTGTCCTGCAGGTAGTTGGCAACGATCAAGAGATCGCCGGTCTGTAAATCCCAGTCCCAGATACCGAGGCGGCTGCTGCGGGCGGCGGCCTCGAACAGATCATTGCTCGCCTGCAGTGCTGCACGTGCTTCAGCCATGGCGCGTTGCTGGATCATCACGCGCACCGCCAGCGCGATCAGCCCGGCAATCATGTAGGTCGCCACCAGGCAGGCAGTAAAGGAGAGGGCCGGCACCAGCGGCAGCGACGTGCTGGCGACATTGGCCTGCCAGAGGATGAAGGATGCAATGATCCCGCCGATCAGTACGACGCTCTGCCCGGCCAGCAGTTGGATCGGTGCAATCGAAGGTGACGCATGGAAAGTGCGGGCGGCACAGGCCGCCCCCATCAGCAGCAGGATAACGGCACCATCGGGCAGGGCCGCGGCATGAATGGTCCAGCTCTCTGCCTGCGGCAGGATATCCAGTGCCCCAATGGCAAGGGTGATCGAGAGTGCCACGAGGGTCATGGCAACCGACCAGCCGAGCGGCACATTGCCGATCGTGGCGCGTTTCGAGACCGAGACATACAGGCGTGCCGCCGTCAGCAGGGCGCCGATCCCGACCACGGGCCCCATATGGCCAGACCACAAGGCGCTGAACGACAGTGGAGCGGAAGCCTCGGCAGCCAGCCGCAGCTCGGGATGAGTGATAAAGGAAAACAGGCTGACAATGCTGAGGCAGGCGAGCGCCAGGGCCAGCAGGCGCGACAGGGCGCCGGCGGTATCGCGCGTCAGCAATGCAAGGCTCGCCAGGACGGCAACTGCGGCCACGTCTGCATGGAACGGTGGTGCGCCTGGCAACCAGGCAATGTCCATCGCCCCTGAGAGGAGTGGCGGGGTCGCCAGCATGGCGGCAATGCCCAGCATGGTGCCAGCCAGGGCATAGGCCAGCCCACGCAACGGCCAGCCAATGCCGCTCTCGGCATCAGACTGGTGTGTTGTGGAGGTAGTTGGCAGCATTGGCTCTTAATGGCGGCAGGGCCGAAATTCGCGCGGGAGGCTAGCATGCAGGCACTGCCCATGCGACTCTGTTGCAGGGCCAGACGCAACGGCAGCCGTTGACTGCCGACAAGCGGGCGATTAAGACCCGCTTTAAGGGAGAAAATCCGATGCTGTTCGAGTTATCCGATGATCAGCGGGCCATTCAGGAGACAGCGCGTCGCTTCGCGCTGGATCGGATGCAGCCGAATGCCGCAGCATGGGATGAGAAAAAACACTTTCCGGAAGATGAGTTGCGCGAGGCTGCGGCCCTAGGCTTTGGGGGCATTTATGTCTCTGACGCAGTCGGCGGTTCGGGCCTCAGCCGCCTTGATGCCGCAATCATCTTCGAAGAGCTGGCGGCTGGCTGCACATCCACGGCCGCCTATATCTCGATCCACAATATGGCGGCCTGGATGATCGACCGCTTCGGCAATGACGAGCAGCGCCAGCGCTTGTTGCCAGACCTGTGCAGCATGCAGCGCTTCGCCTCCTATTGCCTGACCGAGCCCAATGCAGGTTCCGATGCGGCGGCCTTGCAGACCAGGGCAGCGGATGCCGGCGATCATTATGTGCTGAATGGCACCAAGGCTTTTATTTCAGGCGGCGGACGTTCGGATGTCTATGTCTGCATGGTGCGAACTGGCGAGGCCGGCGCGCGCGGCGTGACCTGCCTGGTGGTGGAGAAGGGCGCGCCCGGACTGTCTTTCGGCGCGCAGGAACGCAAGCTGGGCTGGAACAGCCAACCGACCGCCATGGTGATCTTCGATGATTGCAAGGTGCCCAAGGCCAACCGGATCGGTGAAGAGGGCGAGGGCTTCCGCATCGCTATGGCTGGGCTGGATGGCGGCCGTATCAACATCGGCGCCTGTTCGCTGGGTGCGGCCAAGGCCTGCCTGACAGCGGCACGCGAATATGTCTCCAGTCGCAAGCAGTTCGGCAATGCCATCGGCAGTTTCCAGGCAACCCAGTTCAAGCTCGCCGATATGGCAACCGACCTGGCCGCAGCGCGGCTGATGATCCGCCAGGCCGCCGCCATGCTGGATGCCAAGAGCCCCGAGGCCACGATGTATTGCGCGATGGCCAAGCGGTTTGCCACCGATGCCGGCTTTGCCATCTGCAATGATGCTTTGCAGCTGCATGGCGGCTACGGGTATCTGAAGGACTATCCGATCGAGCGCTACCTGCGTGATGCGCGGGTGCACCAGATCCTCGAAGGCACCAACGAGATCATGCGCGTGATCATCTCGCGCGCCCTGATGTCGGGTTCATTCCACGATTGAGTCATTTCCGGAGTTTGCAGTGAGCAACGACATTCTGTTTTCCGTCGATAACGGCGTCGCCATTATCCAACTGAACCGCCCCCAGGCCCTGAATGCTTTGACACATGACATGTGTCTGCCACTGGAAAAGCATCTGCGCAGCTGGGCGACCGATCCGGCCGTCAAAGCGGTGATCATCAAGGGCTCGGGCGAGAAGGCCTTCTGCGCCGGCGGCGATATCCGCAAGCTGGCCGATCGCGGCCCCGAGGGTGTCAGTTACCGCAAGTCCTTCTGGTATGACGAATACCGCTGCAATACCCTGATCGGTGAGTATCCGAAGCCTTTCATTGCGCTGATCGACGGCATCTTCATGGGCGGCGGCGTAGGACTTTCGGTGCATGGCAGCCATCGCATCATCAGCGAGTTTGCCCATTTCGCCATGCCGGAAACCGGTATCGGCCTGTTCCCCGATGTGGGCGGCACCTATTTCCTGCCGCGCTGCCCGGGAGAGTTGGGCACTTTTCTTGGTCTGACCGGTGCGCGACTGAAAGGCGCCGATATCCTCACAGCCGGTGTCGCCACGCATTTCGTGCCGCGTGAAAAAATGCCGGCCCTGGAGCAGGCGCTGATTGCAGCTGCGCCGGCAGACAAGGCTGCGATCGACGCTGTCGTGGCGGGGTTCACCAGCGATGCCGGGGCATCGCCGCTGGCTGAGCGCAAAGCTGAAATTGACCGCCGCTTTGCCGGCGACAGCGTCGCCGCCATCATGACCGCATTGGAAACCGACCCGAGCCCGTTCTCCATCGAGCAGATGGGCATCATTCGCAGCAAGTCGCCCACTTCGGTCAAGCTCACCTTCGCACAGCTCCGGCGTGGCCGCAGCCTGTCGCTGCGCGACTGCATGAGGCTGGAGTGGCGCATCTGCAACCATGTCGCACTTGGCCATGATTTCTATGAAGGCGTGCGCGCGGTGATCATTGACAAGGACCACAAGCCGAAGTGGCAACCGGCGCGGCTGGAGGACGTCTCCGACGCCGAGATTGAGAAGTATTTCATGCCGGTTCAGGACGGCGAATTGCAATTCGACTGAATAAACAGAACAAGCGGGAGAAACGACCATGGCAAATATCGGCTTTATCGGCGTCGGCAATATGGGCGGTCCGATGGCGCGCAATCTGCTGAAAGCCGGCCATACGGTAAAAGCCTTCGACCTCATGCCGGAACTGGTGCAGAAGGTGGTTGAGGCTGGCGGCACCAAGGCTGCCACCGCCGCCGATGCCGCCCGCGATGTCGATGCCGTCATCACCATGCTGCCGGCCGGCAAGCACGTGAACAGCGTTTACACGGGTGAAAAAGGGATTCTTGCGGCCGCCAAACCCGGGACCCTGTTCATCGACAGCTCGACCATCGATGTGAAGACGGCGCGTGAAACGATTGCCGCTGCCGACGCCAAGGGCATGTTGATGCTGGATGCGCCGGTTTCCGGTGGCATCGCCGGTGCCGAGAATGCCGCATTGACCTTCATGGTCGGCGGCAGCGACGCAGCGTTTGCCAAGGCCAAGCCGATTCTGGAAGCCATGGGCAAGAAGATCGTCCATGCCGGCGGCGCCGGGAACGGTCAGGCCGCCAAGGTCTGCAATAACATGGTGTTGGGAATCACCATGATCGGCATCTCCGAAGCTTTCGTGATGGCTGAGAAGCTGGGCCTCTCGGCGCAGGCGATGTTTGACATTGTTGGCAGTTCATCGGGCTCCTGCTGGGCGCTGATGAATCACTGCCCGGTGCCGGGTCCGGTGCCCACGTCGGCGGCCAATCGCGACTACAAGCCGGGCTTTGCGGCCGAACTGATGCTGAAGGATCTGAAGCTGTCGCAGGAAGCCGCGCGTTCCGCCAAGGTGCAGACCCCGCTGGGCTCGGAGGCCACAGCGCTCTATGCTGAATATGTCGATAACGGCAACGGTGCGCTGGATTACTCGGGTATCATCCGGATGATCCGCGATCTGGGCTGAAACTGCGTCAGCCCGGCTGGCGCTTTGGCGCGGTGAATTTCGCCTGGTCACGCAATTCATCCTTGCTGAGCTGCGTGATGAAACTGACCACCGCATCCTTGCGTTCGAAGCGGACCTGTTTCCAGTTGATTTCGACACGGTCCTCGGCCAGGCCGAGCAGCTTGTCGATGCCGATCACCAGGGCAACCACCCGGCCGTCACGGTCGAGGACGATGTTCTCGATCGTACCCAGGGTATCACCGGCTTCATTGCGCAGCTTGGCGCCGACGGCTGCAACCTGATCGCTGCTCAGCTGCGGCATGTTTTGCTCGACGGAAAAATCAGGGGTCTTGTCTTTCTCGCCGAGCGGCATGCCAGGCACGGCATTGGGCCCGGGAACGGCAGGGCGTGGCTGGCGCGGTGCCGGTTCCTCCTGTTTGGGGGCTTGCTGTGCCAGGCCTGCAGTGGCCCAGCCAAACAGAACAAGGCTGACAAGTACGGGCAGGGTGCGCATCAGCGTCGCTCCACAGTGGTGCTGGTAGCCATCAGCCTGGGCGTGGTGTAGCTGGGATGGGATTGGCGGAGGTCATCGCCCCACAGAATGCCGGCCTCTTGCCGCGGGGCCGTGTGGACCCATTCGTTGAAGGCCACGAAAGGCAGACTGGCTATGCAGGCTGCGCCGAGAATCAGCAACAATTCACGCATGGCTCATCTCCTTTCAGGAGAATGACCGCCGCAAGTGGGGTCATGAACCAAACGTTAAGGTATGGAGCTGGTTCCGGTTCGGGACGGGAAATTAAAGCGCGCGCGATCAGGTGGTTGGCGGAATAACCGCGGTTGCCTCGATCTCGACCTTGGCGCGGTCTTCCAGCAGGGCGGCAACCTGCACCAGAGTCATGGCTGGGAAATGCTTGCCCAGAATATCGCGATAGGCTTTGCCGAGATCGGCATTGCGCGCCATGTAATCGCGCTTGTCGACCACATACCAGGTCAGCCGCACGATATGCTCCGGCCGGCCACCGGCTTCGGCCAGCACGCGCACGATGTTGCGCAGGGCCTGGCGCGTCTGGTCGACGAGGTCATCGCTTTCGAATTGTGCCTCGGCTGTCCAGCCGATCTGGCCGGCCACGAAGACCAGGCGGCCTTCGGCGGCAACACCATTGGCATAGCCCTTCGGCTTGGCCCATTCGGCGGGGTTGAGACTCTGCATCTGATGCACCCGGTGAATCTTTTCTGAGATTTATTTTATATATAAAATATTATGATGGAATGGGCAAGCGCACAGAGCAGCCGGCAATTAAATTTCCCGTCCGGCATCTGTTGCGCAGCAAGACGTCCGGCCCTGTGCAAAACCGGTTTAACCCTTGAGCCAGCTTGTGAAGGAGTGTTACAGACGATTCATGTCAGACGCGACAGGGAGCGATGACGAGGACTGGGAAGCGATCGTCGAGTTTCGCCGCTACGGTGCGGCGTTGCAGGTGATTGCGATCGATCCGGACACCGGGAAAGAAGTGTCCATGGTCGGGGATCCACGCCTGTCCAGGGACGAACTCGGACGGTTGGCGGTGCAAAAGCTCCGCTATGTGCTGAACAAGCAGCGCAGCGACTAGTCGGGCGATAACGGGGGCGAATGGAGTATTTCCTACAGCAGTTGATCAATGGCCTGACGCTGGGCGCGGTCTACGCGCTGATCGCCATCGGTTACACGATGGTCTATGGCATTATCGGGATGATCAATTTCGCGCATGGCGAAATTTACATGATCGGCGCCTTCATCGCCGTGATCACCTTTTCCATCCTGGGCGTCACTGGCATTACCTGGGTACCGCTATCACTGCTGATCGTATTGATCGTTTCCATGCTGATCACCGGCTTGTATGGCTGGACCGTCGAGCGGATCGCCTATCGACCTTTGCGTGGCTCGTTCCGGCTGGCGCCGCTGATCTCGGCCATCGGCATGTCGATCTTCCTGCAGAATTACGTGCAGATCGCCCAGGGTGCCAAGATCAAGCCGCTGCAGCCCATGATTCGCGGCGGCATCGAGCTGGTGAAAGGCGAAACCTTCTCGGTCACGCTGTCCTACCTGCAGATCATCATCATGGTGATGACGCTGCTGCTGATGCTCGGGTTTTCGTATCTGATCTCGGCAACACCGCTGGGGCGTGCCCAGCGCGCCTGCGAGCAGGACCGCACCATGGCAGCCCTGCTGGGCGTCAACACAGACCGCACCATCTCGCTGACCTTTGTGATTGGCGCCGTTCTGGCTGCTGTCGCCGGTGTGATGGTGACGCTGTATTACGGCGTGGTGGATTTCTACATCGGCTTCCTGGCTGGCCTGAAGGCCTTCACCGCCGCAGTGCTGGGCGGCATCGGCAGCCTGCCCGGCGCCATGCTGGGCGGCTTGCTGATTGGCCTGATCGAGGCCTTCTGGTCGGCCTATTTCAGCATCGAGTACAAGGATGTTGCCGTCTTCGGCATTCTCGTCGTCGTGCTGATTTTCCGTCCGACCGGCCTGCTGGGCCGCCCGGAAGTCGAGAAGGTGTGAGATGACGGCGGCCGAACGTCTGCGCGATGCATTCCTGGCCGCTGGCGTGGCAGCGCTGCTGGCTCTGCCGCTGATCGGCTTCGAGACCGTCGATACCGGCGGTCCGCTCGGGATCAAGACGCGTTTCGATTATATTGCCTATGCGGCTGTAGCCGTTTTCCTCGGCCGTCTTGGCATGCGGATCGCGTTCGACTGGAATCGCAATCGCCGTGAGCAGGACAGCCAGGCCGGCTCTGATCGGAAGGAACTGCTCAGCGATCTGGGTCGCAAGGCCGACAAATGGCTGATGCCGGTGTTGATCGGCTTTGCCCTGATCCTGCCGATGCTGCCGTTTGCCAGCCGCACCGTGGTCGATCTCGCCACCGTTGTTCTGATCTACGTGATGTTGGGCTGGGGGCTGAACATTGTTGTCGGCCTCGCGGGCCTGCTTGATCTCGGTTATGTCGCCTTCTATGCAGTGGGTGCCTACACCTACGCTCTGCTGTCGATGCATTTCGGCTTTGGTTTCTGGGCTGCCCTGCCACTGGCGGGACTGTTTGCCGCCACTTTCGGTGTTATTCTCGGTTTTCCGGTGCTGCGTCTGCGCGGCGACTATCTGGCCATTGTCACGCTCGGTTTCGGCGAGATCATCCGTGTGATCCTGCTCAACTGGCAGCCGGTCACCGGAGGCCCTGCCGGCATCTCGGGCATCCAGCGGCCGTCATTCTTCGGTTTTCCGTTCAGCAACGACCCGCCGGATGGCACAACCTCATTCCATCAGCTGTTCGGCCTGGAATTCGCCTCGATTCATCGCATCATCTTCCTCTACTACGTGATCCTGGCTCTGGCGCTGATCACCAATATCTTCACCATGCGCATCCGCAAGCTGCCGGTCGGTCGTGCCTGGGAAGCCCTGCGTGAGGACGAGATCGCCTGCACCGCGCTCGGCATCAACCCGACCAACACCAAGCTGACGGCTTTTGCCATCGGCGCCATGTTCGGCGGGTTTGCCGGCAGCTTCTTTGCCACGCGCCAGGGCTTCATCAGCCCGGAGAGCTTCAGCTTCATTGAATCGGCCGTCATCCTCGCCATCGTCGTACTGGGCGGCATGGGCAGCCAGGCCGGCATCGTGCTGGCGGCAGCCTTCCTGACCCTGCTGCCGGAAGTGGCGCGTGAGTTCGCGCTGTTCCGCATGCTGGCCTTCGGCGCGGCGATGGTGCTGATCATGGTCTGGCGACCGCAGGGCCTGCTGGCCCATCGCGAACCCACCATTCGGCTGAATGCTGCTGCAGGGAAGGGGACATCATGACGATGCCGCTTCTGAAGGTCGAACACCTGACCATGCGGTTCGGCGGCCTGATCGCCGTCAACGATGTGTCCTTCAATGCGATGCCGAACCAGATTACCGCGGTGATCGGTCCGAACGGCGCAGGCAAGACCACGGTGTTCAACTGCATTGCCGGCTTCTACAAGCCCACCGTCGGCCGCCTGACGCTGAACAACAATGGCACGCCTTATCTGCTGGAGCGCATGCCGGGCAATGACATTGCCGCCAAGGCCCGAGTGGCCCGGACTTTCCAGAATATCCGCCTGTTCCCCAAGATGACCGTGCTGGAGAACCTGATTGTTGCCCAGCACAACAAGCTGATGCGGGCCTCTGGCTACACATTGTTTGGCCTGCTTGGCTTGCCGGGGTATCGCAAGGCCGAGGCCGATGCGGTTGAGCGCGCGCGGTATTGGCTTGATCGCACCAGCCTGCTGGATATGGCCGACGAGACAGCCGGCAGCCTGCCCTATGGCGGCCAGCGCCGGCTGGAGATCGCGCGCGCCATGTGCACCGAGCCGGTGCTGCTCTGCCTCGATGAGCCGGCCGCGGGCCTCAACCCACGTGAATCTGCCGATCTGAACGCCTTGCTGCGCTTCATCCGTGATGAGCACAAATGCGGTGTGCTGCTGATCGAGCATGACATGAGCGTGGTGATGGAAATCTCCGATCACATCGTGGTGCTCGATTACGGCAGGAAGATTGCCGATGGTTCGCCCGATGCCGTGCGCAACGACCCGAAGGTGATCGCAGCCTATCTCGGCGAGCCGGAAGACTCCGCTGTGGCGAAAGGCGCCGCCTGATGCTCTCTGTCAGCGGTCTGCACACCTACTACGGCGCCGTGCATGCTTTGAAGGGCGTCGATATCGAGGTCGGCAAGGGCGAAATCGTCGCCCTGATCGGTGCCAACGGAGCCGGCAAGTCGACGCTGCTGATGAGCATCTGCGGCCATCCCAAGCCGCGCCATGGACAGGTGAAACTGGGCGGTACCGATATCACCGGCAGTCCGACCCACACTCTGGTGCGGCGCGGCCTGGCGCATGCGCCGGAAGGCCGCCGCATTTTCCCGCGCATGACGGTTCTGGAAAATCTGCGCATGGGCGCGGTGGCCTGCGACCCGGCCCATTTCGATAGTGACCTTGAACGCGTGTATGGCCTGTTTCCGCGCCTGAAGGAACGCAGCGAGCAGCGTGGTGGTACTTTATCGGGCGGCGAGCAGCAGATGCTGGCGATTGCCCGGGCCCTGATGAGCCGGCCGAAACTGCTGCTGCTGGATGAGCCCTCGCTTGGTCTCGCCCCGCTGGTGGTGAAGCAGATCTTTTCGATCATTGAAGAAATCAACCGCACCGATGGCGTTACCGTGCTGCTGGTCGAGCAGAATGCCTATCATGCGCTGAAATTAGCGCATCGCGGCTATGTGCTGGTCAATGGCCGCATCACCATGAGCGGCAGCGGAGCCGAGCTGCTGGCCAACGAGCAGATCCGCGCGGCGTATCTGGAAGGCGGGCACTGATGCAGGCCATCCTGGGCGAGAGTATCTGGGTATTCCTCGGCCTCACGGTGGTGCTGGTTGGCGGCTGTGCCTTCCTGATGGGGCAGGCGATCGCCGGAACCTGGCGCCCGTATTGGCAGATTTTGCCCTACAGCCTGATCCTGGCGGCGACGAACCGCTTTCTCGCCTTTGCTTTATTCAAGGAGCAGTTGCTGGCCGTGATTCCCTATCTGGTTTCGGTTGTTGTGGTCTGGGCCCTGGCCAGTTTCGGGTTCCGGCTCACCCGGGTCGATATGATGGTTCACCAGTATCCATGGCTCTACGAACGCTCCAGCCTGCTCGGCTGGCGCGATAAACAAGAAACACCTTAGGTTGTTGCCGAGCCCCGGCGGACTGCACTAGACTTTTCGTCAGCGTATTCAAAACAGGGAGAAGAAATCATGCGTAAACTTACGACTGGTTTGGCCGTTATCGCGTCGCTCGGGCTGTTTGCCGGTGCCGCTTCGGCCCAGATTAAAGTCGCCCTTAATGGCCCGATCACCGGCCAGCTTGCCAGCTTTGGCGAGCAGATGAAGCGTGGCGCCGAAATGGCGATCGCCGACATCAATGCCGCCGGCGGCGTCAATGGCCAGAAGCTGCAACTGGTCATCGGTGACGATCAGTGTGACCCGAAGCAGGCGGTGGCGGTTGCCAATCGCGCTGTACAGGAAAAGGTCGCCGTGGTGTTCGGCCACTTCTGCTCGGGCTCGTCGATCCCGGCCTCGGATGTCTACAAGGAAGAAAACATCCTGCAGATCACCCCGGCCTCGACCAACCCGCGCTATACCGAGCGCGGTTACAAGAACGTGTTCCGTGTCTGCGGTCGCGATGACCAGCAGGGCATCGTTGCCGGCGATTACATTCTCGACAAGTTCAAGGGCAAGAAGATCGCGATCGTGCACGACAAGACCCCGTATGGTCAGGGTCTGGCCGAAGAAACCAAGAAGCGCCTGAATTCCAAGGGCGTGACCGAGACCATGTTCGAAGCCGTGACTGCCGGCGAGAAGGATTATTCGGCGCTGGTCTCGAAGATGAAGCAGGCCGGCATCGACCTGATCTATCTCGGTGGCTACCATCCCGAAGGCGGCCTGATCGTGCGCCAGGCCAAGGAGCAGGGCCTCAATGCCCCGCTGATGGGTGGCGATGCTCTGGTCGACAAGCAGTTCTGGGCGATTTCAGGCCCGGCCGGCGAAGGTTCGCTGATGACCTTTGACGCCGATCCGCGCAAGAATCCGGTGGCCAAGCCGCTGGTCGATAAGTTCAAGGCCCAGGGCTACGACCCGGAAGGTTACACGCTGTACACCTATGCGGCTGTGCAGGTCTGGGTGCAGGCGGCGACAGAGGCCAAGTCGATCAAGACGGCCGATGTCGAGAAGGTGATGCGCAGGGGCAAGTTCAAGACCGTGCTGAACGAAATCTCCTTCGACGCCAAGGGCGACACCACCTCGCCGGCCTACAAGGTCTATGTCTGGAAGAACGGCGCTTATGACTATGTGAACTGATCCCCCTCAGGGGTTGGTGAGGAGGGCCCGGCTGCAGACGCCGGGCCCTTATCTTTTTGGCCACAGTTTTCGCTTTTTGTTCTCTTGGTCGGGCGGGCGTATTCCAAGCCCTCTGAGCATTTCCCTTGTTGGTAGGGTTGGCACCTGCCACCGGATATTGTAGGGTCCGCCCGTCTTTCCCCGAGGTGCTCCGCCGATGTCCAAGCCCACGGTTGCTCTCGCTGCCGATCACGCTGGTTTTGAGTTGAAAAACCTGCTGCGCGATGAGCTTAAGGCCCAGGGCTATGATGTCCTCGACCTCGGTACCAATTCCTCCGACAGCGTGGATTACCCCGATTTCGGCCGCAAGCTGGCGGAAACCGTCGCCGCTGGAAAGGCCGCCCGCGGCGTTGCCGTCTGCGGCACCGGTATCGGCATCTCGATTGCCGCCAACCGCATTCCCGGGTGCCGCGCGGCGCTGGTGCATGACATCACAAGCGCCCGCCTGTGCCGCGAGCATAATGATGCCAATGTGCTGGCCTTGGGCGCCCGCCTGATCGGCGTCGAGACAGCACGGGACTGCCTCAAGGCCTTCCTCGAAACCCCCTTTGCCGGTGGCCGCCACAGCGGCCGCGTCGCCAAGCTTGGCCAGCCGGCCTGACCGCATTCAGACGCCCAGGAGTTCTCCGATGTCCAGCCCCGCCGCCAAGCCCACCGTCACCCATGCCGGCTTTTTCGAGCGCACGCTCGCCCAGGCCGATCCGGAAATCTTTGCCTCGATCACCAAGGAACTGGATCGTCAGCAGCATCAGATCGAACTGATCGCCTCGGAAAACATCGTCAGCCGCGCCGTACTGGAAGCGCAGGGCTCGGTGATGACCAACAAGTATGCCGAAGGCTATCCGGGCAAGCGTTACTACAACGGCTGCGAATTCGTCGATGTCGCCGAGACGCTGGCGATCGAACGCGCCAAGACCATCTTCGGCTGTGGTTTCGCCAATGTTCAGCCGCATTCCGGCGCACAGGCCAACCAGGCGGTGTTCATGGCCGTGCTGAAGCCGGGCGATACCTTCATGGGGCTCGATCTTGCGGCCGGCGGCCATCTCACCCATGGCTCGCCCGCCAACCAGTCGGGCAAGTGGTTCAACGTGGTGCCCTATACCGTGCGCCAGGACGATCAGCGCATCGACATGGACCAGGTTGCCAAGCTGGCCGAGCAGCATAAGCCGAAGCTGATCATCGCCGGCGGCTCGGCCTATCCGCGCTTCTGGGACTTTGCCCGTTTCCGCGCGATTGCCGACAGCATCGGCGCGCTGTTCATGGTCGACATGGCGCATTTCGCCGGCCTGGTTGCCGGCGGCGTGCATCCGAGCCCGTTCCCGCATGCCCATATCGCCACCACCACCACGCACAAGACGCTGCGTGGTCCGCGCGGTGGCATGGTGCTGACCAATGACGAGGCGCTGGCCAAGAAGATCAACTCGGCCGTCTTCCCCGGCCTGCAGGGCGGCCCGCTGATGCATGTGATCGCCGGCAAGGCCGTGGCCTTTGGTGAAGCACTGACACCGGAATTCCGCTCCTATGCCCAGGCCGTGGTCGACAATGCCAAGGCGATGGCGGCGGCGCTGCAGGAGCGCGGCTACGACCTTGTCTCCGGCGGCACCGACAATCACCTGATGCTGGTCGATCTGCGCTCCAAGGGCCTGAAGGGTAATGTCTGCGTCGAGAGCCTGGAGCGGGCGCGCATCACCACCAACAAGAATGGCGTGCCGTTCGATACCGAAAAGCCGACTGTGACGTCTGGCGTGCGCCTGGGCAGCCCGGCCGGCACGACACGCGGCTTCGGCGTGGCCGAATTTCGGCAGATCGGCGGCCTGATCGCCGATGTGCTGGATGGTATTGCCAAGCAGACCAACGACAATTCCGACGTGGAACGGGCTGTGGCCGAAAAAGTGGTGGCGCTGTGCAATCGCTTCCCGATCTATCCGCAGCTCTGAGTACATAATCATAAGGCGGGGGAAAACCGACAATGCGTTGTCCGTTCTGCGGCAATGACGACACCCAGGTAAAGGATTCGCGGCCGACCGAGGATAACTCGGCGATCCGCCGCCGGCGCTTCTGTCCCAATTGTGGTGCACGTTTCACCACGTTCGAACGTATTCAGCTGCGCGAGTTGACCGTGCTCAAGAAGAACGGCCTCAAGGCGCCGTTTGATCGCGACAAACTTGCGCGCTCGATCATGATCGCCACGCGCAAGCGGCCGATTGACCCAGAGCGTATCGAGCGCCTGATCAACGGCATCGTGCGCCGCCTGGAAAGCTCGGGCGAGAGCGAGATCAAGTCGGATTCCATTGGCGAGCTGGTGATGGATGGCCTGGCTGCGCTCGACAAGGTGGCCTATGTGCGCTTCGCCTCGGTCTATCGCAATTTCCGCGAGGCCAAGGACTTCGAAGAGTTCATCGGTTCGCTGAGCGGCACCGGCAGCGACGATGACTGACAAGGCCGCTGCCGCCCGGGACGAGCGCTACATGCGCATCGCGCTCGGGTTGGCGGCGCGTGGGCTGGGCAATACCTGGCCCAATCCGGCAGTCGGCTGCGTGATCGTCAAGGATGGGCGCATCGTCGGTCGTGGCTGGACACAGGTCGGAGGCCGGCCCCATGCGGAGACCATGGCGCTGCAGCAGGCCGGCGATGCCGCCCGTGGCGCCACAGCCTATGTCACGCTCGAACCCTGCAGTCACCACGGGCGCACACCGCCGTGTGCCGAGGCGCTGATCGCGGCGGGCATCGCGCGCTGCGTTGCCGCCATGGAAGACCCCGATGCCCGCGTCTCCGGCAAGGGGTTTGAGCTGCTGCGCGATGCTGGTATCGACGTCGTCGATGGCTGTCTTGCGAATGCAGCGGCAGAGGTGAACAACGGTTTCCTGCTCAGCCGGGAACGCAACCGCCCGGCCATTACCCTGAAACTGGCGGTCAGCCTGGATGGCCGTATTGGCACACATTCCGGCGACAGCAAGTGGATCACCAGTCCGGTGGCGCGCATGCGCGCGCATCTGCTGCGCGCCCAGCACGATGCCGTGATGGTGGGCAGCAATACCGCCCTGCAGGACGATCCGGATCTGACCTGCCGCCTGCCGGGCCTGCCCAAGCGCCCCGCCGTTCGGATCATTCTGGATGGTCGCCTGCGACTCAGCCTCACATCCAAGGTGGTGGCCACGGCGAAAACCGCACCGACCTGGATCATCACCCGCGATGATGTCGACCCGATCCGCCGCGAAGCTTTTGCCGATTGCGGCGTCGAGATCATTGCCGTGGAGGCCGATGAAGCCGGTTTTCCCGATCTGCTACAGGCCTTTGCCCAGCTGGCAAAGCGCGGTCTGACCCGGGTGCTGGTCGAAGGTGGCGGCAAACTGGCCGCCAGCCTGGTCCGGGCCGACCTGGTGGATCGCATGATCTGGTTCCGGGCGCCCAGCGTGATCGGCGGCGACGGATTACCGGGAATTGCCGCTTTTGGCATCGATACCGTAGCGGAAGCACCGCGCTGGCAGCGGGTCCGGGCCGATATTCTCGGCGACGACCTGCTGGAAACCTTCGTCCGCCCCAATTAAAACTACCCCTATGTTCACAGGCATTATCACTGATATCGGCACGGTCGTTGCCCGCGAGACCCGCGGCGACACCCATTTCCGCATCCGCACCAGCTACGACACCGCCAGTATTGCCATCGGCACATCGATCGCCTGTGCCGGTGTCTGCTTGACCGTTGTGCAGAAGGGCGCCGACTGGTTCGCCGTCGATGTTTCGGCCGAGACCCTGTCGCGCAGCATGCTGGGGGGGTGGAAGGAAGGCTCCACCATCAATCTGGAACGCAGCCTCAAAGTCGGTGACGAGCTTGGCGGCCATATCGTGTCTGGCCATGTCGATGGCGTGGGCGAGGTGGTCGCGACCCGCATTGAAGGCGAGTCGCTGCGGATCGATTTTCGCGCTCCCGAAGCTCTTGCTGGCTACATCGCCGAAAAAGGCTCTGTCACTATCGATGGCGCTTCGCTGACGGTGAACGGCGTCGATGGAACTGTGTTTGGCGTCAACCTGATCCCGCATACCCAGCAGGTCACCACGCTCGGCAAGCTCAAGGCCGGCGACCGGGTCAATCTGGAAATCGACGTGCTGGCGCGTTACGTGGCGCGACTGCAGCAATGGAGCAAGCCGTCGTGAACAGCATGGACGATATCAAGCGCTACATCGCCTCCGCCGAGGAGATCATCGAAGAGGCCCGCCAGGGCCGCATGGTGATCCTGGTCGACGAGGAAGACCGCGAGAACGAGGGCGATCTCTATATTCCGGCTGAACGAGCCGATGCAGCCGCAATCAATTTCATGGCCAAATATGGCCGTGGCCTGATCTGCCTGACCCTGACCCGACAGCGTATCGAGCAGCTCGGCCTGCCGCTGATGGCCCAGCACAATGCTTCGCGGCATCAGACGGCATTCACGGTTTCCATCGAGGCGCGTGAAGGCGTCACCACCGGTATCTCGGCGGCCGACCGGGCCCAGACCGTGGCGGTGGCGATCGACCCGACGAAGGGCCCGCAGGATATCGCAGTGCCGGGCCATATCTTCCCTCTGATGGCCCGCGATGGGGGCACGCTGGTGCGCGCCGGCCATACCGAAGCCGGCGTGGATATCGCGCGCCTGGCCGGGCTTAATCCCTCTGGCGTGATCTGCGAGATCATGAACGACGACGGCACCATGGCCCGGCTGCCCGATCTGGTGACATTCGCGCAGCTGCATAATCTCAAGATCGGCACCATTGCCGACCTGATCGCCTATCGCCGCCGTCATGACAACCTGATCCAGAAGGTGGTCGAGGGCGAGATCGACAGTGTCTGGGGCGGTAAATTCCGCATGGTGGTGTTCCGCAACCGCGTCGAATATGCCGAGCATATCGCCCTTGTGAAGGGTGATGTCACCGACGGCAAGCCCGTGATGGTGCGCATGCACGCCATGAATGTGCTGGAAGACGTGCTGGGCGATCATGGTGCCCGGTCAGGGGTATTGCATGGTGCCATGCAGATGATTGGCGAGGCGGGACGCGGCGTGGTGGTGCTGATCCGTGAACCCAGGGCCACGGCCCTGTCCGACAACGTGCGGCAGAAGCTGGGCGAAGCGGTTGAAAAGTCAGCGCATCTCCGGGATTATGGCATCGGGGCACAGATCCTGATCGATCTGGGGGTGAAAGACATGATCGTTCTGTCGAATGTCGAGCGCACCATCGTCGGCCTGGAGGGTTATGGCCTCTCGGTAGTCGAGACCCGTCCGATCAAGGTTCGTAGGGAGAGCTGACACATGGTGGCGCGCAAGGGGAAGCCAGCCGGCAAAAAGCCGGCGGCGAAGAAAAAGGCGAGTAAGACACAGCGGTTCTCGAGCCATGAGACCCAGATGTCGCGCGATCTTGCGATCGAAATCCGCAAGCCGCGGGTGCTGATTGTCGAGGCGCGGTTCTATGAGGACATCGCCGATGCGCTGTTCGAAGGCGCCAAGGCGATTATCGAGGCTTCGGATTTCGATTATGACCGGATCGATGTGCCGGGCGCGCTCGAGATTCCGGCAGCCATCCGGTTTGCCATGAACCGCAAGGGTGAGAAGGCCTATGACGGCTTTGTCGCCCTGGGTTGCGTGATCCGCGGCGAGACGGCGCATTTCGATGTCGTCGTGAACGAAAGCGCTCGCGGCCTGCAGCAGCTTGCGATCGACCATCAGCTTTGCATCGGCAACGGCATCATCACCGTTGAGAATGACGCCCAGGCCTGGGACCGTGCCCGCAAGGACCGCCAGGACAAGGGCGGGCAGGCGGCTCTGGCTGCGGTTGCCATGATCGGTCTGAAACAGCTGTTTTCGATATGAGTGAGGGAGGGCAGCGCCGGGGAACACGCAATGATCGACCAGCCGGACGGCGGTCGGTCGCGCGCCTGTTCGCGGTGCAGGCCCTCTACGAAATCGAGTTTGGCGGCGGCAATCCCGAAGCGGTGATTGCCGATTTCCGCACCCATCGGCAGTCCGAGGAAATCGAGGGTGTGCAGATGCGTGAGGCGGATGCCGACTGGTTTGCCGAGATCGTGCGGGGCGTAGCGCGGCAGCAGGCCGAGATCGACCGTGTCATAAAGGATGCCATGCCGCGTGTCGATGCGCTTGATCGCATGGAAGCGATCCTGCGCTATGCACTGCGCTGCTCTGCATATGAAATCATTGCCCGCATCGATGTGCCGGCCACCACGGTCATTGACGAATATCTCGGTATCATCCGTGCTTTTTTTGGCCCGCGCGAAATCAAGCTGGCCAATGGTGTGATCGATGCGGTGGCGCGCAAGCTGCGCCCCGGCGAATTCGCGGCCTGAGGCTGCCATGCCCGGGCAGACGGGCCTCGGCGAGTTCGACCTGATCGCGCGGTATCTCGCGCCCCTGTCTGCTGCTGCGCCAGGCGCGTTCAATCTGGCAGATGATGCGGCTGTCATTCCGGTGCCGCCTGGCGACGATCTGGTGGTCACCACCGATGCCATGATCGAGAGCGTGCATTTCCTGGCCAAGGACGGACCGGAGCGCATTGCCCGCAAGCTGCTGCGGGTAAACCTGTCCGATCTCGCCGCCAAGGGCGCCAGGCCCATCGGCTACCAGCTGATCCTGGGTCTGCCGGCGGTGCCGGATGAGGACTGGCTGCAGCGGTTTTGCAGCGGGCTGCAGCAGGATCAAACGGCCTTCGGTTTTCCGCTATACGGCGGCGATACGGTGCGCGTTCCATCCGGGCTGACGCTTGGCGTCACGGCCTTTGGCAGCCTGCCATCTGGCACCATGCTGCGCCGTTCAGCTGCACAGGCCGGCGACGATCTGTATGTGACCGGCAGTATCGGCGATGCCGCGCTTGGGCTTGAAACCAAGCTGAATCACCGGCTGTTTTCATCTGCAGCCATGATGTTTTTCGACTCCCGGCTGCATCTGCCGACCCCACGCCTGGCCTTCGGTCAGGGATTGCGCGGGATCGCCCATGCCGCAATGGATGTTTCGGATGGCCTGGTACAGGATGCGGGACATATTGCCGCTGCATCGGGTCTTCAAGCGATAATCACGGCTGATGCCGTGCCACTGTCGTTGGCGACGCGGCAGGCTGTTCAGGACGATCCAATGCTTTTATCGGCCGTTCTCAGTGGCGGGGATGATTACGAGTTATTGTTCACCGCGTCCCCCCTGCAGCAGCCGGCCTTGGCAGCCCTGTCGCAATCTAGCGGTCTGGCCATCACGCGGATTGGCCGGATGGTGGCGGGGCAGGGCGTGATCCTGCAGGACAAGGCGGGCGCTCCGGTGGCCTTGGAGCATGGCGGATTCCAGCATTTCGGCAGATCGTAAGGCCGGAATGGACTACACTGCGCGAACCTGTACTGGGCGGAATCGGTGGAGATTGGCATTTGCGTAAAGTCGGTCTGATCATTCTGGGTCTGGTCGTGCTGCTGTCGCTGGCTGGTGGCGGGGCGGCGGTGTACCTGCTGGTGCTTGCCCCGAAGCCGCAGAACGAAGCCGCGATCGATCCGTCCGATCCGCCACCTGAAGCACCGGCCAAACGACCTGCCTTCATTCCGCTGGAACCCTTCAGCGTTTATGTCGTGCCGGAAGGGCAGAAGCCGCGTGAAGTGATGGTGATCCTGCATCTCGAAGTTCCACCCGACAATGTGCCGATGGTGAACGAGAAGATGCATCTGTTGCGGGACCGCTATATCCGCGAGCTGCTCAAGGGCAAGCCGCTCGAGGTGCCGGCACGCTTCACCGGCAAGGATCTGTATCCGCTGCGCGACAGTCTGCGCGGCCCGACGGAAGAAGTTCTTGGCAAAGGTGTAGTGACGCAGGTTCTGCTTCTGAATATTATTGCCCAGTTGAAATAAGTAGAATCGGTCCGTCTCCCATGACAACGCAGTCGCCGGCCGCCGCAAGGCGGAACGTGTTCATTCTTGCCACCTGTATGGCATTGGCAAATTCCGCGACCACGTTGCAGGTCACGCTCGGCGGCCTGGTCGGCTTCCTGCTGGTCGAAGACAAGGCGCTGGCAACGCTGCCGGTCACCTTCGTGGTCGGCGGCACCGCGCTCGCCACCATTCCGGCCTCAATGCTGATGCGATGGGTGGGGCGCCAGTTCGGTTTCATGATCGGCTGCCTGATCGGTATCAGCGGCTCGCTAATTGCCGCCCTGGGCGTCTATCTCGCGCATTTCTGGCTGTTCTGCCTGGGCGCCTTCGTGTTTGGCGCTTCTGTGGCGTTTACCCAGCTCTACCGCTTTGCTGCTGCTGATGTCGTGCCGGCTGAAATGAAGAGCCGGGCGATTTCCTGGGTCATGGTTGGTGGACTGGTCTCGGCTTTTGCGGGCCCGGAAATCGCGAAGCATACGCGTGAAATCCTCTCGCCTTACCTGTTCCTGGGCTCCTATCTGGTTGCGGCATCGCTGCCGGTCCTGGTGCTCGCGATTCTGACCACCATCCGGCTGCCCAGGCCCACTGTCGCCGAGTTGCGCGAGCCAGGCCGCCCGCTGGCTGAAATTGTGCGCCAGCCAGCCTTCGTGGTGGCCGCAATGGCGGGCATGTTCGGCTATGGGGTGATGAACCTGCTGATGACCGCCACGCCTCTGGCCATGCAGATCTGCGAGCATCCCTTTGCCGATGCGGCCACGGTGATCCAATGGCATGTCTTCGGCATGTTCTTTCCCAGCTTTTTCACCGGCAGCCTGATCGCGCGTTTTGGCGCCCTGCGTATTATCGTGGTTGGTGCGATCTTGAACCTGGCTTGCATTGCCGTGGCCCTGAACGGCGTCGCAGTGCTCAATTTCCAGGCCTCCCTGCTGATCCTCGGGGTCGGCTGGAACTTCATGTATATCGGCGGCACATCGTTGCTGACCGAGGTGTATCGGCCATCGGAGCGCAACAAGACACAGGCCCTGAACGACTTTCTGGTCTTCGGTACGGTCGCCCTGGCATCCCTGGGCTCGGGGAAACTGCTGTATCACTGGGGCTGGGATTTCGTGCCGCTTTCGGCCCTGCCGTTCATCCTGATCGCCGGCCTGGCCGCCGTCTGGTTGATGCTGCAAAAGCGCCGGGCCGCTGTTGCGGCATAAGCTGCGGAAAAATCAGCCATATTGCGCCGCAAGCGCATCTCTGGCATAACGACTCTCGTCCTGCCCCAGACCGAGTCTGGGGCCAATAATGGTAGCAGTCGCAGTACCCCGCCTGGGCCGCACTGCCCGGTCGGGTAAGTCTCGATTAAATAATCTGAGGAACGAAGGGAAACGCTCATGACGGAGTTGTGGTTCGCCATCGCCTGTGGCGTGTTGGCGCTGTTATACGGAATCTGGACGTCGCGTTCGGTGCTGGCTGAGTCAGCCGGCAATGCGCGCATGCAGGAAATCGCTGCGGCCATTCAGGAAGGCGCGTCCGCCTATCTCAATCGCCAGTATCGCACCATCGGCGTTGTCGGCCTTGTGGTCGCGGTCATTCTTGCCTTCACGCTCGGCCTGAAAGTCGCCATCGGCTTCATCATCGGTGCCGTGCTTTCCGGCGCTGCTGGCTACATCGGCATGAACGTGTCTGTCCGCGCCAACGTGCGCACGGCAGAAGGCGCGCGCAAGGGCATGGAGCATGCACTGAGCATTGCCTTCAAGTCTGGTGCGGTCACCGGCATGCTGGTGGTCGGCCTCGCGCTGCTCGGCGTGGCCATCTATTACGTCGTGCTGCTCAAGATGGGTGCGCCGATCCGTGAAATGGTCGATGCCTTGGTGGCACTCGGCTTCGGCTCGTCGCTGATCTCGATCTTCGCCCGTCTGGGCGGCGGTATCTTCACCAAGGGCGCCGATGTCGGCGCCGACCTCGTTGGCAAGGTGGAAGCCGGGATCCCGGAAGATGATCCGCGCAACCCGGCGGTGATCGCCGATAACGTGGGCGACAATGTCGGCGATTGCGCCGGTATGGCCGCCGATCTGTTCGAGACCTATGCGGTGACCATCGTCGCCACCATGGTGCTCGCGTCTATCTACTTCGCCACCGATGCCGCACTGATGGCAAAGGTCATGGCCTATCCGCTGGTGATTGCAGGCGCCTGCATCATCACCTCGGTGATCGGCACCTACTTCGTGCGCCTTGGCAAGAGCCAGAACATCATGGGCGCGCTCTACAAGGGCCTGATTGTCACCGGCATCCTGTCGGCGGTCGCGCTGTGGCCGATCACCGATTACATGCTGGGCATGAACGTTAAGATGACCGCCGGTACCGCCACCTTCACGGGCACAAGCCTGTTCTGGTGCGGCATCATCGGCCTGCTGGTCACGGCCGCCATCGTCTGGGCGACCGAGTATTACACCAGCACGGAGTACCGCCCGGTGCGCAGCGTGGCGCAGGCCTCGACCACCGGTCACGGCACCAACGTCATCCAGGGCCTCGCGGTCTCGATGGAAGCAACGGCGCTGCCGGCGCTGTTCATCGTGGTCGGCATCATCTCCACCTACATGCTGGCAGGCCTGTTCGGCATTGCCATTGCTGTGACGACCATGCTGGCGCTGGCCGGCATGGTGGTGGCGCTCGATGCCTATGGCCCGGTCACCGACAATGCCGGCGGCATCGCCGAAATGTCGGATCTGCCCAAGGATGTGCGCAAGACCACCGACGCCCTCGATGCGGTCGGCAATACCACCAAGGCCGTGACCAAGGGCTATGCCATCGGTTCGGCCGGCTTCGGCTCGCTGGTGCTGTTTGCCTGCTACACCGAGGATCTGAAGTATTTCTTCAAGGGCGTTACGATCGATTTCTCCCTGAGCAACCCGTATGTCGTGGTTGGCCTGCTGATCGGCGGTTTGCTGCCGTATCTGTTTGGCGCCATGGGCATGACGGCGGTCGGCCGCGCGGCCGGTTCGGTCGTCGTGGAAGTGCGGCGGCAGTTCAAGGAAATCCCGGGCATCATGGAAGGCACGGCGAAGCCTGATTATTCCAAGGCTGTCGACCTGCTGACCAAGGCGGCGATCAAGGAAATGATCATTCCGAGCCTGCTGCCGGTGCTCAGCCCGATCGTGCTGTACTTCATCATCAACGTCATTGCTGGCCAGGCTGCAGCCTTTGCTGCTGTCGGCGCCATGCTGCTGGGCGTGATCGTCACCGGCATCTTCGTCGCCATCTCGATGACGGCGGGCGGCGGTGCGTGGGACAATGCCAAGAAGTACATCGAGGAAGGCCATCACGGCGGCAAGGGCTCGGATGCCCATAAGGCTGCCGTGACCGGCGATACGGTCGGCGATCCCTACAAGGACACGGCTGGTCCGGCCGTGAATCCGCTGATCAAGATCACCAACATCGTTGCCCTTCTGCTGCTCGCCATCCTGGCGCACGGCTAAGGGAAGCATCACGACGAATGGAGAGGGCCGGGGAAACCCGGCCCTTTTTCATTTCGGCAAGTCGAAGCCGTGTCTGCGATTGATGGTTGCGATCTCGATCTCGTCTTTCAGTAAGGTGGCGTAGATCCAGCGATAGTAAGGCTGTGTAGCGAGAAGTTCTCGCGTCCGTGTTGATCCAATGCAGCTTTCGAGTGCGCCTAACTCCAGCCAATTTACAATAAAATGCAAATAGACCGAGAAACGGTTATGTGCACTCTCTGCGCCACCGACGGGGACTTCAGGATAGCGGTCGATGAAATCGGCAACCGCGCGGTACATGCCGGCTTCGTTTCCACTTACATGCCAGTGCATCTGTTCATGCAAAAAACCGGCTAAGTATCGATCTGGCTCATCTGTGAATTCGGTGTTGAGAGTCAGAATGGGGTGACTATGCGGAATGATATCCGGTTCAATCCGGATATGTCTGGTCAATAGAAAGCGGTCAAGCGTGTAGCGGCTTAGCAGCATGCGTAGTGTTGCTTCCGCCGGTGCAGTGCGGGCCAGATCACCGATGCATTCGATCAGCAAAGGTCAGACCACCAGGGTCGTGATGCTGATCGCCAGCAGGGCGCCGATCTCGGTCACTTGCTGCGTGGCGCCCAGCACATCGCCAGTATGGCCACGAATCTGCCAGTAGGCAATCAGGGCAACCACAAGGGTCAGAACGGCCACCGTCGCGCAGACGATGACAAAGCCCAGGCCCGGCAGCAGCAGAATGGCTATGGCCACGGCAAGCAGGACCGCGGCCATGGCAGCGCCAAACGGCACCGTGCCGCTGCTGGCGGCGAGGCCATCGCTGCGGGCTGCTGGCAACAGATACCAGGCCATGGCCATGGCGGCGCGTGACAGGGTACCAGATACGACCAGCGCCACGGTGATCGCGGCATTGTGGCTGATCGTCTCGTCAACCTCGTCGCTGATCGGCAGCAGGTTGCTGGCCAGTTCCTGCAAGGCGGAGAAACGCAGGCAGAGAGCCAGCACCAGTGCGATCACGCCATAGGTGCCGATCCGGCTGTCGCGCATGATCTCCAGCTTGCGCTCGCGGCTGCGACCGCCACCGAAACCATCGGCCATGTCGGCCAGGCCGTCTTCGTGCAGGGCACCGGTCAGCAGGATCTGGCTGCCCATGGCCAGAAGGGTGGCGCTCGATATGCCAAGCCCCAGGCTGCTGGCGATCATGAAGACGCCACCGCCAGTGAGGCCGGCCAGCACGCCGATCAGGGGGAAAATCCAGACTGCGCGTGCCACACCGCCAGACGGAGGTGCTGCCTCGCTGCGGCCCGCCGGCAGCGGCAGACGTGTCAGCAGCATCAGGGCGAGACGCAGGTCGCTCAGCCAGCGGTGTCTGCGGCGTGGTTGTTGGGTCTGGGGGCTATCGGTCATGACTGCGTTGCGGCGGGGATTGTCCTGGCTTATAGCACGCAGGCAGCCTTGAGGCGAAGCATGGGCGAAACTTGGCAGGCGTGATCGAAGCATGACCGGTGGTTTTCAGGACAGGGCAGGGATTATCGCAGCGGTGGCACAGTTGCCGTCGGTTGATTCGGCATCGATGGCGGCGGCAAGGAAACGTGATGCAGAGCTGACCAAGCCGGCCGGTGCGTTGGCGCGACTGGAAGGCTGCATCGAGCATCTTGCCGGCTGGCAGGGGCGCGCCATCCCCCAGCTAAACGCGGTCAGCATTCTGATCTTTGCCGGTAATCACGGCGTGACGGCACGGGGGGTCTCGGCCTATCCGGCCGAGGTCACGGTTCAGATGGTGGCGAATTTCGAGCGTGGCGGCGCTGCGATCAACCAATTGGCCAGACTGCATGGCGCGGCACTGTCGGTTACGGCGCTCGATCTTGAGAACCCCACCGCCGATTTCACGGCGGCTCCGGCGATGGACGATGCCGCATGGCTTGACGCGATCAATCGCGGCGTGGCGGCCGTTCCCGCCCAGGCCGATCTGGTCATCCTGGGCGAGATGGGCATCGGTAATACGACAGCGGCGGCGGCACTCGCTGCTGCGCTGTATGGCGGCGATGCAGCCAGCTGGGTCGGGCCCGGTACCGGTGTGGCCGGCGCCGCGCTCGCGGCGAAACTTGCCACTGTCGATGCGGCTTTGTCATTCCACGGCCCGTCGCTGACCGATCCGCTGGAGGCCTTGCGCCGGGTCGGTGGTCGTGAGCTTGCCGCGCTGTTCGGTGCGCTGCTGGCGGCGCGTCAGCGCCGCATTCCCGTGCTGCTGGATGGCTTTGTTGTCGGCGCTGCTGCAGCCGTGCTGGCCAGGCTTGCGCCGGGTGGCCTCGACCATTGCCTGGCCGGGCATGTTTCAGCCGAACCGGGGCATCGTCGCCTGCTGCAGGCGCTCAATCAGAAACCGCTGCTTGATCTTGGCATGCGATTGGGTGAGGGGTCGGGGGCGGCGGTTGCTCTGGGGCTGCTCAAGGCTGCCGTCGCCTGCCATGCCGGCATGGCGACCTTTGCCGAGGCGAGTGTCAGCAATCGCGCGTAAATGAGAGCTGGTTACTTGGCGCCGGTCGAGTTGAAGCGGCCGAGATTGCCGAACAGCTGTTCAAGGAATGTCAGTTCCTTGCCACGCGTCGGCGTCTCGCGATCGACAAATGCAATCTGTTTGCCGTCCTTGAGGCCGTAGCGCTTGATCTCCTTGACCCTGCTATCCTTGTCGAAGGCGATGGCAAGCACCTGCTGGTCGATCAGCTCTGGCGCCAGGAAGGCCACCGTATCTGTCTGGCTGGAGATGTAGTAGTAGACCGTGCCCCAGTCGGGGAAAGTCGAAATGGTGGAGGGAGAACCCAGCAGGGCATTGACCTGCGCTTCACTGCTCTCGCCGACCTTGACCAGGTTGACCTTTTCTTCCTCGATCGTGATGCCACGATAATCCTGCCGGGGCGCACAGGCGGCAGCCCCAAGAAGCAGTACGGCGGCAATTGCTGTAAAACGGATCGACATGCGGAAGACTCGCTATAACGCGGGCCGCATATTATCTTCACCCGCCCCGAAACGCAAACCGACCGCAGTAAACACCAGCTTTTATAAAGCAAAGGCATATGCTTAATCGGCTTATCTCATATCTCAGTGGAAAGCAGAACGAGACCGCGGCGGTGATGCTGTATCGCCAGATCGTGGCACAGGCCCGGCAGCCGGCCTTCTATGGCCGCCATGGCGTGCCCGACAGCCTGGACGGTCGCTTCGACATGATCGTGCTGCACAGCTTTCTGGTCATGCGCCGGCTGCGCCGCAGCGGTACGGAGGCCGCGAAAGAGCTGAGTCAGCAACTGTTCGATCTCCAATTTGCCGATATGGACAACAGCCTGCGCGAGATCGGTGTGGGCGATCTGGGTGTCAGCAAGCGGGTCAAGGTCATGGCCCAGGCCTTCTTCGGCAGGGTCGAGGCCTACGAGGCCGGCCTGAATGCCGAGGATGACCACGTTCTGGCAGAGGCCCTGACTCGCAACCTGTATGGCACGAGTCAGCCCCCTGCAGCGGGACTGGCGGCCGTCGCGACCTACATGCGCATGACCGACCAGCGACTGGCACAGCAGCCGGACGACAGTATTTTGGCCGGAAACGTGGATTTTCTGCCGCCGCCGGCCTGACGGGATCTGCCCCTGCAGCGGTTGACCGCTGCGGCACTTGCCCCTATGTTCCGCCGCCTTGACCGCCGGACCGCCAAAACGGCCCGGATGGGCAGGCTGCATGAGGAATTTGCCGTGTCGAAGGACGAACCTGGCAAGGAATTCAGCCATGTCGTCGAGGTCGACCGGATCGGTCCCCAGGGGTTGCATGTGCAGCTGGAGGCCGACCAGGCCACCTGCGTCGCCCTGGCCCGACGGATGCGTATCCTTGCCGTATTGGCCCTGAAAGCTGATCTGCGGGTCTTTCCGGATCGGGGTGTTGCCGGCCAGTATCAGGTGACCGGCAGCCTGGAGGCCGAGGTAGAGCAGGCCTGCGTAGCGTCTCTGGAGCCGGTGCGCGAGGTTGTAAGCGAAGCGGTTGTACGGCACTTCGCGCCGGAAACCGCCGTCACCCCCAAGGCCGATCTGGCCGAGGATGAGGCGGAATGGCTCGATCCGGAAGCGGATGATCCGGCAGACCCCATCGTCGGGGGCCAGATTGATCTGGGCGCGGTGGTGGCCGAGGAACTGGCGCTGGGGCTGAACCCCTATCCGCGCAAGCCCGAAGCAGGCCTGCCGGACGGCTACAAGCCGGATGTGGAAGTGGATGCCAAAATCAGCCCCTTTGCCGCTCTGGCAAAGCTGAAGATGGCGAAAAAGGATTGAGGCGAAAGCGCTTGGCCCCCGGGCGCACCGAGAGTATATAGGCGGGGATTCTGAGCCGGGGCGGGACAACGCGTTACGCGAACCGCACCGTGCGAATTGTGAGAGAGATGTGTCATGGCCGTTCCGAAGAAGAAGAAGTCGAAGTCCCGCCGCGATCAGGGCCGTTCGCATGATGCGCTGAAGACCAGCGCCCATGTCGAATGCTCGAATTGCGGTGAGCTGAAGCGTCCTCACCATGTGTGTGGCGCCTGCGGTCATTATGACGGCCGCGAAGTCGTGGCGAAGACGGCCGCCGCCTGAGCCCGCTCAGGCATTCGCACTGAACGATCGTAGGCAACGGGATGACCGCGGCCGTGACGATTGCGCTCGACGCCATGGGCGGGGATCATGCCCCCGACGCGGTGATCAAGGGCGCCGCAGCACTGCTCACGCGTTTTCCGCAGGTCAAGTACATCCTGTTCGGTGATGCCGCGCAGGTCGAACCCCTGTTGCGCAAATTCCCGGCGCTGAAAGATCGCAGCGAACTAAGGCATACCGCTGAGCAGGTTGCCAGCGACGACAAGCCGAGTCAGGCCCTGCGCCGTGGGCGCAACACCAGCATGCGCCTGGCCATCGATGCCGTCGCCAATGGCGAGGCACAGGCGGTGGTGTCGTCGGGCAATACCGGCGCGCTGATGGCGATGGCGAAATTCGTGCTGCGCACCTTGCCCGGCATCGAGCGCCCGGCCATCGCATCCTTCCTGCCGACCCAGAAGGGCGAGACGGTTGTTCTCGATCTTGGCGCCAATGTCGAATGCGACGCCAAGAATCTGGTGCAGTTCGCCGTCATGGGCGCAAATCTGGCGCATTCGGCGCTCGGCCGGCATCGTCCGCGCGTGGGCCTGCTGAATGTCGGCGTTGAAGACGTGAAGGGCCATGACGAAGTGAAGGCCGCTGCGGAAATTCTGCGCGCCGTCAAAAATCCGCCCTTCGAGTTCGTTGGCTTTGTCGAAGGCAACGATATCGGCGGCGGCAGTGTCGATGTGATTGTCACCGATGGTTTCACTGGCAATATTGCGCTGAAGACGGTGGAGGGTACGGCGAAGCTGATGTCTTCGCTGCTGCGCTCGGCGTTTCAACGCTCGATCTTCACCAAGATCGGCTATCTGTTTGCCAGCGCCGGCCTGGCTATGCTGCGCGATCGCATGGATCCACGCTTTTACAACGGCGGCGTGCTGCTCGGTCTGAATGGCATCACTGTAAAAAGTCACGGCGGGACCGATGATGTCGGTTTCGCCTCGGCGCTGGAATTGGCCATCGATATGGCGCAGGATCGCCTGATCGACCGTATCAAGGCCGATTTCTCGGGCGCCTTCGCCGAATCACTGGTCAAGCAGCCGGTGAATGGCAGTGCAGCCGAGGACGAACAAGAGTCGAGTGTGAGGGCTGGATGATTCGCTCGGTTGTGGTGGGGTGTGGCAGTTATCTGCCAGAGCGGATTCTGACCAATGCCGATCTCGCCAAGATCGTCGATACATCCGATGAATGGATTATCGAGCGCAGCGGCATCCGCCAGCGCCACATTGCCGCCGATGGCGAACTGACTTCCGATCTTGCCCTGAAAGCTTCACAGGCAGCACTGGCCAATGCCGGGCTGACGGCGGCCGATGTCGACCTCATCGTGCTGGCCACGGCCACGCCGGACGAGACTTTTCCCGCCACCGCCTGCCGTGTGCAGACCGGCTTAGGGATGACGCGTGGCTTTGCCTTCGATGTGCAGGCGGTTTGTTCGGGTTTCATATATGCACTCGCCACCGCGGATAACTTCATCAAGGCCGGCCAGGCCAAGACCGCGCTGGTGATCGGCGCCGAAACCTTCTCGCGCATCCTCGACTGGACGGATCGCACCACCTGCGTGCTCTTTGCCGATGGCGCCGGCGCGATTGTGCTGCAGGCGCAGGAGGGCAAAGGCACGATCGAGGACCGGGGCGTGCTAACCACCCATCTGCATTCGGATGGTCGCCATCACGACCTGCTCTATGTCGACGGCGGCCCGTCCAGCACTCAGACCACCGGCAAACTGCGTATGCTGGGCAAGGAAGTGTTCCGCCATGCCGTGGTCAATCTGGCGGACGTGGTGAAGGAAACGCTGGCGGCGGTCGACATGACCGCAGACCAGATCGACTGGCTGGTGCCGCACCAGGCCAACAAACGGATTATTGACGGTACCGCCCGCAAGCTGGGCATGAGCACCGACAAGGTGGTTCTGACCGTCGAGCGCCATGGCAACACCTCGGCCGCGTCCGTGCCCCTGGCACTGGCCGAAGCGACCGCCGATGGCCGGATCAAGCCCGGCCAGGTCGTGCTTCTGGAGGCCATGGGCGGCGGTTTTACCTGGGGCAGCGCCCTGGTGCGCTGGTAAAGCCCGTTTCAGACCCCGATTCCAGCCAACCCTCTGATTCGGGGGTACGATTCGCCCAAGGTCTTGTTGACGACCGCCTGGGCTTAAGTTAGCGTCGCCACTATAAAATTTAGAAAAAGGGGCGTTGGCGATGAGCGAGAATACCCTGACGCGGGCGCAACTCAGCGAAGCGATCTACCAGGAGGTTGGCCTCTCGCGCAGCGAGTCCGCCCAGCTGGTGGAAACCGTGCTGAATGAAATCATCGACAGCCTGATTGCCGACCATATGGTCAAGATCTCGTCCTTCGGCACCTTCCAGGTGCGCTCCAAGGGCGGACGCATGGGCCGCAACCCCAAAACCGGCCAAGAAGTGCCGATTGATCCGCGCAAAGTGCTGGTTTTCCGCGCCAGTCATGTGCTGAAAGAAAAGATCAATGCCGGCATGCATGTCGCGTCGCAGCAGGTTAAAAGCGGTTCGTAAGCTGCCGTTTTTCCTGTATGATTGTGTTTGATGGCGACTCAGTCCGAAGCACCGGAAAAACTATCCAGAAGTAAAACCGACGCAGCCTTCCGCACCATCGGCGAAGTCGCCGAACAGCTGGATCTGCCGCAGCATGTGTTGCGATTCTGGGAAAAGAAATTCCATCAGGTCAGGCCGGTAAAGCGCAATGGCGGTCGTCGCTATTACCGCGGCGAGGACATTGCCCTTCTGGCCGAAATCCGCGCCCTGCTGCATGAACAGGGCTACACCATCAAGGGTGTGCAAAAGCTCCTCCGTGAGGGTGGCCTAGCCAAGGCGGTGCGCGCCCGGGGCAAGGCAAGCCACGCAAGCACACCGCAGGCGCCGGCCGCAGCCAAACCGCAGGCATCCGATCGCCAGATCGGTATTCCCTTCGACCTGCTGAATGACATGGGCAGTCTCAAGCAGGCACTGAAAAGCTGCCTGAAGGAACTGGAAGGCATCCACGCCGACATCGTGGCCCGCCAGAAACGCTGACCGGCACCAACGCGCTACGATCCAGTATTTTCAAGGGTTTTGGCGTGGTTGCGCCCGGGGGAGGGCGTGGCTATAGTGCGCGCCGCTTCGCAACGCCGCCTGCTTACCCGGCCGCCTTGCAAAGCCCGGTCGGACTGTAGCGCAGTCTGGTAGCGCACTTGTCTGGGGGACAAGGGGTCGTGGGTTCAAATCCCGCCAGTCCGACCATTTCTTTCCTGCATTTCATCCATCCAGGACTGCTCGTGCCGCGGCACGCTCCCCGGAAAGCCGGGGTGTCACACTGCAACCCGGTTTTTCCGGCAGCACCACCTATGCGTCTAATACAATATTAACCATACTGACGCTCCACTGCCTGCGGCCGGTTCGCTGCGGACTCGGAGGGGCAATGCAGGCGCAGGATTTATCCACTCCGACGACCGAGGTTCGCCTGGGCGACCGGGCTGATTACGTCGATATCCGTGTCAAAGATGGCCTGCTGCTGATTGAGGTGGTCGGTGCCCCTGACACCGGCAAAATCTACCAGGCCATGCAGCAGGGTTTCACGGCCGGCTGGATACACACCGAAATGCCAACCCTGGTCGACGTATCGGATTTCCATGGCCGTATCGACTGGACTGCCATCAAGGGACTCAGCCAAATGGCTGATTGGGGCAGCAAAAGCGATACGCCATCGCGCGTGGCTTATATCAGCCCCGATCCATTTTTCGCGCTGGTGGTGAAGGCCGTCAGCATTCTGTTCACGCGCTCCACGCATCGCCTGTTCGCCGACCGGCAAGCTGCCCTGCGGTGGCTGCGGGCGCTGCCGAACTAGCGGCTGCCGGTCTCCAGGATACCGTAACCGGCATCGCGGATCGCATTGCGCACGGTTGCCTGGGCTGTCGTCGGCAGGGCGTTGAAACGGACCTGGTTGCGGGCGAGGTCGACCTCGAAGGGGATGCCAGGGGCGGCGAGACCGATCGCAGTGCTGATCGCCCGTTTGCAAGCTTCGCAGGTCATGCCTTCAATACTCAAAACATACATAAGCGAACTCCGAACGGGACTGCGCGCACTATAGGGCAGGGAGGGTGTCCCGGCTATCCCCGCGGGTCTGCATCACCCGTGCAGATGATTGATCCTGCTCGATTTTTCCTCACACGCGGCCTGGAGTTGCGCGCCCCCGATGCTTGCAATTGGGGCATCCCCGGCTATAGTCCCGCTCTCGCGCCGCGCGGCCTGCCGTCGCAGCGGCCAATCATCGACAGGGAGCTATTTCATGCTGATTTCTGAGGCCTATGCGCAGGCGACCGGTGGCACCACCGACATGCTGACCTCGCTGCTGCCGCTGGTCCTGATTTTCGTCGTTTTCTATTTCCTGCTGATCCGTCCGCAGCAGAAGAAGATGAAGGAACATAAGGCCATGATCGAAGCCGTGCGTCGTGGCGACATCGTCACCACAGCTGGCGGCATCATCGGCAAGATCATCAAGGTTCAGGAAGACGGCATCCTGCAGATCGAGATCGCCGATGGCGTTAAGGTCAAGGTGCTGAAGGGCACCATCGGCGAAGTCCGCTCGAAGGGCGGCGATGTCGATGACGAAGACAAGGCCGAAGCCAAGGCCAGCTGATCGTCAGGGGACGACAGCCTATGACTGCGGGCGGCGCCATCATGACGCCGCCCGTTTTGACTGCCTGAAGATGTGATACGCCGATGATGTATTTTGCGCCCTGGAAGATTGCGCTGATCGCGCTGGCCTGCCTGGTCAGTGTGGTCTTCAGCATTCCAAGCTTCTTCCCAGCAGCGACCGTTGCGACCTGGCCCAACTGGCTGCCCAAGCGCCAGATCAGCCTGGGCCTCGATCTGCGCGGCGGCGCGCATCTGCTGTTCGAAGTGGATACGTCGGTTGTGCTGCGCGAACGGCTGGAAGCGCTGGTTGAAGGCGCGCGCAACGAAATGCGCACCGCCCGCATCGGCTATACCAATCTCGGTGTGTCCGGCACCAACAGCGTCACGCTGCGTCTGCGCGATCCGGCCCAGGCCGAACAGGCCCGCCAGCTGCTGGTCAAGCTGGCCCTGCCGGTGCAGAGCACTGCAGGCCTCGGTTTCGGCAGCGCCCAGACCGATATGGATGTGACGGCCACGCCCGATGGCCAGTTGCGCATGACACTGTCGGAAGCTGCGTTGCAGGAGCGCGCGCGCAATGCCGTGACGCAGTCCATCGAGATCGTGCGGCGCCGTATCGACCAGACCGGTGTGGCCGAGCCGACCATCCAGCGTCAGGGCAATACGCATATTCTGGTTCAGCTGCCGGGCATCGATAATCCGCAGCGCATGATCGATCTGGTCGGCACCACCGCGAAGCTGACGTTCCGGATGGTGGATACCGGCGCCGATCCGAACGCGCCGGCACCGCCGGGCTCCGAAATTCTCGAAGGCGAGAGCAATGGCCGCGGCAAGGAGCGCTATGTCGTCAAGCGCAAGGTTGAGGTTGCGGGTGAGAATCTGGTTGATGCCCAGGCCGGCTACGACCAGCGCAGCGGCCAGCCGATTGTGAATTTCCGCTTCGACACCGCCGGCGGCAAGCGCTTCGCCGACATCACCCAGCAGGCAGTGGGCCAGCCCTTTGCCATCGTGCTCGACAACAAGGTGCTGAGTGCCCCGGTGATCCGCGAGCCCATCCTTGGCGGCTCGGGCCAGATCAGCGGCAATTTCACCGTCACGGGCGCCAATGATCTTGCCGTGCTGCTGCGTGCCGGCGCCCTGCCGGCACCGCTCAAGGTGGTCGAACAGCGCACTGTCGGTCCCGATCTGGGCGAGGATTCGATCCGCGCCGGTCTGATCTCGATTGCCGTCGCCGCCGTCCTGGTGGTGCTCTACATGGTGTTGGCTTATGGCCTGTTCGGCCTGTTCGCCGATGTGGCGCTGCTAGTCAACCTGGTGATGACGCTGGCGGCCATGTCGCTGCTACAGGCAACACTGACCCTGCCGGGCATCGCCGGCCTGCTGCTGACGCTCGGCATGTCGGTGGATGCCAACGTGCTGATCAACGAACGCATCCGTGAAGAGACCAAGCTGGGCAAGTCGCCGATGGCAGCCATGTCGGCCGGCTTCAGCCGTGCCTTCAGCACCATCTTCGATGCCAATGTCACGACGCTGATCAAGATGGCGCTGCTGTATTCGCTGGGCTCTGGCACGGTGAAAGGTTTTGCCGTCACCATCTCGATCGGCATTCTCACCTCGATGTTCACCGCTACCGTACTGGTCCGCCTGATGATGGTGACCTGGCTGCGGCAGCGCCGGCCGACCCTGCTGCCGGTGTAAGGAGACGGGCATGTACAAGCTCCGCCTGATTCCCGATAACACAGCCTATCCCTTCATGAAGGGTCGCGTGATCGGCCTCGCCATGTCGGCTTTCCTGTCTGTCGTGTCGGTGATCCTGTTCTTCTATCCGGGCCTGAATTACGGCATCGACTTCAAGGGCGGCATCGTGATCGAAGCCCGCCTGCAGCAGCCGGCCGATTTCCCGGCCTTGCGCAGCCTGATCGGCAACCTCAATCTCGGCCATTCGGCGTTGCAGCAGTTTGGCGGCCCGAATGACGTGCTGATCCGCCTGGAGCGGCAGGGTACTGAAGACAGCGCCGCCCAGGTGGCCGCTGACAAGGTGCGCGGCGCCCTGACCCAGGCTTATCCCGGCACCGAAATCCGCCGCGTTGAAGCCGTGGGTGCCTCGGTATCCGAAGGCCTGTTCCGCGATGGCATGCTGGCCATGGGCCTCGCCCTGCTGGCCATGCTGGTCTACATCTGGTTCCGTTTTGAATGGCAGTTCGGCATCGGTGCCATTGCCACACTGGTGCTCGATGTCACCAAAACCGTCGGCTTCTATGTCATCACTGACATCCAGTTCAACCTGGTCGCCATTGCCGCCGTGCTGACGGTGATGGGCTTTTCGGTCAACGACAAGGTGGTGGTGTACGACCGCGTGCGCGAGAACCTGCGCAAGTACAAAACCCTGCCGCTGCGCGAGCTGATCGACAAGAGCATCAACGAAACCCTGAACCGCACGGTCAACACCTCGCTGACGGTGTTTCTGTCGACCATTCCGCTGGCGTTGTTCGGCGGCGAGGCGGTGCGCGAATTCGCCCTGGTGCTGCTGTTCGGTATCGTGCTGGCGACCTCGTCCTCGATCTTCATCGCAGCGCCGATCCTGCTGTTCCTGGGCGAAAACCGCCTGCGTCGCGGCCAGCCGTCCGAGCAGGCCGAAGCCAAGGCGGCGGCCCAGCGCCCGTAAGCCAACCGGGGAGCGGGAACATGGACCTGCTGCCGCGCATTCCGACGGATCGCCAGTCGATCAATGCCTATGGCGACGGCGGCTTCCGCATCACCGGCAAGCACTGGACTGAGTCCGTGCTGGTGTTTCCCGGGCAGACGATGCCTTGGGGCCTTGCCGATATCGCGGCACTGACAGCGCAATCCCTGGAGCCGGTCTTCACCATGGACCCGGCGGTCGAGCTGCTGCTGATCGGCTGCGGCCCCAGCATGGTCTTCATCAACAAGGCGCTGCGTGCCGAGATCCGGGCACGCGGCCTGATCATCGAGGCGCTGGACACCGGCGCCGCCTGTCGCACCTATAACCTGCTGATGGGCGAGGGGCGCCGCGTTGCCGCCGCGCTGATCCCGGTCTAGCGCTACAGGCTTTCAGGCAAAGAAAAAGGGCGGCCCGTGAAGGCCGCCCTCATTCATTCTGATGGAGGACGCCTTACCAGGCGCCGCCATTCTGCTGCGCGACCATGCAATAGAGCATCGGGATCGACAGCATGAAGTTGGTGCGCGAGCCCAGCATGGCGACACGCGCCGCCTTGGCCTTGCTGGCGTCGTCGGTCGGCACGATGCCCAGCGCCTTCTTCTGGTTCGGCCAGATCACGAACCAGACATTGGCCGCCATGAACAGGCCGAGATACATGCCGATACCGATGGTGCGGCTGCCTTCCTGCATGGCGAAAGCCTGGTGGCCATAGCCGTTGAGGATCGACAGGACCAGGCCGGTGATCACGGTGGCCAGTGCCGACCAGCGGAACCAGAACAGTGCCTCGGGGGCGATGAACTTGCCCACGGCGGGCTTCAGCTCGGCCGGGATCTTCGGCATGGTCGGAATCTGCACGAAGTTGAAGTACCAGAGCAGGCCGATCCACAGGATGCCGGACAGCACATGCAGCCAGCGGAAGAAGAAGCTGACGAAGGCAGCATCAAAGCTGCGGTGGACAAGGAAAAAGACGACCAGCGCCAGAACGACGCCGGCGCCAAGCGCCTTGTAGAGGTTTTCGAGAATCTTTGCCATGATGCTGGTCCTTGTTGTTCCTGTTCAGGGTCTGCCCGGTAAAGGGGTGTGTTGCTGGTTCACAGGACGGCGCTCGATGAAGCCCCTGTGCATGGAACATGGGGCAGGGGAAGGACGAATCGATCACCGTGTCTATGTGCAACACCCTGATTCGCAGTCGTGAGGCTACCATAAATCATGGTGTCGACAAGCAATCTTCCCCGATTGACGGGCCTTCTGCATGACCGACTCGCCGGCTGAACACTGCGGCCGCGATCTGCAGCGGCTTGATCCGGATCGCTGGCTGAGTGCGTTGTTCGCACCGGATGCCCGGCGTCCCGCCCTGTTCGCGCTCTACGCGTTCAACAGTGAGATCGCGCGGGCGCGTGAAAGCGTCAGCCAGCCAATGATCGGCCAGATCCGCCTGCAATGGTGGCGCGAGGCCTGGGAGGGCATCAGGGCCGGCTCGCCACGCCAGCATCCGGTGGTGCTGGCGCTCAATGAGCATTGCCGGGATCTCGACATGGATACCGTGTTCGCCCTGATCGATGCGCGTGAACGCGACATGGAGGAGCAGCCTTTCGCGAACCTGCCGGCCCTGAAGGCCTATGCCGAGGCAACATCCGTTCCACTGATGAAACTGGCCGTGCAGTGTCTCGGTTCAACGGCGGATGAGGCGATGCTGCGTGCCGCCGGCACGGCCTATGCCCTGACCGGCATCCTGCGTGCCATGCCGCATCTGCTGATGCGACAACGCGTGATGCTGCCGGCTGATCTGCTGGCGGCACAGGGCCTGACACCGGAAGCCATTTATCAGACCGAGTGCGGGCCCGCGATACGCCCGGCCATGATGGCCGTGGCCGCTGAAGCCGCGGAGCTGTTGCAGGCGGCGCGCCGGTACAGGACCGCGCGGGCAGCCTTGCCTGCCGTGCTGCCGGCGGCGCTGGTCGGCCTGTATCTCAGGGCGCTGAAGCACAGCGATTATGATCCGCTGGTGGCTGAAACGCGCGTCACGCCGCTGGCACGGCAGATGCGCCTGCTCTGGGCCTCTCTGCGCGGCCGGATCTAGGCTGCAGCCGCCGGAACTGCGCCACCGAGCCAGCCGGCGAGATCGGCAAGGGCACGACGGGAAAGCGCACGCTTGCGATCTTCCTTGCGCACATCGGCGGCGGGCGGCGGGAACAGACCGAAATTCACGTTCATTGGCTGGAAGTGTTTGGCATCGGCACCGCCGGTGATGTGGCTGTGCAGCGCGCCCAGTGCCGTGGTCGGCGGCGGTGGTGCCTGCTCATGGCCCAGGCGTTGCGCTGCGGCCATGCGGCCCGCGATCAGCCCGATCGCCGTGCTTTCAACATAGCCTTCCACGCCGGTAACCTGGCCGGCAAAGCGCAGGCTGGGCATCGCCTTGAGCCGCAGCTGGGTATCGAGCAGCTTTGGGCTGTTCAAGAAGGTATTGCGATGGATGCCGCCGAGGCGGGCGAATTGCGCGTTTTCCAGACCGGGAATCATGCGGAAGATGCGGGTCTGTTCGCCATGCTTCATCTTGGTCTGGAAGCCGACCATGTTGAACAGGGTGCCAAGCTTGTTGTCCTGGCGCAGCTGCACCACAGCATAGGGCTTGCGGCCGGTTTTCGGATCGGTCAGGCCGACCGGTTTCATCGGGCCGAAGGTGAGGGTGCGCGCACCGCGCTCGGCCATCACCTCGATCGGCAGGCAGCCCTCGAAATAGGGCGTGTTCTTTTCCCATTCCTTGAATTCGGTTTTTTCCGCCGCCAGCAGGGCGGCATGGAATTCGAGGTAGTTGGGTTTCTCGAACGGGCAGTTGATGTAATCGGCGCCATCGCCAGCCGGCCCCACCTTGTCGTAGCGCGACTGGAACCAGGCCTTGTCCATGTCGATGCTGTCGCGATGCACGATGGGCGCGATGGCATCGAAGAAGGCGAGGCTCTGTTCGCCGGTGAGCGTGAGGATGGCTTCGGCCAGCGGTGGCGAGGTGAGCGGGCCGGTGGCAACCACAACACTGCCCCACGCGGCCGGCGGCAGGCCGGCGATTTCCTCGCGGCGCAGGGTGATCAGCGGCTCGGCCTCGATGGCTTTCTGCACTTCGCCGGAAAAAACATCGCGGTCGACAGCCAGTGCGCCGCCGGCCGGCACTTTGGCCACTTCGGCTGCACGCATGATCAGGGAATTGCAGCGCCGCAGTTCTTCATGCAGTAAGCCGACGGCGTTGCTCTCGGCATCGTCGGAGCGGAAGGAATTCGAGCAGACCAACTCGGCCAGGCCTTCCCCATTATGCGCATCGGTCTTGCGCACCGGTCGCATCTCATGCAGCACCACAGGAACGCCCATGCGGGCGATCTGCCAGGCCGCTTCCGATCCGGCGAGGCCGCCGCCAATCACGTGAACAGGTTCAGTCTGCGTCATGGATCATCTCCTCAAGCGCGGCGACGCTGTCGGCGCTCAAAATCTTTATTGCAATGGCCTGGCTGAAGCCCCGGCGCGCCAGGGCACCGAGGTCTTTCTGCCGCATGTCGCGCCGCTCTTGCGGATCGCTGCGATACGGCCCCAGTTTACGTTTCCGCGCGAAGGCCGCCGCCGCCGGCAGGTCGGACACCGGGGCATCGCTCTCGGCTTCCAGCCGCTCCAGCGCTGCGGCGACATCGTCCTTGCCGACGCCCTTTATGGCAAGCGTCTGACGGATACGGCCAAGCGCCTTGCCCTCCGCATAGAGACGCCGGACCTTGCTTTCGGCATAGGCCTTGTCGTCCAACAGCTTGCTGCGCTGCAGCTTTGCGATCAGCTCGGCAACCCAGCCGGCGGCTTCTTCCTTGGTCGGCGCGCCATGTTCCCGGATCGAGGTGCTGATCTTGCGATCCAGCACCCGGCGGAGGTTACCCGCTGAACTGCTGTAGCGTTCGAGGTAGAACAACGCCGCCTTTTCCAGATATCCCGGCGTGATCTTTTTCGGGACTTTTCTCTGGCGGCCGCCGGTCATGGCGAGGGAATGCGTCAGACGCCCAGCTTGGCGATGCCAGCCAGAGCGATCACGGAATCGTCGCTCGACTTCACGCCTGACACGCCAACCGCACCGATGCAGACACCATCGACGATGATCGGCTCGCCGCCTTCCAGCAGCACCATGTCGCTGACGGCGGCAGCGGTCAGAAAGGCCGTGCGGCCATTGCCGATCACCTCTTCCAGGCCCTTGGTCGGCTTGCGCGCATAGGCGGCCGCCTTGGCCTTGCCCTGGCTGATATAGGTCGACTGGGTCGGCGCACCGTCCAGGCGCTGGAAATGCAGCAGATGGCCGCCATCGTCGGTGATGGCGATGCTGACCTTCCAGTCGTTTTTCTTGGCCTCTGCCTCGGCACCGGCGGCAATGGCCTGCACGTCAGCGAGCGTCAGGGCTTTACGCGTAATCATCGATAGCGATCCTTCTCTGCGTGGTTATTCAGCCGCATCGCGGCGTGATTTCTTGGCCGGCGGCTCGCTGCGCTGCGCGGCCGGTTTTAGATATTCTTTCAGGTACTGGCCAGTATAGCTGTCCTTGACCTTGGCGACATCCTCCGGCGTGCCCTGCGCCACCACCCGGCCACCGCCACTGCCGCCTTCCGGGCCCATGTCGACGATCCAGTCTGCGGTCTTGATGACCTCCAGATTATGCTCGATCACGATCATGGTGTTGCCGGAATCGACCAGCTCATGCAGCACCTCCAGCAGCTTGCGCACATCCTCGAAATGCAGGCCGGTGGTCGGCTCGTCGAGAATGTAGAGTGTGCGGCCGGTGGCGCGCTTGGACAGTTCCTTGGCCAGCTTGACGCGTTGCGCCTCGCCACCCGACAGTGTGGTGGCTGACTGGCCGATCTTGATATAGCCCAGACCGACGCGGTTCAGGGTTTCCAGCTTCTCGCGGATGGTCGGCACCGCCTTAAAGAATTCGGCACCGTCCTCCACCGTCATGTCCAGCACATCGGCAATCGACTTGTCGCGATAGTGGATTTCCAGCGTTTCGCGGTTATAGCGTTTCCCTTTACAGACGTCACACTGCACATAGACGTCGGGCAGGAAGTGCATCTCGATCTTGATCAGGCCGTCGCCCTGGCAGGCCTCGCAGCGACCACCCTTGACGTTGAAGGAGAAGCGGCCGGGCGCATAGCCACGGGTCTTGGCTTCCGGCAGGCCGGCAAACCAGTCGCGGATCGGGCCGAAGGCGCCGGTATAGGTGGCGGGGTTCGAGCGCGGCGTGCGGCCAATCGGCGACTGGTCGATATCCACGATCTTGTCGAGCCACTCCAGCCCTTCGATCCGCTCATGCGCGCCGGGCAGTTCTCGGCTGTTGTTCAGCTTGCGCGACAGTGCCTTGTATAGGGTCTCGATGGTCAGCGTTGATTTGCCGCCACCCGATACGCCGGTCACGCAAGTGAACAGGCCGAGCGGGAATTCCACCGTGACATTCTGCAGGTTGTTGGCCTTGGCACCGACCACCCTGAGCTGCTTGTTGCTGACGCGCTTGCGCCGCTGCTTGGGAATCATCACCGAGCGGGCGCCGGTCAGATACTGGCCAGTGACCGACTTCTTGGAGGCCATGATATCGGCGGGCGTACCCTCGGCGATGATCTCGCCGCCATGCACACCAGCCGCCGGGCCCATGTCGATCACGTAATCCGCCTGCCTGATCGCTTCCTCGTCATGCTCGACCACCAGCACGGTGTTGCCGATGTCGCGCAGATGCACGAGCGTCTCCAGCAGCTTGGCATTGTCGCGCTGATGCAGGCCAATGGAGGGTTCGTCCAGCACATACAGCACGCCGGTCAGGCCGGAGCCGATTTGCGAGGCCAGCCGGATACGCTGGCTTTCGCCACCCGACAACGTACCAGACGAGCGCGACATCGACAGGTAATCGAGGCCGACATTGACCAGGAAACCAAGCCGGTCGTTGATCTCTTTCAGGATGCGCGCCGCGATATCCTTTTCCTTGGGCTTGAGCTTCTTGGTCAGGTCCAGGAACCACTGGCGGGCTTCGAGGATGGAGAATTCGCAGGTCTGGCCGATATGCAGGCCGCCGACCTTCACCGCCATGGCCTCGGCCTTCAGGCGGTAGCCGTTGCAGGTTTCGCAGGCGGTGGCTGACTGGTAGCGCGACAGCTCCTCGCGGATCATGTCGGACTCGGTCTCGCGCCAGCGGCGCTCCAGATTCGGCAGCACGCCCTCGAAAGGCCGCTTCACCGTATAGGTGCGCATGCCATCGTCGTAGCTGATCGGCACCACATCCTCGCCCGAACCATGCAGGATGGCGTTGCGGGTCTTGGCCGGCAGCTCCTTCCATTTGGTGTTCAGCGAGAATTTGTAGAACTTGGCCAGCCCTTCCAGGGTCTGCAGGTAGTAGGGCGAGGGCGTGGCGGCGCGCGACCATGGCACGATGGCGCCTTCCTTCAGCGACACGCCTTCCTCCGGCACCACCATGGCGGCATCGAAATACATCTTCGAGCCCAGGCCGTCGCAGGTGGGGCAGGCGCCATGCGGGCTGTTGAACGAGAACAGCCGCGGCTCGATCTCTTCAATGGTGAAACCCGAGACCGGGCAGGCGAACTTGGCCGAGAAGATCGTGCGCTCGTCCTTGTCGGCATTCTCGGCAAAGGCGATGCCGTCGGCGAGGTTGAGTGCGGTTTCGATGGAATCCGCCAGTCGGGTCTGGATGCCGTCGCGCACCACCACGCGATCGACCACCACTTCGATATCGTGTTTCAGTTTCTTGTTCAGCGCCGGCACTTCGGCGATCTCATGCAGCTTGCCGTCGACCTTGACGCGCTGGAAGCCGCGCTTCTGCAGATCCTGCAGCTCCTTGCGGTATTCGCCCTTGCGGCCGCGCACAATGGGCGCCAGCACCAGCAGGCGGGTGCCATCCGGCATCGCCATCACGCGGTCCACCATCTGGCTGACCGTCTGGCTTTCGATCGGCAGGCCGGTGGCGGGCGAGTAGGGTACGCCGATACGGGCAAACAGCAGGCGCAGGTAATCGTAGATCTCGGTGACCGTGCCGACCGTAGAGCGCGGATTCTTCGAGGTGGTCTTCTGCTCGATGGAGATCGCCGGGCTCAGGCCGTCGATGTGATCCACATCAGGCTTCTGCATCAGCTCAAGGAACTGGCGTGCATAGGCCGAGAGCGATTCGACATACCGCCGCTGGCCCTCCGCATAGATCGTATCGAAGGCGAGCGACGATTTGCCCGAGCCGGACAGGCCGGTCAGGACGACCAGCTTGTCGCGCGGGATGTCGACATCGACATTCTTCAGATTGTGCTCACGGGCACCGCGAACCGAGATGAACTTCTGCATGGGATAAACGCCGTATCTGGGGGGCCGATTATTGCGCTTTTCGGGCCGGGCTTTCATTATACGCCCGACTCATGGTACAAGATCACTTCGTGAACGGATAGGGGTTAAGATATGGCTGGCAGCGTCAACAAGGTGATCCTGGTCGGTAATCTAGGGCGTGACCCCGAAATCCGCAGCATGCAATCGGGCGAAGAGATTGCCCAGCTGTCCCTGGCGACCTCGGAAACCTGGCGCGACAAGGCCTCGGGCGAGCGCAAGGAGCGCACCGAATGGCATAGAGTGGTGATTTTCAACGAGAATTTGGTGAAAGTCGCCAAGCAGTACCTGAAAAAGGGCTCCAAGGTCTATATCGAGGGTTCGCTGCAGACCCGCAAGTGGACCGACAAGGACGGCGCCGAGAAATATACCACCGAGGTGGTACTGCAGCGCTTCCGCGGCGAACTGACCATGCTGGACGGTCGTGAAGGCGGCGGCGGTGGCGGCGGCTTCAGCAGCGGCGGCGACGATTACGGCAGCGCTCCGCCGTCTGGCGGCGGTGGCCGGTCTGGCGGCGGTGGTGGTTCGGCCCCGCGTCGCGACGACATGGACGACGAAATTCCGTTCTGAGCCCCTCCGGGCTCTGGGACAGCAACAAGGCGCAGCCCGCAAGCTGCGCCTTTTTTCATGGCATGGCCGGGGCCGTCATTCGGCGAACTGCCCCGACTGTTCGATGATCGGCGTCCAGCGCGCCGTTTCGGCGGCCAGATGGGCTTTCAGCACCTCGGCGGCCTTTGGCGTTGCATCGATCGGCATGGTGCCCAGCTCGGCAAATCGCTGCACCACGGTCGGATCCTTCAGCGCGACGCTCAGCGCCGCGACCAGACGCTCGACAATGGGGGCGGGCGTATTCTTCGGCGCGAACATCGCATTCCAGTTGGTCATCGCCAGCGTGGGAACCCCGGCTTCAGCCACCGTCGGTGTATCGGGAATGGCGGGCAGGCGCTGGGTACCGGTCACCGCATAGGCCTTCAGGGCGCCGGCACGGATCTGGCCCGTGGCGTTGCTGGCCACATCGCAGATCGCGTCAATCTCGCCGCTCAGCAGGGCCGCCATCGCCGGGCCGGTGCCGCGATAGGGGATCGTCGTCACCTGAGTGCCGATCTCTTTCTGGAACAGAACGCTGCACAGATGCGACGCCGCGCCGATGCCGGCATGACCCAGATTGAACTTGCTGCCCTGGCTGCGCGCATAGGCCAGGAATTCCTTGAGATTGGTTGGTGGCGCGTTGGGCTTGGCGACGAAGGCCATCGGCCCGTCATTCACCAGGGCAACCGGCGTGAGATCCTTGATCGGATCGTAACTGAGCTTGCCGCGATACAGTGCCGGCGTCGTTGCCGTGCCGATGTGATACATCAGCAGGGTATAACCATCGGGTGTCGAACGGGCGACGCGACCCGCGCCGATGGAGCCGCCGGCACCCGATGCATTCTCGATGATGATCGGCTGCCCCAGGGTGTTCGTCAGCGCGACGCCCAACACCCGTGTCGATACATCCAGCGGCCCGCCGGCGGCAAATGGCACGACCACAGTGATCGGCCGCGACGGATATTTGTCCTGGGCCAGCGCAGCACTGCAAAGGCCGAAGACTGCAAGCGCGGTTAGAATGATTCGGTTTCTTGTCTGGGTCATATTTTTTCTGCCTCTCTGTTTTGGTTTCTGTGCATTGCCGCGACAGCCTTATCCACCATGGCTTCGCGCTCCTTGCGGCGCGCCGCACCGGCCTCAAGCACGGCGGCAACAATTGCGTGCGGAGAGGTAAACGGCGTGCCGCCCGGAAACGGGGGGGCGGGGTCATATTCGATGGAGAGCTGAATCTTCTGTGCGGTTTCAGCGCCCATGATCTCGGCGACCACTTTCAGCGCCATGTCGATCCCGGATGTCACGCCGCCAGATGTGAAGTATTTGCCGTCGACCACCATGCGGTCATGCACCGGGATGGCACCAAAGCGGCTGAGCAGATCGCGCGCCTGCCAATGCGCGCCGGCGCGGCGACCATTCAGCAAGCCCGCTGCAGCAAGCAGCATTGAACCGGTGCAGATGCCGAAGACGTAGCGTGCCGCGTCGGCCTGTTGCTTCACGAAGGCGACCCAGGCGGGATCGATCATGGCGTGATCAATGCCGGTACCACCGGGGATGACGAGGAGATCGGCGGGCTCGGCCGCAGCGCGCGTCATGGTCGGCATGATGCGCAGGCCGCGATCCGTGCGTACCGGCTGCAAATCGGCAGAGATGATTTCGATACGCCAGCCGGGTACACGCGATAACACCTCATAGGGGCCTGTCATATCCAGCTGCACCATGTCCGGTACAAGCAAAACATTTACCAGAAAATTCTTCGTCATTGTCAATCCTCGACTGCTGTGTTCAGGCATGCTAGCAATTTAGGCAGTGGCACAAATGACAAAGAGCGAGCAAATCCTGCCAATGCTGAAAATAGGTATCATTGTTTTTGATGGCGTGCAGATTCTCGACGTCGCCGGGCCATTGCAGGCACTGACAACAGCGAATGAAGAACTGGCAAAGCCGCGCTATGCCGTGCAGTTGCTGAGCCGGACCGGCGGCAATGTCCGCACCGCCTCGGGGGTTTCGCTGTCCACGCAACGATTGAACAAGGCCGTGAAGCTGGACACGCTGATCGTGCCCGGCGGACCCGGTGTCTATGAGGCCCGGCAATCCGCAACACTGGTCGCGGCCGTGCGCAATCTGGCGCGACGCGCCAGGCGGCAATGCGGTGTCTGCACCGGTGCGTTTCTGTTGGCGGAAACCGGACTGCTGGATGGCCGCCGCGTGGTGACGCATTGGCGCGCCTGCCGCCGGCTGGCGGAGGAGTATCCCGCACTCAAAGTGGAGGAAGATCCGATCTACCTGCGCGATGGATCATACTGGACCACGGCGGGTGTTACGGCCGGGATCGACATGGTTCTGGCCCTGATTGAATCCGATAACGGCGCCGAGGTGGCGCTCAAGGTGGCGCGTCGTCTGGTCGTTTATATGAAGCGGCCGGGTGATCAGCGTCAGTTCAGCGAACCGCTGAGCCTGCAAACGAGCGAAGGTGCGAAGACCTACAGCAAACTGCTGGATGCCATCGCCAACCGTCCGGCGGCGCGCTGGCACATCGAGGATATGGCGGCAGTGGCGGGGCAGAGTGTGCGTACCTTCCATCGCCAGTTCCGGCGGGCCACGGGTGCGACGCCGGCTGAAGTGGTGGAGCGCATTCGGTGTGAACGGGCACAGGTGCTGCTGCAAAGCACCGGCCTGTCGATCGCGCGTGTCGGCAGCAAGGCCGGCTTTGACAGTGAAAGCAGCATGCGCCGCGCCCTGAAGCGGCTGTATGGCTTTACGCCGGTACAGCTGCGACAGGTGGGCGCGCGAAAGGGATCAGCGTTTCAGAAGCGACGTCAGTAATACACCGAGACCCACGGCGACCCCGACGCTGGCCAGCGGATGCTTGCGTGCCAGTGGCTCGATCTCACGGCGGATTTTATCAATCTCGTCCTGCAGGCCATGGCTCGGCCAGTAGGTCCAGACCAGGGCCGCAGCAATCCCGAGAATGATAATGACACCGAGCAGCGTACCGGCAGCTGCGGTCGCTGCCCAATGCGGTGCCATGGTGACGCCGTAGGCCAGAAACAGCGCCCAGCCGAACAGGATACAGCTGGCCGACAGCACGGCGAATGCAACGACGCCGAGGGCGGCAACGACCAACATGCGCTGCCGTTGCCGTTTCGATGCCGCTGCCTGCAACCCGCTCAGCAACAAGCCGGGCAACAGGGTCGCCAGACTGCTCATCTTGGCTACTTGCGCAGCAGAAGGGTGATCAGGGCGCCGGCTGCAAAGGCTGCCAGCAGACTGCCGGCCGGATGCTCCTGCACGGTTTCCTCGATGCGGTCGATCGCCTCACGGCCGCGATCCTTCAGATCGCCGCCCAGTTCTACGATCCGGTTCTGCAGCTGGGTCAGCTCGGCCTCGGCCAGTGCTGTACCATCTTTCTTGGCGCGACCGATCAGGGCGGTGATCTCGCTGCCGATATCGACAACCTGGCCGCGCAGCTCGGCAAGCTCGGCTTCAGGCGACGGGGTGCGGCGACGGGTACGGGTGGCGGTTGCCATGCTGAAACTCCTGTTTTGGTTTTTCTGTTCAGTCGCGATGTGGGCTTAGTGTCTGGACTTGGTCGTGGCGACCTCGTTCATCCAGGCGGCAACCTGACGTTCGGCCTGGTCGGTGATAATGCCGTAGCGTTCCTGAATCTTGCCCACGAGCAGCTCGCGGCGGCCGGCAATGACATCGACATCGCTGTCGGTGAGTTCACCCCAGCGTTCGCGGGCCTTGCCGGCGAACTGCTTCCAGTTGCCGGCGATGCGGTCCCAGGATGGCAGGGCAGCTTTCACATTGGCTTCGAGACGGTCTTTCATGACAGGCCTCCTTTCATGACAGGTTCCGTGAGCGGGAATGGACATCAGGGGTGGCTGGAAAAAGCGGGCAGCCAGTTGGCAGCTGCCCGCTTTGAGTCGCGTTAGCGGGCGGACTGGCTCTTCTGCCATTCGTCCACCTGCTTCTCGGCTTCGTTCTTGGCGATGCCGTAGCGTTCCTGAATCTTGCCGACCAGCTCCTGACGCTTGCCGTTGATCACGGTGACATCGTCATCGGTCAGCTTGCCCCAGCGTTGCTTTACCTTGCCGGCGAGCTGGTTCCAGTTGCCTTCAACCTGGTCCCAGGTCCCGTTGCTGGCGGCATAGACGGCCGGCGGCATGGCAGCGGCGGACAGGGCGAGGGCGGAAACGGCGGCGATTGCGATCTTGCGCATGGTGAAATCCTCCTGTGACGGTGATGGCCCCGATTTCGGAAGGGCGGGTACCAAACCTTTTGCGGCTGCGAAAAGTTCCCATACGGATTGCACGGATGCAGCCACGGGCACGGGCAAGTGCTTGATTCAGCAAAGCCCGCCTATGCCATGTAGGGGGGCTGGCATGGCCATACCGGGGTCATCGAGGGGCGATTGTGTGGCGGCGGCCGTTGGGTACAGCCGGAAAGAAACGGATTACGTCTTCTTTTCCATTGCCTTAGCGGCATTCCAGGCGACATCCATCGTCATCAGATCGCAATCGGCCAGGTCTTTACCCTGCGCTTTAAGAATGGCTTCCATCTGGCTGAAGCGACGTTCAAATTTTCTATTTGCTGCCCGCATGGCTGCTTCAGGATCGAGTTTCAAGTGGCGCGCCAGATTGGCCACCACAAACAGGAAGTCGCCGAATTCTTCCTCGATCCTGGCAGATGTGCCGGCTTGGATTTCAGCTTCAAGCTCACCCAGTTCTTCGCGAATCTTCTCTAGGACAGGCGCTTTATCAGGCCAGTCGAAGCCGACCCGGGCAGCACGGTTCTGCAGCTTCACGGCGCGCAACAAGGCCGGCAGTCCGGCAGTCACGCCGGCGAGTACCGGCGACAGCCCCTGGTCGGCCAGGGCTTCGGCCTTGGCGGCTCGCTCGGCGGCCTTGATGGTTTCCCAGTTGTTGGAGACAGCATCGGCATGCTTGGCGTCCACATCGCCGAACACATGCGGATGCCGGCGGATCATCTTGTCGGCGATGCCGGCGGCCACGTCTGGGAAGGCGAAGTGGCCGGCTTCCTCGGCCATGCGCGCATGAAACACCACCTGCAGCAGCAGGTCGCCGAGTTCATCCTTCAGCCCGGCAATGTCCTTGCGGGCAATGGCATCCTCGACCTCGTAGGCTTCCTCGATCGTATAGGGCGCGATGGTCTCAAAAGATTGTTCCAGATCCCAGGGGCAGCCGCCATCGGGATCACGCAGCCGCGCCATGATGCGCAGCAGTTCAGCCAGGCTGGAAAGATCGTGGGGAGCGGTCATGCAGGCCTCGGGAATCAATAGCCCAGCATGCCGCAAACACTTCGTTCATGTCATCGTGAAACGGGGCCAGTCCGTAACTTCCTGGCCTTGCTGATCAGGGCGATGTCGACCAGCCGCGGTAGCAGCCGCTGGATTGCCACAAACAGGCGCTCCGCGCCCGCGGCATAGACCGTCGCAGCTTCCCTCTCAACCGCCGACACGATCTGATGGGCCACAGCCTCGGGCCGGTCGAGCGACATGCCATAGGGCGCGATCAGGGCCTGAAAACCGTCGGCAGCGCCGGTGCGGGTCGCACGTGGGGCCGCATATGTGACGCCAATGCGATCTGCCGCCAATTCACGGCGAATGGCGTCTGAGAAGCCGCGCAGTGCAAATTTGGTTGCACAATAAGCGGCAAAATGTGGATGACCGATATCGCCAAATATTGAGCCGATATTGACGATGCGTGGTCGATCCGAACGACGCAGAACCCGCAGCAGGTCTCGGGTCAGGGCAATCGGGGCAACGACATTTGTCATCACGGCGTTCTGCAGTTCAGAATCCGTCAGGTTGGAGAGCAGGCCACTGGGGACCAGGCCCGCGTTATTGACCAGGATATCAAGCTGACCACGGGCCGTACAGATTTGCACAATTGCCTCACGGCCATGGGCCGACGTGATATCCGCGACGCAGGTTTTCGCCGGCAGTGCAGCAGGCAGCAGGCTGGCTGTCTCTGCCAGTTTTTCGGCGTTACGCCCGATCAGGATTGGAATGGCGCCGCGCCGGGCAAACTCGATCGCCAATGCCCGGCCAATCCCGCTGCCCGCGCCCGTAATGGCAACGCTGCGCCCTTCAAGCAGCATGAGCGACCTCGACAAAGCGCTGATCGATGCCACGGAAAATATCACCATAGAGGCGATAGACAATTTTTGCCGTTTCGATGATTGCCTGTTCTGCTGCCGGATCGGAAATGCCGTTCACCAGGTTACGGAAAAAGGCCACGTGCTCCTGGTCCAGGGCGCCATGGGAGCGCAAATAGGAAAAGCCCTGCCCATCGGGTAGTCCCAGCGCGGCCTGCAGCTTTCCTGCTGCCGCCGCAGCAAGCGCTGCCGACATGCCTTCAAGAACATGCACCATGCCAAGCATGGCATATGGACTGATATGCTCGATGGCATAATAGACATACGCAACCATCATGCGGCAGGGCAGGTCGCCTTGGCCGTGGCGAACGGATCTTGCATCCCCACCCAGTGCCTCGATATCGTTCAGTATCCATTCTTCGTGGCCACGTTCCTCACTGATATATTCCAGCAGGGCAGAAAGGTATGCGGCGTCGTGATCGCCGCATCGCGCTGCCGCCGTGGCAAGCAGACGGCAGGTGTGGCGCACATGATGATAGGCCTCGCCCAGAAACGCCGTATACATCGGCGCGGAGACCCCTTCGCTCAATGCGCGCTGAATAACCGGAGTGGCAATAAAGCCGTCACGTTCCGGGCGCGTTTCCAGCATAAGGCGATCATAGAACTGCATGTCGGGTCTCCGTTTCATCGTCAAAAATGTCAAATTTTTCTGCATAGCGCTTGGCGATATCGCCGCGCCGCGGCTTGCCGTTCGGGGTCAGGAGCCCGCTCTCCGCTAGTTCCGTGGCCGACAACAGGCGCAGGTGTCGCGGGACGGCATAGCCGGGTGCAGCGCTGACCAGTTGTGTTATCAGCCTCCGCAATGCCGCAGGCGTTGCCGATCGAGACCACGCCAGTCCAAGCACTGAAGGTTCAAGCAGAGCGGCAAGAGTCCCGTCTGCAGCAGGCAATACGACGGCGCGTGCGATGCGCGGATCGGCAACCAGCATGGTTTCGATCCATTCCGGGGAAATGTTGCGTCCATTGGCCGTGACAATCAGGTTATCCTTGCGGCCTGCGATCTGCAGGTAGCCGTCGCTGTCCAGCGCACCGATATCGCCCGTGTGCCACATGCCATCGCTCGGTCCATCGGTGCGATTGAGGTAGCCATCCGCAACCGACATGCTGGAAACTACGATTTCACCATCGGCCATGATGCTGACATTGCTTCCAGGCAGCGGGCGGCCAACTGTAGCCGATCGACGCATGCCCGGCGCATTGACGGCGACCACAGATCCGCATTCGGTCAGGCCATAGCCTTCGTGCACCGGTATACCGAGTTCCCAGGCCCGCTCAGCCAGGGCGTCCGGTATGGCAGCCCCTCCGGTCGCGACAAAGCGCAGACTGTCAGGGATTGAAACGCGGCCCACCGCGGCGACCATGGTCCAGGCCTGCAGCAATTGAGGCACCAGCACCAGTGTGGTGGGACGGTGGCGTTCCACGGCTTCGCCCAATTGCACGGCAACCTCTGCGCCGGATGCAGCCACAATCTGTGGCTCTATGATGCATGAACCGCCCGCCAGAATTGGCAGGTAGATTCCACAGATCGCCTCCAGGAGAAGTGAAAACGGAAGCACAGAGAGGTGTCGATCGCGATGATCGGCCTTGGTCACCTGCATCAGCGCGGCGCTTGAATTGCAAATCTGCCCCGCACCAAGGATGACACCCTTCGGTGTGCCGGTAGAACCTGATGTGTAAACGATTCGACGACCCGACATGGCATTGGCTTCGGCCGCCATTTCCTGCCGGCCGATGGGCATCTGGCGAATGCCTACGGCGCCAAGGCGGTTCTGCGAAGCGGGGTCTGTCAGAATCACATCAACGGATGCATCCCGGACAATATGTTCAAGCTGCTGATCGGAGAAAAAATGTGGCAGTGGCACAATCGTTTTCCCCGCCCTCCATCCGGCGAGGTCGGCCACCAGCCATTCAACACTGCTCGGTGCCAACAGGCCGATCGTATCCGGAAGGGCAGACATCGTCGCGGCCAGTCCGGCCACACGACGCGCCAGCTGCCTGAAATCAATATCCCCGGCCGGATCAGTGAAGGCTGTGTGACGGCTTTCTGCCGCATGGCCGTGCAGGGCCAGCAGAACATCGCTCATGACGCCAGCGCTTCCCTGTATTGTGGCTCGGCACTGGATGGCAGCCGTGATGTGAGCAAGCGCTGGCGGGCAGCCTGACCGTCCACTGCGCAAACGCGTGGATCGTGATCATAGTAACTGCCCCAGGCCGCTGCGTTGGCAATGTTACCGGGCAGGGCAGGGCCCAGATCGATGAGCGGAATGCCCAGTCGCTGGGCGAGGCGACGCAGTCGATCGGTGGCGGTAAAAATTCCCCAGTGATATCCGGAACCCAGGCCGATATGGGCGAAGCCGATCAGCAGCGTCAGCAGGGCTCCGGGCCGGATCGCGGCAAGCGGGCCGAGTTCGACCACCTGATCGCGTGAAACCGGTTCGCCAATCTGTGTTGCGATCACGGATTGTGCGGGCTGAGTGAGATACTGTTCAGAGAAGAACTGACAGGTGTGGTCGCGGAAACCGGCGGTGCATTGCGGGCGCCCGGCTGCGTCGATGACGGCAACCATCAGGTCAGGGAAATGGGGGGAATCGGCACCGTATTCGCTGCGGTAAACGTCGCGCACCATGGTTTCGACTGCGGCCCGCAATCGGTCCTGTGGTGATATGATCTGAAGACGCATTCCAGCTCCTGTGATGGCCTGATGCGTCGTTTTGTAGTGCGGCCGGCTTACAGTGGCCTTACGCGGAAATTTATAAAGAATTACAGCGTCGATTTATCCAATTGCAGATGGAGCGTGAAAACCGCCCCGCCGTCGGTTGCATCATCCACGCTGACCCGACCGCCATGCGCGCGCATGGTTTCAGCAACGATGGCCAGGCCAAGGCCTGCACCGCCGCTGCGTTCACGTCCGCGCCAGAAGCGTTCAAATATCCGCTCACGGAGATCAATCGGAACGCCGGGACCGTAATCGCGGACTGCGAGGCTGCCATCCTCGCCAATCGACACGTCCACTTCAGTGCCGGGCGGCGTGTGGCTGATTGCATTCTCGATCAGGTTCCGCACCGCATCTTCCAACTGATGCTGCATCGCCAGCACCCTGACAGGGCCTGATGCCCGACGCAGAGCGATTGACTTATTCTGGGCAATGGCGAGCGGCGCCATCAATGCAACGACTGTTTCTCCAACCACATTGAGGTCGACGTCAGGCTCAAGAGCCGGAGTGGTATTTTCGAGTCTGGATACCAGCAGCAACTGGGACACCAGCCGGTTCATGCGCTCGATGTCGCTGGCGAGCTGCTGGGCCGTGGTGCTTTTTTCAAGCTGATCCAAACGGGCCGTGAGGAGGGCAAGCGGAGTGCGCAATTCATGAGCCGCATTGGCGGTGAAGCGCCGTTGTACTTCAAAGCCTTTCTCGAAACGATCCAGTGCGTTGTTGATCGCCTGGATCAGCGGCAGCATTTCGTCCGAGACTTCCGATGTCGGCAGGCGCAGACCTCGGGTCTCCGGGCGAATCATGCGCGCGCGGTCTGAGAGATCCTTGATTGGCCGCAGGCTGGTACGGATTGTCCATACCGAAAAGAGCAGGGTGCTGATCAGGATGATCGGCAGGGTCCATCCGATATGGCTGGCGAATTCTGTAAGCAGGGTATCGATGTAAACGTCGCTGTGAAGATGGCCTTGCGCCACAACAATGTGCAGGTCCGGGCGTCCTGCGAGGGTCTTTTGCAATACGTAATAGGGAGCGCCGGAGCCGTCGCCATTGATAAGCCGGAAGTAGGACTCCGGGCGCTGCAACTGCTCGGCTGATAGGATTGAGAATACGTCCCGCGCCTTATCCTCCGATGCGATCAGAATATTTCTTTTGTTGTCGATGACGGCGTAAAGATAACTGCTGCCGGACTGATCGTAAGCACGCTGAAGATTTTCAGGCAACCGAAGTGTCGGCGTGCCTCCTGTCAGCTGGATGTTCTCTGCAATCTGCTCGGCCTGGATCTGCAGGCTCACATCGTCCAGGTTGTCGATTGCCAGCCAGGTGTAATGGGCCATGACGCTTGCCAGCAGCAGCATCGACGCAAGCAGCACAAGTCCGAGCCGCAGGGCCAGGCGGCCTTGCAGAGTCCAGCCTTTGCGGTCGCTCTTGATGGTCAGGACGCAGTCCCTTCTGCCAGCAGATAGCCGACGCCGCGGATCGTGTGAATTTCACCTGAGAATTGGCAGCCGGCGAGTTTCTTGCGCAGACGATGCAGCAGCACTTCAAGGGAATTCGGCGTCACCTCGTCATCAAATCCGTATATACGCTCTTCCAGAATCGTCTTGGGGACAACGCGGCCGGCGCGACGCAGCAGATTTTCCAGCAGGGCAAGTTCACGTGGCGTCAACATCACCGGCTTTCCGCCGACGGTGAGCGAGCGGTCAGCCGTATTGAAACTGATATTGCCGGCTTCCAGAACCGTGCCCAGAATGCCGGCAGGACGGCGCAGCAATGCCTTGAGACGCGCAATCAGTTCCGGCATGGCAAACGGCTTGAGCAGGTAATCATCCGCGCCGGAATTCAGCCCGGAAACCCGATCGTCGACGCCATCGCGCGCCGTGAGGACAAGCACGGGTGTCGCGTCCCGGCGCTGCCGCAGGTCTTGCAGCACGGTAATGCCATCGGCATCTGGGAGACCAAGATCGAGAACGATGACATCATACTGCGTCGTGCTGAGCGCGGCCTGAGCATCTTCGGCCGTGCCCGTCGCATCCACAGTAAAGCCAGCGCGCACCAAACTTTGCTGCACCAATTCGCGCAGCCGCTCCTCATCCTCGATCAACAGCAGACGCATGCGGTGCTTCCTGCGTCTGCGGCACGGCTAGCGGCGGATATATTCGATGTCAGAGCCATCCTTGGCCTTGAAACGCACTTTGACCAGAACATTATGCTCATCATACCAGAGTTCACGCTGCAGATCGCCTGTAATGGCATAATGCCGGGCAGGGACCGGACGCCCGGCCACCGGAATGTTTTCGCTGCCCAGGTCGGAAACCGCAATCGCCATGCTGCTGCCGTCCAGGGTATTCAGGATCGCGGACTGACGCAGAATGCCTTCATGCCACAGGCTGGCGGGAATGCGCAGCGGGCGATCTACGACAGGGTTGCCATCGGCCAGAACGGCCAGAGCCGGACCGGCTGCCGTCACATTCAGGGCGTGCGACGTGCCATCATCGTTGGTCTTGGACCACAGCCGGGTCAGCCGGTCGCCATGCCAGACTTCGTGGCCCTCATGCTCAAACCGGTAGACCGGGATGAAGGCGACCTTGACCAGAACCTTGGTGGCGATATCGATCTGCAGGTCATCCGGGGTTCGCCGGAACAGCATCTCATGACTGCCAACCTCGCTGCCATTGCGAAGGATGGTGAAGTTGAGCTGACCACCCGGCGGCGGCGCAGCGAAGGCCTGGCTGCCAGCCAATGCCATCAGAAGCGCGACCAGGATGTGTCGAGAGTGAAACAGCAGCTTCGTCGTCATGTGATCCTCGGAGGTGATGATAATTGTCGAGGATGGACGAGGCGCCTTACGGCCAACTGACACGCGGCGAGGGTTTCGGAAGATCCATCAATTTATTTGAAACTAGGTCATTTCGGAAATTCGTTGCATGCTAACAATCTGTAAATATTCAACTAAATCCATTTCTCACATGTTTGCTGTAGCGTTCTGTTGAGCCTTATCAGTGTTTCGTTTTACGCCCTGATCATCCCCGCTTGCGCCCCTCAAGATTCTTTTTTCAGCATCGCGTAGAGGTTGTAGCCAAGCCCCGTTAAAGTGGTTGCGGGGCAACTTGGTATATATCAGGAAGAGCGTCGCCATTCGGGGACAGGGCGGTATCGGAAATCATACAGACCAGTCCGTCAAAGCGAATTTCAGCACCGGCCTGCCTCCCTATTTAGTCAACGGTATTCAGCCCAGACCCGCCTCAAGGAATGACTTGGAATATAGCGGGTAGGCAGCATCACGTAAAAACACCGGAGGCGATTTCTGTAATGAATTCTGCATCTTAAGGAGTGTTAATTTTAAAACTACTCTACCTATGGAAGTTGACACTGCCCGTAAAGTAGTAGGACCCTCAAAAAACACAATCAAAGCGACCAAACGAGTCGAGCACGCAAGAGGGGACAGACTATGACGACTATCATTGGCGATGAAACCAATAACAACCTCGCTGGCACAGTCGCAAATGATGAGATTTATGGCTTGGATGGCGCTGACGCGCTGACTGGCGAAGCCGGCGCCGACTTGCTTGTGGGGGGCGCCGGTGCTGATGCGCTCGATGGCGGCGCCGATATCGACACAGCAAGCTATGCCGGTTCATCAGCAGGCGTTGTGGTCAATCTGGCGACGGGCACTGGCCTTGGTGGTGATGCCGAAGGCGATGTGCTGACCAACATCGAGAACTTGGTTGGCTCTGACGGCAATGACACTCTGATCGGCGATGGCAACGCCAATACGCTTGATGGCAGCCTTGGCGATGATACCCTGACCGGCGGTGAGGGGGCCGATACGCTGATCGGCGGCGATGGGACCGATACGGCGAGCTACGCGGGCTCTGCAAGCGGCATAAGTGTCAATCTTGAGGCAGGTACAGGTACTGGCGGCGATGCGCAAGGCGACACGCTGAACGGTATTGAAAACCTGGTTGGCTCAAACAGCAATGACACCCTTACCGGTACGGCTGGCGACAATAGGCTCGAAGGTGGTAACGGCAATGACACGCTGGCTGGCGGCGCGGGCGCTGATGTCATCGATGGCGGCTCCGCTACTGATACAGCGCAATATTTGACGTCGGCCAGCGGGGTCAACGTTAACCTGACGACCGGTACTGGTACAGGTGGTGATGCAGAAGGCGATAGTCTGACCTCGATAGAGAATCTGGTTGGATCTTCCCAAGATGACACGCTGACTGGTAGCACTGTTGCCAATCGTCTCGAAGGCGGTGGTGGTAACGATACGTTGAGTGGCGGTGGCGGTGGCGACACGCTCGACGGCGGTCTTGGCGCTGATACCCTGAATGGCGAAGTCGGCAACGATAGTCTGATCGGTGGGGCCGGTGCCGACACACTTGATGGCGGCGACGACAATGACACGCTGACCGGTGGTGCCGATGCCGACGTTCTGATCGGTGGCAATGGCGTTGATACCGCGAGCTATACAGCCTCCAGTGCTGGCGTGACAGTGAATTTGGCATCCGGTACCGGTACGGGCGGTGACGCGCAAGGCGATGCACTGACAGGCATCGAGAATGTCTTTGGGTCCGGGCAAGCTGACACGCTGACTGGCGATAGCAATGCCAATGAACTACGCGGTAATGGTGGGTCTGACGCGTTAGATGGTGGTCAGGGCAATGATACTCTGCTTGGTGGCAGCGGTGCAGACATGCTCATGGGTGGCGATGGCACTGATACCGCAAGTTATGCTGGCTCTGCCGCCGTCGTAGTCAATCTCGCCACCGGTGCAGGTACAGGCGGTGATGCACAAGGTGACGCTCTATCCGGGATTGAGAATCTTGTAGGCTCAAGCAATAGCGATACCTTGATTGGTGATGCCGGCAGTAACGCGCTAGACGGTGGCAACGGCGCCGATACGTTGGAAGGTGGGGGTGGTGCAGATGCTCTGGTCGGCGGAGGTGGGACCGATACCGCCAGTTACGCGAATTCCGCTGCTGGCGTAACAGTCAGCCTCGCCACCGGGGTAGGCACAGGCGGTGATGCGCAGGGCGACACGCTGACTGGCATCGAAAATCTCGCCGGTACAGCCTATGCCGATAGCTTTACAGGCGCCAACGGCAACAACCTACTCAATGGTTGGGGCGGCGATGACGTTCTTGTCGGTGGCGACGGCGACGACACGCTGAATGGCGGCGATGACAATGATACGCTGATCGGTGGCGCTGGTGCCGACACGCTGAATGGTGGGGCGGGCAGCGATACAGCCGATTACAGTGGCTCGGTCGCCGGTGTGACTATAAATTTGCAGACAGGGACTGGTAGCGGCGGTGATGCCGAAGGCGACATGCTCTCGTCGATTGAGAATGTTATAGGCTCTGATCAGGCAGATACCATAACTGGTGGCAGTGCAGCGAATGCCTCTCTCTCTGGAGCAGGGGGTGACGATACGATTGTGATCGGTGCATCGAATACTTTTGTCGATGGCGGTGGCGGAATTGACACGATTTCTTATGCCAGTCTCGGTACTGGTGTGACAGTCGACCTTACTGTCGGTACCAGCAGTAACGGCGACGTCGTCACCAGCATTGAAAGCGTCATTGGTAGCGCCCAAGACGACACAATCATAGGCAGCTCGATCGCCAGTGGCTTTCTGAATGGCGGCGACGGCAATGACAGCGTCATCGTCAATGCGAACAATACTACTGTGATCGGCGGCGATGGCATCGATACAGTGTCGCATGCCAGTGCTGCAACGGGCCAGACGATCAACCTTGCTGCCGGCACCGGTAGCAATGGCATCACCTATAGTGGCATCGAGAGTGTGGTCGGTTCTGCCTTTGCCGACACGATTACCGGCAGCACTACGCCAGGTGGTACGCTGGATGGCGGCGATGGTGATGACGCCATTTCGGTTGGTGCGGCCAACACTATCGTCATCGGCGGCAACGGTAGCGATACGGTTTCCTATACCTCAGCCGCAACTGGCGTGACCGTGGATCTTGTAAACGGGACCAGTAGCAACGGCGACACGCTGTCTGGTATTGAACATGCCGTCGGTTCCAGTTTTGCAGACAGTATCATTGGTAGCGCTGCAACCGGCACTACTTTAAACGGCGGCGATGGTCACGATACCATCACGGTCAATGCCAGTAGCACCACGGTGATCGGTGGCGCTGGCACAGATACAGTTTCTTATGCAATCGCTGCGACGGGCGTGACTGTCAATCTGACGGCGGGCACGAGCAGCGCCGGTGACACGCTGTCCAGCGTGGAAAGCGTAATTGGCTCCGGCTTCGCCGACACGATCACTGGCAGCGCCACGGCGGGTGGCACCCTGAATGCAGGCGCCGGCAACGACACCATCATCATCAATGGTGCCAATACCACGGTGATCGGCGGCAACGGCACCGATACAGTGACTTTTGCCAGTGCCGGGGCTGGCGTGACCATCAACCTAGCCGCAGGGATCAGCAGCAACGGCAGCACCTTCACTGGTGTAGAGAACGTGATCGGTTCCGGCTTTGCCGACACCATCATCGGTGGCAGTGCCGTGGGCGCGACGCTGAATGGCGGCAACGGTAACGACACAATTGTGATTGGTGCGGCCAATACCATAGTCGATGGTGGTGCCGGTAGTGGGGACACGCTGTCCTATGCCAATCTCGGCACGGGCGTGACGGTCGACGTCGCCATCGGCACCAGCAGTAATGGTGATACCTTCACCGGCATCGAGACGGTCGTTGGCAGTGCGTATAACGACACCCTGTCGGGCAGCACGGCGGCCAGCACGCTGAATGGCGGCGATGGCAACGACACGATCATCGTCAAGGGCGCTAATACCACAGTGATCGGCGGCAACGGCACCGATACGGTGTCCCATGCCAGTTCTGCCACGGGTGTCACCATCAACCTGAATACTGGCGCTGGCAGCAACGGTGTCAGCTACAGCGGTGTCGAGAGCGTGATCGGCTCTGACTTTAACGACACGATCACCGGCAGCAACACGGCAGGCGGCACGCTGAATGGCGGCGACGGCAACGACACGATTTATGTCCGCGCTGCCAATACCGGCGTGGTCGGCGGTCTGGGAACCGACGTCGTCTCGTTTGCGGCTGCCTCCGGGGCAGTGACCGTCAATCTGGCGGACGGGACGACCAGCAACGGCGGAATCGTGTCCGGCATTGAAGGGGTCATTGGCTCGAACTTTGCCGACACCGTGATTGGCAGTGTTGCTGGCGGCAACACGTTCAATGGCAGCTGGGGCAACGATACATTCGTTGTCAATGGCGCGAACAACGTTCTCGAAGGCCTGTATGACTACGACACGGTATCTTATGCCAATGCCACCGCCGGTGTAACGGTCAACCTTGTCGCCGGCACCAGTAGCAACGGCGATTCGCTTAGCAGCTTCGAGAGCGTGATCGGTTCTGCCTATGGCGACACTATCACGGGCAGCGTGATCGCGGGCGGTACGCTGAACGGCGGCGACGGCAACGATACCTTTACGGTAAGCGCAGCCAATACCGCGGTGGTCGGCGGCAACGGCATGGATACGATAACCCATGCCGGCTCCGGTGCCGTTTCGGTCAATCTGCTGACAGGCGTCGGCAGCAATGGCGTCACCTATGCCGGGATCGAGAATGTCATCGGCTCGGGCTATAACGACACGATCACCGGCAGCAGCGCGACCGGTACGACGCTCGATGGCGGCGCTGGCCATGATATGATCGTTGTCAATGCTGGTGGTACCACGGTCATCGGGGGCGGCGGCACCGACGTCGCCGCCTTCTCCGGTACCAAAGCCAGCTACACGATCGTGAATGGCCCCGGCGGAGTGATCACCGTATCGGGCGGCGGCCTGTCCAGCGCCGTCACCCTGAATGGCATCGAAGGCATCCAGTTCTCCGATGGCGGCATTGGCGCCACCCTAAATGGAACCACCGGCGATGACGAAATTGTCGGCACACCCTTCGATGACATTATCGATGGCCTGGCTGGAAGTGACTACATCTACGGTCAGGCCGGCAACGACATCATCGAAGGTGGCGGCGGGGCTGATACCATGGATGGTGGCGACGGCATCGACATGCTGTCCTATGCGGCATCCAACGTCGCCGTTACAGCTAATCTGGCGAGCGGGGCGGGCTCGGGCGGGCATGCAGCCGGCGATATCATCAGCAATTTTGAAAATATCCGCGGCAGTGCCTACAATGACACGCTCATTGGCGATGCCGGTAACAATATCCTGATCGGTGGGCTTGGCGCGGATAGTATCCAGGGTGGGTTGGGGGACGATACGGCGAGCTATCGCTATGCCACAGGCAGTGTTACCGCGTCACTCCTGACCTCATCGCGGTCTGGTGAGGCCACTGGTGATACCTTTAGCAGCATTGAGAACCTTGAGGGTTCAAATTTCCTCGACGTACTGAGCGGCGATGACAATAACAACATGCTCTGGGGCCTGAATGGAAATGACAGCCTCCAGGGTAATGGCGGCAATGACACTCTAATCGGTGGTGTTGGGTCTGACACTCTGAACGGCGGAGCCGGCATTGACTCGGCCGATTACAGAACCAGCACAGCAGCGGTAGGCGTCAGCCTGACCAGCGGCACCGGCTGGGCCGGCGATGCCAATGGTGACACTCTCACGCAGATCGAAAATCTGATTGGCAGCAATTTCAATGACGTTCTGACTGGGAACGCCACTGCCAACTTGCTGATCGGCGGAGCAGGGGCAGACCAACTGAATGGCGAAGGCGGCATCGACACGGCAAGCTATGCAATGGCATCGGCCGGCATTTCCGTCAGCTTGGCGACGGGCAGCGGCATGGCCGGCGAGGCGGCCGGTGATGTCCTGACCAATATCGAAAACCTGATCGGCTCGGCCTATAACGACGTGCTGACCGGCAATGCCGGCGACAATATCCTGATCGGTGGTGCAGGCGCGGACCAACTGCATGGCGGTGACGGCATCGATCTGGCGGATTACAGCGGCTCGCAGGACTGGGTCTTCATCGATCTCGCCGCCGGCGCCGGTGCTCCGTATGGCGACGGTGCGGGAGATACGCTGACGGATATCGAGAATCTTCGGGGCAGCGCGTTTGGTGATGCCCTGGTCGGCAGCGCGGGCGACAACGTCATTGAGGGTGGTGCCGGCGCCGACAGCCTGGATGGCGGCTATGGCAATGACACGCTCAGCTACGCAACCTCCTCGGCAGGTGTCTCTGTCAATCTGACGAACGGGATAGCGCAATACGCCGATGCAGCCGGCGACACGTTCTGGTCGTTCGAAAACCTTATCGGCTCGGCCTTCAATGACGCACTGGTCGGCGACTCCGGCAACAACATCCTGACCGGCGGCGCCGGAGCCGACACTCTCAGCGGCGTGGGCGGCACCGATACCGCGAGTTATCGCTTTGCCACGAGCGGCATTACCGCGAGCCTTTACAACACCGTGCGGGGCGGCGAAGCCATCGGCGACGTCTATTTAAGCATCGAAAATCTTGAGGGCTCGGATTTCGGGGATGCCCTGATTGGCGATGACACAAACAACACCTTGATCGGCCTGGCCGGCAACGACAACCTGCATGGTCGCTATGGGAATGACATCCTGATCGGCGGTGCCGGAGCTGACGTGCTGACGGGTAGCGTCGGTAATGACACTGCAGAATACAGCACCTCGACGGCAGGGGTTTCTGTTAACCTGACCGCCGGCACCGGCTCTGGAGGCGATGCGCAGGGCGATACCTTTGTCGAGGTTGAGAACCTGACCGGTTCGGCCTTCGCGGATACCCTGGTTGGTGATGCGAACGTCAATATCCTGAACGGTGGGGCGGGCAACGATACAATTACCGGAAACGAAGGCAACGACACGATCATTGGGGGTGACGGCATCGATATTGCGCGTTACGGCCTGTCGGCACTCAATTACACACTGACGTACAGTGGCGGTATCGTAACGATTGTCTCCCCGAATACCGAAGCTACCGACACGCTGAGCGGCGTGGAACTTCTGCAGTTCACTGATGTCTACGTTGATATCACGAATTGGACTGGCGGCGGCTGGACTTTCGTCGGCGATTCCAACAATCGCACTCACACCGGCACCTCGCTCGACGACCGAATCAGTGGCATGGGCGGAACCGACACGTTGATCGGTGCGCTGGGCAATGACATTCTGGATGGCGGCGCAGGCAACGACACCTATCAGGTGTCTCGTGGTCATGGCATCGATACCGTGGTGCAGGCGGGGATTACAGACGCCGCTGGAACCACCGATACACTGCGCTTCACTACAGGTGTCACGCATGACCAGCTGTGGTTCCGTCAAGTCGGTGACGACCTGCGGATCGACGTGATCGGCGAGACCGCCAGCAGCGTGATCATGGAGGACTGGTATGCTGACGCGACGCGACGTGTCGACGGCATCGTGACGGTGGATGGCAGCCGCAGCCTGTCGGCCGCCAATGTCGCCAACCTGGTCTCGGCGATGGCCAGCTTCAGCCCGCCGGCTGCCGGTCAGATGACTCTGGCGGCTGCGGGACTGGATGACGACCTCAATGCAGTGATTGCAGCCAACTGGGCCTGACGCGCGGTTGGTACCCAGATCGTCGGCTTCCCCTTGCAGCGTCGGCCGAGCGCTGCAAGGGGGTATCCCGGCGCGGGTCTGGCGACATGTGCTGAGGTAAGCCGATTAATCGTCCCGAGTACTGAGAGTGGGTACTGGGTCAGGCGGATGCTGAGGCGGCTAAAACGCAACACCTCGCAAATGGCCTATGAATCGGATAATGTATATTATGGAAAATAAAGAATATGGGTTTTCCAACCAAATCCGGCTTTCCTGCGCTTCACCCTGCGATCACCATATGATTGTCCCATTGCAGTCTGCTGCGCGCCGTCAGTTCCTCGATCCCGCTACCCGCCATCAGGCTGAACATCCGGCCCAGCCCGTTCGATGCCAGAAATCCAGAGCGCGCCTGCGCCGCGATCCCGCAGACATCCCGGGCCTCGGCCGACTGCACCATGATGCGGCTGTCGAGATCCCAGACCAGCACCCGGTTGCCGCGCGGACTGCTGACCGCCAGATGGCGTCCGCCGGCATCCATGGCTGCCGACCCGCAATACTGCCGCATGCCGGCCCGGTCTGCCTCGGGCATCGCCAGGTATTCCAGCCCGGCTGCGCCGGCCGGTGCGTCATGCAGCGCCACCAGCGGCACCGGATCGTCCTCCGGGCCTTCATACTGCATGGCGACCGCCACCCGGCCATGCCGGTCGATGGCGATATGGCGCAGGCTGAGCTGGCGCAGCGCCGCCGCCGGCCGGATCTGGGCCAGCAGCCGGCCGTCGCGGGCATCCAGATAGACCAGCGACGGGTCCATATCGGCAATGTTCAGTTTCAGGCGCGGCATGTCGGCCCGCATCAGGATGCCGCCATTGGCCACCACCAGGGTGCTGCCATCGGGCATCAGGCGCATCTCGTGCGGATCGAGGCCATGGGTGGCGAACTCACCGACCCGAGTAAAGTCCTCTGCCGCATCGTAGATGCCAAGCACACCTTCACCGGTCGAGCCGACAACCTCGGTGGTGAACAACAGCCGGCCATCGGCGCTAAAGGTGCCATGACCGCAGAAGTCCCGATCTTCGGCGGCGGCAATGGTGCGGATGGCAGTGCCGGCCACCGGATCGAAGACCAGCGCGAAACTGCCAGGTCGCCGCGAGAATGCCACTGCCATGCGACCATCGGCCCGCCGGGCGAAGCTGTGACCGCGCTGTGGCAGCGGCAGCTGGTAACGGATCCTGCCATCGCCATCGAAGGCCGCCAGGCCGAAACTGCCCTTCTCGCCAAAGGCATTCAGATACAGGCGCTCGCCGGGCGTCGCCTGAGTCGCCAGTGGCAGCAGCGCTGTCGCGCCGAGCGATAACAGGGCTGAACGACGGGTCAGCATCTCAGTCACCATCCAGCGCATTGAAACCGACCGGAATATCCAGCGCCGGCGGCAGTCTGTCGCCCAGCAGCTTTTTCAGGGCCAGGGCCTCGGCCGCCAGCTTCTCGGCCAGCGGTCGTGCTGTCTTGTCCTGCACGGCGGTTTCCAGCGGCTGTTTCAGCGCCGATGCGGTGATCAGCACCCGGCCAAAGGCCTCGCGGATGGCGCTATCCAGCGCCTTGTCCGTCACCGCTGGTGCAAAGGCCGTCAGATACAGATCGCGGGCAGCCAGAAGGTTGCGCTGGATATTGCGCAGCGACCGCTCGCTGCGCCAGGCCTGTGCCAGTCGGGGACGTGCATCATTGGCCGATGCGCCCAGCGGCCGCGCCAGCTTGTGATCGGATGCCAGCTCAACAGCCAGATACAGCGCCTTGAACAGCTCCAGCGTGGCTTCCTGTTCCTCGCGATAGGGCGCATCCGGCTTCGTGGTGTCGAGCATGACGGCGGCAAAGGCCTTGTCGCCGCCCTCGCGCCAGGCCGCGCGGGTGTCCTGTGCGATACGTGCAAGGTTGATGGCAATCGCCTCGACATAATGGCAGCGATAGGCCGCATCAGGACCGCTCTTCAGCTTGGCGGCTTCCTCTCCGAAGATCAGTCGTTCCATGGCGGGCAGACCCTGGATAGCGACACTGCCTTTGGCCAGCAGATCGGCATCGATCGAACCGGCGGCATGCTTCGACAACACCTCGCCCATCTGCTTGCCAATCGTATTGCGCGGATCGGGCCAGAAGGCGAAGCGCTGGCTGCGGAAGAACCAGTCCACCGGGCCAAACCGCACATGCTGGATGTCTTCCCAGGCGTCCATGGTGGCGCCGAAGGCAGCCTGCAATTCGGTCACCGGCCTGCTGGTCGGCGCAGCACAATAACTCTTGGCAGCCGCGTCTAGACTGCCGGTCGCCACCACCAGCGCATCGTAGCGCGGCAGGATATGGGCCTCGACGGCGGCACGGTTCATGGCTGCATAGGTACTTGCCTCCACTGCGTGCCCGGGCATGGCAGCAAAAATGCTCAAAGCAGCAAGAAAGGCGGCTAAGCAACGCATGGCGAAAACTCCGGTCAGACTTAAAGCGAATTGATGAAGGCCAGCAGGTCGGTGCGTTCGGCGCGCGTCATGCGCTGCACCCGCGCACGCGCCGCTTCCGCCTCGCCGCCATGCCATAGGATGGCTTCCAGTGCACCGCGGGCGCGACCATCATGCAGCATGGCGTCATGGCCGCTCACTGTCCTGGTCAGGCCCAGCCCCCAGAGCGGCGCCGTGCGCCATTGCCGGCCGTCAGCCTGCCCTTCCGGACGTTCATCGGCCAGCCCCTCGCCCATGTCATGCAGCAGCAGGTCGGAATAGGGATGGATGGTCTGTGCCGACAGTTCCGGGCGCGCCGCATCACTGCCGGTAACAAAGCTCGGCACATGACAGCTGTTGCAGCCGGCGGCAGCAAACAGGCCCTTGCCCCGCATGACCGCCGGATCACTTGCCTGACGACGCGGCGGCACCGCCAGATGCCGCGCGTAGAAGGTAACGAGGTCGAGCATCTTGCGCGGCACCTCCACCTTCTCCTGCAGATCGTCTCCTGTCGGCATGGCGCGGCAAGCTGTCTGTGCGGCCGTGCAATCGCCTTGCGATGCCGGGATCAGATGGGTCGACAGACCAAGATCGGTGGCAAAGGCATCGGCGACCTGATCGGCAATCGTCGGCATGCCGGCCTTCCAGCCAAAGCGACCCAGCATCACGCGTCGCTCAGCATGGCTCCAGACCAGATTCGGCCGGCCGGCAATACCGTCGCCGTTGCCATCTTCCGGATCGGCATGCCTGAGGATTGCAGCCTCGGGGATCATTTCCAGCAGGCCGAGGCCGATCATCGGCGGCGCGATGCGGGCCGACAGCATGGTTTGCGGATGCAGTGGTCCGTAATTCAGGGTTTTGGCGCCATAATGCGGTTTGCGCAGCCGGACCGTTTCGCCATCGGCCAGCGTCACGCTCTGTTCGCTGTAACGCACCGTCATGCGGCCTTCCGCCAGCAGGCCCGGCACCGAGAAGGACTGCAGCTGAGTGCCATACACAGGTTCCGGCGTGACATTGCGCATGAACTCTTTCAGCGCAGTCCGGTCGGCATCGCTTTGCGGCGGAATACTCAGGCGCAGCACCATGGAGACCGCCACGTCATGAGGTGCCGGTGGCTGGCCGCGGCCATCGCGGATATGGCAGGACTGGCAGCTGCGTGCGCTGTAGAGCGGGCCGAGGCCATCGGAGGATTTGGTCGAGCTCGGCGATGGAACCCAGAGCTTGCGGAAAATGCCATCGCCGACCTTGAAGTCGAGCTGGCGCTCGAAGGCCATATTCCCCGATGGCTGGGAGAAGGCCGTGGCATCCAGGCGCCGGCCGGTGGCATTTCCACCCGGCGCGTCCTCGGCGGCGCGCGCCGCTCCCGCCGTCAGATAGACAGCGAGAGCGGCGAGCGCCAGGTGTGCCTTATTTCTTGCCGACCTTGTCAGGCGCATCGAGGCTGTCCGACCCTTCGAATGTCACCTTCAGTTTGAGCGCCGCGACCACGCGCTCCAGGGTTTTGGTCTGATCGGTCAGGCGATCGATGGCCGCCTGCACCAGGGCATTGCCCTCGGTATTGCCCTCGCCGATCATCTGGTCATAGGCTTCCCTGCTTTCGGCCCGCTGCTTGATCGCCGCAACTGAATCAAGCGTCGCCTTCAGCTTGCCCCGCATTTCGGCATCGAGGTCCGGGGCGGTCGCGCGCACCAGCTGGGTCAGGGCTGGGCCCTTCACCACACTGCCATTCACGCGGGTATATTCGCCGCCATAGACATTCAGCATGCCGACAACGTTGTAATAATGCGAGTTGTGTGTGTTGTCGGAGAAGCAGTCATGCTCCTCTTCCGGATCGTGCAGCAACAGGCCGAGTTTCATGCGCTCGCCCGCCAGTTCGCCATAAGACAGGCTGCCGATACCGGTCAGCATTGCACTGATTGCATTGTCACCGCTCTTCAGCGCCTTCCGTGCCGCGCCCTCAGCGGACCATTGCTTGGCCATGAAGGCTAGGTCTTCGACCAGCAGCTGGGTGGCGACACTGAGATACTGCGCGCGGCGGTCGCAATTGCCATTGGTGCAGCCCTGCTTGGCATAATCGGTCCAGGGCCGGTTGCCGGCACCCGGGCCGGTGCCGTTCAGATCCTGGCCCCAGAGCAGGAATTCGATGGCATGATAGCCACTGGCGACATTGGCCTCGACGCCGCCGACTTCATGCAGCTTGCGCAGCAGTTTCCAGTCGATCCGGCTGGCATCCAGGGACTTGCCGCCAAACTTCAGCTTCTTGTTGGCAATGACATTGGCGGTGTAGAGCGGGTTTTCATCCGACTCTTCGCCATACTTGCCGCTGTCGACATAATCGATCAGGCCCTCGTCCAGCGGCCAGGCATTCACACGGCCTTCCCATGCATCGACGACAGGATTGCCGAAGCGGAAAACTTCCGACTGCTGGTAGGGCACGCGGGCGGCGATCCAGGCTTCACGGGCCGCCTTGAGGGTTGCTTCTGACGGCTTGGCGATCAAAGCCTGTACGGCTTTCTGCAGCGCGCGCGCTGTGGTGGTCGAATCCTCATAGATTGCCTGGGCGATATCGCCATAGGTCTTCAGCGCCGCAGCCTTCACCTTGTCCGGTTCGGCAGCCTGCACCGGGATGGCGATCAGCAGGCCGAGCAGCAGGACCCCGGCAATAACGTTTGCGGCAATCAGTCTGAACATCGATATCCCCGGACTTTTTTGTTTACTTCAGGAAGAACTGTACCGGCACCACGATATCCAGGCTGGATTTACCCAGATTAGGCGGGATCGGCGGCATTGGCGAAGCCTTGGCAATCATCCGCTCAACGGCATCATCCAGCGTTTCATGGCCGGAGCTGCGCTCGATCCGGTGCTGCATCACGCGGCCGCTCTCGTCGATGGTGAAACGCAGATGCGCCACGCCTTCCATGCGGCGCAATTGCGCGCGACGCGGATACTCCTTGTTCTTCTCCAGCCAGGCCAGCAGCGTGGCGTAATAGTTGGCCTCCGCGTCCGGATTGGCGATGACGCGCGGCGCGGATGGAACCGGCGCCGGCGGTGCAACGGCAACCTGCTGCGGAGGCGCCTGGACAGCCGGCTGCGGTGGCGCTTCCACCGGCTTGACGTCCTGCTTGGGCGGCTGTGGCTTGGGCCGCTGCACCACCGGCTTTGGCTTCGGCGGCGGTGCGATTTCTTCGAGATCGGGATCCGGTGATTTGGAAGCGATCGGATCAGGCTCCGGCGGTGGAGGCGGAGGCGGCGGTGGCGGCACATGCGCCACGATGGGCTGCGGCGGCGCACTGGCCAGCAGTAGCACCTCGATACCCTGGAACTTTTCCTCGGCCAGGATCGGCTTGTGGAAATATGGCAGGCCGAAGAACAACACGGCGATGGCGGCGATATGAACGCCGACAGAAATCACCCAGGACGAGACTTTCGCGCGCATGCGCCGTCACTGCGCGGCTTTCGCCGTCGCACCTTCTGCAACCAGCGAAATCTTGCCATAGCCGGCCTGGCCGACCAGGCTCATCAGATCCATGATCTTGCCGTATTCCAGCGTCTTGTCGCCACGGACATAGATCACCGTGTCAGACTCGCTGCTGCGCAGATCCTGCAGACGGCGGATCAGGTCCGCCTCTTCCACCGGATCCTTGCGGATGAACAGCTTGCCGTCCTTGTCGATGCTCACCACCAGCGGTTCTTTCGGCGGCGTCACCTTGGCGGCCGTGGTCTTGGGCAATTGCAGAGGAACGCCGACCATCATCAGTGGCGCAGCCACCATGAAAATGATCAACAGCACCAGCATGACATCGACAAATGGCGTGACATTGATGTCCGACATCGGCTTGTAGCCGTCGAAGCCATCGTTGCTGTAGTCGTTTCCGCCAGTACCGATTGGAGAGATTGCCATGCGCGCGGTCCTACTGACCGGCTTCGGCATGCGGACGAACCGCATGCTGCGGCGCGCTGGTGCGCGAGAACTGACGTGCCGCCTCGTTGATGGCGACATTGAAGCGCTGCGCCAGACGACCCAGATCTGTGCTGAACTTGTTGTAGAGCACCACGGCCGGAATGGCGGCGACCAGGCCGAGCGCGGTGGCGAACAGCGCTTCGGCGATGCCGGGCGCGACCACGGCAAGGCTGGTGTCGTTCGAGCCGGCAATCGCGGTGAAGCTGTTCATGATGCCCCAGACGGTGCCGAACAGGCCAATGAAGGGCGCGGCCGAGCCGACCGTGGCGAGGAACGGCAGGCCGGGTTCGACCTGGCGCAGCTGCTGCGCCATCGCCTGCCGCATCACCATTTCGAGGCGGACACGGAATTCGTAGCGACTTTCGCCGGCATCCATACCGTCACGCTTCTCGCGTGCCGCCGCCACCAGGATGGCGCCCTGGATACCCTCCCCGGCCTTGACGGCATTGAGCAGGGCGTCGGCCTTCACGGCGGCCTCGAAATTGCGCGCGGCGCGGCGCAGCGTGCCAAAGCGCACCACCTTCTCGACCGTGATGGCCCAGCAGGTGACCGAGGCCAGCACCAGGATTGCCATCACGCCCTGGACGATCGGGTCCGCATGCAGGACCAGCGCCATGAAGGAAAGATCATGGTTCATCAGATTCTTACTCCGGGTTGGCCGCGTCTGCGCGCAGCTCGCGTCTGAGAGGCAGGCTATTAATAATGAGAACCGCTTGCAAAATAAAGCGGTTCAAGCCGAAAATGTTATAATATAACGCATGAATTGCAAGGGTGCGACAAACCGTCTCGCTGGTGCGATCAGGCCCAGCCGAAGCGGTCGCGGATATCCCGCGCGATATGGTCCATGTCGTCCAGCCGGGTATTTTCCCACTGCATCAGCCGGCCGTCGAACCACTGGATCAGGCCGCGACGCAGCAGGCTGTCGTAAAACAGCTCAAACCGCCGCGAATGACCGGGTAACCGCGCCACCAGCACCGGTTTACCGGTCGAGCAGGCCTCCGAGATCATCGAGATCGACTCACAGGTCACCACGATGATGTCGGCCAGGCCGAGAAAGCCGAAATACGGGTTCGGCCCCTTCCCGTCCCACAGCACAGCCGGCAGGCTGGCCAGGCCACCGCGCAGGATATTGGTTTCGACCTCGCCGGTGCGGCGCGAGACGGTGGCAAGAATGCCGCAGCCCGAACGCTCGACCATGTTGCGCAGCTGCGCGACGAAATCGCGCATCCAGTCTTCGTCCAGCGTGTAGTTGCGATTGCTGCCGCCGACCAGCACGGCGACGCGCGGCGCCGGAATCTTTGCAAACTCGTCACGGAATGACTGGGCAGCGCTATCGAGTTTGAATTGCGTCACGCGATGCAGCGCCCCATGGGTCAGCAGCACATTGGGGCCGCGCACGCGGTCATGCTCTGGCACCACCAGCAGATCCCAGTTGCGCGGATTGCTGCGCGGATCCTGGGTCAGCACGGTGCGGGTCTTGCCGCCACTCGCCTTCTTGATCGCCAGAGCGGCAAAGGCCGCCTTACGGCCGCTGGCAATCAGCAGGTCCGGCCAGGGCTGGCCCTGCATCGGCGCCAGCGTGTCTGGAGTCAGGGCCGACAGGCTGGCAAAGGTAGGATGCATCGGCAGCCATTTCTGCGGCGCGCGCAGGGCAACCTCGAAACCCTGCGGCAGGGCGAAGCCTTCGGTGGTGTACAGCGCTTCGGCCAGCCCGAGCGCCTGGCTCTGCATGCCGGCGGCACCGCGCTCCCAGATCGCCCAGATGGTTTTCAGCATGGGCGCGTCAGCACTCCAGTACCATGCCGTCATAGGCCGGCTCGACGCCGGGCGGCAGTTCGGATTTCAGCGCGGTGTAATCAAGATCGATATGCAGGTTGGTCAGCACCGCGCGTTCGACGCCGAGCCGGGCAATCCAGCCGAGCGTCTGTGCGACATGGCTGTGGGTCGGATGCGGTTCGTAGCGCAGCGCATCCACCACCCACAGCTTGATGCCATCCAGCACGGCAAAGGCATCGTCGTCGAGACCGACGACATCGTTGGAATAGGCGAAGTCGCCGCAGCGGAAGCCGAGCGAGTGAATGTTGCCGTGCTGCTGGCGGAACGGGATCAGCTCGATCTCGCCGACCCTGAAGGGTCCGTCGATCAGCTTCGGCTCGATGATCGGCGGATAACCGTCGCCCATCTTCTCGAAGCAGTAGGCGAATTTGCGCATCAGCCGTTCATGGGTGAAGGCATCGGCATAGCCCTCTATGCGCTTGCGCGAGATATAGGCCAGCGTGCGTAGATCATCGAGGCCATGAGTCTGGTCGGCATGATCGTGCGTCCAGGCGACAGCCGAAACCCAGTGGAAACCGTTGGCAAGAAACTGGCTGCGCAAATCCGGGCTGGTATCGACCAGCAGGCGGGTTTCGCCTTGCTCGATCACGATGGAACCGCGGCTGCGCCGGTTCTTGGGCTCGCTCGGATCGCAGACACCCCAGTTGCCGTCAATGCGGGGCACGCCCACAGATCCGCCGCAGCCCAGAATGGTGATCCGCATGCGTGCCGACCGTCAGGCCGCGCGACGGTCGCTGACCGCCTCAGCCGGCACCTTGTCGAACAGACGCAGGAAATTCGCTGTCGTGGTCGTGGTGATATCGGCCGTGCTGACATTCTTCAGCTTGGCCAGGAAGGCCGCCGTATGCGCGACAAAGGACGGCTCGTTGCGCTTGCCGCGCATCGGCACCGGGGCCAGATAGGGCGCGTCGGTTTCCACCAGCAGGTTCTGCAGCGGCAGGGCCTGCGCCGACTCCTGAACGCCACGGGCCTTGTTGAAGGTCAGGATGCCGGAAAACGACACCATCATGTCATGCTTCACGGCCAGTTCGGCCAGTGGCTGACCGGACGAGAAACAGTGCAGCAGACCCTTGAACTTGCCCTTCGCCATTTCGGCATCGAGGATCGTCGCGGTGTCCTCGTCGGCATCACGGGTATGGATCACCACCGGCAGGCCGGTCTCGCGCGCGGCCTGGATATGCGCGAGAAAACAGGTCTTCTGCGCCGCGCGGTCGCTATGTTCGTAGAAATAGTCGAGCCCGGTCTCGCCGATGCCGACCACTTTCGGGTGCTGCGCCAGTTCGATCAGTTTCGCTGCGGCAACATCGACGTGGTCGTCCGCCTCATGCGGATGGATGCCGACCGTGCAATAGACATCGGGATAGGTTTCCGCCACCGCCAGCACACGGTCGAACTGATCGAGCCGCGTCGAGATGGTCAGCATCAGTCCGACACCGGCCTGGCGTGCGCGCGCGATGATCGCATCGCGCTCCTCGGCAAAGTCAGGGAAATCCAGATGGCAGTGACTGTCGATCAGCAGCGCCATTTCAGGCACCTTCCTTCGCTTCCACATGGCGCGGGAACACGCCCTGCGGTGTCGGCAGCGGCGTGCCGGCGCGCAGACGGCCGGCCTCGCCCAGATGCGCGAAGCTGCGCGCGGCTTCCGAAACACCAAGCTGGTCCAGCATCTTTGCGGCCGACAGCGGCATGATCGGCTGCGCCAGGATGGCAAGCTGTCGGATCGCCTCCAGCAGGCACCACAGCACGGTCTGCATGCGGGCCGGATCGGTCTTGCGCAGCGTCCAGGGCGCCTCGACGTCGATATACTTGTTGGCGGCATCGACTAGGTCGAACCACTGCTGCAGGGCCGTATGGATCGCCTGCTCATCCAGCGTGGCGCGCAGCTGCTCCACCAGGCTGTCAGCCTGGGCCAGCAGCGCCTCATCGGCTTCGTTCAGCGGGCCTGGCGTCGGCACCGAGGCATTGGTGTTCTTGGCGCAGAAGCTGAGCGTGCGCTGCGCCAGGTTGCCAAAGCCATTCGCCAGCTCGGAATTGATCCGGTTCATGATCGCGGCGCGGCGGAAATCGCCGTCATTGCCGAACGGCACTTCGCGCATCAGGAAATAGCGCGTCTGATCGAGACCGTATTCGGTGATCAGCGCCAGCGGGTCGATCACATTGCCCAGCGACTTGGAAATCTTCTGGCCTTCGTTGGTCCACCAGCCATGGGCGAAGACGCGTTTCGGTACAGCCACATCGGCGGCCATCAGGAAGGCCGGCCAGTAGACAGCATGGAAACGCAGGATGTCCTTGCCGACCATATGCAGATCGGCCGGCCAGTAGCGGGTGTATTTCTCGCCTTCGACATTCGGATAGCCGGCGGCGGTGATGTAGTTGGTCAGCGCATCGAGCCACACATACATGATATGCGCTTCATCGCCGGGCACCTGGATGCCCCATTTGAAGGTGGTGCGCGACACCGACAGGTCTTTCAGCCCGCCCTTCACGAAGCTGATCACCTCGTTGCGGCGGCTGGTCGGCAGGATGAAGCCTGGATTGTCCTCGTAGAATTTCAGCAGCCGGTCGGTCCAGGCCGACAGCTTGAAGAAGTATGATGGCTCCTCGACCCACTCGACCGGCGCGCCCGACGGTGCCAGCTTCTGGCCGTTCGGCCCGTCCTGCAATTCGTCTTCCTGGTAGAAGGCTTCGTCGCGCACCGCATACCAGCCGGCATACTTGCCGAGATAGATATTCCCGGTGGCGACCAGCTTCCGCCACAGCGCCTGCACGGCGGTCACATGGCGCGGTTCGGTGGTGCGGATGAAATCGTCGTTCGAGAAATTCATCGCCTTGGCGAGATCGCGGAAGGTCTGGCTGACCGTGTCGCAGAAAGCCTGCGGATCGGTGCCGGCCACCTCGGCGGATTTCTCCACCTTCTGGCCGTGCTCATCGGTGCCGGTCAGGAACATGACGTCAAAGCCATCCAGCCGCTTGAAGCGTGCCAGCACATCGCAGGCGAGCGAAGTGTAGGCATGCCCGATATGCGGCTTGTCGTTGACGTAATAGATCGGCGTGGTGACGTAATAGCTTTTGCGGGTCATCGGCTTAAACTAGGGTCAAGGCGCCGGCAGTGCCAGCGGCGGGCCTTTTGCTAACACCAGCAGGGCTATTTTGCCAGCAATTCGAGCCCTTTGGCGACCGCCTGCAGCTGGGTTTCCGCCCCCTGCCCCTGACCGCGGCGGAAAATCCGCATGCCGGGATACCAGGGCGTGCCCTCGCCATCGGCCATCAGATAGAAAAACAGGCTGCGGCCGGTCGGCGGCGCCAGCACCCAGACGGGCCTGCCGAGTGCGCCGGCCAGATGGGCCGTGACATTGGACACCGTCAGCGTGAGGTCGAGGGCGGCGATCTGGTCGGCCAGTGCGGCCAGATCATTCTGCGTGTCGATGGCCGGATCATGGATATAGCGCTCGCCGAACAGCGCCCGCAGTTCGTCATGCTCCTGTTCGGTTGCACCATATTGCAGGCAGACGAAGCGCAGGCCCGGGATTGCCGCCAGTGCTGCAAGGTCGGCCGGCCGCAGCGATTTCGCGGCACCGAGCATCGGGTTGGCGCTGCGCCAGGACAACCCGATCAGGCGGTCTGCCGTACCCTGTCGGTACTGCGCAGCCAAGGCAGCGGCCCGTTCGGCATCAGCCAGCAGGACCGGCCTGCCGGGCGGTGCGCTGACGGCCAGATCGCCCAGCGGACGATGCCCGTCGAATGACTGCTGCAGCAGCGCGGGATCGGCATGGGTGCCTTCGGCGGCGAAGTCGATGCCGGTGAAGCTGCGCTTCAGCAGCGGGATCAGGCGCGGATCGGTTTCCAGCGTTACCCTTGCACCGGCAGCCACCAGCGCCGGCAGGAATTGCAGCAGCAGCAGCCGGTCGCCCAGGCCCTGTTCGCCCCAGATCAGCAGGCGTTTGCCGGCCACCTCATTCTCGGTCCAGGCCGGCCAGGGCCAGGCGCGCTGTGGCAGCGGCGTCACCGCCTTGCGCCAGCGCCAGGCATAGGCCGCCCAGCCATTGGCAAAATCACCGGCAGCCAGCGCGGCGAGCGCATAATTCCACTGCGTTTCAGGATCGTTGGAAAAGCGCTTCAGGGCTTCGCGATAGGTCGACAATGCTGTGTCGATCTGGCCCAGGCTGTGCTGTGCCATGGCCAGTCCGGCATAGGCCTGGGCATGACCGCGTGTCAGGTCCAGCGCCTGTTCCAGCAACGGCAGCGCTTCAGATGCGCGTCCGCTCTCGCGCAGCGATGCAGCCATGTTGATCAGGGCGGCGGCATATTTCGGGCGCAGTTTCAATGCCTGCTCGAAATGCGGCAGGGCGGCGGCATGGTCGTCGCCGGCCGCCAGCAGGCTGCCCAGATTGTTGTGGCATTCGGGCGCCTGCGGGGCGATTTCAACCGCACGCCGCGCAGCCTGTTGCGCCCCGGCCAGATCCCCCAGGGCCTGCAGACAGGTGGCAAGCTGCAGCCAGGCACTGGCATGCCCCGGAGTCCCCGCCAGCAAGGTACGGTAACCATCGGCCGCCGCCACCCAGGCACCGGCCAGACGCTGGGTTTCAGCCCAGATGAACAGCACATCGGCATCCTTCGGTGCCAGCTGGCGGGCCCTTTCCGCCGCCTCGCGCGCCGTCCCATTGGCCCCCAGCGCCAGCAGTGCCTCGGTGTAACTCAGCCACAAGGCTGACTGCGTCATCGCGCGGTCCAGCGCATGGCGCAGCAACGGCACGGCCTCGCCTGCACGGCCGCTGTGCACCAGCAGGCGGCCCAGCAGGTTATAGGCATCGAGGGTATCGGGAGCCGCCTGGAGTACGGAGCGGTATTTAAACTCTGCCCGGGCCAGATCGCCGCGGCGGTGCGCTTCCAGCCCGGCCTGCAGCTGCTGCAGTACAGCCTGGGTCGGAACCTCGGGTGTCACATCCGATGATGGCGGCGCATTCATGTCTCGAAACGGAAATCGGGAACGTCGATACAGCGTTCGAGCAGTCGCTTGATCCGCTGCATCACTTCTTCGCACAGCGATCCCATGGCCTCGGGCACCAGTTGTGCAGGCACTTCAGGCAGGGTCTCGCTGGAAAACTGAACCAGCACATCCTGTTGCATCAGGAATACGGCCTGCGCGAAGAAATTTATCATGTCGCGCTTTTCCAGCCCGATCAGATAGGCGCCCATCGCCTTGAGCAACGCATGAAAAGCGCGCACCTTCACGGCCGTCACTTCATGCAGGATGGGCTCGCGCGTCACCGGTGGCAGGTTGTCCAGCTTGCTTTCGATTACATCGCAGAATGACAGAAACTCCTGCACCCGGCGGAAGCCGTCGGCATAGTCCGAAAATGGCAGGATGGTGGCCAGGGTGTACATGCGGGCGGTGACCCCCTGTACTTCCGCCGCGCGACCGTTCAGAACCTGCAGCAGACGAACGGCCTGGCTCGCGGCACTGTCAGCACCGGCGATATCGACCTGATTCTGGCTATAGTCCTGCATCATCGAATCCAGCTAAGCAGGGATTGGTTAATGATTTCGTTGCAGCCGTCCCGTTCGTTGCCCAGCGCCAAGCTTTTATGTATGGTGATTCTTTAATGTCTGTCAGTCGCGCCACTCCCGCCGAAACAGCCGGCCTCCGGCCGCTGCCCCCCTTTCCTCATCGCCATCTTCTTGGAATTGAAGGGCTTTCCGCCCAGGATATCCAGATTCTGCTGGATCATTCCGACCGCTATGTCGATCTGAACCGGGCGGTGGAGAAGAAGCAGAGCAGCCTGCGCGGCCGCACCATCATCAACCTGTTTTTCGAGAATTCGACCCGCACCCGCACCAGTTTCGAGTTGGCCGGCAAGCGACTCGGCGGCGATGTCATCAACATGTCGGTCGCCACCTCCTCGGTGAAGAAGGGCGAGACCCTGATCGACACCGCCATCACCCTGAATGCCATGCACCCCGATCTGCTCGTCGTGCGCCACCAGGATTCCGGCGCGGTCGCCCTGCTGGCCCAGAAAGTCGGCTGCGGCGTCATCAATGGCGGCGACGGCAGCCACGAGCACCCGACCCAGGCGCTGCTCGATGCGCTCACCATCCGCCGCCGCAAGGGCCGGCTGGAAGGCCTGTCAGTGGCAATCTGCGGCGACATCCTGCACAGCCGCGTGGCGCGTTCGAATATCCACCTGCTCAACACCATGGGGGCCCGCGTGCGCCTGATCGCGCCGCCCACCCTGATGCCGGCCTATGCCGAGCGGCTGGGTGTCGAGGTCTTCCATGACATGCGCAAGGGGCTGACCGACGTCGACATCGTGATGATGCTGCGTCTGCAGATGGAGCGTTTCCACGGTTCCTTCGTGCCCTCCACGCGCGAGTATTTCCACTTCTATGGCCTGGATTACGAAAAACTCGCCTTCGCCAAGCCCGATGCGCTGATCATGCATCCCGGTCCGATGAACCGCGGCATCGAGATCGACACCGAAGTGGCCGACGACATTCACCGCAGCGTCATTCACGAACAGGTCGAGATGGGCGTTGCCGTGCGCATGGCCTGCCTCGAACTGCTGGCCCAGCATCTGCCGAACTGGCGCCACAGCACACCGGCCGGAGTATGAGTACCAGCACCATGGCCCGTCGCCGCAAGCTCTACACCAATGCCCGCCTGCTCGACCCCGCCTCCGGGCTGGATGTCAAAGGCGCCCTGCTGACCGAAGGCGACAAGATCGTCGATCTCGGACCCAAACTCGCCAGCGGCAATTTCGCCGGCGACACCGAACAGATCGACTGCCAGGGCCACTGCCTGTCGCCCGGCCTGATCGACATGCATGTGTGGCTGCGCGAGCCGGGTGCCGAACATCAGGAAACCATCGCCACCGGTGCTCGCGCCGCGGCAGCCGGCGGCATCACCACCATGGTGGCGATGCCCAACACCGAACCGACCATCGACGAAGTGGCATTGGTCGAATTCGTTGCCCGCCGCGCCTCCGATACTGCCGTGGTGCGCATCCTGCCGGCTGCCGCTGTCACCAAGGGCACCAAGGGCGAAGAACTGACCGAGCTCGGCCTGCTGGCTCAGGCCGGCGCCGTCGCCTTCACCGAGGGTGACAAGCCGATTTACTCGCCGCGCCTGATGCGCCGTGCGCTGTCTTATGCGACCACCTTCGACCTGCTGCTGATGCAGCATTGCGAGGAACCGTCGCTGGCCAAGGGCGGCGTGATGAACGAGGGCGAGGTTGCCGCCCGCCTTGGCCTTGCCGGCATTCCGGCCATGGCCGAGGTGATCCTGCTGGAGCGCGATGTGCGCCTGCTGGAAGCCACCAATGGTCGCCTGCACGCCTCGCATCTCTCGACCGAGGATTCATTGGATGTGGTGCGTCGCGCCAAGCAGCGCGGCCTGCGCCTGACCGCCGGTGCCGCGCCGCATAACTTCTCGCTCAATGAATTCGATGTCGGTGACTATCGCACCTTCGCCAAGGTGAAGCCGCCGCTGCGCGTCGAGACCGACCGCAAAGCCGTGGTCGATGCCATCGCCGATGGCACCATCGACGTGATCTCCTCGGCCCATGCGCCGCAGGACCCGGAAAGCAAGCGGCTGCCCTTCGCGCAGGCCGAATTCGGCATCATCGGCCTGGAAACCCTGCTGCCGCTGACGCTGGAGCTGTATCACAACGGCTCGGTGCCGCTGCTGCGCCTGCTCGCCTGCCTGACCTGCAACCCGGCCAGGCTGCTCAAGCTCGACAGCGGCCGCCTGGCGCCCGGCGCGCCGGCCGATCTGCTGATCTTCGATGTCGACACGCCCTGGCGCGTCGATGAAAAGAAATTCCGCTCCAAGGCCAAGAACTCGCCCTATGACGGCCGTCGCGTGCAGGGCCATGCCCTGCGCACCGTGGTCGGCGGCGAGACCGTCTTCCAGCGCAAGCGCGAAAGCTGAGTATCATGATGATGGAAGCCGTCTCCTGGACTGCGCCCGTGCCGCATTACGTTGCCGCCATCGTGCTCGGCTATGGGCTGGGCGCGATTCCGTTTGGCCTGGTGCTGACCCGTCTCAGCGGCCTTGGCGATATCCGCAGCATCGGCTCGGGCAATATCGGCGCCACCAATGTGCTGCGCACCGGCCGCAAGGATCTGGCCGCTGCTACGCTGTTGCTGGATGGCGGCAAGGGCACGGCAGCGGCCCTGCTCGGTGCCTACTATGGCCCCGACGTGATGCTGGTGGCGGCCTTTGCCGCCTTCATCGGCCACCTGTTTCCGGTCTGGCTTAAATTCAAGGGTGGCAAGGGCGTCGCCACATTCCTCGGAGTGCTGCTGGGCGTTGCCTGGCCGGTCGGCGTATTCGCCATCCTGTGCTGGCTGACAGTCGCTTTCACGCTGCGCTACTCCTCGCTCTCGGCACTGGTTGCGGCGGCACTCTCGCCGGTTGTCGCCTGGTTCATGATCGGTCCTGACGTGGCCGGCCTCGCGGCGCTGATGGCCGTGCTGGTCTACATTCGGCATCACGAGAATATCGCCCGCCTGCTCAAGGGCACCGAACCCAAGATCGGCAAGAAGAAACCCGAGGATGGCGCACAACCCCCGCCTGCCTGAACAGGACAAGCGTGACTGGCTGCGGCTGATCCGCAGTACCCATCTCGGACCGATCACCTTCCATCACATACTCCGGTATTACGGCAGCGCCGCTGCGGCCATCGCGCAGCTGCCGGAGATGGCCAAACGCGGCGGCGCCAAACGCAAGATCGAGCTGGCCGATGAGAAAACCATCGCCGCCGAACTCAAGGCACTGAAGGCCTGTGGTGCATCGCTGCTGGCCTGGGGCGAACCGGGCTATCCGCTCGGCCTGATGCAGCTGGACGACGCGCCGCCGCTGCTGGCGGTGAAGGGCGATCCGGCAGCCGTCACCGCCCTGCCCGGTATCGCCATTGTCGGCGCCCGCAATGCCTCTGCCATTGGTCAGCGCTTCACCCGCGACATTGCCGCTGCGCTGACGCAACGCGGCTTCGCCATCCTCTCCGGTCTTGCACGCGGCATCGACAAGGCCGCCCATGAAGGTGCGCTCGCGGCAGACGGCCAGACGGCCGCCTTCATCGGCACCGGCATCGATATCAGCTTCCCGCCCGAGAATGCCAAACTGCAGGACGCGGTCGCCGAACGCGGCGCGGTGTTTGCCGAGATGCCGGCCGGCACGCCGCCGCTGGCGCAGAATTTTCCACGCCGCAACCGCCTGATCTCCGGTGCATCGCTGGGTGTGCTGGTGGTTGAGGCGGCGCTGAAATCCGGCTCGCTGATCACCGCGCGCATGGCCGCCGAACAGGGCCGCGAGGTGATGGCCGTCCCCGGCTCGCCGCTCGATCCGCGCTGCCGCGGCAGCAATGGCCTGATACGCGACGGCGCCGCCCTGATCGAAACCGTCGACGACATCCTCGCCATCCTGGCACCGCAGCAGCCGCGCCAGGCGGCACCGGCCGTGGTTCCGAAACCGGAACCGGCAGGCGATGGCGACCTGACCCGCGCCCATGCCGAGATCGGGCGCCTGCTGTCGCCGACACCGGTGCTGGTGGACGAGCTGGTGCGCAGCAGTGGTCTGCCTTCGGCGATGGTGAACATGGTGCTGACCGAGAAGGAACTGGCTGGCCGCGTACAGCGCCATCCCGGCGGCAAGGTTTCGGCGGCCTGAAAATTCCCCTTGCCATCAGGCCCGGCCGGCGATAAGTCTCCGGTCACGGGGGCAACGCGGTCTCCCCGGTTCAGATACGCCCGTATCCAAGCGCCGCTACTGATTTTCACGCCCTGACTCCGCGTGATGAGGTAGCAAAATGGATACCACCCTTCCCGGCATCACTATTCCTGACCTGGCTCGCGACATCGCGGCCGGCCGTTTTCCCATGCTGCTCGATCTGCGGCGCGAGGAACGCTATGCCGAAGCCACCACCACCATCCGCGGCGCGCGGCGCCGGCGACCGGATCAACTGGCGCAATGGGCCGCCGCCCTGCCGCGCGATGCCCAGATCGTCGTTGCCTGCGTGCATGGCCATGAGGTGAGTCAGGGTGCGGCAGCGGAGTTGCAACGCCGCGGCTTCCGCGCGCGCTACCTCGTCGATGGCATCGAAGGCTGGCAGAGCGCCGGCGGACCGATGCAGGCCAAACCACCGGCGGAGCCCGGCCGCTGGATCACCCGCGAACGGCCGAAGATCGACCGTATCGCCTGTCCCTGGCTGGTGCGCCGCTTCATCGATGCCGATGCGCGCTTTCTCTATGTGCCGTCGGATCAGGTCTTTGCCCGCGCCGAAGACTGGCAGGCGACGCCCTACGATATCCCCGGCGCGGCCTACAGTCATGACGGCGATCTGTGCAGCTTCGATACCTTTATCGCCAGGCATGAGCTCGGCGGCGACCCGGCGCTGGCACAACTGGCGCTGATCGTACGTGCCGCCGATACCGGCAAGCCTGAGCTGGCACCGCAGGCACCCGGCCTGCTCGCCATCTCGCTCGGCCTGTCGGTGATGTTACAGGACGATGACGTGATGCTGGAGCATGGCATGCTGATCTATGACGCGCTCTATGCCTGGTGTGCCAGTGCCACCGCCGAACGGCATGGCTGGCCGCCGGCCGCCTGAATCGGGTAAATAAGACTCATGGATACGACACTACAGACTCCGCCGCCCTCGTTCGGCGAGGCCTTCCGCACCTGGGCGAAGATCGGCCTGCTCAGTTTCGGCGGCCCGGCCGGGCAGATCGCCATGATGCACCGCATCGTGGTGGATGAGAAAAAATGGGTCAGCGAGCCGCAGTTCCTGCATGCGCTGAATTTCTGCATGCTGCTGCCCGGACCGGAAGCGCAGCAAACCGCGGTGTATATCGGCTGGCTGCTGCATCGCTGGAAAGGCGGCCTCGCCGCCGGCCTGCTGTTCATCCTGCCCGGCCTCGCCGTCATTCTGGCGCTCAGCACCATCTATGTGCTGTGGCGCGAGGTGCCGGTGATCAGCGGCGTGTTCTTCGGCCTGCAGGCCGCCGTGCTGGCGATTGTGTTCGAGGCGATGCAGCGCATTGCCAGGCGCGCGATCAAGACCCGCTTCCTGCTGGGCCTGAGTGCGGCTGCCTTCATCGGGCTGTTCATCCTGCAGATTCCCTTCCCGCTGGTCGTGCTGGGCGCCGGCCTGATCGGCTGGCGCATTGGCCAGGCACGACCCGACTGGATTGCGGCACAGGTCAAGCACGATGCCGATGTGCTGCCCAGCGTGGCGCCCAGCTGGCAGCGCAACATCGGCATTCTCGCCCTCTTCGCGCTGCTCTGGGCCGGACCGGTGCTGTACAGCTTCACCGCCTTCGGTCCCGATCATGTCTTCAGCCAGATCGGCATCTTCTTCAGCAAGATGGCGGTGGTCACCTTCGGTGGCGCCTATGCGGTGCTCGCCTATGTCGGCCAGCAGGCGGTAGAGATCTATGGCTGGCTCGGACCCGACGAGATGCTGCATGGCCTCGGCCTCGCCGAAACCACGCCCGGCCCGCTGATCCTGGTGCTCACCTTCGTCGGCTATATCGCCGGCTTCCGCTTCGGCGGCCTCGACCCGCTGCTCGGCGGGATGCTCGGCGGCCTGCTCGCCACCTGGGTCACCTTCGTGCCCTGTTTCCTGTGGATCTTCCTCTGCGCGCCCTATGTGGAACGCATCCGCCATGTGCAGGCCTTCAGCCACGCGCTGGCGGCGATCACCGCGGCCGTGGTCGGCGTGATTCTCAACCTCGCGGTCTGGTTCAGCCTGCACACGCTGTTCCGCGACATGCAGCAAATCTCCTTCGCCGGCCTCAGCTGGGATCTGCCGGTGCTCGCCAGCCTCGATCCCTGGATGGCGGCGCTATCGGCCGCAGCCCTGATCGCGGTGTTCCGCTTTCATCTCGGTCTCGGCTGGCTGCTGGGCGGCGCGGCGATTGCCGGCGTGGGGCTGCGGTTGCTGTCCTGAAACGGTGCGTTACCGGGATGCCCGAAGGACTATGGTTGTCGTCGCCCCATGGTTGGTGACGAGATCCAGAAGGCCTTTGTTTTTAGGGTAACACTGTGCTGCGAGCAGGCGTGCATCTGGGCTGAATTCAAGAGAACCAGTGATGCCGTCGCAAGACCATGTGATGGTCTGGATGCGTTGCCAAGTTGAAGCATCCCAGATCGCCACTTTCACGCTTCTGATTTCTGGCAGGACCGCTGCCAGCCAGTTGCCATCAGGGCTGAAGCTGAGAGGCCTCGCGCCGCTGAATATACCGTCTAAGACCCTGGTGCGCTGACCGCTCTGTGCGTCGTAGAGGTGGACGGATTCTCCTGTGGGCGTAAGCGGGGCGTTGCCGCTCACCATGGGGAAGCCACCGCTGCTTACGGCCAACAGGCGTCCGTCGTGACTTAGAGCGGCGGCATTCACGTATCTTGGTATGTCGGGTTTGATGCGCTGGACAACGTCACCATCAGATAGGCGATAAATCTTGCTTTCCTGCGGATTGAGAGGGCCGCTCCGTTCTTTCCGCCATGGGTAATGGAATGTTGCCATGGCGCTGCAGTCCGCACTGAATGCAATCAAATGTGGCCGTGGCCAGGTCGGCAGTTCGATTGCAGCTTTGCTCCAATCCGTCTTATTAAAGAGGGAAATTGGGACATCATAGAAACGACTATCCTCATACGTTGCCGCCACCAGATCGCAAGCTGGATACGAAGACAGACTTGAAGCTCGTCCGAACAGATAAGGATTCAGCTTCGTCGTTGGGCTTGGCACGAAAGTCAGCGTTTTGTGCGACTGCAGGTCGATAATACCAAAGGCGCTGTCGTTGTGATGTGCGGGCACGAACGCATGAACCGTGGCTAAAGACTTCCCATCACCAGAAAAGACGATGTCGGGCGCGACGATAAGATTAACAATCGGGACTTCCCGGGGCGAAGCCCATTTCCCGTTTTCCCAAATGCGCACATTTTCGGGATTGGCAGTCGCGAGCAGGCGGCTGTCCGGACTCCAGGCCATCTTGCTGGAGTATTGATGGCTCAGCTTTGCCTCGAGCCGAAACGGACCGAATCCGACATCGATTTCATCGCCGTGTGCAATGCCCGGGCATGCCAGCGACAGCGCCATGATCAGGGCAATGGAGGGAATGCGCTTCATTCAGCTATGCACCATAGCAGCATAAAAAAGGGGGCCGAAGCCCCCTTTTCCATCTCGGTATCGCGCAGGTCTTACAGGCCGACCTGGGTAATGAACTTGGTGTTCAGGTAGGATTCGATGGCTTCCGAACCGCCTTCCGAACCGTAACCCGAATCCTTGATGCCGCCGAACGGCACTTCCGGCAGCGCCAGGCCATGGTGGTTGATCGACACCATGCCGCTCTCGAAGGCCGCACCGATGGCAGCAGCGGTCTTGGCCGACTTGGTATAGGCATAGGCCGCCAGGCCAAACGGCAGACGGTTGGCCTCTTCCACCACCGCATCGAAATTCGAGAACGGGATGATCGGCGCCAGCGGGCCGAACGGCTCCTCGTTCATGATGCGCATGTCATTGTTGATGCCGGTCAGCACGGTGGGCTCGAAGAAGTTGCCCTTGTTGCCGATCCGCTTGCCGCCGGTCTCGACCTTGGCGCCCTTCGACACGGCATCGGCGACGAACATTTCCATCGCCTGCACGCGGCGGTCATTCGCCAGCGGGCCCATGCGGGTGTCCTTGTCGAGACCGTCGCCGACCTTCAGCGACTTGGCGAAGTCGGTGAAGCCCTGCACGAACTGGCCATAGACCTTCTCATGCACCAGGAAGCGGGTCGGCGACACGCAGACCTGGCCGGCATTGCGGAACTTGTTGGCCGACAGCACCTTGATCGCGGTGTCGACATCGGCGTCCTCGAATACGATTGCCGGCGCATGGCCACCGAGTTCCATGGTGATGCGCTTCATATGCTGGCCGGCCAGCATAGCGAGATGCTTGCCCACCGGGGTCGAGCCGGTGAAGGTGATCTTGCGGATCACCGGATGCGGGATCAGGTATTCCGAGATTTCAGACGGAATGCCGTAGACCAGCTGGATCACGCCGGCCGGCACGCCGGCATCGACATAGGCCTGAACCAGAGCGGCGCAGGCGGCCGGAGTCTCTTCCGGGCCCTTCAGGATGATCGAGCAGCCGGCGGCAATCGCCGCGGAGCATTTGCGCACAGCCTGGTTGATCGGGAAATTCCACGGCGTGAAGGCGGCAACCGGGCCGACCGGCTCCTTGACCACCAGCTGGTACACGCCCTCGGCGCGGGCCGGCACGATGCGGCCATAGGTGCGGCGGGCTTCTTCGGCGAACCAGTCCATGATGTCGCCGGCGAGCATGGTTTCGCCCTTGGCTTCAATGAAGGGCTTGCCCTGCTCCATCGACATGATCTTGCCGATCTCGTCCGAGCGGCTGCGGATGATATCGGCGGCCTTGCGCAGCACCTTGTAGCGATCGAAGGGCGAAACCTTCTTCCAGGCCTTGAAGCCCTTGTCGGCAGCGGCCAGCGCGCGATCCAGATCGGCCTTCTCGGCATGGGCGACCTTGCCGATTTCCTCGCCGGTGGCCGGGTTCAGCACGGGGATGGACTTGCCACCAGCGCCCTTGGTCCAGGCATTGTCGATAAAGAGCTGTACTTCGGGATACATGCAGTCCTCCTCAGTCGGGGCGAGCGGTCGTTTTTCGGGGCCGGATTATGGCGCAAACGCACAGGCCCCGCTACCGGTTGCGCCCTGCCTTTGGCATCCCCAGAATGGGTGCCTGTTCCACTCGTATCGTACCGTGACAAGCATGCCGAAGAAGCCTGTGAAACCTGCCGCCCGCCCCAAGGCAAAACCCGCTGCAAAGCCTGCTGCAAAGGCTGCAGCTAACCTTGACGAAACCACCCTGCTGCGTATCGCGGCGGCACTGGAGCGGCTCGCCCCGCCGCAGGCGCCCACTTTCGACGACGCGGCCGCCGACGCGTTCATCTGGCATGCCGAGCCCGCACCGGGCTGGCTGGCGCCGGTGCCCAGCATCAACGCCGTGCCGATCCGCCTGCTGCAGGGCGTGGAGCGCGTGCGCGACATCCTGCTGGATAACACCCAGCGTTTCGCCAAGGGCCTGCCGGCCAACAACGCGCTGCTCTGGGGCGCGCGCGGCATGGGCAAGTCCTCGCTGGTCAAGGCCGTGCATGGCGCCATCAATGCCAAGAAGCCGCATGCCCTGGCACTGGTCGAAATCCACCGCGAGGACATCCCCAGCCTGCCGGCGCTGCTGGGCATCCTGCGCGAGTCAAAGCGCCGCTATGTGCTGTTCTGCGATGACCTCTCCTTCGATGCCGAAGACCAGCATTACAAGTCGCTGAAGGCGGTGCTCGATGGCGGCATCGAAGGCCGGCCGGACAATGTGATTCTTTACGCGACCTCAAATCGCCGCCACCTGCTGCCGCGCGACATGATGGAGAATGAGAAGTCGACCGCGATCAACCCGCATGAAGCGGTGGAAGAGAAAGTGTCGCTGTCAGACCGCTTCGGCCTCTGGCTCGGTTTCCATTCCTGCAGTCAGGAAGACTTTTTCGCGATGCTGGATGGTTACTGCGCCGCCTATGGCCTGAAGATCGACCAGAAACAGCTGCGCGCCGAAGCGGTGGAATGGTCGATGACGCGCGGTGCGCGCTCGGGCCGCGTTGCCTGGCAGTTCATCCAGGATCTCGCCGGCCGTCTCGGCCAGCCGATCAGGACGCTGAAACCTTAAGCAACCGACAGGAACTTGGCCGGATCGACCGCCTGGGTGCCGCGGCGGATTTCGAAGTGCAGTTGCGGCTGGTTGACACCGCCGGTGCTTCCCACGGTGCCGATGGCCTGGCCCTTGGTCACCTTCTGGCCTTTTTTCACCAGCGCCTTGTCGAGATGCGCATAGGCCGTCATCCAGCCATCGGCATGGCGCACCAGCAGCAGGTTGCCAAAGCCCTTCAGCTCGCTGCCGGCATACACCACCACGCCATTCTCGGCGGCGATCACCGGCGCGCCGGCCCGCGCGGCGATGTTGATGCCGTCATTATGCAGGCCATCCGGCGTCGGGCCGAAACCGGCCAGCACGCGGCCACGCACCGGCCATGAGAAGGTGCGGCCCGCGCGCGGCGGCAGCACGGTATCCTGTTTCGGATCGGCGGTCGGTGCCGGCGCAGAGGCCACGGCCTGCTCGCTCTCGGCCTGCGGCGTCGCGGTGCCGCGCGCGGGTACAGTGGTTTCGGGCACCGGTGCAGGCTGTTGCGGGATCGCCGGCAGGCCGGCGCTGTTGGTGTCGTCTTGCGCCGGTTGGGGCTGTACGCCCGGCGACACCGGCAGGGTATCGACCTGATAGCCGCGCGGTGCCGGCGGCTGCGGCGCACTCGGGTTGTCCGGCACCGGCGCCGAGGCAACCGCATAACCGGTCGGCGACGGAATCTTCAGCTGCTGGCCGATGCTGATGCTGTAAGGCGGCTGCAGGTCGTTGGCCTGCGCCAGGCTGTACACATCCACGCCGGTGCTGCGCGAAATGCTGTACAGGGTTTCGCTGCGTTGCACCGTATGGAAGCGGCCCTGCGGCAGGCGCAGGCGCTGGCCCGCCTGCAGCGTATAGGGTGGCTGCAGGTTGTTGTCTTCGATGATCGAACGCACCGGACGATTGTGGCGCCGCGACAGCGCATAGATCGTGTCGCCCGCCTGCACCGTGATGATCTCGCTGCCGGCCGGCACCTGGCTTTGCGCCTGAACCGGTGCGGCCTGCATGACAGGCTGCGCCGCCTGTCCCGGCGGTGGAGACAGCGGCGCCATCTGCACGCCGCCCTGCGGTGCGGCCAGTGGCGCGGCGCTCACATGGGATGGCGCGCGCGTTGTCCGGGCTGGCGGTGTGCCGGGTGTAACCTGCGGAATGTCGCCGCGATGGCCAAAGGTCACCGGCGCCGGCGCCTGTTCGCCACAGGCGGCGACCAGTCCGGTCAGGAGCAGCATGGCCGATACACGAATCCGAAGCATGGTGGCGGAGTCTAAGGCCCTTCCCGGTTCCCGACAACGGAGGCCGCGAGGCCCCCGGTAGGCCCCAAATAGGCTCAGGCGGTGGCTTCCCGGGCGATTCCGGGCAGCAGCGGCACGAAACGCACCGGCAGCAGGCGTTCCTCGCGCACGGCCTCGCCATCGCGGGTATAGCGGATCACATCCTGTTCGGTGGCATTCACCGCCACCGGCGCCACCATGATGCCGCCATTGGGCGACAGCTGGGCGATCAGGGCATCTGGCCGGGTATCGGCCGCCGCCGTCACCAGGATGCGGTCGAACGGCGCCTGCTCAGGCCAGCCCTTGTTGCCATCGCCCAGCTTGGTGACGACATTGGTGATCTTCAGGTCATGCAGCCGCTTTTCCGCCGTGGTCAGCAGCGAGCGGTAGCGTTCGATGGTGTAGACCCGGCGGCACAGCCTGGCCAGCACGGCGGTCTGGTAGCCCGAGCCGGTGCCGATCTCCAGCACCTTCATGCGGTCGCCCAGCTGCAACGCTTCGGTCATATAGGCGACCACGTAAGGCTGGCTAATGGTCTGCCCCTGGGTGATCGGCAGGGCAATATTGTCATAGGCATGCTTGAGGAACTGCTCGGCGACGAACTGCTCGCGCGGCACCCGTTCCAGGGCGGCCAGCACACGCGTATCGCTGATGCCCTGCTTGCGCAGCTCCATCAGCAGCTGGATGACGCGGGTGTCCATGGCCTCAAGCAAGCGCGGCCTTCAGCGCCTTCAGGCCTGCCCGGTGTGTGAGGTCGAGTTGCAACGGTGTCACCGAAATGGCGCCATTCTCGGTGGCTCCCAGATCGGTGTGGCGCTTCGACTTGTTCTTCTGGCGGCGGAAACCGATCCAGTAATACGGCACGTTGCGGGCATCGACGCGGGCATCCAGCAGCAGGTCGGTCAGCTCGCGCTTGCCCTGGGTCACGACCTCGATGCCGGTGACGGATTCCGACACCACATCGGGGAAGTTCACATTGATCAGGGTGTCTTTCGACCAGCCGACCTTAAGCAGCTTCTTGATCACTTTTGCCGCGTGATCCTCGGCGGTTTTCCACTTGACCGGATGGCCGTGCTGGAAGCACTGGCTGAGCGCGATCGAGGGCACGCCCAGCAGCGAGCCTTCCATGGCCACCGCAACCGTGCCGGAATAAGTCACGTCCTCGCCCAGGTTGGCGCCTCGGTTGATGCCGGACAGCAGCAAGTCGGGCCGCTTGTCCTTGAAGATCTCATGCATCGCCATCATCACGCAGTCGGTCGGCGTGCCGCGCACGGCATATTTGCGCGCGTTGATCTTGCGCAGCCGCAGCGGCTGGGTCAGGGTCAGCGAATGCGAGGCGCCGGACTGCTCGTATTCGGGCGCCACCACCCACACATCCTTCGACAGCGACTTGGCGATCTTTTCCAGGATCTTGAGGCCCGGGGCATGGATGCCGTCGTCATTGGACACCAGGATACGCATCACTTGGCCGCCTTTTCGATCCGGGTCAGCCCGCCGGTATAGGGCTTGAGCACATCCGGCACGCTGATGCTGCCGTCTTCGTTCTGATAGTTCTCCATCACCGCGATCAGCGCGCGGCCGACCGCGAGGCCAGAGCCGTTCAGCGTGTGCACGAAGCGGGTCTGCTTCTCGCCGGGCGCGCGGCAGCGCGCATTCATGCGCCGCGCCTGCCAGTCACCGCAGTTCGAGCAGGAGGAAATCTCGCGATACTGGTCCTGGCCCGGCAGCCAGACTTCCAGATCATAGGTCTTGCGCGCTGCGCCGCCCATGTCGCCGGCACAGAGCAGCATGGTGCGGAACGGCAGGTCGAGCTTTTTCAGCACGGTTTCTGCCGCCTCGGTCATGCGTTCGTGTTCCTCCACCGACTTCTCCGGCACCACGATGCTGACCAGCTCCACCTTGTTGAACTGGTGCTGGCGGATCATGCCGCGGGTGTCGCGGCCGGCGGCGCCGGCCTCGGAGCGGAAGCAGGCGGTCAGCGCTGTAAAGCGCCAGGGCAGCTCGCTCTCGTCGATGATCAGGTCGCGCGCCAGATTGGTCAGCGGCACTTCCGCCGTCGGGATCAGCCAGTAGCCGGTGGTGGTGCGGAACAGGTCATCGCCGAATTTCGGCAGCTGGCCGGTGCCGAAGGCGGTGGCATCGTTCACCAGCATCGGCGGCTGCATCTCGGTATAGCCGAATTGGGTGGTGTGCAGATCCAGCATGAACTGCCCGAGTGCGCGCTCCAGCCTTGCAAGCTGGCTTTTCACCACGGTGAAGCGCGCGCCGGCCAGCTTCACGCCATTGGCGAAATCCATGTAGCCGAGCGCCTCGCCGAGGTCGAAATGCTCCTTCGGCTTGAAAGCGTAATTCTTCGGCGCGCCAGTCCGGCGCAGCTCGACATTGCTTTTCTCGTCGGCGCCGTCCGGCACGTCGTCGGCCGGCAGGTTCGGAATGCGCGACAGCGCGTCGGTCAGCGCCTCTTCATGGGCCTTCTGCTCGACATCGAGCAGGCTCAGGCGCTCCTTCAGCGCGGCAACCTCGGCCATCAGCTCATTGGCGCGCGCCTCGTCCTTCCTGGCCTTGGCGCCGCCGATTTCCTTCGACAGCGTGTTGCGCTTGCCCTGCAGCTCGTCGAATTCGGTCTGGGCCGAGCGGCGCTTGCGGTCGAGTTCGATCAGCGTGGCTGACAGCGGTGCCACGCCACGGCGCGCCACCGCGCGGTCGAAAGCCTCCGGATTGTCCCGGATCAGTTTGATGTCATGCATGACGCACTACCTTCAGGGGCCGCCTTCACGGCGCGGGGGGTGTGACCGGCTCTGGCTTTGCCGATTCTTGCTCTGCCGACTCTGCCTTGTCCTTGGCCTCTTCGGCGGCCTTTTCGGCGGCCTCGCGTTTCGCGCGGTCCTTCTCGATCCACTTCACCATCCAGATCGAGATTTCGTAGAGCAGGATCAGCGGCACGGCGAGGCCGACCTGGCTGATCACATCGGGCGGCGTCACGATGGCCGAGAAGACGAACATGCCGACGATGGCATAGCGGCGCTTGGAGGCCAGCCCGGCCGAGGTGGCGATGCCGACCTTGCCCAGCAGGGTGAGCAGCACCGGCAGCTCAAAGGCAATGCCGAAGGCGAAGATCAGCGTCATCACCAGCGAGAGATATTCGCTGACCTTGGTTTCCAGCTGGATCGGGATACTGCCGTCGCCGCCGGGGCTTTCAAAGCCGATGAAGAATTTCAGCGCCACCGGCATGATGAAGTAATAGACGAAGCTGCCGCCGATCGCGAACAGCACCGGGGTGGCGACGAGAAACGGCATGAACGCGCTTTTCTCGTGCTTGTAGAGGCCGGGCGCCACGAAAATCCACACCTGCGCGGCGATCACCGGGAAGCTGACCAGCATGGCCGCCCAGAAGGCGAGCCGGATATAGGTGAAGAAGGCTTCCTGCGGCGCCGTGAAGATCATGCGGCGGCCTTCGGTGCCGGCCGCCTCGATCAGCGGATGCATCAGCAGCGAATAGATCTGCGGCGCGAAGAAATAGCAGACGGCAAAAGCGATGAAGACGGCGCCGACAGCCCACATCAGGCGGTTGCGCAGCTCGATCAGGTGATCGAGCAGCGGCATGCGGGAGGCCTCGACTTCGTCTTCCGGCTTCTTGGGGTCCGCCTGGGCTTCGCTCACGTCTTGGTCTCGGTCTTCTCGGCGGCCGGCGCGTCGGCCACAACCGGTGCCGGTTCGGCCTCGGCGGGGCCCGGATCGGCGATCTTGGTGGTGCCCTCACCCTTCAGATCAGAGGTGGCATCCATGATCGCCTGGTTATGCTCGGCAAACTGCTTTTCCAGCGAGCCGTCCGGATCGAAGGTCTTTTTCACTTCGCTCTCGATCGAGAAATCGCTCACCTGCTTGGCGGCCTTGCGCAGCTCGTCCAGCTCGGTCTCGCGCACCATGTCGTCGATGCCGCTCTGGAACTCGCGCGCCATGGCACGCGCCTTCGAGGTCCATTGCCCGACGGTGCGCAGCACCTTGGGCAGGTCCTTCGGCCCGATGACGACCAGCGCCACCACCGCGATTACTCCGAGTTCCGACCAGGCAATGTCGAACATCGCCGCCTATGCCATCCGTGCTGCTGTGGACCGGCCGTGCATTACGGCCGGCGCTCCAGGATCAATGCTGAGCAGTCTTGTCGGCCGGGGCGCCCGTGGCGGCACCACCGGTCGGCTGGCTCTGCTGGTTGATCACCGGCGGCGGTTCGGCGGACTTATCCTTGTCCTTGTCTTCTTCCGACATGCCCTTGCGGAAATTCTTGATCCCCGAGGCAAGATCACCGGCAACCTTCGGCAGCTTGCCGGCGCCAAAGATGATCAGGATCACCAGCAGGACGATCAGCCAATGCCAGAAACTGAAGCTACCCATACCCTTATCTCCTTCAAGTCAGGGCCCAAGGGGCCCCGGCTACCGTAGCGCCGCACTATGGCAGAGTTCGTGCGCCCGAGGCAATCTTCCGCCCACCAACTTCTCTGCGAGCAACCGCCGCTAAGCGGCTGGAAAAACGAAGCAGAAATCCGGATTCAGGCCGAAATGCAGCACCGCACCGCTGGGCGGCAGCGGCCCGGCCGGCAGGCGGGCGGCAAAGCGCTGCCCGGCGGCGCTGACCTCGAGCCGGCGATAGGCGCCCAGTGCCATGGCGCGCTCCACCGTGAAGGCGGTGGCGCCCTGCCCCGGCGCGCGTTCCTGCAGGGCCTCGGGCCGGAACATCAGCAGCGCCGCGCCGTCTGAAAGCCGCGCCGGTGCCGGCAGCCGGCCGAACGGCGTGTCGACGCTGCCACCGGCCACTTTCACCGGCAGTTCATTGGTCTCGCTCAGAAAGCGGGCCACAAACGGCGTTGCGGGTGCGACATAGACCTGTGCCGGGGTGTCGATCTGCTCGATCCGGCCGGCCTGCATGATGGCGATACGGTCGCTCATCCGCATGGCCTCTTCCGGATCATGCGTCACAAGCAGGGTGGCGGTGCCGGCCAGCTTCAGCACATCCACGGTCTCGTCGCGGATCTGGTCGCGCAGCCGGCTGTCGAGACTGGAGAATGGCTCGTCCAGCAGCATGACGCGCGGTTCGGGCGCCATGGCACGCGCCAATGCGACGCGCTGCTGCTCGCCGCCCGACAGCTGGTGCGGATAGGCCTGCAGCAGGCGGGGCAGGCCAAGCCGCCCGGCCCAGAGAGTGATACGGGCCTCGCGCTCGGCCGCCGAAACGGCGCCCAGGCCGAAGGCGATATTCTGCGACACGCTGATATGCGGAAACAGCGCATGATCCTGGAACACCATGCCGACATGGCGGCGCTCCGTGGGGATGTTGACGCGACCGCCGGCGACCACTGCGCCGCCGATCTTCACCTCGCCGCTCTGCAGGTCTTCCAGACCCGCCGCCAGCCGCAGCGTGGTCGACTTGCCGCAGCCCGATGGTCCGAGCAGGCCGAGGATTTCGCCCGGCGCAACCTGGAATGAAATATTGTCGACGGCGCGACGGCGGCCATAATCATGGCTCACCGCAATCAGGTCGAGGCCGGCGCCCTGCTTCTGCATGCCTGCAGGGCGGTCACGCATCGTCAGACGGCGACTTTTCCTGGGCAGCCTTCTTGTCGTCGGCCTCTTCGTCGACCAGCGGCTCGAGATACTCGCGGCCATCATCGTCATCGTCCAGCGGGTCTTCGCCCGCCTCGTCCAGCGACTCACCCGGCATCGGGATGCCACCGGAAGCCGGCAGGGCTTCCAGCAGGCCCGAGGCGCGCAGTTCCTCGATGCCCGGCAGGGCATCCACGCTTTCGAGGCCGAAATGCACCAGGAATTCGTCGGTGGTGCCATAGGTGACCGGGCGACCCGGCACGCGACGGCGGCCACGCACCTTCACCCAGTCGATTTCCATCAGCAGGTCGAGCGTACCCTTGCTTAGAGACACGCCGCGGATGTCTTCGATCTCGGCGCGGGTGCAGGGCTGGTGATAGGCGATGATCGACAGCGTTTCGATCGCGGCGCGCGACAGCTTGCGCTGCACCTGGCGATGCTCTTCCAGCATATGCTGCAGGTCGGGCGCGGTCATGAACGACCAGCGGCCGGCAACCTTCTTCAGGGTCACGCCGCGGCTGCGGTAGATGTCTTCCAGCGCGGCCAGCACCGCCGGCACGCGGGTGCCGCGCGGCAGACGCTTGCGCAGGGTCGCCTCGTCCAGCGGCTCGGCCGCGGCAAACAGCAGCGCCTCGGCCATGCGGATGGCGGCATGGAAGGCGGCTTCCTTCTCGGCATCGCTGAGGCCGGCATCGGCAGCGGCGGCCTCGTCCTCGGCCTGTTCTTCTTCCGACTTGGGCGCCTTGGCGCGGGACTTTTTGGCGGGGGCCGGAGCGGTCTCTAGCGCTTCCTCCTCGTCCTCGTCCTCGTCCTCATCGTCGTCGTCATCGTCGTCATCGGACTCGTCATCATCCTCATCGGAGTCATCGTCGTCCGAGTCATCGTCATCATCGTCATCATCGTCGTCATCGGAATCATCATCGTCATCCGAGTCATCATCGTCGTCATCCTCGTCGCGACGCTTCGGCGCAGCGCCAGCGGCAAGCGTATCCTCGTCCGCCTCGTCTTCGGCGGCGGCGGCGATCTTGATTTCTTCGTCCAGCCCGTCTTCGTTGGCTGGCAGCGCGTCGTTGGACTGCATCACGTCTTACTCTTCCGGATTGACAGCCGCCGCAGGCATATTGCCCTGGCCGCGGCGGATATAAATGGGACCGAAGGTCTGCATCTGCTTCAGCTCGATCAGGCCCTGCTTGGCCATTTCGAGACTGGCATTGAAGGTGGAAGCCAGCGCCGATTTCACCGTGAACGGATCTTCGGAATCGACCGGCAGGAAGGACTGCAGGGTCGCCCAGTCGGGGATCTGGCCAATCATGTTGCGCAGGCGGGTCAGCGCCTCTTCCACCGACACGATGCGGCGGCGGGCCATCTTCATGGTCAGCACTTCCGACGAGCCCTTGGAGGCGCGGAATTCGGCATAGGCCTTCAGCAGCTCGTATAGCGTGCTGTTGTAGACCGACTTGCGGATGACGCGGACGCCCTCGGGCTGGCCGCGCAGGAACATGGCCAGGCCCACCTGGTCGCGGTTCATCAGCTGCTCGCCGACCCGGCGCATGGCTTCCAGCTTCTGCAGCTGCAGGGCCAGACGGGCCGCCATGTCGGCGCCCGACGGCTCGCCTTCCTTCTCGGGCTCGGGGATCAGCAGGCGCGACTTCAGGTAGGCCAGCCAGGCCGCCATCACCAGGTAGTCGGCGGCGACCTCGATGCGAACCTTGCGCAACTCGGCGATGAAAACGAGATACTGTTCGGCCAGGGCGAGGATTGAGATCTTGCGCAGGTCGACCTTCTGCTCGCGGGCCAGCAGCAGCAGGACGTCGAGCGGGCCCTCGAAGGCATCGAGGCTGAGAACGAACTGTTCGCCGATGCGGACACCGGCCTCGTCCAGGCCGTCGCGATGGGCGGCCTCAAACGGCTCGCCACCCGGAACGACGGGTTCCGGCGCGGATGCGGGGGTTTCGGCGGCTTCGGTCAATGCCTTAAAATCCTTGCCATAAACCTTTGAATACCAAACTTTTTAAATCCGGGACGCGGTGTTAGCCGTCGTGCCCGGACAATACAAGCAGGATATCCCGCAGCCCGACGATAATGGGCGTGATCAGCTCGAACAGCGGGTTCCAGTCGATGCCGAATTGACTGGCCACCAAGGGCACGGCGAGCAGCAGAATCAGCAGAAGCACCATGCCATAGCGCTCCAGCCGGGCCAAGGGACGCGCCAGGGCCAGCGGCAGCAATCCGACCGCCACCCGGCCACCATCCAGCGGCGGCACAGGTATCAGGTTAAAAATACAAAGTATAATATTGATATTTATGGCATTATTCAGATTTCTGGCAACCCAGAGATCAACTGTGTCGCCAAACAGCGGCAACAGGTGGAACAGCAGCATCGCGATGAAGGCCTGGGCCAGGTTGATGCCCGGTCCGGCCGCCGCCACCAGCGCCATGTCGCGGCGCGGCGATGGCAGGTTCCGCATGTCGACCGGCACCGGTTTGGCCCAGCCGAACAGGAAGGGCGCCTTCACCAGCAGCAGCATGGCCGGCAGCACCACGGTGCCCATCGGATCGATATGCCGCAGCGGGTTCAGCGACAGCCGACCGGCCAGCCGGGCGGTGTCGTCGCCCAGCCGCCAGGCCGCGAAACCATGCGCCGCCTCATGCAGCGTGATGGCCAGCAAGGCCGGCAGGATCCAGGTCGAAACGGTGTACAGGGTTTCCATCATGGCCGGACTCTACAATCGCCGCCTCAGACGGAGACCTGCTCCATCAGGGTCTGATATCGCGCCCGTTCGGCTTCGGTGAATGGCCGGGGCTGTGGCAGGGCGTTGCGGGCCTTGCCCACCCGGCGCACCGCCTCGCGCGACATGGCCGGCAGGGCAGCGAACAGCGCCTGCATCTCCGGCAGGTCACCCGAGCAGTGCAGCACCAGGTCACAGCCGGCGCGCAGCGAGGCCGGGCCTGTCACCGCCGGCGCGCCCTTCAGCGCCTTCATGGTCAGGTCGTCGGAGATCAGCACACCGTCGAAGCCGATCCGGCTGCGAATGACCCGGTTGATCACATTGGGCGACAGGGTTGCCGGCAGCACGTGGTCATAGGCGCTGTAGACGATATGCGCCGTCATCGCCCAGGGCGCGTGGCGCAGGGTCACGAAAGGCAGAAAATCGCTGCGCTCCAGGATCTCGGCGCTGGTATCCACCACCGGCAGATCGAGATGGCTGTCGGTACGCGAGCGGCCATGGCCGGGAATATGCTTGATCACCGGCATCACGCCGGCATCAGACAGGCCGCGCATCACCGCCTCGGCCACCAGGCCGACAATATCGGCATCGCGGCCATAGGCGCGGTCGCCGATCACATCATGGGCACCTTCCACCGGCACATCGGCCACTGGCGCGCAATCCACGTCGATGCCCAGATCGGTCAGTACGGCACCGATCCAGCGATAGTTCAGATAGGCCGCCTCTTCCGCCGCCGCCGGATCGCGGGCGTAGATTTCGCCAAAGGCGGCGCCGCGGGGAAACACCGGCCAGTGCGGCGGCTTCAGGCGGGCGACACGGCCGCCTTCCTGATCGATCAGCACGGGGGCGAAACGGTTGCCCACAACGCCACGGAAATCGGCGACCAGCGCCTTCACCTGCGCCGGGTCAACGATGTTGCGGGCAAACAGGATCAGGCCCAGGGGCTTGCGCACGCCGAACAGCACGCGCTCCTCCGCCGACAACTGCGGGCCGGCACATCCCACCACGACGGGCGCATAGGCGCCCCAATCCACGGATTTAACGTCCAACAACGATGCAGCCCTGGTTCTTGGCCGCCAGCGCGTTGCAGGCCGACTGGGCCTCGGCGCGATCCTTCAGCGGACCGGCCTGCAGGCGGATGAAGGTGCCCTTGTCGGCAATCTCGACGCGCTCATAGGTCGGCTGAAGTCCACCCAGCACCTCGGGAAATTTCTTCTGCAACTGGTTCCAGGTGGCGGTGGCCGCCGCCTGGTCCTTCAGCGAAGCGAGCTGGATTCTGGCACTGCCGCCCGGTGTGGCAGTCACCGTCGGTGCCGGCGCGGCTGCCCGCGCGGTCGCGGCCGGAGGAGTTTGTGTCGGTGCCGGCGTTGCTGGTGCAGCGGCCGTGCGCGGCGCCACCGGTTGCGGCTGGCCCGGTGCGGCAGGCGCCGGCGGGATCGGCGCCGGGCTCGGCGCGTCCGTGCGGTTCGGCACGGCGGCGCTCTGATTGGGTACGCTCTGCGCCGGCCGTGTCGGCACGCTCACGGCCGGCGAGGTCGCCACATTCGGTTGCGTCGGTGTCGCGCTCGGTCGCTCCTGCGGCGGCAGCAACCTTTCAGTCTGTCCCGCCGTATTCGCCGTGGTGTTGCCCGGCAGGCGCTCATAAATCTGCTTGTCCTGGTTCGGCACCTGCATGCCGCCGGGATTTTCCGGCGCCACCTTGGTCGGACCCTGATCGGCGCGGATCAGCGGCGGCGCGCCTGACGCACCACGCTTCACACCCTGATCATAGGCAAACCAGATACCGACACCAAAGGCCGCCACCGCGCCCAGCGCGATGCCGGCGGTGATCAGGCGTTTCGGGCTGCGAATGCCGGGTGCACTGGCCGTCTCACCAGGAACCGGGCGCATGTTGCGGTCGCCACGCAGGTCGCTCATCGTCTCACCTCATCTCTTCGACAGGCGTCACGCCCATCACCGCAAGGCCCGAAGCAATCACCACTGCCACGGCGCGCAGCATCGCCAGCCGCGCGCGCGTGAGGTCGATATCTTCGGGCAACAGGAACCGCATGCCGGTATCGTCGCGGCCGACATTCCACAGACCGTGGAAGGCGGCGGCCACATCCTGCAGGAAAAACGCCACGCGATGCGGCTCATGCGCCTCAGCCGCGGAATCGACCATGCGCGGCCAGGAGGCCAGCAGCTTGACCAGTGCCAGCTCGGCCGGGTGTGACAACTTCGTCATATCCGCCTTGGCCAGCGCCGCATCCGCCGTGTCCACCGCCGGCACTTCGGTCTTCGCATTGCGCAGCACCGAGCAGATGCGCGCATGGGCATACTGCACATAGAAAACCGGATTGTCCTTCGACTGTTCCGTCACCTTCTTGAAATCGAAATCCAGCTGCGCGTCGTTCTTGCGCGTCAGCATGATGAAGCGCACGACATCCTTGCCCACTTCATCGACCACGTCGCGCAGCGTGACAAACGTGCCGGCGCGCTTGGACATCTTCACCGGCTCGCCACCGTCCATCAGATTGACCATCTGCACCAGCTTGACGTCCAGATCGGCCTCGCCGTTCGACAGCGCCTTCACGGCAGCCTTCATGCGCTTGACATAGCCGCCATGGTCGGCGCCCCAGACATCGATCATCTGGCTGAAGCCGCGGCGATACTTGTCGTCGTGATAGGCAATGTCGGCGCCGAAATAGGTCCAGCTGCCATCGGACTTCTTCAACGGCCGGTCGGTGTCGTCGCCGAACGCGCTGGCCTTGAACAGCGCCTGCGGCCGGGTCTCGTAATCCTCCGGCAGCTTGCCCTTGGGCGGTTCCAGCACACCGGTATAGATCAGGTCGCGCTGCTGCAGGCGATCAAACGCGGTCTGCACCGCGCCGCTGTCATGCAGGGCCTTTTCCGACGTGAACACGGCATGATGGATGTTCAGCGCGGCGAGATCGTCGCGGATCATATCCATCATCGCCTCAATGGCTTCCTTGCGGAACAGCACCAGCCAGTCGGCTTCCGGGGCGGTCTGGTATTTGGCATCGTATTTCTGCGCCAGATGCTGGCCCAGCGGCTTCAGGTAGTCGCCGGGATACAGGCCTTCCGGGATCGTGATGCTCTCGCCCAGCGCCTCGCGATAGCGCAGATGCGCCGAGCGCGCCAGCACATCGACCTGGGCGCCGGCATCGTTGATGTAGTATTCGCGGGTGACATCGAAGCCGGCCTTGTGCAGCAGGGCGGCCAGCGCATCGCCGAACACCGCGCCACGGCAATGGCCGACATGCATCGGGCCGGTCGGGTTGGCCGAGACGTATTCCACGTTGACCTTGATGCCCTGCCCCAGCGCGCTGTCGCCATAGGCCTTGCCGGCATTGACAATGGTGCCGACCTGGCGCTGCCAGTAGTCAGGCTTGAGGCGCAGGTTGATGAAGCCCGGACCGGCGATCTCCACCGCCGTGACATGCGGGTTTGCTTCCAGCAAAGGCTTCAGCTTCTCCGCCAGGGCGCGCGGCGCCATGCCGGCCGGCTTGGCGATCACCATGGCCACATTGGTGGCGAGGTCGCCATGGGCCGCATCGCGCGGCGGCTCGACCGTCACGGCCTTGAGCGGCAGGTCGCCCGGCAAGGCCAAGGCTTCGACGGCCCGCATCACATCGCGGCGGAATTCGGTAAAAACGTTCATTCGGGCAAGGCTTTTCTAAAAACACGGGCGGTAGGTCTGGTTTGGGGGCGGAAAGTAGCCATATGACAGCCCTGCCGCAACGTGGCGCGGGTGGTCTGCCGTCTTCCGAAATTGACTTCCGCGCGTAAGCCCCTAAATTGCTGATCGAATGTGGCAAATTATTGGTAAACCAAGCGTAAACGCCAAATGACCGAAACCGCAGCCCAGACCGCCCCCATCGCCGCCCCGGCTCCGCCTGCCGGTGCCGCGCTCGGCCTGACCGCGTCGGCCGCGCGCCGCATCCTGAAAGTGGCCGAGTCGGAGGGCAACCCGGCGCTCGGCCTGCGCATCAGCGTGTCGGGCGGCGGCTGCTCCGGCTTCCAGTACAGCTTCACGCTGGACGCCGACGAAACCGCCGATGACGTGGTGATCACCCGCGACGGCGCCCGCCTGCTGGTCGACAGCGTGTCGCTGGACTACCTGCGGGGCTCGGAACTGGATTTCGTCGAGGATCTCTCCGGCGCCGGTTTCCGCATCAACAACCCGCTGGCCTCCAGCAGCTGCGGCTGCGGCAATTCCTTCTCGGTTTAGTGAGCGCGCGGCAGGGTTGCAGCCCTAGCCGGACCCGCCACCTTGGCCGATACTGCCGGCCATGAGACTCGCCACCTGGAACGTCAATTCGGTGAAGGCCCGGCTGCCCAATGTGCTGGGCTGGCTGCGCGACAGCAAACCTGATGTCGTCGTGCTGCAGGAAATCAAATGCCAGGACGCGGATTTCCCGCGACTGGAATTCGAGGGCCTGGGCTATCACCTCTTCACCCACGGGCAGAAAAGCTACAACGGCGTCGCCCTGCTCAGCCTAGTGAAGCCTGACGCTGTGCGCACCCGCCTGCCCGGTGACGACAGCGATGAACAGGCGCGCTACATCGAGGGCGATATCGCCGGCATCACCGTGTGCGGCCTCTACCTGCCCAACGGCAACCCGCGCCCGGGCGAGAAATATGACTACAAGCTGCGCTGGATGGAGCGCCTGCGCCAGCGCGCCGCCGCACTGCTGGCTGCGGGCAAGCCCTTCCTGCTGACCGGCGACTTCAACATCTGCCCGGCCGATGCCGATGTGTATGATCCCGCCGGCTGGGCCGAGGATGCGCTGTGTGCGCCCGACAGCCGCCGCGCCTGGCGCGCGCTGGTCAATCTCGGCCTCACCGAGGCTTGGCGCGCCCTGCATCCGGCCACGGTGGAATACAGCTTCTGGGACTACCAGGCCGGCGCCTGGCCGCGCAACAACGGCCTGCGCATCGACCATTTCCTGCTCTCGCCGCCGCTCGCCGACCGGCTGGTTGCTTGCGAGATCGACCGTGCCCCGCGCGGCCTGGAAAAGGCCTCCGATCACACGCCGGTGCTCTGCGAGATCGCCGATGCCTGACACGCCGGCCACCAGCTTCGCCGATCTCTCGCTGCTGGTCGCCGAGGATGAGCCCTTCGCGCGCAAGCTGACGCTCGCCACCCTGCAGCGCATCGGCATCCGCAAGGTGACGGCGGTGACCGACGGTGCCCAAGCGCTGGAGGCCATCGCCCAGGCGCGCGAGCCCTTCCATCTGATCATCTCGGACTGGAACATGCCGAACATGAACGGGCTGCAGCTGCTGCAGCTGGTGCGCGAACACCACCCGCATACGCCGTTCCTGATGCTGACCGGCCATGCCGACCAGGATCTGGTGCTGGCGGCCCGCGCGGCGCGGGTCAACGGCTATATCGTCAAACCCTTCTCGGCCGAGCAGCTGCGCAGCAAGATCGCCGTCACGCTGGGCATCAAGAGCTAGGCAGCCAGCAGATTGGCCAGCCGGGCGCGCGACTGGTAGAGATACGCCGATGGCACCACCTGCAGGCGACCGTCCTGCTGGCGCAGCAGGGTCGGCACGCCGCCGGCGCCGCTACGGGTTAGCAGCATCGCTGCCTCATCAACCCACTGCCGCAGTGCCGCATCGTCCACGACCTCGTCATCGGGCAGCACGAGGCCGAGATCGGCAGCCAGCGCGCTTAGCACGGCCCGGTCGGCGACATCCCTGCCCTCCACCCAGCGCGCGGCCTGAATCGCGGCGAGCAGATCGAGCGCGCCGCCGGCGCGCTGTCGTTCGGCCGCAAACAATGCCGATGTGGCCGGGCCGCTGTCGAGCCGGGCGGCGGCATCGCCAATCACCCGGTCGGCATAGGCGGCGCTGAACACCTGGCCGGTCAATGCAGCGATCCGCGCATCGGCCGCATGGATATGATCGCGCATGCCGTCCAGCGCACGTGCCTGGTCCCAGGCGAATAGACCGACCGGGCGGGCCTGAAGGGTGACGCCGGGCTGTTCGCGCAGCCAGCGGACGGCCGGCGCGGCGCCGTAGCACCAGCCGCAGAGCGGATCGAGCAGGTAGACGAAGGATCGGATGGCTGCATCTGTCATGATGTCGCCAGTATGCGATACCGCCGGTTTTGCGCAAGCGGAGGCGGATGTGACCTGGTATCGCGGATGATACCGCGCGTGCGGTGGCCTAAAGCCCGAAGAAGGCGCGCATGCGCAGGAAGACTTCCGCTGTGCCGCTGCGGATCGCCGCGGCATGATCGGCCGGGCTGAGCGATGCCAGCGCGGTTTCATTGGCAATCCGGCGCTCGGTCATGATACGGCCCAGGTTCTCGGCCAGCAGCGGCTGCTCGCGCAGCAGCGGCGCGATATCCTCGGGCTCGATCACCCACACAGTGCAGGGATAGAGCGCGGTGACGCGGGCGCCGCGCTTCTCGCCGGTCAACAGCGCCATCTCGCCGAAACAGTCGCCGCCACCCAGCCGCGCCAGCACATGCCGCACGCCATCCTCGCGCTGCATGCTGACCTCCAGCGCGCCGCGCTCGACGATATAGAGCTTGGAATCGGTATCATCCTGCTCGACCACGACGCGCCCGGCCGGGTGCTTTTCCGAGCGCATCAGCGGCGCCAGCCGCGCGCGCAGCGGCGGCGTCAGGTCGGCGAACAGATGCACCAGGCCGAGCAGCCGTTCGGCCTGCGCCGCGCTGTCCGCGCCGGCCGGCGCCACACTGTGCCAGGGCGCCAGGCCGAGTGTATCAAGCGCGCGCCAGATACCGTTGGCCACTTCGTGCCGTACCTGGTCGGCGAGCGGAAAATCTTCGATCCAGTAGGATAGGTCATAGGCCAGCTGGCCGTCGCGGAATTCGCGGATCGCGGCTTCCGGCGGCGGCGAGGAAAGCACGCGGCTGCAAGTCAGCGCGCCGGCCTCCAGCATCGCCTTCACATCGGCGGGCGGAATGCGCGCGTCCACCGCCAGGGTGAGCGACTGGCGCTGATGCCGGTTCGGGTGGTTGAAATTGACCAACTGGGCGGCGGCCATCTTGCTGTTCGGCAGCACGATGATGTTGCCGCGCGGCGACAGCAGATGCGTGGCGCGCCAGTTCATCTCGGTGACTTCGCCGAGCACGCCGTTATCGACCTGCACCCAGTCGCCGACGCGATAGGGCCGCTGCATGTTGATGGCGATGCCGGAGAACACATCGGCCAGCGTACTCTGCAGGGCGAAGCCCATCACCACGGCGAACACGCCCGAGGCGGCGAGAAGGCCGGCGATCGACTCCTCGAAGATCGCCGAGACGATGCCGAGCCCGGTGAAGACGATGACCAGCGCGCGCGCCAGATCGATCATCAGCTTGGGCACCACCACGCCGCGGTTGATCAGCGCGGCCCAGACGAAACGTTCGAGGATAACGATGACCAGCGTGGCGAACAGAATCCACCACACCGCGCCGACCAGCCGCACGGCGGGCTTGGCCACCATGATGACGGCGGGCATGCCGCTGAAGCTGGCAGCCTGCGGCAGCACCACCCAGAGGAAGCTGACCGCGGCAAGGATCAGGCCGACCAGGGCAATGCGGCGCTGGCCGGGATCGCTGAGCCGGCGCCGCCACAGCAGCAGGCCGATCCAGATCAGGATCAGCGCGATGGCTTCGATACGCTCGGGTAAGGCGAGAATGGTGGGCAAGGCAGGCCCCGGACAGGTAAGGCGACTGGACAGCGTTGTCCCTGTTTAGCGCAGCCTCACCGCGCCGTCACCCGCCCCGGCCCGGTTCCCTGGGACTACTCGGCGTCGATGCTGTCGACCCGCTCGGGATAGAAGGCGACGAAGTCGCCGATCCGCGACACGGCCGGATAGGGCTCTTCGTAGCTCCAGACCGCATTCTCCGCACGCCGCCCATCCACGTCGAGATGGAAATACGATGCATCGCCCTTGTAGGGGCAATGGGTGCTGTGGTCGCTCGGCGTGAACAGCGTCCAGTCGCAGTCATGGCGCGGAATGTAATAGACCGGCGGGTAACCGGCTTCCTGCAGGCGCACGGCATTGGTGCTGTTGGCGACCAGGCGGTCGTTGAAGGCGACCCGCACGCGGCCGGGAAATGCGCTGATCGTGATCGGATGGTCCGCTCCGGGTTCGAGGCGTTTGCGCCCGTCGATCCTGGCATCGACCGTCGCTTTGCTCGTGGCCATGGCATGTCCCTCCGCGCTGGTTTGGCTGTTCCAGCTAGGACAACGCGGGCCGGGGTCAATGGTTTCCGGCTTGGCCTATTTCAGCAGCTCATACGGCCCGCCGGTGACCAGGGCGCGCTGATAGGCCGGGCGGGCATGGATGCGCTCGAGGAAATCCTTGATCGGACCGTGGCCCTCGCCGAGCCCGACGCGGCTGGCGGCGGCCTCCAGCGGGAAGCTCATCATGATATCGGCGGCCGAAAACGCCTTGCCGGCGAACCAGCCGTTGCCCTGGCGCAGCGCATCGGCCCAGTAGAGCATATGCGTGGTGAGCTGCGGATCGGTCACCTTGGCCTGCGCCGTCTTGGCGATCTTCTTCACCAGCGGGCGGATGAAGAACGGCACCCCATGCGGCATGCGCATGAAGATCAGCTTGAGCAGCAGCAACGGCATCGCCGAGCCTTCGGCATAATGCAGCCAGTAGGTCCAGTCGCGGCGCTCCTGCGTGTCGGGCGGCGGCACCAGGCTGCGGCCGCTGTCATAACGCTCGATCAGGAATTCGATGATCGCGCCGGTCTCGGCGATGATCTGGCCTTCTTCGCTCTCGATCACCGGCGACTTGCCGAGCGGATGGATCTTCTGCAGCGCCGCCGGCGCCCGCATGGTCACCTTGTCGCGCTCGTAGCGCACCACATCGTAGGGCACGCCCAGCTCTTCAAGCAGCCACAGCACGCGCTGCGAGCGCGAGTTATTGAGATGATGAACCTTGAGCATGGGGAAAACCATTCGTGAAATACGGGGCGGCCAATATGAGCACAAACAATGGGACCACGATAGCTTTTGATCGGGGTGGCCGCAGCGCGAACCGCCGCTTATTTTGCGTTACTGGGCGAAAAACGGCCTTGCTGCCCCAACTGCGGACGGTATGTAATGCCTCAGCGTCGGGCGCCTTGCCCGTGCGGTCTGAGACAGAAAATGAGCATCGGGGGTCGCCTTAAACTCATCGTGCTGTGCGTCGCGGTCGTGGCGGTGATGCTGATCGGCGGCATCGGCCTCGGCACCATGCGCTATCTGATCGATGCCCAGGAACAGGATCTCGCCGAGCGCGCCCGCCTGCATCTGGAAAACGCCATCGAGGTCCAGGCTGCCGCCAACCGCGCGATGGCCGCCGCGCTGGCGGCGCTGCCCGCCGTGCAGCGTGACTTCCTTGCCGACGACCGCGCCGCGCTGCAGCGCGAGCTGGACGGCGCCTTCGTCAGCCTGAGCGCAATGGGCATCACCAATCTGCACCTGCATCGCGCCAACACCACCTCGCTGCTCCGCCTGCACCGGCCGCAGCAGTTCGACGACGACCTGAGCACTCTCCGCCCGATGATCCGCGAGGTCAACGAGACGCGCACGCCGCGCCAGGGCATCGAACCCGGCCTGCATGGCCTGCCGATCCGCGGCGCCGTGCCGGTGTTCGCGCCGGACGGCCGCCATCTCGGCGCGCTGGAGGTCGGCTCGTTCCTGACCTCGGATTTCCTGCACATCTTCCAAAAGCCCGGCACCGCCTACAGCATCTATCTGTTGCGGGACGGCCGCCCGACCCTGATCGCGCAGTCGGACACCGCGACCGCCCAGCCCTTCCCGGCCGCCCAGATCGCCCAGGCCGCGCAGGCCGGACTGGCGCAAAAGCTGCCGACCCGGCGCGGCCAGGCCGGCGAGCAGTTCCTGGTCTCCACGCTGGCGCCGCTGCCCAACTACGACGGCCGCATCGTCGGCGCGGTGCAGATCGACATCGACACCAGCAAGCTGGAATCGGTCTTCGACCGCGAAATCCAGCTGCAGCTGGCCGGTGTGCTGCTGGTGGTGCTGCTCGCGGCCTGCGCCGTGGTGTTCGGCATGCGGCCGATCCTGGCCCGCATCGACCGCCTGATCGCCGTCACCAATGCCATCGCCGCGGAACAGCCGGTGACGGTGCCGATGCTGGAGCAGACGGATGAATTCGGCCGCTTCGCCCGCGCGCTGGAGAAATTCCGTCTCAGCCAGGTCGAGCTGGGCCTGGCGCGCGACCGCGCCCAGACCGCCAGCATCGCCAAGTCGAACTTCCTCGCGGTGATGAGCCACGAATTGCGCACGCCGCTCAACGCCATCATCGGCTTCACCGAGCTGATGCTGCTGCGCCGCGCGCAGAACCGCCCCTTCGGCGAGCGCGAGACGGAATACCTCAACGACATCCTTCACAGCGCCATGCATCTGATGGCGCTGGTCGAGGATGTGCTGACCAACGCGGCCATCGACACCGGCGGCCTGACCGTCAAGCTCGAGCCGACCAACCTGACAATCGAGGTCGCCAATATCCTGCGCCTGCTCGAACCGCGCGCGCGCCATGCCGAGCAGACCCTGGAGATCGACCTGGCCGACGGGCTGCCGCCGGTGATGGCCGATCCGCGCGCCCTGCACCAGATCTGCCTCAACGTGGTCTCGAACGCCCTCAAATTCACGCCGCGCGGCGGCCGCATCGCGGTCGGCGTCGGCCTCGACGGCGACGCCTTCTGGATCCGCGTCAGCGACAGCGGCCCCGGCATCCCGGCGCACCATCTGCAGCATGTCACCGAAGCCTTCTACCAGGCCGCCGACGCGCAGGCACGCAGCAGCAGCAGCGGCGGCGTCGGCCTCGGCCTCACCATCGCGCATCGCCTGGCGCTGCTGCTCGGCGGCCGGCTCGACCTCGCCAACCGGCCCGAAGGCGGCCTGACGGTGACGCTGGTCTGCCCGGCCCGCAGCACCGAGGCGCAGGCCCTGCTGCAGCAGGCCACCGCCTCGGTGGCCTGACGGCGCGGCCGGCCTATGATCGGAATTTCCGATCATAATTACCAGTATTATCAATTTCTTCTAAATCCGGTCTGTCGCTATCCTCGGCACCGTCAAGCCTGGTTCGCCGCCGGCGGCCGGCTGACGGGATAGCAAAGACTGGAGACACGCCCATGACTGGCAAATGCCCCGTAATGCATGGCGGGATCACCGCGGCGGGCACATCCGTCACCAACTGGTGGCCCAATGCACTGAACCTCGACATCCTGCACCAGCACGACAGCAAGACCGATCCGCTCGGCCAGGGCTTCAGCTATCGCGCCGCGCTGCGCGAGCTGGATGTCGCCGCGCTGAAGGCCGATCTCACCGCGCTGATGACCACCAGCCAGGACTGGTGGCCGGCCGACTGGGGCCATTACGGCGGCTTGATGATCCGCATGGCCTGGCATGCCGCGGGCTCCTACCGCATGGCCGATGGCCGTGGCGGCGGCGGCACCGGCAACCAGCGCTTCGCGCCGCTGAATTCCTGGCCCGACAATGCCAATCTCGACAAGGCGCGCCGACTGCTCTGGCCGATCAAGAAGAAATACGGCAACCGCATCAGCTGGGCCGACCTGATCATCCTGGCCGGCACCATCGCCTATGAATCGATGGGCCTGAAAACCTTCGGCTTCGGTTTCGGCCGCGAGGATATCTGGCACCCCGAGAAAGACATCTACTGGGGCGCCGAAAAGGACTGGCTCGGCTCCGAGCGCTATGACGGCGACGACCGCCAGTCGCTGGCCAATCCGCTGGCTGCCGTGCAGATGGGCCTGATCTACGTCAACCCCGAAGGTGTGGGCGGCAAGCCCGACCCGCAGCGCACCGCACACGACGTGCGCCTCACCTTCGCCCGCATGGCGATGGATGACGAGGAAACCGTGGCGCTCACCGCCGGCGGCCACACGGTCGGCAAGGCGCATGGCAACGGCGATGCGGCCAAGCTGGGCCCCAGCCCGGAAGACGGCCCGGTGGAAGACCAGGGCTTCGGCTGGCTCAACAAGACCAGCCGTGGCGTTGGCCGCGACACCGTCACCAGCGGCCTCGAGGGCGCCTGGACCACGAATCCCACCAAGTGGGACAACGGCTATTTCAAGCTGCTGCTCGGCTATGAGTGGGAGCTGAAAAAGAGCCCGGCCGGTGCGCATCAGTGGCAGCCGATCGGCATCCGCGAGGAAGACATGCCGGTGGATGTGGAAGACCCCAGCATCCGCCGCATGCCGATCATGACCGATGCCGATATGGCGATGAAGGTCGATCCGGTCTATCGCAAGATCTCCGAGCGCTTCGCCAGGGATCAGGCCTATTTCTCGGATGTCTTCGCCCGCGCCTGGTTCAAGCTGACCCATCGCGACATGGGCCCGAAGGTGCGCTATCAGGGCCCCGACGTGCCGAAGGAAGACCTGATCTGGCAGGACCCGATCCCGGCCGGCCCGACGCAGTACGACATCGGCCATGTGAAGGCGCGCATCGCCGCGAGTGGCCTGAGCATCGCCGAGCTGGTCAGCACCGCCTGGGACAGTGCCCGCACATATCGTGGTTCGGATATGCGCGGCGGCGCCAACGGCGCGCGTATCCGGCTGGCCCCGCAGAAGGACTGGGCGGGCAATGAGCCCACGCGGCTGGCCAAAGTGCTCGGCGTGCTGGAGGCCATTGCGCGTGACAGCGGCGCCAGCCTCGCCGACACCATCGTGCTGGCCGGCAATGTCGGGATCGAACAGGCGGCGAAGGCCGCCGGCTTCGACGGCATCACCGTGCCGTTTGCGCCCGGCCGCGGCGACGCGAGCGACGCGCAGACCGACGCGGACTCGTTCGCGGTGCTGGAGCCGATCCATGACGGCTACCGCAACTGGCAGAAGGAGGACTATGCCGTGAGCGCGGAAGAGCTGATGCTCGACCGCACCCAGCTGATGGGGCTCACGGCGCCGGAAATGACCGTGCTGGTGGGCGGAATGCGCGTGCTGGGCACCAACCATGGCGGCGCCAAGCATGGCGTGTTCACCGACCGCGTCGGCGCGCTGACGAACGATTTCTTCGTCGCGCTGACCGACATGGCCAACACCTGGAAACCTGCGGGCAAAAATCTCTACGAGATCCGCGACCGCAAGACCGGCCAGGTGAAATGGACCGCCACGCGGGTGGACCTGGTGTTCGGCTCCAATTCGGTGCTGCGCGCCTATGCCGAGGTCTATGCCCAGGACGATGCGAAGGAGCGGTTCGTGCGCGACTTCGTCGCCGCCTGGACCAAGGTGATGAACGCGGATCGGTTTGATCTGGCGTGAGCTAGGTTAGTGTGCGCTCCCCGGCAGCTGAGAGGCTGCCGGGGAGAAAAGGAAGGTTGTTAGTTAGGGACGCAGAACGATGTTGTACTTAGACAGGGCGCGTTGGAGTTCAAGTATTTCTCGGCGTCCACATTCTGGGTTTTTGAGGAGTTCAGAAATTCGTATGTTGGCGACATCTGCTAGCAGAGTCAGTCCATTTGCTTTTAGAACACGCTTCGTTCTGCTTGTAACGTCAAGAGTATCGGCACGCTTCATGAGCAGTGTAATCTCCCACTGCCGTATACGCTGATTGATTACGAGTTGAATCGCATCTTCATCTTGTTTTCTCAGATTTGCGCGCCGTGCGATTTCATTCAGCGGACTTTTAATCAAGTCACCTAATGTTCGCACCTTTGCTTCATGTAAAGACACAAAAAGTCTTGCACTTAAATTTAATTCTCCAAGTGGGATATCTCTTGGATCAATGACTGGATTCACGAGTTCGGCCCTATGCTCTTCAGGAGCATTTATTACGGGCTTAGCGTCTGTATATTCAATTTTTCTCACGGGCCGTCTTGCGATAGGCCGGACGCCAGAACGAGCTTTCTCAAGCATTTCACGAATTAGCTGGTCGGCTTTTGGGCCGAAAACTTGTGGCGTACCACCACGAGCTGGGCCGAGCTCTATATCTTCTAGTAACTGGCCAACGTTCTTCCATGCAACTCTACGACCAGCGCGCTGTCGAGCCTCACCGGGAACAACCTCTTCGAGTTTAATCTGTAGATCAGGAGGCATGCCCCAAGCATAAGGGGTGTAGAGAAATTGCCTGCCATTCAGAAGCATAACTTGGTTTGCTTCATCATCAATATCTACTTGCTCAGGTAAATATCCAGGCTCACCCAATGGGTCGACGAGTGATACATCCACATAATTGTCCCATGTATCAAAGCTAAGGCCTACGTCGCGATTTGTTAGCCAATCACTGGGCGTTCCTGAAAATGAGAGAACCAGCTGCTCCTTGGCACGAGTCATTGCAACATATAGTTGGGCGCCAAATCTAAATGCATCTTCGACAGGAGTTCCTGCTGGCGGAAGCGCTCCTTTCCGGCAATTTAAGATTACGACTGTATCGAATTCATATCCCTTAGTTTGCTCTAAATCGGATAAGAACAACTCGCCATCTGCTGGCTCTTTTGCTCCATCAAGCACCGGAAGACCATGTTGCTGGGCAAAAAGGCTGATCTCGAATTGAGTAAAGCCTGCAAAAGCAATGCACCCGCTATGTGATCGCTTGGCACCCTTTTGTTTGTACATATTCTCATTTTCACGCATCAGCGCAATCGCACTACGAATTTCACCTTCCAGACTGGGCGCAGACAAAACTATTGGTTCCGCAGATGAGCGGTTTGCATACTGGGGATCTAGTATTTCTAAATCTCCCTTGTCGAATATTGCTTCATTCAAGTTGTTATATAAAACACCATACGCCGCTTTCAGAATCTCACGACTATTTCGGTAGTTGCGACGGATTTTATAAGAGCGATTGGCAGTTTCGATTCCTGCATCAGAAAAGCGCTGATGCTTCGGAAGAATGTGTTGCGCTAAATCACCGCATAAGAAAATGTCATTCTTCCCTTCCGGAACTAATTTGCGCAATATGGATAGCTCGGTTGTACCAAAATCCTGAGCTTCATCGATAATTAGATGATCGAAATGAAGGCCTAAATCTCTAAACTTGGTGACGGCTGTTGAAAGTCCCATGTAGTCAATGATCCCTACATGCTCCATCTTTTCCTCCCAATACGAGAGGCCTGATAAGATTTGAGATCTGCGGTCTTTGTCTAATGGTAAGCCGCGGCCTTTTCTTTCAACAGCTAAGTACTCATCCCGCTTTTCAAACGGGAGTGCACTACGTATCCAGTCAAACTCTTCCTTAATGTAGCTTTCAGCATCAACTCCCTGCGCCACCAGAGTGTAATGAGTCGGTATCATAACATCTGATTTTGTATAGTTATTCACACCGCGATAGTATTCGCGAAAAATCTCGTCAATATGTTCTTCGAGTTTCCAAGTCACATCGCTGTAGCGACGGCTATTTTGCGCATCAAGAGATGACAGAAGTACCTGGCACAATCTAAAAAATGAATAGACCTCAATTCGAGATCTAACTTCCGGATTTGGGCACGCACTATCTGCTAATTTAGAGATTAACGCCGCAAGGCTTCTATTTAATGTAATAAGACCGATCTTTTTCCCACTTCCTGCCTGCGCAAGTCTAATCGCCCTGCGGATTGCAATGCATGTTTTACCAGACCCGGAAACACCTGATAGACGGGCGGGGCCTTCATAATCTTCATCAATATACTTTTCCTGCTCCGGATGCATAAACAGGAACCAGTCGTAGTAAGTATTCGCATCAATGTATGACTTGATCCACACCTCATATTCAGGTGATCCAATCTTGATTTGCTTTACGCTTTCTCCATCTTGAATCTTTAAATAATCTTCCGCTTCAAAGCTCGATATTGGCTTTATGTCTCCGCGTAAAAGAGCAATTCTGTCGCGTGCCCCATCGACATTTCCGGCGTTTAGTTTGATTAGAACATCATAGATCGCTAGACGAAGATTCTCGTCTCCAACGGACTGCACGTAGTAGCCAATTTTCTCAGAGCTAACTCCTGCTTCTATATCGCGGAACGGCTCGACATCACGAGCGGGTAAATCGCCAAATAGATCCGCTCTTGAGTTCGGGTCCAGACGATCAAGAAGCTTGCCGTGCCACGTATCAGGAGCAGCAGTTATTTGATTGCTGTTGCCTGACACCGTAATCTCGATAATGCGATTGTCGTTGTCGACTCCGAAGGTAAGCCCGCGATTATTATTCAACCATCGCTCTTCGTCTTCATGAGATCCGGCATATACAAGAATGTGAACATGGCCATACAGGACGGTCACCAATCGGCAAAATCCTGTCAGGTCATACTTTATGCAGTTCGGTATACGCGACTCTCCGTGCTTTGTCTGACGAACCCCGTGGAATGGGTCGGCAGTCTGCGTATTGATTGCGCCAATTATGGCTAAGACTTCTCCCGCCGCAGCGGCTTGCTTACCACCAGATCTTTTCATCGTCTGAATATTGCTGACGAGATTTTTATGTTGGAAGTATTTCTTCTTCATTATCGCTCTCAACCGCGCGCGCTTCACCTTAAGTTGTTTTAATGCACGCGCGTCAGATGTGTACAGCTTTACTGTTGCCTACACTATTATGTGGCCCCTCGCTCACCGCGCTCGTCGCCATACGCAGTACCTCGGCATAGCTGTCGCGCACTTCCATCCGGTCGCGCAGGCCCTTGGCAATCAGCAGGCGATGCGCCACCGGCAGTTTCCAGCACGGCAGGCTGAGCAGCAGGTGATGCTCCAGATGGTAGTTCACCCAGTAGGGCGCCAGCAGCAGGCGCGTCCAGATGCCGGCCAGCGTCGTGCGCGTGTTGCGCAAGGCATCGTCGTTGTCGGGCACCACGGCATGTTCGGCGATGTTGCGGATGCGGCTGATCAGCTGATACCAGGTGAGCAGCGGCAGCAGCCACAGCGCCGGATACAGCCACCAGTATCCGATGGCGGCGAGCAGCGCGAACAGCGCGAGATTGGCCGCCACGCCGCCCACCAGGCCGGCCTGCCGCAGCCGCGCCCAGCGTTCGCGCCAGCTTAAGCCCGCCTCGCCCCCCATAGGCCCCCATGCCATCACAATCTGTTCCTTGCGCCGGGTGTATCCGGTGCGCCCGCTGATGTCGCGCCACACCTTGCGTTTCAGGCTCTGCGTCGTGATCGGGAATGGCGCCGACAGCACCAGGTCGGGGTCCTCGGCCTGCTGGGTGTAGCGGTGATGCTTCAGGTGATAGGGGCGATAGAGATTGAGGTCGGTGCCCACCGGCAGGGCGCAGAGATATTGCCCGGCCAGTTCGTTCCAGCGCCGGGTGCGGAACAGCAGGCCATGGGCGGCATCATGCATCAGGATGGCGAGGCCGAGCTGGCGCCCGCCGATCACCATCACGGCGAGGATGAAGCTGAGCGGATTGGGCCAGGCGGCGAACACCGCCATGCTGCCGCCGATCAGCGCCCAGGCATGCAGCACCAGCAGCGCGCCCATCACATCGGAGCGCGTGCTCAGCCGTTTGATCTCGTCAGGGGTGAACAGCTCCCTCGCCTGCACGGCGGCGCCTCCGGGCTTTTATCGTTGCCGGCAGCATAGCGCGGCGGCGCGGCGCCGTCCGCAGCGACGTTACGGCAGGCGGCGTCATACCGGAATAGGCAGGCCCGCCTCTTGCTCCTTCGCGCCTTCCCCACGCCGTCATGGCCGGATGCGTTTCTCTCCCACCACCCCAACCCCGTCATGCCCGGATGAGTCTCCCTGCCACCACCCCCACTCCGTCATGCCCGGGCTTGACCCGGGCATCCATTTGCCGATGGGTCAGGGCCATGACCGAGAGGCCTGCGGCGCCGATGGTGGGGATGGATGCCCGGGTCAAGCCCGGGCATGACGGTGGAGGATAATGCGGAAGGCCCTCTTGAACCCCGCAGATCGTTCCCTATCTGATCCGGTTGGGCCGCGATGCCGTGAGTTACACTTGTATGCCGGTTATCGCGAACCCGAACGAACCTGAGCGAACCGCAACGAACCCGAACGAGCATCCAGCGAACGCCAGCGAAGCGCCACGAACACCAGCGAAGCCCAGCGAACGCCAGCGAAGTGCCGGGAAGACTCCTCAGCCCGGATGCTGGCGCCCCTTGGGACTGAGCTTCATGCCCTTGCGCAGCTTTTTATAGGGCAGCGTTTCGGCCCGCTCGATGAAGGCGCCCGGGCTTTCCACGTTCAGGATGTCATGGGCGATGTCGGTGAAGTCGCCGCGGAAATGCACCGTGCTTTTCACGCCGACGATCTGGCGCTGGCCCGGCTCGATCCCTAAATGCCGGTACATCTCCTTGTCGGCGGCCTGCACCCGCGCCGAGGCGAGCACCAGGTCGACACCATTGCACTGCAGGCGCGCCATCGGGCCGAGCGCCATGCTGGTGCCCTTGTAGAACGGCCCGGTGCAGAGGAATTTGCCGCTGCCGAGTTTCGCCACCTTGAAGCGATTGCGATAGGGCCGCGCGCCCTCGACATTGAGCAGCTTGCCGCCCACCGCCACCTCGATCTCGGCGCCCTCGCCGGCCTGGTGCGCCAGCTTGGCGACTTCCGGGTCATACAGCAGGCCCAGCGTGGCATCGGGCACATGCTCGGCGATCAGGGCTGCTAAGAGTCCGGTGGTGTCGCTGGTGGCGCCGGTGCCGGGATTGTCCTGCACATCGGCCAGCACGATGGACTTGCTGGCGCCGGCGCGGATCAGTTTGCGCGCCTGCTCGATGGCATCGACGGGCGACAGAAGATTGAGCTTGAACTCCGCCTCGCGCTCGGTGATGGCGCGGGTGAAATCATCGGCGGCCTTGTCGGCGGTGGCTTGCGTATCGGCATAGGCCACCACGGTCGGGCCGCAATGATGGATATCGGCCGGGTGGAAGCCGGGGCTGAAGCTCATGCTGCTCAAGCCCGGATAGGCGGCGCTGTGCTCCATGTCGCCCATCTGGTCGTACAGGCTCTTGCACGGCTCGATGAAGGTGCATTGCGCCGTCAGCGGGATCAGGAACGGCAGTTGCCGCAGCGCCTTGGCCTGGCGTTTGCGCTCGCCGGTCAGCAGCTTTTCCATATGGTGCAGCACGCGCGCACCGGTCACCGCCATGTCGAGATGCGGATAGGTGCGATAGGCGATCAGCACGTCGCTGTATTGCACCATCTCCGGCGTCACATTGGCATGCAGGTCGAGGCTGACGCCGATCGGCATGTCGGGGCCGACGAGTGCGCGGACGCGGCGCAGCAGTTCGCCCTCGCCGTCTTCATGGGCTTCCGTCACCATGGCGCCATGCAGGTCGAGATAGACGCCGTCGATGCGGCCCTTCAGGGCGGCGATGCCGTCCAGGATCTTCTTCGCCACATATTCAAACGCCTCGGTGGAAACGTAGGACGACGGCGCGGCGGCGGCCCAGACAATCGGATGCAGCTCCCACTGCTTCGGCTTCGCCGCATGGATGAAGCCGCCGATCGGAATATTCATCGGGCCGAACACATCGAAGATCGCCTTGCCCTCGGTCAGCGGCGGCCAGCCCTCGCCCTGGATGAACAGGTCGAGCGTGGCGCGCGTCGGCGCAAAGGTGTTGGTCTCATGCTGGAAGCCGGCAATGGCAATGCGATAGGTCATGTCTGGGGCTCGTTTATGGTTGGGGGCTTTGATTTAACAGCGGCCCGTCGCGCTGCAGGGGCGCGTGCGGGAAAACCAATCCTGCGGATCGTTGCTCAGACCCAAGCGGTAGGCCGAAAAGAAACCAAGAGCCAAGCAAAAACCCGCGACGCAGAGGAAACCACCGGCCAGGCGTCGGTTGCCATGCCGAAACTGGAGAGCGGCGGCAATCGTAAAAGCGGTCACGGCGCCGAGCGTAACAAGAAGAAGGTCGAAAAGCTGCATGGCGTCTGGGGTGCTATGAAACGAAGACGGGCGCCGCTGGGGCGCCCGTCTGGGAGTCGACTAGATGTCGGCGTATTCCTTCACTTCCTTGGCGCCGCCCGGATGGGTCACCGCGCCGTCATGGGCATCGCCCACGGTCTGGGCGTATTTCCACAGCGTACCCGACTGGTACTCGGTCTTGCGCGGCTTCCACTTCTTGCGGCGCGCCGCCATTTCCTTGGCCGAAACATCGACGCTGAGAATGCCCTTCACCGCATCGATGGTGATGATGTCGCCATTCTTGATCAGGCCGATGGGACCGCCGACCGCCGCCTCCGGCCCGACATGGCCGACGCAGAAGCCGCGCGTGCCGCCGGAGAAACGCCCGTCGGTGATCAGCGCCACCTTCTCGCCCATGCCCTGGCCGTAGATCGCCGAGGTGGTCGACAGCATCTCGCGCATGCCGGGGCCGCCCTTGGGGCCTTCATAGCGGATGACGATCACGTCGCCGTCCTTGTACTTCTTCTTCTGCACCGCCTCGAAGGCGGCTTCCTCAGAGTCGAACACCCGCGCCGGGCCGACATGCTTCAGCCGCGCCATGCCCGCCACCTTCACGATGGCGCCGCGCGGCGCGAGATTGCCCTTCAGGCCCACCACGCCGCCGGTCGGCGTGATCGGATTGCTGATCGGCCGCACCACATCCTGGTTCTTCGGGAAAGTGACGCCCTTCAGGTTCTGCTCGATGGTCTTGCCGGTGACGGTGAGGCAGTCGCCATGGATATAGCCGCCCTTCATCAGCTCGTTCAGCACCACCTGCACGCCGCCGATCTCGTACATGTCCTTGGCGACATAGCGGCCGCCCGGCTTGAGGTCGGCGATATAGGGCGTCGACTTGAAGATCTTGGCCACATCATCCAGATCGAACTTGATGCCGGCTTCATGGGCGATGGCGGGCAGATGCAGCGCGCCGTTGGTCGAGCCGCCGGTGGCCGCTACCACGCGGGCGGCATTCTCCAGCGCCTTCTTGGTGACGATGTCGCGCGGGCGGATGCCCAGCTTGATCAGCTCCATCACCTGCTTGCCCGAGGCTTCCGCATACTGGTCGCGGGTCTCATAGGGCGCCGGGGCGCCGGCCGAACCGGGCAGCGCCAAGCCGATGGCTTCCGAGACGCAGGCCATGGTGTTGGCGGTGAACTGGCCGCCGCAGCTGCCGGCCGAGGGGCAGGCCACGCATTCCAGCTCATGCAGGTCCTTGTCGCTCATCTTGCCGGCGGCATGCTGGCCGACGCCTTCGAACACGTCGACCACGGTGACGTCACGGCCGCGGAACTTGCCGGGCAGGATGGAGCCGCCATACATGAAGATGGAGGGAATGTTGAGCCGCACCATCGCCATCATCAGGCCGGGCAGCGACTTGTCACAGCCGGCAAGACCCACCAGCGCGTCATAGCAATGGCCGCGCACGGTCAGCTCGGTACTGTCGGCGATCACCTCGCGGCTGATCAGCGACGACTTCATGCCCTGGTGGCCCATGGCGATGCCGTCGGTCACCGTGATGGTGGTGAATTCGCGCGGCGTGCCGCCCACAGCCTTGACGCCCTTCTTCACCGCCTGCGCCTGACGACCCAGTGTGATGTTGCAGGGCGCGGCCTCGTTCCAGGTGGTGACGACGCCGACGAAGGGCTGGTGGATTTCCTTCTCGGTCAGCCCCATGGCGTAATAGTAGCTGCGGTGCGGGGCCCGCTCGGGGCCTTCGGTCACATGCCGGCTCGGCAGCTTGGACTTGTCGATCTTCCCGCCCTTCATCACGCTTGGGCGCGACGCGGTCTTCTTTTTCTTGGTCGCCATGATTGCTGGTCCGTTCCCTCGAGGCAAAAACACAGGGGACGGAGCATAGCCAGCAGGTCAGCGGTCGGCCAGAGCCTCGGACGGCGGCGGTGGCGGTTTTTTCATCCTGCGCCGCAGCAGGGCGGCATTGACCTCGGCGCCGAAGATGAAAAGCACGGCCGAAACGTAGAAGAACACCAGGGTGACGATCACCCCGCCCAGGCTGCCATAGGTGGCGCTGTAATTGCCCAGCCGGGCCACATAGAGCGAAAACAGCCCGGCCACGATCAGCCACAGCACCACGGTGACCAGCACGCCGGGCAGCAGGTCGCGCCAGCGCAGATGCCGCCCGGGCAGCCAGCGATGCATCGCCAGCAGGCCCGCCGTCAGCACCGCCGCGGCCAGGCCGTAGCGGGTGAAACCAAAGGCCCAGCGTTCCGCGTTGCCAAGCGGGAACAGCCACAGCAGCGCCTGCCAGATCAGCGGCCCGAGCACGATCAGCAGCGACAGCAGCAGGAAGATGAAACCGCCGAACAGGATGGCCCCCAGGCTGCCCAGCTTGATCATCCACCAGGGCCGCGGCTCATCGAAGCCATAGCTGGTATTGAGCGCAATCCGCAACGCATCGATGCCATTGGAGGCGATCCACAGCGCCCCGAGCAGACCCAGCGTCAGCAGGCCGCCATCGCGCCGGTTGAGCACTTCGTCAATCACCGGGCGCAGCGTGGCGCCGACATCCTCCGGCAGGATATCCAGCACGGCATGCACCGAGGCCAGGCTGCCGCCGTAATCGCCCAGAAAACCCGCCAGGGCGGCGAGGAAGATCAGGAACGGGAATATCGACAGCAAAGCGGTATAGGCGATATGGCCGGCCAGCTCGAAAGACAGGCTGTTGATCATGGCGCGGCCGGCACTGACCATCAGCCGGCCCAGACTGGGCAGCCGCAGGTTCATCCTGGCTGGCCCGGCTGAACCTGCTTCAGCAGCGCGATGCAGTCGCTGTCGCTTTCCAGGCCAGGTTCGATGAAGGCCAGGATGGACGCCAAGGGCGTGAGCAGCAGGCCGAGTGCCACGGCGCCCGCCGTCCGGGCAGCCAGCGCGCTGGCATCGAGGCTGATGCTGGGGCGGCTGAAGGCGCCGGTGATATTGATGGGCGTGCGGGCTGACAGCAGACTGGGATCCTTGGGATGCGCCTTGATCTTCAGCCCCAGCAATTCCTCCGCCAGGCTGATCCGGCCTTCGGCCGTCACCGTGGTATCGGAGGTATCGAGTACGAACAGCCGTGGCGTCATCATGCCGCTTTCGACGTTAAAATCGGCAGCGAAGCAACGCAACGGAATAGTGCGGTCGCCGCCGGCCCAGAAGCGGGCCGCTTCCGCCACATCAAGGCCGACCAGTTCCATCGCCAGATTGGACAGCGTACCGCCATTCATATGCAGCCGAATATCGCCATTGGCACTGCCCAGTGATTTCTGCACGGTATCGCCATAACCGGTCAGCCGAATACGGCCATCAATCCGGCCGCTGCCGGTATCCTTGAGGCCGGCCGAGTCCAGAAAGCGCTCGAGCCGAAACCGATTCAGCTTCACATCATACTGTGTCAGCACGACATTACTGCGCGCATCAATACGGATATCCGCATCGACCAGGCCGCCGGCAACGCCGAGCTTCAGCGGCCGCAGATGCAGCACGCTGTTCTCCAGCACCAGCTCGAGATCAACGCCGCTGAGTGGCGTATTCGGCGCTTCGATCTTGTCGCCGCGGAATTTCACCCTGGCATCGACCTGGCGCAGCTGTTCGACCGCCAATGGTGCATCAGGCAAGACGCGCGACGGCGCATGAACGGCGGGATTGGTTGCCTTGGATGCCGCAGCCTGTTTTTCACTCGCCGATGACGCCGCGATATTGGGTGCCCGCTCCGCTTCCGGTTTCAGGCCGATCAGCGGCCCGATATCACGGTAGTCCAGACTCTTCGAATGCAGATCGGCTTCGAGATAAAGCCGTTCGCGGCCGGTATCGATCCTGATGACACCGCCGAGATCGCTGTTGCCGACACGGCCGGCCATGTTTTCGATCCGCCAGATTGCACCATCCCGATACAAGCGGCCCTTCAGATCGTAAGGGGGCGTCATCGGCAACGGCACGCCGGTCATCACCTGCAACCTGCCCAGATCGGGACCGCTCAGCGCCACCTCGAGATCGAGGCCCTCGAACCGGATCGGATCAGCCAGCGTGCCGGAGATCCGTGCGATTGTCTGTCCGATCGTCAACTCGATGGTCAGCGGATAGGGTTCGTCGCCTTCGCGCAGCGACAGCAGCGAACCGCCGGTGAGGCGCAGCCGGAACGCCTCGCCATGCATGGTGCCGCGTCCACCCAGGCGAACGCGATCCCTGCCCTCGTTGTTGGCACCGAACACGGTGGCCAGCTCGGCATCAATATCGACGCCGGCCTTTTCGTCGCGATAGAGGAAACGGCCGTCTTCGATGCGCAGGCGCCCGATCAGCGGCATATCCGTGCGGTCTTCCGGCGCGGCCACGTCCTTGGCGACCGTCATACCAAGTGTCCAATTGGCCTCGCCATCTGCACGGCGTTCCAGCGCGATCTGCGGCTTCACCAGCCTGATTTCCGGCAGCACGGTACGGCCCCGCAGCAGCTGGCGCAGATCGACCACGATCTCGGCGCGCTCGAAACTGAGCAGCTCCTTCTCCCTCGCCCAGTCGGCATTGGCCATATGGAAGTCTTCGATCACGAAGCGCGGCGTCAGCGACCATTCTCCGCCCACACGGCCGTTGATCACGGTCTGCCGGCCGGTGGCGGCGGTGATGAAGTTCTGCGCCGGATTGCGCAGCCAGTTCCAGTCAAACAGGGCTGCCCCCACGACCAGGACAGTCACCAGCAGGCCGATAGCGCCCAGTACCCAGTGCCAGGGCCGCAGCCGACGGCCGGAACTTTGCGTTTCTGCTGCTTTTCCGGGGTTATCGGGGGTGATCATGGCCATCTCCAGTGGAATAACGAAACCTCCGCTATGTCCTTATGGTTCCGTGGAAAATGCCGGGTGTTCACGGAAAAATTAACCCGGGTTTAAGAATCGTTAATTCTGATCTGACACACTCAGTTACATGGGCGTCCAAAGTGAGATCGTGATCCCGCGTTACGTCGTGCTGACCAAGCTGGCGGGCAGCTGGATTCCGCGCGCCTCCCTGGGTGATGCCGAACGCGCCGAGGCGGAGGCGTTCCGCTGGCGCCGTATCTACGGCCCCGACCACACCCGTGTTGCCGAGTTCCTGCTGCCGGAAACCCGTTCATCGTCACTGCCCGCCATCGTGACCGTGCCGGTTCTGCCGGTGCGCGCTGCCACCGCCAGGCCACTGGTGGCGGATAAATACGAAGCCTGGCGCAATGCCGGCCTGCGGGCACTGGCGCTCTATCTCGGCTTCGGCTTCGCCACCCGCGCCATGGACCTGCTGATCCTGCTGGCCCAGCATTAGTTTCGCCGCAATCCTTAGGCTAGACTCGCGCAGCACCTCTCGCCCGAGTCCCGCATGCTTACCGTCATCTTCGCCATCATTCCGATCTTCCTGCTGATCGCGCTCGGCGGCGCGCTCAAGCGCTATAATTTCCCGGGCGACGCCTTCTGGCCGCTGGCCGACAAGATGACCTACTTCATCTTCTTTCCGGCCCTGCTGGTCGACAACCTGAGCAGTGCGCGGCTCGGCAGCCTCGATCCCACCGGCATGCTCGGCGCCCTGCTGGCGGTGATCCTGTTGCAGGCCGCGCTGGTCTACCTGCTGCGGCCGCTCGCACGGGTCGACGGCCCGGGCTTCACCTCGGTGTTCCAGGGCGCCGTACGCTTCAACACTTTTGTCGGCCTGGGTGCCGTGGCAGCGCTAGAGGGCGGCGCCGGCATCACGCTGTTCGCGGTGGCCATCGCGCTGGCCATCCCGGTGCTCAACGTGCTGTGCGTGCTGACCCTGGCGCGCTACGGCGCCCATGGGCAGAGCACCAGCTTCAAGGGCCAGGTGCTGTTCCTGGCCAAGAATCCGCTGATCATCGCCTGCCTGATCGGCATTGCCATGAACCTTGCCGATATCACTTTGCCCGCCGGCATCGCACCGGTGTTCAAGATGCTGGGCAGCATGGCAGCCCCCATGGGCCTGCTTACCGTGGGAGCCGGGCTGCAATGGGAAGCCGCGCGCAATGGCGGCCGCGCCGTGCTGCTGTCCTGCGCCCTGAAGCTGATGGTCTATCCGCTGATGCTCTATGGCGCGGCAAAGCTCTGGGGTCTGGGGCCGCTGGAAACCAAGGTGATGGTACTGTGGGGCACCATGCCGACTGCCAGTGCAAGTTACATCCTGGCACGACAGATGGGCGGCGATGCGCCGCTGGCAGCAGCCATCGTGACGGTCAGCACGATCCTCGCCTTCATCACCGTGCCGCTGTTCATGCTGCTGGTGGGCGTCTAGCGCTCACAGCTTGGGGAAATCGAGCCCCATGGCTTCGTAGCGCTCGGGATCGTCGCCCCAGTCCTCACGCACCTTGACGAACAGAAACAGGTGCACGCGACGGTCGAACTGCTCTTCCATGATCTTGCGGGCGAAGGCGCCGACGCGCTTGATCATCTGCCCCTTCTCGCCGAGCACGATCTTCTTCTGGCTTTCGCGCTCGACATAGATCACCTGGTCGATGCGGGCCGAACCATCCTTCTGGTCTTTCCAGTTCTCGGTCTCGACCGTGATTGCATAGGGCAGTTCGTCATGCAGGCTGCGATAAACCTGCTCGCGGGTGATCTCCGCCGCGAGGAAGCGCATCGGCACATCGGCCAGCTGGTCTTCCGGATAGAGCCAGGGCCCGGCCGGCATACGCCCGGCCAGATCGGCCCGCACGTCATCGACGCCGGTGCCCTTTTCGGCCGAGATCATGAAAATGCGCTCAAACTCGTAGGCTTCGCTCAGCTGCTTGGCCAGGCCGAGCAGCTTTTCGCGCTGCACGGCATCCACCTTGTTCAGCGCCAGCAGCACGTTGCGGCGCTTGCGGTCCTTCAGCGATTCAACGATGGCGCGACTTTCGTCATCGTAGCCACGTTCGGCATCGATCAGGAGCAGCACCACATCGGCTTCTTCAACGCCGCTCCAGGCGGCATTGACCATGGCACGATCCAGGCGGCGCTTGGGCGTGAAGATGCCCGGCGTATCCAGAAAAATGATCTGCGCATTGCCTTCCATGCCGATGGCGGTGATACGCGCGCGCGTGGTCTGCACCTTTTTCGAGACAATCGATATCTTCGCGCCGACGATCTTGTTCAGCAGCGTCGATTTGCCCGCATTCGGTGCGCCGACGATAGCGACATAGCCACAATGCTGTGCCGCCGGATCCGTTTTGATGTTCTCGGTCATACTTTCTCGGTGACTAGCCGGTCGAGCAAACGACCGGCCGCTTCCTGTTCAGCGGCCCGTTTCGAGCCGCCCTGCCCCTTGGCCGGCTCGCCACTGCCCAGCTTCACCGCAACAGTGAAGCGTGGTTCATGCGGCGGGCCTTCGGTGCTGACAATATCGTAGCGCGGCGCGGCCATGCCGCGGGCCGCGGCCCATTCCTGCAGGGCGGTTTTGGGATCCTTGGCGGCGCCATTGGAAACCTCGCCCAGCATCGGCTCCATATAGCGGCGCACGAAACGCTCGGCCACCTTCAGGCCGCCATCGAGATAGAGCGCGGCCACCACGGCCTCGCAGGCATCAGCCAGGATGGCCGGCTTGCCAGCGCCACCGGAGTCGCGCTCGGAGCGCGACAGCTGGATAAAGTCACCCAGCCCCAACGACTGCGCAAACCGCGCCAGGCTTTCCTGTTTCACCAGCGCGTTGTAACGCAGTGCCAGCTCGCCAGCCTCGGCCTGCGGAAACCGCTCGGCCAGCAGTGTGGCGACAACCAGCCCCAGCACGCGGTCGCCGATGAATTCCAGGCGATTGTAGTCGCGCACAGTGGGTGGCGTTTCCGGATTCTTTGCACGTGCCGACTTGGCACGGCTACGGCGTGGATTGGCCGACGGATGCACCAGGGCCTCTTCCAGCACCTTTGTATCGGCGAATTTATGGCCCAGCGCCTGCTGCAGTTGATCGAGCGCCGGTTTGCGTGAATCCGCGGTCACGCCAGCCTCAGTTGATACCGGTGAACATGCGATTCCAGCGCAGGGCGCCAAACCATGTCCACGGCTTGAGCAGCGAGGCGCTCTGGTCGATGGAAATCCAGCGGATCTCGGCACGGCCGATCAGGTGATCGGCGGGCACATAGCCCACACCACCCACTTCAACCGGCACGCGACTGTCCTGCGAATTGTCGCGGTTGTCGCCCATCATGAAATAATGGCCGGCCGGCACCGTGTAGACGCCAGTGTTGTCGCCGGAATTGTATTTCGACAGGTTCAGCGTGACGTACTGCGCACCATTGGGCAGGGTCTCTTCCCACTGCTCGATGCGCTCCTGTACGTTGCCGAAGCGGTCGCGGCGCTCGAAATCCTCGATCCGGCGACGCTTCACCGGCTCGCCGTTGATGTAGAGCGCACCGTCGCGCATCTGGATGCGGTCGCCCGGCAGGCCGATCACGCGCTTGATATAGTCAATCGAGGGGTCCTGCGGCCAGCGGAACACAGCCACATCGCCACGCTTGGGTGCCGAACCGAGGATGCGGCCCTCGAAGATCGGCGGGCTGAAGATGACCGAATACTTGCTGTAGCCATAGGCGAACTTGGAGACGAAGACATAATCGCCGACCAGCAGCGTCGGCAGCATCGACTCAGACGGAATGTGGAACGGCTCGTAGGCCACGGTGCGGATACCGACCGCGATCAGGACGGCGTAGACGAGCGTGCGCAGGCTGTCCCAGATGTCGCTTCCCCGCGCCTTCGACTTCGCCACCACCTGCTCCTGATCCATATAAATCAATCCCTTACGCGCATTTTCCGGTCCGCCGGACCGGCATCAAGCCGTCTTCCGACCGGCAAAGTCAAGCGCTGGCTAGGGCGTTGAACTGACTGGTGATTTGGGGCGGGCGGAGATGATGACAATGGCCTGGGCGAGCGGCGGTTCGTCGGTCAGCGACACCTCGATCTGGGCCTCGTAACCGGCGGGTAACAGGCTCTCCAGCCGGGCCAGGGCGCCGCCGGTCAGCGCCATGGAGGGCTTGCCGCCCGACAGGTTGACCACGCCCATGTCGCGCCAGAACACCCCCTTGCGAAAGCCGGTGCCGAGCGCCTTGGAGCAGGCCTCCTTGGCGGCATAGCGTTTGGCATAGGACTCGATGCGGGTCAGCGGCCGACGGTCGGACCGCGCTTTCTCCAGCGGCGTGAATATCCGGTCGAGAAACCGGTCGCCGAAGCGGGCGATGGTTTTCTCGATCCGCCGGATATCGATCAGGTCGGAACCCAGGCCGATGATCATGCCGACTTCGCAGTGAGGCCGCGTGCGTCGTTCATCAGGGCGCGCATGCGGCGGATGGCGCCATCAAGTCCGCCGAAGATCGCCTCGCCGATCAGGAAATGGCCGATGTTGAGTTCGACCACGGTGGGGATCGCGGCAATCGGCGCCACGGTCTCGAAATTCAGGCCATGGCCGGCATGGCATTCCAGCCCCAGCGTTTCGGCATGGGCAGCGGCATTGCGGATGCGCTCCAGCTCGACGATCTGCTCGGCGCCCTCGGTTTCGCAATAGCGGCCGGTATGCAGCTCGATCACCGGGGCACCGAGCGCCTTCGCCGCATCGAGCTGCTTGAGCGAGGCCTCGATGAACAGCGACACGCGGATGCCGGCGGCCGAGAGTTTGGCAACCATCGGCTTCAGGTGGTCGAACTGACCGGCGGCATCCAGGCCGCCTTCGGTGGTGCGCTCCTCGCGCCGCTCCGGCACGATGCAGGCTGCATGCGGTTTGTGGCGCAGCGCGATGGCCAGCATCTCTTCGGTGGCAGCCATTTCCAGATTCAGCGGCAGGCTGATCTCGGCCATCAGGCGGTCGATATCGCCATCGGAGATATGCCGGCGATCCTCGCGCAGATGGGCCGTGATGCCATCGGCACCGGCCGCGGCTGCCATCTTGGCGGCGCGCACCGGATCGGGATGCCGGCCGCCACGCGCGTTGCGGATGGTGGCAACGTGATCGATGTTGACGCCCAAACGAAGCATGCGCGCAGTCATGGACGGTCTCCTATTTCAGGCCACGCGAGCCGGGTTTGATGGCCGGAATCTTCTGCAGCTCCGGCGGCAGGGCATCGGCCGCGTAGGACGGCACCTTGTAGCCGCAGAGCGCGAACAGCGGCACGCCCAGATCGACCTCGCCATCGGAACGGTCGACGATACAGGAGGCGGCAACGGTCACGCCACCATGCTCCTTAATGCACTCGATACATTCACGGCTCGACTTGCCGGTGGTGACCACGTCTTCCGCCATCAGCACGCGGGCGCCGGCGGGAATATCGAAACCGCGGCGCAGGGCAAACTTGCCATCCACGCGTTCGGTGAAGATCGCGGGTACGCCCAACTGGCGCGCCAGTTCATAGCCCACCACCACGCCCCCCATGGCCGGCGAGCAGACTAGGTCGACCGGCTTGGGGCCATATTTGGCGCGCAGCATATCGGCAAGCGCCTTGCAGAGCGCCTCGGCGCGCTCGGGGTACATCAGCACCCGGGCCGACTGCATGTAGACCGGGCTGTGCAGGCCCGAGGTGAGCAGGAAATGGCCTTCCAGCAGGGCGCCGGACTCCCGGTAATGCCGCAGCACGTCTTCACGATTCATCGTCACGTCGTTGTCTTCCCCGGTGTTTCAGATACGCAAACAAGGTTCAGCTGCGGGCGCGCTCCACCGAGCTGATGACAGCGGTGGCGCGCAGGGCCGCGATGATGTTGGTCAGGTGCTTCACGTCACGCACCTCGATATCGACGAACATCTCGAAGAAATCGGTGGTGCGATTGGTGATCTTCAGGTTGGTGATATTGCCCTTGTGCTTGGCGATGATGGTGGTCACCGCACTCAGCGCACCGGGCTCGTTGTTGATCAGCAGGTTGACGCGGCCGACATGGCCATGGGCCTTCTCGCCATCGGATGGCGGATCCCAGGCCAGATCGATCCAGCGTTCGGGCTGTTCGGCAAACTGCTCCAGTGTCTCGCAGTCGATCGTATGGATGGTCACTCCCTTGCCGGTGGTGACGATGCCGACAATGCGGTCGCCCGGCAGCGGGTGACAGCAGCCGGCGAAATGCATTGCCATGCCCGGAATCAGGCCGCGGATCGGAATGCCGCCGACCTTGCCCTGGTCGGACTGGCGATGCGGACGCGGCAGTGGTGGCGCCTTGTCGGCCTCGTCGTCCTTCTGGCCGGGGAAGACGATGTTCAGCACCTGTCGCGAGGTCAGGTTCCCCTCGCCCACGCCGACATAGACATCATCGGCCTTGTTCAGCTTCAGCACCTTGACCACCGGCTCCAGCACCTTGTCGGTGACGGCGGCATCATGCTCCTTGAAGGCCTTGACCAGGATCGCCTTGCCCAGTTCCTGGTACTGCCCACGCTGCTGCTGGCGGATAAAGCGGTTGATGCAGGACTTGGCACGACCGGATTTGACAAAATTCAACCAGGTCGGATTGGGCGCCGGCACTTTGGAGCGCAGGATTTCCACCTGATCACCATTGCGCAGAACCGCCCGCAGCGGCACGACACGACCATTGACCTTCGCGCCTACGGCGGTGTCGCCCACATCGGAATGCACCGCATAGGCAAAGTCGACCACGGTGGCATCACGCGGCAATGCAATCAGGTCGCCCTTCGGCGTGAAGCAGAAGACCTGATCCTGGAACATGTTGAGCTTGGTATGCTCAAGGAATTCTTCCGGATCGGAAGTCTGGTCGAGGATTTCCAGCAATTCGCGCAGCCAGCGATATTGCCGCGCCTCGGCTTCCGGCGCCGGCGCATGACTGCCGCCATTCTGCTTGTACTGCCAATGCGCGGCCACGCCGAGATCGGCGATGGTATGCATTTCCTTGGTGCGGATCTGGATTTCGACGCGTTTGTTCTCCGGGCCGATCACCGTGGTGTGCAGGCTGCGATAGCCATTCTGCTTCGGTGTCGACAGATAGTCCTTGAACCGGCCAGGTACCGAGGGCCAAGTCTGATGTACGACGCCCAGCGCGTGATAGCAGGCCGCCACATCGGGCACGACCACGCGGAAGGCCATGATATCGGAGAGCTGCTCGAACGCGATGTTCTTGCGCTGCATCTTCTCCCAGATCGAATAGGGTCGCTTCTCGCGTCCCGAGACCCAGGCATCGACATCCTGTTCGGCCAGCGTGCGCTTCAGTTTGTCGACAATACGATCGACCAGGCTGCCGCCTTCCGTGCGCAACTGGTCGAGGCGAGCGATGATCGAGGCGCGGGCATCGCCATTCAGTTCGGCAAAAGCGAGATCTTCCAGTTCCTCGCGCAGATCCTGCATGCCGATGCGATCGGCCAGCGGGACATAGATTTCCATCGTCTCCTTGGCGATGCGGCGGCGCTTGTCAGGGTCCTTGATGAAATGCAGCGTACGCATGTTGTGCAGCCGGTCGGCCAGCTTGACCAGCAGCACCCGGATGTCGGTCGACATCGCCAGCAGCAGCTTGCGGAAATTCTCCGCCTGCCGCGTGCGATCCGATTGCAGTTCGATGCGCGACAGCTTGGTGACGCCATCGACGAGCCGCAGCACATCGGCACCGAAATTCTTCTGGATCTCTTCCGGCGTCGCCACCGTGTCTTCCAGCGTGTCATGCAACAGGCCGGTGGCGATGGCGGTGGCATCGAGTTTCATGCCGGCAAGAATGCCGGCCACCTCGACGGGATGTGAGAAATACGGATCGCCCGAGGCACGCTTCTGCGACCCGTGTGCCTTCATCGAGAACACATAGGCGCGATTCAGCAGGTCCTCGTCCGCAGCGGGATCGTAGGCGAGAACCTTTTCCAGCAGTTCAACTTGACGCATGACACGCGGGCGCATTGTCTTTGGTCCGTTCTCCGCCCTCCGGCAAACGGTTGTTCCTAAAGACTTATTTTGAGCTAATTTGCGCCCGGGACAAGCCCAGGGGGCGGAAAAAGGCTAAATAGGTGCCGATTACTCTTCGGTCGGGGCCGGTTCGGCCTCATCGGCGACATCATCATCGCCATCGACCTCGTCAATCGACATGCCTTCGGCGAGATCTTCATTGTCCTGCGGGACACCGGCCCACTCGCCCGACTGCATCAGGGCGGCCATGTTGTCCTCTTCCGGCTCGTCGACTTCCGGGCTGTCCTGCATATCGCCGATCATGCGCTGGCGCAGACCCTCGATATCCACCGTTTCATCGGCGATTTCACGCAGCGCCACGACCGGGTTCTTGTCATTGTCACGGTCCACCGTCAGGGCCGCACCGGTGCCGATCGCGCGGGCGCGCTGGGCAGCGATCAGAACCAGCTCGAAGCGGTTCGGGATCTTGGTGACGCAATCTTCGACGGTGACGCGGGCCATAGGTTACCCTCGGGCAAAACAGGTGAAAAAACGGCGAAGCGCGTTCTTAAGGGCGTTTCGACGCGGTTGCAAGGGCCTCATTGAAGCAGAAAACGTGCTCCTGACCCAAGAAAATCATTATAACCTATTGATTCTTAAAGGCTCTGCTGCCGATATGAGGGCTGGCAGTCCCGCTCCGGTCACCGGATGGCGCCAGTCTGGCGCGATTTCCTGCAGCGGCAGCAGCACGAACAGCCGTTCTGCCAGCCGGGGATGTGGCAGACTCGGCTCACCCGCCACGATCCCGCCTGCCTGCTGCTGGCCGCGATAATCGATCAGATCGAGATCCAGCACCCGTGCTTCCCAGCGGTCCTGCCGAACCCGACCGCAGGCGGATTCGATGGCATGCAACCGCGCCAGCAGTTCGGTCGGCGACAGGTCCGTTTCCACCTCGATCACACCGTTGATGAAATCAGGCTGGGTCGACGCCGGCTGCGGACCGGATTGCCACCATGAAGAGCGCCGCAAGACCGAGATACCGTCAGGCGCGAGCAGATTCAGTGCCGCCTCCAGTGTGGCGCGCGGTTTACCATAAGCGGCGCTTGGCAGATTGGCGCCGAGCGCGATAAAAATTCCGCCAGGGTTTGTTACACGGTTTCTACTTGCCATCTGCACCGCAGAGTCTAAACACTTTCAGCATAACGTTTCACATACCGCGTCAGCGTGTTTTCAGCAAAGTCATAGAACAAAGGAATAGGCAATGAAGTTTTATCAGCAAGAGCGCGTCGCGCTGTTCATCGATGGCGCCAATCTGTATTCCGCCGCCCGCAGCCTTGGGTTTGAAATCGACTATCGCCGCCTGCTCGACAGCTTCCGCAAGGAGTCGCATCTGGTGCGCGCCTTCTACTACACCGCGCTGGTCGAGGATCAGGAATATTCGCCGCTGCGCCCGCTGATCGACTGGCTGGATTACAACGGCTTCACCATGGTGACCAAGCCGGCCAAGGAATACACCGATGCTATGGGGCGCCGGAAGGTGAAAGGCAACATGGATATCGAGCTGGCCATCGATGTGATGGAAATGGCTCCGCATATCGATCATGTCGTGCTGTTCTCCGGCGACGGCGATTTCCGCCGTCTGGTCGAGGCCGTGCAGCGCAAGGGCGTGCGCGTCAGCGTGGTCAGTTCCACCCGCACTCAGCCGCCGATGGTGGCCGATGAACTGCGCCGCCAGGCCGATACCTTCATCGAGCTGCAGGATCTGATGCCCAAGATCATGCGCGATCAGGCCTCGCGCGACCAGTCGCGCACTGCCGGCGTGCATGCCACGCTGCGCAGCGGGCAAAACCAGAATCCGGGCAATGTGGCGCCGTCCAGCCCGGCGCATGCGATGGACGATTTCGACGAGATCGACACTGCCGACCCGCGCAAGCATCTGCGCTGAACCGGCCAGCCGTCCGCCCCGATGTCTGCCCCCGCCCCCGCTCTGCCGGGCCACGATTGCCCGCTCTGCCCGCGTCTGGTCGAGTACCGCACAGCCAACCGTGCGACTTTCCCGGACTTCTTCAACGGCCCGGTGCCGCCCTGGGGCGATGTACAGCCGCATCTGCTGATCGTCGGCCTCGCGCCCGGCGTGAAGGGCGCCAACCGCACCGGGCGGCCGTTCACCGGTGACTATGCCGGCGACCTGCTCTACAGCACGCTGATAAAATACGGCTTCGCCAAGGGCGAGTTCAAAGCCGACCCGAATGACGGCCTGCAACTGGTGCGCTGCCGCATCACCAATGCGGTGAAATGCGTGCCGCCGGAAAACAAGCCGACACCGGCCGAAACCAAGACCTGCATGAAAAACTTTCTGGCCGGCGAAATCGCCGCCATGACAGAGCTGAAGGCGATCCTGGTACTGGGCCAGATCGCCCATATCGCGGTGCTGGATGTGCTGAAGATCAAGCGCGCCACGGCGCCCTTTGGCCATGGCGCCGAACACAGACTGGCCAGCGGCGCGACGCTGTTCTCCAGCTATCACTGCTCACGCTACAACACCAATACCGGCCGCCTCACCACCCCGATGTTTCACGCGGTGTTCGACAAGATCGTGAAGGCGACCGGCTGAGGGGCCAGATCGGACCCGGATCAGGCCTTGGGCTTCATCATCAGCGCATTGAAGCGCCGCTCCGGCCGCGGTGTGATGACGACATTGGCCTTGCTGGCCATCTCGGCATTCGGATGGAAGATCGGAATGATCGCCTGTTCTTCCATCGAAATCTCGATGGCAGCCTGCACCAGTGGTTTGCGTTTCACCGGGTCCATTTCCGCCTGTGCCTTCTCGATCGCCGCATCGATATCGGTATGGGAGAAGCGCGTGCGGTTGGCCGTGCCATAGATGCCGCCGGGCGTATGCACCAGGGCGCGCGGGCCGATCGACGCATCCTCAGTGCCGTATTGCGCCATGAAGGTTGAATATTCCTGCTTGGTCGCCTGGCTGAAGAACACCGTACCGGGCAGTGCCTCGACGCTCACCTGCAGGCCCAGTCGTGTCCAGGCCTGACCGACCGCCTGGGCGATATCCTTGTCCTTGGGGTAACGGTCATTGGTGGCATGCAGGGTGATCTTGAAGCCATTGGCATAGCCGGCTTCCTTCATCAGGGCCTTGGCCTTGTCGAGATCGAAGGGATCGACCTTCAGCTTCGCGCTGGTGCCATCAAAGCGTGATGGCAGGAATTGCGAGGCCGGCACGGCCGAACCGTCCAGGATACGGTCCACGATCAGTTTGCGATTGATGGCGAGCGACAGTGCCTTGCGCACCCGCTTGTCCTTCAGCGGATTGCCCAGTAGGGCCGGCTGGCCATCCTTGGCCGAAATGAAGGGGCTGACATCGCGCGCGGCATCCATGGCGATATACTGGACTGTGGCCGACGTGCCGCTGGTGACGGTGAACCGCTTGTCCTGCTTGATGCGCGGAATATCGAGGGTCGGCACCTCGTCGATGGCATCCACGTCACCCGACAGCAGGGCGGCGATACGCCCGGCATCGCCCTTGATGACGCGTTCAGTCACCTTCGCCCAAGGCTGCTTTGCGCCCCAGTATGCATCATTGCGAGTCAGCACCAGTTGCTGACCGTTCACCCATTCCGCCACCTTGTAGGGGCCGGTGCCGATAGCTGCGCCCGCAGCACCGTTGTTGAAATCGGCCGTGCTGGCGGCGACATGCTTCTTGGAAATGATGAAGACGCGCGCCAGATCGGATGCCAGGGTCGGCGTCGGCGTTGCCGTCTTGAAGCGGATCTTGTGGTCGCCCAGCTTCTCGCTGCCAATGATCGAACGGCTGAACTGCGTGAACGGATTCGGGCTGTTCGGCACCTTCGGCACGCGTTCCAGCGTGGCGATCACGTCATCGGCAGTGAAAGCCGAGCCATCGTGGAATTTCACGTTCTGCCGCAGGTCGAATTCCCAGGTCAGCGGGTCGATATTGCGCCAGGCGGTGGCGAGGCCGGGTATCAACCGCAATTCGCTGTCCAGTGCCAGCAGCGCATCGAAGATCACGCTGTGCGACGAGCCCTGCGGGAAACCGTTGAAGAAATGCGGATCGAGCGTGTTGAGTTCGAGCTTGGTGCCGATCACCAGCGTGGGGCCACCCTGGGCGAAGGCATTCGATCCAATGCCGGCTGCCGCCAGAGTCGCAAGCGTTCCACCCATGAACAGGCGGCGGGAAACTGGAAGCATTCCGTTTTTCCTTCTGGTTTTTGGTCTCGCGTCGGACCTATAACAATCGCCTTCGCTTTCAGTGTCAATCAGATAGGGTGACATAGAACCATGCCGCGCAGGTATCGCATCGCCATTGGTGGCTTCATGCTGGAGAGCAACGGTCATGCCCCGGTTTCGACGCGCGAGGAGTTCGCCGCAAGCGTCCATCTGGAAGGTGATGCCCTGCTGGCCGACCTCGCCAGCGCCAATCCACGCAGCCCGACGACATTAACCGGCTTTACCGCTGAAATGGACCGGATTGCTGAGTGGCAGCCGGTGCCGCTGGTGATGGCCGCCGTGGGCGCGTCAGGTCCGGTGGACCAGCCCTTCTTCGATGAAGTGGTCGAACGCATGCGCCAGTTGCTGCGTGCCGCCGGTCCGGTCGACGCCGTTTTCCTGTCGCAGCACGGCGCTGCTACAGCGACTGTGGATATCGATCCCGATGGCACGGTGTTCCGCGCCGTGCGCGAGATTGTCGGGCCGGATGTTCCGGTGGTTGCGACGCTGGACCTGCATGCCAATGTCAGCCCGGCGATGGTGGACCTCGCCGATATCCTGGTGGCCTATCGCGAGAACCCGCATACGGACATGCCTGAGCGCGGCGCCGATTGCGCCCGCCATCTGAAGGCCATGCTGGGCGGCATGAAGCCGCATGCCGCCTTCGTAAAGCTGCCCTTCATTCCGCCCTCGACCAGCCAGAATACCAAATCCGGGCCCTATGCGGATGTGATCGCCTATGGCCAGAAGCAGGTTGGGAATGGCGTGATCGATGTCTCGGTGTCATCGGGCTTTTCACTGGGCGATACACCGAAGAACGGCATGTCAGTGATCGTGACTGCAACCGACAAAAAGCAGGCCGATACCGTGGCCCGCGATGTCGCCGCTTACGCCTGGAGCCAGCGCCAGCGCTTTATCACACACCTTACGAGCCTGGAGCGCTGCACCGAGATGGCACTGGCCTGCAGCCGCGATCCCGGCAAGCCATCCCTGCTGTTTGCCGATGTCGCCGATAACCCGGGCGGTGGTGGACGCGGCAATACCAGCTTTATCCTGGCCGCCTTCCACAAGGCCGGCGTCACCGGCTGCGCCATCGGGCCGGTATTCGATCCGCCGCTGGCAGCGGAAGCACATAGGTTGGGCGTAGGTGCCACATTCGTGGCCCGCTTCAATCGCGATGAAACCACCACCTTCTCCGATCCTTTCACGGCAGAGGGCAAAGTGGTGGCACTGAGTGACGGTCTGTTTGTCGGCCGACGCGGCATGGCGGCCGGCCGCACGCTGGATATGGGGCCGGCGGCTCTGGTGCAGGTTGGTGGCATCCAGGTGGTGGTGATGACCCATCGCCATCAGGCGCTCGATCCGATGTTCTTCGAGACCTTTGGAGTCGACATTGCCAAGCTGCGCTGCCTGGTGGTGAAGTCGCGTGGGCATTTCCGCGCCGGCTTCGACATCTTCTTCCCCGATGACCGCATCATCGAGGTCGATGTGCCCGGCCTGACCACGCCGGTGCTGCAGAACGTGCCCTGGCGACAGGTGCCGCGGCCGATCTATCCGCTCGATCCGGAGATGACCTGGGCGCCATAAGGCGCCCATCTTTTTAAGAACATATTGGCAACACTGAGGCGGAGTGGTAAAATGCTCATTCATATTCATATATTTCAATCACTTATTCAGGTATTCCGTTATGGAACAAATCAAGAATTCCTCCATTCCAGACACTGAAACCGTATTCAGCCATCTCAACCGCGCCTTTGGCCTGGACGCCGCCATGCAGCCGTTCCTGGAGCATCGCTCGGTGCTGCAGCGCTACGATCTGGCCATCGACCTGGCCGCGCTGGAACAGGCCTGCCGCGCGGTGGTCGGCACCCACCGCCTGCGTGGCTTCCGCAATACGGCAGACGATGTGGTGGGGCCCGCTTATGGCTCACTGTCGTTGACCTTTAACCCGGATATCCCCGGCGATCCGCATGCCGCCACGCTGGGCTCGGCGCATCTGCGCAATGGCGAATACTTCTATGCCACTGCCAGGACCCAGGCGCAGATGCCAAAGCTGAAGGGCGACTACTATGACAGCTACGGTTTCCGCGCCCTGACGCCGGCGGCACAACATGGCGCGCTAGGCGACCTGATGCGCGGCTTCACCCTGCCGGTGATCCGATCACGCCTCAGCGTGATTCCCGGCAACAATCCGGAAGCCATGAAAGCCAGCTACGGCTGGCATCGCGACGAAAGCATCTTCCACAATCTGCGCATCAACATTCCGGTCTGGACCGCGCCGGAATATCTGCTTGAGATCGAAACAGTCCTAAGCACACCTGAACCCGGCTCGGCGACGGCGCAGCGCCATCACCTGCGCCATGGCTTTGCCTGGTCGTGGGACACCAACATGCCGCACCGGGTTTTCTCTACGGCGATGACAGCACAGTCGCGTTGTCATCTGGTGGTCGGGCTGGCGCCGTGGTTCGACTATGATCCGACGCTGGACACCTGGTCACCCAACGCGCATTTCGGCCGCGTGCACCCGCATGACCTGATTGCCGAGGGCCTGGCGCATCCACTGATCCGTGCCGGGGTCAGGCGATGATCAGAACCACTTCATCTTGCGCAGCAGCCACACCTCGGCGATCAGCAAGCCAATCGTGGTGGCACAGACAGCGCCGAATGCCCAGGGTTGATCGGCAAACGGAATGCCGGCGACATTCACGCCAAGCAGGCCGGCAATCAGGCTGGGCGGCAGCAGAACCGCGGTCAGCGCTGTCAGGCGGTTGGTGGTCTGCGCGATCTGCTCGCTCATCAATGTGGTCAGGTCTTCGTGCAGGATGGTCAGGCGGTCGCGCAGGGAATCCAGCGTTTCCACGCTGCGCAACACCTTGTCGGTCAGTTCGCGCAGGCGCTGGCGATCACGCGGCATGATCCAGCTCGCCCCGGCGCCCTGCAGGCGGAACATGGCTTCGCGCTGCGGCGCCATATAGCGGCGCAGCGCGATCACCCGCCGGCGCATGTCGCTTAATTCGCCCCGCGCCTCGCGCACATCGCATTCCTCGATCTGGTGATCGAAGGTGTCGACCTCGTCTTCCAGCTGCTCAAGGATCGGCTCGATATACTTGAAGACCCGCCGGGCGATCTTGGTCAACAGGTGGCCGACATGCAGCGGCCCCTGCCCCTCGCCCAGTTCTTCGCGAATGTCGCGCAGGGCATGCAGGTAGTGATCCTTGTCGCGCAGCGAGATCATGCGCGTTTCGTCGGCCCAGAGATGGATCGGCACCAGGTCGAGCGTGTTTTCATGCGGATCGCGATTGACCCCGCGTAGCACCGCGATCAGGCCAGAGGCCATTTCCTGGATGCGCGGGCGCGACTCTTCGGCCAGCAGCGCATCGCAGACCACCATGTCGAGACCGCTTTCCTCGCGCAGCCATTTGGCAGCCGTCGGGTCGTCGCGTTCCAGATGCACCCAGATCACGCCCTGGGCCGGCCGCCAGTGGCGCACCTCATCCCAGCCGACCTCACGCGCACCGCCAGAGCCGTCCATGATAAGGGCGAAGCGCAGGCCAGGATGCTGGCCGTAAATCAATCCACGCTGCTGGTCCATGCGTCCCCCGACTCCACGCCCGCCTCCTGAACTGACTCAGTCCGAGCAGGCTCAGCCGTAACGGTCTTCCTTCCACGGATCGCCGGTATTGTGATAGCCGCGCACTTCCCAGTAGCCCGGCGCATCGCGATCCAAAAACGCGATATGCTTAACCCACTTCGCCGATTTCCAGAAATAGAATTGCGGCATGACGATCCGCACCGGCCCGCCATGCTCGCGGGTCAGCGGCGATCCCTCCCAGGAATGGGCCAGCAGCACGTCGGAGGCCGCAAACATCTCCAGCGTCACGTTGGTGGCGTAGCCGTCATAGGACTGAAACACGACATGTTTCACCTCGGGCCGCGGCTTCACCAGCTTGAGGAAATCGCGCGCCAGCACGCCGGACCAGCGGTTGTCGTAACGCGACCAGGCAGTGACGCAATGGATATCGGAAACACTGTCGCTCTGCGGCAGGTCGAGGAAGTCGTTCCAGTCGAGCTTGACCGGCTTCTCCACCAGGCCGCCGGCGGTCAGCTGCCAGCGGTCGAGCAGAATATTGGGCTGCACGCCAAGGTCGAGCACCGGCCAGTCGCGGGTCAGGCGCTGGCCGGGCGGCAGGCGGCGCTTGTCGGGGGATGAGGTTTCACCGGTCAGCAGCCGGCCGTCTTTGGCCCATTGCTGCTTGGAGGCGATCAGCTTGTCCTTGATCTGGCCGAGCAGCCCGGGTTTGTACTCGTCGCTCATCGCCTCGCCTCCGTCTGGTCTGGCCGCAAACCTAGTCCTTGGTCTTCAGCAGCCGGTGCTGCTCGCGCTTCCAGTCGCGTTCCTTTTCAGTCGCGCGCTTGTCATGCAGCTTCTTGCCGCGCGCCAGCGCCAGCTTCACCTTGGCCCGGCCACGCTCATTGAAATATATGGTCAGCGGCACCAAAGTCACGCCGCCACGCTTCAGCGCGCCGATCATCTTGTCGATCTCGCGATGCTTGAGCAGCAACTTGCGCTGCCGGCGCGGCTCATGATTGAAGCGGTTGGCGCCGTGGTATTCCGGGATATGCGAGTTGATCAGCCAGATCTCGCCGCCCTGCTCCGCCGCATAGGCGTCCTGGATGCTGGCGCGACCGTCGCGCAGGCTCTTCACCTCCGAACCGACCAATGCCACACCGGCATCAAAGGTCTCGTCCAGATGATAGTCGTAACGCGCCCGGCGGTTTTCGGCCACCGTGCGCGGTTGCTGAGCCATGTGGGCCTTACTTCTTCTTTTTCTTGCCGGCCTTGGCCTTGGACGCCGACTTGCCGCCCTTGGCCTTCGGTCCGGTCAGGCCAAGCTGCTTGACCAGCACCTTGACGCGATCCGTGGTCGCCTTGCCCGGCTTCACCAGCGGCAGACGCACCTCATCAGAGCAGATGCCCAGCATGGCGGCGGCATACTTCACCGGACCGGGGCTGGTCTCGGCGAACAGCGCGCTGTGCAGCGGCATCAGCTTTTCCTGGATCGCCAGCGCCTTGGCATGATCGCCGGCGAGGCTGGCTTCCTGCATCTGCGACACCAGCTTCGGCGCGATGTTGCCGGTCACCGAAATGCAGCCGGTGCCGCCATGGGCGTTGAAGGCCAGTGCGGTGGTGTCGTCACCATCCAGCTGGCAGAATTTTGCGCCCGAGGCGATGCGCTGCTTCAGCGGACGCTCGATATTGCCGGTGGCATCCTTCACACCGCGGATGCGCGGCAGCTTGGACAGCGCCGCCATGGTCTCGACCGACATGTCGATCACGCAGCGCGGCGGAATGTTGTAGATGAAAATCGGAATCTTGGTGGCGTCGTGGATCGCCTTGTAATGGGCGAACAGGCCGGCCTGGGTCGGCTTGTTGTAATAGGGCGTCACGATCAGGGCGGCATCGGCGCCGGCTTCCTGGGCATGCAAGGTCAGCTCGATCGCTTCATCGGTCGAGTTCGAGCCGGTGCCGGCCATCACCGGAACGCGGCCGTGCGCCGCCTCGATGCAGATTTCGACCACGCGCTTGTGTTCGTCATGACTGAGCGTCGGGGATTCGCCGGTGGTGCCAACCGGCACCAGGCCGTGCGTGCCCTGGGCAATCTGCCATTCGACGAAGTCGCCGAATGCTTTCTCGTCCACTTGCCCCTTCTTGAACGGGGTGATGAGTGCGACGAACGAGCCCTTGAACATGGTAGTTCCTTTACCTTTGCGCGTTACCAGATAGATGTGCCGCGACCTTACCCGCGCCGGCTGCCCCCATCAAGGGCAAGCCGTGCTTTTGCACGGGCCTGCAGACTGCTATCATCTATCTGGAATTGCGAAAGATTCGCCGTGCTGCTGGATTGTATCAATTGTCACTCTGCCGCCTGGAAACGGGGCCTGACCATGGCCCTGACGGCCGGGCTTGTGCTCGCCTGGAGTGTTCCGGCCCTGGCGCGCCAGCCGCTGCCCGAGACAAAGCCCGTGGCCGAACTGGCCTCGACCTCGGCGGACGTCCCTGTGCCCTCCGCCAAGCCCCGGCGCGGCACCCCGCCCGCCAAGCCGGAGCAGACCAAGCTGCCGGCCCAGCATGAAATCCTTAGTGCCAGCGACCGCGAGATCGGCCGCAAGGCCCTGCAGGAGGCCGCCGCCTACCGGTTCGACGCTGCCCGGCGCATCGCCGCCACGGCACGAGAGCCGATGATCGCCCAGTTGACCCGATGGCTGTGGCTGCAGTCGGCCAACAGCGGCGCCAGTTTTGACGAGATCACCACCTTCATCGAGACCAAGCCCGACTGGCCGGCCCGCGAGGCCCTGTTGCGCCGCGCCGAGGAAGCCATCGACGGCTCGACCGGCGACGGCCGCATCATCGCCTGGTTCGATGCCCATCCGCCGGAGACTGGCCTCGGCCTGCTGCGTCTGGGCGAAACACTGCTAAGGCTCGGTCGCGAAAAAGACGCCTTTCCGGTCATGCGCCGCGCCTGGGTAGACGGCAATCTGGCCCTGCGCGATGAAAAAGTCCTCTGGGCGGAATTCGGTCATCGCTTCACCGCAGCCGACCACGCCGCGCGCACCGATCGCCTGCTGTGGGATGGCAATATCGAAGCTGCCCGCCGCATGCTGCCGCGTCTGGATGCCGATGCCCGTCAACTGGCCGAAACCCGGATTGCGCTGGCCAACAATGTCGCCGGCGCCGAGAAACTAGTTGCGGGCCTGCCAACGCATCTGCGCGACGATGGTGGTCTGAATTACGACCGCCTGCGCTGGCAGCGCAAACGCGGTATGGATGATGTGGTCGAAGCCCTGCTCTACAACGCACCCGATGACCTGGGCCGCGCGGAGAAATGGTGGGTCGAGCGACATTTCCGCGCCCGCAAGGCAATGGCCGAAGGCCGCATTTCGGAAGCCTATCGCCTGGCCGCCGGCCATGGTGTGAAGGGCGGCGCGGCAATGGCCGATGCCGAATGGCTGGCCGGCTGGATCGCGTTGCGCCTGCTGCAGGAGCCGAAGGCAGCCCTCAAGCATTTCACCGCGCTGCAGGATGCCGTGCGCTTCCCGGTCAGCCTGTCGCGGGCCGCCTACTGGCTCGGCCGCACCCATAAGGCATTGGGTGACGCCGAGCAGGCACGGCACTGGTACAGCCAGGCCGCCCGGCATGGCACCACCTTCTACGGCCAGCTCGCCGCCCATGAGCTGGACTCAAAAAGCCCACTCGACCTGCCCGATGCGATCCAGCCGTCACCGGATGCCGTGAAGCATTTCCAGCGCCGTGAAGTGGTGCGGGCCGCGCAGATCCTGGTCGAACTGGACATGGAAGAGCGGCTGCGGCCCTTCATCATGCGGCTGGTGAATACAGCCAATACGCCGGAAGAGCATAAGCTGGTGGCGCAGCTGGCGCGCAACCTGCGCCGTGTCGATCTTGCCGTCGCCTCCAGCAAACGCTCGGCTCGGCAGGGCGTGATCCTGGTGCAGGAGGCTTATCCGCTGGTCGAACCGATGCTGCGGGTGGACGAGCCGGAAACGGCGCTGGTCCTCGCCCTCGCGCGGCAGGAAAGCGAATTCAATCAGACCGCCGTTTCGCCAGTCGGCGCCCGCGGCCTGATGCAGCTGATGCCGGCGACGGCCAAAGGCGTTGCCAAGGATCTGAAACTCAACTTCGACCAGGGCCAGCTGACGCAGAACGCCTCCTACAATGTCCGCCTCGGCTCGTTTTACCTGAAGGGCCTGCTGCAGAACTGGGACAACAATTATGTTCTGGCGCTGGCTGGCTATAACGCTGGCGAAGGCCGCGTGCGCCGCTGGATCAAGGACTGGGGCGATCCGCGCCAACCCAATGTCGATGTGATCGACTGGATCGAATTGATCCCCTTCACGGAAACCCGCAACTACGTGCAGCGCGTGCTGGAAGGCGTGCAGATTTACCGCACCCTGCTGCATAGCCAGCCCGGCAGCATCGACCGGATGTATACCGATATGCGCGGCCTGCCGCGGCAGGCCTGCAGCACGGCGCCCTGCTGATCCATGACAGCACCGCTGGGGATCAAAGCCTGCCTGTTTGATGCCTACGGCACGCTGTTTGATGTCAGCGCAGCAGCGCGTGCACTGGCCACCGACATCGGGCCGCAGTGGCAACCCCTGGCCGACACGTGGCGGGCCAAGCAACTGAACTATTCGTGGCTGCGCAGCCTGATGGGGGCGCATGTCGATTTCTGGCAAGTGACGGCCGATGCGCTGGATTATGCGCTCGACGCGCATGGCTTAAGCCGCCCTGACATGCGGCAACGCCTGCTCGACCTGTATTTCAACCTGGCCTGTTACCCTGAAGTGCCCGCGATGCTGCGCCAGCTCAAAACAGCCGGGCTGGTGACCGGTATCCTGTCGAACGGGGCCCCGGCCATGCTGGAAGCTGCCTGCCGTTCGGCCGGAATTGCCGATCTGATCGACCATCTGATTTCGGTAGAGGAGGTCGGAATCTACAAGCCCGATCCGCGGATCTACCGGCTGGCGATGGAACGGCTGGTCCTGCCCGCCCCGGCCATAGCCTTTCACAGCAGCAATGGCTGGGATATTCACGCCGGCAAACGCGCCGGGTTCTTCGCCATCTGGATCAACCGCAGCGACCAGCCCGCCGAACGCCTGCCCAATCCGCCTGATGTGGTTCTGCACAATCTGAGCGATGTACCGGCCGTTCTGGGGGTGGCGGTATGAGCGATCCGGGTTTCAGTGAACACACATTCCACAGCCATGATGGCCTGCGGCTCTATTACCGCGACTATGGGGACCGCCTGGCAAGTCGCACCCCATTGCTGTGTCTGACCGGGCTGACGCGGAATTCCAACGACTTCCACGAATTCGCGACACGCCACGCAGCCATACGGCGTGTGATCTGTCTGGATTACCGCGGTCGCGGTCGCTCGGCCTACGATCCCGATCCGATGCATTACGAGCCCACTGTCTATCTCAATGACATTCAGCATCTGCTGGCCGTGACGCATGTGGCGCGTGTTATTGTCATGGGCACGTCGCTGGGTGGCATCCTGACCATGGCGCTGGCCGCTGCCGTGCCGACATTGATGGCAGCGGCGATTGTCAATGACATCGGCCCCGATGTGAAAGAAGACGGTCGCCAGCGCATTGCCGGCTATGTCGGCCATGAACTGCGCCCACCGTCCTGGAATGATGCCATCGCGCATCTGCAGCAGAACTATATCGGCGCCTACCCCAAACTCGATACCGCCGGATGGCAGCGGATCGCGCGCGGCACCTTCACCGAGGACAAGGCCAGTGGCGGGCTGAAGCTGGATTACGACCCGCACATCGCCGCCGCGCTCAAGGCGCAGGCGAGGCAGCCGCTGCCCGATCTCTGGCCCCTATTCCGCAGCTTGCGGCCACTGCCTCTCCTGGCTTTGCGCGGTGCACTATCCGATATCCTGACCGCCGATACTTTCGTGCGCATGAAACGCGAACATGCCGGCATGATTGCCGTGACTGTGCCCGATGTCGGCCATGTGCCCATGCTGGATGAACCGGTCGCCGAAACCGCCATCGACGCCTTCCTTGCAGACCTGTAACCCTGCAGCCTGCATGCTATAATCCAGCGGTCTGCTGCCGGGTTATCGGGGTCCGGCGGCCTCCCTCTACAGCAACAGAGAGCCACCGATGAACGCGCCTGCCAAACTGCCAGTCCTGCCCACCGTCAGTGACGTAGAAGATGCCGCACGCCAGTTGCGCGGTATCGCCGTCCGCACCCCTTTGCTGGAAAGCCAATTTCTGAATGAGCGCCTGGGCGGCCGGCTGCTGATCAAGGCCGAGCCTCTGCAGGTGAGCGGATCGTTCAAGTTCCGCGGCGCCTATAACCGGATCAGCCGTCTGAACGCCGAGGAACGCAAGCGCGGCATCGTCGCCTTCTCATCCGGCAATCATGCGCAGGCCTGTGCCTGGGCCGCCAAGCTCTGTGGTACGCCGGCTGTGATCGTGATGCCGAGCGACGCCCCCAAAATCAAGATCAGCAATACCCGCGCCTATGGCGCCGAAGTGGTGCTCTACGATCGTCATAAGGAAGATCGTGAAGCCATCGGCCGGCGGTATTCCGACGAGCGCGGCATGATCCTGGTGCCGCCGTTCAACGACCCGCATATCATCTGCGGCCAGGGCACCATCGGCCTGGAGATCGCCGCACAATGTGCCGAGCGCGATATCAAGCCCGATGCGGTGCTGGCACCGGCCTCCGGCGGCGGCCTGATCTCGGGTGTCGCGCTGGCGATCAAGGATCGTCTGCCGGCAACGGATGTGTATTGCGCCGAACCGGACCAGTTCGACGATATCGACCTTTCGTTCAAGGCGGGCAAGATCACCAGCCATGCCGGCAAGGGCAACACCTTCTGCGATGCCCTGATGGCGCCGCATCCGGGCGACATCACCTTTGGCGTGATGAGCGCCAATCTGAAGGGCGCGGTTTCCGCCACCGATGCCGAAGTCGAAACGGCCATGGCAACCGCGTTCAACTATTTCAAACTGGTGGTCGAGCCCGGCGGCGCGGCAGCCCTGGCATCGGTGCTGAACGGCAAGGTTCCGTGCGCTAACCGCACGGTGGTAGTTGTCTGTTCCGGCGGAAATGTTGACTCCGCACTCTACTCCGCCATCATCGCCCGCACGCCGCCGGTCTGAACCCTGGCGGCGTTTGTTCCACTCGGCCGCGAGACCCTAGGGAGAGACATATGACCGAGGCATTCATCTGTGACGCCATCCGCACGCCTGTTGGCCGCTATGGCGGTTCACTGTCCAGTGTGCGCGCCGACGATCTCGGCGCCGTACCGATCAAGGCGCTGATGCAACGCAATCCGACGGTCGACTGGCAGGCGATCGACGATGTGATCTACGGCTGCGCCAACCAGGCCGGCGAAGACAACCGCAACGTCGCCCGCATGGCCCTGCTGCTGGCCGGCCTGCCGGAAAAGGTTCCCGGCGCCACTGTCAACCGCCTGTGCGGTTCGGGCCTGGAAGCTGCTGGCGCCGGTGCGCGCGGCATCAAGACCGGCGAGATGGATCTGGTGATCACCGGTGGCGTGGAAAGCATGAGCCGCGCCCCCTTCGTGATGGCCAAGGCGGAAAGCGCCTTTTCGCGCACGGCTGAAATCCATGACACCACCATCGGCTGGCGTTTCGTCAACAAGCTGATGAAGCAGAAGCATGGCGTCGATTCCATGCCAGAAACGGCAGAGAATGTGGCCGAGCAGTACCAGATCAGCCGCGCCGACCAGGATGCCTTTGCCCTGCGCAGCCAGCAGAAGGCGCTGAACGCCATCAAGCTCGGCCTGTTCGAGGCCGAGATCACCTCGGTCACCATCCCGAGCCGCAAGGGCGATCCGGTGGTGGTCGACCGCGACGAGCATCCGCGCGATACGACACTGGAAGCCCTGGCCAAACTGCCGACGCCGTTCCGCCAGGGCGGCACGGTCACGGCGGGCAATGCCTCGGGCGTCAATGACGGCGCCGCGGCCCTGATCCTGGCGTCCGAAGCTGCCGCCAAGAAGCATGGCCTGACTCCGCGTGGCCGCATCATTGCCACCGCCAGCGCCGGTGTGCCACCGCGCATCATGGGCATCGGCCCGGTGCCGGCGACTGAAAAAGTGCTGGCCAAAGCCGGCCTCAGCATCCGCGACATGGATGTGATCGAGCTGAACGAAGCCTTTGCCGCCCAGGCGCTGGCGGTCCTGCGCCAGCTCAACGTGCCCGACGATGCCACCTACGTGAACCCGAATGGCGGCGCCATCGCCATCGGCCATCCTCTGGGCATGAGCGGTGCACGCCTGATCACCACGGCGCTGAATCATCTGGAGCGCACCGGTGGTCGCTATGGCCTATGCACCATGTGCATCGGCGTCGGCCAGGGCATTGCCATGGTGATCGAGCGCGTCTGATCCAGACCTGCTGCGTGAATCAAAAGGGCCGCCTGATGGCGGCCCTTTCTTTTTGTTCAGTTGGTCTTGTAGCCGATACGGAAGCCGCCCCAGTGGCGTCCCTGCACCACGATTGGCGCCGACATATCCTTCATCAGCACAAAGACACCGCCGCCCATATCGCGACGATAGCACTGCAGCAAATAGGATTTGACGTTACGGCCGCAGGCGAGGCCGACCGGATCGTTGAACAGGCGGCGGTTGCGCGAATTGGCCGTATTCCACACCGGGTCATTGCCCTGCGGCTGGCAGTATTTCTGGTTATGCGTCGGGATAAAGCCATTGCGGTCAATGGCGACACAGAAGGTGATATCGGCATTGGAGTTTAACAGCGACTCTTGGATCGATGGCAGCACCGCATCGGTGAACTTCACAAAGCGGGTCATGTATTGCTGCGGATTGGTGCCCTTGATCGGCGCATAGTTCTCATCGAACAGATCGTCCATGCCGATCTCACCACGCCGCACCGCGTCCTCGAAGGCCTCGCTGATCCGTGCCGCGCCAGCCTGTGCCGTCAGCAACAGCGGACGGTCCACGGTGGTGGTGACAAAGGCGATCTGGGTGGCCAGATTGGCGACCTGCTGGTCGATATCCTGAATGGCCTTGCCGGTACGCTGCACCACGGCCAGATAGCCGCGCGTCGCCGCGTTGATTTCGGTGATAGAGCCCGTAACGGCATTGACCCGGCCGGACTGATCGGTACTGGCCTGCTCGATCTCGTCGAGTTGCTGGCCCATCGAATCAATCGCCTCGACGATTCCGTTCAGCACTTTCCCGGTATCGCTCACGAGTGCAACGCCGGTTTTCACCTTGTCATCGGACTGCTTGATGATGGCGCCGATATCCTTCGAGGCATTGGCGGAGCGCTGCGCCAGTGCACGCACTTCCTGCGCCACCACGGCAAAGCCCTTGCCGGCCTCACCCGCACGCGCCGCTTCGACCGAAGCATTCAGTGCCAGCAGATTGGTCTGGAACGCGATCTCGTTGATCAGCGATGTGATCTCGGAAATGCGATGCGACATTTCCGCCATCTCGTTCATGGCCTCTACCGAACGACGCACCACCTGCACGCCATTCTGCGCGGCAGCGCGGGCCTGCTCGGCACGCTGGCTGGCGCGTTTGGCCGCGGCCTCGTTGGCACGCGCCGCTTCGCTGAGGGCCGCAGCGTCGCCGGCCGTGCGGTCCAGGCTGTCAGACTGCGCTTCGGCGCTCTCTGCCAGCCCCTTGGCCTCCCGGTTGAGCTGCACCGACGCGCTGGAAATCGAATTCGCCGCCTGCACAATGGTGCCGATAACGCCGCCAAGGCGTTCGGCAGCCTGCACGGTACCCTCGCGGATCACCGCGAAATCGCCGCCATAGCTGTTGTCCATGCCGGTCGAAAGATCACCTTCGGCCATGCGGCTGAACAGCTGCTTCAGATCGCTGACAACGCCATCCAGGGTTTCGGCCATATGATTGAAGCGCTCGGCCAGATGATGCGACTCCGCTTCACCCTCATGCGCTGAAACCCGGCGATTGAGAATACCCTTGTCGATATCGCCGCAAAGCGCTGCGATCTCTCCGATCACGGCACTATCGGCCCGCCGCAAATCCGCAAGCTCGGTTTCGCAATCGGCCAGCCGCCGTTCCAGTGCCTCCCGGCGCGATGTTTCATCGTTCCAGCGGCGCGACAGGTCCTGCAGCGGTTCGCGCAGATTGCCCGGCGCATCACCAATCCGCACGGCGGATCCCGGCCAACCGCGCAGCAGTTCAATCACTGAGCCACTCCCCCCGGCCAGCGACCCGATCATCACGCCGCCCAGAAGCAGGACAGCAAGGCCCGCGACAATCGCCACGGTTGGATCGCCACCGGCACGGCTGGCCATCCAGATCCAACCAGATGCCGCAATAGCCAAACACATGATTGCCAGGCCAACTCGCAGACCCGCTGGCAGATTGGAAAACACTCGCATCACTCCTCCCCGCCTCCGGAATTTTCATCCCGAACCCGCGACGCGCCCTGTTATCCGGGCCGTTCGCTTTTTCCCTGTTCGGGTAAGTGTAGCGTAATGCCTACCCGGTTGTGCAGGATGTCGCTGTATTCTAGGCCCTTTATCCACCTCTACTTTAGTCGAAAATTCATGCCCTGCCGAAACGTCAGGTTGGACATGATCCGCATTCATCGTCCCGTCACACGGGCAGGCTAACCATCTGACGGATTTGCTCAGGTCCGATTCTCAGGAGTTACACCATGCCCCAGCACGCCCCCACCGGCCTCAGCCGCAGCGAAGCCTATGAACAATCGCAGGATATCGGGATCAACCCCAGCGGGAATGATACAATCGCCGACGTCATTAACCATAGATATCACCGCCGCGATGTGCTGAAGGGGCTGCTCGCCGGTACCGCCATCGCGGGATTTGGCACTGCCGGCCTTGGCACCATGGTGGGTGAGCCGGCGCAGGCCCAGACAACCGCGTCCCGCTTCACCTTCACCGAGATCAGCCACGGTGTCGACCGCACCCATCATGTCGCGCCCGGCTATGATGCAGACGTTCTGATCCGCTGGGGCGATGCGGTCGCGCCCGATGCCCCGGCTTTCGATCCGCAACGCCAGACCGCCGCGGCCCAGTTAAAGCAGTTCGGCTATAACAACGACTTCATCGGTTACCTGCCGCTGCCGCTGGGCAGTACCAGCTCCACCCGCGGCCTGCTGTTCATCAACCATGAATACACCAACGAGGAGGTCATGTTCCCCGGCATCGGCCGGCAGGAAGCCAAGGACAAGCTGTTCAAGGACATGACCCGCAATCTGGTCGAGATCGAGATGGCCGCGCACGGCGCCAGCATCGTCGAGATCGAACGCAGCGAAGCCGGAAAATGGGCGGTTGTCGCCGGCAGCCGCTATGCGCGTCGCATCGATGGCGGCACCACCATGATGGAGCTGACCGGCCCCGCCGCCGGCCACGCCCGGATGAAGACAAAGGCCGATCCGAGCGGTGTGCGCGTGGCTGGCATGCTGAACAATTGCGCCGGTGGCGTAACGCCCTGGGGTACGGTGCTTACGGCTGAGGAAAATTTCCACGGCTACTTCTGGGGCAAGATCGAGGCCGGCCATCCCGAGGAGCGCAATCACAAACGCTACGAGGTGCCCGGCAACTGGTACAATTGGGGCCAGTATTTCGAGCGGTTCGATGTGACCAAGGAACCGAACGAGCCGAACCGCTTCGGCTGGATGGTGGAAGTCGATCCCTACGATCCGCAATTCGTGCCGAAGAAGCGCACCGCGCTGGGCCGCTGCAAACACGAAGGCGCTGCCGTGATCGTCAACAGCGATGGCCGGGTGGTGCTGTATTCCGGCGACGACGAACGCTTTGAATATGTCTACCGGTTCGTCTCGGCACGGCGCTACAACGCCAATGATCGCCGCGCCAATCTGGGCCTGCTCGACGAGGGCATCCTGTCGGTGGCGAAGTACAATGCCGATGGTTCGGTGGACTGGCTGCCACTGGTGTTCGGACAGGGTCCGCTGACTGCTGCCAACGGCTTTGGCAGCCAGGCCGATGTGCTGATCGAAACCCGCCGCGCGGCTGACCTGCTCGGTGCCACCAAGATGGATCGTCCGGAAGACATCGAGATCAATCCGCTCACCGGCAAGGTCTATGTCATGCTGACCAACAACAGCCGGCGCAAGGCCGACCAGCTCGATGCCACCAATACCCGTGCCGCCAATGAATGGGGCCAGGTACTGGAGATGACACCGCCGGGCGGCGATCATGCCGCGCCGAAGGCCGGCTGGTCGCTGCTGGTGCAGGGCGGCAACCCGGCCGATCCCAAGACCGGCGCAAAATTCCATCCGCAGACCAGCAAGAACGGCTGGTTCTCCTGCCCGGACAATGCCGCGGTCGATCCGCAAGGGCGGCTTTGGATCACCACGGACCAGGGTGAGGCCTGGGAGAAGGCCAGTGGCACCGCCGATGGCGTCTGGGCGCTGGAAACCGAAGGGCCCAATCGCGGCCTGGGCAAGATGTTCTTCCGTGTTCCGGTTGGCGCCGAAATGTGTGGCCCCTGCTTCACCCCGGATGGCAGAACTCTGTTCGTGGCCGTGCAGCATCCGGCGACGGATGGCGGCGAGAAATTCACCAGCAGCGGCAAGGGCTCGACATTCGAGGATCCCGCCACCCGCTGGCCCGATTTCCAACCCGGCATGCCACCCCGGCCTTCCGTGGTCGTCATCACCAAGCGCGACGGCGGCCTGATCGGCGCCTGACCGGCATGTCAGCCTGTACACCGTCACCACCCTGACGGTGTACAGGTCGCGGCCTGCCCGATATAACCGCGATTGCCCGCATCACGGGCATTCAGACCAAGGCTATACGGCCTGCGGATCGGGGGAATGGCACGGGATGGCAAAGGCCGACGACAAGCCGAAGTTCATCAAAGCATCGCAGGCATTGCGACAGCGCGCGGTGAACCATCACACCGGTCTTGAATTGACCCTGACCGACGAGGTGCGTGGCCGCATCGAGCAGGTGATCGGCGAATCCGCCGATGCCTTCTCGAAGGACGTGCTCGAAAAACTGCGCGAAATGCGGATGCAGGTGAAGGCGGCAGAAGACGATTCTTTGTCGCGCATTTTCATCCTGACCACGATCGCCGAACTGGCATTCGACATCAAAGGCATGGGTGGCACGTTCGGCTATCCCCTGCTCAGCCACCTAGCCAAGTCGCTGAAGGACTTCATCACCGATCTGGCGCTACCCAACGAAGCGCAGCTCGAGGTCATCAGCATCCATGTCGATGCCATGTATGTGGTTCTGGCCCAGGGTATTCATGGCAATAGCGAAAAGCTGCAGAAAGACCTACTGGACAACCTCGGCATTGCCATCAGCAAGGTGCGCGATCCCGTATAATCCTGCGAAATTAACCAATTTCGCCTACACTTCGATAACCTTTTACCCGCACCCTGCCTGGCATGAGTTCTGATGCAGAAATCTGGCGCACGGCCCGCGACCTGATCGCCGATTACGGCGCCCGGGGTGCCGAAGCCCATGCCAACCGCCAGCTGGCCGAAATGACGGTGGGCAACAACTTCGTCGGCATGCTGGTCTGGCGGCGCATCATTCGCGCCCTGAAAAGCCTGAGCAAGCCGGCAAGCGCCGGCGGCAGTTCGGCCACATCACGCCGGCGCTGAGAATTTCCCGGATATAGTGCTGTCTAGTTTTTCTTGTCGTTGAGAACGACGGGCAACCCGCGTGACCCTTCGATCAACGCACCACGCAAATCGGCATCGGTGAGATTCGCGTACATCAGATTGCAATCGCGCATGTCAGAGCAGATCAGCTTGGCACCATGCAGATTGGCATTCGACAGATTGGCCTGACGAAGATCAGCACCGTTCAGGTTGGCCTGCACCAGATGGGCGCGCGACAGATACCAGCCTGACATGATGGCGCGACGACCCTTGTGGCCGTCGGTATCGATCCAGGTCTGGTGGTCCTGCACCACCTGCTCCAGCACTTCCGGCGGCACTTCCTTGGGTATCCGCGCGCCGCTGCCCTGCAGTTGCGGCAGCAGTTCAGGCGGAAAATCGGCCAGATTGAAATTCGCATTGTGCAGCTTGGTATTCTTGAACTGCACGTTGCTGAGGGTCGAATAGGAAAAATCCGCACCTTCCAAATCCGCACCCTCGAGGATGCAGCCGTCCAGGATCGCCCCGACAAATGAAGCACCCAGCAGCTTGGCCTGAGTCAGATTGGTGTTGTGCAACGTGGTGTCACTCAGCGAGACCACACCGCCCTTGCCATGCGGCGGCACGGGCGGATCAGTCATTGGCCGCATGTCGGCATTTTCGAAGCGAGTGCCCTTGAGGATCGCACGCGACAGATCGGCGCCACGCAGGTTGGCCCAGACAAAACGTGCATTGGTGAGATCGGCGCCGGAAAAATCGCAGCCGGTGAGTACCGCCTGACTGAAATCGGAATTGCGCAGATCGGCGCAATAGAAGCGGCAGCCACGGAACACCGTGCGCTGCAGGTTCATGCCAACCAGTTTGATACCGGTGAGATCGGCGCCCACCAGCGTGAGCTGCTTGCCACGGGTCAGTTTACCCAGGCGCCCGGACAGGAATTCGCCATGCGCTTTGATCTGATCGTACAGATCATCTGGCCAGGAGGTATGGGTATCGCCGGTCGTCATGTTTCCATCCGCGGGCCGGCCGGCGGGCCGGATTTTTGATAAGGATGGATTGTTAACGGGCGGAATTCAAGAAAGTGTTAACGGATGGTTGCGAGCTGCGCCCGGTAAGTACCGCCCAGACGGGCATAATGCGCTGCAGTTTCTGTGATATTCCGCAATTCAGCCTCATCCAGCCGGCGCATCAGCCTGGCTGGCCGGCCGGCCCAGAGTTCACCACTGGCAATGGTCTTGCCTGGCGTCAGCAATGCGCCGGCAGCAAGCATGCCCTGGCTCTCGATCACGCAGCCGTCCATTACCGTGGCCTGCATGCCGACAAAGCAGTTGTCCTGCAGCGTGCAACCATGCACCAGGGCCAGATGGCCGATGGTAACGCCAGAGCCGATCAGCGTGGCGAATTTGGCCCGCGTGACATGTACCACGCTGCCATCCTGGATATTGGTATCGCTGCCAATGCGAATGCTGTTGACGTCACCACGGATGGTGACGCCGAACCAGATCGAACTGCGGGCGCCGATCTCGGTATCGCCGATCACCGTCGCGTTCGGGGCGACAAAGGCATCCGGCGCGATGGCCGGATGCTTGTCACTGAACGGCAGGATCAAACTCACGGGAACAGGGCGATCTGTTCCAGACCCATTGTCTCCGGCAGACCGTACATCACATTGAAGTTCTGCACGGCCTGGCCGCTCGCGCCCTTCATCAGATTGTCGATCACCGAGAACAGCATGGCGCGGCCCTTCACCCGGTCGGCAAACACGCCGATATGGCAGGCATTGGTGCCACGCACATGGCGGGTCTGCGGCGACACCCCCTGCGGCACCACCTGCACGAAGGGCTCTTCGGCATAGCGCTGCACCAGAGTAGCCCGCAGGTCATCGGCGCTGACGCCCGGCTTCATCTTCACGTAGATGCTGGACAGCATGCCCCGGTTCATCGGCATCAGATGCGGGGTGAAGTTGACCACGATGGGCCGGCCGGCCGAATCCGACAGGATCTGCTCGATCTCCGGGCCATGCCGGTGCGAACCGATCCCGTAGGCATGCGTGCCCTCGGCCGCCTCGCAATACAGCGAGCCTTCCTTGAGCGCCCGGCCGGCGCCGGATACGCCGGATTTGGCATCGATCACGATATCATCGGCATCGATCTGGCCGGCTTCCAGCAACGGCATCAGCGGCAGCTGCGCCGAGGTGGGATAGCAGCCCGGATTGGCCACCAGCCGCGCCTTGGCCACCTGACCACGATACATCTCGGTCAGGCCGTAAACCGCCTCGTCCTGCAGTTTCGGGGCCCGGTGCTCATGGCCGTACCACTTGGCGTATTCGTCCAGGTTGCGCAGCCGGAAATCCGCCGACAGGTCAACGATCTTGAGGTGGTCCGGCAGGCCGGCAATCACCTCCTGGGTCGTGCCATGCGGCAGGGCGCAGAAGACGGCGTCCACACCGCTCCAGTCCACTTCCTTGATGGTCACCAGCTTGGGCAGGCCAAGGCCGAGAAACTGCGGGAAAACCGTCTCGATCCCCTCGCCGGCCTTCCGATCGGCGGTCAGGGCGACCACCCGGACGCGCGGATGGCGCAGGACCAGGCGGAGCAGTTCCGCACCGGTATACCCGCTGGCACCCAAAATCGCGACCCGAATGGCATCCGTGGCCATGTCGACCTCCTGGAAAAGATGAGCCTAAAGACGGAGATGGGTATAACGCGCCAGCCGCCGGGTTCAACTGCTAAATTGACACCCTTAAACCCGGAATTGTCCCACCAAATCGGCCAAATCCTGGGCTTGACGGGCCATCGCCTGGGCCGAAGCCGTGGTCTGTTCGACCAGGGCGCCGTTGCGCTGGGTCATCTCGTCCATATTGGCGACCGCGGTATTGACCTCTTCCAGACCGACCGCCTGCTCGCGGCTGGCGGAGGAAATCTCGCCGATGATATCGGCCACCTTTTTCACCGCCGAAACGATCTCGTTCAGTGAACTGCCGGCCTGGTTGACCAGCGCCGCACCGGTTTTCACCTGGCTGTTGGAGGCCTGGATCAGCGTCTTGATTTCCTTCGACGCATCGGCCGAACGCTGTGCCAGCGCACGCACTTCCTGGGCCACCACGGCGAAGCCCTTGCCGGCTTCACCCGCACGCGCCGCTTCCACGCTCGCATTCAGCGCCAGCAGGTTGGTCTGGAAGGCGATCTCGTCGATCAGCCCGACGATGTCGGAGATCTTCTGCGCGCTGCCCTCGATCTGGGTCACGGCAGTGACCGCATCGGCCACCACCTGGCCGCCCTTCTGTGCCGTATCGCGTGCCGTCACCGCCAGCTTATTGGCGGCTTCGGCATTGTCGGCATTCTGCTTCACCGTCGCGGTGATCTGGTGCATCGAAGCCGCCGTCTGCTCCAGGCTCGCAGCCTGCTGCTCGGTCCGACCGGCAAGATCGTTGCTGCCGGTCGAAATCTCCGCAGCCGCATCGCGGACCGTCGATGCCGCAGCCGTGACCTTGCCCACGGTCTCCGACAGCTGCTGCGCGCTACGGTTGGCATCCTGCTTCAAGCGGTCGAACACACCCTCGTAGCTGGCGTCAATGCGATGCGTGAAATCACCGCGCGCCATCGCGCCCAGGGCATCGCCCAGACTGACGAAGACCGCATCCACCGTACCGATCAGGCTGTTCATGCGCTCGCCAAGGCGCGCGGTCATGCCATCCAGCCGGCTGGTATCGATCCGGACAGAGAGGTCACCGCCGGCTGCAGCGCTGACGGCCTCGCCCACGGCACGATCAAGCAGTTGTTCCTGCGCCTTGCGCTGCTCTTCAGCACTCTGGCGGTTGCGCTCCACTTCGATCTGCAGCTGTTCGTTTTCCAGGCCGTTTTCCTTGAACACCTGCACGGCGCGCGCCATGGCGCCGATTTCGTCGCCGCGCTCACGCTCAGGCACTTCCGTCGCCCATTCGCGATTGGCAAGACGCTGCATGGCAGTTGTCATCGTGGCCAGCGGGTCGGCGATGCGTCGGCCGATATACAGCCAGCCGACCAGGAAAGCTGCGGCAAGGCTGGCAATGGCGACAATGGCCAGAGTCGACATACCGACCATGCTGACATTCTTGGCCTGCTTGGTGGCATCGGCAACGCCGATATTGGCATCCTCGACAACGCCCTGCGACAACGCGCCCAGACGCTTGGCCGCATCACGGCTGGTCTTCAGCGTGGAGAGCGAATATTCCAGCGAATCAATTTCCTGTTCGCGGAAACTCAACACGCCGGTGCCAGTGTCGCCATAAGCCAACACAGCCTTGGTGGCTTTGATCAATTCAGGATGCGGGTTGATCTTTTCAACAATGACAAGCGCCTTGGTCACACGCTCGGATGTGGTTTCAAACCGCTTGGTGATGGCTGCCAGCTCGGCGCGGCTGGCCGCCTGCGCGCCCACGGCAAGCTGCCCCACCGCATTGTTGACCTCGCCAATCAGCGTCGCTGTCGACTGCACCAGGGCAAGATCGTTGTTGGCCATGCGGGTCAGCGAGCGCTCGATGCGGGCAAGGTCCCCGCTGCGCGTCACACTGGTCATGCTGCCATTGAGATCGACCACGGCATCGTCGATCAGCGGGTTGGCGAACTGCAGGAAGGTTTCATGCGCCTTGGAGAGGGCCTGGGTTTCCTGGAAGCGCTGCTCGCTGGTCTGGATGCGGGCCGATACCAGCTGCTGCAACCGATTGATATTCGCCAGCAGGCCGTCGGTTTCCTTCTTGATGGCATCCAGCTTCTCACCGGTCACCCGGGCGGCGACCAGATCCAGCACATTGCGGATATCGGCTTCGCGTTCCTTGATGCCGGCGGCGGTGACCTTGACCTCCGCCTCGTTGGTGGCAGAGACCAGGTCGGGGGCCGCGCCAGCCAGGTCGGCGACCCGTTCGGCCAGGGCGAGTGCCGCAACAACCGAGGACACCCCCTCGTCGGTGACCGTGGTGATCGCATTGTCCAGACGGGACAGCGAAAACCAGCCTGTGGCAGCCGAGATCAGGGCAAATGAGGCAATTGCTCCTACTGCAAGGTAAAGTCGTTGCCGAATTCCCCCCTGCCGCTTGGTCGTCACCGGCGTACCGGACATTGCACTTCCCCTCTCGATTCTGCTCAGAGGCGATTGTTCTGGGTTTTTCCGTTACCCGCAATACCATTGATTCTACAAAAGAAACTGGAACTTGGGATACTAGTAACACGGGTGTCGGGCCGTGGCATTGGCGCCGCCGGGTATGCTAGGCTGCGCCACTCGAGGAAAACGCGCCCATGCTGGTCCTGATCGACAATTACGACAGTTTCACCTGGAACCTGGTTCACTATTTCGGCCAGGTCGGCGCTCCGGTGCGGGTGTTTCGCAATGACGAGACCACACCAGAGGCCATCCTGGCCCTGAAGCCCGCCGGGGTGGTGCTGTCGCCCGGCCCCTGCGACCCAGACCGGGCCGGCATCTGCCTCGCCATGATCGACAAGGCCGCCGAAACCCGGCTGCCGCTGTTCGGTGTCTGCCTGGGCCATCAGGCCATCGGCCAGGCCTTTGGCGGCAAGGTGGTGCGCGCGCCCCAGCCCCTGCATGGCAAACTCAGCCGCATGCATCATACCGGCGAGAGCATCTTTGCCGGCCTGCCGCAGGACTTCCTGGCCACCCGCTATCATTCGTTGGCGGTCGATCCGGCCACCCTGCCCAACAGCCTGACCGTCACCGCCCGCTCCGAGGATGGCGTCATCATGGGCCTGGCCCACCGCGACCTGCCGATCCATGGCGTGCAGTTCCACCCCGAAAGCATCGCCTCAGAACACGGGCTTGCGATGCTGGCGAATTTTGTGCGCTATTGCGGCCTTCCGGTGGGTGATATTTCGGGGCGCGGACAGGCGGCATGAGTGCGGATGTAACGGAATTCAAGCGACTGCTGGGGCTGGTCGCCAGCGGTGCACGGCTGGGCATCGATGATGCCTGTACCGCTTTCGACGTCATGATGTCGGGCAATGCCACCCCGTCGCAGATGGGCGCCTTCCTGATGGCGCTGCGGGTGCGCGGCGAAACCGTCGACGAGATTACCGGCGGAGCCATGACCATGCGCGCCAAGGTCAACGGCGTGAAGGCGCCGGCGGACGCCATCGACATCGTCGGCACCGGCGGCGACGTGAAGGGCACCTGGAATGTCTCGACCTGCTCGGCCTTCGTGCTGGCCGGCTGCGGCGTGCCGGTCGCCAAGCATGGCAACCGCGCCGTCTCGTCCAAGACCGGCGCTGCCGATGTGCTGACCGCGCTCGGCGTCAATATCGATTGCGATTTCCGCCTGATTGAAAAAGCGATTGTCGAAGCCGGTGTCGGTTTCCTGATGGCGCCACGGCATCATGGCGCCATGCGCCATGTCGGCCCCACCCGTGTCGAACTCGGCACCCGCACGATCTTCAACCTGCTAGGCCCCCTCAGCAACCCGGCACTGGTGAAGCGCCAGCTGATCGGCGTGTTCGACCGTCAGTGGGTACAGCCGCTGGCCGAAGTGATGGGCAAGCTGGGCGCCGAGAAGGTCTGGGTCGTGCATGGCTCCGATGGTCTCGACGAGATCACCACCACGGGCCCGACCTATGTTTCCGAGATGGATGGCGGCAAGTTGCGCCATTTCGAGATTACGCCCGAACAGGCCGGCCTGCCGAAAGCACGGCTGGAGGATCTGAAGGGCGACGAACCGACCGCCAATGCGGTGGCCTTGCGTGGCGTGCTGAACGGTGCTCCGGGCGCCTTCCGCGACATCGTGCTGTTCAACACCGCCGCCGCGCTGCTGATCGCGGGCAAGGTGAAAGACCTGCGCGATGGCGCGAGTATGGCCGCACAGGCAATCGACAATGGCAAGGCCAGCGCCGCGCTTTCCCGCCTGATCGAAATCACCCACGAACCGCCGCCCCCGGTGCCGGTTGAGGAAAAGCCCGTCAAGAAGAAGGCGTCATGAGCGACGTTCTCACCAAGATCAATGCCGATAAGCGCGCGCATATCGCGCGCTGCAAGGCGGCCGTGCCCACCGCCACGCTGGAGCAGCAGGCACGCAGCACACCGGCACCGCGCGGCTTCATCCGTACCCTGCAGGCCACGGTGGCAAATGGCCGCTACGGCCTGATCGCCGAAATCAAGAAGGCTTCGCCCTCGAAGGGCCTGATCCGCGCCGATTTCGATCCGCCGGCCCTGGCCCGCGCCTATGCCGCCGGTGGCGCCAGCTGCCTGTCGGTACTGACCGACGAGCCCTATTTCCAGGGCCATGACGACTATCTGCGCCAGGTACGCGCCGTCACCGCCCTGCCGATCATCCGCAAGGATTTCATGCTCGATCCCTATCAGGTGATCGAGGCACGCGCGCTGGGTGCCGACTGCATCCTGCTGATCATGGCCTCCCTGAGCGACGCCCAGGCTGCCGAACTGGAAGCTGCCGCCATCGACTATGGCCTTGATGTGCTGGTGGAAGTGCATGACGGCGCTGAACTTGATCGCGCCGTGAAGCTGAAAACGCCGCTGCTGGGAATCAACAACCGCAATCTGAAAACTCTCTCTGTAGATATCGCGACCACAGAAATGCTGGCCGCGCGCGTACCGCCGGGCAAGATGCTGGTATCGGAATCCGGACTCTATACCAAGGCTGACCTCGATCGTATGGCGACGTGCGGTGCGCGCTGCTTCCTCGTCGGCGAGAGCCTGATGCGTCAGGCCGATGTGGAGTCGGCCACGCGGCTGCTGTTGACCGGCAAGGAACTGGCGGCATGAGCAGCAGCAAACTCACGCACATCAATGCGGCCGGCGAAGCCCATATGGTCGATGTCTCGGACAAGGCCGAGACCGAGCGTGTCGCCCGGGCCGGCGCCCGGGTGCTGATGCAGAAGGCGACGCTTGATCTGATCCTGTCGGGTCAGGCCGCCAAGGGCGATGTGCTGGCGACCGCCCGCATCGCCGGCATCATGGCGGCAAAAAAGACCTCCGACCTCATTCCGCTCTGCCACCCGCTGGCGCTCAGCCAGGTGACGGTGGACCTGACCCCCGATACAGCGGCCAATGCCATCGATATCGTCGCGACCTGCAAGCTGAAGGGCCGCACCGGTGTCGAGATGGAAGCGTTGACGGCTGCCAGCGTTGCGGCGCTCACCATTTACGACATGACCAAGGCGGTGGACCGCGGCATGCAGATCACCGATATCCGGCTGCTGCACAAATCGGGCGGCAAGTCAGGCGACTTCAACGCATCATGATCCCTGTCATCGAGGCCCGCCGCCGCATTGTCACCGCCCTGCCGCTGATGCCGGCGGAGACCGTGGCAGTGAGCGCCGCTGCGGGCCGCGTGCTGGCTGAAGACACCGCTGCCCGCCGTACCCAGCCGCCATTTGATGTCAGCGCCATGGATGGCTGGGCCTGTCGCCAGGCCGATCTCGGCAGCATCCCGGCCAGGCTCAAGCCGGTCGGCCATGCCGCCGCCGGTGGTCGCCACGACGGCACCGTCGGCCCTGGCCAGTGCGTGCGTATTTTCACCGGCGCGCCCCTGCCCGATGGCGCGGATGCCATCGTGATCCAGGAAGATGCCGATCTGGCCGGCGATGTGCTGACCGTGCGCGAGGCACCGAAGCCGGGCCAGTGGATCCGCAAGGCCGGCCTTGATTTCACCGAAGGCCAGGTGCTGCTGTCGGCCGGCCGCCGGCTCAGCCCGGCTGATGTGGCGCTGGCGGCAGCCATGAACATTCCCTGGCTGCAGGTGCGGCGCAAACCGCGCATCGCCGTGCTTGCCACCGGCGACGAACTGGCCCGCCCGGGCGAGCCGATTGGCCCGAACCAGATTGTCAGCTCCAACAATATCGGTTTGGCCGCTCTGATCGAAGCCAATGGCGGCACTGCGATCGACCTCGGGATCGCTCGCGACACTGAGGCCGACCTGCGCGCCAAGGCCGCCGCCGCCGCCGGCTGCGACCTGCTGCTCACCCTGGGCGGCGCCAGCGTCGGCGAGCATGACCTGATCCACAAAATCCTCGGTGGCGGCGGCGCCGGCATCGACTTCTGGAATATCGCCATGCGCCCGGGCAAGCCGTTGATGTTCGGCAGGGCCGATCTCGGCAACGGCGTCTCTATTCCGCTGCTGGGCCTGCCCGGCAACCCGGTTTCCGCCCTGGTCTGCGGCCACAACTTCGTCGTGCCCGCACTGAATGGCATGCTGGGTCTCGACTGGGAGATCCGCTTCGAGATGGCGGTGAGCGGCGCAGCGCTGAGCGAGAATGACAAGCGTGAGGACTATCTGCGCGCCACGCTGGTCCGGGAGGATGATGGGCGCCTGGTCGCCACCGCTTTCGGGCGCCAGGACAGTTCGATGCTGCGCCGCCTGAGCGATGCCGACTGCCTGATCGTGCGCCCGCCGCACGCCCAGGCCCAGCCGGCCGGCGCACCCGTGCCGATCCTGCGGCTGCGCTGAGCACCATGCGCATCACTCTGCTCGGCACCGGCTGCCCCCAGGTCTCGACCGACCGTTACGGCCCGGCCAGCCTGCTGCGCTGGGGTGAGCGGCAGTTCCTGATCGACTGCGGTTCGGGCGTGACCCAGCGGCTGCTGGGCGCCGGTACCGCCGGCAAACAGATCGACGCCGTGCTGCTGACCCACCTGCATTCCGACCATATTATCGACCTGTTCCAGCTGATCATCTCCAGCTGGCATCAGAGCCGGGACCGGCCGCAACGCATCTACGGCCCGCCCGGCACCAGGCAGTATCTGAAGGGCCTGATGGCCCTGTGGAAGCCGGAACTGGATCAGCGCATTGCCCATGAGAAGCGGCCGTCCACCACGGCGCTGGAGCTGGATATCACCGAGGTCGAGCCGGGCACCATCATCCGGGATGGCGACCTGAGCGTGATTGCCGTGGCCGTGCGACACCAGCCGGTCAAGGCCGCCTTTGGCTATGTCTTCACCGATGACCGGCACAAGGTCGCTTTCAGCGGCGACACCGCCTTCTGCCCGGAACTGATCCAGGTGGCCAAGGACGCCGACGCGATCGTGCATGAATGCTTCATCCATCGCGAAATGCTGGCCCTGCCCGGCCGGTCGCCGGAAACGCTGACCAATGTCGCCAGCTACCACACCCTGTCCACCGAGGTTGGTAAGGTTGCCACCCAGGCCCATGCCCGCTGCCTGATCCTCAATCATTTCGTACCTGTGGTTTTCGACCATGCCGCCCTGCTGGCCGAGGTACGGGCCGATTATGCGGGCCCGGTGCTGGTCGGCGAGGATCTGATGACGTTTAACGCAGCCACCCGCACGGTCAGCCATGCCGGTGGCGTCATCGCCCTGCCACTTGGCTGATGCCAGCCCCCGCCATCCGAGTCGCCCGGCCGGCTGACCTCGATGCGCTGGTCGATCTGGAAAACCGTTGCTTTCATGGCGACCGGATGTCGCGGCGAAGCTATGCCGCAGCGTTGCACAATCCGCGGGCAATCCTGTTGGTCAACGGCAGAGGTGATTCACTGCTGGCTGCCGCGGCCCTGTTTTTTCGCAGCAATAGCAATGCCGCCCGCTTGTATACGATTGCCGTGGCCCCGGAGGCACGCGGGCGCGGCCTCGGCGCCGCACTGCTGCGAGCCTGTGAAAAAGCGGCCCGAAAGCGCAGCGCGACGGCACTACGCCTCGAAGTGAACGTCCGCAACAAATCTGCGCTCGCGCTCTACCACAAAAGCGGCTATGGAATCAGGGAACGGATCAACCGGTATTACGAAGATGGCTCGGATGCTTTGCGGCTGGAGAAGCCGCTGTCCTGAGCCGGGAGCCGCTTCCCGCTGCCATGCATATCATCGTCGTTGAGCGCAAAACCCACTTCCGCTACCGCAATCCGGGCTGCCAGGTTCTGAACAACCGCGAATTCATCACGCGGCCGGAACTGGTGCTGGACAAGCGCGCCAAGGTCATCAACCTCAGCAACGACTATTCCTATCTCGGCTATGGCTATTACTGCTCGCTGCTGGCCGAAGCGCGCAGTCAGAAGGTGATCCCTTCGGTCAAGACCATCCTGGATCTGCGCCAGCGCAGCATATACAGCCACGCCCTGCCCGAACTCGATGAATTGCTGCGGCAACAGGTGAAGAAGCTGGTGATGCTGCCGACTGCGCCTTTCACGATGCATGTCTTTTTCGGCCGCACCGACGACCTGCGCTTCCCTGATCTGGCCCGGCGGGTGTTCGACGAATTCCGCTGCCCGATGCTCAAGCTCAGTGTCTCACCGGAAGATGGCTGGCATATTGCCTCGATCCGGCCGATGGCCTTGAGCGATCTCAAGCCAGAGCAGGAATCCTTCTTCGAACACACGCTGGAATCCTACACCCGGTCCAGCTGGCGTACGCCCAAGGCCAAACCCGCTGCTAAATACAGCCTCGCAATCCTGCACAATCCATCCGAAGCCCTGCCGCCGTCCGACCGCCGCACATTGCAGAAGTTCGTCCGCATCGGTGAACAGATGGGCGTCGAGGTCGAGCTGGTGGAAAAGAAGGATTATGCCGAACTGGCGGAATACGACGCCCTGTTCATCCGCGAGACCACAGCGCTGGACCATCATACCTACCGCTTTGCCAAGAAGGCTGAAAACGAGGGCATGGCGGTGATCGACGATCCCACCTCGATCCTGCGCTGCACCAACAAGGTGTATCTGGCCGAACTGCTGAAAGCGAACAAGATCCCGACGCCGAAGACCGTGGTGCTCGACAATCGCGGCATCGAAGCCATCGACCAGGAGATCCCCTACCCGATCATCCTGAAAATTCCGGATGGGTCGTTCTCGCGCGGGATCGTCAAGGCTGAAAACCGCGAGCAGCTGGAAGAGGCCGCCACGCGGCTGCTGCGCGAGTCCGACGTGATCCTGGCGCAGGAATATCTCTACACCGATTTCGACTGGCGTATCGGCATTCTGCGTGGGCAACCGATCTTCGCCTGCCAGTATTTCATGTCGCGCGGTCACTGGCAGGTGGTCAAGCACGGCGATGGCGGGCGCTTCACTGAAGGCGGTTTCCGCACCCTGCCGGTCGAAGCCGCGCCGCCAGAGGTGGTCGATATCGCACTCAAGGCGGCCGGCCTGATCGGCAACGGCTTCTATGGTGTCGATCTCAAGCAGACGCCGAAAGGCGTTGTGGTGATCGAAGTGAACGACAATCCTTCGATCAACCAGGGCGAAGAAGATGCCGTCCTCAAGGATGAGCTATACCGTCGTATCATCCAGGAATTCATCCGCCGGCTGGAAGAGCGACCCGGCAGCAGCGACCAAACCTCCGCTAGCCTTCCGTCCGTTGCGGCTGGGTTCAGCCTGCCCATGAATGGCGGGGGCAGCCCACCCTCGCCGGCCCAGATTGCGGCCCAGGTGGCGGCAAAGGTCGCCAGCGAGATTTCCGCCAAGATCGCTGCCGAAGTGTCCAGCCAGGTGATTGCCGCCGTGCTGGGCAATGCCCGTCCCCATGCCGTTCCCGCCGAAGATCCGGCAGATGCCCCGCCGCTGCCGCTGACCTTCACCCAGAAATGATGTAATCCTGTCTCTGTTGCGTTTACCGTCCCGCCCGAGATCCCGATAAAGAGGCCAAGATGCCCGTCGCCTGGCGCATTCTGCTTTGCGCCTGCCTGAGTTACACAATCAGCCAGTTCTACCGTTCGGCCAATGCCGTCATCGGGCCCGACCTGATGACGGAGCTGGCGCTGACCCCGGCTGACCTTGGCATCCTCACGGGCGCATTCTTCCTGACCTTCTCGGTCAGCCAGTTCCCGGTGGGTATCGCGCTCGACCGCTGGGGACCACGGCGCACCATCCTGGTTACCCTGGTGATCGCCTTTATCGGCACGCTGGCCTTTGCGCTTGGCCGCAACCTGTTTGAACTCAGCCTGGCCCGGATCGTGCTCGGTTTCGGCTGTGCGGCGCTGCTGACCGGCCCGATGGTGCTGTTCTCGCGCTGGTTCCCGCCGGATCGCTTTGCCACCATGTCCAGCATCCTGATCGCCGTCGGCAACCTCGGCGTGATCGCATCGACCGCACCGCTGGCCTGGTTTGCCGAAGCCTATGGCTGGCGCGGCGCCTTCTATGTCACGGCCGTGATCACCGTCTGCCTGATTGCGCTTTCTTACTGGGCGATCGAGGATCACCCGGACCCCGCCAAGGCACGCAGCGGCGCCAACGAAACCCTGGCTGAAACCCTGCGGGGCGTGGGCGCCGTGATCCGTCATCCAGCCTTCCCCAATCTCTTCGCCATCATCTTCTCCGCCTATGCCACCTTCATCACCATTCTGGGCCTCTGGGGCGGACCCTATCTGCACGATGTGCATGGCCTGGATGCGACGGCGCGCGGCAATGTCCTGATATTCATGGCCGTGGGTGCCGCGGCGGGGTATTTCATCTGGGGCCCACTGGACCGCGTGTTCAACACCCGCAAATGGCTGCTGGCAGTCGGGCTTGGCAGCCAACTGGTCTGCCTTCTGGTGATCGTGCTGGTCCCCGGCCTCAGTGTCATCATCATCACCGCGCTGTTCTGCTTCATGGGCGTGATGAACGGCTGCATCGTGATGATCTTCGCCCATGCCCGCTCGGTGTTCCCGGCGGAGCTGATCGGTCGCGGCATCACCACACTGAATATCGGCACCATGGGTGGCGGTGCGTTCCAGCAATTCCTCACGGGTTCGCTGATGACCTACATGGCACCAAAAGGCACCGTGCCGACCGAGTTGGATTATCGCATCATCTTCGGGGTGCAGTTCGTGATCCTGCTGTCTGCGCTGATATATTATCTGCGCACGCCGGATGCAAAACCGCACCAGACCGCCTGATGCCAGGAGAAGCCACTATCGTGTCGCTGGGGAAACAGATCAGTGTCGAAGCCATCACGCCAGAGGCTTTTGCGCCTTTCGGCTGGATGCTGGGCAAGCCGTTTCCTGTCGCAGAACATGCCGTTGCCTATGGCACTGCCGACAATGGCTTCTGGCATGAACATATCTTCGACCCCGGCATCGGTGGCGAACACGAAGTGCTGTGGGTGACGTATAACGTTTCCGATACCACGGTGGATCGGCTTGAGCTGCACCGCCTTACCCAGCAGGCGGTGGTTCCCCTGATCGGCAGCATCATCCAGGTTGTCGCACTCAGCGATGCGGCCGGCAATCCGGACCTTGCAACGGTGAAAGCCTTCACACTTTCTCCCGGGATAGGGATTTGCATGCAGCCCAATACCTGGCACGCAACGCGAACTACGGGTGCAGACGCGACCTGCCTGATGCTCACCCGCCGTTCCACGACGGTCGACCTTGTGGATCACCTAGCCCGTGGCGCCCCCGCCGTCGAAACCCGACTGCTCGATATAGACAAAATCCGCCTCAGCCGATGACCGATACCCTCCCTGCCCGTTTCAACATCGCGCGCTATTGTCTGGCTGAGAATGCCCGCCTGCGGCCCGACAAGACTGCGATGATCCTGGTCGGCGAAGCCGGCGAATTCCGCATGACCTTCGCCGAGGCCGATCTTGCCGTGCGGCGGCTCGCGGCCGGCCTGCGTGGCCTGGGCCTGGCGCCCGGCAGCCGCATCATGATCCGCATGGCCAACGATGCCGATTACGCGCTGACCTATTTCGCCACCATGGCCGCCGGTTATGTGGCACTGCCGTCCAGTGCGCAGCTCACCACAACCGAGGCAGCCTATCTGCTGGAAAATTCCGGTGCTTCAGCCGTCGCCGCCAGCGCCGAGCTGGCCGCCGATCTCTCGCTGCCCGCCGGCGTGCTATTGCTCGACCCGGCAACGCTGCAAACCCTGAAACAGGCCGCGCCACTGGCCGATTACGCCGATACCGCCGCGGATGACCCGGCCTATCTGGTCTATACCTCGGGCACCACTGGCCGGCCGAAGGGCGTGCTGCATGCGCATCGCGCCGCCTGGGGGCGCCGCCCGATGCACAAGGGCTGGCTCGGCCTGCAGGACAGCGATGTGATGCTGCATGCCGGTGCCTTCAACTGGACCTATACGCTGGGTGTCGGCCTGGTCGATCCCTGGGCGGTCGGTGCCACCACCGTGCTGTATAACGGCCACCGCGACATCCAGGTCTGGCCGCAGCTGATGGCGCGCCACCGCGCCACCATCTTCGCCGCTGTTCCCACGCTGTATCGCCAGATCCTGAAATACTGCGACCTTGACGCGCATGACCTCTCTGCCCTGCGCCATGGTGCCACTGCCGGCGAAGCACTGGCGCCGGCACTGCTGGAGGAATGGCAGACCCGCACCGGCAAGCCACTCTATGAAGCCCTCGGCATGTCGGAGATTTCCACCTATATCTCCACCGGCCCCGGCATGACCATCAAGCCCGGCTGCCCCGGCAAGCCGCAGCCCGGCCGCCGCATCGCCATCCTCTCGCCCGATACCGACAGCACCACGCCGCTGCCGCAGGGCGAAATCGGCCTGCTGGCCGTGCATCGCAGCGACCCGTCGATGATGCTCGGTTACTGGCATCGCCCCGAAGAAGAAGCCCTGGTCTATCGTGGCGAGTGGTTCTGCGGTGGCGATCTCGCCAGTTTCGATGCCGATGGCTATGTCTGGCACCACGGCCGCAACGACGATGTGATGAATGCCATGGGCTACCGCGTCTCGCCCGTCGAGGTCGAGATGGCCGTGGCCGAACATTCGGCCGTGGCCGAAGTCGCGGTCACCGAACTGAAAGTCCGGGCCGATGTCTCTGTAGTCGCCGCCTTCATCGTGCTGCGCGAAGGCATGAGCGCCGATCCCGCTGCGCTGTCTGCCTTCGTCGAAGCCCGGCTGGCTGCCTATAAATGTCCGCGCGAATGGCGCTTCGTCCCGGCGTTGCCGCGCACTGCCAATGGCAAGGTGCAGCGCAAAAAACTGGCGGCAAACTAGCCTGAAATAATGTGGCACCACCTTTGCAATTTCCCCGTCAGAGCAACCGATGGGGTTTGTCATGAGTGCCATGTCCACTGCCGCGTCCACGTCTGTCTTCGGCGATCTGATGAACGCCCACCAGACCGTCGCCAGCAATACGCCGGCGACCGTCGCTGCGGCAAAATTCGCGGATTACCTTGAAGAAAAGCAGTCCGCCGGCAAGCTTCCGAGCGTCGCGCCCGGCCGTTCCCCGACCCCCGACCAGCTCGCCAAGGTCCTGTTCGGCACCGCTTACGACCCCGATACCAAGACCGTCCGCCTAGAGAAACTTGCCGCCGAGGTTCAGAAAGGCACGGCAGAATTTGCCGGGCAGTTCAAGCAGCGCCTCACGGCCTTCGGCGTCGCCGCGAACATGCCGGTCGAACTGAGCACCGGCGTCGACGGTCGCATCATCGTCGACAACAGCCACCCCAAGGCCGCCGAAATTGCCAAGATCTTTGCCGATGATCCGGTGCTGGCCCAGGCCTATCGCAACATCGCCGCGCAGAATGACCAGCTGACCCTGATGCAGGCTGGTGCCGCCTATGTGAAGGACTGGAATGCCGCCAAGACTGATGGCGAACGCACGGCGCTGTGGAACCGCTACAGCACGCTGATGAACAAGATGACCAGCATGTTCAGCGGCCGCATCACCTTCGGCCCCAGCACCGTGGTGGCGGAAAGCCAGCAGATGCTGCGCCGCATGGGGCTGTCGTAAAGTTTTAGTCCCAGCCGAGGCCGCGCGCGGACTCCTGCGCCTTCTCGTCGGCTTCCAGATTCTGCTGCAGCCGCGCCCGCGCCTGCCGCTGCAGGGTGATGCGCTTGTCGATGTCCTCGCCCCAATGGGCATGCAGCTGCTGCAGCAGGGCCTCGTTATGCTGCTTGAAGGTCAGGGTCTTCTGCCGCGCCGCATAGGCGGGTTGGCCCAGTGCCTTCAGGGTCTCCTCGCCCAGCCACAACGCTGAGCGGAAGGTCTCGCGTTCGATCACCGGCACCTTGCGATTCAGCAGTTCCATCGCATGCGGCAGGTCACGGGCCCGCGCGACGATCTTGAGTTGCGGGAAATGCTTCTGCGCCAGGTCGACCAGCTGCAGCGAGGCCTCCTGACTGTCGACCGCCACCACCAGCACCTTGGCCTTGGCGGCACCAGCAGCTTCCAGCAGGTCGAGCCGGGTGGCATCTCCATAGAAGACCTTGAAGTCAAAACGACGCAGCGTGTCGATGATTTCGGAATCATGGTCCAGAACCGTAACGCCGATGCGGTTGGCATAGAGCAGGCGCACGACGATCTGACCGAAACGGCCAAAGCCGGCGACGATCACCGGGTTGCCCTCGTCTTCCGGCACATCATGCGGCCGGTCATCAACCTGAACGAAGCGCGGCTCAATCAGCTTGTCGTTCAGCACCACCAGCAGCGGTGCTGAAGCCATGGAAAGCGCCACCACCACGGTGAGCAGTGCGACGGTTTCAGTATCCATGATGCCGAAATCGGCAGCGGAGCTGAACAACACGAAAGCGAATTCGCCACCCTGTGCCAGTAGGAAGGCGAACAGCGCGGTCTGGCTCCACTGCAGACGGCTGGCGCGTGCAATGCTGAGCAGCACCAGCCCTTTCACAAGGATCAGGCCAACGACCATGGCCAGCACCTTCACCGGCTGGCTGACCAGCAGCCCCATATCCACCGACATGCCAACGGCCGTAAAAAACAGGCCGAGCAGCAATCCCTTGAAGGGCTCGATATCGGTTTCCAGTTCATGGCGGTATTCCGATTCCGCCAGCAGCACGCCGGCGAGGAAGGCGCCCAGTGCCATCGACAGGCCGGCCAGCTGCATCAGCAGGGCGATACCCAGCACCAGCAGCAGCGCAACCGCCGTGAAGACTTCGCGCAGCCCGGTATCGGCGACGATACGGAATAGCGGCCGGGTCAGGAAACGGCCACCGAATACGATAATGCCGATGGCAGCCACCGCCTTGGCGGCACCGATCCAGCCTTCGCTCTGGCCCGTAACGGCGGGTGCAACCGCCAGCAGCGGCAACAGGGCCAGCATCGGGATGACAGCGATATCCTGGAACAGCAGGATCGAAAATGCGGAGCGTCCGCCTGGCGTGGTGAGCAGGTTGCGCTCGGTCAGCGGCTGCAGTGCGATGGCAGTCGACGACAGCGACAGGCCGAGGGCTGCCGCCAGCGCCAGCTGCCAAGGCCAGCCCAGCAGAATGCCCACAATACTGAGGACAAGCGTGGTGCCGATCACCTGCCCGCCACCAAGACCGAGGATCGGCCAGCGCATCTGCCACAGCCGGCGCGGATTGAGTTCCAGCCCGATGACGAACAACAGCATCACCACGCCGAATTCGGAGAAATGCAGGATCGCCTCGACATCGGTGATCAGCTTCAGGCCCCAGGGGCCGATCACGATGCCGGCAATCAGGTAGCCCAGCACCGAGCCCAGCCCGAGCCGCTTGGCAATCGGCACCGCGATCACCGCGGCGGCCAGATAGATCACGCCATTGAGAAGCAGGCCATCCATATCAGCCGACCCGGTCGCTGGCCGGCACGGTCGGCGCATCGCAGCCGACACAGTTTTTCGGATGCGGGTAATCGATCAGCCACTGCCGGTAGGCTGCAGCATGGGCGGAAACTTCATCCGGTTTTTTCAGCCGGGCACCCTGGAGCAGGAATGGCGTGCGATAGGTCATGCCGCAAAGCGCGGCCGAGCGTTCGAACGGCCGCAGCAGCTCCGGCATGGTAATGCCGTTATAGCCTTCGGGGCGATAGGCTTCGTCCGGCCCGCCGGTCGAAACCGCCTGAGCCAGTTCCTTGCCCTGCAATGCCTCGCCGCCGGTGCCATAGGCCCAGCCGTATTCCAGCACGGCATCCATCCATTCCTTCAGCAGCGACGGGCAGGAATACCAGTAAAAGGGATGCTGCATCACCACCACATCATGCTCGAGCAGCAATGCCTGCTCATGCTTCACATGGATGAAGAAGTCCGGATAGGTCTCGTAGAGATCGTGGAACGTCACATGTGGCAGATCGCGCACTGCGTCGGCCATGGCACGGTTGACCCGCGACAGATGCGGATACGGATGCGCAAACAGCACCAGTATTTTCGGCTTTTCCGTCTCCGTCACTTCGGTCACGCGATCCTCTTGCTCTGCGCCTCAGGTTACCGTCAGACCGTCATCGGCCGCAATGATCGCCCCGTTGATGAACCGCGCTTCGCTGGAGGCTAGCAGCATGATCAGGCCATCCAGATCCTTGGCGTCGCCCACCCGGCGGCGGGGCAGCATTTCGATCAGCTTCTGCCCGCCCGGCGTGGCCCAGTAATCCCGGTTGATCTCTGTTTCGATATACCCGGGACAGATGGCGTTGGTGTTGATGCCATAACGGGCCCATTCCAGTGCCATGGCCTTGGTCATCTGCACCACCGCCGCCTTCGACATGCAGTAGACCGACAGCTGGCTCAGCACCCTGAGGCCCGCCACCGAGGCGATGTTGATGATACGGCCTTCCGCCTTGCGGGCGATCATATCCTTCGCCGCCGCCTGTGCGACAAAGAAGGCACCCTTGGTGTTGGTGTTCATGGTGAAGTCATAGTCATCCGGAGTCACATCGGTGATGCGGGCCTGTTTGCTCACCCCGGAATTGTTGATCAGGATATCGACCCCACCAAGCTTGCCGGCAACCTCGGCAAAGGCGCCCTGGATGTTGTCATAATCATTCACATCCAGTTTCACCGTAATGGCGGTGCCGCCGCTGGCCGTGATCCGGTCAGCCAGGGCCTTGAGCCGGTCGGTGCGCCGCGCGGCCAGCGCCACTGCCGCCCCGGCGCTGCTCAGAAGTTCGGCAAAACGCTCGCCCAGGCCACTGCTGGCCCCGGTCACCACCGCCACCTTGCCCTTGAGGCTGATCCCCACACTCATCGAATCCTCCCTTGTTTTTCGCAACTTGAATGCTGGTCGCCCGGCGCAGTCCGGTCAAGGCCCCCATCTGAGGCTGGCCTGATCGCCGGGCCTGCGCTACCGTTAGGTCATGCGCATAGAAATCGTTTCCGACGTCATCTGCCCCTGGTGCTTCATTGGCAAACGCCGCCTCGAACAGGCTCTGGCCCAGCGGCCGGACATGGAGTTCGAGATCGGCTGGCGGCCGTTCCAGCTCAATCCGGACATGCCACGCGAGGGTGCCGACCGCAAAAGCTATCTGGAAGCCAAGTTCGGCGGCCCCGCGCGGGCGAAAGAGATTTATGCCCGGGTCTCCGCCGAGGGGGCCAAGGAAGGCATCGCCTTCAATTTCGATGGCATCAAACGCACGCCCAATACCCTGGCCGCACATAGCGTGCTGCGCTGGGCGCTGACGGCCGGCGTGCAATCCGAGCTGAAAGAACGCCTGTTCAATCTCTATTTCATTGAAGGCCGTGACATCGGCGACCACCAGGTGCTGGCCGATGCCGCCGCCGCCGAAGGCATGGATGGTGCCCTGGTCAAGACCCTGCTGGACGAAGGCCGCGATGCCGATGTGATCCAGGACGAAGACAGGATGGCGCGTGAACTCGGGATCACCGGCGTGCCCTTCTTCATCTTCGAACGCAAGTATGGTGTTTCCGGCGCGCAGACGCCGGATGTGCTGCTGGATGTGATTGACAAGATTTCAGCCGAACCCGCACAGGCAATCGAGGCCTGATTGTGCAGGCCATCAGCCCAGCCATAACTCCGCAGAGCGCACCCAGCCTCGGCTTCATCAAACAGGCCGGCGAAATTCAGGACTCCAATGTCCGACAGTTTCTGCAGTTATGGTTCGATGCCCGTTCAAATGGTCAGATGCCGGGCAAGGACTTCCTTGATCCTCTGCGCCTGCGCTTTCTGCTCGGTTCATTATCCCTGCTGGAAGTGCAAGCCGACCCGCTGCGCTTCCGCTACCGCCTGGTCGGCACTGACATTGTCCAGCGCCTGGGACATGAACTGACCGGACACTGGCTGGATGAACATCCCGATCCGACCTGGCGACCTTTTCTGCTGAAAGGTGCCACGATGGTGCATCATGCTGCGATGCCGGTGTATGGCCATGTGCAGGCGCGCACGCTGGGCATGGATTGGCTGCTGGAAGTGGTGGCCGTACCGCTGTTCGGTCCTGATGGCGAAGTGGCCTACATCGGTGCCGGTCAGAGCTTCCCGCCCTACAAGACCGAAGCGACCGGGCGGGCCTAGGCGACTTTCTTCTTCGCCTTGCCTGCGATCTCTGCCAGCCGCAAGGCGGCATGCAACACGCCCTTAAGACGATCCTGCGGTTCCGGCCAGTCACGCATCAGCACCACCTTGTGATCGGGCCGCAGCTTGGCGCCCCTTTCCGACTGGATGAACAGCACCAGCCCGGCCGGGTCGGCAAACTTGTTGTCGCGGAAGGTGAGTGTCGCGCCCTTCGGGCCCGCCTCGATTTTGAGGATATTGGCCTCCAGGCAGAATTTCTTGATCGCCACGATATCCAGCAGATGATGTACCTCCTCGGGCAGCGGCCCGAAGCGGTCGATCATCTCGGCGGCAAAGGCATCGATATCAGCACGGCCATCCAGATCGGCAACACGGCGATAGAGCTGCATGCGCAGGTTGAGGTCGGCAACATAGGTATCGGGGATCAGCACGGCCGTACCGATCTGGATCTGCGGCGACCACTTCTCACTCAGTGCGCTGGTGTCCCCGCGTGCCGACGCCCGGGCCGCTACAATCGCTTCCTGCAGCATCTCCTGATACAGCTCAAAGCCAACTTCGCGGATATGGCCCGACTGCTCCTCGCCCAGAAGATTGCCAGCGCCGCGCAGATCAAGGTCATGCGAGGCCAGGGTAAAGCCGGCACCCAGCGTGTCGAGGCTCTGCAAGACGCGCAGGCGCTGTTCGGCCGCAGTGTTCAGCAGCCGACCACCCTGGTAGGTGAAATAGGAATAGGCGCGCAGCTTGGAACGGCCCACACGGCCGCGCAGCTGGTACATCTGCGCGAGACCGAAGAGGTCCGCGCGATAGACCACCAGCGTGTTGGCAGACGGAATATCGAGGCCGCTTTCCACGATATTGGTCGCTACCAGCACATCGTAGCGCCGGTCGTAGAAGGCGTTCATCACATCGTCCAGGTCCGTCGGCGTCATCTGGCCATGCGCCACCACGGCCTTCAGTTCCGGCACATGGTCGCGTATGAAGGCCATCGCGGTGTCCAGATATTCGATGCGCGGGCAGACGAAGAAACTCTGTCCTCCACGGAAGTGTTCGCGCAGCAGGGCTTCGCGGATCACCACCGTATCAAACGGCGTGACAAAGGTGCGCACGGCCAGACGGTCGACCGGCGGTGTGGCGATCAGGCTGAGTTCACGCACGCCAGAGAGCGCCAGCTGCAACGTGCGCGGGATCGGCGTGGCTGACATGGTCAGCACATGCACTTCGGCCTTGAGCTGCTTCAGGCGTTCCTTGTGCTTGACGCCGAAATGCTGCTCCTCGTCAATAATCAGCAGGCCGAGCCGCTTGAAGTCGATGCTTTTCGACAGCACCGCATGCGTCCCGATGACGATATCCACCGTGCCGTCGGCCAGGCCCTTCTTGGTCTCGGTGGCCGATTTCGCCGTGACCATGCGCGACAGCTGTTCGATCCGCAGCGGCAGGCCGCGGAAGCGCTCAAAGAATGTGCGGTAGTGCTGGCGACACAACAGCGTGGTCGGACAGACCAAAACCACCTGCTGGCCGGACATGGCCGCGGCAAAGGCAGCACGCAGCGCCACCTCGGTTTTGCCGAAACCGACATCGCCGCAGATCAGGCGATCCATCGGCTTGCCGCTGGACAAATCGTCGAGCGTTTCCTCAATGGCGCGGGCCTGGTCATCGGTCTCGTCATAGGGGAAACGGGCGCAGAATTCCTCGTACAGGCCTTCCTGCGGGATCACCCGTTCGCCCTGCCGCAACTCGCGCTCGGCTGCGATCTTCATCAGTTCGCCGGCCATGTCCTTGAGGCGCTGCTTCATGCGCGCCTTGCGGTTCTGCCAGCCGACGCCCCCCAGCTTGTCGAGGGTCACCTCGGCTTCGGGCGAGCCGTAACGCGACAGCATCTCGATATTCTCGACCGGCAGATACAGCCGGTCGCCACCATCGTAATGCAGCAGCAGGCAATCATGCGGCGCGCCGGCCACATCCAGCGTCACCAGATCCTTGTACTGGCCGATGCCGTGATCGATATGCACGACATAATCGCCCGGCTGCAGGGCGCTGGCCTCGGCGATGAAATTCTCCGCCCGGCGCTTCTTCTGGCGTGGCCGCACCAGACGGTCGCCGAGGATGTCCTGCTCGGCCACCACATACAGGTCGGCAGCCTCGAAGCCATGTTCGATCGGCAGCACGGCTATTGCCGGCGTAGCTTTCGCTACCGTCTCGATATCGCGTGCTGCTTCGATCGGCTGTGGCGCCGGCAGGCCGTGATCCTTCAGCACCAGCGCGAGACGGTCGCGCGCACCGGCCGAGAATGTGGCGAACAATACCCGCCGGCCCTGACTCACCTGCTTGGCCAGATGACCGCCCAGCGCATCATAGACGCTGACCACGGCGGTTTTCTTTTCCGCCGCCTGTGCCGCCTGGGTCCGTTCGGGTGCGAAGTCGCGGCCCGGCCGGCCACCGATATCGACCACCTTCACATCCGGGCCGCCGACAGCGTCAAACGGATAAAGCTGGCCGACGGGGAATTTCTCCAGTCGTGAATGCCATTCACCAGCCGTCAGATACAGGCGGTCGGGCGGCAGCGGTTTATAGGGCGAACCACCCTCTTCCAGCCCGCGCTTCATAGCCGATTTGCGGGCATCATAATGATCCGCAATCGCCTTGAAGCGTTCGTCGGTCGCATCGCCGCTCAGGTGATCCAGCGTTACGGTGGCCTGAGGCACATAATCCAGCACGGTGGCCAGCCTGTCGAAAAACAGCGGCAGCCAGTGTTCCATGCCGATCTGGCGTCGGCCGGCCGACACCGCCTCGTAAAGCGGGTCTTCCTTGGTGACGGTGCCGAACAGCTCACGATAGCCGCCACGGAAGCGTGCAATGGACTCCTCATCCATTGGCACCTCGCTCATGGCCGTGAGCGAAAGTTCGGTTACGGCATCAATGGTGCGCTGGGTGGCCGGATCGAAGCGGCGGATGTTTTCCACCTCGTCGCCGAAGAAATCGAGGCGATAGGGCGCATCTGTGCCCGGCGGAAACAGATCGACTAGGCCGCCACGCACGGCATATTCACCCGGCTCGTTCACCGTGGAAACGCGGCTGTAGCCATTGCGGCTCAGATACCCGATCAGGGTTTCCGGCTTGATGCGACCGCCTTTGGCGGCACGAAAGCCGGTGCCGGCGAACCAGTCCGGTTGCGGCAGGCGTTGCAGGGCGGCATTCACCGTGGTGAGCAGCAGCCAGGGCACATCCGGCCGCTCTCCCGCCAGACGATTGAGCGTGTCCATGCGCCGGGCGGCGATCTCGGCATTGGGCGAGACGCGGTCGTAGGGCTGGCAGTCCCAAGCCGGCAGGGTCAGCACCGGCAGATCGGGCGCGAAGAATTTCAGCGCCGCTTCCAGCGTCGCCATACGGGCATCGTCGCGGCAGACATGCAGCACGCCGCGGCCCTTCTGTCGGGCTGCGAGCGCCACCAGCAGGCGCGCATCCTGCCCTTCCGGACTGCCGGCCAATGCCCAGCGGCCCGGCCGGGTCAGGATATCCGGCAGCACGAATGTCATGATCTCAGAACTGTAACTTGTACGCCTTCAGCAGCTTCATCACCCCGGTATCCAGATGCGGCGGCACCGGATCGCGGCCGATGGCCCAGGCGTATATCTGCGGATCGTCGTAATTCTCCAGCAGGGCCTCATACTGGTCGAGCTCGACATCGGTGAAGGTCTGCAGATGCCGGCGGGCAAAGCTGCCCAGCAGGATGTCGACCTCCTTCATGCCGGTATACAGGCTGCGGTGCAGCAGCCGCTTGCGGCGGATCTCGATATCCTCAGCCATCGTGGGTACCCTGGGGGTGTTTCCGGAACTAGGGCAGGATATAGTACGCCAACCCTCGGATTCTCAAGGTTTACCCGGAAATTTCCCGACCCCATGCGCCCGGAATCGCTGTTTCCCGCCTTCGCCCCGATCACCAGCCTGAAAGGCTGCGGGCCCAAGCTGGCGCCGCTGGTGGAAAAGCTGGTCGGCGGCGGCAGAGTCCTGGACCTGTGGTGGCACCTGCCCAGCGGCCTGATCGACCGGCGCTACCGCCCCGCGGTGGCCGATGCCGAACCGGGCCGCATCGCAACCCTGCAGGTGACTATCGAGCGCCATATCCCGCCACGCACGCCGCGCCTGCCCTACAAGATCCTTTGCCATGACGGCAGCGGGCGGCTGACGCTGGTGTTTTTCAACGGCCGCGAAGACTTCCTGAAGCGCAGCCTGCCCGAAGGCGAGACCCGCGTGGTCAGCGGCACGGTCGAGCTGTTCGATGGCCAGGTGCAGATGACGCACCCGGACCGCTTCGGCACGGCGGAAGAAATCGAGCAGATGGCCGCGGTCGAGCCGGTCTATCCGCTTACCGCAGGCGTGGCACCGCGGACCCTGGGCAAGATCATCGATGGTGCGCTGGCCAAGGCGATGGAGCTGCCGGAATGGCTCGATCCCGCTTACCAGAAACGCGAGGGCTGGCCAGCCTGGCGCGAAGCGCTGCTGACCGCGCACCGGCCAGAAAGCATGGCCGACATCGAAAAGGATACACCGGCGCGGCAGCGGCTGGCATTCGACGAACTGCTGTCGAACCAGCTGGCCCTGCTGCTGGTGCGGCGCCGGCTGAAGCGCCAGACCGGCCGCACCATCACCGGCGATGGCCGCCTGCGCGATGCGCTGGAAAAGCTGCTGCCCTGGCCGCTGACCAATGCGCAGAAGCAGGCCAATGCCGAGATCGCCGGCGACATGGCGAGCGAGCGCCGCATGCTGCGGCTGCTGCAGGGCGATGTGGGCAGCGGCAAGACCATGGTGGCTCTGAATGCGCTCCTGCTCTGCGTCGAGGGCGGTGCGCAGGCGGCGCTGATGGCACCGACCGAAATCCTCGCCCGCCAGCATGCCGAGACGCTGGAACCCTATTGCAGTCAGCTCGGCGTGCGCCTGGCCCTGCTGACCGGTCGCGACAAGGGCAAGGCGCGTGCGGCCCTGCTGCAGCGGCTGGCCGCTGGCGAAGTCGATATCCTGATCGGGACACATGCGTTGTTCCAGGATGATGTGGTGTTCAGGGATCTCGCACTGGCGGTGATCGACGAGCAGCATCGCTTCGGCGTCAGCCAGCGGCTTGGATTGGCCGCCAAGGGACAACGCGACAAGGGCGGCGTCGATATCCTGGTGATGACGGCAACGCCGATTCCGCGCACGCTGTCGCTCACCGCCTATGGTGATATGGATGTTTCCAAGCTGACCGAGAAGCCCCCGGGCCGCAGCCCGGTCGACACCCGCACGATTGCGTCCGACCGGTATCTCGACGTGGTTTCGGCGGTGACGCGCAAGATCAAGGCCGGCGAGCAGGTCTACTGGGTCTGCCCGCTGGTCGAGGAAAACGAGCAGCTCGACCTTGCCGCCGCAGCCGAGCGCCATTCGGCGCTGAAGCTGGCGCTGGAACCCGAGCTGGGCGACGGCAGCATCGGCCTGGTGCATGGCAAGATGACGCCATCGGAAAAAGACGCTGCGATGGAGGCCTTCAGCGCCGGCCGCGCCAAGCTGCTGGTCGCCACCACGGTGATCGAAGTCGGCGTCGACGTGCCCAATGCGACACTGATCGTGATCGAGCATGCTGAGCGCTTCGGCCTGGCGCAGCTGCACCAGCTGCGTGGCCGGGTCGGACGCGGCGGCAAGCCCGGCGCCTGCCTGCTGGTCTATACCGGGCCGCTGGGCGAGACGGCCAAGGCGCGGCTGAAGATCATCCGCGAGACCGATGACGGTTTCCGCATCGCCGAGGAAGATTTGCGCCTCCGCGGCGCCGGCGAGGTGCTGGGCACGCGGCAGAGCGGCCTGCCGGAATTCCGCGTCGCCGATCTTGCCGCCCATGCCGAGCTGCTGGTGGCGGCGCGCGACGATGCCCGCCTGATCCTGGAACGCGACCCGAAACTGGCGAGCGAGCGCGGTAAAGCCTTGCTGACGCTGCTTTATCTGTTCGAACGGGATGCGGCGATCCAGTATCTGCAGTCCGGCTGATCGCGCCCATTCACGGCCAAGCGAAGCCTGTTGCCGGCCAATCGGAGCCAATGCGATCCCATTGGATGCCATGCGGTCCGATGGAATCCCGTTCGATCCGATCCGATCCCATCCGGGAAAGCCGTGCGGCGGCACAGACCCTCCACGCCAGTTCAGATAGGCAGCAGAGCGCGAAAACCAAGGCCCGCCGGCACCCTACTCTGCCGCCACCGGCAGCGGGACCACATTGCTGGCTGCGGACAGGCGGAAGAAGCCGACCAGTGCGGCCAGTTCCTGGGCCTGGCTGCTGAGAGCCCGGGCCGAGGCATGGGTCTCCTCGACCAGTGCGGCATTGCGCTGGGTTGTATCATCCATGCTGGCGATGGCGTCGTTGATCTGGTCGAGGCCTTTGGCCTGTTCGCGGCTCGCACCAGCGATTTCGGCCACGATGACGGAGACCTGCCGGATCGACTGCACGATATCGCCCAGACTGGCGCCGGCTTCATGGGCCAGATCGGCACCGCTCTTCACTTCGGCATTGGAGCGCGAGATGAGTGCCTTGGTCTCGCGCGAGGCATTGGCCGAACGCTGGGCCAGCGCCCGCACCTCCTGTGCCACCACGGCAAAGCCTTTGCCGGCATCGCCCGCCCGGGCTGCTTCAACCGCAGCATTCAGCGCCAGCAGATTGGTCTGGAAGGCGATCTCGTCGATCAGCGCCATGATCTCCGAAATCTTGCGCGCACCCTGCTCGATGCGGTCCATCGCCTCGACCACCTGGGCCACCACCTCGCCGCCGCGCTCGGCGTTCACGCGTGCCGCATTGGCCAGCCGGTCGGCGTCTTGGGCATTCTCCGCATTCTGCTTCACCGTTGCCGTCACCTGATGCATAGCGGCTGCGGTTTCCTCCAGCGCGGCTGCCTGGCCTTCGGTGCGATGGGCCAGGTCCTCGGCGCCGGATGAAATCTCGCCCGAGGCATCACGCACGGCATGGGTTGCCGTGCCCAGCCGGCCGGCAAAGTCCTGCATGCGATGGGCCAGGCCATTCACCGACTGTTTCAGCTCGGCAAAAATGCCGCGATAGGCCCCATGCATGCTGCGGCTGACATCACCTTCGGCGAGGGCATGCAAAACGGCCGACAATTCTCCGATCACGGCTTCCAGCGTATCGGTCAGCTGGTTGATGCTCAGGCTGACCTCGCGGAAATCGCCATCCTTGCCATCCAGATCCAGACGGCGGTGCAGATCACCGGCTGAAACCGCCCGTGACAGCGCGGCGATCTCGGCCGCCATGGCGCCTTCACGCGCGCGCTGTGCCTGCTGCTCGGCCATATGTGCGCGTTCGCGACGCTGCTCATCGGCGGCCATGTCGCGGCGCTCGGCTTCGTGGCTGCGAAACACTTCATAGGCCCGCGCCATGGCGCCGATCTCGTCCTGGCGCACGGCATCGGGACTGGCGATATCGAGCTGGCCCTCGGCAAGCCCCCGCATGGCATCGGTCATGCGTCCGATCGGCCGCAGGATGCCCCGCGCAACCACCACGCTGGCGATCACGATGAGCAACACCATCGTCAGGGTGATACCGCTCGAAACCAGCGCAATACGGCTGTGGGTGATCTCTGCCTGCCTGCGCTCTGCCATTTCCGTGGCTGCCGCCTGCTGCACCAGCGCCGCCAGCAGCGGTGCCATGGCGTCGCGGATCTGCCGGGCATCGCTCTCACTGCGGACCAGAGCCTCATTCGCGACCGCATAATCCCTGGCCGCGGCGAGATACGCACCCTGCAGGTCACGCACCTCCTGCTTGACCGTATCGAAGAACGGTGCGGATTTCAGCGTGGTCAGAAAATCACCCGATGCACGCTCCAGATCGGCCTCAAAAACCTGCCTGTCACCGCTCAGAGCATAGGCAACCTCAAAGCCGCGCATCTGCAGCATGGTGATGGTGAGCTGATTGGCGATATCGAAGGTCATGCCCATGGCCTTGCCACGGATATCCTCCAGCTTGTCCTGAAAGGCGCGGCCCGTCTGCAGCAATGTGCCGCGCGCACCGCTTTCATTATCGAAGCCAACCGTTTTCCGGGTTTCGATCAGGCGCCGATTAATGCCCTGCAGCGACGCCACCAGGCTTTCCAGCTCTGCAAAGCGCGTGGCGATCTCGCCCCTGCTGCCATCCCGGGCCTCGGCAAGGGCCGCCGCAATGGCATCGCCATCTTTCACCAGCACCGCGGCCAAGGCCGCGTCCTGGCCAGAGACAAGACGTTCGGCCACCTGCTGCAATCCGAGGAACCGTTTGTCCAGGCGCTCGGCCACCAGCTGGAGTGTTGCTGCAGCCTGCACGCGCTGCTCAACCTCGGCAACGGCCCGGCGTTCGTAGAAGGTCGCTGCAACAGCAACCGCGATGGCGAGAATTGCGCCCAGAATAATCGCGCCAATACGATGACCAATGGAAATACGCATTATCCGGACCGGGGTAATTCACATAGGGCTTTGCCTTAGTTCATCCCGGTGACAGCGCGGTGACATCTGCAAGATCTGTCGAGGCACATACTGAAAAAGCGCGCCACACGGCGCGTTTTTTTGTAATCAGTTGAACGAGGATCGACTCATTTCGATGCCAGGTCGCGCTCCGGCGCATAATCGATGATCTTCTCCTCGACGATGGTCCGGCCACAAGCGTGGCCAACATCGCTCAATCTGCTCAGGCGTAATTTCGCGATGAAGAATCTGCCATCGGCCCTGGCGGCGGATAGGAAGGCCTGCTGCCTGCATAATAGCGTACTTATAAGTGTATACTGATTATAAATGAATCTTTTGGTAGAATTTAGTATCCTTATAATTGTATTATAAAAAACAATACAATAAATGGGGGTTGCCATGCGTCTGCTCTATAATCTGGCGCCTGGGTTCATGACATTGCTTATGGCGGCCCAGCCGGCCCTCTTGGCTGGAGACCAGCCCCTGTCCGGCGCCGACCCGACCGCATCCATTGCCGAAGATATCGCGCGTCTGCGGGATGAGTTACAGAGCGGCCTGAGCCGTCTGCCACCTGAAGCCCGACAGGGCACCGAACACGCGCAGTGGCCGAACTTCTTCAACTGCTTCCGGGGGTATTGGCGCAACTGCTGACACTGTCGTCATGACTGCGCTCGGCCCGCTTCGGCTTTTGGTGGTTCAACCCACCCCATTCTGTAACATCGATTGCCGCTACTGCTACCTGCCCAACCGCAGTGTCACGCGGAAATTGCCGGAGGCGACCTTCCGTCGCCTGCTACGACTGGCCTTCGACAGCCCGCTTGGCCAATCAGGTTTCCGCCTCGTTTGGCATGGCGGCGAACCGCTGGCGGCGGGCATCCGATTTTACGATTGCATGCTGACCGCGCTGCAGGAAGAAAATCACGCCCGTATCCCGGTTGAACTGCATATTCAGACCAATGCAACCCTGATCGACGACGACTGGATCGCGCTGTTCCGCCGGCACGACATCGCCATCGGCATCAGCTTGGACGGGCCACAGGCGCTGCATGATCGTCATCGCGTCAGTCGCAACGGCAAGGGCACATTCGCGCAGACCATGCGTGGAGTCTGCCTATTGCAGGAAGCTGGCATTCCCTTCGATGTCATCGCAGTACTGACCCGAGACAGCCTGGCCTACGCCAATGACCTGATCCCATTCTTTGCCGATGTCGGGGCACGCAGCGTGGGATTCAATATCGAGGAAATCGAGGACGCCAATGCTGCAAGCTCCTTAAACTTCAGCGGAGTCGATGCAGCCTTCGATGCCTTCTATTCCGCTCTACCCAGAACCACTGAGATGTTGGCACGTCCCATGCCACTGCGCGAGATCGAGGATGGCTTCAGGCGTATCGCGATTGGTGGCGCCATCATGGACGATCAACGCGAGCCCATCAAAATCCTGACCTGCGACTGTGACGGCAATCTGTCTACATTTTCACCCGAACTCATTGGCAGCCCATCAGCTGAATACGACAACTTCATTTTCGGACATGTGGACTCCATCGACATTCTGGAAGATTTGCTAAAATCCCCCTCCCTGCTTCGCCTGCATGCGGATATCCAGCGTGGTGTCACGCGCTGCAAAACCCGATGCAGCTATTTTGAAGCCTGTGGCGGTGGCGCTCCCGGGAACAAGATTTTTGAGCTTGGCCATGCCGATGGTGACGAAACCCTATTTTGTCGCCTCGCCATCCAGGCACCGACACGGCTGTGTCTGACTCAGACACCACGGATTTCTCGCGAACAGCGTGCGGATCAGAGCGCCATGGTGACTTAAGACTGCAAGGGGGGATTTATGATTGGGGTTTCATATTTCATTGCCGTCGCCTTCGGTGTCATCACACTCTACTTTTATGCCGTACAGCGGTTCGAAGATCCGAGCGGAACCATTCCGCTCGGCTACAATCGCCTGGCATTGACGCCGCAACTGATGACACGGCAAGACAAGCATCAGAATGGCCAGAGCCTCTATATCGGCATCATTATCGTATTCTACCTGGTTGTTACGGTATGGCCCGCCGCGCTGGCTTCGATTGTCGATGTTTTTGCCGCCAATGAAGGAGCCGGTGGAGGCCAGATATCAGCATCCATCGCCAAGCTACTGGATACAGACAACCCCACCTTTCCGATGGCAATTGCCCTGCTCATCACCAGCAATTCATTTTTGAAAGCTTTCGCGCAACCCGAGCTGTTCATCCGGCGCTTCTGTCACCGGATTTCAGGCATCCCCACCGATCTCGCCTTCCTCACCCAGGTCGTGCTCTCCGCATCATCGGTCCCTGCCAGGGATGCCGCTGTAATTCAGGCAATAAATCCACACATAGAAAAGAATCTGAATGTCAATATCGCAGCAATCTCGGAGCTGAAAACCAACACGCCGCGTCTGTATCAGGCGACGCTGAACACGGTCCTGCTCGCCGCTACGCTTGAGCGGATTTATCAAGTCGTGCGCGGGATAGCCAGCGTTCAAGACGATTATCGCCGCTATGTCGATTACCAGGTCTTCCTCAACATATGGCCCAAGGCGGCTGACCGAATCCGCGAATTGAGCCTGCTGCTGCAGCAAGAGCAAAAACTGAATGAATCCCTGAAGAAAAGTGCTGAGAATACACAAAGCGGTACGATCGAAGCACTGGAGAGCGAAGGTCTGGAACAGCGCCTGCTGATTCTTCATGAGGATCTTGCGACTCTGGTGGCCGCAGCGCTTGCCACCGGAGGAACCCGGGATATCTGGACCGCGCTGAAGAAAATAAAGCTGGCAGATGCTGAGGCGAAGGAGCCGCAGATGCTGCGTTATATGCAGCGGACAGAAACCGACATATCCGCCTTTGCAAAGCCTGTGAGCATTGCCAGCATCATTATCGTTACCTTCACCTGGTTTTTATACTTTCCTGCCGACGCTGAGATCAGAAATTTAACGAGCAACATCCCTCTCATACAGAGCAAAATGTTAGAAACCAAACCTCCAAAAAAAGAAGCAGAAAATAAACTTGAAGAAGACTTAAATGATATTAAGGAGGCAATTGCAAAGCGTCCATTCCCGACCAATTGGCACGCCGCCCTGGGCTCGCTAACGGCGACCTCGGCGGTATCTGTGGCATTTTTTGCCAGCTGGCGCCGACGGCTGCAGATGAAGACGATCAACAGCTATCATCTACCGGAAGACGGCGCTGGAAATAAGAAGACCCCCGGGTCAAAGAGCCCTGCTTTTGGCGCCTATATCGATATCTTTGCCACGGGGTATAAATCGGCATTCTTCATCATCGCCTGTGCCGTAACATTTAGCTACCTAGGCATATTGAATTCCGTTGGCGATGTGATCAGTCAAGGCGTTGATTTTCAGAATACATGCGCAGACCTGCTCACCGACCTGAAGCTGTCCGGCATCTCGGCTTCCGTCACCATCGTATTCTTTACGCTGCTTGTTGTTGTCGTGCTGTTTTCGCTTCTACCCGCACTGACTTCACTCTGCTGTATTATTCTTGCAGATCACATCACGAAGCCCAAGGAACAAACTAAAGACTCAAACTCTCAAAACAAAGCTGCGGATTCTAAAATCAAATCCTTCTTTTCTAAATACAGAGCCCTGTTTGTAAAAACCCTTTTCTCTGCCGTTATATGCATGGTGTGCGCCATCATCATCAACATTTCTGTAGATAGATTACTCGCGTTCAGCATTCCACAAGCATTGCAAAAACCAGAAATTCTATATTCACGTACCACAAACGCACTCGAGGATGTTTTACGGAAAACAAGCCAAGACGCACCGACGCCAGACGAAGTCCAAAAGATTTCATACTGCGCCGCTGTTGCTCGCGACAGTCTAGGAACGGAGATCGCCTCAACAAATAGAGGGGCGAAGTCTCAATCGTCATTTGGATATGCACTGCGGGACAAAAACTATGCGATCCACATTCAAGAAGCCGGTCCAATTGCAAGTATTGTGAATACGGACCTTGAGGCCTACATTAAAAAATGGCGAAAAGAAAACAGCAGCCCGCTGGATATTCATACGAATATTAAAGCGGCGCTTGAAAAAGCAAAAAATCAGCAAAGCAACTCTCCGCCAAACAACAAAATCACTGCAGCGTATGAGTCTGCGATGCACGACCGAAGCGGCATCCTCGCCCTGTTATATGTGACTATGTACTTTCTGCTCGCAACGCTCATTATTCTGCGTCTTCGCAGTGGCACCACTTCCCCATCAACAGACGATCTAGACCAAAACCCAAAAGCTCAGCCCGCGGAGTAGATTGCCAATCGTCGATCATAAAAAAGCCCGCCGTTGAAGGCGGGCTTTTCCTATATGGCGCGACAGCGCCCTATCACGCGAATTCCAGGATCACCTGATCGACGGCGAGGCTGTCGCCTTTCTTGGCGTTGACCTTCTTCACCGTGCCGTCGCGTTCGGCACGCAGCACGTTTTCCATCTTCATGGCTTCCACCACAGCCAGTGCCTGACCGGCCTTGACCGGCTCGCCTTCGGCCACGGCAATCGACACCACCAGGCCCGGCATCGGGCAAAGCAGATACTTCGACATGTCGGGCGGCAGCTTTTCCGGCATCAGCCGCGCCAACGCCGCCGCCGCCGGCGTGCGCACGGCGATATCCAGCTCGGCGCCGCCATGCACGATGCGAGCCCCATCAGGGCGCGGCGTCACGCGCGCCACCACGGTGGCGCCATTCACGGTGCCGCGGAAGAAGGGCTGCCCCGGCTTCCAGGCACTGCGCACCTTCAGCGCCTTGCCCTTGCCGATCTTCACATCGCAGCCGCCCTCGGCATCGCTGACGCTGAGCTTGTATTCGGTCTTGTTCAGCGTGGCGATCCAGTCGGCATCGGGCTCCCATTCGGGCAGACCGAGCTTGCCGCCGAGATGACGGGCGCGCAGTTCATTGCGGATATGAATCAGCGTCGCCACGGCAAGCGCCGCATTCTGGCGCTCTTCCGGCAGCACGGTGCCGCCATAGCCGTTCGGCCATTCCTCGGCGATGAAATTGGTCGAGATATTGCCCGCGCGGAAACGCGGGTGATCCAGCACGGCGGAGAGGAAGTTGACGTTATGGCCGATACCGGCGATCCAGGTTTCATCCAGCGCGGCTGACAGCGTGGAGATCGCCTCGGCGCGATCCTTGCCGTAAGAGCACAGCTTGGAAATCATCGGATCGTAGAACATGCTGATCTCGCTGCCTTCCACGACGCCGGTGTCGTTGCGGATGACGGCGGATTCATCGGCGGTGCGCCAGCGCGCCAGGCGGCCGGTGCTGGGCAGGAAGCCGCGCAGCGGGTCTTCGGCATAGATGCGGACTTCAACGGCCCAGCCATCCAGCTTCACATCGGATTGCGCGATGCTCAGCTTTTCGCCGGCGGCAACGCGGATCATCTGTTCGACCAGATCAATCCCGGTGATCAGTTCGGTGACCGGATGCTCCACCTGCAGGCGGGTGTTCATTTCCAGGAAGTAGAAGCTGCGGTCCGGACCGACGATGAATTCCACCGTGCCGGCGCTGTCGTAATTCACGGTCTTCGACAGGGCGACGGCCTGTTCGCCCATCGCCTTGCGGGTCTTTTCGTCGAGGAACGGGCTCGGGGCTTCTTCCACCACTTTCTGGTGGCGACGCTGGATCGAGCATTCGCGCTCATGCAGGTAAATCACGTTGCCGTGCTTGTCGCCCAGCACCTGGATTTCGATATGGCGCGGCTGCTCGATGTATTTCTCGATGAAGACGCGGTCATCGCCGAAGGAATTCTTCGCCTCGTTGGTGGCCGAGGAAAAGCCCTGCGCCACTTCGTCGGCCGAACGCGCGATGCGCATGCCCTTGCCGCCGCCGCCGGCCGAGGCCTTGATCATCACCGGGAAACCGATATCGGTGGCAATCTTCACAGCCTCTTCGGTCGAGGCGATGGCACCCAGATAGCCCGGCACCGTGGAGACGCCGGCCTTCTGCGCCAGCTTCTTGGACTCGATCTTGTCGCCCATGGCGTAGATCGCATCGGGATTGGGGCCGATGAAGGCGATGCCGGCCTCTTTCAGCGCGGCGGCAAACTTGCGGTTCTCCGACAGGAAGCCGTAGCCCGGATGCACCGCCTGGGCGCCGGTTTGCTTACAGGCGGCGACGATCTTCTCGATCACCAGATAGCTTTCGGCCGCTGCCGCCGGGCCGATATGCACGGCCTCGTCGGCCATGCGCATGTGCAGGGCGCCGTCATCGGCATCGGAATAGACCGCCACGGTCTTGATGCCGAGCTTGCGGCAGGTCTTGATGACGCGGCAGGCAATCTCGCCACGGTTGGCGATCAGGATCTTGTCGAACAGTTTATTGGCCATGATCTCTGATCTCACAACGGAATGTTGTCGTGCTTCTTCCAGGGATTTTCCAGCTTCTTGTCGCGCAGCATGGCGAGCGAGCGGGCAATCCGGAAGCGCGTATTGTGCGGCATGATCACATCGTCGATGAAGCCGCGATGGCCGGCGACGAAGGGATTGGCAAACTTCTGACGATATTCTTCCGTCCGCGCCGCGATTTTGTTGGCATCGCCGATCTCGCCGCGGAAGATGATCTCCACCGCGCCCTTGGGGCCCATCACCGCGATCTCGGCCGAGGGCCAGGCGTAATTGACGTCGCCGCGCAGATGCTTGGACGCCATCACGTCATAGGCGCCGCCATAGGCCTTGCGGGTGATGACGGTGACCTTCGGCGTGGTCGCCTCGGCATAGGCGAACAAAAGCTTGGCGCCATGCTTGATGATGCCGCCGTATTCCTGCGCCGTGCCGGGCAGGAAGCCGGGCACATCGACGAAGGTGACGATCGGAATGTCGTAGCAGTCGCAGAAGCGCACGAAACGCGCGCCCTTGCGGCTTGAATCGATATCCAGGCAGCCGGCCAGCACCATCGGCTGGTTGGCGACGATGCCCACGGTCTGGCCGCCGATGCGGGCGAAACCGGTGAGGATGTTCTTGGCGTAGTTCGGCTGGATCTCGAAGAAGTCGCCCTCGTCGACCACCTTCTCGATCAGCTCCTTCATGTCGTAGGGCTTGTTCGGATTGGGCGGCACCAGGGTGTCGAGCGAGGCTTCCTGGCGATTGATCGGATCCCAGGTCTCGCGATGCGGTGCCTTCTCGCGGTTGTTCAGCGGCAGGAAATCGAACAGGCGGCGGGTCTGGGCCAGTGCTTCGACGTCATTTTCAAAGGCGTTGTCGGCGACGGAAGACTTCGTCGTATGCGTGATGGCGCCGCCGAGCTGTTCCTGCGTCACCACTTCCTGCGTCACCGTCTTCACCACGTCGGGGCCGGTGACGAACATGTAGCTTGAGTCCTTCACCATGAAGATGAAGTCGGTCATCGCCGGCGAATAGACCGCGCCGCCGGCACAGGGCCCCATGATGACGGAAATCTGCGGCACCACGCCGGATGCCAGCACGTTGCGCTGGAACACTTCGGCATAGCCGGCGAGGCTGTCGACGCCTTCCTGGATGCGCGCGCCGCCGGAATCGTTGAGGCCGATCACCGGTGCGCCGGCCTTCATCGCCGTATCCATGATCTTACAGATCTTGCCGGCATGGCTGGCCGAGAGCGAACCGCCGAACACGGTGAAGTCCTGGCTGAAGACGAAGGTGGGACGACCATGGATGGTGCCGTAGCCGGTGACGACGCCATCGCCGGCCACCTTCTGGTCGGCCATACCGAAATCCGTGCAGTCATGTTCGACGAACATGTCCCACTCCTCGAAGGAGCCGGGATCGAGCAGCAGCTCAAGCCGTTCGCGTGCGGTCAGTTTGCCCTTGGCGTGCTGGGCCTCGATACGCTTCTTGCCGCCGCCTTCGCGGGCC
>NZ_CALSAN010000003.1:0-212787 GCF_943372915.1 Ferrovibrio terrae | reverse complement strand
CTGGCGTTCAGCGCCAGCAGGTTGGTCTGGAAGGCGATCTCGTCGATCAGCGACACGATGTCGGAGATCTTCTGCGCACTGGTTTCGATCTGGCTGACGGCCGTGACGGCATTGGCGACGACGCTGCCGCCCTTTTCCGCCGTATCACGCGCCACGGCGGCCAGCTGGTTGGCGGCCTGGGCATTGTCTGCATTCAGCTTCACCGTCGCCGTCACCTCATGCATCGAGGCCGCGGTTTCTTCCAGGGCCGCCGCCTGCGCCTCGGTGCGCTGCGCCAGGTCCTGGCTGCCGGTCGAAATTTCTGCCGAGGCATCGCGCACCATGGCGGCGGCTTCAGCAAGCTTTTTCATGGTATCCGACAGGCGGTCACTGACCTGGTTGGCATCGCCGGCCAGATCGGCAAACAGGCCCTGATACTGGCTGCGGATGCGATGGGTCAGATCGCCATCGGCCAGCTTGTGCAGCATGGTGCCAAGATCGCCCAGCGCCCGCTCGACGGTGCCGAGCAGGGTGTTCACGCCTTCACCCAGTTCCTGCATCACGCCCTCGATACGGCTGGTATCGATGCGTTCGCTCAGGCGTCCGGCATTGGCGGCGGCAACGATCTCGCCGACTGCACTCTTCAGCAGGCTTTCCTGCGCCTTGCGGTCGGCTTCGAACTGCACGCGGTCGGCTTCGATCTGGGTCTGCAGCTGCTGCGCTTCCTGGCCCTGGTCCTTGAAGACCTGCACGGCGCGCGCCATGTCGCCAATCTCGTCGCGGCGCTCGGTGCCCACCACCTGGGCCTCCCAGTCGCGCTTGGCCAACCGGTCCATGGTGCCGGTGGTGGCGACAATCGGATCAATCACGCGGCGGCCGACATACAGCCAGCCGATACCGACGGCCGACACCAGACAGATCGCGGCGATCACGGCCATCACCAGCTGCGCGATGTTGATTGCGCCGATCGATGCCTGGGACGAACTGGCGGCATCGGCGCGCGCCGAGGCAACCAGCTGGTCGACCGCATCCGACAGTGCCAGCGTGGCCGAGCGACCTTCGCTCAGGGCTGACAATGCTTGGCGCGCCGCGGCCAGTTCCTTCAGGCGGGTCTGGAACAGGCCCTCCTCGCCCTCGCTGGTCTTGGCGATGCTGTTCACCATCTCCTCGATTTCCTTGTTCGGGTAAACCGAGATCACGGTATCGAGGCCACGCAACATTTCGGCCTTGGTGTTGATGTTGTCGACCTGGATCAATTCGACAGCCTCCAGGCTGTCGGCCTGCGCGGCCACCGCCAGCATGCCGACGCTCAGGTTGACCTTGGCGACCAGATCCTGAATGGCACGGGCACCAGCCACCTGCTTGTCGAGGATGCTCTGGATCATTTCGGCCGCACCGGCACCAGCGGCGCGCGAAACCAGCTCGAACTCCATCGTCATGTCCATCACGGCCTGGTCCACCGCCGGCTGGGCGAGGAACAGGAAGTTGGCATGATTGTCGGTCATCGTCTTGGTCAGCGCCTGGCGCTTGGCGTTCAGGGCAAGGCGCTGTTTCACCGCACTGTCGATGTTGGCCATCGCCTCCGACAGCCGGCTGAAGGACTCTTCCGCTTCCTTGCGCAGTGCCTCCGGCGCGTCGCCGGCCTTCACCTGCGCCAGCGTGCGGGTGATCTGGGTCAGCTTGCCCTGCAGCACGGCTGCAGCCGTGCTGCGTTCGGCGTCATTATGGGCATAGGCCAGCGCCGGTGCGGAGGCCGCAACATCGGCGCTCTGGGCCGAGAGTGTCAGCGCGGCGCTGACGGCGGGCAGGCTGCGATCTGTAACCAGGCCAAGCGCCCCTCGCACCTGGCCGAAGAACGCGAAGGAAATCAGACTTGATACAACGGCCATGGCGGCGAGCACGCCAACAGCAAGAAACAACTTTTGACGAATCCCGAAACGCATTCTTGCGCTCCCCCTCAAACCCCAATGAAGCACAGAGTGCGCCTGCACAATGACACGTGCAACCCTCAATGCCGCGCAACACAGTCGCGACAGGCGTCAAAACATAGTTAAGCCACACCCACAGGTATTATATCCCCGGATGTTTATGAGTGTTTTACGGGGTCGCCCTGCACAAGAACGGCGCAGCAGAACTGATGCCGGTCTACTGGCGCAGCGGTTTTATCGCAGTGGAGCGGGCTCAGAATTCCTGCCAGTCGTCATCGTCCTTGGCCGGCGCTGCTGCCGGTGCCGGCTTCGCGGGGGCAGCAGGCTTTGGCGCGGGTGGTGGTGCTTTCGCGACGACCGTCGCGGGTTTCACCGCAGACTGGGCAGACTTTACCGCGGGCGCGGCGACAGGTGTGGCGACGGGCGCAGGTCTCATCGCCGCGGCTGCCGCGCTGTTCCCGAGCTTGAAGAAGCTGACCAGTTCAGCCAGCTGGCGACCCTGATTGGCCAGCGACTGAGCGGAAGCCGAGGTTTCCTCTACCAGCGCACCGTTGCGCTGGGTCATCTCGTCCATGCTGCCGACGGCGGTATTCACCTGATCAAGCCCGGTGGCCTGTTCGCGGCTGGCGGCGGCGATCTCGGCCACGATATCGCTCACCTTCTTGATCGCGGTGACGATATCGGTCAGCGACGATCCAGTCTGGTTCACCAGCGCCGCACCGGTCTTCACCTGCGCATTGGAGGTGGCGATCAGCGCCTTGATGTCTTTGGATGCATTGGCTGAGCGCTGGGCCAGCGCGCGCACTTCCTGTGCCACGACAGCGAAGCCCTTGCCGGCTTCACCGGCACGCGCCGCTTCCACGCTGGCGTTTAGGGCCAAAAGATTGGTCTGGAAGGCGATCTCGTCGATCAGGCCGACAATATCGGCAATCTTCTGGGCGCTCTCCTCGATCTGGGTCACCGCGGTGACGGCATCGGCCACCACGCTGCCACCCTTCTCAGCGGTATCGCGGGCGACGACTGCCAGCTGGTTGGCGGCCTGGGCATTGTCGGCATTCTGTTTCACGGTGGTCGTGATCTCATGCATCGAGGCCGCGGTTTCTTCGATGCTGGCTGCCTGCGATTCCGTGCGGCTCGCCAGATCCTGGCTTCCGGATGAAATTTCGCCCGAGGCATCGCGCACGGTCCGCGCGGTGTCGGTCAGGCGTGTGGCGAAATCACGCAGGCGGTCAGCCATGGCTGTGGCGCCGGTCTTGAGCTGGCCAAAGATGCCTGGATAGTCCTTGTCCAGCCGCTGCGTCAGGTCGCCCTGCGCCATGGCACTGATCACCGATGCAATCTCGCCAGTCATAGCCTGGCATTTGTCCGACATGCTGTTGATCGCTTCGCTGAGCGATTTGATGAAACCGGTCTTGCCGGTGAGGTCGATACGGTCGGCAAAGCCGTTATCGGTGGCGCCCTGCACCAGTGCGACGACTTCATTGCCCAAGCGTACCTCTTCGGTGCGGTCGGCCCATTCCACCACGGTGCCCACGCGTTCGCCGCGCTTGTTCAGGGCGGGATTGGCGATCAGGTCGAAGATGCGGCCACCCACGGTGATGCGGGTACGGTAGGTGGTGGTCAGGCTGGCCAGCAGCTTCTGCTGATGCGCCGGGTTCTTGTGGAAGACATCGACATTCTTGCCGATCAGGTCATCAGCATCGAAATGCGGCAGATCCTTGCGCAGGTCGGACTGGGCGTTCTTCAGTGTCGCGATCACAGCCTTGTTGCAGTAGACGATCACGTTTCTTTCGTCGGCGATCATCACATTGGTGGTGACATTCTCCAGGCCGCTCTGGGCTCGCGCCGCGCCGATTGAGGTTTGTTTGAGTTCATCCACGGCCCGCGCCAGAATGCCGATTTCATCGCGGCGGTCGCGATACTCGATCTCGACGTTCATGTCATTCTGCGCCAGCTGCTCGGTCCAGCCGGCAATGCGCGGCAGAGGCCGCAACAGCATTCGATTCATGATAAGCGCAATGGCAACACCCAGGATCACCGCAATTGCGCCGGTGATCAGCACCTGCCAGGCGATCTTGTCGACAAAGGCCTCGATATTGGTTTTCAGCACGCCGGCATAGAGGATGCCGATGATCTTGCCGGCCGGGTCGTAAACCGGGTGATAGACCGTGTAATACGGTTTGCCGAGAATCACGGCTTCGCCCAGATAGGTGCGGCCCTGGGCAACCGGTGCATAGGCCGCGCTGGCCTTGCCCAGCGGGGTGCCCACCGCCCGCTTGCCTTCGGCATTGATGATATTGGTGGTGCGGCGGAAGAAGTCCTGCTCGGCATCCTGCCAGCGGAACAGCGTGGCGGTTTCGCCGGTCACCTTGCCGATCTCGTCGATCATGTCGTGCTCGGCGAAATCGGGAATTGCCGTCATGGTGACGCGACCGACGCGCCCCTGGGCGTCGATCTCGAATTTCGTATCGGGAAAGGCCTTGCGCACCAGCACCGCCAGCGTGCGCAGACTGTTGTTCTGGCGGTCGATCACCTGCTGGGCTATCTCGCCGCGAATCTGCATGACGGCGCCGCCGCCGACGGCCAGGGCAGTCAGTACGATCAGGATTGCGGTGATGAGGGCGATCTTGGTGACGAGCGGCAGACGGCTCAGCATTGTGGTGTCCCCTTATTGGCAGCGGGCCGATACCAGTACTCTGGGTACGATTGCACAGGCCTGCCCGATCGGGCACACAAAAAACCAATTAACCTTATTTATCGCATCTCTAAGTCATTGCCTCAAAAGCAAATATTCAGTCTGCGGAGGAGATTCCAGTCTCACAACCGGAAGAAGCGCACCAGTTCTGCCAGCCGGGCAGCCTGATCGGCCATCGACTGGGTGACGGCCGTGTTCTCCTCAACCAGGGCTGCATTGCGTTGGGTCATCTCGTCCATCTGGCCAACGGCGGTGTTGATCTGATCAAGGCCGGTGGCCTGTTCCCGGCTGGCAGCAGCGATCTCGGCAACGATATCGGTCACCTTCTTCACCGCCGACACGATATCGATCAGCGATGAGCCGGTTTGGTTGACCAGCGCGGCGCCGGTTTTTACCTGGGCATTCGAGGCGCTGATCAGTGCCTTGATGTCCTTGCTCGCATTGGCCGAGCGTTGCGCCAGTGCCCGCACCTCCTGCGCCACCACGGCGAAACCCTTGCCGGCCTCGCCGGCGCGGGCTGCTTCCACGCTGGCATTCAGCGCGAGCAAGTTGGTCTGGAAGGCGATCTCATCGATCAGGCCAACAATGTCGCTGATCTTCTGGGCGCTTGCCTCAATCTGCGTTACCGCCGCGACGGCATCGCTGACCACGGAGCGACCCTTTTCGGCCGTATCACGCGCCGCACTCGCCAGCTGGTTGGCAGCATGGGCATTGTCGGCATTCTGCTTCACCGTGGTGGTAATCTCATGCATCGAGGCTGCAGTCTGCTCGATGGAGGCTGCCTGGCTTTCAGTACGCTGTGCCAGATCCTGATTGCCGGCCATCAGTTCTGCCGATGCATTGTGCACGGCATTGGTGCTGTCGCCCAGTTGGCTGGCAATCTCACGCAGGCGCACGGCCATGCTGTTTGCGGCGTCTTTTAGACGACCGAAGGCGCCATCGTAAGCGCCATTGACCTGGCGGTTCACATGGCCTTCGGCAAGGCCGCCCATCACCGCGGTAAACTCGCCAACGATGCCATCCAGCGTGGCAGCAAGCCCATTCATCTGTTGCGACAGGCCCAGGAACACGCCGGTCTTGCCGGCTTCGTCCATGCGGCTGTCAATGCGGCCGGCAGAGATCGCCGCGCAGAAAGCAGCAATCTCTCGATTGATCACATCATTGCGCGCCATTTCTTCATCCTGCAGGCGCTTTTGCATCGCGATCCGCTCACGCTCCTCGGCTTCCAGCCGTTGCGCCGCGCCAGCACTTTCGCGCAAACCCTCCAGTGCCGCAGAAATGCGGCCGAGTTCATCGGGGTTGGCGGCGACCGGCACCGGCGTGGTGTAGTCACGTTGCCGCAGGCCATCCACCGCCACCAGCAACCGCTGCACCGGGCCAGCAAAGCGACGCCGCAGCACGATAATGCCGATGACCGCCAACAGAGTGGCAACAATCACGGCGCCGCCGGCAATCAGCAACCGGCGTTCGGCGGCATGCTGTTCGCGGTCGGCATAGGCGATGGCTTCGTCAAGCGCAAGATAGGCAATGCCGACGATGTGGTCGAACGGGCCCTGGCATAGCGCATTCCATTGCGCCGGCGTCATCAACGCCGCACCGCTGCCATCCAGCTTGGGGATCAGCGCATCGATCTCGGCCTGGGCCTTGTCATAGGCGGCCTTGGCATCGCGCACGGCCTTGAGCACGGAGGGGGTCACGCCGTTGCGGCTGATCTGGTCTTCCAGACCGTCCCAGCCTGCAAGGACGATGCCGCGGTTGCGGGTCAGCGTGGCGCGCTGCGTATCGTCCAGCGGTTTGCTCTGGTTGATGTTCTGGCGCTGGATCGAGCACTGGATACCGTAGCGGTCGCGGATCTGCCAGGCGAAGCGGCGCACCTGCACCAGTTCGGCGATCAGCGGATCGAGAATGCGGATCTCGTTACTCACCACGGCCGAGGTTGCATTCACAGCATTAATCAAGCCGGTGGTGGCGTTGTACCAATCGTTGGTATTGGCAATGGCGCGGCTGGCCCTGGGCTTGTCGCCCTCGGCGATCAGGCCGGCGAACTTGCCATCGACAATGCCCCATTGCTCGGCGATGGCGGCTTTCAGCTTGGCCTGATCGGGAACATCGAGGCCGTTGAAGGCCTGCTGCACACCGGCATAGCGTTTGGCATAATCCGCCTTGATGGCCTCCATGGCGGCGCGCCCGTTATCCTGCGCCAGGATGTCGGCCTGGGCCTGGCCACGCTGCACGCGAAAATTGGCCACCCCGTCAAACAGCAGGCGGTCGGCTTTGGCGAGCGCGAGAATACGGCCCTTTTCAGTGGCGGCGATCTGGGCGTCGCGCACCTGCACCAGGGTCACAACCAAGCCGACAGTGCCGAGCAGCAGAATAATCGCCAGCAGCAGGCGATTGAGTGAATGCCGAAACATGATGGGCCCCCGTTGACCGTCCGCACACGTCTAATGCGAACTAAGTCATCCAATATTCAAGTTATTTCTTGCCTATTGGTAAAGGGCGGTCCACGCCGGAGGGGCCGGCCGATGCTAGGGCATGGCCAGGGTCGGAGCGACTGAAATCGCGCTTTGATCAGTTCTCGCGGGCGTATTTGCCGCTTTGGGCCAGGGCCTGCAGGGTGATCAGGCGCTCTTCGCCGCCGGGCTCCAGCTTCCGGATGGCAGCATGTTCCGGCAGGTTCGGCAACACTACGATGCGTTCGACCCGCCAACGCGCCTGGGCCGCAGGCGGCACAAAGCGCGAGCATTCCAGAAAAACAGTGCCGACCGGAATGAGGGATTCCATGCTCATGCGGCGCCTCGGAGCTGCGCTGCGCCAAGGGCAACAGATTCCGAAAGATGGTTATGGGCTGAAAGACTGGTACGGGCTAAGTGACCGGCGCTCACTGACACCGAAACGGCAACCCCAGGCATGGCCTGCTTCCCCCTGTTCGGCGCCGCAGCCGTGTCATAACGGAAGCGACGCAGCGACTGTCGGCCCAGTATGCTTAATTTTGTATAAATAAAAAAGCCGGTTTTCCGGCTTTTTCCGGCGAATATGGATGGCGGTTGTACTCGCCGTAGCTGCTGTTGCTGGACAGCAGCTGACTGGATGCACAGGATGCGCCGCCCGTTTTCTGAGGCCGATCCGATGCTACACACTGACATTCTGTCGCGAAAATCCGGGCTCTTTGCGCTGCATGGCGTAGGTCTGCTGGTGGTCGTTGTCCTGATAGGTTTCCGTATCCTGGCGGCCCCTAGCGTGATGGAACCAGATTCTGGCCGCTATATTACGATGGGACTGAATTTTGCCGAACACGGCACTCTGACCAATCAGAACTTTAGTCCAGATAAGGCTCCGCCGCCCTCTATGGCCGAAGGTGGCCCGCTTACGGCCTTTGAGATCGGGCTGGCGGCCAAGCTACACGCGCCGACACGACAAACCCTCATCTGTATGATAACGGTCGGTTATCCGGGTACGAACTGCAATGGATCGTTGGCGGGCTTGAAATGGCTTTATGGCATCGAGCTCGCGGTTTTCCTTTTCGCACTCTATCGCATCGCCTTAATGGTCTTTGCTCAGGATGTAATCCGCGCCTGGCTCGCCGTGCTGGCTGCCCTCGCCTGTAAAGAAGCATGGCAATACAGCCGCCATATCCTCTCCGAGCCCTTGTTCCTGGCGATGGCCGGGCTGTTCCTGTGGGCTTGGCTGGCCGCTTGGCAACGACCGCAGCGGGCGATCGGTTGGCTGCTGGCTGGCCTGCTCCTAGGCCTCACAGTTCTGGTGAAGCCGTCGTGGCTGGCGCTCGGGCCGGTGGTGCTCGGTCTCATGCTTGTTTTCGCCTGGCATCGCTTATCGCCATATAAGCTTCTGCTGGCGGTCATGGCCTTTGGTCTCGGCTTCGCTGTGCCGACCGGCCTGCTGCTGCTGCGCAATTACATCCAGCTCGGCGAGTGGACGATGTCCGATCCTCACTATCTCATCGGCTCGCTGTCGCATCGTGCCGGTTTCAACCTGATGACTTGGCGCGTGTGGTTGATGGGCTGGATCTATTACCTGCCCGGTTTTGGAGATGATCTGGGTGCATGGCTATTCGGGCGCGATGCCGTGTGGCGTCTGGGCTGGGATGCCGGAGGATATTACGACGATGCCCGTGCCATCTTGCATGTACAGATGCGCGCGTTGTCGACCGCCGACGCGCAGCAGCATTTGTTGAATGAATATTATCTCAGTGATCCGCTGAAGAATATTGCCGTCACCGCACTGCTTGCGATGCGCGGACTTTTCGTTGGCGGCAAATGGGGCCTGTTCGGTCTGATGGCCATAATCCCGCTGTTGCTCTGGCTGCTGCCGCGCGGCGAGCAACGGCGGCTGTGGTGGCTGCTGCTGTTGCCGGCGCTGGCGATGGTGGGCATCAATGCGCAGCTGTCGGTCAGCATCGTGCGCTACAATCTGGCGCTGATCCCGGCCTTTGCCATCGCCCTGTCGGCTGTGGTCTATGCGCTCGGCGTTTTTGCCGCGAAGGCAATCCGCCGCGACAGGATGTAGGTGCCAAACATCGCGGTGACGGACCCGATCGCCAGCGCCGCGATCGGCCAGGTGGCAAACCAGGGCATGGCACCCACCAGCAGGGCGAAGATGGAAAAGTTGATCGCCAGGCCGGTCAGCTGGATCGCCAGATAAAGCGCATATTGCCGCCGCACCGGCTGGCTGCGGCCGGTGCTGAAGGTCCAAACCCGGTTCAGCCACCAGGTCACGGTCACCGCCACCGGAAAACCGATCGCGCGGGCCGCGAGCGGCGTCCAGTCTGCCAGATCGTTCAGCAGCATCAGCAGGCCGCCATCAACACAGAAGCCGATACCGCCAACCACTACAAAGCGCAGCAGGTCGGCATGCGCGCGTGCGCGCTGGCGCAGGGCCCCGGGCAACAGTGCCAGCAGCCGCTCAGGCATCCGGGCTGCGGGAGGGCGCCACGTGGTTGGTGGCCGGCAGCGCCAGATAGAACAGCCGCTTGTAGGCCGTCTCGGCCAGCATGATGCTGTCGAGGATGATGCCGGTGATCAGGCTGATCGCGCTCAGCATCACCAGGCCAACCACACCCACCGTGGTCGGAATCCGTGGCACCGTGTGGGTTTCGACGAAATGCCACAGGATCGGCATGCCCAGGGCCAGCGCAATGGCGAAGAGCAGCAGGGCCAGCGCGGAAAACAGACCCAGCGGGCGCACGGCCTTCAGCAGCTTGATCACCATCAGCAGGATGCGGAAGCCGTCGCGGTAGGTTTTCAGCTTGCTGACGCTGCCTTCGCCGCGCTCGAAGTAATCCGTCTCGATTTCGGCGGTCGGCAGCCGCAGATGGATCGCATGCACGCTCATCTCGGTCTCGATCTCGAAACCGGTCGACAGCGCCGGGAAACTCTTGACGAAGCGGCGCGAGAAAACGCGATAGCCCGAGAAGATGTCGGTGAATTTGTCGCCGAACAGGCGCCGCACAATGATGTTGAACAGGCGGTTGCCCCAGCGATGGCCGGCGCGGTAGGCACCTGCTTGCGTCTCGCGCCGCACGCCCACCACCATGTCGAGATGCTCGTTCAGCAGCTTGGCCACCATCTCGCCGGCGCGATTGGTGTCGTAGGTGCCATCGCCATCGGCGATGATGTAGAGATCGGCATCGATATCGGAAAACGCCCGGCGCACGGCATTGCCCTTGCCCTGCTGGCGCTCGGTGATCACCGAGGCGCCGGCCCCGCCCGCGAGGGCTGCGGTGCCGTCGCTGGAATTATTATCCAGCACATAGATGCGGGCAGCGGGCAGCACGCGGCGGAAGTCGGCAACCACCCGGGCGATGCTCAGTGCCTCGTTATGGCAGGGCAGGATCACTGCCAAAGATGGTGTATGCGCTGTCACGATTCCCTGCCGTCAGCCTTCCCGTAATCGTCACCGTAATAGGCGAAAATCGGGCTCTATGCTATGTCTTGGCAAAGACGGACAGGGGGGCCTGATGATCCGAATATGCTTGGCAGTGGCGGTGCTTCTGCTGGTTTTGCCTGCACCGGCACCAGCTTATGAAAGCGGCCCGCGCGGCACCCCGGAAGGGCCGCATCGCCAACAGATGCACTGGATTCCGTCTCTTGCCGCGCAGCCGCCGAACTGGGTGCTGGTGACCCAGGTCTGCCGGCCCACGGTCGACAAGGTTCCGGGCGATACGCCGGCGCCCCTGATGGTGCTCAACCACGGCTCGCCGGCCAATGGCGGCCAGCGGCCGGCGGTGAAACCCTATGCTTGCGATTCCGAACCCGCCGCATGGTTTTTGAACCGCGGCTATGTCGTGGCGATGCCGCTGCGGCGCGGCTATGGCGAAACCAGCGGTCCGTGGCTTGAGGAATATGGCCGCTGCTCTGATCCGGATTTCGCCCGTGGCGGCCTGGCCACGGCGGAGGATATCGAATCCGCCGTGCGCTATCTTGACCGGCTGCCCTATGTGCAGCCGGGCCGCACCGTGATCGTCGGCCAGTCGGCCGGCGGCTGGGGCAGCCTCGCCTACAGCAGCCGCAACCCGCAGGGTGTCGCCGGCATCATCAATTTCGCCGGTGGGCGCGGTGGCTGGGTCGGCGGGCGGCCCAACACCAATTGCGTGCCCCAGCGGCTGGTCGAGGCGGCCGGCGCCTACGGCAAGACGGCTCGCATCCCGACATTGTGGATCTACACCCAGAACGACACGTTCTTCGCACCTGATCTGTCGCGGGCGATGCATGCGGCCTATGTGGCCGGTGGCGGCCGGGCGGAATTCCATATGCTGCCGGCGCAGGGCACAGACGGCCATGGCTTCCTGCTCGCCTATCGCAGCGCGCAGCTCTGGGGACCGCTGGTCGAGACCTATCTCGCCGGGCTCAAGCCTTGAGGCAGGGAGGAGAGGCGCGTGGTGGGCGGTACAAGGATCGAACTTGTGACCCCTACCATGTCAAGGTAGTGCTCTACCGCTGAGCTAACCGCCCGTTACGCGCTGTTTCAGTCCCAGAAAGAGGCTCTTGGACGGAAAGTCCGGGGGTCGACCGGACCGGCAGGCTTTTAATCGCTGCCGGGCCGGTTGGCAAGCCTCCCCCGGATGGCCCATATTCTCCCTTTAATTGTCTTGGCCAATTGCCCCGGTTCTCCGGCTTCCCAGGATTCGATGACAAGCAGCGCTCCGATCAAAGCCCGTGCCTTCCGGCCCGACCCTGAATTTCCGGCCAACCCGCCCTTGCGGGTCACCCGGCCGCAGGATGCCGGCTTTGCCGGCCCGGCCAGTGCCGTGGTGCTGTCCTCACCCCATTCGGGGGATATCTACCCGGCCAGCTTCAAGGCTTACAGCCAGCTCGATCCGCTGACGCTGCGCCGCTCGGAAGATGCCTTCATCCACGAACTCTACGCCGACGGCCCCTCGCGCGGTGCGCCGCTGCTGGAGGCGCTGTTCCCGCGTGCCTATTGCGACCCGAACCGCTCGGCCTACGAACTCGACCCCGGCATGTTCGATGCGCCGCTGCCGCCCCATGTGGTTACCGAAAGCAGCAAGATCGGCGCCGGGCTGGGCACCATCGCCCGCGTCGTTGCCGGCGGCCTGGAAATCTACAAGAGCAAGATTCCGTTTGCCGAGGCCGAGCGCCGCGTCGAGACCTGCTGGCGCCCCTATCACGATACGCTGCAAAGCCTGCTGACAGAGGCCAGGACCCGCCACGGCGTGGCGCTGCTGCTGGATTGCCATTCGATGCCCAGCGTCGGCGGCAACAACATGCCCGATGCGGGCCAGCGCCGCGCCGATATGGTGATCGGCGATTTCCACGGCGTGTCCTGCCCCACCCGGCTGGTCGACCGCGTCGAGGGCTATCTTGCCTCCTGCGGCTTCAGCACCACGCGCAACAAGCCCTATGCCGGCGGCTATATCACCCAGCATTACGCGCGCCGTGACCAGGGGCTGCATACGCTGCAGCTCGAGATCAACCGCGACCTCTACATGGACGAGACCAGCATCACCAAATCGGCGGGCTTCATCCGCGTGCAACGTGCCATGACCGGCCTGATCGAACTGCTGATCGCCTCCGCCACCCCGGATTTCCTGAAGGATTGAATGCCATGATCTCGCGACGCCGTCTGCTGCTCGCGGTCATGCTCCTGGCGCCCGCGATCTGCATTTCGATCACCGCACGCGCGGCCGAAGTTGGCAACGCCACCATGGGCCGCACCCTGGCCGACCGCTGGTGCGTCGCCTGCCACGGCACCACTTCGCGCGGCAGCGATGCCGCACCCTCGCTGCCGCGGCTGATGCGCGGCCGCAGTGCCGACGAAGCCCGCCTGCGCGGCTGGTTGGCGGCGCCGCATCCGCCGATGCGCGGCATCGAGCTGTCGCGCCAGGAAACCGAAGACATCATCGCCTGGCTGCGCCAGCTCGCGCGCGAGTAAAGACTTTGGATCCTAGGATCGCGGCGATCGATTTTTCGACCGCCGCGTCCTCAAATCAGAGAATATCGTAGTTCAGGCAGAACTGGATGTTCATGCCGGTAGCTGCGTAAAGGCCAAGACCGGCCGGAATCACCAAATCAATATGTGTGCCGCGAACCCCGCCTAACTGGTAGGCGATTTGCTTACTGGTATCGCTGTAGCCGCTTGGCGCCGATGTGGCGGCAAACAGAACAACCACTGCGTCGGTGACTGCCAGTGCTGTCCCAGTCCCCAGACGAATACCATTCACATTCGTTCCCGGCGCCACGATGGTGACCACACCGTTCAATTGCGCATGATAAAACGAACTGCCCAGTTTGGTCGGCAGGGCATAATCACCAAAGATTGCAGGACAGGACATTGAAAAACTCCATATCAGATCATGATGCCGGGATTGGCGTCATAGTCTGATTGGGAAGCGCCGCGCCGGTCGAGAGACGAATCGGCGGCATATTGATGTCTGGCAGAAAACACATACCCACGCATGCACAGAGTTGGATTCAGATCGATAGTGGCAGCGCCGTGGTGTGCTTGATCTGGTGCAGCACGATGGCCGAGCGCACGCTGCGCACGCCGGGCACGCGCAGCAATCGTTCTGACAGGAAATCGGCGAAGGCTTTCAGGTCGCGCGCCACGATACGCAGCACGAAATCGGCCTCGCCGGTCACCGAATAGCATTCGAGGATTTCAGGAAAGCGCAGCACCGCGGCCTCGAAGCCGTCCATCGCCTCGGCCTGGCGGTCGAGCGAGATATTGCTGAAGGCGAGCACGGTCAGCCCCACGGCCTCGGGTTTCAGCAGCGCGGTATAGCCGGCAATCACCCCATCGGCTTCCAGGCGGCTCAAGCGCCGGCTGATCTGGCTGGCGCTCAGGCCGACGCTTTCGGCCAGCGCGGCATTGGCGGCGCGGCCATCAGTCTGCAGGGCGGCCAGCAGGCGCAGGTCGAAAACATCCAGGTCAGGCAGCATGCGCATTTATCGCATAAACCGTCATAAAACGCCATATTATTGCATATAAGGCGGTTATAAAACGGAACTTGCCAAGTCTTTGCACGGCTTTCGCCATATCCTTGCAGCAGAGAGTCCACAGTCCCCGGAGGCCCCATGGCCCTCGCTGCCCAGCACGACGATCTCGAACTCCGCGCCGACTACACCCATGACCAGCCGCTGGACCGCTACACGGCGGAAGACCACGCGGTCTGGCGCGACCTGTTCCGGCGCCAGGCGGCGCTGCTGCCCGGCCGCGCCTGTGACGAATTTCTTGCCGGTCTCACGGGCCTCGGTGTCGCGGCAGATGGCGTGCCGGATTTCGAACGGTTGTCGGATGTGCTGGAGAAGGCCACCGGCTGGCGCATTGTCTGCGTGCCCGGCCTGGTGCCCGATGATGTGTTCTTCGGCCATCTCGCCGCACGCCGCTTTCCGGTCACTTGGTGGATTCGCACCCGTGCGCAGCTGGATTACATCCAGGAACCCGACTGCTTCCACGATATCTACGGCCATGTGCCGCTGCTGATGAACCCAGTCTTTGCCGATTACATGCAGGCCTATGGCGCCGGCGGGCTGAAGGCCAACGGGCTCAATGCCCTGCATCATCTGGCGCGGCTCTACTGGTATACGGTGGAATTCGGTCTGATCGAGCAGAAGAACGGCGACCTGCGCATCTACGGCAGCGGCATTCTGTCATCGAAAACCGAAAGCATCTTCTGCCTCGACAGTGCCGCGCCGAACCGCATCCGCTTCGATCTGATGCGGGTGATGCGCACGCGCTACCGCATCGACACCTTCCAGAAGAGCTATTTCGTGATCCGCAGCTTCAACGAGCTGTTTGAGGCCACCAAACCGGACTTCACCCCGCTGTATGCACAGCTGGCGGGCCAGGCCGATTACGCGGCCGCCGATGTGATGCCGCAGGATGCCGTCATCACCCGCGGCACCCTGAACGCGCGGGAGGGCGGCTGGGAAAACGATACCGCCGATGCCTGATATCGTGACCGGGATCGCGCTTGACCTTCCCGTATGGGAAGCCCTTATCTAGGGGCATGCTGTTTTACCGTCGCCGCGTCCGTCCTTCCCTGTTGCGCCGCTTCTGCGCGCTGACGGCGGTGCTTGGCCTGCTGTTCGCGGCCACGGTGGCTTCGGTGACCCATAGCGTGGCGATGCCGATAATGCCGGCCGTGCAGATGGATGTCGCCGTCATGCCGGACCATCATGCCGCTACGCCATCGGCTGCCGGGCATGACTGCAGCGGCAGTGCCGCAGTCGATGACACGGCCGCCGATGATATGCCGGCGCCGTCTGGTCCTTGTGAGCAGGGCTGTCTGCTGTGCAAAAGCTGTTCGCTGACCAGTGTCGTGCTGCCGGCTGCGCCATCGGTGACCGCCGCTGGCGCCTATCACGACTATCAGCCGGCCCGCGTTCTCGCGCCCGCCGGCATCACACCCGCCCAGCCGAACGAACCCCCGCGCCTGTGATCTGCAGTATCGCTGCGATTGCTGACACAACCGTCAGTCGCAGCGCAGTCGTATTGCGCATCATGGTGAGGGTGATTCCATGTTTTCGAGATGTCATTGGGCAGCGGTTGCGCTGCTGATTGCAGCCATGCCGCCGGCGGCATGGGCTGCTGACCCGGCGGACGCGACCGTTGCGGTGCCGCAGCCGGAGTATCGCTCGGCTTTTTCCGGTTACCGCAAGGCCGGGTTCGATGAGAAACGCGACTGGCGTGCGGCCAACGATGCCGTGCGCGAGACCGGCGGCCATGCCGGAGCCCTGAAGGACGCTGCGCCCGCAGATGCCGGACAGGCAGCGCCGGCGATGCCGATGATGCACAGCCCAACAATGAGCAGCCCGATGATGCATGGCCCGCATGGCCATCGCCACGGAGGACGCCAGCCATGATGACCGTTCAGAAACGGATCGCAGTGCTCGCACTGGCCGCCGTCACCGCCGGCTGCGCCGGGCCGGTGGCCGAGCGCGCCTTCAATGATGTGGCCGCCACCACCGAGCAGCGTATCGGCCAGCGTCCGGCCTGGATCAAGAGCGATGACGACGAACGCGCGGTGCGCGAGACGCTCGACCGTCTGCTGGCCAGACCGCTGACGGCAGATGATGCCGTGCAGGTGGCACTGCTGAACAACCGCCGCCTGCAGGGCAGCTTTGCCGAGCTGGGCATCGGTGCCGCCGATCTCACGGCATCCTGGCGGCCGGCCAATCCGAGCCTCAGCTATGCCCGCCTGCGGCGCGGCAATGAAACCGAAATCGACCGTGGCATCAGCATCGATGCCTTCAGTCTGTTGCTGCTGCCATTTGCCGCCGGGATCGAAGAGCGCCGTTATGAAGCCACCAAACTGCGCACCGCCACCGCGGTGCTGTCGCTGGCCGCCCAGACCCGCAAGGCCTGGTACGAGGCGGTCGCGGCCGAGCAGACGGCGGTGTATGTCGGCCAGATCCGCGATGCAGCCGAGACCCAGGCAGAGCTGGCGCGCCGCATGAAGCAGGTTGGCAATGCCAGCGCGCTCCGGCTTCTGCGCGAACAGATCTTCTATGCCGATGCCACCGCGCGGCTGGCGAAAAGCCGTGTCATGGCCGTGGCGGCGCGCGAACGTCTCACCCGTCTGATGGGCCTGTGGGGTCGCGATACGGCGTTTCAACTGCCGGACCGGCTGCCCGATATTCCCGCCGTGCCGCGCAGCGTGGACAACATCGAAGCACAGGCGATTGCGGGGCGGCTGGATGTGCAGATGGCGAAAGCCGATCTCGCCGCCACCCGCAAGGCCTATGGCCTGACCAACGCCACGCGGTTCATCAACGTGCTGGAGGTCGGCTACCAGCGCAACAGCGAGACCGGCAAGGCGGACCAGAAGGGCTACGAGATTGCGCTCGAAGTGCCGCTGTTCGATTTCGGCGATGCCAGGGCCACGCGCGCCGAGCATGTTTATCTGCAGGCGGTCAACACCCTGGCCGACACTGCCGTACAGGCCCGCTCGGCAGCACGCGAAAATTATCTGGCCTATCGCGCGGCCTATGACCTGTCGCGGCATTACCAGACCGAGATCATCCCGCTGCGCCAGAAGGCCAGCGAGGAGATGGTGCTGCGCTACAATGGCATGCTGATCAGCACGTTCGAACTGCTGGCCGATGCGCGCGAGCAGATCGCCGATGTCTCGGCGGCGCTGGAGGCCCAGCGCGATTTCTGGATCGCCGATACCGATCTCAGCTTCGTCACCATTGCCCCGGTCGACAGCGGCGGCATGGCGGGCAGCGGCAACAGCCTGCTGCCGCGCCGCGCCGCATCAGTCGCGCATTAAGGAGAGCATCATGTTCACCCGACGCAATCTCATTGCCGCCGCCGCCACCTCCATAGGGGGCGTAGCTGCCGCCACCGTCGCCCGCTCGGCACTGGCTGCCCTGCCCGAGCCGGCCACATCGCCCGGCCCGAAGATGGTGCCGCCGCCGCAGCCCAGCAGCGGCCGGCCATTCCATCCGGTGGTGACGCTGAATGGCTGGTCGGCACCCTGGCGCATCAACGGCCAGTGGAAGGAATTCCATCTGGTGGCCGAGCCGGTGGTGCGCGAAATCGCGCCGGGCATGAAGGCCAATCTCTGGGGCTATAACGGCAGCAGCCCCGGGCCCACCATCGAGGCGGTGGAGGGCGACTTCGTGCGCCTCTTCGTCACCAACCGGCTGCCGGAACACACCACCATTCACTGGCATGGCATACTGTTGCCCAGCGGCATGGACGGTGTTGGCGGCCTGAGCCAGCCGCAGATCAAGCCGGGGGAAACCTTCGTCTACGAATTCCAGCTGCGCAAATCCGGCACCTTCATGTATCACCCGCATGCCGATGAGATGGTGCAGATGGCCATGGGCATGATGGGCCTGTTCATCGTGCATCCGCGCGATCCGAACCAGCATCGCGTCGACCGCGACTTCGCCTTCCTGATCAACGCCTATGCCATCGAGCCCGGTGCCGCCACGCCGAAAGTGGCCGAGATGACCGACTTCAACCTGTGGACCTGGAACAGCAGGGCCTTTCCCGGCATCGACACCCTGCCGGTGCGGCTGGGCGACCGTGTGCGCATCCGTTTCGGCAATCTGACGATGACCAACCACCCGATCCACCTGCATGGCTACGATTTTGCCGTCACCTGCACCGATGGCGGCTGGGTGCCGCCCTCGGCGCGCTGGCCGGAGGTCACCATCGACGCGCCGGTGGGCGCCATGCGGGCGTTTGAATTCGATGCCAATGCGCCGGGCGACTGGGCCTTCCACTGCCACAAGTCGCATCACACCATGAATCCGATGGGGCATGGGGTGCCCACCATGATCGGTGTCGACCATCGCGGCCTCACGCCGCGGCTGGTGTCGCTGATCCCCGATTACATGACCATGGGCGAGCGCGGCATGGCCGATATGGGCGAGATGGAAATGCCACTGCCCGACAACACGCTGCCGATGATGACCGGCCAGGGTCCGTTCGGCCCTATCGAGATGGGTGGCATGTTCACCGTGGTGAAGGTGCGCGAGGGCCTGGCGCGCGGCGATTATCGCGATCCAGGCTGGTACAAACACCCGCCCGGCACCGTGGCCTACAAGGTCGACACCGCACCAGGCAGCGCGCCTGCGCCGGCCAGCAAGCCGGCGGCGAAGACTCCCCCGACCGCCTCCGAACACAAGCATTGAGGATATCACGATGGCTTCCCCATTCCTGAAAGCAGCCTTTGCTGCCGCCGCATTCAGCCTCCTGCCGCTGGCCGTGGCCGCCCATGGCCCGGAACAGCATTCTCCGGTTGGCGAGCCCGGCAAGGCATCGGCCGTGTCCCGCACCATCATGGTCAGCATGAGCGATGCGATGCGCTTCGCGCCGGCCAGCATCGCGGTAAAGCGTGGCGAAACCATCCGCTTCGTGGTGAAGAACGACGGGCTGGAGCCGCATGAATTCATGCTGGGCGAAATCAAGGCCCTGCAGGAGCATGCCGAGGTGATGCGCAAGCATCCCACCATGGTGCATGACGAACCCAATGCCATCACCGTGGCACCGGCCCATACCGGCGAACTGATCTGGCATTTCACCACCGCCGGCCGTGTCGATTTCGCCTGCCTGATTCCCGGTCACTTCGAGAAAGGCATGAAGGGCGATATCCGGGTGGGGAGGTAAGCGATGCGACTGATAGCGGGCATTCTGATCGTGTTTACCGCCTTTGGTGCGCTGGCGCAGACCGGGCGCACCGAAGGCGAAATCCGCAAGATCGACAAGGACACCGGCAAGATCACCTTGCGTCACGGCCCGATCGCCGGTGATCTGGAGATGCCGGCCATGAGCATGGTGCTGCAGGTGAAGGATGCCACGCTGCTGGAACGACTGAAGGTCGGCGACCGCGTTGCAGCAATCATCCTGAAAGAAAACGGCGTCTTCTTCATCCAGTCAGCCGAGACACAGCCGCGCTGATTGCCGGCTGCTTGCGCGGCAGGCAGCGACCGCCCGTTTTTTCGCCTGTACCGGTTATTTTATGACAGTACAGTGGGGCCCCGCTCGGGTTTGCGCGGGTTTTGCGCCTCCTGTGCCGGACATGGCAGCACGGACCGCCTCTGGCATGCATCCTGCTAAGACTCTGGCATCCTGCCAAGAGCGGGTCGATGTCCGCTCCGGAGTCTGTGTGCATGTCCGAGTCCGTTCCCATTGCCGCCGGTTACGCGCCTGCCGCCGCATCCGATCATGTCGTTACCCTGCCGGCCCGGCCCGAACCGCTGCGGCTGAAGCCGAGCGAAACGGCGCTGATCATTGTCGACATGCAGAATGCCTATGCCTCGCCCGGCGGCTATCTGGATCGTGCCGGCTTCGACATCACGGGCACCGAAACCGTGATCGCGCAGATTGCCCGTGCGGCGGCTGCGGCGCGCGCGGCCGGCATTCCGGTGATCTATTTCCAGAATGGCTGGGACAAGGATTACATCGAGGCCGGCGGGCCGGGCTCGCCCAACTGGTATAAGTCGAATGCGCTGAAGACCATGCGGCGCAAGCCGGAACTGGCCGGGCAGCTGCTGGCGAAAGGCGGCTGGGATTATGCGCTGGTCGATGCGCTGACGCCGCAGCCCGGCGACATCGTGGTGCCGAAGCCGCGCTATAGCGGATTCTTCAACACCAATATCGACAGCCTGCTGCGTGCCCGCGGCATCCGCACACTGGTCTTCACCGGCATCGCCACCAATGTCTGCGTCGAATCCTCGCTGCGCGATGCCTTCCATCTCGAATATTTCGGTGTCGCGCTGGCCGATGGCACCCATGCGGCCGGCCCTGATTTCGTGCAGGCCGCTGCGCTTTACAATATCGAGACCTTCTTCGGCTGGGTGTCCACCGTGGCCGACTTCTGCGGCACCGTCGCACAGAGTCCGCCGGCCGAAGCCTGACGCGATCCACGCCGCATCACACCTGGGAGTTCCTGCATGCCGATGATGGCTGTCATTCCGCCCGGTTCGGGCAAACCGCTCGCACCCTATTCACCCGGCACACTGGCCGATGGCGTGCTCTATGTTTCCGGCACCCTGCCGTTCGACAAGGAGAACAATGTGCTGCATGTCGGCGATGCCGCGGCGCAGACCCGTGTTGTGCTGGATACGATCAAATCGGTGGTGGAAGCCGCCGGCGGCAGCATGGCCGACATCACCTTCAATTCGATCTTCATCACCGACTGGGCCAACTACGCGGCGATCAACGCCGTCTATGCCACGTATTTTCCCGGCGACAAGCCGGCGCGCTATTGCATCCAGTGCGGCCTGGTCAAGCCCGATGCGCTGATCGAGATCGCCAGCATCGCCCATATCGGCAGCAAGGGCTGAGGCAGCGTGCAATACGAGGTTCATGGCCGCAAGGAAGCCGCTGCCACGGTGCTGCTGTCGGCCGGTCTTGGCGGGCTGGGCGGTTTCTGGCTGCCGCAGCTGGCGGCGCTGTCAGAACAATTCCGCGTCGTGCTCTACGATCATCGCGGCACCGGGCAGAATGCCGGCCCGCTGCCCGATGGCCACGATATCGCCGCCATGGCCGACGACGTGGTGCAGATTCTGGATAGTCTCGGTGCTGCCCGCGTCCATATGGTCGGCCATGCGCTCGGCGGCCTGATCGGCCTCGAACTGGCGCTGCGTGCACCCGCGCGGCTCGATCGCCTGGTTCTGGTCAATGCCTGGGGCCGGGCCGAGGCCCATACGGCGCGCTGCTTTGCCATGCGCCGGCAGTTGCTGCTGCATGTCGGCGTGGAAGCCTATCTGCAGGCACAGCCGATTTTCCTCTATCCCGCCGCATGGCTGGCGCAGCGCAGTGCGCAGCTGGCGGAAGAGGCCGTGCAGGCGCAGCGGCATTTCCAGGGCAGCGCCAATCTGCTCAAGCGTATCGATGCGCTGCTGAGCTATGATGCCAGCGACCGGCTCGATCAGGTCGTCGCGCCCACCCTGGTGGCGGCCTCGCGCGACGATATCCTGGTGCCCTGGACGGCCTCGCAGAAGCTGGCGGCGGGCCTGCCGCAGGCCCGCTTCTGGCTCACCGCCGAGGGTGGCCATGCCTGCACGGTCAGCGACCCGGCGCCGTTCAACCGCCGCCTGGTCGAGTTCCTGACTGCCGGCTGAGGCGTCAACGCCCGGTTATTTTTTCGCCGACGCGCTCATGCAGTTCGGCCACGTCCGGTGTCAGGGCCTCGCCGAAATCGGCCATCTCGAACAGCGGCCGGATCTCGATCTCGCTTGGGCCCGGCATCGGGTTGGGACAGCGCTTCACCCAGGCGACCGCCTCGGCCATGTCTTTCACCTGCCAGATCCAGAAACCGGCGATCAGCTCGCTGGTGGCGGCAAACGGCCCGTCGATGACCGTGCGGTTCGGGCCATCGAAGGCCACGCGCTTGCCCTTCGATGACGGGTGCAGGCCGTCGCCGGCCAGCATGATGCCGGCATTGGCCAGTTCCTCGTTATACTTGCCCATGGCTTCCAGCAGCTCGGTCGAAGGCATGATGCCCGCTTCGCTGTCCTTCGTCGCCTTCACGATCACCATCACGCGCATTGGCTGTTCTCCTCTGAAAAGAAAATCCGGTTAAGCCGTCATCAGGCCGTCGAGCTTGTCGAGGCTGGTGCTCCAGCCTTCTTTCATGCCGTCGCGCGCTGCCGACCATTCCGGCGCCAGCTGCACCAGGGTGGATTCCAGCCGCAGTTTCGTCCTGCCGTCGGGCGTCGCCTCGAATGTGACGATATGAAAGGCCTCGACCAGGTAGCGGCCGGCATCGTCCTTCACCCAGGTGGTGCAGACGATCTTCGAAGGCTCGGCAATTTCGTGATAGAGGCCGCCCATGGGCTGTACATGGCCGTCGGGCGCCTGCATATGCACCAGCCAGGCGCCGCCGGGCCGCGGGTCCAGCACGCAGACCGGCGCGGTATAGCCTTCCGGTCCCCACCACTGCGCCATCTGCTGCGGATCGATCCAGGCGCGGAAAACACGCTCGCGCGGCGCGTTGAACACGCGGTTGAGCACAAGATCGGGGGCCTTGTCGGGTTTCGGTGTTGCAGACATCGGATGCGGTCTCCTTTCCGGGATCAACGGGTTTCGGCCAGCATCTTCAGATCGGCCGGGCCGGCTTCAAAATCGCTGCCAACCATCCGGTCGAAATTGAAGATCATATGGACCAGCTTGAACATCAGGGTGAGCGGCCCGGTCATCGCCCAGGTCACGGTGGTGCTGTCGCCGTTCGACGCCAGCGTGAACTCGGCGCGGTTGGTGCTTTCAAACGGCCTGATGAAATCCAGCCGCACGGCGATTTTGCTGCTGGGCACGCTTTCGACGATTTCCAGGCTGCCGGCGCCGATCTCCTTGTTGCCATCCCAGGCATAATGCGCGCCCTTGCCGGCGGCCGGCCCGCTATAGCGGCGCTGCATGTCAGGATCTTTCTTCTCGTAGGGCGACCAGCCGCGCCAGGCCTGGAGATCGTTGATCAGCGGGAAAATCTTTTCCGGCGGCGCCTTGATGCTGGCCGAGCGCTGTACGCGGAAGGTATCGGGCCGCGTGCTGGCATAGGCGAGCACGCCGAGGATGGCGACGACGAGGATGACGGCAACGGCAATGAGAATTTTCAGCATGGCGTGTTCTTTCGATGATGAGGCACAGGGGAGGGTTATCGGCCGGGATGCTTCTGATCGCCGGCCGCAGGGTCCGGCTGGGATTGCAGCTGTTCGAGATAGGCGTGCAGGCGCTCCATGCTGTCGTCCCAGAAGCGGCGATAGGTCTGCAGCCAGCCGGCCAGCTCGCGTAGGGGTGCGGCCTCCAGCCGGCAGTCGCGCCATTGCGCCCGCCGGTGTCGCGACACCAGTCCGGCCCGCTCCAGCACCGTCAGGTGTTTCGAGGTTGCCGGCAGGCTGAGGCCGAGCGGGGCCGCCAGGCTGCCGACCGGCGCCGGACCCTGCGCCAGCCGCGCCAGGATGGCGCGCCGGTTCGGGTCGGCCAGCGCCGACAGGGTGGCGCTGAGATGGTCGGGAACATGGCGATGCTGCGCCGGCGACATTCTATAGTTTCCAATTAGGTTAAATAACTAATAGGTTAAATATAGGAGGCGATCCTGACCGTCAAGACAGAATTTCAGGCTCCGCGCCGGCTGGTCGCCACGCAGAAAATCCAACTGCAGGAGGAATCGAAGCCATAGCTATTCTGGGAGAAAATCGCCCTTAAAATCCCCCGCTATAGCCATTTCGGGCAACCCGAGAGGGGCGTTTTCGAGCGTTTTCGTTCAAAACAGCCCAAAACACCCTTCAGAGAGGCTATTTCAGGCCTGCTTAAGGCTGTTTTTGTCGAAATCAGCCCGCTTTTGACCAGAGTTCCCTTAAAATAGGGGCAAAAACGCGGTTTTTGCGCAAATGCGAGCAACGCGGTAAACGCTGTTCCAGGACGATTCTGGCCGTTTCAGGTCATCGGCACCATGACATGCCGGGCATAGCCGGCGCGCTGGGCCAGGCGTCCATGCCAGGCGCCCAGATGCGGCAGATCGGGCCGGGTGATCGGGAAATTCAGCCAGCGCTGCAGCTGGCAGGCGGCCGGAATATCGCCCGCAGTCAGCCGGTCGCCGGCCACGAAGGGCTGGCCCGCCAGATGTGCGTCCAGCCGGGCCCAGTATTCGGCCGCCTGCTCCTCCGCGCGGCTCATGGCGTTGAGGTCGGCATGGACCGGATCGCGCACGAAGCCCCAGAACAGCACCCGCATCGGCTCGCCGATCAGGCTCGACGCCCAGTCCATCCAGCGGTCCGCCAGGCTGCGCTGCGCCGGATCGGCCAGCCACAGGCCGGTGCCAGTGGGGTCGTATCTGGCGGCGAGGTAGCGTACCACGCTGTTGCTCTCCCAGTGGATGCTGCCATCGGCATCGACCAGCACCGGCACCAGGCCATTGGGATTCATCGCGCGATATTCCGGCGTGGTATTGCCGCCGAAAGCGCCGCCGACATTGATCTGCTCATAGGCCAGCCCAAGCTCCTCGGCCGCCCACAACACCTTCTGGACGTTGACAGAACTGGCACGGCCCCAGATTTTCAGCATGGCGATTCGTTGCTCCCTCAAGCTTTTTCGTTCGTCCGAATACGACTAGACTCTGCCGCCATGCGCAAGCTGTACCATCTCTGGCTCTCCCCGCAGTCCCGCAAGGTCCGCGTCCTCCTCAAGGAGAAGGCGCTCGAATTCGATCTCGAGGTCGAGAAGCTGTGGGAGCGGCGGCCGGAATTCCTCGCCATGGACCCGAGCGGCAACGGCCCGGTCCTGGTGGAGCATGACGGCCGCGTGCTGGCCGACAGCCAGGCGATCTGCGAATACCTGGACGAGGTCTATCCCAACAAGATGCTGATCGGCTTCGATCCGCCGAGCCGCGCCGAAACGCGCCGGCTGGTGTCGTGGTGGGATCACAAATTCGGGCCCGAGGCCTCCGAGCCGCTGGTGTTTGAAAAGGTGATGAAGCGCTTCATGGGCATGGGGCATCCGGAATCATCCGTGATCCGCATTGCGCACCAGAACATGAAAATCCATCTCGACTACATCGCCTGGCTCACCGAGCGCCGCAACTGGCTCGCCGGCGACGATTTCTCGCTCGCCGATATCGCGGCCGCGGCGCATATCAGCTGCCTCGATTATCTGGGCGATGTGTCCTGGGCCGATCATCCCGGTGCCCATGACTGGTATGCGCGGGTGAAGTCGCGGCCCAGTTTCCGTCCGCTGCTTGCCGACCATATCCCCGGCCTGCCGCCGCCCAAGCATTACGCCGATCTGGATTTCTGAAAAACCGACCCAACCCAGGAGATTACCTATGAGCATCCGTCGCATCGATGTCGGCCCCCGCATGAGCCAGGCCGTGGTGCATGGCAACACCGTGTATCTGGCCGGCCAGGTGGCCGCCGATCCGAAGGCCGATGTCACCGGCCAGACCGAACAGATTCTCGCGCAGATCGACAGGCTGCTGAAGGAAGCCGGCACCGACAAGACCAAGATCCTGTCGACCAACATCTGGCTCGCCAGCATGAGCACCTTCGCTGACATGAACAAAGCCTGGGATGCCTGGGTGCCGAAGGGCAACACACCGGCCCGCGCCACCGTGGAGTCCAAGCTGGCGGCGCCGGACTACAAGGTCGAGATCGCCTGCATTGCCGCGATCGGTTGATCCAGACGACCTGAAGACACGGATTCGCCAGCAGGCGCTGGCGGAAGGATTCGATGCGGTCGGCTTCACAGCGGCCGACCGCATCGGCCCCGAACTCGCCGCGCGGCTCGACGAATTCATGGCGCTGCAGCGTCATGGCGAGATGCGCTGGCTGGAAGACAAGGCCGAGCGCCGCCGCCATCCCAATGCCTTGTGGCCCGAAGCGCGCGGCATCATCGCGCTGGGCCTCAATTATGGCCCCGACCGCAATCCGCTTGAGGTGCTGGCGCAGAGAGATCGCGCGGCAATTTCGGTTTACGCGCAGGGCCGCGACTATCATCTGGTGGTCAAGAAGAAGCTGAAAAGCCTGGCCGGCTGGCTGCACCGGCAGGCCGGCAACGACGTAAAGGTTTTCGTCGATACCGCGCCACTGATGGAAAAGCCGTTGAGCGCTGCGGCCGGCATTGGCTGGCAGGGCAAGCACACGAATTTAGTCTCGCGCGATTTCGGCTCCTGGCTGTTTCTCGGCCTGATCCTCACCACGGCCGAATTACCGCCTGATGATGCGGAAATCGATCACTGCGGGTCATGCAGCAACTGCCTCGACATCTGCCCGACCCAGGCTTTTCCGGCACCCTACCAGCTCGATGCGCGGCGCTGCATTTCCTATCTCACCATCGAATATGATGGTGTGATCGCTTCGGAATTCGCAGATGTGATGGGCAACCGCATTTATGGCTGCGATGACTGCCTCGCCGTCTGCCCGTGGAACAAGTTTGCCTCTGCCGCGCGCGAAATCACGCTGCAGGCGCGCCCCGAACTGGATGCACCGCTGTTGCTGGAACTGGCTGCGCTTGACGATGCCGGCTTCCGCGAACGCTTCACCACGACGGCGGTGAAACGCATCGGCCGCGACCGCTTCATGCGCAATGTCTGTGTCGCGCTGGGCAACAGCGGCGATCCGGCGGCGACGGCGGTCCTGCAGCAGCTGTCGCAGGATCCTGCCGCTGTGGTACGCGCGCAGGCCCTGCAGGCGCTGCAGCAGCGCGCCGCTAATCCTGCCTGACGTCCATCTGTTCGATATACTGGCCGGCGGAAACCGCGGCCGGCGTATCGGGCGCCAGCAGACGCACCTGGATCAGGTCTTCGCGCGCGCCGCGCTTGTCGCCCTTGTTCAGCCGCAGAATGCCGCGCTCCAGCAGGGCTTCGGGCAGGCGCGGCTGGATCGCCAGTGCCGTTTCGGCATCTTCCAGTGCGCCGGTCATGTCGCCGGTCTGGCGGCGGGCCGAAGCGCGCAGCGCCAGGGCATCCTCGCGCGTCGGATCGGCTGAGAGCGCGATATCGAGATCCTTGCGCGCGGCGGCATAGTCGTTCAGTGCCGCCGAGGCGAGCGCGCGATCGATCAGCAGGTCCGGCGTATCGGGCGCGGCCTTCAGCGCAATGTCGAGCAACTGCCTGGCACGCTGGGGCTGCTCGGCCAGCAGCCAGGCATTGGCGGCCTGGTCGAGGATCGCCACGGTCAGATGCGGTGCCTGCTTCTCGGCCAGCGGCAGCAGTTTTTCCAGCCGGTCGGCGGCATCGCCGTAATGCTTCAGTTCCACCAGCGCCAGTGCCGCGCAATGCTGGGCCGGCAGGCCGCCGCCAGTGGCCTGCCAGAGCTGGGCATGGGCGAAGCCCTCTTCCGGATTCTTGCGCACTGCCGCCAGGCAGTCCTGATAGGCGGCATCCTGCAGCACGGTCGAGCGCTGGGTCGCCTGTTGTGCCATAACAGCGAGCGGCAGAATCAGCAGCACGCCAAGGCTGGCGAATGCCGTCAGGCGCATTATCTTGAGGGCAGGGATCATGGCGCGGCAGAGTGGCGCCGTGACATGGCAAAAGCAAGGCATCGGACAAAAGCAAGGTATCGGATTGCGATGAGTGGCACACTGTTCTGCTTCGGGCTGGGCTTCAGCGCCAAGGTGCTAGCCGCGCGGCTGCATGCCGAAGGCTGGGGTGTGATCGGCACCAGCCGCAGTCTGGAAAAAGCGGCCAATCTCGCCGCTCTGGGTTATGACAGCCATGTTTTCGACGGCACTGCGCCGCTCAGCGATCCAGCCGTGCTGGCGCCAGCCACGCATATGCTGATCTCGGTGCCGGCCGAGGAAGAAGCCGATGCCGTGCTGCGCTGGCACAGCGCGCATATTGCGCAGCTGCCAAACCTGAAATGGCTCGGCTATCTCTCCACCACCGGGGTCTATGGCGACCGGAAAGGCGAATGGGTGGATGAGGCCACGCCGATCCATCCGACCCAGGGGCGCAGCAGGCGCCGGGCTGAAGCCGAGGCCGGCTGGCTGAGACTGCAGGCCGAGCATGGTGTGCCGGTGCATGTGTTCCGGCTCGCCGGTATTTACGGCCCGGGCCGCAACCAGCTGGAAGGCGTCAAACGCGGCACGGCGCATCGCATCAACAAGCCGGGCCAGGTCTTCTGCCGCATCCATGTCGCGGATATCGCCAGTGTGCTGCAGGCCTCGATGGCGCGCCCCAATCCGGGCGCGATCTATAACCTGGCCGATGACGAGCCGGCGCCGCCGCAGGATGTGGTGGCCTATGCCGCCGAACTGCTGAAGCTGCCGGTGCCGCCGGAGATTCCCTTTGCCGCGGCCAATCTCTCACCGATGGCGGTGAGCTTCTATGCCGATAGCCGGCGTGTGCGCAACGACCGCATCAAGACCGAACTGGGCGTGACGCTGCAGTATCCGACCTATCGCGAAGGTTTGGCTGCGCTGCTGCCAACGGTCAGCGGCTGAGGCCCAGCACGGTTTCGGTCAGCAGGGCCAGATGCTGCGGTCTTGAGAGGCGATGGTCGCCATCGCGGATCAGCGTCAGCCGCGTATCGCCACCCTGGAAGGCCGCCACGGTTTTCACCGCATGCATATAGGGCACATCGGGGTCTTCCATGCCCTGCAGGATGCGCACCGGCCGGTCATAGGCGATGCCGGGCTTGAGGATCATGTGCTCGCGGCCCTCGGTGATCAGCTTCAGGGTATATTCATAGGGCTGGTCGGAATATTGCGACGGTTCGCGCAGGATGCCATCCCGCAGCAGCACGGCGCGCTGCTGCTCGCTCATGCCGGCCCACATCAGGTCTTCGGTGAAATCCAGCGCCGGCGCGATCAGCACCAGGCCGGCGGTGCGATCGGGCAGGGCGAGGGCGGCGAGCGTGGCGAGCCAGCCGCCCATGCTGGAGCCGACAATGATCTGTGGCCCGACACAGACCTCGCGCAGAACCGCCAGCGTGTCTTCTTTCCAGCGGCCGATGGTGCCATCGAGAAAGGCACCATCCGACTGGCCATGACCGAAATAGTCAAACCGCACAAAGCCCAGGCCCTGCTGCCGCCCTGCAGCCTCCAGCGCCATGGCCTTAGTGCCGGTCATGTCGGATTTGAAGCCGCCACAGAACAGGATGCCGGGTTTGTCGGTGCGCCTGGCGGCCGTGGCGCAATAGGCGAGGCGGGTGCCGTCGGGTCTGGACAGATACTGTGTTTCGCTCATCCGCTCTATCTAGCGCCTTCGGGGCGTGGTTTCCATGCTGCGGCCCGAAGGCGGGCGGTTTCCTGCTGGTCGGGCGGCAGCGTCGCCGCCAGGCTGACACGGGCACGTTCGGCTGGCGCGTAGTTGCGACGCGCCGCAATGGTGAACCAGGTCAGCGCCGCCACCTTGTCGATCGCCACGCCGCGGCCATCGCGCAGCAGGACGGCCAGGTTGTTCTGCGAGACCTCATGGCCAAGGTCGGCATTGCGCTGAAACAGCGCCGCGGCGCGCGCCTCGTCTTTCGGCACATAGCTGCCGGCCAGCAGGGCAAAGGCCACGTCAAAGCGGGAGACGATATCCTGCGTCGCTGTCGCGCGGTCCAGCATGGCCTGCATGCGGGCGGCATCGGGCGCCATGCCATAGCCCTTCCAGGCCGCTTCGGCGAGATAGAGCTGGGCGCGAACCGTCCCGGTGTTGGCAGCGGCCTGCAGGTCGGCCACGGCATCGCGCAGCACCGGCGCCGGGCTGGTTTTTGGCGGCGCGCGCGGGTTGATCTGGCGGCGCTTTTCCTCGATCAGGCCATCGGCCACGGTGAGCGCGGCCAGTCGCGACATGCCGGGCCGGATGCGCGGATCATACAGGCTGAGCAGCATCACCTGATCGGCCTCGGTCAGGTCGGCCACCGTGGTGTAATAGCTCAGCACCGAATGCAGGCTGTGCGGATGGTTCAGCAGGCCGAAGCTGTGCAGGATTTCATGCCGCACGCAGCGTTCGATATTGGGCGCAGCCAGATTGATCTGCAGGTTCACATGTTGGATATGGCCGCTGGTATTGTAATTGGGGCCGGCATAGCAGATCGCCTTGCGGTCGCCGAGATCGAAACTCGCGACATTGCGGAATCCCATGGTGTAGTTGGCCGGTTCCTGTGCACTGGCCGGGCGGGCCTCGATGCCGGCAATCGCTGCCTGCCGCTTCAGCGTGGCGATGGCAAGATTGACCAGGTCCGGTCTCGAGGTGAGCCCCTCGATCTTGTACAGGATCGGCTTCTGCCATTTCACGATCATGCCGGCGGGATTGTAGGTGCCGCCATGGGCGACATCCTCGCGGCTGGCCCAGAGCGCGCTGGCGTCGAAACCGCGCAGAATCTCTTCATGGGATGGGTTGGTATTGGGCGGGGTGCGGGCCGTAGTCGGGCCAAAACCGATGGCCAGCCACAGCAGGGCAGCCAGTGCAACGAGACTTGTTCGATGCTTTCCCAACCCAGTCACGCGTCTATCCGGCCTTCCGCATCCGTCGATGGCATTGGCTTATTTAGCGGCTTCCGTGGGCGGTTTCCATGCCGCGGCGCGCGCTCTGGCCGCCTCCTGCTGTTCCGGCGGCAGGCTTTCCGCCAGTTTCTGTCGGTTCCGCTCCGCCAGAGCATAATTGTCACGCGCGGCGATGGTGAACCACGCCAGGGCTGCGGCCTTGTCCATCTCGATACCCTTGCCGTCGCGCAGCAGCACAGCAAGATTGTTCTGCGAAGCCTGGTGCCCCAGCTCGGCATTCTGCCGATACAGGCGCGCGGCACGCGCTTCGTCCTTTGCGACATAGCGTCCTGATGCCAGGGCGTGGGCCAGATCAAACCGCGCCGGCAGTGTATCGATGGCCTCGGCCCGGTCGAGCAGCGCCTTCATGCGCCCGGTATCTTTTGCCATGCCATAACCGCGCCGTGCAGCCTCGGCCAGGTACAGCATGGCGCGCTGGCTACCGCCATCGGCGGCTTTTTCGAGATCAGCCACCACATCGCGCAGCACGGGTGCCGGATCGCTTTTCGGCGGTGCGGCCGGGTTGATCGCGCGGCGTTTCTCTTCGATCAGGCCATCGGCCAGGACCAGCGCGCCAAGCCGTGAGGTCGCGGGCTTCAGCCGCGCATCGTAAAGGCTGCGCAGCATCACTTCGTCAGGCTCAGTGAGGTCGTGGACGAAAGCATTCGTATAGTAGCTGAGCACCGAATGCAGGCGGTGTGGATGGTTGAACAGCCCGAAACCATGCAGAATTTCATGCACAATGCAGCGCTCGAGATTGGCCGCAGACAGGTTGATCTGCAATGTGGCGGATATCATGTGGCCGCTGACGTGATCGAACCGCGGTGTCATGTAGCAGCTTGCCTTGCAACCCGAGGACATCTCGAAGCGTTCGACATCGCGGAACATGATGGTGTAGTTGGCTTCATCGCCGGCGGCGGCCTCGCGCACTTCAACGCCAGCGATGCCGGCCTGGCGTTGCAGCGCGGCGATGGCAAAGGTGATCATTTCCGGCTTGAAGCGGAAACCGTCGATCCTGTAGAGGATCGGCTTCTGCCATTTCACGATCATCCCGACCGGATTGTAGGTAGCGCCATAGCCGAGATCCTCGCGGCTGGCCCAGAGCGCACTGGCATCGAAACCGCGCAGGATGTCTTCATGAGACGGGTTGCGTCCGGTGGTCTGGGCCAGAGCCGGGCCGAAGCCGAGCCCGAGCCCGAGCAGCACCGCCGCCGCCGCGGCCATCCGGGTCAGGCTTTTTACGTCCTGCATCGCGGTTTCTGTCCCCATGGATGCTGGCCCGCCTTGCCAGCGGTCCGGCTTTGCGCTACCCGGCATGCGGCCTATAGTGGTCCAACTCCCCGCCGTTTCAGCCGCGATGTCCGATAGCCCAATTTCTACCCTAGAGACACCCAGTTCGGGAAGACCACCCGCTGTCATGCAGGTGCTGCCCGCCCTGGTGACCGGCGGCGTCGAGCGCGGCACGGTGGATACCGCCAAGGCGCTCGCCAAGGCCGGCTGGGTTTCCTACGTGGTGTCTGAAGGCGGCCCGATGGTGCGTGAGCTCGAACGCGCCGGCGCCAAGCACATCACCCTGCCGGTGGCGAGCAAGAATCCGTTCAAGATCCGGCGCAATGCCGCACGGCTGGAAGAGCTGATCCGCAGCCTGCCGGTCGACCTGGTACATGTGCGCTCCCGCGCCCCGGCCTGGTCGGCGCGCCTGGCGGCGCAGCGCTGCGGCGTGCCGCTGGTCACCACCTTCCACAATGCCTACAAGTCGCATAGCTGGTTCAAGAAATTCTGGGCCGGCCCGATGTCCAAGGGCGATGTGGTGGTGGCGATTTCCGATTTCGTCGCCGATTACGCCAACAAGGCTTTCGGGGTGGCCCGCGCCCGGCTGGTGACGATCCCGCGCGGCACCGATCTCGCCAAATTCGATCCCACCCGCATCTATCCCGAACGCATGTCCAACCTGCAGCAGCAGTGGCGCCTGACCGATGGTCGCCCGGTGATCCTGCTGCCCGGCCGGCTGACGCGCTGGAAGGGCCATACGGTGCTGCTGCGGGCGCTGAAAATCCTGGCCGACCGCCATGGTGAGCAGGATTTCACCGCCGTGCTGCTGGGTTCCACCCAGGGCCGCGAAGGCTATCGCGCCGATCTGGAGGGCCTGATCGTGCAGCTCGGGCTGGATCGCAGCGTGCGCATGCCGGGCGATGGCAAGGATATGCCGGCGGCTTACATGCTGGCCGATGTGGTGGTTTCGGCCTCCACCTTCCCTGAAGGTTTCGGCCGTGTTGCCGTCGAAGCACAGGCGATGGGCAAGCCGGTGGTCGCCACTGATCATGGCGGCTCGCGTGAAACCGTGCTGCCGGGCGAAACCGGCTGGCTGGTGCCGCCGGGCGACGCCGAAGCCTTGGCCGATGCACTGGACGAAGCCCTGAAACTTACGCCGGAACGGCGCATGCAGATCGCCGAGCGGGCGCGCCGCCATGTGCAGGAGCATTTCACCGTGGATGCGATGTGCGAGGCCTATATCAAGGTCTACACGCGCCTGCTGTTCCCCGATCACAGCTGAAAAAGAAAATGGCCGGAGCATGAAGCCCCGGCCACGATCCCTTGCGATCCGCTGATGCTCAGCGCAACGGAATGGCGTACATCAGACCGCCTTTGGTCCACAGATCATTCAGGCCGCGCTCCAGCTTCACCGGGCTGCCCTTGCCCAGGTTGCGCTCAAAGCTCTCGCCGTAATTGCCGATCTGCTTGACGATCCAGTAGGCCCATTTCTCATCCAGGCCGAGCGCCTTGCCATAGCCCGGGGTGACACCGAGGAAGCGCTTGATCACCGGATCCTCGCTTTTCAGCATCTCGTCCACATTGGTTTGCGTGATGCCAAGCTCCTCGGCTTCCTTCAGCGCCAGCAGGGCCCATTTCACCACCTGGTACCACTGGTCATCGCCCTGGCGCACCATCGGGCCCAGCGGTTCCTTGGAGATGCGCTCGGGCAGAATGATGTAATCATCCGGCGGGCTGAGCGCGGTGACCCGCACGGCGGCGAGCTGCGAAGCATCGGTGGTGTAGACATCGCAGCGGCCGGAGCTGAAGGCGGCGATGTTCTCATCCACCTTCTCGATCACCACGGCCTTGAAGGTCATGTTCGACTTGCGGAAGTAATCCGATAGGTTCAGTTCTGTCGTGGTGCCGGGCTGCACGCAGATGGTCGATCCATTCAGCTCCTTGGCCGATTTCACGCCCAGCTTCTTGTTCACGATGAAGCCCTGGCCATCATAGAAATTCACGCCGGCTTCGCGCAGGCCCAGCGAGACATCGCGCAAGAGGGTCTGGGTCACGTTGCGGGTCAGCACGTCGATCTCGCCCGACTGCAGGGCGACAAAGCGCTGCTGCGCCGTCAGGGCGGTGTATTTGATCTTGCTGGAATCGCCGAACATGGCCGCCGCTACCGCGCGGCACATGTCGACATCGATGCCGGTCCACAGGCCCTGGCTGTTCGGGGCCGAGAAGCCGGCAACGCTGCCGTTGACGCCGCATTGCACGAAACCCTTGGCCTTGACGGCATCGAAGGTGGTGCCGGCGATGGCCGGTGCGGCCAGCCCGGCCAGGGTCAGACCGCCAACGGCAAGTCCGGCAAGAATGGTTCGGATACGCATGGATAAAGCCCCCTGTTGAACGACGCCCTGTGGACGACGGTTGACCCGTCCGGTTATGCGAAGCCCATGCCAGCATATTCCCGGTCCCGGACCCAGCAGATTCGATCACGCCAGCCGGGGTCGGCCCCGCGCTGCTGCCGAAAGCGGCAGGCGTTGCGTCGCGCTGCCCTGAATCGGGCCGGGGCGGCAGCCGGAACGGCCCGGGGCCGGCTTGACAGGGGGGCCGTGGCGGCTAGGCTGCGCCCCCTTGGAGGTCCGCTAAATCATGTCCAGCTCAGCCCTTTCTGCCGCCGAAATCCGCGTCACCCTGCCTGATGGCAGTGTGCGAACTTACGCGGCCGGCAGCACCGGGGCCGATGTGGCCGCCAGCATTGGCGCCGGCCTGGCCAAGGCGGCGCTCGCCATCCGCCTGGATGGCGTGCTGAAGGATCTCAAGACGCCGATCAAGAGCGACGCCAAGCTCGAGATCGTGACCATGAAGGACAAGAACGAGGCCGAGCTGCTCGAGCTGATCCGCCATGACGGCGCCCATGTGATGGCGCAGGCGGTGCAGGAGCTGTTCCCCGGCACGCAGATCACCTTCGGCCCGGCCACCGAGGACGGTTTCTATTACGATTTCGTGCGCGACGAGCCCTTCACACCGGAAGATTTCGGCAAGATCGAGCAGCGCATGGCCGAGATCGTCAAACGCGACCTGCCGATCGAGCGCGAGGAATGGGCGCCGGAAAAGGCGGTCGAGTATTTCAAGTCGATCGGCGAGACTTACAAGGCCGAGTGGGTCGCCGAGATCGCCAAGCGTGGCGAGGCGATCTCGATCTATCGCCAGGGCGACAGCTGGCTCGACCTCTGCATGGGCCCGCATCTGCCCTCCACCGGCAAGCTGCCGCCGGTGTTCAAGGTGATGAAGGTGTCGGGTGCCTACTGGCGCGGCGATGCCAAGAACCGCCAGCTGCAGCGCGTCTATGCCACCGCCTGGCGCGACCAGAAGGAACTCGATGCGTATCTGAAGCGCCTGGAAGAAGCCGAGAAGCGCGACCATCGCCGGCTCGGCAAGGAAATGGGCCTCTTCCATCAGCAGGAAGAGGCCGCCGGCATGGTGTTCTGGCACCCCAAGGGCTGGACGCTGTACCGGACTCTGGAACGCTACATGCGCCAGCGCCTGGAAAAGGCCAAGTATGTGGAAGTGAAGACGCCGCAGCTGGTCGACCGCAAGCTGTGGGAAGCCTCGGGCCACTGGGAGAAGTTCCGCGAGAGCATGTATATCGCGGAAAACGAAGAGGGCATCCGCGACTTCGCTGCCAATCCCGACGAGCGCATCTTCGCGCTGAAGCCGATGAACTGCCCCTGCCATGTGCAGATCTTCAACCAGGGCCTCAAGAGCTATCGCGACCTGCCGCTGCGCATGGCCGAGTTCGGCTCCTGCCACCGCTTCGAGCCGGGCGGTGCGCTGCACGGCATCATGCGCGTGCGCAACTTCACCCAGGATGATGCACATATCTTCTGCACCGAGGACCAGATCATCTCGGAGAGCAAGATTTTCTGCGACCTGCTGCAGAGCATCTACAAGGATATGGGCTTTGCCGAGATCAAGGTGAAGTTCTCCGACCGTCCGGCTAAGCGCGCCGGCACGGATGAAACCTGGGATCGCGCCGAAACCGCGCTGAAGGAAGCCTGTGTCGCATCGGGCCTGGAATACACGCTCAATCCCGGTGAAGGCGCCTTCTATGGCCCGAAACTGGAATTCGTGCTGCGCGACACCATTGGCCGCGACTGGCAGTGCGGCACCCTGCAGGTTGACTTCGTGCTGCCCGAGCGGCTGGGTGCAGATTATGTCGGCGCCGATGGCGCCAGGCATCGCCCGGTGATGCTACATCGCGCGATCCTCGGCAGCTTTGAGCGTTTCATCGGTATCCTGCTGGAGCAGTATGCCGGCCGCCTGCCGCTGTGGATGGCGCCGCTGCAGGCTGTCGTCGCGCCGATCGTGTCAGACTGTGATGAATACGCGCAGAGCGTCGCCGATCAGCTCGATGCTGCCGGCATGCGTGTCGATACCGACCTGCGCAACGAGAAGATCAACTACAAGATCCGCGAACTCAGCCTGGCCAAGGTGCCGGTCATCCTGGTGGTGGGCAAAAAGGAAGCGGAGCAGGGTACCGTCACCCTGCGGCGCCTGGGATCGGAGCAGCAGGAAACCATTGCTTTGGCCGAGGCGATTGCTAAATTGTCCGCCGAGGCCCGGATGCCCGGCTGACCCCCGTGGGATCAAACCGTCCAATTCGCCTTAACCTACTGATTTTGTTGCAACTGCTTTAGGAGCGCGTCATAGCCCGTCCCCCGTTCAATGCCCCGCCGACGCCGAAAACCGATGGCCCGCGGGTTAATTTCGAGATTGATGTCCCGAACGTCCGCCTGATTGACGCCGTTGGCGAAAATCGTGGCGTGGTTTCCATCCGTGAAGCCCTGCGCCTGGCTGAAGAAGCCGGCCTCGATCTCTGCGAAATTTCGCCCACCGCCGACCCGCCCGTCGCCAAGATTCTCGATTATGGCAAGTACAAGTACGAGGCGCAGAAGAAGGCCGCCGAGGCACGCAAGAAGCAGAAGGTCATCGAGATCAAGGAAATCAAGCTGCGTCCGATGATCGACACGCATGACTATGACGTGAAGATGCGGGCGATGCAGCGCTTCCTCGAAGAAGGCGACAAGGTCAAGGTGACCCTGCGCTTCCGTGGCCGCGAAATGGCGCACCAGGAATTGGGCATGAAGCTGCTCGACCGCGTGCGCGACGATCTTGGCGACAAGGCCAAGATGGAACAGACGCCCAAGATGGAAGGGCGACAGATGACGATGGTTATGGCCCCGAAATAACCCGGGGCTCTGCCATGGCGCCGATGCAAGTCGGCGCCATTTCTGTATCTGCAGCACAACAAAAAATCAGATGTCTAAGGGAGTCGTGCGATGTCGGCAGTCACTGTGAAGGCGATGGTGTGCAAGGCCTGGGGCGGACCGGAGAGCCTGGTGCTCGATGATCTGTCGTTGCCGGCGCTCGGCCCCAAGGAGGTGCGCATCCGCGTGCATGCCGCGGGTCTGAACTTCCCCGACACCCTTATGATCGCCGGCAAATACCAGTTCAAGCCGAGCTTCCCGTTCGCACCCGGCATGGAATGCGCGGGTGAGATCGCTGCCGTAGGTGAAAAGGTCGCCGATCTGAAAGTGGGCGACCGCGTCATGGCCACCACCGGCAGCGGCAGCTTCGGCGAGCAGGTGAACTGCCCGGCCAGCAATGTGTTCAAGATTCCAGCCTCAATGCCTTACGAGATTGCGGCCGGTTTCCCGATCACGTACGGCACCACCTATCACGCGCTGGTCGACCGTGGTCGCATCAAGAAGGGCGAGGTTCTGCTGGTGCATGGCGCTGCCGGCGGCGTCGGCCTCAATGCTGTCGAACTGGGTCGTGAACTCGGCGCCACCGTGATCGGCACCGTGGGGTCCGATGAAAAGGCCGCCATCGTGAAAGAGTATGGCGCTTCTCATGTGATCAATTACTCGACGGAAAGCATCAAGGACCGCGTCAAAGAACTTACCGGCGGCAATGGCTCCGATGTCATCTATGACGCCGTCGGTGGCGATGCCTTCGATCAGAGCTTGCGTTGCATCAACTGGGATGGCCGCCTGCTGGTGATCGGCTTCGCCTCGGGGCGCATTCCGGAAGCACCGGCCAATCTGGCACTGATCAAGGGTTGCAGCATTGTCGGTGTCTTCTGGGGCGCCTTTGCCGCGCGCGAACCGGAAAAGAACCGCGCCAATTTTGCCGCCCTGCTGGCGTTGTATGAACATGGCAAGCTGAAGCCGCATGTCTCCGGCACTTTTGCGCTCGACCAGGTGCCGCAGGCGATGCAGGCCCTGCTGTCGCGCAAGACCACGGGCAAGGTGGTCATCAAGGTCTCGTGACAGATCCGGTTCAGCAGCAATACGAAGCCTATCCCTATCCGGCCCGCGATCCGGCCGACGAGGCACGCCGGCTAATCACCGGCAGCCCGAGCTTCCTGCCCGAGCTTAATCATTATGTTTTTGGCGGCCGGCGCGATTTCCATCACTCCATGCGGGTTCTGGTGGCCGGCGGCGGCACCGGCGACGGGCTGATCCATCTGGCACAATATCTCGCTGCCAGCGGCAGTCAGCATGAGGTGGTCTATCTCGACCTTTCCACCGCCTCACGCACCATTGCCGAAGCACGTGCCAAGGTGCGTGGTCTGACCAATATCCGCTTCCTCACCGGCTCGCTGCTCGATCTGCCGCAGCTGGCGCCAGGGCCTTACGACTACATCGACTGTTGCGGCGTGCTGCATCATCTGCCTGAACCTGCCGTGGGCCTCCAGGCGCTGATGGATCAGCTCAGCCCCCATGGCGGCATGGGGCTGATGGTCTACGGGCAATATGGCCGTGCCGGTGTCTATCCCATGCAGGCAGCGCTGCGGCAGCTGGTCGGTGGCGAACCGCCGCACCAGCAGGTGGCGCTGGCCAAAGCCCTGCTGGCCGAATTGCCAGACACCAACGAATTCCAGCGCAATCCTTTCCTGGTCGATCACAAGAACAATGATTCTGGCCTGTATGACCTGCTGCTGCACAGCCAGGATCGCGCCTATACGGTGCCGGAACTGCATGCGCTGATCGATGGCGCCGGCCTGCATATCGCGGCCTTTATCGAGCCCTGCTGCTACGATCCGCTCACTTATCTGAAGGACGATGCATTGCGCCGTCGCGCGGCAGCCCTGCCGCTGCCCGAGCAACAGGCGCTGGCCGAGCGGCTCTGCGGCTCGCTGAAGACCCATGTGATGTATGTGGTGCCGCAAGCCCGCGCCGCCGAGGCGGTGGCACAGCCGGCGCCTGATCTGGCGCCCTGGCTGAATGGTGTGCCGGCCAAGGCACTCGCGGAAACGCTAGGCCAGCGCGGCGAACTGGCGGTAGCTTTTGAATCCGCCCGGCTGGTCTTTACCGCACCGCCGCAGGCCGCCGAGATCGTGGCGCTGATTGACGGGCGCCGCACGCTCGGCGCCATGGCGCAGATGATGAATCTAGGCTGGGATGACTTTGCTGCGGCTTACGCGCCGGTGCACAGGATGCTGACCGGCGTGAATAAGCTGTTCCTGCGGCAGCCGTGACGGCGTCTTATTTCTTGTCGAGATCGGCCAGCCATTGTGGCAGCGGACCGGACAAGGCGTAGGTCTCCTGCGCCGTGATGCGGCCGTAATCCGTTTCCGACATCGAGTCCGGACGCTGTTCCAGAATGGTCAGGTCAGGGAAGCGTTTGGTGATCTGGTCCTTGCTTTCGGCATTCAGGATCGCCCAAAGGCCACCGGTGCCGAAGTCGTAAGCAACAAGAAAGCTCTTCATCCTAGGTGCCTTCCGTTTTTCTTCTGCCGGATCGCTGTGGCCGAGAGCGGATTGAGTTTGGACTTCAGCAGCAGGAAGGCCGGCGTGGCCTTGCCCGGCAGGGCAGAGGCATCATAGCGCGCCACGCGGTGCCGCGACAGCCATTGTCCGGCCGGACTTTGCATCGCCGTCAGGTTGAAGCCCGGACGATCCAGCACGGCGATCGGCATGGTCCGGGCGATGCCCTGCCAGTCGCGCCAGCGATGCAGTTGCGCCAGATTGTCGGCCCCCATGAGCCAGACAAAGCGGGCCTGCCGGTAATGCCGGTGCAGGGCCGCCAGGGTATCGGCCGTATACTGCGTGCCGAGCCGGGTCTCGACGGCGGTGACCCGGATGCACGGATGCGCCGCCACGGCCTGGGCCTGGGCCAACCGCTTGTCGAGCGGCGCCATACCGCGCACAGGCTTGAGCGGGTTCTGCGGGCTGACCAGCCACCAGACCTGATCCAGCTTCAGCCGGTGCAGCGCGGTCAGGCTGATTTCGCGATGGGCGGCATGGGCGGGGTTGAATGAGCCGCCGAGCAGGCCGATGCGCAGGCCGATGGATGAACCGAGGGGCGGAATCATGCGGGGCTTGGCTGCTCCGTCGTTATGGCCTGGACAGGCATCGTCAGGGCCGAATCTGCCCGTTGCCGTGCACGCGATATTTAAAGGTAGTGAGCTGTTCCACACCGACCGGGCCGCGCGCATGCATTTTGCCGGTGGCGATGCCGATCTCGGCGCCGAAACCGAACTCGCCGCCATCGGCGAACTGGGTGGACGCATTGTGCAGCAGAATGGCGCTGTCGAGCCGGTTCATGAAATCGGCCGCATGGGCGGTATCCTGCGTCAGGATCGCTTCCGTATGGCTGGAGCCATGGGTGGAGATATGTTCAATCGCGGCATCGAGATCATCCACCACGCGCACGGCGATGATGGCATCGAGATATTCGGTCGCCCAGTCGGCTTCGGTGGCGGGCTTCACGCGGGTATCAACCTTCTGCGCCTCGGCATCGCCGCGCACTTCGCAGCCGGCATCCAGCAGCATGGTGAGCAGCGGTTTGAGATGAGTGCCGATGGCGGCGCGCTCGACCAGCAGGGTCTCGGCGGCACCGCAGACACCGGTGCGACGCAGCTTGGCATTCAGCACGATCCGCTTCGCCATCTCGATCTCGGCACTGGCCTCGACATAGACATGGCAATTACCTTCCAGATGGGCAAAGACCGGTACGCGGCTCTCAGACTGCACGCGGGCCACCAGCGACTTGCCGCCACGCGGCACGATCACATCCAGCCAGGTCGCCGCCGTCAGCATGGCACCGACCATGGCGCGATCGGTCGTCGGTACCAGCTGGATCGCCTCGGCAGGAAGTCCGGCGGCCAGCAGGCCTTCGACCAGGCAGGCATGGATCGCGATGCTGGAGTGGAAGCTTTCCGATCCGCCGCGCAGGATGCAGGCGTTGCCGGCCTTGAGGCACAGACCGCCGGCATCGGCGGTCACATTCGGGCGGCTTTCGTAAATCACGCCGATCACGCCCAGCGGCGTGCGCACGCGCTCGAATTTCAGGCCATTGGGCTGCGTCCAGCTGGCGATCACACCGCCGACCGGATCAGGCAATCCCGCGATGTCTTCCAGGCCCTGCGCGATCGCGGCCACGCGCTTGCCGTCCAGCATCAGGCGGTCGAGTAGGGCGGCTGTCAGGCCCTTTGCCTTGCCGGCCGTCATATCCTGTGCGTTGGCGGCGACAATCGTCTGTTCACCGGCCCGCAACGCGGCAGCGGCAGCTTTCAAGGCGGCATTCTTCTGCGCGGTCGATGCGGTGCCGAGCATGCGCGCCGCAGACTTTGCCGCCGCGCCCATTTTGTTCATCAGGGCGGCGGAGTCGATCATGGCTGCTGTATCGACAATGGCGGCCATCTGATTAATAGAAGCCTGTGCGGTCATCGCAGCACCAGCTCGTCGCGGTGGATCATTTCATCGCGGCCACGGTAACCGAGAATTTCCTCGATGTCGCCGGATTTGTGCCCCTTGATACGGCGGGCATCCTCATCGGCATAGGCGGAAAGTCCAACCGCAATCTCGGTGCCATCGGTTGTGCAGACCCGCACCAGATCGCCGCGCTGGAAGCTGCCATCCACCTGGGTGACGCCAGCAGGCAGCAGCGACCGGCCCGAGCGCAGCGCCGTCACGGCCCCATCATCCAGGATCAGTGTGCCCTGCGGATTGAGATGGCCGGCGATCCACTGCTTGCGCGCGGCCGCCGGCGTGGAATGGGCATGGAACCAGGTGCAGCGCCCGCCATCACGCACAGCCTGCACCGGATGCATCTGCTTGCCGTTGGCGATTACCATGGCGCAGCCGGCGCCGACAGCAATCTTGGCCGCGACGATCTTGGTGATCATGCCGCCACGACCGAGACCGGAGCGCGATACACCGGCCATCGCCTCGATCTCGGGTGTGATTGCCTCGATCTCGGACAGGAACTTTGCATGGGGGGCAACACCGGGATCGGCGGTGTAGAGTCCGTCGATATCCGACAGCAGCACCAGACAATCGCCCGAGATCATCTGCGCGACGCGGGCGGCCAGACGGTCATTATCGCCGAAGCGGATTTCCGCCGTCGCCACCGTGTCGTTCTCGTTGACCACGGGCACAGTGCCAAGTTTGAGCAGCGTGTTCACCGTCTCGCGCGCATTCAGGTAATGCCGGCGCGATTCCGTGTCACCCAATGTCAGCAGCAGCTGGGCTGTTTTCAGATCATGCTTCGCCAGGGCGTCCTGCCAGGCCGAAGACAGCCTGATCTGGCCGGCGGCGGCGGCGGCCTGACTTTCTTCCAGCCGCAGCGCCTTGCCGTTCAGGCCGAGGATACGGCGACCCAGGGCGATGGCGCCCGAGGAAACGACCAGCACTTCCTTGCCATCAGTGCGCAGCTTGGCGATGTCTTCGACCAGCGCGGTCAGCCAGGCATCGCGCAGCGTGTTCTTCTCGGCATCGACCAGCAGCGACGAGCCGACCTTGATGACAATGCGTTTTGATGTCTCGAGGCGGTTACGCATCACCGGTCTCGACTTCGCCAACTTCCACTCCTGCGGCCGCCTTCTCGGCGGCGCGGGCTTCGGCGATGATGGCAAACAGCTGCGTGGAAACCGCATCGACGCCCTCGCCGGTGACGCCCGACAGCGCCAGAACCGGGCGCTTGGCCGCGCGTTTCAGCTTGGCCATTTTCTCTTTCAGCTCATCGGCCGGAATCGCATCGATCTTGTTCAGACCAATGATCTCCAGCTTCTTGTCCAGCCCGCCGCCATAGGCTTTCAGTTCCTTGCGCACCAGCTTCCAGTCCTTGACCGGATCTTCGGCGGTGCCATCCAGCAGATGCAGGATCACGGCGCAGCGCTCGACATGACCGAGGAAGCGATGGCCGAGGCCAGCGCCTTCGGCCGCGCCCTCGATCAGGCCGGGCAGATCGGCCAGCACGAATTCCTTGTCATTGGCTTTCACCACGCCGAGCTGCGGCTTCAGCGTGGTGAAGGGATAGTCGGCGATCTTGGGCTTGGCGCGCGACACCCGACTGAGGAAGGTGGACTTGCCGGCATTGGGCAGGCCGACCAGACCGGCATCGGCGATCAGCTTCAGCCGCAGCCAGATCCATTTTTCCTCGCCCGGCCAGCCGGGATCGGCGCGGCGCGGCGCGCGATTGGTGGCGGATTTGAAATGCTCGTTGCCGAAGCCGCCATCGCCGCCCTTGCACAGCAATACGCGCTGGCCGATCTCGGTCAGGTCGGCGATCAGCGTCTCGTTATCTTCGGCGAGGATCTGCGTGCCCTTCGGCACTTTCAGGATCACGTCCTCGGAATTGGCGCCCGAGCGCTGGCGGCCCGAGCCATGGCCGCCGCGGGCAGCGCGGAAATGCTGCTGGTAGCGATAGTCGATCAGCGTGTTGAGTCCGTCGACGCATTCGGCCCAGACATCGCCGCCCTTGCCGCCGTTGCCGCCATCGGGCCCGCCGTATTCGATGAACTTCTCACGGCGGAAGCTGACGGAACCGGGTCCGCCCTGTCCGCTTTCAACAAAGACCTTGGCCTGATCGAGAAATTTCATTGCAGTTCACTGTGGTGCGGAAACGAAAAAGGGGAATGGCCTGCGCCATTCCCCTTGATCGATTGTGATGCTTGCGGGAAAGGCGCGTGTGATCACGCCTCCGGCGGCAACACCGAAACATACGAGCGGCTGCCCTTGCCCTCGTGGAACTTCACCTTGCCATCGGCGGTGGCGAACAGGGTGTGATCCTTGCCCATGCCGACGTTCTTGCCGGCATGCACCTTGGTGCCACGCTGGCGGACGATGATGTTGCCGGCGACGACAGCTTCGCTGCCGTACTTCTTGACGCCGAGGCGCTTGGACTCGGAGTCGCGACCGTTGCGCGAAGAGCCGCCAGCTTTTTTATGTGCCATGGAACTGTCTCCTTAAATTCTGTCTGCGCGGCGCTTAGGCGGCGATCTCGAGGATCTTCACCGCGGTGTAGCGCTGGCGATGACCGTTCTTGCGACGCGAATTCTGCCGGCGGCGCTTCTTGAAGATGATCAGCTTCGGACCGCGGGTCAGACCCACCACTTCAGCCTTCACCTTGGCGCCTTCGACGGCCTTGCCCAGCTTGACGTCGCCGCCATTGCCGATGGCCAGAACCTGGCCGAATTCGATCTTGTCGCCCGCTTCGCCGGCGACCAGTTCGACCTCGAGCACGTCGCCCGCCGCCACCTTATACTGCTTACCGCCGGTCTTGATTACTGCGAACATGTTGATATTCCATAAGAAAGCGGCAGCGCCAGCCGTCCGGCGCCGCCTGAATTCGAGGGGCGCACTATAGCCGGGGCTAAGGGGCTGTCAACCCCGGATTCGGGGCAGGTTTTGCGGCGGTTTGGCGCGGCGCTCCCGCCGCCAGTCCCAGGCCGGCTCGGCCTGGACCGACGGGGCCCAGACGCCGTTCCTTAAGATCTGGGCTTCCCACTCCGCGGCCTCATAATCCCGGCTATAGGCCAGATAGGCCCAGGCCAGCCCCGCCCGCACCATGGCCCGGTTCAGGTCGGTGTCGCCGGCATGGCAGACCGCCACCACCCGGCCATAGCGGTCGCGATCCTTCTCGGTGCAGGTCACCACCCGGCCACGGATCAGGCGGCGCAGGTAGCCCGCCGCCTCCTGGCCACATAGCCAGTCTATGCCATCCCTCTGGCAATGCTGGGCTTTTTCCGGGGCATCGATGCCATGCAGGCGGTAATTCACCCCGGCGATCTTCAGTGTATCGCCATCCAGAACGGTCACCGCGCCGGCCTGGGCCCCCGTCTGGGCACTGGCCGGGCCGGCCAGCAGGATCAGGAGGAACAGGAAGGCGCCTTGGCGAATCGCATACCATGTCATGCACCGGGCATAGCATACGTCATTATGCAAACGGCAGTGGTTATGCCGGCCCTGTCATAAAACCGTCCCTGCCCCGGCAGGCGAAAATCTGCTATCCGGGCCGCCATGCTTGCATCTCAGCACGCGACCTACCGCCGGCGTCTGCTGGTGATCTACAACCCGACCGCCGGCGCCGGCCAGCTGGGTCGGCGCAAGCGTGCCCGGCTGGAGGCCTATCTCGACCTGCTGGAGGATTCCGGCTGCGCGGTGGAATTCCGCCCGACGACAAAGCGCGGCGATGCCGAAGCTTTTGCCGCCGAGGGCGCGGCTGAGAAATACGATGCCGTGGTGGCGGCCGGCGGCGACGGCACGATCGGCGAGGTCGCCAACGGCCTGCCGCAGCACAGCGCCCCGCTCGGCATCTTTCCGCTCGGCACCGCCAATGTGTTGGCGATGGAAATCGGCCTGCCGCTCGATCCGCCCGCAGTCATGCAGGCGGTGCTGCATGGACCGCAGGTGCAAATCTGGCCGGGCTTCGTCAATGATCGCCTGTTCACCATCATGGCCGGTGTCGGCTTCGATGCCCATGTGGTGGCCGATCTGCCGCCGCAACTGAAGCGCTGGCTTGGCAAGGGCGCCTATGTGATCGAAAGCCTGCGCCAGCTTGTTGATTACAAAGTGCCGCGCTACCGCGTCAGCATCGATGGCAAAGAGTATGACTGCGCTTCGGCGGTGATCGCCAAGGGGCATTTCTACGGCGGCAAGTTTATCTGCGCGCCCCATGCGCGGCTTGACGATCCGGCCTTCGAGGTCTGCCTGTTCAAGATGGGCGGTCGCGTCGGCGCGCTGCGCGCCACTGTTGCCCTGGCGCTCGGATTGCTGCCGAAATTGCCGGAGATTGAGCTTGTGCGTGGCCGCGAGGTTGCGATTGCAGGCGCGGAGCTTGAGCCCGTGCAGGCCGATGGCGATATCGCAGCAAGACTGCCGGCGCAGATCAGGATCGGTGCGCGCGCCATTCCGCTGATCGTACCAAAGGATAGCGCGCTGGCGGCGACGGCACTGCGTAGCGCTGCGGAGTAAACGTCGCTTCAGGCCTTCGACAGGTCGCCCGGCAGGCGCTTGTACCGCACGCCGGCGCCGCGTTCGATCGCGGCGGCATGCAGGCGCTCGACGCGCAGCTCATGCCGCAGCATTTCCAGCCAGCGCAGCTCTTCCTGCCGGCCATGGCCATCGACGGCGACGATATCGCAGGCCAGTGCGTAAGCCGTCTCGCACCAGTCGGTCGGCAGCGCCTCTTTCACCAGGCCAAGGGCTGCATCAACACCATCATCCTGGTCCAGCAGCGCGACGCAGTCGCCCACCGCCACCTGCATGGCATCCAGGCCATAGCCGCGGAAGATCGGCAAATGCCGCACGGCCACGTCGATAGCCGACACTTCGGTGTCTTTCAGTTTTCCATCCGCCACGGCAGCGATCACCATGGCATAGATCAGGGCATTCTGGGGCGTGATGGTCGACATGAGCGGTTGAGCCTTCGGGGCAGAACGTGATGGGATAGGGCGGGAGGACGGGCAAACTGGCTAGTGGCAGACTGCGGCGAAAGCATGGCGCCAGCGCCGGGTATCTTAGGCAAGATTCTGCTGTTCGCCAGTGGTGGCCCGCATGCCATGCAGAAATGCCGCGGTTTCCGCCACTGCTTCCCGGATGCCGATGCGGCGGACGTCCACGCTGGCCGGGAAGGCCGAGAGCAGGCGGGTGGGCAATTGCGCATCCAGCACGACAAACACGCCGTAATCCTCGGCGCGGCGCAGCAGCCGGCCATAAGCCTGTTTCAGCTTCAGGCGGGTCAGCAGATCGTCATAGGCCTGGCCGCCGAAGGCCGCCTTGCGCGCCTTGTGCAGCAGATCGGGCCGTGGCCAGGGCACGCGGTCGAAGACGGCGAGCCGCAGCGATGCACCCGGTACATCGACACCGTCGCGCATCGCATCCGTCCCCAGCAGGCAGGCATGCTCCTCGGTGCGGAAGATATCGACCAGCGTGGCGTTATCCAGCGGATCGACATGCTGGGCATAGAGCGGCAGGCCGGCCTCGGCCAGTGGTCGCAGGATGCGCTTCTGCACGGCCCGCAGGCGGAAGATCGCGGTGAACAGGCCCAGCCCGCCGCCACCGGCAGCCAGAAACAGCTCGCGATAGGCGGCGGCCACCTGATCCATCGCATCGCGCCGCACATCGGTGACGACAAAGACGCGTGTGCGATTGGCATAGTCGAAGGGCGAGGGGAAGGCGGCGCGCCGTGCCGGTTGCGGCAGGTGGCGCGCGCCGCTGCGAATCTCGGCACTGACCCAGGCGGCTTCGGGGGCTGCATCGGCCTTGGCCGGCGGGATATCGCGCAGGGTGGCCGAGGTGATCGCCACGCCATGGGCGGGCTTCAGCACAGCGGCAGCAAACGGCTGCATCGGATCGAGGTAATGGCGATAGAGGCCGAGATCGAGATCGCGGCCATCGATGCGCTCCAGCCCGAACCAGTCGACGAAAGTGGGCGGCGTTTCGGTCTGCAGGTCGAGCAGCATGCTGCGCCAGGCATCCAGCTCCAGCTTGCGGCGCAGCAGCCCGCGCAGCGCGCCCTCGATGCGCGACCGCGTCGCCGTGTCGAGTTCGGCCGTTTCATCGGCCAGCATGTCGCCTAAGGATTTGGTCAGGGCGTTCAGCGGCTCCAGCACACGGTCGATGCCAGTGGCGAAAGCCTGTGCCGCCTCGATCAGGCCGCTGACCGGTTCTTTCGTCGGGCATTCCAGGCCATAGGGGCTGTCCGGCTGTGGACTGCGGGCGAAAATCTGCTGTCGCGCCTTGGCCAGGAATGCCTCGCCCTGACCGACCGGATTGCCCTCGGCGATGCGCGCCAGCCAGCCTTCGCCGGGCAGGCAGCGTGCGGCTTCCACCACGGCTTCCAGCGACGTCTTGCCGCGTTCATCCTGCGCCACCAGGTCGCCGATGCGGTTGGCGATGCCGCGTGCGCGGCTGCGCCGTCCGCCTTCGGGCCCGCGCAGCCAGCGCCGCAGGTCGACGCCTTCCATGCCGGTGAGATGGGCGGCGAAAGCACTATCTGCTGCTTCGAACAGATGATGGCCTTCATCGAAAACATAGCGCAGCGGCTTCTGGCTGTCGTCCTCACCCATCGCCGCCTGGATCATGACGAGTGCATGATTGGCGATCACCATTTCGGCCTTGCGCGATTTGCGCACGGCACGTTCGATAAAGCATTTGCGGTAATGCTGGCAGCCGGCATGGATGCATTCGCCGCGCTGGTCGGTAAGACCTAATGTGCGGTTGCGGCCATGCAGGTCGACGGCCCAGGCGGGAAAGTCGCCGCCGGCCAGGTCGCCATCGCGGGTGGCGCCGGCCCAGCGCGCGATCAGGCTGAGCGGCACCAGATCCTGTGGCCGCGCCGCGCCGCCCTGCGTGGCATCTTCCAGATTCAACAGGCAGAGGTAATTCTCGCGGCCCTTGCGGACGACGACCTTGGCCTGCTTCTCGGCCGGATCGGGAAACAGGCGGTCGAGTTCATGATCCAGCTGGCGCTGCAGGTTCTTGGTATAGGTCGACAGCCACACGGTGCCGCCATTCTTCTCGGCCCAGACGCTGGCGGGGGCGATATACCCCAGCGTCTTGCCGATGCCGGTGCCGGCCTCGGCCAGCACCAGTTCGGGCATGCCCAGCATTTCGCGCGGTGCAAAGGCCTGCGCCGTGGTGGCGGCATAATCGGCCTGGGTCTCGCGCAGCTCGGATGTGGTGCCAAGCAGGCGGGCCAGACGTTCGCGCGCTTCGGTCGGCGACACCGCCTGCGTATCGGGTGGTGGCGGCGGCGCGTAGTCCACCCATTCCGGCAGTTCCTGCCAGATATCCAGCCCGCCGGCACCGCCGCTGGGCACCGTGGTGGCTTCGGGGCCCAGTGCTGTCAGCAGGTAAATCGCCCAAGGCCAGCCCGCCCTGTGCAGTGTCTGCGCCAGCCGCATCGACCGGCGCAAGGCACGCGGCTGCTGACGCGGCAGATCCTCCAGCAGAATCTGCGCGGCATGATGCAGATACTGCACGGCCTCTTCGTCATCGGCGGCATCGAGGTTGATGCGCGCCAGCAGGCCATGTGGCGTCGGCAGGCAGAAGCGCGCCGGCCGCACGAAGGCAAACAGATCGAGCAGGTCGTAGGCCGGGAACGGTTCGATGCCCAGCCGCGTCGCCGTCGCCTTGGCATGCACCAGCAAGGGCGGCGTGGCGCGGGCGCGGCGGGCGGCAGCCTCGGGCGACAGTTTTTCCAGTTGGCCGTTCTCGAACCACCAGGCAAAACCGCCGCCGGCCACCAGCGCCGGCAGTCGCCCCAGCGCGGCTGCCAGGGAGGTGGTCATGTTTACTGCGCCGCCCAGACGATGCGGGCGATCCAGGCGATGTCCTGCACGTCGAAGCCACGATCAGGATAGGCGGGATTGAACGAAGCCAGTTCGATGCGCGTCAGCGTGCGGCGCGCCAGCAGCTTGCACATCACCTCGCCCTGGATGGTCTTGGCGATCACGCGGTCGCCACGGCGCACGCTGGCCGCTGGCGATACGATGACCACATCGCCGTCGCGGTAGACTGGCAGCATGCTGTCGCCGCTGATTTCCAGCGCATAGGCCTGGGTGTCGCCCAGCTCCGGGAAGGGCACTTTTTCCCAGCCTTCGCCGGTCGGGAAACCCGCATCGTCGAAAAAGCCGTCCTTGCCGGCCTGGGCGAGGCCGATCAGCGGGATGCGCTGGATGCTGCGCGGCACGCCGCCGGTCTCGCTCAGCAGGTCCATGAATTCCGGCACGCTGGCACCGGTCGCCTCGATCACCTTGGCGATCGATTCCGTGGATGGCCAGCGCTGCTTGCCATCGCGGGATACCCGCTTGGAGCGGTTGAACGTGGTGGGGTCGAGGCCGGCCTTGCGGGCCAGCCCCGAGGCCGTGAGGCCATAACGGTCGGCGAGGCCGTCGATGGCGGCCCAGATCGCGCGGTGTGTCAGCATGGGAAGATTGTCTTGCAAAACAGATGTTTTGCCTACAGGAATATTCTCTGATTACGGGTTTGACATGAGAACATAATAGGAATTATAACACTCATATAGGCGCGAATGGCGCCTGCGTTCTGCTCGCATCAGGTCTGGATGTGAAACAGATGAGTGAAAATCCAGCTAAACCGGGACTTCATTCGCCCTCTGCGGCTGCATCCCTGCCGGCGCGCCCGGCCCGGGCCGTGGTGGTCTTTGCCGAGGAAACCCGGCTGCCCAAGCTGCGCTGCCTCAAGCCCGGCTTTCGCCATTGCTATGCCTACATGGCCCTGCCCGGCGGCTGGGTTGGCATCGATCCTCTTGCCTATATGACTGAAATCAAAGGATTCTATGACTGGCCCGCCGATGCGGACCTGGCCGGGCATCTGCGTCGCCTGGGCCACTGCGCGCTCACGGTTCCGGTGCTGCAGCCGCCCCGCCGGCTGGCCCCGCCGCTGCCGTTCTCCTGTGTCGAGGTGGTGAAGCGTCTGATTGGCCTGCAGAGCTGGTCGACAAGAACACCTTGGGAACTATTTCTGCATTTGCGGAAAATATGCCTTGACGATGACCATCATTCGTTCTACATTCACCTTCAATAGGAACAAATAGCAAACACTCCCGGTCGATACGCAACGAGGACTTACCGCCATGGGTGGGATTTTCAGCTCTCCGTCACCGCCGCCGCCTCCGCCGCCACCCCCGCCGCCTGAGCCGGTGCCGACTGAAAGCGATGCCGAACTGGCCGAGAAGGCGGCGCGCGAACGCCGTCGCCGCGCCCAGGGCGAGACGATCGCCACCTCATGGCGCGGCATCAACGACCCTGCTGGTGCAACCCTCAGCGGCGCGTCGTCAAACAGCCAGGCGTCCAAGCGCCTGCTCGGCGAGTGAGGCAGAGAAGAATGGCGACGACCGATCGCATGATGCCTGGCGCGGCTGGCTCCGCAGCGGACGCGCATGACCCGCTGCGCCCTGATGCCCTGCGTCGTCGCTACGAGCGCATCCGCAATCAGCGCGGTGGGTGGGAAGCGCTGTGGCAGGATTGCTACGACTATTCCCTGCCGGCCCGGCGCCCCAACAATCTGGGCGGCACGGCAAACCGTGTCAGCGAGCGACTGTTCGACGCCACCGCAGCCGATGCTGCCGAACAACTCGCCGCCACGCTGCTGGCGCAACTGACACCGCCCTGGTCGCGCTGGTTCGCTTTCCAGCCCGGCCGCGATGTGCCACAGGAACAGCGCGGTGTCATGGCCAGCGAACTCGATCGCGCGGCAGAACTTCTGCAGGCACAGTTCGATCGCTCGAACCTGGCGGTCGAGATTCACCAGGCGATGCTCGATCTCGTGGTGGCCGGCACCGCCTGCCTGGCCTGCGAGGAAGCACCGCTGGGCGAGCCGAGTGCGTTCCGCTTCAGTGCCGTGCCGCTGACCGATCTGGCACTCGATGAAAGCGGCAGCGGTCGCATCGACATTGTCTTCCGTCGCCAGGAACTCTCGCTCGAACAGCTGGGCCAGCGCTATCCAGCGCTGGAGAACCAGGCATGGTTCGCGGCGCGACGCCAGCGCGAGCCCGATGCGCGGCTGGGCGTGCTCGACTGTCTGCTGCCGGCGCCGGCGCCGCGCCACGGCTATCTGTTTGCCACCGTTCTGGAAGATGGCACGCTGGATGAAGCCGCCAGCCTGCTGAGCGTCGGGCGGTTCGAACAGGCGCCGTTCATTGCCTTCCGCTGGCTCAAGGCACCAGGCGAGGTCTATGGCCGCTCGCCGGTGATGAAGGCGCTGCCCGATATCAAGACCGCCAACAAGGTGGTCGAGCTTGTGCTGAAGAATGCCTCGATTGCCGTCACCGGCATCTGGCAGGCTGACGACGACGGCGTGCTCAATCCGGCCAATGTGAAGCTGGTGCCCGGTGCGATCATCCCGAAGGCGGTCGGTTCCTCTGGCCTTACGCCACTCTCGGCACCGGGCCGCTTCGACATCTCGCAGATCGTGCTCGATGACCTGCGCGGCCGTATCCGCCATGCCCTGCTGGCCGACCAGCTTGGCCAGATCAATGCGCCGCGCATGACGGCGACCGAAGTGATGGAACGTGCCGCCGAAATGGCGCGCCAGCTCGGCGCCACCTTTGGACGCCTGCAGTCAGAGTTGCTGACTCCGCTGGTGATGCGCAGCGTCGCGATCCTGCAGCGGCGTGGCGAGATTCCGCGCTTTGCGCTCGATGGTCGCGAGGTGGCGCTGGTGCAGAAGTCGCCGCTGGCGCGCCTGCAGGCCCAGGGCGATGTGCAGGGCGTGCTGAGCTGGCTGCAGCAGCTGCAGGCGCTCGGGCCGGCAGCCATGCAGGTGGTGGACAGCGTTGCCGTCGCGCGCTGGCTCGGCCGCACACTGGGTGTTCCCGGCGAATTCCTGATCGAGGCCGGCGAGGCTCCGGCCGACACCGGCGGCGGCCTGCCGCAGCATTTGACGCAGAACCTTGCCCAGGCCGCGCCGCAGCTGCAGCAGATGCTGCAACAGCTGGCCGGCGCACAGCAAACCGCGGGAGCCGTGCAGTGAGCGAGACGATGATGGATTCGATTCAGGGCGATCTTACCGCGGCTTTTGCACGCTGCTTTCGCGGCAATGACGGCGAGCGCGTACTGGCGCATCTGCGCCGCATCACCATCGAGCGACGGCCGGCGCCGGATTGCAGCGATGCAGAGCTGCGGCATCTGGAAGGCCAGCGTCATCTCGCCGCCTACATCGCGCAGCTGGTCGCGCGCGGCCAATTGGGTTCGTGAAGCTTTATCGGAACATTTCGGGATCAACGAAAGGGATATGCGATGACAGCCAACCTGCTTGATGCAGATATGCCGGACGGTGCCGGCGGCGAGGCCGATCTCGGTGGCGTGCCGGAGAAATTCCGCGATCCGCAAACCGGCGCGCTGCGCGCGGATCTGCTGCTGAAATCCTATCGGGCGCTGGAGCAGAAGCTGGCGGGCATGGTGGCCCTGCCGGGCGATGACAGTGACGAGGAGACACGCCTGCGGTTTCATCGTGCCCTGGGCGTGCCGGACTCGCCCGATGGCTACGAGATCACGCTGGGCAATCCTGCCCTGTCGACGGACCCCGACGTGAACCGTCGTCTGCATGAAGCCGGTTTCACGCCGGCCCAGGCACAGCTGGTCTATGACCTGGCCTGCGACCATGTGGTGCCGCAGTTGCAGCGCATGGCTGGCGAATATCGGCATCGCGGCGAACGCGAACGTCTGGTGCAGCGCTATGGCAGCGAAGCGCGGTTCGCCGAAACAGCGCGTGCGCTTGAGGCCTGGGGCCGGCGCAACCTGCCGGAATCGGTTTTCAGTGCGCTGGCTTCTTCATACGAGGGCATCTGTGCCCTGGAGTCGATGATGCAGAACGGCGATCCCGCGCTCAGCCGCGGCGAACGCGGCGCGGATGCAGCGCTGAGTGAAGACCAGCTGGTCGGCATGATGCGCGACCCGCGCTACTGGAAGAAACGCGACCCCGAGTTCCTCGCCAAGGTAACAGACGGCTTCAAGAGGCTGTACCCGGGCTGATCGCGCACGGCTGGCGCTCGCGACAGCGGCGATGGGCGCGTCATCGCTGCACCGCAGATGCCGGCTGACGACATTCCCGCCAACCGACAACCGCGAACCGGGTTTTTTCCGGCGCGGCCGGATGGCGCGGCGGCGACGGCGCCCCGCTTATTTCAGCGGGATAACGCTGCGGGCCGCATGAACCGGCCGGGCAACCGGCCCTGACAACTCTGACGAAAGGAGCGTCTGATGACGCCGACGATTGAACAATCCTTCGTCCGCCAGTTCGAGCACGATGTGCTGGCCCGTACACTCTGGGGCGAGGCCAGGGGGGAGGGCCGCGATGGCATGCGCGGCGTGGCCTCGGTGATCTGCAACCGCGCCGCCCGGCCCGGCTGGTGGGGTCGCAGCATTGCCGAAGTGTGTCTGAAGCCCTGGCAATTCTCCTGCTGGCTGGAGTCCGATCCCAACCGGGTCAAGCTGCTGGCGGTTGATGGCCGCGATCGCGCCTATGCCACCGCGCTGTCGGTCGCCACCGATGCACTCGCCGGCATCCTGCCCGACTACACCTTCGGCGCCACCCATTACCATGCCGTGGATTGCGCGCCGGACTGGGCCAGGGGCCGCACCCCCTGCGTGGTGATCGGACGGCACGCCTTCTACAACGACATCGACTAGGGAGAGCCGGTCATGCTCGACAAGCTGCTGGTCGCCAATATCGCCTCACCCATCGAAGCCATTGGCAATGTTTTCGATAAACTCTTCACCTCGGATGCCGAGCGCGCCCAGGCGGAAGCGGTGCTGGAGAAACTGCGGCAAAATCCGGCCGCGCTGCAGGTCGAGTTGAACAAGATCGAGGCAGGGCATCGCTCGGTTTTCGTCGCCGGCTGGCGCCCGGCGGTGGGCTGGATCTGCGCGGCCGGTGTCGGCTGGGCCTATCTCGGCCATCCGCTGTTCCTCTGGGCGGCGGCGCTGTGGTCGCCGGGCCTCAAGCCGCCGGAGATCCATACCGACAGCCTGTTCGAACTGGTGCTGGCCATGCTTGGCATGGCCGGGCTGCGCAGCTTCGAGAAGACGGCGGGGAAGACGAGATGATTCGAGTCGTATAAGCTATGACACCGGTACGACAGGATAGTCAGGAATCATGCAGCATATACTGATCATTGTGGCCGCTTTGCTAATGCCGTTTACAGCTCTTGCAGCCGACTTTCAATATTCGAACATGTTAGGGAAATGGGTCGTGCGTGGGGTGCGCCTGGTCGACGAAAGCGGCGTTCAGGCCCTGCTGCCAAATGACGCTCAATATATGGGAGCGGTTATAGAGTTTCGGGGAGATGGTATCAGCTGGATAAAAGGCACTAAGTCGCGACCGCTGCCAGTTCTTTCTTTCTTCAATTGCACTCAGCCACCAAAGTTAGCCTCGTTGCATCGGATCGAGCGCGATGAGTATGCCTATCGTGTCGATGGAGGTTACAAAGTGATGTGCGGAAGTCGATGGGACGTACCTGTTTTATTGCCCGTCGATTCTTCAACAGTCCTTCTTTATTGGTACGATGGTGGAATTCTATTGTTGAGGCGCAACAAGCAATGATTTCCTTTAGTTCCCAAGGCTCGGCAGGCCGGAAAATTCCGGCTCCGATAAAAGCGTGATATGCCTAAAATCATGACCGTGATCTACCGCATCATCTCGGAAACCGACTGGGCAGCGGCGCAGGCCGCCGGCGCCTTCAGCGGCACAGCCCATGACCTCCGCGACGGTTTCATTCATTTCTCCACTGCGAAGCAGGCCGCCGAGACCGCCGCCAAGCATTATGCCGGCAAGACCGACCTGCTGCTGCTGTTCGTGCGCGATGATGATCTGATGTCCCCGCTGAAATGGGAAAAGTCCCGCAACGACGATCTCTTCCCGCATCTCTATGGCGTTCTGCCGGTGACGGCCGTGTATCGCGTCGAAACGCTGCCGCTCGACAGCGCAACCGGCCGCCATATCTTCCCGGGAGACATGGCGTGAGCAGTGAGGGCTTCATCCGCGACCCCCATTGGGCGCGCCCGCTGATTTCCTACACGGTGATGAATCTGCTTGATGACGTATCGCGCGAACAGAGCGTGCAGACGGTCCGGCAGGTCGCCGCCATCGCCGGTTCGCCCGACCATCTGCTGGTGGCGCCGGCTGAGACCTTCCATCTCTCGCTCTATGCCATCGCGCCGGTGCGGTCGGAGTTCGACAAGGATGCCTGGTGGGCGATCCATGGCGATCTGGCACGCTCGGTCTTCCGCCGCTGGTGTGATACGCAGGTTGCCACCACGCTGCGCTTCCGCCAGCTGCGTGCGACCTCCACCGCGATCATCGCCATGGCCGAGCCTGACGAGGCGGTCTGGACGCTCCGCCGCATGATGGAGGCGGAAGTGCCGCAGCCGCCGGGTGGCACGCCGAAGTATGACATGATCCATATGACGCTGGCGCGCTACGCGCGGCCGGAGATGTTTCCGGCCGATTTCGCCGCCCGGGTCGCGGCCCTGCCGTTGCGGATCGATGCGCCGCTGCATCAGGCCAGCCTGATGCGCGAAACCGCCTATCCTCTGCTCGCCGGCGCGCCGGTCGAAACGCGGGCGCTGAAAGCTCCGGAGACCGTTCGATGAGCCTCTATCGCAATCTGGTTTTTCCGCTGGTGCGCAACATCGATGCCGAAACCGCGCATCGGCTGACGCTCAAACTGCTGCGGCATGCCCCGCTGCCGCCGGCCTGCGCCGACGATGCGCTGCTCGCCACCACGCTGTTCGGCAAGCGGCTGCCCAATCCGGTCGGCCTGGCCGCCGGCTTCGACAAGAATGCCGACGTGCCCGATGCCATGCTGCGGCTCGGTTTCGGTTTCGTCGAGATCGGCGGCGTGACGCCGAAGCCGCAGCCGGGCAATCCGCGCCCGCGCGTCTTCCGCCTGCCCGAAGACCGCGCGGTGATCAACCGCATGGGATTCAACAATGATGGTCTCGAGGCCGCCGCCCGCCGGCTTGAACTGCGCAAGGGTCGTCCTGGTGTAGTGGGCGCCAATCTCGGCGCCAACAAGGACAGCGGCGACCGCCCCGGCGATTACGCGATTTCCTATGAGCGCCTGGCACCGCTGGTCGATTTCGCCGTCGTCAATGTGTCCTCGCCCAACACGCCCGGCCTGCGCAACCTGCAGGGCCGCGAGGAGCTGACGGCACTGCTGACGCGTATCCAGCCACTGCATGAGCGGCTGAAGACGCCGCTGCTGGTCAAGATTGCGCCTGATCTGGCGGACGAAGACATCCAGGCTGTGGCCGAACTGGCGCTGCAATTCCGCCTCGATGGCATCGTTGCCACCAACACCACGATTGCCCGGCCAGACAGCCTGCGCAGCGGCAATGCGAGAGAAACTGGTGGCCTGTCAGGCCAGCCGTTGTTCGAGCATTCGACCGCTGTGCTCAAACAGCTGTATGGCTTTTTGGGGGGGCGGATTCCGCTGATCGGTGTCGGCGGCATCGCCTCTGGCGCGCAGGCCTATGCCAAGATCCGCGCCGGCGCCTCGGCCGTGCAGCTTTACTCGGCGCTGGTCTATGAAGGCCCCGGTCTTGTCGGCCGCATCAAGACCGAGCTGGCGGCGTTGCTGAAGCGGGATGGCTTCAAGAGCGTGGCCGAGGCGGTGGGCAGGGACACACAGTAAACGCAGATCGTCACCCTCGGGCTTGTCCCGAGGGTCCATCTGCATGGTCCGATGCGCGGATGGTTGGGATGGACCCTCGGAATAAATCCGAGGGTGACGTGTAAACGAAAACGGGGCGCCGAAGCGCCCCGTCCGTAAAGCAGTGTTGTGGAGCCTTACCCGTTTTTCACCGGATTGCGCAGCAGGCCGACCTTTTCGATCTCGATCTCGATGATGTCGCCATCCTTCATGTAGACCGGCGGGTTGCGCTTGGTGCCGACGCCGCCCGGCGTGCCGGTGGCGATCACATCGCCAGGCTGCAGCGGCGTGAAGGTGGTCACATACTTGATGATCTTGCGGATGTTAAAGGTCATCAGTTCGGTGTTGGAGGACTGCATCACCTGGCCGTTCAGGCGGCTCTGGATCGCCAGGGCCTGGGCATCGGGGATTTCGTCCGCCGTCACCATCCACGGGCCGAAGCCGCCGGTGGCGTTGAAATTCTTGCCCGGGGTGAACTGGCCGGTATGGGTCTGCCAGTCGCGCACCGAGCCATCGTTGTAGCAGCTGTAGCCGGCGACGATGCTGAAGGCATCGTCTTCCGACACCTTGTAGCCGGTCTTGCCGATAATCACGGCCAGTTCGGCTTCGTAATCCAGCTTGTCGGATTCGGCAGGCTTCAGCAGGGGCTGGTCATGGGCAACCTGGCTTTCCGGGAAGCGCACGAAGATGGTGGGATGGCCCGGCGGTTCGCGGCCCATCTCGCGGCGGTGTTCGTCATAGTTGACGCCGACGCAGACGATCTTGCCCGGGTTCGGGATCACCGGCAGCAAGGTCGTGCCCTTGTAGGGCAGGTCGGCAGCCGCGCCCTTGGCGGCGGCTTCCACCTCGGCGAGCGCGCCGGCCTTCAGCACCGCAACCAGATCGGGGTATTTGGCGCCCAGCTTGGCGCCCATATCGACAATGCCGTCACCGACGACGACACCATACGAGCTCTTGCCATTGCGGACGAAGCTCACCACTTTCATCAGACTGCTCCCTGCCGGAAAAAGAAAATTCAGTATAGTTTGGGGGCCAAACGATACGCTCGGGGCGGTCTGCAAACAAGCATCGACCCGGCCAGCCCCAAACGTCCCGCCAGTCTAGTCCAGCCCCGCAGGCCCGCCCAGCCATGACCACCTTGAGAAAATCGCTAGCCAGCTTGCTGATTCCGCGACTCTGGCCCACCGGCCGTCCCGACCTGCGCCGCCGGGTGGTGATCGCCTTTGTCTTCCTGCTGCTGGCCAAGCTGGTCAACGTCACGGTGCCGTATTTCTTCAAGCAGGCGCTCGATCTGCTCGACCAGGGCATCGCGCTGGACCAATTGGTGATAGGTGCGGTGCTCGGCCTGGTGCTGGCCTATGGCATCGCCCGCATGCTGGCCCAGGGTTTCGGCGAATTGCGCGATGCGGTGTTTGCCAAGGTGGCGCAGGCCGCCATCCGCAACCTGGCGCTGGAAACCTTCAACCATCTGCATGCGCTGTCCCTGCGCTTCCATCTGGAGCGCCAGACCGGCGGCCTGAGCCGCGTGATCGAACGCGGCACCAAGGGCATCCAGTTCGTGCTGCAGTTCATGACCTTCAACATCGTGCCGACCCTGGTGGAGATCGCGCTGGTCGGCGGCGTGTTGTGGTGGATGTATGGCTGGACCTTTGCCGTCATCACGGTTGCCACCATCGGCGGCTATATCCTTTACACGCTGGCGATCACCGAATGGCGCACCAAATACCGCCGCCAGATGAACGACGAGGACACCCGCGCCAACACGCGGGCCATCGACAGCCTGCTGAATTACGAGACGGTGAAATATTTCACCAACGAGGCGCATGAGGCCGATCGCTACGACGATGCGATGATGCGTTACGAGCGCGCCGCGGTGAAAAGCCAGACCACACTGGCCTATCTCAATCTCGGCCAGGGCGCCATCATTGCCGTCGGCCTGATCGCGGTGATGAGTCTGGCCGTGCTGGGTGTGCGCGACAAGACCATGACGCTGGGCGATCTCGTCGTGGTCAACGCCTATCTGATCCAGCTGTATCTGCCGCTCAATTTCCTGGGCTTTGCCTATCGCGAGATCAAGCAGGGCCTGATCGACATGGAGGCGATGTTCAAGCTGCTGGATGTGCCGCAGGAAATCCAGGACAAGCCCGGCGCGCCGGCGCTGGCCTGCGAGCGCGGCGAGGTCGAGTTCTCCGATGTGCGTTTTGCCTATGATCCGCGCCGCGAGATCCTGTCCGGCGTCAGCTTCCGCATCGCGCCCGGCGCCAAGGTGGCGGTGGTGGGTGCGTCAGGCGCCGGCAAGTCGACGCTGTCGCGCCTGCTCTATCGCTTCTACGACATCCAGGGCGGCAGGATTACAATCGACGGCCAGGATATCCGCGATGTCACGCAGCTTTCCTTGCGCCAGTGCATTGGCATCGTGCCGCAGGATACCGTGCTGTTCAACGACACGATTCTCTACAACATCCGCTATGGCCGCGTCGGTGCCTCGGATGCCGATGTGGCGGAAGCGGCACGGCTGGCGCAGCTCGATCACCTGATCTCCCGCCTGCCCGATGGCATGGCCACCATGGTGGGCGAACGCGGGCTGAAACTGTCCGGCGGCGAGAAGCAGCGCGTGGCGATTGCCCGCGCTTTGCTGAAGAACCCGAAGATTATGGTGTTTGATGAAGCCACCTCGGCGCTCGACACCCATACCGAACGCGAGATCCAGGCAGCCCTTGCGGCGGCGGCCGAAGGCTGCACCACGCTGGTGATCGCCCATCGGCTCTCCACCGTGGTGGATGCCGACGAGATCATCGTGCTGGAGGAGGGCCGCATCGCTGAACGCGGCCGTCATCATGCCCTGCTGGCCCAGGGCGGGCTCTACGCGGCGCTGTGGCAGAAGCAGCAGCAGGCGCGCGAAGCAGAGGAAAAGGTCACCGGCGAGACGGTGGCCGTGCTGTCGGCGGCGGGGGACTAGGCCGCCGCCCAGCTGCCCGTCTCGATCAGCTGCGGCGCATAGGCCGGTTCGCTCCAGCGCACCGGCAATCCGCCTTCGATGATCTGGCCGCATTCCACCCGCAGCCGCAGCAGGCGCTGCGCGCCTTCGAAGGCGTCCACCTCCGGCCCGTCCCAGATGATCTCGGCAGTAGTTGTCAGCTGCAGCAGGTCGCCGGTGGCATAATCCACCACCAAGAGCCCGGCGCGCGGGTTGAGCGCGATATTGCCCAGCGTGTTGAAGAAATTGTTGCCGCGGAAATCCGGCAGGGTCAGCACGGCAACGCCATCGCGCTGCTCGACCTTGACAAAGCCGGGCTTGCCGCCGCGATGCGAGACATCGACGCCCTCATTGGCCGCATGGGTGGCAATGAAAACGGTATCGGCGGCATGCAGCATCGCCGTGGCACGCGGCGACAGCTGCGCCACTTCCATCTGGCGCGGCGGCGTGCCGAGCGCACCGACCAGGCGCGGCGCGCGGGCCTGGATATACTGCGGGCAGTTGCCGAAGCTCTGTTCGACATGCACCGTAAAGCCACTCTCATCCAGCGCGCTGACGCGGCCGTTCATGCGATTGCGCCGCCGCGTTTCCGGCTGCAGGCCGAGGATGCCGAGCGGCGCATCTTGTGCCAGATGGCGCTCCAGCGGATCGCCGGCAATCGGCTTGGCGGCAATGTGCAATGTCACCGGGTCGGGCGACAGCACGAAGCCCGGCCGGCCCGCCAGCATCGAGGCCCAGGGCCGGCCGCACTCGTCCACGCTGCCGACGACGAGCGTCGGCAGCAGGGTGAAGAAGTCGCGATGCTGCTCGGGCATATAGTCGCGCAGCACCACCTCGGCGGTCTTGGCCATGCGGGCCTGCAGCACCGGGCTCACCCGCCGCTGCAACGCCTGTTCGCCTTCATGAAAGCGTCCCATCTGTCTCTCCTGTCTTACGCCGCCACAGCGGTCTTCGGCATTGGCACGAAGCCGGGCAGGGCCTCGATGCGGCCGAGCCAGGCGCGGATCTGCGGATAGGGCTGCAGCGACACGCCGCCCTCGGGCGCATGCGCCGTGTAGGAATACAGCGCCAGATCGGCAATCGTCGGTGCGGCGCCGACCAGGAAGGTCTGCTGCGCCAGATGCTGTTCCAGCACGGCGAAGAGAGCGGTGGCCACCGTCTTGGCGCGGTCATGATCGAACGGCGCCTTGAACAGGGTCACCATGCGCGCCGCCGCCGGCCCGCTCGCCAGTTGCCCGGCGGCGACCGAGAGCCAGCGCTGCACCTGGGCGGCCTGCACCGGATCGACGGGCAGCCAGCGGCGCTGCTCGTCATAGCGGCTGGCGAGATAGACCAGGATGGCATTGCTGTCGGCGATGACAGTGTCGCCGTCTTCCAGCACCGGCACCTGGCCGAAGGCATTCTTGGCCAGGAAGGCCGGCTGCTTGTGTTCGCCGCCACCCAGATCGACATCGATCAGCTCGGCGCGCAGGCCGAGCAGGTTGAGCAGCAGTTCGGCGCGATGGGCATGGCCGGAGAGGGCGAAGCGGTGCAGGCGGAGGGTCATGGCGGGTTCCTTGGGCAAAGCGGATGCCGCCTAAAATGTCATTCCTGCGAGAAATGATAATAACCCGCTTTTACAACTCACTATTTCATATTATGAAATAATACCATGGACCGTCTGGACGCCATGCGCATCTTTATCTCGGTGGCCGAGAAGGCCGGATTCGCCGAGGCCGCCCGGCAGCTGCATCTGTCGCCGCCCTCGGTGACGCGCGCCATCGCCGGGCTGGAGGAGCGGCTGGGCATCAGCCTGTTCCAGCGCAGCACCCGCCATGTGCGGCTGACCGAGGCCGGCGAGCGGTTTCTCGCCGATGCGCGCCGCATCCTGGCCGAGCTGGAGGAGGCCGAGGCCTCGGTGGCCGGCGACCATGGCGCGCCGCGCGGCGAACTCAGCATCACCGCCTCGCAGATGTTCGGGCGGATTCATGTCGCCCCCGTGGTGCAGGATTTCCTCACCCTGCATCCGCATGTCAGCGCGCGGCTGCTGCTGCTCGACCGTGTCGCCAATCTGATCGAAGAAGGCTTCGACATCGCCGTGCGCATCGCACACTTACGCGATTCATCGCTCAGTGCCATCCGAGTTGGCCATGTGCGCAGTGTGGTGGTGGCCTCGCCGGCTTATCTGGCGCGGCATGGCATGCCAAAAATCCCATCCGACCTGATGCGGCACAGCACGGTGATGTTCTCGGCCGGCATCGCCGCGAACAGTTGGGATTTCATGGTGGATGGTCATGCGCTGTCGCTGAATCCGCCGACACGCTTCTGGGTCAACTCCTCCGAAGCGGCGATCAACGCGGTGCTGGCCGGTCATGGCCTGACGCTGGTGCTGTCCTACATGGTGGCGCCGCTGGTGGCGTCTGGCGCACTGCAGGTGGTGCTGGCCGATTATCAACTGCCGCCGGTGCCGGTCAGCCTGGTGCATGCCGAAGGCCGGCGCACCAATGCGAAAGTCCGCGCCTTCCTCGATTTCGCCGCCGAACGGCTGCGCGCGCTGCCGGTGCTGCGGCAGTAGGCGGCAATACCATCTTTAGGCAGAGAAAACCGGCAACCGGGCTATTGGCGGCGCATAAATCGGCGAGGTGGGTCTTTAAGCCCGCCGCCGCAGTGGCTACATTGCCCCTGTCACTTAATTCCAAAGGTTTACCCTGTCCATGGACACGATCCGTTCCGTTCTGGTGCCCATCCATCGCGAAGGCTGGAAGTTCATCGCGATCTTCGCGATCGTGACCCTGCTGCTGTTCTGGGTCGCCACCCCGCTGGGCTGGCTCGGCGTGATCCTGACCTGCTGGTGCGCCTATTTCTTCCGCGACCCCGCCCGGGTGACGCCGACCCGCGAGGGGCTGCTGATCTCGCCGGCCGATGGCGTGGTGCAGATGATCGAACGCGCCGTGCCGCCGGAAGAACTCGGCATGGGCAGCGATGCGCGCACCCGCATCTCGGTGTTCATGAATGTGTTTGACGTGCATGTGAACCGCGTGCCGATTGATGGCGTGGTCACCGCGCTCGCCTATCGCCCGGGCAAGTTCCTCAATGCCGCGCTCGACAAGGCCAGCATCGACAACGAGCGCCAGTCGATGCGGCTGAAGCTGACCAACGGCAAGGAGATCGCCGTGGTCCAGATTGCCGGCCTGGTCGCCCGCCGCATCCTGTGCGAGGCCCGCGAGGGCGAGACCTACAAGGCCGGCGAACGCTTCGGCCTGATCCGCTTCGGCAGCCGCGTCGATGTCTATCTCGACGATGGCATGGTGCCGCTGGTGGTGACCGGCCAGCGCTGCATCGCCGGCGAGACGGTGATCGCCGAGGATGGCGCCACCGAACAGCCGCGCAGCGGCGCAGTGCGCTGACGCTTTAATCCTGTCGTAACGCTGCCCGGCTAGGGTTCCGGCCGGGCAGTGGTACGAGGAGGCCTGACATGAAGTCGATCAAGCTGAAGACGCCGCATCGCCTGGGCAAGCTGCCGCTCAACACGCTGGCGCCCAATATCCTCACCATCATCGCGCTCTGCTCGGGCCTCACCGCGATCCGCTTCGCTCTGCTCGGGCAGTTCAAGTTCGCCGTGCTGGCGATTGCCACCGCGGCTTTCTTCGACATGCTGGATGGCCGCGTCGCCCGCCTGCTGAAAGGCGCGTCGAAATTCGGCGCCGAGTTGGACTCGCTGTCGGATTTCCTGTGCTTCGGCGTGGCGCCGGCGATGGTGCTGTATTTCTGGACCATGCATGAGATCGGCAGCGGCAACACCGGCTGGCTGGTGGTGCTGGCCTTCAGCGTCTGCGCCGCATTGCGCCTGGCGCGGTTCAACACCGCGCTGGACGATGCCGAAAAGCCGCAATGGACCGGCAGTTTCTTCACCGGCGTGCCGGCGCCGGCGGGTGCGGGCCTCAGCCTGCTGTTCCTCATCATCAATCTGGAACTGGAGAGCGAGTTTTTCCGCTCACCCTATCTCAACGCGATCTGGATGCTGTGCATCGGCGGCCTGATGATCAGCCGCGTGCCGACCTATTCCTTCAAGCGCGTGCGGGTAAAGCGCGAATATGTCGGTCTGGTGCTGCTGGGCGTCGGCGTGTTCGTGGCGGGATTGCTCAATCAGCCCTGGTACACGCTGGCGGCGATGGAGCTGGCCTATATCGTGTCGATTCCCTTCTCGGTGAAGGCGCATAACCGCTTCAAGCGCGGCGAGGGCCAGACCGTGGCGGCCGGTGACGCCCAGGATGGCGTGCCGGCGGCGGACCAGCCGGCCCAGAGTGCGGGTGAGGGCGCGGGCCAGAGCGAAACCACCGAGCCGCCGCGCAGCATCCTTCACTGAGGCTTCAGGCCGTCACGTCAGCGCCGCGATCAGGGCGGCCGTGGTGCTGACGGTCGCGTATTCACCATCGAGATTGGCCAGCGACAGGGCGTGCACGTCCGCAGCCGGCATCACGCGGCCATCCAGCAAGCGCTTGTCCACCGCCCAGGTCGCATCCGCCGCCAGATGGGTGTCAAAGCCCAGATTGCCGGCCATGCGCACGGTGGCTTCCACCGAGTTGTGAACCAGCACGCCGCAGATCACCAGCGTGGTATGCCCGGCGGCGCGCAGCCGCGCTTCCAGGCCGGTGCCGATGAAGGCGCTGTTGGTGCGCTTGGCAATCACCGGCTCACCGGGCAGCGGCATCGCCTCCGGCTTGAACGCATGGCCCGGCTGGCCGGGGCGATAGGCGGAGTCCGGTCGCGTGGAATCGTGGCGGATGTGATAGAGCGGCCGTCCGCTGCTGCGCCAGGCGGCGATCAGCGCGGCGATGTTGCGTTCGCCATCGGGATTGTTGCGCGGCCCCCAATAGGGGGCGTCGATCGCCTGCTGCAGGTCGATCACCAGCAGGGCGGCCGTGCGGGGCAGCGGACTCACGGGCTTAAAATCCCCAGGGTCAATGGCTGCGCCGTTTCTGCTCGGCCAGCTTCTCTCTCAGCTTGGCGGCAAAATCGCCGCCATCCTGCTTCTGGGCCAGGAACAGCTCGATGGCCAGCGTGGCGCGTTCCTGGTCGGTCACCGCCGGGCCCTTGCGGGCCACCTTCTCGGCCAGCCGCACGATCTGCGGGTTCAGCTTGGCCCGGATTGCCTTGATCTGCTGGGCCAGCAGGATGCGGGGGTCTTTGGCCGGGCCGGTATAGCGCTGGGCCGGCTTGGCTGCGGCCGGCGCCGGCTCCGCGCCGAACAGCCGGGCCAGAAGGCCCGGTTTTGCGGCAGGTTTGGACGGCTTGGGCTTGGTCAAGACTGGCTTCTTTCCCCGGTATTCAACCCAGGCGTTTCCCTGTGGTTATTAACGATTCGCTCTAATAGGTGCCACAATACTTTAATTCCTTGTCAAGCATCAGGTGCCATCATACATCTTAACCATGAGCTTATTTGTACCACCCGTTACGTCGCTGCCTCAAACCCAGCCGACCACCGCGGCTCAGGGTCTGAACCAGGCGAACCAAGCTCCCAATGCGGTCCAGGCGGCCGCAGCGGTGACGGCTGTGCCGGTGGGCAACCAGACCCGCATGGCGGCCAGTGCGTCCGGCAACAGCGGCGGCACTGCCATGGCCAAGGGTGACAAGGGCAAAAAAGCCGACTCGCAGGCTTCGGCCACCGAGACCAAGACCGATCATGCCCGCCCGCGCGGCATGGGCCGCCGGGCCGATCTCAGCGTCTGATCGCCGCTGCTTCTTCCTCTGACATTTCATTTGTGAAAATGCCGCGTCGGTGAAACCACCGGCCTACTGCCGCGTTCTGTCTGCATCCGCAGATGGAGGTCGCGCCGTGAACCCGATGCAGTATCCCCGTTACGCCCGTCAGGGCCTGCCGCGCACCGGCGTGCCGATGTCGGAGCTGTCGCGCTGCGGCCTGACCACCGTGGAACGCGGCGCGCGCCTGTATTTCGCCCAGGATGTGCAGCCACTGGTGCTGCAGGCCTGCCGCGCCCATGGCATCGGCTTCGACCTGTTTGCCGCCCGCTTCAACATGCCGCGCGGCGCGTTGGTCCTGGTGCGGAAGGGACAGGATCCGGTGCCAAGGCCGGCGCAGCACGCGATCGAGGATTTCGTGCTGCGGGGTCTGAGCCTGGGTGCCGGCATCACCTCCTGGCAGGGCGCCGCTGCCACGGCGCAGGACCGGCTGTAAGGCCCAGTCTCGCTGACGCATTTTGTCCCGCACTGGTCACCGCGGGCGGCCCGGCCGGGGAAACTTTCCCGGCCGTTTTACTGTTTGGTCTTCGTGATCGGCGGCGTCAACATGGGCCGCGCCGGCATCCGGAGAGCCCGATGACCCTGCACCCCGCCATCCAGCCCGATGACGACTTCCTGCTTGATGACGGCCTGCCCTGCCTGCGCCGGAACGGCACGCTGTATTATCTCGGCGACATGCAGCCGCGCGTGCTGGAGGCCTGCCGCCGGGTCGATCTCAGCTTCGAGCAACTCGCCGAGAAACTCGGCATGACCCGGCCCGCCCTGCTGCTGATCCTGAAAGGCTATGACCCGGTCCCCCTGCCGCTGAAGAGCATGATCGACCGGCTGGTGGCGCAGGTGGGCCTGCTGCAGCCGCCCACCAGCTACTGCGAGATTCCGGCCGAGCGGATGCCGGCCCATGCAGCCCCGGTCAAGGAAGTGACGCTCAATGAAGTGACGGCCACGGTCGAGGCGTCATCCACAAAGATGATGGGCACGATCATCACCGTGGCGGCGGAAGAGGTGCTGATCCCGCAGGGTGTTTCGCTCGATCACCGGCCAGTGGCGCCACCGGCTGCACCACCCGTCGGGGCCCCGCCGGCGCCGCCGCGAATCGGGTCACCCCCGGCCTTCACCCCCGGCCTGCGCCGCACCTATATCAGCCGGGCCTCGCGCGAACAGCACTGAAAAAAGCGGCTTGAAATTCATTTTTGCCGGGGCAATATCTGGCGCGATCGCAGTGTTTGGAAAGGGGAGATTCACTGTGCAGCACTCCAGCACCCTGCTGGCGTCCGCGATGGCCAACCTGGAAACCAGCGGACCCGCGAACAAACTGTTTTTCACCCGCGATGTGCAGCCCGTAGTATTGGAAGCCTGTCGTCGCCACAATATAAGCTTCGACGAATATGCCGCCCGCCTCGGCACCACGCGCACGGCGCTGGTGCTGATGCTCAAGGGCATCGATCCGATCCCCTATCGCATGCGCGATTCGCTGCGCGACTTTGTCGATGCCGCGCGCCATGGCAGAGCGGCCACTGCGGCCTGAGCGGACTCGTCGCGACAGATTTTGTTAACCAAAGGCCGTCACTCTCCCTCGCGTGACAACCGATTCGACACGCGATTCATTCTTGGGGGATAAAGACATGCCGGCCCGTATTCGGCACCTGCGCACTATTCTCGCGTCCATCAACGAACAGCTGCAGCAGGACGGTCTTCGCCCCGAAGCGCGCGCTTATCTCGAACGCACTGCCGATGCCTGCCGCACGGCGATCCGCGATCTGGCGATCAAGCTCTAGAGCGTACAGTCTGCCAGCCGGTCAGCCATTTCAGCAGGCCGGCATTCACCATCAGCCCGATCAGGATCAGCGCGGCGCCGCCGAGTTTGATCGCTGACGGGATTTCCTCCAGCACCATCCAGGCGCTGAGCAGGCCGAACACCGGCACCAGCAGGGTGAACGGCGCCACCAGCGATGCCTTATACTGCCGCAGCAGCAGGCTCCAGGCGGCGAAGCAGGCGGTGGTGGAAAGCAAGCCGATATACAGCACGGCCATGATGCCGCGCGTATCCAGCGCCGCAAAGGCGGCCGCGATGGCCTCCGGCCCCTCAAAGATCCAGGACAGGCCCAGCATCGGCAGCGGCGGCACCGCGCTGACCCAGATCATGAAGGCGAGCGGTTGCGGCGCGGCGGCGCGGCGCGTCAGGATATTGGCAAAGCCCCAGCAGGCGGCGGCAGCGATCAAGGTGGCAAAGGCGATCAGCCCGGCGCCCATATCCATGTCCGCGGCGATGACAACGAGACCGAAGGCGGCAATCGACAAGCCGGCCCATTGCACCTGACCGGGCCGTTCGCCCAGCAGCAGGGCCGCAAACACCACGCTGAACAGCGCCTGCGCCTGCATCACCACCGAGGCCAGGCCCGCCGGCATGCCATGCGCCATGGCGAGGAACAGCAGGCTGAACTTCATCACGCCCAGCACCAGCCCGGTGCTGATCACCCAGCGCCACGGCACGCCGGGACTGCGGAAAAACAGCAGGAAGGGCAGGCTGGCAACGGCAAAGCGCAGGCCGTTGAACAGCAAAGGCGGAAAGGCATCGAGCCCGAGCCGGATGACGACGAAGTTGAAACCCCAGATCGCGGCGATCAGGACGGCAAGGGCAACATGGGGCATGGGCATGGGCGGGGCGGCCTTTTTCTTTTATGGCGGCGAAAATGCCCGCCGCGGCGCTCCCGGGCCAGAGGAAAATTGTCGGGGTACATTCAACAGACTACGATCTGTCCGACACTTACCATTAAGGTAAATTGTCGGGCGGCAATATGGCGCTCGACAGGCCGGCTGCCGCTGGGCAGAGACAGGGCTTTACACCGGATGGTCTCGATGAATCAGCAAGCTCCAAACCAGACTCTTCTGCCCTCGCAGCGCGCCCTGTTCGATATCCCCGAGGATGTCGCCTATCTCAACAGCGCCTATATGGGGCCGATGCCGAAGCTGGCGGTGGCCGCCGGCGAAGCCGGCATGCGTGCCAAGCGGCAGCCCTGGAAAATCGCGCCGGTCGATTTCTTCACCGAATCGGAAGCCGTGCGCGCGCTGTTCGCGCAGCTGGTGAATGCGACAGCCGACGATATCGCGCTGGTGCCCTCGGTATCCTATGGCATGGCGGTGGCGGCCAATATCCTGCCGCTGCACGCCGGCCAGACGGTGATCACGCTGGCCGAGCAGTTTCCGTCCAATGTCTATCCCTGGATCGAGCTGGCCAAGAAAAGCGGCGCCCACTTCATCACCATCCCGCGTCCATCTGATGATGACTGGACCGCGCGGGTGCTGGAGCGCATCGACGCGAGCACCGGTATTGTCGCCCTGCCGCATTGCCACTGGACCGATGGTGGCCTGCTCGACCTGGTTGCCATCGGCGCCGCCTGTCGCAAGGTGGGCGCGGCGCTGTGCATCGATGCGACGCAGTCGATGGGCGTGATGCCCTTCGATGTCGCTGCCATCCAGCCCGACTTCCTGGTGGCCGGCGGCTACAAATGGCTGCTCGGGCCTTACACCTATGGCTATCTCTATGTGGCATCGCGCTGGCAGAATGGCATGCCGATCGAGCAGAACTGGATCGCGCGCAAAGATTCGGAAAACTTCGCCGGCCTGGTCGACTACAAGAGCGATTACCAGCCCGGGGCGCGTCGCTTCGATGTGGGTGAGCGCAGCAACTTTGCGCTGACGCCGGCGGCCAAGGCATCGCTGGAATACCTGCTGGGTCTCGGCACGGCGCGGATTTACGCGACGCTGAAGACGCGCAACGATGCGATTGGCGAACGCGCCAGGGCGGAGCTGGGGCTCGACACCGTGCGCGCCGACCGCCGCGCCGGGCATTATCTCGGCCTGCGTTTCGGTGATGCAGTGCCGGCTGACCTGCCGGGCAAGCTGGCAGCGCAGCAGGTGTTTGTCAGCGTGCGCGGCAAGGCGATGCGGGTGACGCCGCATGTCTACAACACCGAAGCCGATATCGAGCGGCTGTTCGCCGTGCTGAAGGCGGCGCTGTAGACGAGGCGGCCGTCAGGCCGGCGCCATGCCGGTGGCAACGGCAATTTCCGCTGCCGCCACCGGATACCAGGCATCGAGCTGGATTTCGGTGCGCAGCGGCCCGTCGCCATGGCCCTCATTGGTCTTGAACACGGTGACGCCGAACAGATGGCGGATGTTGCCGTCTGCATCGGCGAGCGGCAATGCGATCCGCTCGATCGGCACCGGCAGGCTGCGGTTGCGCGTCATGCTCTGTGCCTGCTGGTAACAGATGGCCGGCCGCTCGATCACCCCGCGGAGCAGGGCCGTCACCACCGGCAGCATTTCCGGCGTGTAGATATCCTCCAGGCTCAATCCCTTCGGATTGCTGCCGTGCCACTCGATCATGTTCTGGCCGAGCAGGTGGAAGCGGAAGCGGCCATCGGGATCGTGGTTGACGATCCAGATATCGGGCAGGGCGGCAGGGAATTGCAGCGGATCGAGATCGCGCAGGGCCGGCACCCGGTTGCCGCCAGCGCGATACAGCGTCAGCCAATGCTGCGCGACGGCGCACTGGCCCGGCAGAGTCAGGCTTTCGGTCAGGGACGATAACGGGCGATTCACGGCGCCAGTATATCTACCAGATTGGCCGTTGCATCACATTGATCGTCGTGGCGCCTGCTTACGTGCCGCGGCCCCACAGGCCGCAATAGCGCCGCGCCACGAAGGGCAGGTTGTTGGCATAGCCCGGCCAGCTTTCGTATTTCGGCAGCTTGAATTCCTTCTCCGCCGTGTCCCAGCATTTGCCGTCCTGGGCCAGCAGCTTCATCGCCGCCGAGGCATCCTGCAGGAATTCCAGCTGGGCGCGCACGTCATCCTTGGTGCCGAGCCGGTCATTGGGGCCGGGATGGCCGGGGATCAGGCGTTCCCAGTCCATGGTCAGCACCTTCTTCATGAAGACTTCGGTTTCCAGCGGATGGAAATCGATCATGCCGCGGCCGGGTACGGCGCCGACCGGGATGGTGTCGACGATGAAGACGATCTTCTCCTTGGGCAGGCGCATCACCAGGGTGGAATCGGAATGATTGAGGCCGTGATAGGTCAGCTCCAGCGCGGTGCCGCCCAGCGTGATGGTGCGGCCCTTGTCGCCCACCACTTCATCGGGGATCACGGTATGCGGGTCTTTCAGCTTGACCAGCCGGTCCTTGGCGCGTTTGTGCGCGATGAAGGTGGCGCCGGCCTCCTTCAGGGCCTTGCCGCCGGCGATATGGTCGTAATGGTGATGGCTGTAGATCACGTATTTGACCGGCTTGTCGGTCACCTTGCGGATTTCATCGAGATACTGCTGGCCGCCGAACGGCTTGCCATAGGCGACCGGATCGGTGGCGATCACGCCTGCCGATGTCACCACGAACATGGCCTGATGGTTGCCATTGCGGAAGACATAGACATTGTCGGTGCCCGCCACCTTGGTCGTGGCAATCGGCGGGCGGGCGGGTTGCTGCGCCTGAACCGCGCTGGTCATCGCGGTGGCGGTCGTCAGTGCAAAAGCGGCCAGCGCTGCCAGCAGAAACGGCTTGAGTGTCATGTCTCCCCCCTTTTTAGCCGGCCGGTTGCAGACGGCCGCACGGGAGCAGGCTAGCGCAAGATGACGGCAGATGCCGGGCAACTTTTGGTGATCGGCCCGCTTCCCCCGCCTAGCAGGCGGAGCGCACCGGTGCCTGCAGGCTGCCGCTGCAGGGGATGCGGTAGCGATGCTGGAAATCGGTCGACGCCAGCGACTGGGTGTCGTCGCGGTCGAAACGGAAGAACACCGTGGCGCTGATGATATGGCGCGGCACGCCGTCGGCATCGGCGAGCGGCAGGCTGATGCGCTGCAGGGCGACGGAGTAGTTCCACTGCGGCTGCATGCTGCTCAGGCCATGCAGCGCGGCGGCGGGCTGGTGCAGGATCGCATGCGCCATGTCGAGCAGACGTTCGCGGGTGGGCGATTCAACCAGATCGCCCAGGTTTTTCTGCCGCACATCCTGGCCATAGAACTCATTCACGTTGCCGCCGGAGAGGCGGAAACGGAAGACATTGCCGCCCTCGTGATTGAGGATGCAGATATCGGGGAGATGCTTGCCCAAGTTGAGCGGGTCGATGCCATGCAGCGGTGGAATCCGGTTGCCGGCCGCGGCATAGAGATCCAGCCAATGCGCGACCAGCGCGCGGTGGGCCGGCAGTTTCATGTCGTCCAACAGGGTATTGAAGTCATAGGACATCATCGCACCCTCGCCGCTATGGTCATTATGCGGTCGGGTCGGCGCCCCGGCAACCTGAATCGGCTATGCCGGATCGGCCAGTTCGGCGGCCAGGGCACGCTGCACTGCGGGACGTTCGCCCATGCGGCGGCGGTGATCGGCAACCCGCGGCAGCCGTGCCACATCCACGCCATCGGCTTCCAGCCATTGCGCCAGGGTGAAGAGATAGGGATCGCAAATTGTGTAGACCTCGCCCATCACCCAGGGGCCGGCCAGCATGCCCTGTTCTACCAGGGCGAAGCCCTCAAAGACGCTCTCGGGTACTTTCGCCTGCATGGCGGCGATGGCGGCCGTGTTCCCGGCCTCGACCCAGCGATAGCCGCGCATGCGATGGGCATGGGCGACATGCACGGTGGAACACAGATAGCTGTTGAAGGCCTGCACCTGGGCGAAGGCAAAGGCATCGTCCAGCGGCGCCAGCTGTGCTGCCGGAAACTGCTGGGCGATGAAGGCCAGCATGGCCGGGGTTTCGGTCAGCACGCCCCGCCCGGTCACCAGCGCGGGCACGCGGCCCTTGGGATTGATCGCAAGGAATTCCGGCTTGCGCTGGTCGTTGCTGGCAAAGCGGATGCGCGTCAGGCTGTAATCCGCGCCGGCCTCCTCCAGGGCGATATGCGAGGCCAGTGCGCAGGTATGGGCCGCATAGAACAGGTTCAGCATCGGCGTTTCCCTTGTCGGCGCGGGTTCAGGCGATCGGATACCAGTAATTGATCTCGGGCGCGGCATCGCCATCACGGTCGCGGTTGAAGATCGAATTGCCGAGGATATGGCGCATCTGGCCGTCGGCGCCGCGCAGCGGAAAGGTCAGGCGCTCGAAGAATCGCGGCCAGTGCCGTTCCGGCGCCTGGGTATGCACGCGCTGGAATCCGGCGCAGGGCCGCCTCAGCACCTGTTGCGACTGTTCGATCAGGATCGACACCATGGCGGCCGGGAACAGGTCTTCGTAATACAGGCCCTTCGGGCTGCGGCCATACCACTCCACCAGAGTTTCGCCCATCAGGCGAAAGCGGAAGCGGCCGTCATCCGTGGCATCGACGATCCAGGCATCGGCCAGGGCCTTTGGGAAATGCAGCGGATCGATCTCGGCCAGCGTGGGAATGCGACGGTGGAGGCGATAGAGCCCCAGCCAGTGTTCGGCCACGGCGCGATGGCCGGGCAGTTCCAGATCGGCCAGCAGCGTGTCGAGATCGCGATCCATGGCGGCGTTACAAAAATGAACGGTCCGGGCAGCATAGCCGGCCGGACCGTTCATGTAATCAGGCCTGCAGATCCGTTGCGCATCCGCCGGCGTTGGCGGTCTAACCTTCGCCGTTACCGTTGCCGTTGCCGTTCTGCAGGTCGGCCGGGTTCGGCATGCCGAGCACATGGAAGCCGGAATCCACATGGATGATCTCGCCGGTGACACCGGCGCCGAGATCCGACAACAGGAACAGTGCGGCGCCGCCGACATCGTCGAGCGAGGCATTGCGGCGCAACGGGCTGTGCTGGGCGGTGAATTTGAAGGTGGCGCGCGCCGAGCCAATGGCCGAACCGGCCAGCGTGCGCATCGGGCCGGGCGATACCGCGTTGACGCGGATATTCTGCGGGCCGAGATCGACGGCGAGATAGCGCACGGAGGCTTCCAGGGCCGCCTTGGCCACGCCCATCACGTTGTAGTTCGGCATCACGCGGGTTGAGCCTTCATAGGTCAGCGTGATCAGCGAACCGCCCTTGCTCATATAGGGCTGCGCCAGGCGCGCCACTTCGGTGAGCGAGTAGCAGGAGATCAGCATCGAGCGGCTGAAGTTGCCGCGCGTGGTGTTGAGATAGCGACCCTTCAGCTCTTCCTTGTCGGAATAGGCGATGGCATGCACCACGAAATCGATCTGGTTGCCGAACGCGGCGCCGACCTTCTCGAAGGCCTGGCGCATTGAGGTTTCGTCTTCCACGTCGCAGGGCACCACGGCCTTGGCGTTCACGCTCTCGGCCAGCGGCCGCACGCGGCGCTCGAAAGCCTCGCCCTGGAAGGTGAAGGCCAGCTCGGCGCCATGCTGGTGCAGCATCGAGGCAATGCCCCAGGCGATCGAGTGGTCGTTGGCGACTCCCATGATGAGGCCACGCTTGCCGCGCATCAATGCAGGCATATCGGTCATGTCAAATCCGGTGAATGAATATCGGTGTCGGGGAAAGGCGGGTGGGATCAGGCGGCGTAGCGCTGGAAGATCAACGAGGCGTTGGTGCCGCCGAAGCCGAAGGAATTCGACATCACACGGTTCAGCGTCACGTTATCCTTGCGCTCGCGCACGATGGGGAAGCCCTCGGCACCAGGGTCGAGGTTTTCGATATTGGCCGATGCGGCGATGAAACCGTCGCGCATCATCAGGATCGAATAGATCGATTCCTGCACGCCCGCCGCACCCAGGCTGTGGCCGGTCAGCGACTTGGTTGAGCTGATCGGCGGCACCTTGTCGCCGAACACTTCCTTGATCGCATTCAGTTCGGTGATGTCGCCCGCCGGCGTGGAAGTGCCATGGGTGTTGATGTAATCGATCGGCGCGTTGTGACCATGGCCGCCGGCCTCATTCAGCGCCTGCTGCATGCAGCGCACGGCACCTTCGCCCGAGGGCGCCACCATGTCGGCGCCGTCTGACGTCGCGCCATAGCCGACCAGCTCGGCATAGATCTTGGCGCCGCGCGCCTTGGCATGTTCGAGCTCTTCCATGATCAGGATGCCGCCGCCGCCGGCGATCACGAAGCCGTCGCGATCCTTGTCATAGGCGCGCGAGGCCTTCTCCGGTGTGGCATTGAAGCTGCTGCTCATCGCCGGCATGGCGTCGAACAGGGCGCTGAGGGTCCAGTCCAGTTCCTCGCCGCCGCCGGCGAAGATGATGTCCTGCTTGCCCATCTGGATCAGTTCGGCGGCATTGCCGATGCAATGCGCCGAGGTCGAGCAGGCTGAACTGATTGAGTAATTCACGCCCTTGATCTTGAAGGCGGTGCTCAGCACCGCCGAGCAGGTGCTCGACATCGCGCGCGGCACCATGAAGGGGCCGATCTTGCGCGGGCCGCCCTTCTCGCGGGTGATGTCGGCGGCGGCCACCAGGTTGCGCGTCGAGGCGCCGCCGGAGCCGACGATCAGCCCGGTGCGCGGGTTGATGATGTCGCCGGCTTCCAGCCCGCTATCGGCAATCGCCTGTTCCATGGCGAGATAGGCATAGGCCGCGCCATCGCCCATGAAGCGCTTCTGGCGGCGGTCGACCGCGGCTTCCAGGTCGATCTTTACCGTGCCATGCACCTGGCTGCGGAAATTCAGCTTGGCATATTCATCGGCAAACACGATGCCGGAGCGGCCGGCCTTGAGGCTGTCGGCGACTTCCTCGGCGTTGTTGCCAATGGAAGAGGTGATGCCGAGACCGGTGACGACGACGCGACGCATGGGCGTGAGACTCCTCAAATGCGGGCCGGATCCTTATGGCCGGGCCACAACAATCATAGTGCAAGAACCGTTACAGCTCGCGGCCAGCAGGCTTTTCGATCAGGCCGCGGCATTCAGCAGCAGCCGTTTACGCAGCAGCAGGGGCCATGCCTTCGGGGAACACGCCAACGCGCATGTCCTTGCATTCATAGGCCGGCTTGCCGTCGATGAACATGGTGCCATCGGCAATCGCGATGCCGAACTTGCGCATCAGCACCCGCTTGATATCGATCTTGAAGGTGATCTTCTTGGCCGCCGGCGTCACCATGTCAGAGAATTTCACTTCGCCGACACTGAGCGCACGGCCTTTGCCGGGCGCCTTCATCCAGCCGAGGAAAAAGCCGACCAGCTGCCACATGGCATCCAGGCCCAGGCAGCCCGGCATGATCGGGTCATTCTCGAAATGACAGGGGAAGAACCACAGGTTGGGCTTGATATCGAGCTCGGCTTCGATCTCGCCCTTGCCGTATTTGCCGCCATCGCTGACGATCTTCACGATGCGGTCGAGCATCAGCATGGGCGGCAGCGGCAGACGGGCATTGCCCTCGCCGAACAGCTTGCCATGCGCGCAAGCCAGCAGATCCTCGTAGCTGTAACTGTTCTTCCGTTCCACGGTCGTGAAATCCTCAACCCGTCTGGCGCCCCCGGAACATCCGGACAGGCGCGATCCTCCATGGCGAATTCCGCTAAGTCGCGGGCCTACCATCGCCTTCCGGGGACAATGTAGTGATCCGGGGGCCAGCCGCAACAGTTTCGTTGCATCTTGTTACAATAGCGCGATCAGCCTGTCAGGGCGCGGGCAAAAAACCATGGCATCACCAGTCAAACGATTGTGATTGCAAGCAGATTCAGCCTGGATGACATTCCTGTGGCCGTCTGTGTCGGCGTGCTATATATCGAATATATGGTCAAGACGGTTGAACCCCGCTTTGAGGCTGCCGCCGAGCAGTTGCGTGTTGCTGGTCTGCGCACCACGCGGCAGCGTCTGGTGCTGGCCGAAATCCTGTTCGGCCAGGGCCATCGCCATGTCACCGCCGAAAGCCTGTTCACCGAGGCCGCCGAACGCGGCGCCCGGCTTTCGCTCGCCACCGTTTATAACTGCCTGCATCAGTTCACCGCCGCCGGCCTGCTGCGCATGGTGACGGTGGATGCCGGCCGGGCCTATTTCGATACCAACCTGTCGGCACATCATCATTTCTATTACGAGCGCAGCGGCGAGTTGCGCGACATCCCGGAAGCCGAGATCGCCGTGGCCCGGCTGCCGACCGCACCGGCGGGCGCCAGGATCGCCCGCGTGGATGTGATCCTCCGTCTTGAGGATTGATAGCTGCGACCCATTCGCAGCTTTTAGAATCATTCTAACCTAACCTTGACTGTGCTTCGCGCGGGTTCATAATCCTCGCGTTCCGAATCTCTGTCCCGCTGCTCCCCGCCCCGCTGATTTGGGTATGGCAGTCCGGGGGCCAGGACGGGACATGCCGCTGCCAGATCCCATCATCATGGGCCCCATCCGGCAGCGAGGCCAACAAGGAGGACCAGCAATGCCTGCACTCAAGAACACCAAGACCCATGGCAACCTGAAGGAAGCCTTCGCCGGCGAAAGCCAGGCGAACCGCCGCTATCTGTATTTCGCCCAGAAGGCCGACGTTGAAGGCTACAACGACGTCGCCGCCGTCTTCCGTTCGACCGCCGAAGGCGAGACCGGCCATGCGCATGGCCATCTCGAATTCATGGCCGAAGTGGGCGACCCGGCCACCGATCTGCCGATCGGCCCGACCGCGTCGAACCTGAAGGCTGCCGTTGCCGGTGAGACCCACGAATACACCGACATGTATCCCGGCATGGCGAAGACCGCCCGCGAGGAAGGCTTCGACGAGATCGCCGAATGGTTTGAAACGCTGGCTAAGGCCGAAAAGAGCCATGCCGGCCGTTTCCAGAAGGCCCTCGACACCCTCGGTTAAGGTCCCGCGACCGGTGACGTGACGATCCGGCGGACGCGAAAGTGTCCGCCGGTCTCTCATGCGTTAGACGCACCAAATTCCTGGGGGACTGAATGCGCGAAGGCAGCCTGGAGGCGCCGACCCGGCATCCGCTGGATTGGCAGAATCCCGATTTCTACGATCTGGAAAAGCTCGACGCCGAAATGCGGCGCGTGCTCGACATCTGCCACGGCTGCCGCCGTTGCTTCAATCTCTGCGACTCATTTCCGCGCCTGTTCGACCTGGTCGATGCCTCGCCGACCGGCGAACTCGATGAAGTCGACTCGAAAGATTTCAAGCCGATCGTAGATGCCTGCACGCTCTGCGACCTGTGCTACATGACCAAGTGCCCCTATGTGCCGCCGCACGAGTTCAATCTCGATTTCCCGCATCTGATGCTGCGCTACCGTGCCGCCGAGCGGCATCACGGCCACAAGGATGCGATCGGCGACCAGCTGTCGCAGACCGACCGCAACGGCAAGCTCGCCGGCCTGGTGGCGCCGATTGCCAACTGGGCATCGGAACGCGGCAATGCGCTGACCCGCCCGGTGATGGAAGCGGTGGCCGATATCCATCGCGATGCCGAACTGCCGAAGTTCAATGCGAAGACGCTGGTGGCGCGCGCGAAAGCCGAACCGGCCGCGGTCAATGCCGCTGCGCCAGGCTACGGCAAGCGCAAGGCGGCGATCTATGCCACCTGCTTCGGCAACTACAACAATCCCGATATCGGCGTCGCGGCGCAGAAGATCCTCGCCCATAACGGCGTCGACCTGCGGGTCGATTATCCCGGTTGCTGCGGCATGCCGCGGCTGGAACAGGGCGATATCGAGGATGTGGCGAAAAAAGCCCGTGTGGTTGCGGAATTCTACGCGCCGTTGATCGACCAGGGCTACGACATCGTGGCGCTGGTGCCATCCTGCGCGCTGATGCTGAAATTCGAATGGCCGCTGATTCTGCCCAACGATCCGCTGGTGAAGAAGCTGGCCCAGGCGACCTTCGATATTTCCGAATATATCGTCGATATCGCCAAGAAGGACGGCCTGGCGCCGGGGCTGAAGCCGCTGGCCGGCGGCGTCACGCTGCATCTGGCCTGCCATGCCCGCGCGCAGAATATGGGTGCCAAGGCCACCGAGCTGATGAAGCTGATCCCCGAGATGAAACAGGGCGAAGACCTGGCCGTGATCGAACGCTGCGCCGGCCATGGCGGCAGCTGGGGCGTGCGGAAAGAGTTCTTCGAGGTCGGCATGAAGGTGGGCAAGCCGGTGGCGCGCACGGCGGTGAAGGAAGCCAAGGCGCATATCGCATCGGAATGCCCGCTCGCCGCCATCCATATCCGCCAGGGCATGGAGCGCGAGGGCAAGGACAAAGAGGGCTTCACCCTGCCGGCCAAGGCCGATCATCCGGTGGAGCTGTTCGCGAAGGCTTACGGTTTGCTGTAAGGGATATCCGGTGACGGAGGGGCTTCCGGCACACAGGAGAGTAGCATGAGTTTGAAGACCACGATCACCCGCGCCGATATTCTGCCGATGGACGAGTTCGTAAAGGTGCGCAAGGACAAGCGCACCGAGATCGTCGGCATCAAGAAGCATCGCCGCGTCGGCGTCGGCCCCTTCTGCACCTTCTATTTCGAGAATTACGCCACCATGTGGTGGCAGATTCACGAAATGCTGTTCATCGAAAAGGGCGGCGAGGAGCAGATCGGCGACGAGCTGCACGCCTATGCGCCGCTGATCCCCAAGGGCAGCGAACTGGTCTGCACCTTCATGATCGAGGTGGACGATGCCGTGCGCCGTCCCGCCGTGCTGGCGCAGCTGACCAATATCGACCAGATGGTGGTGCTGGAATTCGGCACCCATAAAGTGCGCGCCGTTCCGGAAGATGACGCCGAGCGTAACCGCGAGGATGGCAAGACCTCGTCGGTGCATTTCCTGCGCTTCCCGTTTACAGCCGAACAGGTGGCGGCATTCAAGGCGCCCGGCACCCGCGTGCTGCTCGCCATCGAGCATCCCAATTACGGCCATATCGCCGTGATGCCGGAAACCACGCGCGAGGCGCTGGCGAAAGACTTCGCTTAAGGCGCCGCCCTCTGGGCGGAACCGCAGCAATAGGGACAATTTTCGGGTTGGCCTGCGCCGCGTAAATCGTCATGCTGGGATTGCCCCCAGCTGAAGCTTTGCGCGGAGTCCGCCATGACCGTTCTTGCCACCGAAGCCGCATTGCGTGACTGCTACGACATGCCCAACGACACGGTGCAGCGGAAGATCATTCCCCGCCTCGACCAGCATGCCAAAGCCTTCATTGCGCTGTCGCCGTTCCTGACTCTGTCGACCAGCGGGCCCGATGGTGCCGACTGCTCGCCGCGCGGCGATGCGCCGGGCTTCGTGCATGTGGAAAACGACAACACGCTGCTGCTGCCCGACCGCCGCGGCAACAACCTGATCGACTCTTTGCGCAACGTGGTGCAGCACCCGCATGTCGGCCTGCTGTTCCTGGTGCCCGGTATCAACGAGACGCTGCGCGTCAACGGCACCGCCAAGGTGATCACCGATCCGGCGCGGCTGGAACCGATGACGGCGCAGGGCAAGCTGCCCAGCTCTGCCCTGGAAATCACCGTGCGCGAGGTCTTCTTCCACTGCGCCAAGGCGATGATGCGCTCGGATCTGTGGAACCCGGAGAAGCATGTGCCGCGCTCAAGCTTCCCCACGCTCGGCAAGGTGATCGCCGACCAGGTGGCGGGGCTGGAGGTCAAGGTCGTCGAGGCCGTGATCGAGGAAGGTTACAGGACGCGGCTGTACTAGGGCTGCGACCGTGAACGGGCAGACGCAGAAGCCGGCTTCGGCGTTTCAGGCGATCCGCGCCATCGACTATACCGTCATCTTCGTGCGCGACATGGCGGCGATGCGCCGCTTCTATGAAGACATAATGCAGTTTCCTCTGCTGCGCGAACTGTCGCCGCACTGGATCGAGTATCAGGTGGGCGGCAACACCCTGGCCCTGGCGATCCCGAAGCGGTTTGCAGAGGATGCGCCAACGCCCAAGGGCAGTGCCGCGCTGCAGCTTGCCTTCAAGGTGGCCGTGCCAGACGTCGATCGCTGCGCCGAGGAACTGTTGCAGCAGGGCGTCAGCCTGCTGTCGCCGCCCACCAATCAGCCCTTTGGCCATCGCACGCTGTTCTTCCGCGATCCCGATGGCAATGTGCTGGAAGTGTTTGCCGATATCTAGTCGAGGTCGCAATGCCCGCCTACCGCCTGCATTACTTTCCGGAATCGGGCAACAGCTACAAGCTGGCACTGATGCTGACACTTTGCGGCCAGCGCTTCGAGCCGGTCTGGACCGATTTCGGCAGCGGCGTCACCCGCACGCCGGCCTGGCGCGCCAGTGTCAATGCGATGGGCGAGATTCCGGTGCTGGAGGAGGGTGGCGTCAAGCTGACCCAGACCGCACCGATCCTGATGAAACTGGCCGAGCAGTATGGCAGGTTCGGCGGCGAGACCGCGGCCGAGAAATACGAGGTGCTGCGCTGGCTGTTCTGGGACAACCACAAGCTCACCGGCTATATGGCGACCTACCGCTTTCACCGCAGCTTCACGCCGAAGCCCAATCCGCAGGTGCTGACCTATTTCCGTCGCCGGCTGGATGACTTCCTCGCCATCCTGGAGACGCATCTGCAGGGTACGGCCTTCGCCATCGGCGACCGGCCCACGGTGGCGGATTTTTCGATGATGGCCTATCTGCATTTTCCGGCCGACGAGACCGGCTACGATTTTGCCGCCACGCATCCCGCCATCAGGGCATGGCTGGATCGCATCGCGGCCCTGCCCGGCTGGCAATCCGCCTATGACCTGCTGCCGGGCCAGCGCCTGACGCATTACGCCAAGAACGCCGAACCGCTGCACGCCTGAACGGTCAGCTGTTCACCGGCTCGCTTCTGGCCGGCCCGAGCCAGTCCGGTGTCTCGCCGCGATTGAAGCGGATGCCGAGCACGAAGGACTGCGCGATCTTTTCCGCGCGCGCGACAAACAGTGCGGCGGCGTCAGGCGGGCAGATCTCGGCCACGGTGGCGCGGAACAGCGCCAGCCAGTGATCGAAATGCGGCTGGTCGAGCCTTGGCATACCCTGTTCGCCGCGCGTGTGATCTAGCTTGAGATGCGCCTGCATCGGCCGGCCGGCATAGCGGCCGGTCATCAGCACCACCGAGGACCAGAAATCCACCATATTGGCCAGATGCGTATCCCAGCGGTCGCCGATTGCGCCGTTGAAGATCGGCCCGAGCAGGGCATCGGTGCGGATGCGGCCATAGAAGCTGTGCACCACGCGCTGCACCATGGCCTCGTCGATGCCGACCTGTGCGCCGGGCGCCAAAGCCGCGCGGCGGGCCTGGCGTTCGGCCAGGGTGGTGTCGGTTTCGTCCTGATGGGCCATGCGGTCCATGATAGGGCAGCCATCGGTGATTGATAGCCGCGACCGGGTGTCGCAGCCTGGCTGCCGCTAGTCGAAGGTCTCGCTGGGATAGATGCCCCACAGATGCGCGCGCGGCATCCAGCCCCGCGTGCCGGCGATTTCCACCTGGCACCAGGCGACATCGGGGCATTTGCGCACCCGGGCCTGCACGCCGGGTTCGGCGGTCAGCAGCACTTCGGTGGCGGTGTCGGCTTTCTTGTACAGCGAGCGCACGCTGCCCTCGACGGTGGCATAGCGCTTGCCCGAGGTCAGGTTCTTGTGCACCCAGGTCTCGGTGCCGTCATGGTCGCGGATGCGGCGCCAGTATTCGTATTCGGCCACCACTTCCACCGGCAGGCCGCGGCGCTGGTACTGCCAGGCAATCGGGTAGCGCGAGCCTGGGCCGGTGCGGGCATTCACCTTCTCCGATGCCAGGCTGACAAAGCGCGGCAGCGGCAGGCCGGAATCGATGCCCTTTTCCGGGATGGTCGCGGGCGCCGCCTGGGTGGCGACAACCGGGGCGGTGGTGGCGGGAGCTGTACTGACGGGGGCGGAGGTCGTCGCGACCGGGGTGAGCGGGGTTTTCTTCGCCTCGGCCGCCAGCAGCGGCGGGGCGATCAGAACCAGACTCAGACCAAGGACGACTCGCGACAACATGAATGCGGTGACTAGCGCAGAACCGGCAAAGGAAGGGTTAAGACCGAATCGGTCCTCAGCAGGCGGATCGTATCAGGGGCGAGTCAGCCTGCAAGGGCATTCGCCGGACGGCCTATTCCCGGTCGATCAGATGCAGATAGCTGCCGAACACGCTGCCCTGGCGACAACCGGTGGGCCCCAGATCGGCACCGGTGGCATCCGAGGCGGCAAACAGCGGCGGGGCGCCGGCGGCCTGGCCCATCTGCACCGAATAATGGAATTCATGGCCGCGAAAACGGCTGCCCTTGGGCCCGAGCGGGGTATCGGCCAGCGACGCGATGCGGCGATACCCAAGCTGGCGCTTGCGCATCTTGAAGCTGGTCGCCACCGGCAGCAGGCCGGCCATCTGGTGGCTGTGGCCCTCCGCATCGGTCAGGCTCTGGCCCAGCAGCATGAAGCCGCCGCATTCGCCATAGATCGCCGCGCCGCGCGCCGCCGCAGCCTTCAGGCCGCGCAGCAGCGCCAGATTGCCGGCCAGCCGGCCGGCATGCAGTTCGGGATAGCCGCCGGGAAGGAACACGGCATCAGCGTCGGCCTCGGGTACGCCATCATGCAGCGGCGAGAAGAACGTGAGTTCGGCGCCCTGTGCCCGCCAGCCCTGCAGCAGATGCGGGTAGCAGAAGGCAAAGGCGGCATCGCGCGCCACCGCAATCTTCTGGCCCAGCGGCGGCAGCGGCTTCAGCGTCGCACCAGTCTGCACCGTCAGCTTGCGCAGGGTCTGTTCCAGCGCGAAACGGTCAAGTCGGCGATGCAGCCAGTCGGCGGCGCGGTCGAGGAAGAGTTCCAGATTGTCGCGTTCCACCGCCTGCACCAGGCCCAGATGCCGGCTCGGCAGTTTCAGGTCCGCCTGGGCCGGCAGGGCGGCCAGCACCGGCATCTCGATGCGCTGCAGCGCCGTGCGCAACAGGGCTTCGTGGCGCGGCGAGGCGACGCGGTTGAGGATCACGCCGGCAATCGTGATGTCGGAGCGGAAGCTGCGGAAGCCATGCACGAGGGCGGCCACCGACTGGCTCTGGCGTGCTGCATCGATCACCAGAATCACCGGCAGGCCGAGCAGGGCGGCGAGATCGGCGGTCGAGCCCTGGCCGTTGGCAGCACCATCGAACAGGCCCATCACGCCTTCGATCACCACCAGCTCGACATCCTCGGCGCCGGCGGCCACCACGGCGGTGATGGTCTCCTGCCGCATGGCAAAGGCATCGAGATTGTAGCAGGGCCGGCCGGCACCGGCGGCACGGTGGAACGAACCATCGATGTAATCCGGCCCGATCTTGAACGGCGCGATGATGCGGCCCTCGCGGCCCAACAGGCGCAGCAGCGCCAGCGTCACCGTGGTCTTGCCGCTGCCCGAAGCGGGTGCTGCGATTACGACGCCGCTTGGCATGCTGCCCCCATGGTCAGGGTGGCCTGCAGGTCGCTGCGGCCGAAGGCGGCCTGCAGGTCGACCACCTCGCCCACCACCAGCAGGGCCGGCGGCGCCATCTGGGCAGCTTCGGCATCGGCAACGATGCGGTCGAGGCGGCTGACGAGAATCCGCATCTCGGGCAGCGTGGCGTTCTGCACCAGGGCGGCAGGTCGCTCGCCGGCCAGGCCGGCATGGCTCAGCTTGGCGACCAGGATATCGAGATGCTTCATCGCCATGTAGATCACCAGCACCGGCGAGGCGCGCACCATGGCGGCCCAGTCGAGGCTGTCGGGCACTTCGCCGCTGGCATTGTGCCCGGTCAGGAAGGTGACGCAGGAATTGGTGTCGCGATGGGTGAGCGGAATGCCGGCATAGGCCAGGCCGCCGATGCCGGCCGAAATGCCGGGAATGATACGGAAGGGGATACCGGCCTCGCGTAAGCTCAGCGCTTCCTCGGCGCCACGGCCGAACACGAAGGGATCGCCGCCTTTCAGGCGCAGCACGCGCTTGCCCTGGCGCGCCAGCTCGACCAGCCGTTCGGAGATGTCGCGCTGCTTGAGCGACGGCTTGCCGCCGCGCTTGCCGGCATACTCCAGCACGGTGTTGGCTCTGGCACAGCGCAGGATGCCGTCACCCACCAGGGCGTCGTAGATCACCACATCGGCCTGGTTCAGCGCATTCACCGCATGCAGGGTCAAAAGCCCCGGATCGCCGGGGCCGGCGCCGGCCAGCCAGACCCAGCCGGGCTGGAAAACGGGCATATCGAGGGCGGGCAACTGCATGCCGCGCAGGGTACAGCAGCGGGGCAACGGTGTATATTGGCGGCATGTCCGGAACCCCTGACGTTGCGTCGGAATCTGCCGACTCCGCCTCTGCGCTCCGCCGCGGCTGGACCACGGGCGCCTGCGCCACCGCCGGCGTGCGTGCCGCCTATCAGGCGCTGCTGACCGGCAGTTTCCCCGATCCGGTCACCATCACCCTGCCCAGGGGTGAACAGCCGAGCTTCGCCCTGGCCGTGGAACGGCGCGGCACCGATGCGCGTGGCCCGTGGGCCGAAGCCGGCATCGTGAAGGATGCCGGCGACGATCCCGATGTCACCCACCAGGCGATGATCCTCGCCCGCGTGCGTCCTGCCGCTGCCGGCCAGGGCGTGCGGTTCCGCGCCGGTGAGGGTGTCGGTACCATCACCCGCGCCGGCCTGCCGCTGCCGCCGGGCGAGCCGGCGATCAATCCGGTGCCGCGCCAGATGATGACCGACACCGTGCGCGCGCTGGCCGCACAGCATGGCGCTGGCGGCGATGTCGAAATCGAGATCAGCGTGCCGGGCGGCGCCGAGCTGGCGAAACAGACCTGGAATCCGCGCCTCGGCATTCTCGGCGGCCTCAGCATTCTCGGCACCACCGGCATCGTCGTGCCGTTTTCCTGCTCGGCCTGGATTCATTCGATCCATCGCGGTGTCGATGTCGCCCGTGCCGCCGGGCTTACCCATGTCGCCGGCTGCACTGGCTCGACCTCGGAGGCGGCCGTGCAGGCCCTGCATGGCCTGCCCGAGATGGCCCTGCTCGATATGGGCGACTTTGCCGGCGCGCTGCTGAAATACCTGCGGCAGCATCCGATTGCGCGACTCACCATCGGCGGCGGCTTCGCCAAGCTGGTGAAGCTGGCGCAGGGCCAGATGGATCTGCATTCGGGCCGCAGCCAGGTCGATAAACTGGTGCTGGCGCAATGGCTGGGTGATCTGGGCGCAGCACCGGCGCTGATCGCCCAGGCCGGCGCGGCGAACACCGCGCTCGAGGTGCTGACCCTGGCACAGGCGGCACAGTTGCCGCTGGCCGATCTGGTGGCGGCGAAGGCGCGCGATACGGCGCTTGACCTCGTCGCACCGGCGCAGATCGCGATTGATGTGGTGGCGGTGGACCGTGCGGGCATGATTGTGGGGCACAGCGATGGCACGGCTGCGTAACCTCCTGCTGCTCGGCGGCACCGGCGAGGCGCTGCGCCTGGCGCGCGAGCTGCAGGGCCATGCGCGCGTGCGCTGCATCTCCTCTCTGGCCGGCCGGACCGAGAATCCCGACCATCCGCCGGGCGATCTCCGGGTCGGCGGCTTTGGCGGCATCGACGGCCTGCGCGATTATCTGGTCGCCGAAAAGATCGACCTGGTGCTGGATGCCACGCATCCTTTTGCGGCACAGATGGCGCACCATGCCCATGAGGCCTGCGCCGCGCTCAACATTCCGCGCGCCAAGCTGGTGCGGCCGCCGTGGGTGGCTTCGCCCGGCGACCGCTGGACGATGATGCCCAGCGTGGCGGCGGCGGCGACCTTCCTGCGCTTTCATCCGGCCCGGCGGATTTTTCTCACTGTCGGCCGGCAGGAAATCGGGCCGTTCGTTCCGCTGGGTCGCGGCGATGGCGGGCGCGAGGCCGGTCGCTGGTTTCTCACCCGCATGATCGATCCGCCGGGCGATGGCATCGCCGTGCCGCCGGGCGAGACCATCCTGGCGCGCGGTCCGTTTGCACCGGATGATGAAAAGGCGCTGATGCAGCAACACGGCATCGATCTGCTGGTGACCAAGAATTCCGGCGGGGCTGCGGGCAAGATCGCTGCCGCCGCCGAGCTGCATTTGCCGGTACTGATGATCGAGCGTCCGCCGCTGCCACCCGGCCCGACGCTCGACTCGGTCGGTGCCGCGCTCGGCTGGATCAACATTCACGCGGTTTAGGATTTCTTTTTTGCCGTCAGTTTGGCTTTGGGCTTCGGCCGCAGCACATGCACATGCTTGGGGTCATACAGTGCGCTGTCGCGGAAGTCTGTGTCTTCCGCCAGCACGCGGCCAACCAGGATCAGCGCCGTGCGGGTGATCTTGGCCGCGCGCACTTTTGCCGCGATGGTGCTTAAGCTACCGCGAATGATCTCCTGGTCCGGCCAGGTGGCGCGCACCACCACGACCACCGGGCAGTCGGCGCCATACTGCGGCACCAGTTCATCGACCACATGGCGGATGTTGCGGATGGAAAGATGGATGGCGAGTGTCGCACCGGTCTTGGCGAAATTCGCCAGCGTCTCGCCCTTCGGCATGTCCGATGATTTCATCGCCGTGCGGGTCAGGATCACGCTCTGGGCGATCTCGGGCAATGTCAGTTCGGTCTGCAGGATGGCGGCGGTGGCGGCGAAGGCCGGCACGCCGGGCGTGATGGTGAAGGGGATATCCAGCTTTTTCAGGCGGCGGATCTGCTCGGCGATGGCGCCATAGAGCGAGGGATCACCGGAATGCACGCGCGCCACATCCAGGTCCTTGTCATGGGCGGCCACGATCTCGGCCATGATCTCGTCGAGATTCAGCGGCGCGGTGTCGATCACGCGGGCCTTTTTCGGCGCCATGGCCACCACCGCCTCGGGCACCAGCGAGCCGGCATAGAGGCAGACCTTGCATTTTTTGATCAGCGCGGCGCCGCGCAGGGTGATCAGGTCGGGCGCACCGGGACCGGCGCCGATGAAATGCACGGTCATTCTGTGAACTTCTTCTCGTAGCCGCGTGGCGTATAGGCGAAGCGGCGGCCATCGGGCAAGGCGATCGCACGGCTGGCGCTGCTGCCGACCAGCACCACGGTCAGCATGTCGACCTTGTCGACGTCAAGCGCGGCCAAAGTAGACAATGTCACGCGCTCGCCCTCGCGGCCGAGGTTGCGCGCCAGCACCACCGGCGTTTCGGCGGGGCGATGCTGCAGCAGGATATCTTTCGCCAGCTCCAGCTGGTGGCGGCGGCGCTGTGACACCGGATTGTAGAAGGCGATGACGAAATCGGCCTCGGCGGCGGCCTTGATGCGCTCGAGGATGGCTTCCAGCGGCGTCAGCAGGTCAGACAGCGAAATGGTGCAGAAGTCATGGCCCAGCAGCGCGCCGGACCGGGCGGCGGCCGCCTGCAGTGCCGAGATGCCGGGTGCCACAGTGATGGCGACGCGTTGCCAGGCTTTCTGCTCCGGTTCCTTTTCCAGCAGGGCAAACACCAGCGTCGCCATGGCATAGATGCCGGGATCGCCGGAGCAGACCAGTGCCACGCGTTTGCCGGTGGCCGCCAGATCCAGCGCCGCACGCACGCGCACTTCCTCTTCGCCCAACTCGTAGCGATGCAGGGTCTTGCCGGCCTGCAGCTCGGGATAGAGATCGAGATAGAGGCCATAGCCGACCCAGTCGGTCGCCTCGCTCAGCGCGATGCGCGCTTCCGGCGTCAGCCAGTGCGCATCGCCCGGGCCGGTGCCGACGACGTGCAGTTCTCCCCGCATTGCACCGCGTGAGGCGCCATCGAAGGGCGCAGGCGCCAGCGCCATGGCACAGGTGGCACGCTCGGATTTGCGCTTCGGCACGATCAGCCTGGCGTCCGGTCCGGCAGCGGCGAGGGCCGCGCCTTCCGAGACACCATGGGTGCCGACTTCGGCAAACACCACCGCCGAAGGATTGGCCATGCGCGGGGTCTCGGCCTCCAGCGTGGCGGCATCAAAAACGCGGAATGGCACGCCGAGCCATTTCGCCAGTTCCTGCATCGCCGGTTCATCAGATTTGAGATCGAGCGAATAGACGCCGGCAATCGCGTCGCGTGCGATGCCGGCCTCGTCCAGGCTGCCCTGCACCAGGCGGATCAGCTCCACCGGCCGCGTGTTGCGTTCGCAGCCGACCCCGATGGCCACGCTGCGCGGATGGAACACCAGATGATCGGGGCTGCCTTCGATGGCGCGATGGGTCACCTCGATCAGCAGGGCGCCGTCATCGCGGATCGGCAGGTTGGTCTCGCGCAGCCACGGGGCATGGCCTTCGATGCGCACACCGTTGCCACGCAGAAGATTCGCCATCAGGCCCTTGGCATCGTCAGGATTCGCCAGCGTGTAGCCTTCGGGCGGTTCATCGAGGCCGAGGCCGAAGGCCAGGTCGCCGGCGGTGGTGACGGCGGCAATCCCCTGCAGCACAGCGGCGATGCGGCGCGCGAGAAGATTGGCGCCATGATGACCGCCGAGCAGAGGCACGATGCTGGAGCCATCGGCGGCGACGGCGATCAGCGGCGGTTCACTGTGCTTGTCGTTCAGTTGTGCGGCGACTGCGCGAATGAGAATCCCGGCGGCGCAGATGCCGATCACCGGGCGACCGGCGGCAAACAGCCGGGCAATCGTCTCGGTGGGTTTACCGAGCGGCAAGGCATGCACCAGCGCCGCATCATCGGGTGCATAGACCTCCCAGGCCGGGAAGGCGGTCATCAGTGCTTGCGCCGTGCCGCGCGCGTTGGGCGTCAGCATGACAAGGGCAGGCTTGCCGCTCACGACCGGAACTCCATGAAATGCTGTTCTCCGCGCCGGTGCACCAGGATCATGGCGAAATAGGGAATGCTGGCCGGGTCGACGTCCTGCAGCGGCAGGATGCGCTGTTCGGCCATGGTGGCGCGCTCGATATACTGGGCGCGATCGGCCAGGCCGAGCTGCCGCAGCAGGGCGACGATGCGCGGGCCATGGCGACCGAGCTTGAGAATCGCTGCCGCATCGGTATGCAGCAGCTTGGCGGTGATGGTCTCGTCATCCAGCGGGGCGGGGATGATGGTCAACACGTCGTTGCGCGATACCAGCGGATGTTTCAGCGCGGCAGCGCAGGCAGTCAGCGACGACACGCCGGGCACCACCTCGACGGAGAATTTTTCTGCCAGCCGGCCGAACAGATACATGAACGAGCCATAGAGGAAGGGGTCGCCCTCGCAGAGCACCGCGACATTGCGTCCGGCGACCAGATGCGCGCTCAGGTCTTCCGCCGCCTGCTCATAGACCGCCTGGGCCGGGAAGCGGGCCACCGTCAGTGGCATGCGGATCGCCAGTTCGGTCTGTTTCCCGCTCAGATGCGGCGCAACGATCCGGCGCGCCAAGCTGTCGCCGTCTTCCGGCGCCGGATAGGCAACGACGTCGGCGCTCTGAAGCAGCCGCAGCGCCTTCAGCGTGATCAGCTCGGGGTCGCCCGGGCCGATGCCGAGACCATACAGGGTCGCACTCATTCCTTGATGACGCTCCATTGCGTGATCGGCATCATCGCATGCCAGCCATGGAAACGGCCGACGCGTTCGGCGCGCTGCACCATGAAGCGCGCGAGGTCGCCGCCATGGGTCTGCCGCGCCTGCACCAGCAGGCCTTCGCCTTCCAGGGTCACCACATTGGCCACCAGCCGGCCGCCGGGTTTCAGGGCCTGCCAGCAGCGCTCGATCAGGCCTTCAGCGGTGACGCCGCCGCCGATGAAGATGGCATCGGGCTCGGGCAGGCCGTCCAGCGCGCCCGGCACGGCGTTGCCATTGATCTCCAGCTGCGGCACGCCGAGCGCTGCCGCATTCTGCGCGATCATGCTGCGGCGCGAATCCTTGTTCTCGATGGCGATGGCGCGGTTGCGGCGGTCGGCGCGCAGCCATTCGATCGAGATCGAGCCCGAGCCGGCACCGACATCCCACAGCAGGTCGCCGGGAAACGGCGACAGACGGGCCAGCGTCATCGCACGGATCTCGCGCTTGGTGATGTTGCCGTCATGCAAATAAAGATCATCGTCCAGTCCGGCAAGGCGTGTCAGCCCCGGACCATCGTTCACCTGCACCGCCAGGGTGTTGAGATCGGCGCAAGGTCCGTGCGGCCAGGTCTTGGCCGTGCCGGTCAGGATGTTTTCCTGCGCACCGCCCAGATGCTCCAGCACGGTGAGGCTGGCGCTGCCGAAGCCGCGCTTGGTCAGATATTCGGCGATCTTCGCTGGCGCCGCGCCATTCTCGGTCAGCAGCAGCAGGCGGGCGCCGGGATGCAGGAAGGCCGACAGCAGATCCAGCGGCCGGCCATGGAGTGAAAGGCAATCCACGGCATCCAGAGGCCAGAGCAGGCGTGCAGCCGCCAGCGAAAAGGCACCGGCATGGGGGATGACGGCGATCTCGTCTGCGGCGACGCGATTGGCCAGCGTCGTGCCGATGCCGAACCACATCGGATCGCCGCTGGCCAGCACGCAGACGCGGCGGCCCTTGTGGTCGTTGATGCTGTCGGCCTGGGCCAGCAGCGGCGTGCTCCAGGTGATGCGGCGCTGGTCGCCGTCTTTCGTGGGCACCATGGCCAGATGCCGCTCGCCGCCGATCAGGATATCCGCGGTTTCGATCACCACGCGCGCGGCGGCCGTGATGCCGTCCAGGCCGTCCTCGCCGATGCCGACAATGCTGAGCCAGAGCTTCGTCATTGGGCGGGCTCCCAGGTGGCCAGCGCGTTGATTGCGGCGGCGGCGATGGCGCTGCCACCACGGCGGCCTTTCAGGGTGGCATAGGCCACGCCAGGCGGCGCATGGTCGATCAGCGCCTGTTTCGATTCAGCCGCACCGACAAAGCCGACCGGGAAGCCGAGGATGGCGGCCGGCTTCGGCGCGGCTTCGTCATTCAGCATTTCCAGCAGGCGGAACAGCGCGGTCGGCGCATTGCCGATGACGACAACGGCCCCCTCAAGATGAGGCAGCCATAATTCGACCGCCGCGGCCGAGCGCGTGATCTGCTTTGTCTGGCCGATCGCGCGCGCCTCGGGCGTGTTGAGGAAGCTGAGTACGGGGTTGTCGGCCGGCAGGCGCGAGCGGATCACGCCATAGGCCACCATGTCGACATCGCTCAGGATCGGCTTGCCGCTTTGCAATGCAGTATGGACTGCATCAGGCAGATCCGGCGTCCAGGCCAGGTCGGGCAGGATCTCGGGCATGGCGCAGGCATGGATCAGGCGCAGCGCCAGTTCGTCGATGCCCGGTGGCAGATGCGACAGGTCGACCTCGCCGCGAATCATCTCGAAGCTGAGACGATAAATCGCGTCGGGGTCGCGTAGGTAGTCGAACGCCATCATGTGGCCGCGTCGCTTTTCTTCAGGGTCTTCGGCCCCAGCGGATGATCGGCATGGGGATAGGGATGATGCCCGTGGTCATGATGGGCATGGTTATGCCCGTGCGCGTGATCATGCCCGTGATCGTGGCCATGATCGTGGCCGTGGGGATCATGGCCGTGGTGGTCATGGCTGTGGCCGGTGCCGATGCCCTCGACATGATGGTGATGGCTTTCCTGCGCCAGACCCACTTCGTCCTCGAAGCCGAGCACCTGGGCGCGGTATTTGCACATCTGGCAGTTCATGTTGTTGGTGCCGGCAAGGATTTCCTGCAGCCGGTCCTCGAACACCTCCAGCACCATCGGATGGTCGTTCAGGTAACCGGCCTTGATGAACTCGATCTGCGGATGCGCGGCGGCGACGATATCGGTGTAATCGTAGATGCGTTCGACCAGGATGCCGGTGAACAGGAAATACGGAAACACGATGACGCGCTTGTAGCCCAGCCGGGTGACATGCTCCAGCGCGGGCTGCACCAGCGGGAAGGTGACGCCGGAATAGGCGGTCTCGCCCCAGCCGAAGCCGAAGCCCTCCCACAGCATGCGCATCACTTTCGCAATGTTGGAATTGGCATCGGGATCAGACGTGCCGCGGCCGACGACGACGAGGCAGGTTTCATGGCGGGCGACGTCATCACCAGCCGCATCCAATGCGGCCTGGATACGGTCGCCGGCGGCACGCAGCATCTTCAGGTCGATGCCGAGGTCGCGGCCGTAGGAAATCGTCGCATCCGGATGCTCGGCCTGATAGCGGTTGAGCACGCTCGGGATATCGTTCTTGGCGTGGCCGGCGGCAAACAGCATGCCGGGCAGGGCGAGAATCCGCGTGTTGCCCTTGGCACGCAGGGCATCGAGGCCGTCGCGGATGATCGGCGTGGCGAATTCCAGGAAGCCGAAATCCACATCGTATTGCGGCAGGCGGCCCTTGAGATGCGCGGCCAGCGCGGTGAATTCGGCCACCGCACGCGCATCGCGGCTGCCATGGCCGCATAGCATTACGCCGGTCTTCTGGAACGGGTTATCGATCGGGGGCTTCTGGAACATGCTGGTCATCGCTGCATTATGCCATTGCTATGGCTTCGATCTCCAGCAGCCAGTCGCTGACCAGCGTCTGGGTCACGATTCCGCTGGAGGCGCATTTGCGGTCGCCGAGGATTTCGTTGCGGATCTTGCGGTTCGGTATCAACTGGCTGTGGTCGGTCAGGAAGTTGGTGGTCTTGACCAGATTGTCGAAGCTCATGCCGGCCTCGGCCAGCACCGCCTCGATATTGCGCCAGACATTGCGGGCCTGGCTCTCGAAATCCGGCGGCACGCTGCCATCGGGTGCAGCCCCGATCTGCCCACTGATGAACAGGATGCGCGTGCCCTCGGTCACCAGGCAGCCATGGGCATACTGGCCGACCGGGGCGGCAATCGTCTTGGGATCGAGCAGGTCGCGTTTCAAAATTCGATACCTTTCTGGGCTTTCACACCAGCCTGGAAGGGGTGCTTCACCTCGGTCATCTCGGTCACCAGGTCGGCAGCCTCGATCAGCTCCGGCTTGGCATTGCGGCCGGTCACCACGATGTGGAGCTTTTCGGGCCGGCCCTGCAGTGCCGCGACCACCTCGGCAAGATCCAGATAGTCGTAGCGCAGCACGATGTTGAGTTCGTCGAACACCAGCATGTCATAGGCCGGTTCGGCGCCACGGCAAGCCTCGATCATGCGTTTGGCTTCCGTCCAGGCAGCGTTTGCCGCGGCGATGTCGCGGGCGCGGTCCTGGGTATCCCAGGTGAAGCCCTCGCCCATCGCCTTGATCGTCACCTGCTCGGGAAACATTTCCAGCACCGGGCGTTCGCCGGTCTGCCACTTGCCCTTGACGAACTGCACGATGCCGACGCGGAAGCCGTTGCCGATGGCGCGCACGGCTAGGCCGAAGGCGGCGGTCGACTTGCCCTTGCCCTTGCCGGTATGGACCATGAGCAGGCCCTTCTCGATGGTCTTGGTCGCCAGCATGCGGTCGCGCACTTCTTTGCGCTTCTTCGCTTTCTCGTTGGCGCGGGCGTTGACCTCGTCCTCGCTCAGGCCGGGTTCCTTGATCTTCATGCTGCCAGCATCCTTTCCAGCAGTTCGGCGGCCGAGTTGGCTTTCGGTCGCCACAGGCCGCGGCGGATCGCCTCAGCAAAGCGTTCGGCAATCTCGCGCGCACCGGCCGGGTTATTGCTCTCCAGGAAGCCGCGCGTATCGGGGTCGGCGAGATAGGCGTCATACAACGCCTCGAACTGGTGGTCGCGCACCAGGCCGGTGGTGGCGGCAAAGGCAAACAGGTAATCCACCGTGGCGGCGATCTCGAAGGCACCCTTGTAACCGTGGCGCTTCACGCCTTCGATCCATTTCGGATTGGTGGCACGGCCACGCACGACGCGGGCGATCTCTTCTTCCAGACGGCGGATGCGCGGCGCCTCGGGGCGCGAATGGTCGTTATGATAGGCAGTCGGCGCGGCGCCCGACGCATACTGAACGGCCGCCACCGCGCCGCCCTCGAACTGGTAATAGTCATCGGAGTCGAGCAGGTCATGCTCGCGGTTGTCCTGGTTCTGCACGATGGTGTCGACGCCGCTCAGGCGCTGTACGAAGACCTCCGCATCGGCGATGCCTTCCGCATCCTGGCCATAGGCATAGCCGCCCCAGGCGATATAGGCCTTGGCCAGGTCGGCCGTCTCGGTCCAGCCGCCCTGGTCGATCAGGGCCTGCAGGCCGGCACCATAGGCGCCCGGCTGCGAGCCGAACACGCGATAGCCGGCGCGGCGCTGCGCTTCCGCCGCATCGATGCCGCGTGCGGTCATGGTGGCGATTTCGTCGCGCACGCGCTGGGCCAGCGGATTGACCTCCGGCGGCTCGTCCAGCGCCTGCACCGCGCGGCTGGCGGCATCGAACAGGTTCAGCTGTGCGGGGAAGGCATCGCGGAAAAAGCCGCTCACCTTCAGGGTCACATCGATGCGCGGGCGATCCAGCAGGTCGGGCGGCACGATCTCGAATCCGGTGACGCGGCCAGACGCCCCTTCCCATGTAGGCCGTGCGCCAATGAGCGCCAGCGCCTGGGCGATATCGTCGCCGCCGGTGCGCATGTTGGCTGTGCCCCAGGCATTCAGCAGGATGGCGCGCGGCCATTCGCCATGATCCTGGCGGTGGCGCTGCAGCAGCGCATCGGCCGATTGCCAGCCCAGCGTCCAGGCCGCCGGTGTCGGCAGGCTGCGTGCGTCCAGCGAGAAGAAGTTGCGCCCTGTCGGCAGCACTTCGGGTCGGCCGCGGGTCGGCGCGCCGCTTGGCCCCGGCGGCACAAAACGGCCGTCCAGGCCGCGCAGCAGATTCTCGATCTCGGCGCGGCCGCAGCTCAGCACGGCGGGGCGCAGGCGATAGTCGATCTCCTGCAGCACGGCTTTTGTGGCCGCCCATGCTTCGTCAGGCAGCCGCCGGTCGGCCACCAGTTGCTTGGCGAGAATCTCCAGACGCTCGATGGTGTCGCCATGGCTGCGCCACGCCCCCGGCGCCAGGCTGGCCAGCACGGCCGGCTGCGGCCCGGTCCAGGCGGCGGCGTAATCGGTGCCCAGGGGATCGAAGCCCAGGTCGATATCCTGGCTGAGCGCGCGCAGGATCGAGGCATTGCCATCCTTGCCGTCGTTGCGCGGCAGGCGCACCAGCGCCACCAGCAGGTCGATCAGCTGCTCGCCATGCGGCTTGGTGCCATAGACATGCAGGCCGTCGCGGATCTGCAGTTCCTTCAGGTCGCACAGATGATTGTCGAGTTTCAGCAACGCGGTTTCGGTGGCTTCGCCGATCTGGATATCGCAATCGGCATCGAGGCCAAGCCGCCGCGTTTCGGCAATGATGCGTTCGGCCAGCAGCGGCAGGCGCCGGCGATCCATGCCGGCAGCCTCGTAATACTCGTCCACCAGCTGTTCCAGGGCGGCAAGATCGCCATAGATTTCGGCGCGCGTCAGTGGTGGCGTCAGGTGATCCAGGATCACCGCCGCGGTACGGCGTTTGGCCTGCGTTCCTTCGCCGGGGTCATTGACGATGAAGGGATAGAGCTGCGGCATCGGGCCGAACACGGCCTCGGGCAGGCAGTCTTCGCTCAGCGCCAGTGCCTTGCCGGGCAGCCATTCCAGATTGCCATGCTTGCCGCAATGGATCACCGCATCGGCGCCAAAGCTTTCGCGTAACCAGGCGTAAGCTGCGAAATAGTGATGCGGCGGCACCAGGTCGGGATCGTGATAGCTGCGCGCCGGATCGATATTGTAGCCGCGCGCCGGCTGGATCATCACCGCCACATTGCCCAGCGGCAGCACCGGCAGGGCAAAGCCGTTGCGTCCGTCGGCGCCGGCATCGATATGCGGATCGTCTTCCGGCTCGCCCCAGCGTTCGCTCACCGCCTGCTGGATCGCCGGCGGCAGACGCTCGAAGAACCGGCGATACAGCACCAGCGGATAGACCACGCGCACGCGCCGGCCGGCGGCGGAGGCGAAATCGTTGGTGACACCCTCGATCAGCGCCTCGATCAGGCGATTGCCGCTGACCGGCAGGGCGTTGAGTTCATAGCCGGCGTCTTTCATCGCGCGCAGGATTTCCACCGCGCTCTGCGGCGTGTCGAGACCCACGCCATTGCCGATGCGGCCGTCGCGGTTGGGATAATTCGCCATCACCAGGGCGACCTTGCGTTCCGCCGGCGCCAGCCGGCCGAGCCGCGACCAGGCACAGGCCAGCCTGGCCACGAAGCGGCAGCGGCCGTAATCCGGCTGCAGGCGCACGATGCTGCATTCGGTGCGGACATCAAACTGTGCCTCGGCCTTGAAGGCGACGGCACGGCTCAGGATTCTGCCATCGATCTCGGGCAGGGCCACGGCGATGGCAAGATCGCGCGGATTGAGGCCGCGCGTGCCGGCCTTCCAGTCTTCCGCCGGCTGCGTGGCGAACACCACCTGCAGCACCGGGCAGTCGCATTGGCCGAGCGGATCTTCGCTGCCGCCGTCATTGCCGGTCGGGCTGCCGAGCGCGAAGCTGGTGGCATTCAGAATCACATCGGGCAATGCATGGTCGAGCAGCGTGCTGACAATATCCGATGACAGCCGGTCCTTCAGGCTGGTGACAAAGATCGGCAGCGGATTGAGGCCTTCGGCGCCCAGCGATTCGATCAGCGCATCGACGGCGGCCAGATCGCCGGCCTGCATCAGGGCGCGATAGAACACGATCGCGGCCACCGGCTGGGGTATCGCCTTGCGGCTGGCCCAGACCTGGCGCAGGCTGTCGAGATCCGGATCGCTCAGGCTCGGCCAGTACAGGCCGGCAGCCGGCAGCGGCCTGGCATCCGGCGGGTCTTCGTCATGGCCGATCAGGGCGGCGGCGCGGCGCAGGCAATGGCGCAGATTCTCGATGCCGCCTTCACGGAAATAACCGAACAGTGCAGAGCGGCTTTCGTCATCGACGGTGGAAAATCCGTCCAGTCCCGGATCGGGCTGGCGGTCGCCGGGCAGGAAGGCGAGCGCGATGCCGCGCGCGCGGCACAGGTCGCTCAGGCGTTCCACGCCATAGGCCCAGTAGCTCTGGCCGCCCAGCAGGCGCACGATCACCAGCCGGGCATGGGCGATCACGCTGTCGGCATAGAGATCGACGGCGTAGGGATGGCTGAGCTGTAACAGGTTGGCGAGTCTGAGTGAGGGAAAATTCTCGGGCAGACCCGCATAGGCGCTGCTCAGCGCTGAGAGTTCGGTATCGGCCGCGCTGAGGATGACAATGTCGCCCGGCGACTGCTTCAGGTCGACGGCACCCTCCGTCGCTGCCGCGCCGCCGGGTATGGCATTGAGCAGATGCACGGGGGCGCCAGCGTTGCGTCAGGCCGCGAGGGCGGCGCGGATCGCCGCCTCGTCGAGCCCGGCGCGACCGATCACCACCAGGCGCGTGGCGCGCGGTTCATGACTCTGCCAGTCGCGGTCGTAGTAATGCGACAACCGCGCGCCGACACCCTGCAGCACCAGCCGCATGGCCTTGCCGGCAATGGCGACAAAGCCCTTCACGCGCAGGATGTCGTGTTCGTCGATCACCGGAGCCAGGCGCTGCAGCAGCGCTTCGGGCGCCGTCTGTTCCGGCAGCGTGATGCTGAAGCTGAAGAAGTCCTCATGGTCGTGGTCGTCTTCATCATCGTGATGCGACTTGCGCGCGGCGATATCGTCTTCGGCGGCAGCCTGCAGGCCGAGCAGGATATCGGCGGCGATTTCGCCCTTGCTGATCGCCAGCGTCTTCACGCCCTGGCGCAGATGCGTGCCGATCTCGGCGCGCACATTCGCCATGGCGCCTTCATCCAGCAGATCGGCCTTGTTCAGCAGCACCAGGTCGGCACAGCCGAGCTGGTCCTCGAACAGTTCCTCCAGCGGATTGTCGTGATCGAGATTCGGATCGGCGGCGCGCTGCTGCGCCAGCGCCTCTTCATCATCGGCAAACCGTCCTTCGGCCACGGCGGCGGCATCCACCACGGTGATCACGCCATCCACGGTGGTGCGGCTCTTGATGCCGGGCCAGGCAAAGGCCTGGACCAGGGGTTTGGGCAAGGCGAGACCGGAGGTCTCGATGACGATATGCGTGGGCGGATTGGGGCGATCCAGCAGCTTCTGCAGGGTGGGCAGGAAATCGTCGGCCACCGTGCAGCACAGGCAGCCATTGGCCAGTTCGACGATGTCGTCTTCCGTGCAATCGGGCGCGCCGCAGCTTTTCAGCAGCTCGCCATCGATACCCACCTCGCCGAATTCATTGACGATCAGTGCAATGCGCCGGCCATTGGCATGGGTGATGAGGTGGCGGATCAGCGTAGTCTTGCCGGCACCGAGGAAGCCAGTCACCACGGTCGCGGGAATTTTCTGGGCGGGACTCTTCTGCATTCTCTAGCGTCCTGTTGCATGACGCCGACGCGGACCATGGCCGTGCCGATCCTGCCGCTGCGCCAGTCCTCCAGCGGCTGGGTGGGCGAGAATGACACAGGCCGGGCGCCGGCACACCCCGTCCGACACGTCCGTTTCGACCAATTCCGATGGCAGGTCTCCGGGCTTGCGGTTCATCGCGGTTCGCGCGCCTTCCCGGACCATACAGACTGTCCAGTGGCGTATTGCGCGCCGCTCACCGCCTACCGTAGCGGGGGCTGCCGCGGCTTGCGGCATCCGGCAGAAAAGTCCTGCACAGAAAGCCGGCACCGCGTTCCCTTTTCATCGCGACGCCATCCGAAAAGACAACGCCACGAACCATCGCGGCGGACGGTAAGCCGCGCTACCGGTCTTGTCAAACCGGCCGGCCTTGGGCACAAAGGGGCGGGTGGTTCGCACGACGCGCGTATTCCACAGCGCGCATAACAAGAGGTTCGCCATGTCGTTCAAGTCCAAGCTGGGTCAGGCGGTTGTGCCGGCCGTTGTTCTGGCAAGCCTTGCCCTTCCGGCACTGGCCCATCCCGGCCATCCGGGCGGCGAGCCGGTCGTCGCCGGCTTTGCGGCAGGCTTTACGCATCCCTTCGGCGGGTTCGACCATTTGATGGCCATGCTGGCGGTCGGCCTCTGGGCCACCCAGCAGTCGGGCAAGACGCCGCGCGCGCTCTGGCTGCTGCCGGCCGCTTTCGTCCTCTCCATGGCTGCCGGTTTCGCGCTCGGCCTTGCCGGCATCGCGCTGCCCGGCGTCGAAGCGGGCATCGCCCTGTCGGTACTGATCCTCGGTCTGCTGGTTGCCTTTGCCGTGCGGCCGCCGTTGGTTGCCGGCATGGCGGTGACGGCGCTGTTCGCGCTGTTGCACGGCCATGCGCATGCGACCGAGATCGGCGATGCGTCGCAGGCGCTGACCTATGCGGGCGGCATGCTGCTGGCCACGGCCGGGCTGCATGGTATGGGGATCGCCGGCGCCCATCTGGCCCAGCGCTTCAGCCTGCCGGTGCTGACCCGCAGTGCCGGTGCCGCCGTGGCGCTGGTCGGCCTCGTCATCCTGGTTGGCTGATACACTTCTCGGTTTCCTGAACGAGCCGCGCTACTGGGCGGTGGTCGGCGCGGCAGCGCTGGCCGGCCTGGTGCGCGGCTTTTCCGGTTTTGGCGGCGCCATGATGTTCATGCCGATCGCCGGGCTGATGTACGAACCCAAGCTGGCTGCCGTCTGGCTGCTGATCGCCGACGATGCGGCCGCCCTGCCCATGCTGCGCGATGCGCTGCGGCGCTGCGTGTGGCGCGAGGTGTTGCCGCTGGCGCTGGCTGCCGTTGCCGCCATTCCGCTCGGTGTCGCGCTGCTGGTGGTGGCCGATGCCGACCTGATGCGCTGGATGGTGTGCGGCGTGATTCTGCTGGCCGTCGCGCTGATGGCGCGCGGCTGGCGCTATCAGGGCCGGCTCGGCCTGCCGGCCACATTGGGCACCGGTGCGCTGGCGGGTCTCAGCGGCGGTGCCGTTGCCCTGCCGGGTCCGCCGGTGGTGCTGCTCTGGCTCGGCGGCCAGAGCGCGGCCGCCACCGTGCGGGCCAATCTGGTGGTGTTCTTTGGCTTCACGGCGATCGCCACCGCCATCGCCTATTGGTGGAACGGCCTGTTCACGGCGGAAAGCCTGCTGTCATCGCTGCCGCTGATCCCGGCCTATCTGCTGCCGCTGCGCTTTGGCATGCGGTTGTTCGCGCGTGCCGACGAGGCACAGTTCCGCCGCGTTGCCCTGGCGCTCTGCGCCTTTGCCGCCCTGTCGGGCCTGCCGCTGTGGAAGATGTTTTAGGGCCTGGACCGGCTACCGGTGTTTCCGGGCCGCCTGTTCCAGCGCTTCGAGCAGCTGGGTCTCGACCTTGGTGCCGCTGCCCTGGATGCGTCGGGCCATCACCACATACAGCGCGTCGATCTGGGCTGCGATGATATCGAGCTGGATCGGGCTCGGAATGCCCATATCCTTGGTGAAATCGTTGAGCGATTTGGCAAAGGCGGTCAGCAGCGGATATTTGAACATACCGCCCATGCCCTTGATTTCGAGCGATGCGCTGCGGATCGCCTGCATCGCCTGATCGGAGCCGATCGCGCCGCGCGCCACATCGTCCAGCGACAGGCGCAGCAGCTTCAGTTTTTCCGCCACTTCCACGGTGAACTGGTCGGTGGCCTTTTCGACCACGGCCTCAAGGCGCTTCAGTTCCTCTGGTTCCAGCTTGAGCTTGAAGCCCTTCTTGAAGTTGACGGCCTTGCGCCGCAAGTCCTGCGCAGGCGGCACGAAGACAGGTTTTTTGCTCATCCCGGAAATCTGGCCCAGCACAACGGTCAGTAGGCTTCAGCCATCACGCGGCGCTCGGGGCCGCCGTATTCAAGCAGCTTGCGGCGGCGGCGATCCGGTCCGAAATATTCGCCGATGCGCACGAACTGGCGCGGGCGCGCCACGGCAGCCGCCAGCCGGGTGTAGAAGCCGTTCACGGTATAGGGCTTGGCGACGAATTCCGAGACGCCGCAGTCGCGGGCGCGGCAGACATATTCCTCTTCCGAATTCGCCGTCATCATCACCACCGGCATCATGCGGTTGGGCGAGGCGGCGTCATTGCGCACCCAGTGCACGATATCCATGCCGTCGCGGCCAAGCTTTTCCTGGCTCAGCGCCCATTCGGTGATGATCACATCGGTGCGGCCCATGCGCAGCACGTTGACGGCGGTGTCGAAATCGCGGGCGCGATCGATATACTGGGCATCCAGCATCTGCAGCACATCGCGGACCATCTGCCCCATCAAACGGTTCGGCTCGACGACCAGGAAACTGATCTTCGAGAAATCGATACGCTCATGATCGGCCATGTCTTCGCTCACCGCTTCGTTCCTCCCGCTGAAGGGGCAGGACGTGAAATCTACTAGAAAGAACCACTCGGTGAAAGCTCGCCTGAGTAGTATTTGGCTTTAACGGGTAGTATCACGGCAAGCCGGACTGGCCGAATAAATTCTTAGTAATAAGAAAACCCACAGCCCGGACGATCCGGGGCGGCTGCTGGCCGGTGCCAGTGGACCGGTGTCAGTGGACCGGTGCCAGTGGAACAGCGTCAGTTGGCCGGTTGCTGGAAACTCGTCGGCGCCGGGTCGATCACCCGGCCGCCGCCGCGCCGCTGGATTTCGAGCACGGCCAGGCCGCGCTGCACCAGGCCATCGGCCTGGAAGCGGAAAATCCCGTCATACCCGGCAAATCCGTCCGGATTGCTCAGGCCGCGATCATCGAAGGGCGTTGTCGTATCGGTTCGCCGCGCCAGGATGCCGACCAGGGCGGTGGCATCATAGGCCAGGCTGGCCAACCGCGGTGGCCGGCGGCCAAAGCCCTGCTCGAAACGGCGACTGAAATCGGCAAAGCCCTCCGGTGCCGGGCCGGCATACCAGCCACCGACCAGTGCCGGTTCGGTGCTGAGCGAGGGATCGTCCCACAGGCCGGTGCCGAGGAAGCGCACGGCGCGCGGATCGATATCGAAAAACGGCAGCAGCGGGGCCAGTGCGCGCAGGCGCGCGCCGCCCTCGGGCAGCAGCAGGCCGTCGACCGGGCGGGCGATATTGGGATCGACGCCATCCACCGGCGGTTCTTCCAGGCCACGGGCCGGCAGGGCCCGCAGGCCGGTGGCAAAGCGCCGCACGGTGGGCGTCAGGTCGCCGGTATCGACCGGATAGCGATCCTGCCGCAGCATCTGCGCGCCGTTTGCCGCTGCGGCTGCGCTGGCGACCTGCGCCACCGCGTTGCCATAGGCCGAGTCCGGCACCAGGGCGGCAAAGCGCGTCAGGCCGCGGGTGCGGGCATACCCGATCACGCGCTCGACCTGCTGGTCGGGCGTGAAGCCGAGCAGGTAAACGCCGCCGCCGGCCACGCTGCGGTCGGTGGAGAAGCTCAGCACCTTCACATTGCGCTCGCGTGCCACTGCGCCCACGGCGGCGGCTTCGTTGGCAAACAGCGGGCCGATGATGATCTGCGCCCCCTCGGCGATCACGCGGCGCGCAGCCTCGGTGGCTTTCTCCGGATTGCCCTCGGTATCGCGCGGCAGCAGCACCAGGCGGTTGTCGGCCAGATCGAACAGCGCCAGCTGCGCAGCATCGAATAAGGCGCGGCCCAGGCCGGCATTGGGGCCCGACAGCGGCGCCAGGAAACCGATGCAGATGGCATCGGCGCTGGCTGGCGGCGTCAGGGCTGGTGCGGTGATCGGCGGCAGCGGCTGCGTTTCGATGGCCAGTGACGGCGTGGCAACCGGCAGGGTCTGCTGCTGTTGCAGCGCCTGTGCCATGGCGGGGGGCAGATTGGTCTGGCCGGCGCTGCCGGGCTGTGCGACCGGCGTGCCCGGCGAGGGGGCAACGCGCTGTGGCGCGCCGGGTACCACGCGTTCCAGCAGGCCGGGCAGGCCACCCTGGGTGGCGGGACCGCTCTGGCAGGCCGCCAGCAGCAGAACCGCAAGAACCGGCACGACGCGTCGCGCAAGCATGGACAGGGTTTGCACCATCGCCCGGGATTGAAGCATCAGCCGGGATTGAAGCATAGGCCGGGATTGAAGCATAGACTGGGTGGAAAGGCCCACTCTACAATGCGTGACGCAGCTCATCCCGATGTCCATGACAGATCCACTTCAGTCGCCGCCCGAACGTTCTGCCCCGGAACGCTCAAACTTCGGGGTCGACGCGGCACAATTCACCCCCGGCTTATATCTGGTGGCCACCCCGATCGGCAACGCTGCCGATATCACGCTGCGGGCATTGGCCCTGTTGCAGCGGGCCGATCTTGTGGCCTGCGAAGACAGCCGCGTCACCGGGCCGCTGCTGAAACGCTACGGCGTAGGCACGCCGCTATTCCCATATCATGAGCACAATGCGGCGAAAGTGCGGCCCCAGCTGATCGAAAAACTGCAGGCCGGCGCGGTGGTGGCGCTGGTATCGGATGCCGGCACACCGCTGATCAATGATCCGGGCTACAAGCTGGTGCGTGCCTGTATCGAGGCCGGCGTGGCCGTCACCGCGCTGCCCGGCGCCTCGGCGGTGCTGACGGGCCTCAGCCTGTCGGGCCTGCCCAGCGACCGTTTCCTCTATGCCGGCTTCCCGCCGCCGAAATCCGCCGCACGGCGGCGCTGGCTGGCTGAACTGGGTGGCATCCAGGCCACCATCGTGCTGCTGGAAAGCGCGCAACGCCTGGCCGACAGCCTGGCGGACATGGCCGCTGTTCTCGGGCCGGCGCGCGAGGCGGCCGTGGCGCGTGAACTGACCAAGAAATTCGAGGAGGTGCGCCGCGGTTCCCTGCAGGATCTGGCGGCCCATTATGCGCAAGCCGGCGCACCCAAGGGCGAGATCACCCTGGTGATTGCCCCGCCGGCGGAACAGGCCGCGGCCACGGCGGCCGATCTCGATACCGCGCTCGCCGAGGCGATGGCGCGGCTGCCGCTGCGCCAGGCGGTGGACGAGGTGGCCGTGCTGCTGGGGCTGGGCCGCAAGCCGGTCTATGCCCGGGCCCTGGAGCTGCGGGATGGCCAGGGCTGAAGGCCACGGGGGGGAACGGCACAGCCGTGGCCGGCTGGGGGAGGCCCGGGCGGTCTGGTGGCTGCGCCTGCAGGGCTATCGGATTCTGGCCCGCAACTGGCGCCATCCGCTGGGCGAAATCGACATCCTGGCCCGGCGCGGCCGGCTGCTGGTCGCCGTCGAGGTGAAATGGCGCGACAGCCTCGCGCAGGCCGCCGAGGCGGTGCAGCCCGCGCAACGCCGTCGCATTGCCCAGGCGGCTGCGATATTCTTGAGCCAGCAGGCCGATGCGGAAACACTTTCGCTACGTTTCGATGCCATGCTGCTGGTCCCCGGCCGCTGGCCGCATCATGTCCGCGATGCCTGGCGGATTTGACTTTTAAGGAGTTTCGCGTGCGTCACGTTTCATTCTCCCGTGCCCTGCATTTTGCGCCGCTCGCCATTCTTCTGCTGGCGATGCCGGCGTTGCAGGGCTGTGTCGGCCTCGCGCTTGGCGCCGGTGCAGCCACCGGCGTGGCGGCGGCCGAGGAACGCGGCATCAAGAATGCTGCCAATGACAAGGGCATCCAGATCGCCATCAATGATCGCTATCTGAAGGAAAACCAGTATGTCTGGCGCAAACTCTCGATCACGGTGGTCGAGGGACGCGTGCTGCTGACCGGTGTGGTCGGCACCGAATTCTCCCGCGATGAAGCAACGCGGCTGGCCTGGGCGGCGAGCGACCGCATCCAGGAGGTGATCAACGAGGTGCAGGTGACCACATCGGGCGATCTGCTCGACAGCGCCAACGACGCCTGGATCAGCACCCAGCTGCGCGCCAAGATCGCCACCGATACCGATGTGGTCGATATCAACTATTCGATCGAAACGGTGAACGGCACCATCTATCTCATCGGCCTGGCGCAGAGCGACGCTGAGATCACCAAGGTCACCGACTATGCCCGCACGATCAAAGGCGTGCGCCGGGTGGTCAGCCATGTCTGGCTGAAAACCGATCCGCGTCGCCGTCCGGTCTAAGGAAATGTGATGACAGACGGGATTGCATGACAGATCGGGCGGCGATCGAAACGGCTCTCAAGGCTCTCGGTGCCGCGCCGGATGATGGCCTCGACATTGCCGAGGCCGCGCTGCTGTTTGCTGCACTCGACAAGCCGGGCCTCGATCTCGGGCCCTATCGCCGCCATCTCGCCGATATCGCCGCTGCGCTCAGCCGCATCGGAGCCGGCACCGAGGTGGCGCCGCGCGCCATGGCGCTGGCCGGCGTGCTGGGCGTGGAATTCGGTTACCGCGGCGACACTGAGTCCTACGACGATCCGCAGAATGCCGATCTGATCCGCGTGATCGATCGCCGCATGGGCCTGCCGGTTTCGCTTGGCATTCTTTATATCTTCGCGGCGCGTGCGCAGCTCTGGCCGGTGGCCGGCATCGATTTTCCCGGTCATTTCCTGATCCGGCTGGAGGGCGAGGACGGCGCGCTGATCCTCGATCCCTTCCATCAGGGGCGCATTGCCGCGCCGCCGGAAATGAACGACCTGCTGCGCCGGGTCGGCGGCGACGATGCCGAATTGCGGCCGGAACATGTGCGGGCCATGACCGGCCGCGAGGTGCTGCTGCGCCTGCAGAACAACATCAAGGCCCGTGCCTGGCGCGGCGGCGATGTGGAACGCGCCGCCGAGACACTGCGTCGCATGCTGCTGGTGGCGCCGAATTTCGCACCGGCCTGGCGTGAACTCGGCGTGGTGGAAGGCCAGCTCGGCCGCATCCGCCAGGCCATGGCGGCCACCGAGCGGTTTTTGATGCTGGCCGGCGACGAGGCGGCAAGCCTTGAGGCCGAGGCCTTCCTGCGCCACATTCGGCTGCAGTTGAACTAGACGTCTCGCCCGGCTTCCCTAAATAGGAAAGCCTGGTTTTCATAAAAAAAGGACTGTGTCATGGCCCTCAAGGTGGCGATCCAGATGGACCCCATCGAAAGCATCGACTTCGATGGCGACAGCACTTTCATGCTGGGCCTGGAAGCCGAGCGGCGCGGCTATGCGCTGTTTCACTATCTGGCGCGCGACCTGAGCTTCCGCGATGGCAAGGTGCTGGCGCGCGGCCGGGCCATGCGGCTGCGGGCCGAACGCGGCAACCATTATACGCTGGGCGAACCCGAGCTGGCCGACCTGACCGAGATGGATGTGGTGCTGATGCGCCAGGATCCGCCGTTCGACATGTCCTACATCACGGCGACGCATATCCTGCAGCATATCCATCCCAAGACGCTGGTGGTGAACAACCCGGTCTCGGTGCGCAATGCGCCGGAAAAGCTGTATGTCACCCATTTCGATGGCGTGATGCCGCCGACGCTGATCTCATCCGACATGGAGGCGATCAAGGCGTTTCGCGCCGAGCACAAGGACATCATCCTCAAGCCGCTGTTCGGCAATGGCGGCGCCGGCGTGTTCCATCTCAAGCCCGATGACGAGAATCTCGGCTCGCTGCTGGAAATGTTCACCAAGCTGGCGCGCGAACCGGTGATCGTGCAGCGCTACCTGCCCGAGGTGCGCGCCGGCGACAAGCGCATCATCCTGATCGACGGCCGCCCGGCCGGCGCGGTGAACCGCGTGCCCGCCGCCGGCGAGGCGCGCTCCAACATGCATGTCGGCGGCCGGCCGGAAAAGATCGGGCTCACCAAACGCGAACATGAAATCTGCGAGATCATCGGGCCGCATCTGAAGCGTGAGGGCCTGATCTTCGTCGGCATCGACGTGATCGGCGATTACCTGACTGAAATCAACGTCACCTCGCCCACCGGCATCCAGCAGATCAACCGCTTCGATGGCGTGCAGCTGGAGGCCGAGATCTGGGACGCGATCGAGGATGCGCTGAGCCGGCGCGTGATGGCCTAGGCGTCATTCCGCCGGAGTCAGGATGGAACCGGCTTGGCCGCCGGCCGTTACAGGCTTATCCTCGTGCTGCGGTTCCACCGCACGGAAAGGGAGACATCCCATGCGCAAGACCCTGCTGATCGTCCTTGCCTGCCTGTTCGCCGCCCCTCTGCTGGCCGCCTGCGGCGCCCCGATCGACCCGGCTGACCGCCCGTTCCAGGATCGCGTCTGCGCCCCGGGTTATCCCAGCTGCTGAGCGGTCGAATCGGTTCTGGCGTCTTTTATGACCTGATGCTCCGGCATCCCGGCTAACGCATACGTCAATCGCCGCGCCGTTCATCGGCCTGCATACATATTAATGCCCCGCTGAATGCGCGGGCATTTGTCGGCGTTTTGCCGCTGAAACGGGCGCTTTCATTGCGCCTGTATGCAGGCTGTCAGCCATCGCAGCCCCGTCAGGATTGGTCAGGATGTTTCACCGTGACATTTGGCGGATGCCTGATATTGTCCGCCGCCAACAATCGGCACCAACGAACGATGTTATGGGCGGGGGCTGCGGCGTTTAGTGGTTCAGGGGGCGTTTCTCGGCATTCAGGATGTACAGCGACTGCTGGCGGACCCTTCGCCAGCGGCGCGCGCCGACACGGCCGCGAAAGTCGCCCGTGCCTATGCCAATGAAAACGAGGGCGGCCCGGCCCTAACCGCTGTCGAGAAGGAGCTGGCGCAGGCGATCATTGCCGCCCTGGCCCGCGATGCCGAGCTGCTGGTGCGCCAGACGCTGGCCGAGCAGCTGAAGGATTCCCCGCAGCTGCCGCGCGGCGTGGCGCTGAAGCTGGCGCGCGATGCCGCTGCCGTCGCCACGCCTCTGCTGCAATTCTCACCCGTTTTCAGCGATGCCGACCTGATCGAGCTGGTGCAGGCGGTGTCGCCGCTGCATCAGAGCGCGATTGCCGGTCGGGCGCGCGTCTCGGCGCCGCTGGCCGATGCGCTGGTCACCCATGGCGCCGAGCCGGCGGTGGCCGTGCTGATGACCAATCGCGGCGCCACGGTCAGCGGCCCGATGATGGAGCGGGCGCTCGACCGTTTCCCCGACAGCCGCGCGCTGGGCGAGGCCCTGGCACGCCATCCCGACATGCCGCCGAAATTCGCCGCCCGGCTGATCGCCCAGGTCTCCGATGCGATGCGCGATGCGATGATCGCGCGCTACCAGATTCCGCCGGCCATGGCCGCCGATACCATGCTGCAGCTGCGCGAACGCAGCCTGCTCGGCCTGCTCGGCGATGGTGCCGAGCCGCCGGCGCTGGCCGATCTGGTCGCCGATCTGCAAAAGCGCGGCCAGCTGTCCGATACACTGCTGCTGCGCGCGCTGGCCGGCGGCGATCTCGCTTTCTTCGAACAGGGTGTCAGTCTGCTGACCGGCGTGCCGCTCAACAACACGCGGCTGCTGATGCACGATCCCGGCAAGCGCGGCCTCGCCGCGATCTACCAGCGCAGCCGTCTGCCGCAGGATCATTTCAAGATGGTCGAGGCGGTGATCGATCTGGCGCGCGGCTTCGATTTCGTGCGCGGCGCCGTCGAGCGCGCCGAATTCGTCGAGGTGGTCACCGCGATGATGCTGGCCGATTTCGCCATGCTGTGGGATCCCCAGGAACAGCGCTGGCTGACCCGCCGGCGCAGCCGCGCCCAGGCGGCGCAGAGAATGGCAGTTTCGGCGGCCTGATGCCCTCAGCCCGCGCGGATGGTCCGCGCGGCCGGGAAGGTGATGGTGATGGTGGTGCCCTGGCCCGGTGCGCTGTTAATGCCGATGCGGCCCTGATGGGCCGTGACGAAAGCCCGCACCAGCGACAGTCCGAGACCGACGCCGCCGTAATTGCGGCTCAGCATCGCATTCGCCTGCTCGAAGGGATCGAAGATGCGCGCCTGATCCTGCGGTGCCACGCCGATGCCGCGGTCGCTCACCCAGACCGAGATCTCGTTGCTGGCCGCATCCAGCCGCGCACCGATGCCGACCGGCAGGTCGGCCGGTGAGAATTTCAGCGCATTGCCGATCAGGTTGATCAGGATCTGACGCAGCAGCCGCGCATCGGCATGCAGCATCGGCAGATCGTCGGGGATAGTCGCAACCAGGCTGTCGGCCGGTCGGCCGAACTGCTGCGCGGCGAGCCGGATGCAGGTGGCGGCCTGTTCGCCGATATCGACGGTGTCTTCCTGCAGCAGGATCTGGTTGGCCTCGATGCGGGCCAGGTCGAGGATATCGTTGATGATGCCGAGCAGATGGATGCCGCTGCTGTTGATGTCGCCGACATAGTCATCGTAGCGCGCCCAGTCGGGCCCGAACATCTTGCGCTTGATGATGTCGGAAAAGCCGATGATGGCGTTCAGCGGCGTGCGCAGTTCATGGCTCATATGAGCCAGGAAGCTGGATTTCGCCTGGCTGGCGCGCAGGGCCGCGTCGCGTGCCTGGCTCACCTCGTGGAACAGCTCTTCCAGCCGGGCATTCTGCTGCTGCTGTTCGGTGATATCGATCAGGATCAGCGCACGGTCACCATCGGGCAGGCGGCGCAGACTGGCGCGGACCCAGTGGCCGTTGGGCAGTTCCAGCACCGGGCGGCTCTGGGCGACCGGCGCATCGGCCAGGCGGTCTGGCAGATCGGCGGGCAGGCCGCCACGGCCGAGCAGTGGCGCCAGCGGTGCGCCGTGCTGCACGTCATCATTGGCAAGGCCGAGCAGGGCGAGGAACCGGTGGTTCCACAACTGTATGCGGTTGTCGGCGTCGCAGAAGACAAAGGCCTCGCTGCTGTCGGCGACATCCAGCAGCTCGTTCTGGGCATTGCGGATGCGGTCGTAGAGGCCACTGTTCTCGCGGTTGAGCTGTAAATTGTTCAGCAGGATGCGATGCACCACACGGTTGGCGCCGATCATCGCCACGACATAGCCGACCAGCAGCCCGGCCAGGCCATAGCCGATGAAGCTGCCAATGCTCAGGAAATGCACGGCATAGGGCACCGCGATGGCGATGATGAAGGTGGCGCCGGCCACCGGCAGCAGCGCCAGGGCCGGCGCGGAGGCACCGATCACGCCGGCGATCACGGCCATCAGCAGCATCCGGCCATCGGCATCGATCATCGGCAGCACCAGCGCGCTCAGGCCCCAGACACTGCCGGCAAAACCGGCGACAAAGAGTTCCAGCGGCATCTGCCAGCGCGGCGTCGCCTCGTTCTGGCGATGCCGGCGCAGGAACCAGTCGGCAAGGACGATGCAGGCCGACAGCATGTGCAGCAGCCACCAGCCCAGCAGCAGGTCGCCCGGCACCTGGGCCTGCAGCAGCAGGGCGGTGACGCTGGGGAAGCAGACGGTGGCGCCGGCATTGATCAGCAGAACCTGCTGGAAGCTGCCCTGGAAGGGCGGCGCCGCGGGCCTGCTGGCGGCGCCCGGGCCGGATGGACCGGCGGCGCGGGGGGGAATGGGCGTGGGCATCTAGAATATCGTCGCGGGGAGGGGGGGGTCGCTCAACCGAAATGACAGATCTCCCGCCAGCGGCGGGGGTTCGGAGGGTGACGGACGGACCCCTACAGGATTGTCGGGGGCCCGACCACCCCTAGAATTGCCCCTGCGGCAATATGGCTCCTGCGGGTGGCCCCTAGACGGGGCTGGTCCGGCTGGCGGGGAAGGACACGGTGATCCGCGTGCCGCTGCCCACCGCGCTGTCGATGCTCAGGCTGCCCTGGTGGGCGCGCACGAAGGCCTGGACCAGGGAAAGCCCTAAGCCGACGCCGCCATATTTGCGGCTGAGCTGGCTGTCGGCCTGCTCGAAGGGGTCGAAGATGCGCGTCTGGTCCTCGGGCGCGATGCCGATGCCGTAATCGCGCACACTGACCAGAATCTCGTTGCTCTCGGCATCGTGCCGCGCCAGGGCCTCCACCGGCAGACCGGAGGGTGAGAATTTCAGCGCGTTGCCAATCAGGTTGATCAGGATCTGGCGCACCAGCCGCGCATCCGCATGCAGGGCCGGCAGATCCTCGGGCGCGGTGACACGCACGGCTTCGGCATTGCGGCCGTAATGCGAGGCGGCGAGGCGGGCGCAGATCGGCAGTTCCTCGTCCAGCATCACCGGCTGCTCATGCAGCACGATCTGGTTGGCCTCGATGCGGGCGAGGTCGAGTATGTCATCGATCACCGACAGCAGATGGCGGGCGCTGCCGTTGATGTCGCGCAGGTACTCATCGTATTTCGCCCAGTCGGGGCCGAACATCTTCTGCTGCACGATATCGGAAAATCCGATGATGGCATTCAGCGGCGTGCGCAGTTCGTGGCTCATATTGGCCAGGAAGATCGATTTGGCCTGGCTGGCGCGCAGGGCCGCGTCGCGCGCCTGGCTCACCTCGCGGAACAGCTCTTCCAGCCGGTCATTGGTCTGCTGCAGCTTGGCGCTGGCAGCCTGCTGCTCGGTGATATCGATGACGATCAGGGCGCGGTCGCCCTGGGGCGTGGTGCGGCGCCCGACCTGCACCCAGCGCCCGCCGGGCAGCTGCAGCACGCCCCCGGCGATCTCGCTGGTCAGCAGAGCATCGGGCAGGCCGGCGCGGCGCAGCAGCACGTTCAGATCTGTGCCACGCACGAACAGGCCTTCGTCGAGGCCCAGCAGGGCCGGCAGGCGGCGGTTCCACAATTGCAGGCGGTTCTCCGCATCGAGGAAGGCAAAGGCCTCGGTGCTTTCGGCGATGTCCAGCAACTCGCCCTGCGCCGCGCGGATGCGGGCATAGAGCGCAGTGTTTTCCTCATGCAGGCGGCGGTTGCGGCGGATCACGCCGTTGACGATGCGGTTGGTCAGGATCATCGCGCCGGTATACAGCGTCGACATCACGGCCATGGCCATGCCCACCACGCCACCCTGCCACAGGAAGAAGGTGACGAAGGGCACCGCGATCAGCAGCATGTAGGTGAGTGCTGCCTTGGGCACCACGGCCAGCGTGGCGGCCGAACCGGCGATCATGCCGGCGGCCACCATGATCACCAGCATCTGATGTGCCGGGTCGAGACTGGGCAGGAACAGCGCGGCCGCGCCCCAGGCCGCGCCTGAGAAGGCGGCGCCCCATACATCGGCCGTGCGCAGACGCGCCGAGCGGTGTTCGTTGCGTGCCTGCGCCCGGCTGTGGCTGACCCAGCGATACAGCATGTAGCTCAGGCCCGCGGCATGCAGAAGCCACCAGCTCATCAGCCAGTTGAGCGGTATCTGGCCAAGCAGCAGGAGGGCGATGGCGGTGACATTCACCAGCGTCACGCCGGCATTGATCGGCACCACCTGGCGGAAGCTGTTCAGCGCATAATTGCGCCGCTGCGGCGCGGTTGACGCGGCCTCGGTGGGTCGTGGAGCGGTTTCGATCGTCTCGGACATGGTCGGACCGGCTTCACTCAAGCCGAAACCGGCCGGCGCCGCAACCGCCCTGACGCATTATGTGCCGGCTGTTCGCCTTACCAGCCGTTGACGCGGTCCCATTCGGCAAGGATCGCGCCGCCTGCTTGCGCCGGATCGATCACGAAATAGCGATCATACATCGCCCCCGTCATGCAGGAGTGATTGGGCAGTACCCGCAGCCGGCTGCCCGGCGGATAGCTGGCGAAATCCACCGGTGCGGCCTTCGGCCCGCCCACCAGCCCATGCTCCTGATGCACGTCATGGATGCTCAGGCCGGGCAGCGGCAGGGCTGCCTCCGGGCGGCAGACCCGGCCATAGCCGGTGCCCGGTGCATTCTTGTTGGCGCCGGTGTCTTTCGACAGGGCCAGGCCGCCGGCATCGATCAGCACATGGTTGCGGCCCGGATGATGGGCCACCACGGTGGCCAGCACCGAAACCGCGACATCTTCCATGGCACAGGTGCCCAGCCCGGCCTGGAACAGGTCGAAGAACACGAAGTTGCCCGGCCGCATTTCGGTAACGCCGTCCAGGTGTTTGGCAAACAGCGCCGTGGGCGTCGAGCCCACCGAAACGATCGGGCAGGCAAAGCCGGCTTCGCGCAGCCGGGTTGCCGCCGTCACCACCGCGAGGCGTTCCTCCTCGGCGATGCGCTCGATATCGGCGGTGCTTTTCGCATCATAGGAATGCCCCGCATGGGTCAGCACGCCGGCCAGGCGGCTGCCCGGCTGTGACAAGGCGTTCGCCAGCGGCAGCAGCAGCGCGGAGTCGGGCGGGATGCCGGCGCGGCCCAGGCCGGAATCGATCTTGATCATGGTGCTGAAGGTGATGCCCAGCGCCTGGCCTTTTTCCGCAATCGCCTGCGCCACTGCCGGATGGTCGGTGATGATCTTCAGGTCGACGCCGCCATTCATGATGGCCGCCACCTGTTCCAGCTTCTGCGGCGCAATCGGCACGGCATAGGTGATGTCGCGGAAGCCGGCTTTGGCGAAGTACTCCGCTTCGGCCAGGGTCGAGACGGTGATGGCGCCGGCTTTGCCGACCGCCAGTTCGGCCACCATCGCCGATTTTGCCGTCTTCAGATGCGGGCGCAGCTGCACCTTCAGTGCGGCAGCGCGGGCCTGCATGCGGGCGATGTTGTTCAGCAGCCGGCTGCGATCGAGGATCAGCGACGGGGTGGGCAGGTCGTTCAGGGTCTGGGTCATAACTCTTCCGATATTACTTGCGTGGCGCCAGCACAAGCTGCGTTTGCGTTACGATGGCGGCCAGCTTGCCATCGGCGCGGCTGATCTTCGTCTGCCACACCATGGTGGTCTTGCCGCGATGCAGCGGTGTGGTCTCGGCATGGGCGGTTTCGCCGGCCGGAATGGCGGCAAAGAAATTGGTCTTGCTCTCGATCGTGGTGGTGGAAAACCCCTCCGCCAGGTTGGCCACGGTGGCCACCGCACCCAAGGTGTCGGCAAAGGCCATCACCGCGCCGCCATGTAGGATCGCCGGCACGGTGCACAGCGCCGCCGTCACCGGCAGTTCGGCTGTCACCTTTTCCGGGGTGACGGAGGTGATCTTCAGGCCCATCAGCGCGGCAAAAGGCAGGGCGGGCAGATCAGGCATGGTTTCCTCCCGGGTTCGGTTTTCCTGACCCTAGCCGCTTCAGCCCGGTCGTGAAAATTACGGTCCGCGAAAAATTATGGCGGAATCCGGGCAACCCCTCCTTGACGGGCGGGGGCGGGCTGCTTAAGTGTTTGGCGCTCTCCCGTGGGGAGTGCTAACAATTCGGGGACTGTGCGACTAACTCGCTGATTTTCCTGAATTTTCCGAATTTAAGATGCGACAGATACCTTAGGAGGATCGCATGAAGTTTCGTCCGCTGCATGATCGCGTGGTGGTGAAGCGTGTTGCTGAAGAAGAGCGCACGGCTGGCGGCATCATCATTCCCGACAGCGCCAAGGAAAAGCCGATGCAGGGTGAAGTCGTCGCCGTTGGCGCCGGCGCCCGCGACGAGGCCGGCAAGGTTCAGCCGCTCGACGTCAAGGCTGGCGACCGCGTGCTGTTCGGCAAGTGGTCGGGCACCGAGGTGAAGCTCGATGGTGAGGAGCTCCTGATCATGAAGGAGTCCGACATCATGGGCATCATCGAAGGCACCCCGGCCAAGAAGTCCAAGGCCGCTTAAGCAAGCGCCTGATCCGTAAGAATCATCCAAGGAGATACAGCTATGGCTGCTAAAGATGTCCGTTTTGGCGCCGATGCGCGTGGCAAGATGCTGCGCGGCGTCGACATTCTCGCCGATGCCGTCAAGGTGACCCTGGGCCCGAAGGGCCGCAACGTGGTGCTGGACAAGTCGTTCGGCGCGCCGCGCATCACCAAGGACGGTGTGACGGTCGCGAAGGAAATCGAGCTCGCCGACAAGTTCGAGAACATGGGCGCCCAGATGGTGCGCGAAGTGGCCTCGAAGGCGAACGACCAGGCCGGCGACGGCACCACCACCGCCACCGTGCTGGCCCAGGCCATCGTCCGCGAAGGCGGCAAGGCCGTTGCCGCCGGCATGAACCCGATGGATCTGAAGCGCGGTATCGACCTCGCGGTCGAGAAGATCGTCGAAGATCTGAAGAGCCGTTCGAAGAAGATCTCGGGCGCCAAGGAAATCGCCCAGGTCGGCACCATCTCGGCCAACGGCGACACCGAAATCGGCAACATGATTGCCAAGGCCATGGAAAAGGTCGGCAACGAGGGCGTCATCACGGTGGAAGAGGCCAAGAGCCTCGAGACCGAGCTGGACGTCGTCGAAGGCATGCAGTTCGACCGCGGTTATCTCTCGCCGTATTTCATCACCAATGCCGAGAAGATGATCTGCGACATGGAAAACCCCTACATTCTTCTCCATGAGAAGAAGCTGTCGGGTCTCCAGGCCATGCTGCCGGTTCTCGAAGCCGTCGTGCAGACCGGCCGTCCGCTGCTGATCGTCGCCGAAGATGTCGAGGGCGAAGCCCTTGCCACCCTGGTGGTGAACAAGCTGCGCGGTGGCCTGAAGGTTGCCGCCGTCAAGGCGCCGGGCTTCGGCGATCGCCGCAAGGCCATGCTGGAAGACATCGCGATCCTGACCGGTGGCCAGCTGATCTCGGAAGACCTCGGCATCAAGCTGGAGTCGGTCACCCTGCAGATGCTGGGCACCGCCAAGAAGGTCACGATCGACAAGGAAAACACCACGATCGTTGCCGGCGCCGGCAAGAACAAGGACATCCAGGCTCGCGTTGGCCAGATCAAGGCGCAGATCGAGGAAACCACCTCGGACTACGACCGTGAGAAGCTGCAGGAGCGTCTGGCCAAGCTGGCCGGTGGCGTTGCCGTGATCAAGGTTGGCGGCGCCAGCGAGATCGAGGTGAAGGAGCGCAAGGATCGCGTTGATGACGCGCTGCATGCGACCCGCGCCGCGGTCGAAGAAGGCATCGTTCCGGGCGGCGGCACTGCGCTGCTGTACTCGGTGCGCGCCATCGACAAGGTCAAGGTCGACAATGCCGACCAGAAGCATGGCGTGGAAATCATCCGCCGCGCCCTGCAGGCTCCGGTCCGTCAGATCGCCGAGAATGCCGGCGTTGATGGTGCCGTGGTGGCCGGCAAGCTGCTGGAGTCCAAGGACACCAGCTGGGGCTTCAACGCCCAGACCGAAGAATACACCGACCTGGTGAAGGCCGGCGTCATCGACCCCACCAAGGTCGTGCGCGTCGCGCTGCAGGGTGCCGCTTCGGTGGCCGGCCTGCTGATCACCACCGAAGCCATGGTTGCTGATCGTCCGGAGCCCAAGGGTGCGGCCGGCGGCGGCGCCCCGGGCGGCATGGGCGGTATGGGCGGCATGGGCGGCATGGACTTCTAAGTCCGACGCTCTTTCGTTCAGAGCTTACGAGAAGGCCCGGTGGAAACACCGGGCCTTTTTCGTGGCGCGCCGCTCCATTAGCATCACGCCCATGACCCAGCGCTACGAAGACATTCTCGCTTTCCTTGAAGTGGTGAAGGCCGGCGGTTTCACTGCTGCCGGCGCGCGGCTCGGTCTGGCCAAGTCGGTGGTCAGCGACCGCGTGCGCAACCTGGAAAATGCGCTGGGCGTCGAACTGCTGCGCCGCACCACCCGCAGCGTGACGCCGACCGACCGCGGCACCGAACTGTTTGAGACGCTCCATCCCCTGGTGCAGGGCGTCACCGCGGCAGTGGATGCCGCCGCCGCCGCCGATGGGCCGCTCACCGGTCGCCTGCGCATGACGGCGCCGATCAGCTTCGGCATGCGCTATCTCACGCCGGTGATCACCGCCTTTGCCCAGGCGCATCCGCAGCTGGAGATCGCGCTCGATTTCGACGACCGCGCCGTCGACATCATCGGCGCCGGCTACGATCTCGCCCTGCGCGTCGGCCGCCTGACCGATTCCAGCCTGATGGCGCGCAAGCTCTGCGACAGCGACCGTGTGGTCTGCTGCAGTCCGGGCTATCTCAAACAGCATGGCCGGCCGAAAGGCGTCGAGGATCTCGCGCAGCACGCCACCATCGACTATGCCAACCTGCATGCCGGCCGGCTGTGGCGCTTCGAGCCAGCCACGCCTGGCGATGAGCCGCGCGTGGTGGAGACCAGCAGCCGCATCGTGGTCAACAACGGCGAGGCGATGCGCGACATGGCGATTGCTGGTTTAGGGATCATCGTGCTGCCGCGTTTCATCATTGCCGATGCGCTGCACAGCGGCGCCCTGGTCGAGGCGATGCCGCCGGGAATCCGCCCGCTGCCGGATGCGATCTATGCCGTCTATCCGCCGACCCGCCACATGCCGCGCAAGCTCCGCGCCATGGTCGATCACCTGGCCGCCAGCTTTGCCGGCACGCCGCCGTGGCTGGCGCTGAAACCGGCGAAACCGGCGAAATCCCGCCGCGCCTGATCGTCCGGCCCAGATTGTCCGGCCTGGCCGGACAGTGGGTCCGGACCATGCTAGCTAATCGCTACCATCGCTTTTGCGTAGGGTCTTCTCACCGGCGAACGACACGCCGCCACAGATCGAAACCCTGACCCACGCATAAGGATGACGACCATGACCAAGACCTTCACCTACAACCGCCTCGACAAGAACAACGCCGCCGTTCTGCTGGTCGACCACCAGGCCGGCCTGCTCTCGCTGGTGCGCGACATCGACCCCGACAAGTTCCGCAACAACGTGCTGGCGGTCGCCGATCTGGCGAAATACTTCAAGCTGCCCACCATCCTGACCACCAGCTTCGAAAACGGCCCGAACGGCCCGCTGATGCCGGAGCTGAAGGAGATGTTCCCCGACGCGCCCTATATCGCCCGCCCGGGCAACATCAACGCCTGGGATAACGAAGACTTCGTGAAAGCCGTGAAGGCCACCGGCAAGAAGCAGCTGATCATCGCCGGCGTCGTCACCGAGGTCTGCGTTGCCTTCCCGGCGCTCTCGGCGCTCGAAGAAGAGTTCGAGGTCTTCGTGGTGACCGATGCGTCTGGCACCTTCAACGAGATCGCCCAGCAGGCGGCCTGGAACCGCATGAGCCAGGCCGGCGCGCAGCTGATGAACTGGTTCGGCGTGGCCTGCGAGCTGCATCGCGACTGGCGCAACGATGTTGAGGGTCTGGCCAAGCTGTTTGCCGACCATATCCCCGACTACAAGAATCTGATGACGAGCTACTTCGCCCAGACCCGCAATTCCGCGGCGAAGTAAGCGGGGCGTGGCCCGCGGAAAAGGTCCGGTCGCCGTGCGTGGTGGCCGGGCCTTTTCTTTTGCATCCGCCTGGATATCAGCGAGGCGCTGCCATGTATCGCCTGGCTGCACATAACCGAAAATCAATCGGTCCGATTGGCCGGGCAACCCGAATTATAGAAATGAAATTTGCTGTCGCGCGCGGTCTGACAAGAATGGCGCAGGTCACTTCAGATCACGCCCGAGGCCATCATGTCCCGCCCGTCACCCACCACCCACGAGCGCACTTTCTCCGAAGACGAGCTCATCGTCAGCAAGACCGATCTCAACGGCCGCCTGACCTACGTCAACGATGTTTTCTGCCAGGTCGGCCTTTACACGGAGGGCGAACTGCTCGGCCAGCCGCACAGCATCGTGCGGCATCCGGACATGCCGCGCGCCGTCTTCCATATGCTGTGGCAGCGCATCCAGAACGGCGAAGAAATCTTCGCCTTTGTGAAGAACATGGCCAAGAACGGCGACTACTACTGGGTGCTCGCCCATGTTGCGCCGAGCCGGGATCGGCAGGGCCGCATCGATGGCTATCACTCCAACCTGCGCCTGCCGCAGCGCGAGTCGCTGAAACGCATCGAACCGATCTACCGGCGCTTGCTCGAAGAAGAGAACCGCCATCCGGATCGCAAGCAGGGTATGCATGCGGCCGCCGCGATGCTGCAGGCTACTCTGGACGAGGCCAGGCAGAGCTACGATGAATTCGTCTTCAGCCTCGCCGCCTGATAGACACGGATACCGATCACGGTCGTATCGCGAACTTCCGGAACCGCACCGGCCGCTGAAACGGCGGGTCTAGATCTACAGGCCCGGGAGGTATCCCAGGCCTTTTCGTTGGTGGTCCGGCCCTTTCCCCCGGCGATTCCGGCCTACATCATGGCAGCATCCTGTTCCGCTGCCATCGAGGCCCTGTATGACCAAGTCCCTTGTCGTCGCCACCGCCGCCATGCTGGCCGTGCTCGCTGTGCTCGATGCGGTCTGGCTCAGCACGGCAACCAAGCTGCTCTACCGGCCCAGGCTCGGTGCGCTGCTCAACGAGATGCCGGTCTGGTGGGCTGCGATCGCTTTCTACCTGCTCTATGCCGCCGGCGTGATGCTGTTCGTGTTGCGCCCGGCGCTGAGCGAGGGCTGGTCGCCGCTGACGGCGGCGCTGTTCGGTGCTGCCTTCGGCCTGGTCGCCTATGGCACCTACGATCTCACCAACCAGGCTTCCATCAGGGACTGGCCAGTGATCGTCACCGTGATCGACATGGCCTGGGGGGCGCTGCTCACGGCAGCAGCGGCCGGCATCGGCATCTGGGCCGGGCAACGGTGGGGCAGCTAGGCGCGACCCTGCCGCGGCAGCGTGACGGTCACCAGCAGGCCTGATGGCGCCGCGGCCGAGAGTTCAATGCCGCCGCGATGGGCCAGGATCACATCGCGCGCGATGGTCAGCCCCAGCCCGGTGCCGCCGGTGTCGCGGTTACGCGAGGTCTCCAGCCGCGTGAATGGCCGGAAGGCGGTTTCCACCTGGTCGGCGGGAATGCCGGGGCCGTCATCGGCGACGGTGACGACAATCGCATCTGCATCATTGCGCAGGCTGACCCGCACGGCGTCGCCGAACTTGCAGCCATTGTCGATCAGGTTGGCGAAGGCGCGGCGGATGGCGATGGGCTGGCAGGGCAGGTCGGCATGGTCCGGCCCCTCATAGATCACCGCGCAGCCGGCATCGGCGGCGGTGTCGCACAGGCTGATCAGCATGGCGGCGAGATCGATGGCGCTGCGCGGCTCGTCTTTCAGCTGATTGCTGGCAAAGGTCAGCGTCGCGCTCATCATCGCTTCCATGTCGTTGATGTCAGACAGCACCTGGCGCTTCTGGTCCTGGTCGGGCAGGTATTCGGCGAACAGCCGCAGGCGGGTCAGCGGCGTGCGCAGGTCGTGGCTGATCGCGGCGATCATCTGCAGGCGGTCATCGACGAAGCGCTTCAGCCGCAGCTGCATGCTGTTGAAGGAGCTGCCGATCGCCTGCAGCTCCGGCGCGTTAAAATCGCGCACTAGGCTGAGCTCGCGGTCGCGTCCCAGTTTCTCCGCCGCCGCCGCCAGGTCGTCCAGCGGCTTGACGATGCCGCGCGCCACCCACACTGACAGCAGCGCGATCATCGCCACGGCGAGGATCGGCAGCACCACATTGCGGATTATGCGCGCCATTTCCTGCCCGTCGCTCTTTGGCATGATCAGCAGCCACTCTTCCGGCCCGATGCGGAAGGCGATGCGCAGGTCGCTGCTCAGCAGATTGTTGAGCTTGGTATCATCCAGAACGTCCTGCATCACCGTCGGCAGTGGCGGCAGGATGATCACCAGCGGCCGCGGTGAATATTCGGGATCATCGGGATCGTCCGCCTTCAGCAGCACATCCTGCTGCGGCAAGCCAAGCGTGCCGGCGATCTGCAGGCGCAGGCTTTCAAAGATGGCAGCTTCCGGAAGATGATGGAAATCCGGCTGCGCAGTCAGCGATGTGATGTCGAGCCACTGCCGCACCGGCAGGGTCTCCAGCATGGTTTGCCGCTCGGCCGCCGGTACGGCGAGGCTGCGGCTGTGAATCTCCTGCAGGTTGGCGAGCAACCAGGCATGATCGAAGAACATGATCTCGGGCGGGCGGATCACCAGCGGCAACAGCTTGTCGACCGCCTTCACCGCCAGCAGGCCGCAAATGATGACCAGCCCGATGCGCGGCGCCAGCCGCAGGCGCGACCACAGCGGAATCCTCACGCGGCCAGCCTCATGCTGCGGCATCCCGCGTCAGCGTCACCGTCGCGGTGAAGAAATAGCCTTCGTTGCGGATCGTCTTGATGAAGGCCGGATCCTGCGGATTGGCTTCGATCTTGCGGCGCAGGCGGCTGATCTGCACATCGATGCTGCGGTCATAGGCCTGGCTCATGCGGCCATGCGCCAGGTCCAGCAGCTGGTCGCGGGTCAGCACGCGCTGCGGATGCTCCAGGAAGGCCAGCAGCAGGTCGAATTCGCCGCTGGTCAGGTCGGTCAGCGCGCCGGCCGGCGAGGTCAGCGTGCGCCGGCTGGCATTCAGCTGCCAGCCGCCGAATTCATAGGCTGTCGCCATGGCGCGCTGGGCGGCGGTGCCGGTATCGGCATTGATGCTGGCGGCGCTGAGCCGCCGTGTCACCGCGCGGATGCGCGCCAGCAGCTCGCGCGGGTTGAACGGCTTCACCACATAATCGTCGGCGCCGATCTCCAGGCCGATGATGCGGTCGGTATCGCCGGTCATCGCGGTCAGCAGGATGATCGGCACCGCGCTCTGCGCCCGCATGCGCCGGCACAGCGACAGGCCATCCTCGCCCGGCATCATGATATCCAGCACGATCACGTCGATGCGGGCGGCCTCGCACAGGCTGAACATCTCGCGGCCGTCGCTGGCCTGGCTCACCTTCAGGCCATGGTCGGTCAGGAACCGCGCCAGCATGGCGCGGATGCGGTGGTCGTCGTCGACGATCAGAACGTGTGTGGCGGCAGGGGTATTCACGTGTCTCTCCGGGATGCGGCCAGTATAGCAGCCGGCTGCGGCCTGGCATTGCCCCAGCAACATTCTGAAACATATCGATACGGGGCAGACACCCGTTAGGCCCCCGGCCCGGCTAAGGTGCCGGCCATACCAACCCCCGGATTCAAGAAAAAGAGCGCTCTCCCGATGAAAAGCACTGTCGTCCTGGTCGCCGCCGCCCTTTTCGCCCTGCCGCTGGCCGCCACCGCCCAGCAGCAGCCGGCCCAGCAGCAGCCGGAAAAGCCGGCCAAGAAGGACTGGGATATCCGCCTCGGCGCCGGGGCGTCCTATCAGCCCGATTACGAAGGCAGCGACGATTACGAAGTCTCGCCGATCCCGCTGCTCATGGTCAGCTACAAGGATCTGGTCTTCCTGCGCGGCCCCATGCTGGGGGCCAATCTCTTCACGCTGCAGGGGCCGCGCGAGGGCGACAAGCTGCAGATCGGTCCGCTGCTGCGCTACCAGATGGGCCGCGACGAAGGCGACAACGACGCGCTGCGTGGCCTCGGCGATATCGATGCCGGCGCCGAAGTCGGCGCCTTCATCACCTATCGCACCGGCCCGTGGTCCACCGGCCTCACGGTTTTCCGCGATGTCACCGATGCCCATGACGGCCTGACGGCGAAAGCCAGCGGCGGCTACATGCACAGCTTCGGCCCCAAGCTGCGCGCCCGCACCGAACTCTACACCACCTGGGCGGATGACAATTACACGCAGACCTTCTTCGGCATCACCGCGGCACAGGCGCGGCGCAGCGGCCTGCGGCAGTATACCGCCGAAGGCGGCATCAAGGATGTCGGCCTGTCGCTCGATCTGGATTACAGCCTGACGGAGAACTGGGGCATCACCGGCCGGCTCGGCTACAAGCGCCTGCTCGGCGATGCGGCCGACAGCCCGCTGGTCGATGGCAAGGGCTCGGCCGACCAGTTCAGCACTGGCCTGATGCTCAGCTACAGGTTCTGAGCCATGAGCGAGCCATGGTCCATGATTGCGCCGTGGTACTGGGCAAACTGGGCCGTGGTGCTGAGCAGCCTGATGGCGGGCGTGCTGGTCTCGGTGCTGGGCCGCCGGCTCTCGCCCTTCTGGTATATCGTCAACGTGCTGGCGATCGCGCTCTATCTCTGCTCCTGCCTGGCCACGGTGCTGAGTTCGATCCATCTGGAAGAAGACATCATGCTGGCCGGCCTGCAGCTCGGCATCGCGGTGGCGATCCTGGTCGTCACCAGCTATCGCCTGCATCTGCTCGGCGTGGTGATCTTCGTCGCCGGCAGCGGCGGCATGGCGCTGTTCCGCATCGTCGCCACCATGGCGCATCCGCTCAGTGCCTATGATCTCGGTGTCCTGATGCTGGATGTGGTCAGCGTAGGTTTCCTCATCGTGCTCTGGCCCTATGTGCATGCCGAGCTGCGCCATATGGGCGCGCTGGCCCACCGCTACAGCCTGCTGCAGGAACGCTAGGCGGAGTAAGCCAGGCCATGACAATCCGGGTATTGGTGCTTGAGCCCTGGGCCCTGACCGCCTATAAGGGGCGCCCTTCAAAGCCACCCCGGATAAAACCCTCCCCGCCATGGCCTCAGTGCAGCGCGCCATCGGTGTCGATTTCGGCACCACCAACACGGTCGTCGCCATCGCCGGCGCCGATGGCACGGTCACGCCGGTGCGCTTTTCCCATGCCGATGTGGTGCATGAGATCTTCCGTTCGGCGCTGTGCTACGAGGATGTGCCGGGCAATCCGCGCCATATCGAAACCTCGGCCGGGCCCTGGGCCATCGAGCAGTTCCTTGCCACGCCGCATGAGCATCGCTTCATCCAGTCATTTAAATCCTTCGCCGCCAGTCCGCTGTTCACCTCGACGCAGATTTTCGGCAAGCGCTTTTCCTATGAAGACATCCTGAGCGGTTTTCTCACGCTGCTGCGCCGCCATGCCGGTGCCGCGCTGCAGGATATGGCCAGCCTGCCGGTCATCGCCGGCCGCCCGGTGCGCTTTGTCGGTGCCGCGCCCGATCCAGCACTGGCGCTGGCCCGCATGGATGCGTCCTACGCGCGCGCCGGTTTCCCCGCCATGCGTTATGCCTTCGAGCCGGTTGGCGCGGCGTTTTTCTTTGCCCGCCGGCTGCAACAGGACGCCACCATCCTGGTGGCCGATTTCGGCGGCGGCACCAGCGATTTCTCGCTGATGCGCTTTCGCAAGACAGCGCAGGGTATCAGCGCCGAACCGCTCGGCCATTCCGGCGTCGGCGTTGCCGGCGATGCCTTCGATTTCCGCATCATCGACAACGTGGTGGCGCCGCGCCTGGGCAAGGGCGGCAGCTATCGCAACGACGGCAAGACGCTGCCGATCCCCGGCCAGCATTACGCGCAGTTCGCGCAATGGCACCAGCTCGCCATGCTGAAATCGCCCAAGGTGCTGGCCGAGCTGCGCGCGCTGGCGAAAGCCGCCGTCGATCCGGCTGCCCTGGAGGATTTCATCACCGTGGTCGAGATGGATCTCGGCTTCGGCCTCTATCGCGCGGTTTCGGATGCCAAGACCGCGCTGTCTTCGGCCGAGCAGACCGTGCTGCGCTTTGCCATGGAAGGCATCGAGATCCGCGAGACCGTGCGGCGCCGGGATTTCGAACGCTGGATCTCGCCCGAGCTTTCGCAGATCGATGCAGCGCTGGATCAGGTCTTCGCGGTCTCGGGGCTGACGCCGGCTGCCGTCGACCAGGTGTTCATGACCGGCGGCTCGTCCTTCGTGCCGGCCCTGCGCGCGCTGTTCGAATCCCGCTTCGGCGCGGAGCGTCTGGCCACCGGCGACCAGCTGCAGTCGATTGCCTCAGGGCTGGCCCTGATCGGCCTGGAGGCCGACCCGGCGCAGTGGCTGGCCGGAGTGGAGATCCCGGCGGCTTAAGGCCCGACCTAGCTGAACTGTTCGCGCGCCAGCTTGGCGCCCTTGCCCAGCGCCTCCAGCTTGGCGGCGGCCACCGCAGTATCCAGCGGCGCCAGGCCGCAGTTGCTGCAGGGGATCAGCTTGTTCTTCGGCACATACTGGAGCGCGGTCCTGATCGTGGCAACGATCTGCTCCGGCGTCTCGATGGCGTCGGTGGCGACATCGATCACGCCGACCATCACCTCCTTGCCGTCCAGCAGCGCCATCAGATGCGGCGGCACCCGGCTGTTGATGCATTCGAGCGACACCTGGTCGATTTTGCTTTTCGCCAGTGCCGGGAAGAAATCCTCATACTGGCGCCATTCTTCGCCCAGGCTGGCTTTCCAGTCGATATTGGCCTTGATGCCATAGCCGTAGCAGATATGCACGGCGGTCTTGCAGGTCAGGCCGTCGATGGCGCGATGCAGTGCCTCGATGCCCCATTCGCCGGCCTGTTTGGTATAGGCGTTGAAGGCCGGCTCGTCGAACTGGATGATATCCACGCCTTCGGCCTGCAGCGCTTTCGCCTCGGCATTCAGCAGGTCGGCAAAGGCCATCGCCATCTTGATGCGGTCGCCGTAATACTCGTCGGCAATGGTGTCGATGATGGTCATCGGGCCGGGCAGGGTGAATTTCAGCTTGCGCTTGGTATGGGTGCGGCAGAAAGCGCCCTCCCAGGGATGTGCGCGGCTCTTCTGTTCCAGCTTGCCCACCACGCGCGGCACCATCGCCTTGTAGCGGTTGTCGCGGATGCCCATCTCCACCTTGTTCTGGCGGTCGATGCCGGCGATGTTCTCGACAAAGCCATGCACGAAATGCTGGCGCGACATCTCGCCGTCGCCAACGATATCGAGGCCGGCATCTTCCTGCAGCTTGAGCCACAGCAGCGTCGCGTCGCGCTTGGCGTCTTCGAGGCCTTTGCCCTCCGCCTTCCATTGCGGCCACAGCTTGTGCGTCTCGGCCAGCCAGGCGGGTTTCGGCAGGCTGCCGGCGACGGCGGTGGGAAACAGATGGGCTGCGGACATTGTCTTGCTCCTCCCGATTCGGGGCAGCACCATAGCATGGCCCGACTCAGGTTCAGAAATGGTCCGGCCGGTCAGTCGGCGGGCGCTGCAGCATAGGCGGGAATCTGGAACTGGCGGCGGTAGCTGCCCGGCGACAGGCCGGTCACGCGCTTGAACAGGCGGCGGAAAAAGGCCGGGTCTTCATAGCCCACCTGCCAGCCGATCTCATCGGCCGCATCGCGGGTCACCTCCAGCCGGCGCTTGGCCTCCTCGATGCGCAGTTGCTGCACATAGGCCAGCGGTGCCAGGCCGGTCGCCTTGGTGAAGCGGCGCTTAAAGGTGCGTTCGGCCAGGCTGGACTGGCGCACCACCTGCTCGACCGGATCGGCCACCGAGTAATGCGTTGCCAGCCAGTTCTGCGCCTCCAGGATCGCGGCATCACCGTGGTCGCGGCGGCCCTCGAAGGTGATGAAGGGCTGCAGGCCGTCGCGATGCCATTGCAGCGCGTAGAACTTTGCCACGGCGCGCGCCGCCGCTTCGCCATTGTGCCGCGTCACCAGATAGAGCGCGAGATCATGCCATGACATTGATGCGCCGCAGGAGACGAACTGCTGCCGCTCGCCCGCGATGGTCAGCGTCTGCTCGGGAAACACCGGCACCTTGGGGAAGATGCTGCGGAAATGCGGGCCGTAGGACCAGTGCACGGTGCTGCGCTGGCCATCCAGCAGGCCGGTTTCGGCGATCAGGAAAATCCCCGAACAGGCCGAGCAAAGCGTGGCGCCCGCATCATGCTGCCGCGCCAGCCAATCCACCAGGCCGCCATAGCGCCCGGTTTTCCAGGTCTGCATCACCAGGGCCGGCACGATGATGATGTCGGTATGGTCGACGTCGCGAAAGCCGCGATGCACCTGGATCGGCGTGCCGCCGGCCACCACCAGCGCGCCGGCGGCCTCGCCCACCACCTCCACCTGAAACGGCGTGATCTTGGGCAGGCCGGGAATGATGTCCTGCATCTGCGGGAAGGCATTCATCAGGTCATACATGCCAAACAGCACCGAGGCCGAGGCTTCGGGGATGGCGATCAGGCTGACATGGGTGGATCGAGGCTTCATTCTGGCGCCTCAATGGCACAAGAGAACCGGGATTGACAAGTTACGCTCTCACGCTTGGCCCTGACAATCGCCATTGTGCCGGCCGCCCACTCCCCCCGGGCAGCAGATACAGGTGAGATCGTCCATGAACGCGATTGCGATTAACGAAGACAAGCTGCATGCCCTGGTCGGCATGGCGGTCGGTGACATGTCGGCCAGTAACGGCGGCGTGATGATCAGCATCGGCCACAAGCTGGGCCTCTACAAGGCGATGGCGGGTCAGGGCCCGATCAGCTCGGCCGACCTGGCCAAGCGCGCCGGTTGCGCCGAACGCTATGTGCGCGAATGGCTGAACTGCAACGCCGCCGGCAACTATGTGGCCTATCACCCGGCCACGCAGACCTACGAACTCACGCCCGAACAGACGCTGCTGCTGGCCGACGATACCAGCCCGGTCTTCGTGCCGAATGCCTGGGAGGTCGCCGCCTCACTGTGGCATGACGAAGCCAAGACCATCGAGGCCTTCCGCACCGGCAAGGGCGTCGCCTGGGGCGACCACCATGAGCGTCTCTATTGCGGCGTCGCGGCGTTCTTCCGCAACGGCTATGCCGCGCATCTGGTGCCGGACTGGCTGCCGGCGCTGGAGGGCGTTGTGCCCAAACTCGAAAAGGGCGCCCGGGTTGCCGATATCGGCTGCGGCCACGGCCACTCCGCCATCATCATGGCCAAGGCTTTTCCGCATGCACGCTTCTGGGGCTTCGATACTCATGCCGGCTCGATTGCCACGGCGCGCGAGAATGCGAAAAAGGCCGGCGTGGCCGACCGGGTGCAGTTCGACGTGGCGCAGGCCGGCGCCTATCCGGAAACCGGCTTCGACCTCATCTGCTTCTTCGATGCGCTGCATGACATGGGCCATCCCGATCGCGCGCTGCAGCAGGCGGCCAAGGCGCTGGCCAAGGATGGCACGCTGATGCTGGTCGAGCCTTTTGCCAATGACAAGGTGGAAGACAACCTCAACCCGATCGGCCGCATGTATTACGCCGGCTCAACTGCGCTGTGCTGTGCGCATGCGATCTCGGAAAACGGCAGCCATGTGCTGGGGGCCCAGGCCGGCGAGGGGCGGCTGGCCGAGCTGGCCAAGGCCAACGGCTTCTCGCAGTTCCGCCGCGCCACCGCCACGCCGTTCAACCTGATCCTCGAAGCGCGGCTCTGATGCGGGCGATGGCATTGGCGGTTCTCGGCCGGCGCGCCGAGGACCGCCACACGCCCTGGCTGACGCGACTGCTGGAGGCCCTGCGCGTGCAACACCGGAGAATCCGGGCCCGCCAGGCTCTGGCGCGGATCGATCATCGCACCCTGCGGGATGCGGGGATCGATCCGGTTGCCGCAACCTACGAAGCTTCGCTGCCCTTCTGGGTCGCGGAACGGCGCCTGCGCGACCTGTGACAGAGAGTGCCGCCCGCGGGCGGCCATAGAGGAATCATTCGATGTCGATGGCACATACCGATGCTGCGGCCGGATTCGGCCCGGCAACCGATACCGCCTGGCGCCTGCGCCTGAAGGAAGGCGGCGCGCTGCTGCGGCTGGCCATACCGATCATGCTGATCGCACTGGTCAACATGGGCATGAGCGTGACCGACACGCTGATGGTGTCGATTCTGTTCGGCACCGATGCGCTGGCAGCGGTGGCGGTGGGCAGCGATCTCTACTCGATCCTTTTCTACCTCTGTGCCGGCACGCTCGGCGGCATTGCGCCGTTCTATGCCGCGGCGGCCGCGCGGGCGGATGCAGCGGATCGGCAGCGGCTCGAACGGATCGGCTGGGTCATGGTCGCCCTGCTGGCGGCGCTGGCCGTACCGGCCGTCTGGTTCGCACCCGCCTGGCTGCGGCTCTTTGGCCTTGATCCCGCCTTGCTCGCGCTGGGTCAGGGCTACACGCGCGCCATGGCGCTCACCCTGCTGCCGATGCTAGGCGTCATGCTCTATCGCACCATCCTCACGGCGGCAGAGAAGCCGAAGGTCTTTCTCAAAGTCACGCTGGTGATGCTGCCGCTGAATGCGGCCGGCAACTACGTGCTGATGATGGGTGCGGGGCCGATTCCCGCCTTCGGCCCCACCGGTGCCGGCATCTCCACCCTGCTGGTCGCAGTGGCCAGCCTGGCGGCGCTGGTCGTCACGGCGCGCCGCGTTGCGCCGGCCGCATCGCTGGTGGCAGATATCGACTGGCGCGGCCTGATGGCCGTGCTGCGGGTCGGTATTCCCATCGGGATCACCACGGCCACCGAAACCGGTATCTTCCTGGCGGTGACCCTCTATGCCGCGACGCTCGGTGCTGCCGATGTGGCCGCGCATACGCTGACCCTGCGGATGGCGGGGATTGTCTATGCCGGATCTGCAGCCATGCTGCAGGCAGCGATGGTTCGCATGGCGCGGGCAGACAGCCTGGGCGATGCGCGCGCGGCCCAGGCCGTTGTCACCAGCAGCCTGATCCTGTCCTGCACCGGCGGCACAATCTTGTGCCTGCTGCTGGCGCTGGGCGCCCAGCCGCTGGCGACATGGTTTTTCGACACCAGCGCGGCGGGTATCGCGGCAATCCAGGTTGCGGTCGGGCTGCTGCTGCTGCTCGGGCTGCTGGAGTTTGCCGCCTATCCAGGGCTGGCGGCCTCGGGCCTGCTGCGCGGGCGCAAGGATACCCGGGCGCCCATGGTCTATATGCTGATCGCCTACTGGGGCATCGGTGCGCCTGTCGGCATTTATCTCTGCGAAATCCAGGCGCTGGGTGTGACCGGCCTGTGGATCGGCCTCGTCACCGGCGCTTGCCTCACCACCGTGCTGACGCTGGCGCGATTGCTTGCCCGCCGCTAGCGGCGCCACACCCGCAGGGCGTGGATTTGCCTCCCGTTGCCGGGCGCATTAGACTCGCGCCGCCCGAGATACAAAAACAACTGGAGGAAATATCCATGTCCCTGCGGCACACCACACCCAGATTCGTGAAGCTGGCTATTGCGACGGCCTTGCTGCTGTCGGTCACGGCGACCGCCGGCTGGGCGCAGACCCGCCCGGCGGTGAAAGACCTGGGCGGCACGCCGCCTGCATCGGTGATCTATATCGGCAACAGCTTTTTCTACTACAACAACAGCATGCACGGGCATATCGCGCTCATGCTGCGCGAGGGCATGCGCGATTTCAAACACCGCGCCTCCTCGGTGACGATCAGCGGCTCGGGCCTCGACTGGCATGATGTCGGGTCGTATTTCCGGCCGGCCGGGATCGGCAAGTATTCCTTCGTCGGCGACAACGAGGTGGTGTTCAATCCGCCGACCGACAAGCTGTTTGAAGTCGCCGTGATGATGGATTGCAGCCAGTGCCCGGTGCATCCGACCTTAAGCAAGAGCTTCACCGAATATACCAAGAAGCACAGCGACACCGTGCGCAAGAACGGCGGCAAGCCGGTCTTCTTCATGTCCTGGGCCTATCAGGACAAGCCGGAGATGACGCAGCAGCTGGCCGAGGCCTATACGGTAGCGGCCAATGCCAACAACGCGCTGGTGATTCCGGCTGGCCTGGCCTTTGCGAATTCGATCAAGCAAAAGCCCGATCTGAATCTCTATGTTGCCGACAAGCGGCATCCCAGCCTGGCAGGGACATACCTTGCCGCGGCAACCACTTATGCCACGCTGTTCGGCAAGTCGCCGGTCGGGCTGAAATACGATGCCGGGCTGGGCGCCGATACGGCGGCGCATCTGCAGAAGGTGGCGCAGGATACCGTACAGCAGTATCTGGCGCGCTGACGGCGTCTGAAGCATTGGCGGCGGCGGAGGGGACTCCGCCGCCGTTTGCTTTTGGGCTGCTTATTCTGCCGCGACCGCGGCGCGCTGCGCCGCCAGCACGCGTTCGGTCGGCCGCGTGTTCATGAACAGCTGCATCACGCCGGCGGCGGCACCGATGCCGGCGGCCAGCTGCCAGGCCAGCGTGTAGGAGCCGAGCGCGTCATAGATCACACCGCCGGCCCAGGCGCCGAGGAAGCTGCCGACCTGGTGGCTGAAGAAGGCGATGCCGGTCAGCGTGGCGAGATAGCGGATGCCGAAGATCTGCGCCACCAGCCCGTTGACCAGCGGGATCACGCCAAGCCACAGCGTGCCCATGACGGCGGCAAACACCAGTGTGCTGAACTGGCTCACCGGCATCATGAAATAGACCGCGATGGCAGCCGAGCGGATCAGGTAGATCAGGCCCAGCAGCATCGGCTTGTGATAACGGTCGCCCAGCCAGCCGAACAGCCAGCTGCCAAACACGTTGAAGGCGCCAATCACCGCCAGCGCCTGCGCGCTCAGCATCGGGTCGGCGCCGCAATCGGCCAGGAAGGTGGGCAGATGTGTGGTGAGGAACACCAGCTGCAGGCCGCAGACGAAGAAGGCGGCGGCCATCACGATATAGCCGCCATGGCGGCGCGCCTCGGCCAGGGTGCTGCGCATGGTTTCGGCGGCGCCGGGCATGGCATCCACGGGAACCTTGTCTGCTTTGCCGCCCATCAGCGCGGCGGGCAGCATGGCGGCGGCGAGGGCGACAAAGGCAAACATCGCCATCTGCCAGCCGCTCGTCTGGATCACGCTCTGTGCCAGCGGCGCGCAGAAGAAGGTGCCGATCGAGCCGGCGGCAGAGACCAGGCCGAAGGCCAGGCTGCGGCGTTCGGGCCGCACCACTTTGGCGGCGATCTTGGCGGCGATACCCGAGGTGGTGCAGGCCAGCGCCACGCCGATCATCAGGCCCGAACCCAGCGTCACCATCCAGGCGGCCGAGGCATAGGCGGTGAGGATCAGCGCGCCGGCATAGAGCAGGCCGCCGAAGAAGGCGATGAAGCGGGTGCCGAATTTATCGACCAGCGCGCCGGCAAAGGGCTGCGACACGCCCCAGACGATATTCTGGATGGCCAGGGCAAACGCAAAGTCGGCGGCTGAAATGCCGATGTCTTTTGTCACCGGCTGCATGAACAGGCCCAGGCTCTGCCGCATGCCCATGGCGAGCGAGAGCATGATGGCAGCGCCGGCCAGGATCGAGATGCTCTGCCACTGGCTGAGCGAGGGATGATGGAAAGAATGGCGGGAAGCGGCAGGGGAGGCGGTGTCGGTGGCCATGACGGGGCTCTGTTCGTTCTTGTCTCGGGTGTCGGCGATGATAGGGGCGGATTTGCACAAGTCCAGAGGGGGAAATGTACCCCTACATCTTGCCAGCCCGGCGCCGGAATGCTGAGGTAACACAAACCCCTGACGCAAAAGAGGCTCGCATGAGCAAGGATATCCTGAAGGATATGGAAAAGTATCGCGATGAACTGACCGCGATCCGCCACGACATCCACCAGCATCCCGAAACCGCCTTCGAGGAAAACCGCACCGCCGATGTGGTGGCGGCGAAGCTGACCGAATGGGGCATCCCGATTCATCGCGGCCTGGGCAAGACCGGCGTGGTCGGCACGCTGAAGGGCAAGCGTCCGGGCCAGCGCACGATTGCTTTGCGCGCCGACATGGACGCGCTGAACATGCAGGAAAAGAACACCTTCGATTACACCTCGGTGCATCAGGGCAAGATGCATGCCTGCGGCCATGACGGCCACACGACAATGCTGCTCGGCGCCGCCAAGCATCTGGCGCGCGATCCCGATTTCGCCGGCACGCTGCATTTCATCTTCCAGCCCGCCGAAGAGGGCGAGGGCGGCGCGCGGGTGATGATCGAGGACGGCCTGTTCGAGAAATTTCCCTGCGATGCAGTCTATGGCATGCACAACATGCCCGGCCTGAAGACCGGTGATTTCGCCATCCGGCCCGGCCCGATGATGGCAGCGTCGGACACCTGGACAGCCGTGTTCCGCGGCACCGGCGGCCATGGCGCCATGCCCTATCTCGGCACCGACCCGACGCAGCCGGCGGCGGCGTTTGTCACCGCGACGCAGAGCATCATCGGCCGCAATGTGAATCCGCAGCATGCCGCCGTGGTCAGCGTCGGGCATATCGCCGCCGGCCAGTATGGCGCCGCCAATGTGATTCCATCCGAAGTGATCGTGCGCGGCACCGCGCGTAGCTACACGCCGGATGACCGCAACCTTCTGGACCGCCGGCTGGGCGAGATCGCGCGCGGCATCGCGGCGGCGCATAGCTGCACGGTGGAGTATGATTACCTGCGCCGTTATCCGCCGCTGCGCAACGCGGCCGAGCAGACCCAGCTGGCGCTGAAGGCGGCGGCCCTCACCGTTGGCGAGGCGCGTACCGATGGCGATGTCGAGCCGCTGACGGGTGCCGAGGATTTCGCCTTCATGCTGGAGAAGAAGCCCGGCGCCTATATCCTGATCGGCAATGGCGGCAGCATCGCCGATGGCTCCTGCCATTCGGTGCATACGCCGCATTACGACTTCAACGATCAGATCATCCTGACCGGTGCCGCCTACTGGGTGAATCTGGTGGGGGTGGAGCTGGGCGACGCGCGGTAGGATTTGCGCATGAGTAAGATTGCGCTCTCATAGATCGTCGCCCTCGGATTTATTCCGAGGGCCCATCTGTGCGTTCCGATACGCGGATGGTTGGAATGGACCCTCGGGACAAGCCCGAGGGTGACGGCTTTTTTACCAGCCGAAGCCGAGTGTGACGCCAAGTCGCCCCTGCGTCGGCGAGCCGGCCTGATCGACCAGCGGGCTGTCTGCGGCATCGCCGACGATGCGATCGATACCGGCGAAACCGCCCAGCGACAGCTGGTCGGTCAGCTTGTAGCGCAAGCTGGCGCCAAGGCCATAGCTCATGAAGGCGCCATCGGGATTATAGGCGCGATAACCGCTGCGCGTGGCCTGGCCGGGCGTGATGCCGAAATAAGTCTGCGTGAAATCCTTGCTCGCCATCGTCACCTTCGGGCCGACCGTCAGCATCAGGCTGTCGCTCAGCTTGGTGCTCCAGTTGACGAAGGCATCGCCGATCACGGCGTCATGGCCGCCAAAGCCATGCCGGATTTCGGTGCCGATGGTGAAGGGCCGCAGGTCGTAATGCACATAGCCGCCGGCCTCACCGGCCGGGTCGATGTCGCCCAGGCCACGCAGGGCGCTGTCATCATCCTGGTCGCGGCCCATGCGGTATTTCACCACCGGGCCGGCTTTCCAGTTCGAACCAGACTCCATCAGGTTGGCGCCGAGGCCATCGCGGGTGGAAAGGAAAACGCGGTCGGCGTAGCGCAGGTCGAACAGCGGAATCGGATCGACGTCGTAATCATCGGAGCCGAGATAGCTCGGTGCGTACATCGCACCGCCGCCGATGGTGAGCCGCAGGGGCTGCTCGGCCGGCTTTGTCTCGGCCGGTTTCGTCGCCGCCGTCTGCGCATGCGCCGCCGACACCGCCAGAACGGCGGTGCAGGCGAACAGGGCGGCAGTGAGCAGAAAACGGCGCATAGCTCTATGGTGACCTTTGATCACAAACGACCGGGATCGACATCGATATCCAAGGAATAGTCATGACGGTCAATTGCGGCTGTATCTTGGCAGCAATGGACCGTGGCCGCCGTGACTGCGGTCACGGCGACGCCAAAACACAATATTTCAGGCAGCAGAAGGACTTAGTGACCCAGTTTGGCGTAGCGGTCGCGCATGGCCGCGGCCAGCATGCGGTCGCAGCCGCTGCCGGCATGGGCGGCAGACTGGCGTTTCAGGGTTTTCGCCGGATCACTCAGGGGGCGCAGCAGCAGGCCCTCGGGCCGGTCCTCGACGGTGAATTCGGTGCCGGCGTGCCAATGATGGGCGTCGCGCATGTCCTGCGGCAGGTCGAGCCTGCCTTTCTTGTCCAGTTTCAGATGGGTCGCCATGATCGCCTCGCAAAAAGATAAGGGGAGTGCGTCCGGGAAGGCGGCCAGTGAAGCGCCGAAACCGGCTGGCAGACAAGGGGCCGGGAGTGCCAGCTCAGCCGTGCGCGGAGCGATGCCCAGAAAGCGGGCTAGCTGCCTGCTGTTTCGGCAACGGTGGGATCTGCGGCGGATTTGCTGATCCCCAGCACCTTGATCCGCGAGGCCAGCGTGGTTGGCTTCACCCCCAGCAGGGCGGCGGCGCCGTTCGGGCCGAAAACCCGGCCTCCGCAGCTGTGCAGGGCGGCCTGGATATTGGCGCGGTCGCGGCTGCGCCGGTCGGCATCGGTCAGCAGCGCCGGTGCTGTGATGTCCTGGGCGGGTGTTGCAGGTTTCGCCGGCGGCGTCGTTGCATCCGGCAGTTCGATCCGCAGGCGGCCGTCGCGCGCCAGGATCGCGGCGCGCTCGATCATATTCTCCAGCTCGCGCACATTGCCCGGCCAGTCATAGGTCGACAGCCGCCGCATGTCGCCCTCGCTCAGGCGCAGGCCGTCGGTTTTCAGCTTGCGGCTGGCGCCGCGCAGGAAATGCGCTGCCAGCAGCGGCAGGTCAGCGCGGCGCTCGCGCAGCGGCACGGATTCGATCGGCACCACGTTGAGGCGGAAATACAGGTCCTCGCGGAAGCGGCCACGCCGCACCTCGGCCTTCAGATCGCGGTTGGTGGCGGCGATCACGCGCACATCGACATTGCGGGTGCGTTCCTCGCCCACGCGCTCGAACTGGCCCTCTTGCAGCACGCGCAGCAGCTTGCCCTGCAGCTCGAGTGGAATCTCCCCCACTTCATCCAGAAAAAGCGTGCCGCCATCGGCCAGCTCGAAGCGACCGATACGATCGCGCAGGGCGCCGGTGAAGGCGCCCTTCACATGGCCGAAGAATTCGCTCTCGAACAGCTCGCGCGGGATGGCGGCGCAGTTGACGCGGATCAGCGGGCGGTCGCTGCGTTTGCTGGCTTCGTGGATGGCACGTGCAATCAGCTCCTTGCCGGTGCCGCTTTCACCGGTCACCAGTACGGTGGCATCGGTAGGCGCGACGAGTTCGACCTGGCGCAGCACGCTCTGGATCGCTGCCGAAGTACCGATGATGCCGCGATGATTGCTTTCGGCGCGGATTTCCTCCTGCAGATAAGCGTTCTCCAGCTCCAGTTTCTGGCGCAGCGATTCCACCTCCTCCAGTGCCGCATGCAGTTTTTCATCCGCCTCGCGCTTCAGGCTGACATCGCGGAAGACAACGACGGCGCCGACCACGGCGCCACGGTCGCGGATCGGCGTCGAGGTGTATTCGACCCAGAAGGCCGTGCCGTCCTTGCGCCAGAACACCTCGTTGGCCACGGTGTGAATCTGGCCGTCGCGGAAGGCGCCGTAGATCGGGCAGTCATGGCCGGGATAGTGCGAGCCGTCGGCATGACTGTGATGCACCATCGAATGGATGTCCTGGCCGACCAGCTCGTCGGCGCTCCAGCCCAGCATGCGTTCGGCAGCGGGATTGACAAAGGTGGTCTTGCCCTCGGCATTCACGCCGTAGATGCCTTCGCCGGCGGCGGAGAGGATCAGCTGGTTCTCGCGCTCGATATCGCGGAAGAAACGCTCGACGCGCTGCCATTCGGCGATGCCGCCGCGCACATAGAAGTCGGCCTCTGAATCGACATTGCGGCGGCGCAGTTCGTCCAGGTCGGTAGCGGTGAGCAGCAGTCTTCCGTCACTGCCGAAGGGCGCGCCGACATATTCGACTTTCAGTTCGCGCCCGCTGGCATGCCGGGGGCTCAAGGCGCGCGTCCAGTAGCGGCCTTTCAACAGCACCGCCTGGCTGAACACGATCAGCGCCGGGCGCTGGTCCGGATGCAGGTCGGTGACCCGGGTCGCACAGAGCGCGGCGCGATCATAGCCGAACAGCCGGCAGGCGGCGGGATTGGCATCCAGCACCCGGTCACTGGCCGGATCGATCACCAGCATGGCCTGCGGCGCGCCCTCGAAAACGGGGTCGATGGCCTCGGGGGCGACGGATGCGGTGGCAAGGGTGGTCATTACGAAGAATTGTAATTCATACTACGAAGTCTCGTATACTACGAAATATCGTAATGACGCTTTGAGCGCATCATTTCGGGTTTATGCCGGATTTACTGAGCCCTGGGGCCCCGCGGCGAATGCCGACAGCGCTGGCATACTCCTTGCTCCCTCTGAAGCCAGGCAGCCATTCAGGGGGAGATACCGACGATGTCGTTGTTCAAGAATCCATTCGATTCCACAGCCGATCTGTCCGCCTGCCCCTGCGGCGCCCATAAATCCCTGGCCCATCACAATGCCGAGCTGGCCCTGCTGCAGCGCGACCAGCAGCTGCAGACCGCCGCCGATTCCGAAAAGCGCCTGACCAATGCGGTCGACCAGGCCGTGGTCCGCGCCCTGATTCCCGATGACATGACGCGCCGCCGCGTGCTGCACACCATCGGTGCCGGCACCCTGCTGGCCGCCATCGAGCAGTTCTTCCCGCTGGCCACCGCGCGCGAGGTGTTTGCGCAGGACAAGGGCCCGCTGGAAAAGAAGGATCTCAAGGTCGGCTTCATCGCCATCACCTGCGCCACGCCGATCATCATGGCGCATCCGATGGGCTTCTATTCCAAGCACGGCCTGAATGTCGAAGTGATCAAGACGGCCGGCTGGGCGGTGATCCGCGACAAGACCATCAACAAGGAATATGACGCCGCCCATATGCTGTCGCCGATGCCGCTGGCGATCACCACGGGCACCGGGTCGAACCCGATCCCCTACACAATGCCGGCGGTGGAAAACATCAACGGCCAGGCGATCACGCTGGCGATGAAGCACAAGGACAAGCGCGATCCGAAGTCGTGGAAGGGCTTCAAGCTTGCGGTGCCCTTCGACTATTCGATGCACAACTATCTGCTGCGCTACTACCTGGCCGAACACGGCCTAGACCCGGATACCGATGTGCAGATCCGCGCCGTGCCGCCGCCGGAAATGGTGGCCAATCTGCGCGCCGACAATATCGACGGCTTCCTGGCGCCCGATCCGGTCAACCAGCGTGCGGTCTACGACGGGGTGGGCTTCATCCATATCCTGTCGAAGGAAATCTGGGACGGCCATCCCTGCTGCGCCTTTGCCGCCAGCCAGGAATTTGTCACCACCCAGCCCAACACCTACCGCGCCCTGCTGCGTGCCATCATCGAAGCCACCGCCTATGCGACCAAGGCGGAGAACCGCAAACAGATTGCCGAGGCCATCGCACCGGCCGCCTATCTCAACCAGCCGGTGACGGTGGTGGAACAGGTGCTGACCGGCACCTACGCCGATGGCCTGGGCAATGTGAAGCGCGCCCCCGACCGCATCGATTTCGCGCCTTTCCCCTGGCAGAGCTTCGGCATCTGGATTCTCACGCAGATGAAGCGCTGGGGCCAGCTCAAGGGCGATATCGATTACCAGAAGGTGGCCGAGCAGGTGTTCCTCGCCACCGACACCCAGAAGCTGATGCAGGATGTCGGCCTCACACCGCCGAGCAGCCCGTACAAGACCTTCTCGGTGATGGGCAAGGTGTTCGACCCGTCCAAGCCGGCCGAATATGTCAACTCGTTCAAGATCAAGCGCGTCTAAAGCCGGCGCTTCGGAGTCCAGTCGATGAAGATGTCGTTCCGCCTGCGTGCTGCCGTGGTTTCGGTGGCCCTGCTGGTCACCCTGCTTGCGGCCTGGCATATCGCCACCTCGGGTGTTGGCCAGACGCAGGCGATGGACCCGGAATACGCCAAGCTGATGGGCCTGACGGCGACGCAGGGCAAATCGGCGATGCCGGGGCCGCTGGATGTGGCGAAGATTCTCTGGGGCCATCTGGCCGATCCCTTCTACATCAAGGGACCGAACGACCAGGGCATCGGCATCCAGTTGGCCTATTCGATCGGCCGTGTCGCGCTGGGCTTCGGGCTTGCGGTGATCGTCGCCGTGCCGCTCGGTTTCCTGATCGGCCTGTCGCCGCTGTTCCGCCAGGCGCTCGATCCGTTCATCCAGGTGATGCGGCCGGTCTCGCCGCTGGCCTGGATGCCGCTGGCGCTCTACACCATCAAGGACAGCGCGATCTCGTCGATCTTCGTCATCTTCATCTGCTCGGTCTGGCCGATGCTGACCAACACCGCCTTTGCAGTCGCGAATGTGCGGCGCGAATGGCTCAATGTCGCGCGCACGCTGGAAGTCGGCACGCTCAGAAAGATTTTCCGCGTCATCCTACCGGCGGCAGCGCCGACGATCCTGACCGGCATGCGCATCTCGATCTCGATTGCCTGGCTGGTGATCGTGGCAGCCGAGATGCTGGTGGGCGGCACCGGCATCGGCTACTTCGTGTGGAACGAGTGGAACAACCTGTCGATTGCCAATGTGATCAACGCCATCCTGTTCATCGGCGTGATCGGCATGCTGCTCGACCAGCTGCTCGGTTTCCTCACGCGTCTCGTCACCTTCACCGAGTAGTCGCATGGGCCAGCATTTCATTTCCGTCGAAGCGCTCAAGCGCCAGTTCCCCGGTACCGACAAGGCGGTGTTCGAGGATCTGTGGTTCGGCATGGATAAGGGCGAATTCGTCTGCGTGATCGGCCATTCCGGCTGCGGCAAGACCACGGTGCTCAACATCATGGCCGGGCTGGATCACGCCAGCGAAGGCGGCATCATCTTCGATGGCACCGCCATCGAAGGGCCGAGCCTGGACCGCGCCGTCGTCTTCCAGGGCCATGCCCTGATGCCGTGGATGACCGTGCTGGATAACGTGATGTTCGCCGTGCAGTCGCGCTGGCCGAAATGGAGCAGGTTCCAGGCTGCCGAACATGCACGCAAATACATCGCCATGGTCAACCTGACCGGCGCCGAGGACAAGAAGCCCGCACAGCTGTCTGGCGGCATGAAGCAGCGCGTCGGCATTGCGCGTGCGCTCAGCATCGAACCGAAAACCCTGCTGATGGACGAGCCCTTCTCGGCGCTCGATGCCCTGACGCGCGGTACATTACAGGACGAGGTGCTGCGCATCCGCGCCACCACCAATCTCACCGTCTTCATGATCACCCATGATGTGGACGAGGCCATCCTGCTGGCCGACCGCATCGTGCTGATGACCAACGGCCCGGGCGCGCGGATCGCTGAAATCCTGGTCAACACCCTGCCCAGGACGCGCACGCGCGAAACCCTGCACCAGCTCGCCGATTACTACCCGATGCGCAACCACCTGCTCGATTTCCTGGTGCGGCGGTCGAAGAACTTCACCCCGCCGGCAGGCTGGGATGCCAAACGGCCGCCACAGGTCCGCGCCACCGGCGTGGGCGCGGCTGCGGAATAACCAACCAGAAAGCACAGGCCAGAAAAGAGGAGATGACCCCGTGAAGCGCGAAGCCGTTACCGAAAAGATTTGCGATGCGAAACGCCTGAAAGGCCTGACCTGGAAGGCGATCGCCAAGAAGATCGACCCGAAAGAGTCGCATATCCTGATCACTGCCGCTTTGCTCGGCCAGATGAAGCTGGAGCCGGCGCAGGCCGCCAAGGCCGCCAAGCTGCTGGGTCTGGGCAAGATGGAAGAAAAGCTGCTCTGCGAGATTCCCTATCGCGGCTCGCTGCCGCCGGGTCCGCCGACCGATCCGACCGTCTATCGCTTCTACGAGCTGGTGCAGGTCTATGGCACCACCTGGAAAGAGCTGATCCATGAAGAGTTCGGCGACGGCATCATGTCGGCGATCGATTTCAACATGACGATGGAACGCCTGCCTGATCCCAAGGGCGATCGCGTCAAGATCGTGATGACCGGCAAGTATCTCGAATACAAACGCTACTGATCGTCGCCGCACCGGCGCGAGGCAAAGCGGGATGTCGTGATGCGGCATCCCGCTTTTTCATGGCCGACGCTGCACGCTTGCCGCGTAGAAGCTGTCGCGCCATCCCCGTAAACGTGCTCTTGGCACAGATCATGCTTTGATTTTAGTCAGCAATCACAGGATTGCAGCATCGCAAAAAGCGATAGAGGTGCGTGTATGTCCGATGGTGTTCGCAGCAGGTCGCGTCGTCTTTCCGTACTGGGTTTCATCGGATATGCCGCCAGCCAGATGTTTGAAGCCCGGCAGCTGACGGCTGAGGCACCGGCCGCGGCCAAGGCCATCGCCTATGCCATCGCCGTCGGTGCCTTGTGCCATGACCTGCAGCGCGAGCGTGGTTCCAGCGCATTGTTTCTCGGCAGTCGCGGCAAGGAATTCCGCGAGCAGCTGCAGGCCGCGCGCACCGGCGTCGACCAGAAGGTGCTGGCTCTGCGCGCCGCGCTCGATGACTGTCGCGGCTTCGCGGCGTTGCAGGATCTGATGGCCGCCGGTGCGGTCTTGAGCCAGACGCTGGATACCGCGCGACAGGCGCGCACGCACATCGACCAGCTCGCCTTCACCACGCAGGAATCCTTTGCCAACTGGACCGCGCCGATCCGCCAGGCTTTGGACAGTGTGCGCAGCCTGGGTTACATGCTGCAGAACATGACGATTGCCCGCGGCCTGGATGCCTATCTCGCGCTGTTGGAAGGCCTGGAGAAATCGGCCCAGGAACGCGCCACCGGGTCGGGGGCGCTGGCAGCCGGCAAGTTTGAGCTGGCGGTGTTCCAGCGCCTGATGAGCTTGGGCTTTCTGCAGGAGGCCGATTTCACGGTCTTCAAATCCCATGCTGCGAAGCCGCAGGCGACATTTTTCGACGAGGTCTGCGCCGGCCCGGTCTTTGCCGAGGTATCGCAGCTGCGTGCCGCCATTTACGACGGTTATGCGCACGGCAATTCCACCGGTGGGATTGCCGCTCCGCACTGGTTCCAGATCACCACCCAGCGCATCGACCAGATCGTGCGCGTGCGCGACCGGGTGGCCGAGGATCTGCGCAGCACCTGCAGTGACCTGCTGGCGCAGAAACCGGACCGTCTTGCCAGTGTGTTCGGCTTTTGCCTGATGCTTGGTTTGCCGGTGATTGCCACCTTCGGCATGCTGGCCGGCGGCGGTGCGCGGCTGCGACAGTTGCAGCAGGACTGGCGTGACTGGCAGCGCGGTATGACGGCACGGCGCAAAAATTCACGCGACCGCCAGGTGGTGCGCGATGGCGAACAGCTCAGGCGCGCCGAAGCCGAATCACGTGAACGCGTCTCGGCCGCCGAGGTCACAGATCTGGTCAACCGCCTGCTGGCTGGCGATCTCGGCAGCCGGCTGTCGCAGGAGGGCAAGAGCGGCTTCTTCCTCGATCTCAGCCGGCAGCTCAACCGCTTTGCCGAAATCCTGCAGCGCATGATGGATGAGATGGCGCTAGTGATGGCGGCACTAGGCAGTGGCGATCTGACGCGGCAGGTGCAGGGCGACTATGCCGGCCTGTTCGGCCAGCTGAAAGACAGCACCAATGGCATGGCCGGTCTGCTGGGCGATTTCTCGGGCCGCCTGGCCGAGAGCGCCGTGGCAGTGAAGACCGCGTCGGCGGAAATCTCGTCAGGCAGTCTCGACCTTGCCCAGCGCAGCGAAAGCCAGGCCGCGGCGCTGGAAGAGACGGCGGCGACCATGCAGCAGATCACCAGCACGGTGAAGCAGAATGCCGATCATGCCACCCGGGCCGATGCCTTAAGCCATACCGCACGCGACAAGGCGGCGGCGAGTGGCGAGGTGGTGCAGGGCGTGATCGCCGCCATGCAGAAGATCGAGGCGAGTGCGGGCAAGATCGGCGACATCATCGCGGTGATGAACGAAATCGCCTTCCAGACCAACCTGCTGGCGTTGAATGCCTCGGTCGAAGCGGCGCGCGCCGGCGAAGCGGGCAAGGGGTTTGCCGTGGTGGCACATGAGGTGCGGGCGTTGGCGCAGCGCTCGGCCAATGCGGCCAAAGAGATCAAAAGCCTGATCGAAACCTCGAACGGCCATGTGCGCAGCGGCGCCGCCCTGGTGGAACAGGCCGGCGGTGCGCTGGGCGAGGTGAATGCCGCGATCCGCAGCGTGTCGGATATCATTGCCGAGATTGCCGCCGCCAGCCGCGAGCAGGCCACTGGCCTGGAGCAGGTCAGCACGGCAATGGCGCAGATGGATGAGACCACGCAGCGCAATGCGGCTTTGGTGGAGGAAACCACCGCCTCGGCCCAGGCCCTGGCGCATCAGTCCACCGAGCTGGCAGACTTGGTCGGCTTCTTCCGGCGCTGAACGCGCCTAGTGCAGAATATTGGGCAGGATATCGAGCACTTCGCCGGTCGAACGGCGCACCATCAGCACATTTTTGCCAACCACCACGCGATCGGTATCGGGCCGGTTGGGCGGCAGTTCGCGCTGCAGCGGGCCGGGCAGGCGGTCAAGCTGTGCCAGAACCGTGAGCGGCAGCAGCTCGCCCTTCGCCGGATTGGCGCGGATGCCTTCGGGCAGGGCACGCTCGTATTTCTTGCTGCGCGCGGCGCGCTTCTGCTTTTCGCGCACCTGCTCGAAATAATGTGGGATCAGCCAGCTTTCCGTCGCGTTGAAGGCCAGGCGGTCATCAGTCGTGGTGCGGGCGATGGTGGTCAGTGGCGCGACAGGTGCGGCGATGGCTGCTGAAGGCGGCGGTGCCAGGTTGGGGCCGAGCAACTGCTGCGCCATGGTGGGCAACGCGACGGCCAATGCAACGGCGAGGCCGGAGGCAGACAGGATGGCACGGCGCGGCATCGCAGGCATGGATCAGGCCGGCAGCGCGGCGCTGGCGGCAGCCGCCTCCTTGGCGGCCTGTTCGCGCAGGATATCGGCTTTGCTGCGTTTCACGCTGTCGGATTTCAGCTGGCCGCAGGCGGCCATGATGTCGCGACCGCGCGGGGTGCGCACCGGCGAGGAATAGCCGGCATTGAACACGATGTCGCTGAACTTGCGGATCGCTTCGTTGCTGGAGCATTCATACGGCGCACCCGGCCACGGATTGAACGGGATCAGGTTGACCTTGGCCGGCACGCCCTTCAGCAGCCGCACCAGTTCCCTGGCATCGGCCGGGCTGTCGTTGATGCCCTTCAGCATCACATATTCGAAGGTGATGCGGCGCGCGTTGCTCAGGCCCGGATAGGCGGCGCAGGCGGCCATCAGATCCTTGATCGGGTATTTCTTGTTGATCGGCACGATCACGTCGCGGATGTCGTCGCGCACGGCATGCAGGCTGATGGCGAGATTGACGCCCAGCTCGGCGCCGCAGCGCGGGATCATCGGCACCACGCCGGCAGTGGAGAGCGTGATGCGGCGCTTCGAGATGGCGATGCCCTCGTTATCCATCACGATCTTCAGCGCCTTGGCAACGCTGTCGAAGTTGTACAGCGGCTCGCCCATGCCCATCATCACGATATTGGACAGCATGCGGCCATCCGGGGGCGAGGGCCATTCTTCCAGATGGTCACGGGCCAGCATCACCTGGCCCACAATCTCGGCGGCATTCAGGTTGCGCACCAGCTTCATAGTGCCGGTGTGGCAGAAGCGGCAGGTCAGCGTGCAGCCGACCTGGCTGGAGACGCAGAGCGCGCCGCGGTCATCTTCCGGGATATGCACGCATTCGGCTTCTTCGCCATCGGCGAATTTCAGCAGCCATTTGCGCGTGCCATCGGTGCTCTTCAGGTCTTTGCTGGCCACCGGGCGGCCAACGCTGAACCGGACCGCCAATCGCTCGCGCAGCTCTTTCGACAGCGTGGTCATTTCGGCGAAGTCGCGGCTGCCGCGATAATAGATCCAGTGCCACAGCTGGCCGGCCCGCATCTTGGCCGATTTTTCGGCCTCGCCGGCGGCCACCAGGGCGGCGGCAATTTCAGCCCGCGTCAGGCCCAGCAGTTCGGTGCGGCCAGACTCCGGCTGCGGTGCACGGTCGCGCACGCCCACATCGGGATGAATGGCGGCAGACATGGTCACGACGTTGCCGGCATGCCGCAGGCCTTGTCGATCGCCTGCAGGGCCTGGCCGAAGCCGCCCAGGTCATAGGTATCGGTGGTCTTGGTGCCGCGGGCGCTCTCGCCTTTCACCACCAGCGTCTTGCCCTTGCGCAGGGCATCGACCAGCTTCTGGTCGACACTGGCATCAGCAGCCCAGGCGGCTTCCTGGTGGGTGAACATTTCCACCGTGGTGGGGCCGATCACGGCCTGGGCCGGTACGCTGTCTTTCAGGCCATAGCCGAAATAGATGCTGACCTCGTTGCGGATCTTTTCCTTCGGCTTGTGCGTCACCAGGATGTAGATCTCGCCGCGCTTGGCGCTGGCCGGCTCTTTCTTCTGCGGCAGGGCATGCAGGTAGCAGAGCTTGGCACCCTTGTCGGTATGCTCATAGGCATCCCAGCCACTGAAGCTGCCAATGCGCTTGGTTTCCGGCTTGGCCACGGCAGCGGCTTTCGGCTCGGCTTTCTTCGCCTGCGCCACGGCATCGGACGCGCCGATGCCAAAAGCAAGGGCAAGCCCAAGCGCAGGCAACAGCCCGAGCGCAGGCAACAGAAGGAGCGAGGCGGGCAGCGAAACTGCCGGTCGGTGGGCCTTTTTGTCGGTCATGGCGGCGAACATAGCTGTGACGATGCGTGATTTCCACCCGATTTCATGGCGACATCATGGCGGCCGGCGCCAGGCCTGTGGTCGCGATCACGGATTGTTGCATAAACCTTTGGTGCCCTTGCCTTATCGGCTGGCATTCAGCACCATGCACTTATGGATAGGGAGCGCCAGGCCGGCTTGATGCAAGCCGTGGCGGAGGCTGGCGATCGTGCTGCCTTCGCCGCGCTCTACGACCATTTCGCCCCCCGGCTGAAAGCCTATCTGATGCGCCTGGGCACGCCCGAGGATGTGGCGGAAGAACTCGCCCAGGAAAGTCTGATCATTGCCTGGCGCCGCGCGGCCAGCTTTGATCCGCTGCAGGCTTCCGTGGCGACATGGCTGTTCACCATCGCGCGCAACAAGCGGATCGATCGGCTGCGCCGCGAAAAACGGCCAGAATTCGATCCGAACGATCCGGCCCTGGTGCCGGATGCACCGCCACAGCCCGATGCGGGTCTGGATGTGGCGCGCGATGAAACGCGCTTGCGCGCGGCCCTGAGCCGTTTGCCGGCCGAGCAGGTTCATCTGTTGCAGCTCGCCTTCTTTTCCGAACTTTCGCATCGCGACATCGCAGAAAAAGAACAGCTGCCGCTTGGCACTGTGAAATCACGCATCCGTTTGGCTTTGGCCAAGCTGAAAATCCAGCTCGAAGACAGCGAAAAACCAGAATAACACCCCTGCACGATATTTTAGACTGAAACCATTCACCGCACAGTTGCAACTCATTGAAGTGGAATGAAAATTAGCTGACATTCGGATCATGTTACCGTTGCCCGATTCGTTCCGTCGGCTTTGAGATTTCGTGTTCCGTGTCAGGTTTTCCTCTCCCTTTCGCCGACGATCGTATCCTGCTCAACCTGGCGGCCTATTGGTCGGCCAAGCGGGGTGGCTATCCGCTGCCCCCGCGCGCCGCCATCGACCCGCTCGACATGCCGCGGCGCCTGCTGCCGCATCTGGCGCTGCTGGAGCCGACCGGCCGCGACGGTGAAATCCGCTTTCGCCTGGTCGGCACCGAACTGGTGCAGCGCTTCGGGCGCGATGCCACCGGCAAGACCAGCCGCGAGCTGTATGGCGACACCGAATACCGGCAGTATGTCGAGCAGATCTACGGCAGCGTGATTGCGCAGGCGCAGCCGCTGTATGTCGACAACATGCGCCGCTTCATGGAAGAGGGCAGCGGCCGGGTGCGTCGCCTGCTGTTGCCGGTGGCGGCAGAAGCCGGCAGCGAGCGGGTCGGCTTCGTGTTGAGCACGATCAGCTGGAGCACGGCCGAACACTCAGATGGTCATCAGCCGCCGCCATCCAAGCAGCGCCAGATCGCGGTCGAGGCGTTGGAAAAAGGCGTGCTGCAGGCCACGTTGCGCGGTCTTCTTGATCCGCCGTAAGGCTATTTCAGTGCTGCCGGATCGAAAGAAAACAGCAGCGGGAAAAATGTCTTCCAGCTGTTCCAGCGCTGCGATCCGGCTTCGCCCACCGCCCACAGCAATCCATTACTGTCGCGCGCGAGGTCTTCCAGGCCGGCCATCGCTGTGTGCTCGGCCAGCACCGCGCCAGTCTGCGGATCGAGGCGATACAGCCGGCCCATCGTACCATTGCTGGCGCTGACCCACAGGTTGCCGGCGGCATCGAAGGTGGCGCCCTGCGCATGGAACGGCAGTGGCAGGCTGCGCGCGGCTTCGGCGGCCCGGAAGGGCCGGTCGCTGCCATTGAAAATGACGGCCGGGTCGGCGGCGATCAGGCGCGCAGCACCATCGTCGCGACTGTAGCGGCCAAACCACAACAGGCGGCCATCGAAGCTGAGGAAGTTGCTGCCCAACGCGGGGTCTTTTTCCAGCGTGCGCGGCGTGCCGGCCGCAACGGCGTTTCCAGCCTGTAACGATCTGGGAAGGTCGAAGGCGTAGAGCACTCGGCCATTATCGGCGAGGAACAGCAGGCCGCCATCGGGCGTGGTGGCAAGGCCATCGGCATGGCCGATGCTGGCCGGCAGATCGAAGCCGCCGATCACGGCACCGTTCCTGGGGTCGACCGCAAAGATTTTTGCCGGGCCGCGGTTGGTCTGGGCCTCGGTGCTGCGATAGGCGCCGACAAACAGCGTGCCGCGCACGAAGCTGAGGCCCTGCGGCACATAGCCCTGGTTCAGCCCCGGCGCCCAGTGGCGCTGGCGGATCGCAGCATCCATGGGTGTGGCCGAGAGCATCCGCGCGGTATAGCCGGGGGCCTCGCCCCCTATGGGGGTCTGCGCCGCCAAACCCCAGGGGCCGCCCAGCAGCAGGGCAAAGACAAACAGCGGGAGGCTGGGCCGGAGGGAGAGCATGACGGAACCATAGCCCCGCTTGGCCGGTTTTGTCCGCACCCCTTGGCAAAAACCCCATTGATACTTAAGTTTAGCCCATGTCCACAGATACCGATGCTTGGCTCGAACGCCGCGCGCTTGCCCGCCGGGTCACCCGCTGGCGCGTGATCGCCGTTCTGGCGCTGCTGATTCTCACCCTGGCCGTGCTGTACCGGCTCGACCCCGGCAACCTCTTGGCCCGCCATCAGACCCATGTGGCGCGGCTGGAGATCAGCGGGGTGATCGCCGAAAACGACTGGTGGCTGGAAAAGCTGGAAGAGGCCGCCGAGGATGATCGCGTGCGGGCCGTAATCCTGCATATCAACAGCCCGGGCGGCAGCACCTATGGCGGCGAGGCGCTGTTCCAGGCGGTGCGCAAGGTGGCCGCGGAAAAGCCGGTGGTTTCGGTGATCGGCACCCTGGGCGCCTCGGCCGGCTATATGGTCGCCATTGCCGGCGACCATGTGCTGGCGCGGGAAACCTCGCTCACCGGCTCGATCGGCGTGCTGTTCCAGACCGCGGAATTCTCCAAGCTGATGGAAAAGGTCGGCGTCAGCGCCGAAACCATCACTTCGGGGGCGCTCAAGGCCGAACCCAACCCGACCCGGCCGATGAGCCCGGCGGGCCGGGCCCAGATCCAGGGCATGGTCAACGAGACCCATGACTGGTTCGTCAGCCTGGTGGCCAACCGCCGCGCCCTGCCCCGCGAGGAGGTGGCAAAGCTGGCCGACGGCCGGGTCTATTCCGGCCGGGCGGCCCTGCAGAGCAAGCTGATCGATGGCCTGGGCGGTCTGACAGAGGCCCGCAGCTGGCTGGCCGAAAGCCGGGGCATCCCGGTCGCCCTGCCGCTCCGGGACATCCCGCCCGACCCGCCAGCCGGGATGCTGGATGGGCTGGGGAGTCGCACTTTTGCCACCCTGTTTGGAAAAAGCCTTTTCTCCGAACGGCTTAGGCTTGACGGGCTGGTTTCCCTTTGGCACCCTGAGTAGAGAACGAGGGGCCCGCGGCCGCTGCGCAGGGAAAACCGATGATCAAGTCCGAACTCATCAATCGTCTTGCCGAACGCAATCAGCATCTGACTCAGCGCGATATCGAGCGCATTGTCGGCACCATCTTCGATGAGATAGCCAACGCGCTCTCGCGTGGTGATCGTGTTGAATTGCGCGGTTTCGGTGCCTTTTCGGTCAAGCGTCGTCCGGCACGCACGGGTCGTAACCCGCGCACGGGCACGGCCGTCGAAGTGCAGGAGAAATTCGTGCCCTTCTTCAAGACCGGTAAGGAATTGCGCCAGAAGCTGAATCTGTCGGGCAAACAGACCGTCGACGCCGAATAAATCTTTCATGGAGGTGCCGCATGCGCTTTCTGCGCGTTTTCATCGGCGCCGTTTTTCTCCTCATTTTGATTGTTTTTGCCGTCGCCAATAAAAATGCGGTGACGGTGAGCGTCGACCCGCTGCCGTTTGAGATCGAGCTGCCGCTCTATCTCTTGGTCTTCGCAGTGTTTTTTGGCGGTCTTGTGGTCGGCGTGATCATCGGCCGGCTGAACGCATGGTCGGCAGCTCGGCACCGGGCAGAAGCGGAAAAGCGCAAGGCGGAACAAACGCCTGCAAGCCAGTCGCCACCGCTGCCGCCAGCGCCTATCGTTTAAGCACAGGCCTCATCTAGGACAATCCGGACATGCGTTCGATCGATGCCGCCACCGTTCATGCGGCGCTGCCCTACGGCAAACTGATTCCCCATCTGCGCGCGGCCTTTCGCGCCGGTGGCGAGGTGCCGGTGCGCAGCCACTATCACATCGCCGCCCCCAAAGAGGGTATTGGGGCGGGCGGTGCCGGCGGCACGCTGCTGCTGATGCCGGCCTGGCAGCCCGGTCGCCATGTCGGCATCAAGGCGGTCAGCGTCTATCCCGACAATGCCAAGGTCGGCCTGCCCTCGGTGACGGGCGCCTATCTTTTGCTGGATGCGCGCACCGGCCTGCCCAAGGCCGTGATTGATGGCGTGGCGCTGACGCTGCGTCGCACCGGCTGCGCCTCGGCGCTGGCCGCTGACTATCTCGCGCGCCGGGATGCCCGTCATCTGCTGATGATCGGTGCCGGCTCGCTGGCGCCACATCTGATCCGTGCCCATTGTGCCGTGCGCAGCTACACCCGCATCGAAATCTGGAATCGCAATCGCGCCCGCGCGGAAGAGGCGGCAGCGAAACTCACCGATCTCAATGCCGCGATTGCGGTGATCGACGATCTGGAAGCCGCGATCCGCGTCGCCGATACGATTTCCTGCGCCACGCTGTCGCGCCAGCCGCTGGTGCTGGGGGAATGGCTGAAGCCAGGCACCCATGTCGATCTGGTCGGCGGCTTCACGCCAGAGATGCGCGAGGCCGACGATGCTACGCTGACGCGCGGCAGCGTCTGGGTCGATAGCCGTGAAGGTGCGCTGAAGGAAGCTGGCGATCTGGTGGTGCCGCTTAAGCATGGTCTGCTGCGGCCTGAGGATGTGCGCGGCGATCTGTTTGCATTGTGCCGTGCCGATGCCTATGCGCGGCGCGATGACCGGGAGATCACCGTATTCAAATCGGTTGGCCTGGCGCTGGAAGATCTGGCGGCGGCTGAACTGGTGGTGCAGGGGCTTACAGCATGAAGACCATCATTGTCGGCGGCGGCATCATGGGACTCAGCGCCGCGCGGGCGCTGAAAAAAGCCGGTCATGAGGTGGTTCTGATCGAGCAGGGCGCATTGCCCAATCCGCTGGGCTCTTCCGTCGATCAGCATCGCCTGATCCGCTATCCCTATGGGGCGCAGCGCGGCTACACGCGCATGGTGCGGCATGCCTATCACGCCTGGGATCGTGTCTGGCGTGATCTCAAGATGACGCTTTATGCCGAGACCGGCACCCTGGTGATCAGCGGTGCAGGCGATGACTGGGCCAAGAGCTGCACGACGATCCTGGCGGAAGAAGATATCGAGCATCTGCCATTCGATACGGCGACTGTGCTCGGTCGCTGGCCGATGCTGAGTGGCGAAGGATTGCAGGATGCCTTCTATTGCCCTTCCGGTGGCGTGCTGTTTGCCGAGGCGATTGTCGCGGCCCTGAGCTCGCATCTGCGCGATCGCGGCGTGACGCTGCTGACCAAAAAAACGGTTGTCGGTATCGACGCTGAACATGGCCGCGTCACGCTGGCAGATAAAACCGTGCTGCAGGCCGATCGCGTGCTGGTCACCGCCGGGCCGTGGACCACGCGGTTGCTGCCGGATCTGGCGCCGGTCTCGCGGGCATCGCGGCAGGTGATCGTGTATCTGCAGCCGCCGGGCGATCTCGGCGCCGCGTGGTATGGCGCGCCGATGCTGCTGGAAATCGGCCAGAGCCAGGGTTTCTATCTGGTGCCGCCGCGCATCACCCGCGATGGCATGCGCACGGGGCTGAAGATCGGCGACCATACGTTCGGCCCAACCGCCGATCCCGGCAGTGACCGCGAGGCGCGGAAAGACGAGATCGAGGCGATCCTCGCCAAGGCAAAACACCGCATCGCAGATCTGGACCAGTATAAGGTGGCTCAGGCAAAAACCTGTTTCTACGATGTGGAGGCGGACGAGAAATTTCAGTTCCGCCAGCTCGGGCCGCGCGGCTTTGCCTTTTGCGGCACCTCAGGCCATGGCTTCAAGTTCGGGCCGCTGGTCGGCGAACTGATCGGCGATGTGCTGATGGAAAAAGCCGAGATGGACAAGACGGCGCAATGGCTGGCCGGCGATGTCGATCGCGTGGCGATCACCGCCGATCACATCACGCCAGACGGTGCCATCAGCAGTGTGCCTGCCGCCGCATCCGACAGCAGCGGATAGCGGCGCGGCTGGAACAGCTGGTAGTGCCACCATTCATTGCGATAGAAGTCCCACCCGGCAGCGGTCATGATGCCGAGCAGCAGTGCGCGGTTGGCCTGCTGCTCCGGTGTGATCTCCAGCGTGCCGTGGAAGGCAAGCGGCGTGAAGGCATCGAAGCCGGTGCCCATGTCGAGGTCTTCGCCATCGGCATCCACCAGCGTGACATCCACCGCGGCGCCGCGCGAATGCGGCGAGCCCTTGCGCGGATCGGCCAGGAAGGTCGGGTCCGGCGTGTGATTCCACAGCGCCCAGGCGGCTTCCGTCGGCCGGAAGGCATCGAACACTTTCAGGCGCAGCTGCATCTGGCCCGCCAGCGCGATGGCCTTGTGCAGCAGATCGGCGGCTTCCGGGTTGAGAAAGCAGGCCGCCCGATGATAGATCGGCGCACCCGTCAGGTTGTCAGCCGTGGCATAGCGCAGGTCAAGCAGCACCGGAAACGCGGGCGGCTTGATTTCGACGAGCGACATGCGGTGGACTCCGGGATGACAGTTTGGTTTTCCTACCATTGGAGCACGCCGGCGTGAAGCTGCTCGGCATCGATACTGCGTTGAATGCCTGTTCGGTTGCCGTGATCGACGGCGACGCGATTCTGGCCAGGGTGGTCTCGGCTGGCGGCAAGGGCAATGCCGAGCGCCTGCTGCCACTGCTGGAACAGGCGCGTCTTGCGGCCGGTATTGACCTGGCTGATCTGGACGGGATCGCTGCCACCGTTGGCCCCGGCTCCTTCACCGGCATCCGCACCGCGCTGGCCACGGCGCGCGCCCTGGGGCTGGCCCTGCACAAGCCGGTCTGGGGCATCACCACCACGGACGTGCTGGCCGTTGCCGCTGCACAGCCTGGTCATGCCACTGTCGCGGTGATCGATGCCCGCCGCGATGAAGTGTACATCCAGTGCTTCGCGGCCCATCCCTCGGCTCTGGGCGCCGCGCTTACCGCACCGCAGTTGCTGCGCATTATCGATGCCGCGGCGATCCTGCCGGCCGGTCCGACTGTACTGGTCGGCAGTGGCAGCGCGTTGCTGCAGGCCGCTGCAGGCATGCGCGATGATCTCATCCTGTCGCCGCAGTCCCCCGATCCTGATCCGGTGCTGGTGGCGCGTCTGGCGGCATCGCGTCCGCCGCCGGCCAGGCCGCCGGCACCGCTCTATATCCGTCCGCCGGACGCTGCCCTGCCATCCGTCGTGCAGCCGGCTGCCCGGCTGGTGTTGAACATCCGCATGGTCGGTGCCGAGCATGCTGCCGTGCTGGCGGCCCTGCATGCCGATGCCTTCGCCAGCGGCCATAGCAGCGAAGCCTGGACGGAGCCGAACCTGTGCGAACTGCTGGCCATGCCCGGCGCCCTTGCCCTGCTGGGGATCACCGATGGGGATCAGCCGGCCGGCTTCATCCTGCTGCGCCAGGCGGCCGACGAGGCCGAGGTCATCACGCTGGCGGTGCATCCGCGGCAGCAGCGGCGCGGCGTAGCGCGCCGGCTGCTCAATGTCGGTCTGGACAAGATGGCCGGCCTGGGGGCGAAGCAGTGCTTTCTCGAGGTGGCTGAGGATAATGCACCCGCTCGGGCGCTGTATGCGGCGGCAGGCTTCATCGATGTTGGTCGCCGGTCAGGTTATTACCGCGATGCGGCGGGCGGCGCCCGCGACGCCATCGTGATGCGGAAGTGACACCGGCCATGGCTAAAGTATAAATTGAAGCAAGGCCGGCCAGACACGCTTTAATACAGTGCCGCTTCGCTGGATTTGGTGGTCTGCGCCCTTATATACTTGGGCATTCAACAGAATTTCATCTGCGAATAGTCGGGAGCCCGCCATGGCCAATACCGCAGACCGGTCCGAACTGCTGGCGTTGACGGCCGAGATCGTGGCCGCCCATGTCTCCAACAACAGGGTCGAGACCGCCGACCTGCCGGCCCTGATCCGCCAGATCTACGGCACGCTGGCCGGCATCGACGGCACGGCGCCAGCCCTGACCGGGACCACAGGCAATGCCGAGCTGCCGGCACCGGCGGTGCCGATCAAGAAGTCGGTGATGCCCGACTACATTGTCTGCCTGGAAGACGGCAAGAAGCTGAAGATGCTCAAGCGTCACCTGATGAGCCATTACAAGCTGACGCCGGAAGAGTATCGCGAACGCTGGGGCCTGCCGCCGGACTACCCGATGGTGGCGCCGAACTATGCCATCCACCGCCAGGTTCTGGCCCGCAAGATCGGCCTGGGCAAGGGCCGCCGTCGCCGGTGAGCCAGGGGCTAAGCCTTTGTTGTAGCGGGTCGCCAGCGCGTTCCATCGGCGCAACAGGCATGCTAGACTGCGCCGGCGATTCTTGCGGATCGTTCTGACAGGGATTCTCATTCACAAAAGAAGGCGTTCGGCGCATGAGCAGCCGCCTCGAACAACTCTGCGAACAGCTTGGTATGCGGATGACCGACCAGCGGCGCGTAATCGCCCGGGTCTTGAGTGCATCGCATGATCATCCCGATGTGGAAGAATTGCACCGCCGCTCTGTCGCGGTCGATCCGCGCATCTCGATTGCCACCGTGTATCGCACCGTGCGCATGTTCGAGGAGAACGGCATTCTCAGCCGTCTCGATCTCGGCGATGGCCGCGCCAGGTATGAAGAGATGCCGGAATCGCATCACGACCATCTGATCGATACCCGTTCGGGCAAGATCATCGAATTTAACGACCCGGAACTGGAAGCCCTGCAGGAGAAGATCGCTGCGCGGCTGGGCTATCGTCTGGTCGATCACCGGCTTGAACTGTTCGGCGTTCCGCTGGATGACAAGGACGGCAAGAAGGGCAAGGCCTGAGCCTGATGTCTGCCGCCTTCCGATGATTGTTCCCTGTTCATGACCGCCCGAGCCGTCTTCATCCTCATCGTTTTCTTGTTCTGGACGGTGCTGCTGATTCCCGTGCAGATGCTGCTGATCCGCCTCGGCTCGCCGATGATGCGGACCCTGCCGCATTTCTATCATCGCACCGTCGCCTGGATGATGCAGGTGACGATCCGCAAGGTCGGCGTGCCCTCGGCAGCAGCGCCCACGCTGTTCGTCAGCAATCATATCTCCTGGCTCGACATCATCGTGCTGTCGGCGGCGATGCCCAATGTCAGCTTCATCGCCAAGCGCGAAGTCGGCACCTGGCCTTTCTTCGGCACCCTGGCCCGCCTGCAGCGCACGGTGTTCGTCGAGCGTGAAAAACGCCACCGCACCGCCGAGCATCGCGACGAGATGGTGGAGCGGCTCAGCAAGGGCGACAGCCTGATCCTGTTCCCGGAGGGCACATCATCGGATGGCCTGCGCATCCACAGTTTCAAGTCGGCGTTCTTTGCTGCTGCCGAACGTCCGGTGGGCAAGCCGCAGCTGACCGTGCAGCCGGTGTCGATCGGCTATGCGCGGCTCAACCACATGCCGGTCGGCCGCCGCTGGATGCGACTGTTCGCCTGGGTCGGCGACGAGGATCTGCTGCCGCATCTGTGGCGCTTCCTCAAGGTCGGCCCCTGCGAAGTGGTGGTCGAATTCCATCAGCCGGTGACGATCGAGCAGTTCAACTCGCGCAAGGGCCTCGCGGCCTGGTGCCACCAGCGTGTGCTGGAAGGCCTGAGCGACATCAATGCCGGCCGCGAACCGGGCCAGCGCAGCCTGCCCAAGCCCTTGCCGGGCGCGGCCCATCACCACGCCTAAAGCAGCGTAACGGCGCGCGGCGCCTCGCCGCGGCAGTGCATGTCCCAGATGGCCTGATAGGCCGCCTCGACATCGCGCGTCATGCGCGGGGTATCGAAGAGTGGTGCGGCAGCCAGATTGCCCTGCAGGCGTTTGCGCAGTGCCGCCAGGGCTGTGCGATCCGTGCCGAGCCGGATGGCCATGGCCACATAGTCTTCCAGCCGCGTCATGGCCAGATCGGGCAGGCCAACCGCCTGCAGGATGCTGCCGGCCACGCGGGAGGCAAAGGTCTCGCCGGTCAGTGTCAGCAGCGGGCAGCCGGCCCAGAGGCAGTCGCTGGCGGTGGAATGCGAGCCATAGGGGAAGGTGTCGAGCACCAGGTCGACGGCACGATAGCGCGCCAGATACTCTTCCTGCGGTAAGGTGCCGGCAAAGACCAGCCGGTCCGCAGCGATGCCGCAGTGCTGCGCTTCACGGCGCAGATTGTCGCGCGCCTCGTCTGCCGGCACATAGAGCATCAAGACGCTGTCCGGCACAGCCCGCAGAATATCCATCCAGGCCGTGAAGATGGGTTTGCGGATTTTCACCGGGCGATTGAAGCAGGCAAAGACAATTGCTTTGTCAGGGGCATTCTCGGGCAGGCCATAATCTGCGCGTGACTTGGGTTCGCCCACCACGCGCTGGCGGTTATTCGGCTGATAGCAATGCGGCAGGCGGATCACCTGCTCGCTGTAATGCCTGTCTGCATCCTGCGGGATCACCTGTGCATCGGCCATGATGTAGTCGACATTCAGGCGGCCGCCCATGGTGCCGGGAAACCCGATCCAATCGATCTGGATCGGCGCCAGTCGCTGGGCCAGCAGATGCGCGAAGCTGCCGGTGGTGTAGCCCTGCAGGTCGACCAGGATATCGATCTGCATATCGCGGATACGGCGGCCCAGCGTTGCATGATCGCTGCCGGCCAGATCGCAGAAGCCGGGAATGGCGCGATAGCGCCGGTGAATCCCACTGCCATCATCGTCGCCGGTGGAGAGCAGGGCAATGTCGAAACGCGTGCGATCGTGCAGCTCGAAAAGCTCGGGCATGATATGGCCGACCGCGTGGTTGCGGAAATCCTGGCTCAGATAGCCCACGCGGATGGGCTGGGTGTTCGCAGGTTGCGGCCAGGCTGGCGGCGGCAGGCTGATCGCCTGGCTCTGCGCAATCTGCGCGGCCCGCCGTTCGGCCCAGCGCCGCTGCAGCGCCGGATCTTCGGTGAAGAACACCAGTGGAAACGGATTCACCGTGTTGCCCGCATCCCCACCGCCGCCATCCTGTGCCGCATTCAGCAGGGCCTGTACGGTGGCCGCCTCTGCATCGTTCCAGCGGCACAGCATGCCGGCCGAGAAATGTCGTGCCACGGCAAGATCGACGCGACCGGGAGACTGCGCGGTGGCGATATCGAGCCCGGGCAGCGCGTCGGTATGGCGGCCCAGATCGAACAGCAGCACCGCGCGCTCGGCCAGCATGGCTGGATTCTCCGGCGCGCGTTTCAGGGCCGCATCAAAGGCTGCCAGCGCGTCCTCCAGCCGACCCAGCGCACGCAGGCTCAGTGCGCGCGACAGATGCAGCTTGGGTTCCGTGGCATCGATCGCCAGCGCGCGGTCATAGCAGCCCAGCGCCTCGGCATGACGCTGCTGCTGGCCCAGCAGCAGGCCGAGCAGCCGCAGTGCCCCGCTATGCGCAGGTTGGCGCTGCAGAAAGTCCTGATAGGCGGCAATCGCCTCGGCCGGGCGATTGCCGGTATGCAGCGCAATGGCGGCCTGCAGGCGGTTGGCATCGTCGGGCGGAAGCACGGTCATGGCTGCAGGCAAACTAGGCGGCGTGGGTTAAGGCGACCTTATACGGCTTGGGTGTGAATATTGCGAATTATTCTCAATTGGAATAACATGAAATGCATTCTCACGGAGGCGACGTGGCCGACGATATCGCATCAGCCGGCTTGCGGGCGCAGTTTGCAACGCTGTTTGCCAACCAGCGCAGCACATTGGTGCGGTTGCTGGCGCGACTGACCGGCGACCGCCATGTGGCGGAGGATCTGGCGCAAGATGCCTATTTGAAAGTCGCGGTTGCGGCGCAAACCGGTGAGATCGAACACCTGCAGCCCTTCCTCTATCAGACCGCCCGCAACCTGGCCTTCGATCATTTACGAAAACAGAAGGTGCGCGCAGTGGTGCATCCGCGTGCCGGCGCCACGCTGGATGCCGTTATTGCGGCGGTTCCGACCACAGATCCATCGCCTGAAACCCGCCTGCTGGACCGAGATCGGGTGCGACGCTTCCAGGCGGCCCTGGCCGGGCTGCCCGAGCGGGCGCGTCAGGTGCTGGTCCTGCATCGCATTCATGGTCTCGGCCAGGCGGAAATCGCGCAGCGTTTCGGTGTCAGCGAGCGAACGATTGCCAAGGATCTGGCCCTGGCGCTGAAGCACTGCCTCTCGATCGATTCCGCCTGACTTCAGGTTTGACCAGCCCCGCACGTCATATGGATATGTCCGCCCCCGATACCCAAACCTTGCAGCAGCAGGCCACCGACTGGTTCGCGCGACTGCGTGGCACTGTGGATGCCGAAACGCAGGCCGCCTTCGCTCTCTGGCAGGCAGCCGATCCAGCCCATGCCGCCGCCTATGCGCGCGTCGTGGCTTTGTGGGATGATCCTGACCTGGCAGCGGCGCTGTTTGCCAGCGCGGCAGCGCCACGTCGCATGACCAGCATGTTGCGCCGCATCGCTGCAGTGGCCCTGCTGCTGATTGGTATCGGCGGCACGCTTCATCTCAGTGGTGCCATTGTGACACTCACAGCCGATCACGTGGCCGGCGCCGGGTTGCCCCAGCGTGTGACGCTGGAGGATGGCTCATTGCTGCTGCTCGATGCTGGCAGTGCTGTCGATATCGATTACAGCGCCAAGACGCGCGGCGTCACACTGCAGCGTGGCCGCGTGCTGGCCGATGTACAGCCGGATAAGGCGCGGCCCTTCATCGTGACGGCGCGGGGCGTGACGGCCCAGGCGCTTGGCACTGTTTACAGCGTTACGCTTGGTCGCGATGGCGATACGGCGGTAGCAGTACGCGAGGGCGTCGTGCTGGTCGGTGGCGCCGACAAAGCTGCACCCATGGTGCTGCGTGCCGGGGATAGCGCCACCATTGGCGTTGCTGCAGAAGGGGCCAAGATGCTGGATGAGGCCGACGACTTTGCCTGGGCCGATGGTCGCCTGGTTTTCACCAACCGGCCGTTGGGCGATGTGGTGGCGCAGCTTGATCGCTATTGGGGCGGGCAAATCTGGGTCCGGGGTGACGACCTGACCGGGCTCAGGGTCTCTGGCAGCTATCGCCTGAATAACCCACCGGAAGTGGTAGCCGCTCTTGCCGCTGCTACCGGAGCGCAAGTGGCGAGCTATGCCGGCATGCTCCTGATCCTGTCCCGCTAATTTTTTCAGAAAGTGCTTCAGGTTCCCGTCTCCACGCACGTCTCGGCCCTGAGCATGCAAATGCGAGGCGTTTGCGTAAATATGGACTGGGGGATTTCAGTATGCGTGGATTTTCGCGGCAGGCGGTTTTGCTGCTCGGCACACTGGCTTTTACGGCAACGATCAATAGTGGACCGCTGCAAGCCCAGAGTGGTCAGGCCCAGCCGGCCCAGCAGCAGTTCAACATTCCAGCCCAGCCTTTGAATGCGGCCCTTGATACCTTCGCGCGCAATTCCGGTTGGCAGGTCGGCTATCCCGCCGCCATGGCGCAGGGCAAGACCTCGACTGTCGTACAGGGCAGCTTAACCCCCCCTGAAGCTCTGGCGCGTCTGCTGGCAGGCAGCGGCCTGACCTATCGCGTCACCGGACCCAACACGGTCACATTGGTCGAACTGCCACCGGACAGCAGCGGCGCCGCCGTGCTGCCGCCGGTGGTGGTACAGGGCAGTACGCCCCGCATCGAATCCGCCTATGGTCAGGTCGATGGCTATGTCGCCACCCGCGCTGTCAGCGCCACGAAGACCGACACACCGCTGAACGAGACACCGCAATCGGTCTCGGTGGTTACGCGTGACGAGATGGATATCCGCAATGCCCGCACGCTGGGTGATGCACTGGGCTACACCGCCGGTGTGCGCGCAGGCACCATGGGCGATTCCAGCGGTTATGGTGGCGACAGCACGTCTATCCGCGGTTTCGGCGGTGATGGTACCAGCGGTGCATCATCGAACGAATATATCGATGGGCTGCGCATCGGCGGCGCCGGCTATGTGGCCGCCGGCTTCGACCCGTTCTTCTTCGAACGCGTCGAAGTGCTGAAGGGCCCGGCCTCGGTGCTGTATGGCCAGAGCACGCCGGGCGGTATCGTCAACATGTTGAGCAAGCGGCCGACCGAGACGCCGTTTCACGAAGTCGAGGTTCAGTCCGGCAGCTATAATCGCATGCAGGCCAGCTTCGACATCAGCGAACGCTATGACGAAGGCGGCAAGGTTCTCTATCGTTTGACCGGCCTGGCCTTTGATACCGAAACACAGACCGATTTTTCTGACCGTAAGAGGGTTGCCATTGCACCCGCTATTACGCTGCGGCCCAGCGATGATACGTCGCTTACCTTCCTGACGCGCTATCAGAACGATGATTTCGGAGGATCGGCGCTGAACTGGTTGCCAGCGCGCGGCACCGTGCTGCCCGGCGCGAACGGAAACCATCTGCCGAGCAACTTCTTTGGTGGCGATCCAAATTACATGCAGTGGGATCGCGAGAATTATGCGGTCGGTTATGTGCTGGAACATACATTCAACGACACCTGGACGGTACGTCAGAACGCCCGCTACATGCACAACACGCTGGATTATAAAGGCGTCTATATCAGCACGATGCAGGCCAACCAGATCACCGCCAACCGCCAAGCGTTCGGCATGATCGAGCATTCCGATGATTTCACCATCGACAACCAGGCGCAGGCTAAATTCGATACCGCAGGTGTCAAGCACACCGTGCTGGCGGGCATGGACAACCAGGTGTTGATGAACGACACAAACCGCGTCCTGCAATCCACGGCGCCGACGCTGAACATCTATGCGCCGGTCTACTATCAGACCTTCTCGCCCGGCACCTATCAGAAGAGCAACACGCGCGCTGAGCAGAACGGCCTCTATGCGCAGGACCAGATGAAATACGAAAACTGGATCGTGCTGCTCGGCCTGCGGCAGGACTGGGCGAACAGCCAGACCCATAACGAGCTGACGCGCACCATGAGCACGCAGCGCGATGGCGCCTTCACCAAGCGCGGTGCATTGATGTATGCCTTCGACAGCGGTATTTCGCCCTATATCAGCTATACCGAGTCTTTCGATCCCACGGTGGGCAGTTTCCTCAGCCCAGGCATCCTAGCCAAGCCGAGCGAAGGGCAGCAGCAGGAATTCGGCGTCAAATACCAGCCGCCGGGCTACAACAGCTTCATCACTGCGTCGGTCTTCGATCTCGTGCGCAGCAACGTGACGGCAAGCGACCCGGCCCGCGCGGGATATGTGATCCAGACCGGCGAGGTCACCACGCGTGGCCTGGAGCTTGAAGGCAAGGCCAGCCTCGTCAACGGCCTGAATGTGACCGCCGCCTACACCTATCTGGACGCCGAAGTCACGGCCAGCCAGGCGACCACCACCACACTCAGCGGCGGCACCGTGCCGCTGCTTGGCAAGGAGCCGGCCAAGATTCCCGAACACGCCGCCTCGCTGTGGCTCGATTACACCTTCTCCAGCGGCACGCTGCGCGGCCTGGGTCTAGGCAGTGGTGTACGCTATGTCGGCGAAACCGCCGGCGACCCCGCAAACAGCTTCATGGTGCCGGATTTCACGCTGGTCGACGCGTCGCTGCGCTACGATCTCGCCAGCCTTAATCCTTCCCTCCAGGGCTGGAAGACCGGTCTGACGGCGACCAACCTATTCGACAAGGAATATGTCTCGGCCTGTTCGGCCGCGGTACGCTGCTACTACGGCACCGGGCGGACCATCTTTGCGTCGCTGAAATACAGTTGGTAACGGAAGGAATGCGGCGGCGGCTTTGGCCGCTGCCGCATGGCATCACTTGCCCCAGCGCCTTGGCTTGACTCTTCGCATCCTTGTGACCATCGCAGGCAGCTATCTGCTGGGGATGTTGTGGACGCTTGCTGTCGTCGACTGGTGGCCGGGTTCGCGTGCCGATGCCGTGCTGGTCGGCACGGTCAGCGCTTTTGCCGTCAGCGCCGGCACGGCGATCTGGGCCTTTGCGGCCATATCCCTGCGCCGCATGCTTGTCGGCTTCGCTCTTGCTGTGGCGATGCTCGGCACGCTTGTACTGACGGGCCGTTGAGCATGCGGAAAGCCATGGCAGCCCTGCATACCTGGAGTGGCCTGTTACTCGGCTGGTTGCTGTTTGCCATCTTCCTCACTGGCACCATGAGTTATTACCGCCCCGAGATTTCGCAATGGATGCGGCCTGAACTGCATCGCACCGCAAACACTGCCGATATCGCAGCCCTCAGTGCCATGCAGTATCTGCGTCAAACCGGACTGGGCGCCAGCCGCTGGCTGATCGATCTGCCCGGTACGCGCGGTTCAGCAACGCATGTCGCACTGTGGCGCGACCATGGCGCGCCGCGCTTCCAGCGCGTCATGCTGGATGCTGCCAGCGGCCAGCCGGCCAGGGTGCGCGATACTCATGGCGGTGATTTCTTCTACTACTTCCATTTCGATCTGCAGATGCCGGGCGCTGTCGGCCGTATCATCGTTGGCGTCGCCGCCATGGCCATGCTGGTGGCGATCATCAGTGGCGTGATCACGCATCGTCGCATCTTCGCCGATTTCTTCACCTTCCGTCCGGGCAAGGCGCAGCGCTCCTGGCTCGATGCGCATAATGCGACCGCGGTGCTGGCGCTGCCCTATCACCTGATGATCACATACACCGGGCTGCTGACCCTGATGTTTCTTTATCTGCCCTGGGGATTAGATCGCGCTTATGCCAATGATCGCGCGGCTTTCCAGGCCGAGGCCTCGCGCGGCATTGCGCCGCCGCCGCCTGCCGGCGTGCCTGCACCGCTGATCGATCTGGCGCCGCTGCTGGTGCAGGCGGAAGCGCGCTGGCAGGGCGCAGCCGTCGGTCGTATCAACATCTACCGGCCAGGCGATGCCAATGCGCGGATCGAACTGATTGCCGCCGATGACGACCATGTGTCGCATTACCGCGGCCGCATGGTGTTCGACGGCGTCAGCAGTGCCCTGCTGGAAACAGACGACAATCTGTCCTGGCCGGCTGCAACCGAACGCGCGATGTATGGTTTGCATCTCGGCCGTTTCGGCGGTCCAGCGTTACGTGGGCTGTTCTTCGCGTCAGGGCTCGCCGGCAGCGCCATGGTGGCGACCGGCCTGGTACTCTGGCTGGTTGCCCGCCGCCGGAAGGGCGCAGTTCACTTCGGCCTTCATCTGGTCGGCCGGCTCAACATCGCGGCCATCGCCGGATTGCTGGTGGCCGTTGCCGTGTTTTTCTGGGCCAACCGTCTATTGCCGCTGCAACTTGCCGACCGTGCTGACCGAGAGGGGTTGTGCTTCTTCATGTCCTGGGCCTTTACGCTGTTGCATGCCGCGTTGCGGCCGGAAGTCAAAGCCTGGCGCGAGCAGTTTTGGACGGCGGCGGCGCTGTTCATGCTGTTGCCGGTGCTGAATGCCCTCACCACAGGCCACCATCTGCTGGTCAGCCTGCCTGCCGGCGACTGGTCGATGGCCGGTATTGATCTGGGTCTGCTGGGCAGCGGCCTGCTCTGTGGTGCGCTTGCTCTCTATCTGCAGCGACGGTCCGGCGCATGATGATGCTACTCGCTACATTCTGTGCGCTTGCGGGCTTTGCCGCGCTCTGTTTTGCCATGCCCCGCCATCATCGCCAGCTCTGGGAAACCGCACCGGGCAGGCGACGCCAGATCATGCTGCGCTTCGGCGGCAGTCTCATGCTTGCTCTGTCTTTTCTGCTTTGCGGATCGATCTGGGACTGGAAAATCGGTCCGGTGGCCTGGTTGGGTCTGTTGACCGCGACGGGCTTGTTGCTGGTATTCATGCTGCCAAGCTTGGGCCGGGCCGAAATTTTTTTGCGTCGTTCGGTGAAGAATCGCCGGTCTCATTCGTCATAATGGACAGGGACCGGATGTGACCCGGTTTTCCAGACCCGCCAGCCAGCCCCCGGGGAGCGTCGCCGCTTCCAGACCAGCCAGCCAGCCAGCAGCGTCCGGTCCCCAACCCTTTCACCGGGCTGAATATTTAACTCATTGAAATTCCTGTGAAGAATCTGTGACGCCTGGCTCGGATGGGCGTGCTTTCGCTTTTCTTGTGGCGATTCGGGTGATACCCTCGGATTCGGTCGTCATTTACTTACAGGAGCGTCTGGGGCGCCGCCGAACTCCACCTGGCAGGCCGTCCCGCTGAAACCCGGATTTGGCCAAGAAGCTGTTCATCAAGACCCACGGCTGCCAGATGAACGTGTATGACTCCGCCCGCATGGCGGATGTGCTGGCCCCGCTGGGATACGCCAAGACCGAAACGCCCGATGACGCCGACATGGTGATCATCAATACCTGCCATATCCGCGAAAAAGCCGCCGAAAAGGTCTTCTCCGAGCTGGGCCACTGGCGCATCCGCAAGCATGCCGCCCAGGCGCGCGGCGGCGATGTCACCATTGCGGTGGCCGGCTGCGTGGCCCAGGCCGAAGGCGCCGAGCTGATCAACCGCGCGCCCTTTGTCGATCTGGTGGTCGGCAGCCAGGCCTATCACCAGCTGCCCGAACTGCTGGCGCGCGCCGAACGCGCCCGGGTCAAGGGCACCGGCGGTCGCGGCATTCTCGCCACCGATTTTCCGGTCGATTCCAAATTTGATCACCTGCCTGACGAAATCAGCACGGCACCGGGCCCGGTGGGCTATCTCGCGATCCAGGAAGGCTGCGACAAGTTCTGCACCTTCTGCGTCGTGCCTTATACGCGCGGCGCGGAATATTCGCGGCCCGCGCAGGCCGTGATCGCCGAGGCCGATCGCCTGGTCGCCACCGGCGTCACCGAAATCGCCCTGCTGGGGCAGAATGTGAATGCCTGGCACGGCGAGGGCTTGGATGGCGGCGCCTGGTCGCTCGGCCGCCTGCTGCGCGTGCTCAACGACCGCTTTGCGAAAACACATCCGCAGCTGCGCTGGCGCTACACCACCTCGCATCCGCGCGAGATGGATGACGACCTGATCGCCGCCCATGGCGAGGTGGCCGGCCTGATGCCCTTCCTGCATCTGCCGATCCAGGCCGGATCCGATGCGGTGCTGAAGGCGATGAATCGCGGCCATCGTGCCGAGGACTATCTGCGCATCGTCGAGAAGCTGCGTGCTGCGCGCCCCGATATTGCGCTGAGCGGCGATTTCATCACCGGCTTCCCCGGCGAGAGTGATACCGATTTTGAACAGACACTCGAACTCGTGCGCGCGGCGCGGTATGCCGCCGGCTACTCGTTCAAGTATTCCGCCCGTCCGGGCACGCCGGGCAGCCTGCTGGCTCGGCAGGTGCCGGATGCCGTGAGCAGCGAGCGGCTCTACGCCCTGCAGGCCCTGCTGCAGGAACAGTCGGCAGCCTTCAATCGGGCCTGCGAAGGCCGCGTGCTGGATGTGCTGTTCGATCGTCCGGGCAAGCTGCCGGGCCAGTTGATCGGCCGCTCGCAGTATCTGCAGGCCATCTATGTGTCCGATCCCTCGCTGCGGATCGGCGATTTCCTGCCGGTGACGATCACCGGCGGCTATGCCAATTCCCTCGCCGGCGAGATCGCCCGGCGCGAGGCCGCGTGACGCGGGCGCGGCAGACAGATCTTTTGGAAGCAACGAGGCTGAAGCCTGTGAGCGATACGCGCGGTTCGGATACTGCCGGGCAACCGGTCATTCTCGATTTCGATAACAACCGCCTGCTGGCGCTGCTGTTTGGCGAACATGATCGCCATCTGGCGCGCATCGAGGAACGCATCGGCGTGGCGGTGGCCTCGCGCGGCAACCGGCTGATGATCAGCGGGCCGGTGGATGCGCAGGCGCAGGCCAAGAAAGTGCTGACCGATCTCTATCGCCGGCTGGAAACCGGCACCGAGATCGAAATGGGCGATGTCGATGGTGCGATCCGTATGACCCAGGGAGGTCCAATGAATGCTCCGGTGACGGCAAAACTGCGCGACAAGGCCGAGTTGATCCGCGATGACCGGCCGATCCCAGACGGCGCGGTGCGCACCAAAAAGCGCATCATCCTGCCGCGTTCGCACACCCAGAAGGTCTATTTCGATGCTTTGCAGAAGCACGAACTGGTCTTCGGCCTCGGGCCTGCCGGCACCGGTAAAACCTATCTTGCGGTTGCCATGGCGGTGAACTTCCTGCTGGAAGGTCGCGTCGACCGCATTATCCTTTCACGACCCGCCGTGGAAGCCGGCGAACGGCTCGGCTTCCTGCCGGGCGACATGCGCGACAAGATCGATCCCTATCTGCGCCCGCTGTATGACGCGCTCTATGACATGCTGCCGGCCGAACGGGTGGCCAAGGGCCTGGAAAGCGGTGAAGTGGAAGTCGCGCCGCTGGCCTTCATGCGCGGCCGCACGCTGGCGAATGCGTTTGTCATCCTGGACGAAGCGCAGAATACCTCGCCGGTGCAGATGAAGATGCTGCTCACCCGCCTGGGCGAGAATTCGCGCCTGGTGGTCACCGGCGATATGTCGCAGATCGACCTGCCGATCGGGGTGCCGTCGGGCCTGCGCCATGCGCTGGATATCCTGGAGGGTGTCGAAGGCATCGCCTTCGTGCGCTTCGGCGAGGCCGACGTGGTGCGCCACCCGTTGGTCACCAAGATCGTGCGGGCCTATTCGCAACACGAACAGGAGCTTGGTTTGACCCGCCCGGATGCCGCAGGGCGTCCTCGCCGTTGAATTGAGCCGCCGAATTTGCCACAAAGCCCTGCATCATGCCCGACGGTTCCAGTATCGAGATTGATATCCGCATTGCCAGCAGCGCCTGGCGTGCGGCCCTGCCCAACCCCGGGGCGGCCATCCGCCGTGCGGTGCTGGCGGCCCTGAAGGCCGAGTTGCCGGTCCCGGCGAAAGGGAAACCGGCCAGGACCGGGCTGAGCATCCTGCTCACCGATGATGCCGAGATGCGCAAGCTCAATGCCGGCTGGCGCGCCAAGGACAAGCCGACCAATGTGCTGTCCTTCCCGGCGGAATCCGCCATTGATCCGGCCAAGCCGCCGGCCTATCTGGGCGATATCGCGCTTGGGCTTGCCACCTGCAAGCGCGAAGCACGGGAGCAGAAGAAGGTCTTTGCCGATCATGTTGCGCATCTGACGGTGCATGGCGTGCTGCATCTGCTGGGTTACGATCATATGGACGATGACCAGGCCGAGGCGATGGAGCCGCTGGAGACGGCGATCCTGGCAACCATGGGGATTGCCGATCCCTATAAAATCGCACCGTCGAAGCCGGCCCGCCCCAAGGCCAAAAAGGCGCCAGCCAAGAAAAAATCCGCTGTGAAAAAGCAGGCCGCGCCCAAGCGCGCCAAGACAAAGGTGAAGAAGAAGGTGTCGGCGCGATGAGCGAGACCCGCGAAAACGGCTCCGGCACATTCTGGCGCCGGCTGCTGTCGCTGCTGCGTGGCCGCAACGACGAGTCCTTGCGCGACAGCATCGAGGAATTGCTGGAAGAGCACGCCGATGACAGCGCCACGCCGGAGGAAACGGCGGAGCGCGCCTTGCTGCGCAATGTTCTGGAAGTGGGCGAGCTGCGGGTCGGTGAAATCCGCGTGCCGCGCACCGATATCATCGCCGTGCCGGCGGAGATCGAATTCGACAAGCTGGTGAAGACCCTGGTGGATGCCGAGCATTCCCGCCTGCCGATCTATCGCGGCACGCTGGATGATGTGATCGGCATGATCCACGTGAAGGATGTGCTGCCCTATCTGTCTGGTGCCCGCAGCAACTTTTCGCTGGAAAAAGTATTACGCAAGCTGCTAGTGGTGCCGCCGTCGAAACCGGTGCTCGAACTGCTACGCGAGATGCGCGACACGCGCGTGCATATGGCGATCGTGGTGGATGAATATGGCGGCCTCGATGGCCTGGTCACCATCGAGGATCTGGTCGAGCAGATCGTCGGCGAGATCGATGACGAACATGACGTGGCGGCCGGCGGCATGCTGATCCAGCGCGCGGATGGCGTGTTCGAGGCACTTGGCCGCTGTCCGATCGAGGATCTGGAAGAAAAGATCGGCCATGCGCTGCTCGATCCTGAGAAGGACGAGGATGTCGACACCGTTGGCGGCTTGATCGTGTCGCATCTCGGTCGCGTACCGCTGCGCGGCGAACAGATCGAACATCCTGCCGGGCTGACGTTCGAGGTGCTGGAAGCCGATCCGCGCCGGGTGAAGCGCGTGCGTATCCGCACGCTGGTGTCGCAGCCCAGTGCTGATGCGGTGTAAGTCCTGATGCAGGCTGTGTGCGCCGCCCTGGCCGCGTGGCAGGCTCTGCGCGGCTGGCGCCGCTATGGTGCTGCCATCCTGCTCGGTGTGCTGCTGGCCGGGGCGCAGGCGCCGGTGTCGCTGTGGCCGCTGGCCTTCGTGGCCTTCGTTGCGCTGCTGCATCTCGATGCCGATATGGCAGCCGATGCCGCCGCTCGCCGGCGCAGCTTCTTCACCCAGTTCGCTTTCGCCTATGGCTATTTTGTCGCCGGCCATTACTGGATCGGCATCGCCTTTTTCGTCGATGCCGAGAAATACGCGCTGCTGCTGCCGCTGCCGATCCTCGGCCTGCCGCTGGTGCTGGCGGCCTTTCCGGCCACCGGTGTCTGGCTGGCGCGGCTGGTTTCCGGCCAACGCCGCGTGCTCTATTTCCTGCTGCTGCCATTCGGCTGGCTGGTTGGCGAGTGGCTGCGCGGCCATGTCGCCACCGGCTTTCCATGGAATCTGGTCGGTTATATCTGGGGCGACTGGCCGGCCGCCATGCAGCTTGCGGCTTTGATCGGCGCCCAGGGGCTTGGCCTGCTCACCATGCTGGCGGCCAGCGGCCTTGCCATTGCCCTGCTGCCAGTCCCGCGCGCGCGTTTCGCCCTGCTGCTGCCCTTGCTGTTTGCCGCCGCGATGGGTCTTGCGGCCTTGCGCATGCCGGCCGAAATCGCCATGACGCCGGGTGTGCAGCTGCGTCTGGTGCAGCCCAGCATCGTGCAGACCCTGAAATGGCGTGACGATCTGCGCCAGCAGCATCTGCAGCAGCATGTCGCGCTGAGTCTGCAGCCGGCCGAGACACCGCTCACCCATGTGATCTGGCCGGAAACCGCGATCCCCTATCTGCTGGATGAAGAGGTTGGCCTGCGCACGGCGCTGGGCCGCCTGCTGGCGCCAGGCACCGTGCTGATCACCGGTGCGCCCAGACGCGAAGCGGCCTCGCGCGGCGCGCTGATCTACAACAGCATCTTTGCCATGACCAGCGATACCGAGATCGTCGCACGGTATGACAAAGTGCATCTGGTGCCGTTCGGCGAGTATCTGCCATTTCGCAGCATCCTCAAGCCGCTGGGCCTTGATGCGCTGGCCGCCGGCGCGGTCGATTTCTCGCCCGGCAGCGATGCGTCGCCGATTGCCATTCCCGGCCTGCCATTTGCCCGTGTGCTGATCTGCTATGAAGCGATCTTCGCCGATGAATCGATGCAGGTTCTGGATGGTCCCGTGCCGGCTGCCGGCCTGCTGCTGAACCTCACCAATGATGCCTGGTTTGGCCGTTCGTCCGGGCCGCACCAGCATCTTGCCGCAGCGCGGTTCCGCGCGGTGGAACAGGGGCTGCCGCTGGTGCGTGCCGCCAACAATGGCATCAGTGCCATTGTCGATCCCTATGGCCGGATCACAGCCAGCCTTGGCCTTGATGCCGTCGGCGTCGTCGACGGCCCGCTGCCAGCCGCAACGGCACAGCGGCCATTCTACGCGCGTATCGGCGACACACTTCTGCTCGTCATCGCGATCGTGATTCTGATCACAGCGTTTGTATTCAATCGCAAGACCAGAAGCCATTGACCCCATGCGTCGCGACAGGTTTATTCCAGAGTGTGATTGTGATTTCCGTACAGAGTAGAGGGCAGTTCAGTGCCGAAGAACTCGGTTGATGTGCATGTTGGTAACCGTTTGAAGTTGCGCCGCACCATGGTCGGCATGAGTCAGGACCGCCTGGGCCAGATGGTTGGCCTGACCTTCCAGCAAATCCAGAAATACGAAAAAGGCGCCAACCGCATCGGCGCCAGCCGGCTGTACCAGTTCGCCACGCTGCTGAGCGTGCCGCCGGCCTATTTCTTCGAGGGTCTGGAAGGCCAGCCGGTGACCAGCCGGGATGGCCGCCAGCTGGCCGCTGCCGTGCCGGCCGACAGCCCCACGGCGTCATTCACGCGGGAAGATGTAGAATTGCTGAGGGCCTTCCACGGCCTGGGGCAGCAGGCCCTGCGGCGCCGGATCATCGACCTGGTCTGGGCCATGAATGACGGTCCGAATGCTGATTTGGTCGCCCCGCCGGCCGAAGATGACGCCGCGTAACCGGGTCGGGCTCGATTCGATCACGCCATTCCGCTTGACCCCTGCCCCTAGCTCTGCGAAATAACCGGACTTTCGCGTTTTCCCAATCCCGGCGTGCGCCAAGCGACCGGTGCGGGGATACGCAGGCTTCGGGCCGGTTGGCGCGGTCGTGAGGAGATAAAAACGTGGCGCGTTCTTCTTATCTGTTTACCAGTGAATCGGTTTCCGAAGGTCATCCGGACAAGGTCTGTGACCAGATTTCTGACGGTGTGCTGGATCTCTTCCTCAAGGAAGACCCCTATGCCCGCGTCGCCTGCGAAACCCTGGCGACCACCAACCGCGTCGTCATTGCCGGCGAAGTGCGCGGCCCCAAGAGCCTGGTGTCGAAGTCGGGTGCGGTGAACAAGAAGAAGATCGAAGAGGTGGCGCGCGCCACCATCAAGAAGATCGGCTACGAGCAGAAGGGCTTCCACTGGAAGACCGCCAAGATCGACGTGCTGCTGCATGGCCAGTCGGCTGATATCGCCGTTGGTGTCGATGCCGCCGGCAACAAGGACGAAGGCGCCGGCGACCAGGGCATCATGTTCGGTTACGCCACCAACGAAACGCCGGAACTGATGCCGGCGCCGCTGCAACTGTCGCAGAACATCCTGTCGGCGCTCGCCGCCGTCCGCCACAGCGGCAAGGAGCCGCTGCTCGGCCCCGATGCGAAGAGCCAGGTCACCCTGCTGTACAAGAACGGCAAGCCGACCGGCGCCACCGCCATCGTTGTCTCGACCCAGCATGCCGCCAAGGACAAGAAGGGCCGCGAGCTTGAGTCGGGCGACATCAAGCGCATCGTGAAGCCCTATGTGCAGAAGGTGATGCCGAAGGGCTGGATGTGCGATGACGAGCATTTCTACGTCAATCCGACCGGTCGTTTCGTGATCGGCGGTCCGGACGGCGATTGCGGCCTCACCGGCCGCAAGATCATCGTCGACACTTACGGCGGCGCGGCCCCGCATGGCGGCGGCGCTTTCTCGGGCAAGGATCCGACCAAGGTTGACCGTTCGGCCGCCTATGTCTCGCGCTATCTGGCGAAGAACGTGGTGGCTGCCGGTCTGGCCGACAAGTGCCTGATCCAGCTGTCCTACGCCATCGGCGTCGCCTATCCGCTGTCGGTCTATGTCGACACCTTCGGCACCGGCAAGGCTGACGAGAACAAGATCTCCAAGATCCTGCAGGAGCTGGTGAAGCTCAGCCCGCGCGGCATCCGCGAGCATCTGAAGCTCAATCGCCCGATCTACGCCCGCACCGCCGCTTACGGCCATTTCGGCCGCAAGCCGGAAAAGGACGGGGGCTTCTCCTGGGAGAAGACCGACCTGGTCAAGGATCTGAAGTCGGCCTTCAACGTCCGCTAAGGACGTCTACGAGGTTTCGTGACCGACGAGTCTGATGATGCGGCCGCGCCACGACGTCTGATTTTTGGACGTCGGCGCGGCCGTAAACTTTCGCCCACCCGCGAAAGCACGTTTGGTGACTGGCTGCCGCGCCTCAGCATCACGTTGCCCGCGCCGGGCGTCACGCTCGATCCCGCATCGCTGTTTGCAAAACCGATGAAGGCCTACTGGGTCGAGGTCGGCTTCGGCGATGGCGGCCATCTGTTTGCGCTGGCCGCGCAGCATCCTGAGATCGGTTTCCTCGGCGTCGAGCCCTACGAACACGGCGTCGCCAAGCTGGTGATGCGGGTTGCTGAAAAGGTGGAAGCCGGAGGCGCCGACAACATCCGCATTCTCACCGACGATGCGCGGCTGTTGCTCAAGGCGTTGCCCGACGCATCCGTGCAGCGCGGCTTCACGCTGTTTCCCGATCCCTGGCCGAAGAAGCGTCATCAGTGGCGCCGCATCGTGAATACCGACACCCTGGCCGATTGGGCCCGGCTGATCGCGCCGGATGACGAGCTGCGGGTTGCCACCGATGTGCCGGATTACCAGCGCTGGATGCTGCGCCATATCCTAGCGGAACCACGCTTTGACTGGCAGGCAGAAACCAGCGCCGACTGGCTGCAGCGCCCGGCCGACTGGCCGCCGAGCAAATACGAGCAAAAGGCCATCGCCGCCGGCCGCACCCCGCATTACTATCGGCTGCGCCGGATTTGACTCGCAGAACGAGGCCGTGATGCCCTTCCGCCTGCTGGCAGCCGCCTTCATGGCGGCATTGCTTGCCACCCTGGGGCTGTTGTTTGCCCGGGTGGCCACGACTCCGGTGGCCGAATTGAGCGTCGCCGAGGGTGATTTTCTGCTGTTCCGCCATGTGGCGCTTGGGTTTTTTGGCGGTTTAGTCCTGCAAATCGTGTTTCTCTACAAGCAGCCTGGCATTCATCGCGGTCTGGGCTGGGGCGTGGCCGGCTATTTCGTGCTGACCCTGATGCCCTGGCTGGTGCTGTCCGATGCCGTGCCGGGCCAGGTCTCGCCCGGCCAGCCGCTGCTCTGGCTTTTCGTCGTGGCGGTCAGTGCCGCCGGCCTGTGGCTGCTGTGGTGGCCGCACACCGGCAAACCGCCCCGGCTGCGCCGTCTGGGTGGGCTGGCCCTGCTGTTGCTGCCCCTGCTGGCCGGCACCATCGATGGCCCGGCCGATGGCGGGGCAATGGGGGGTGATCCCGGAGATGCTGCGGACCCAGACTTTGGGGTCTGGCGCGGCCTGGCCCTCAATCTGCTGTTCTGGCTGCTGCTCGGGGTGTTTTCGGTGCTTTCGGCCCGCCGGGTGGTCCAGCGCCCGGCCGGTGAAACCGGCGCCGGTGCGGGGCCGGATCGGCCTTGATCCGGCCGCCCGAAATGGGGTCAAAAGCCTTGCATTGGCTGAATTTGCCGCTATAACAGCGTCCGACATTGCTGGCCTGGTCCATGGTCGGATCGGGAAGAGGACATGGGCCGGCTGGCCCATTTTTTGTTTCTGCCGGGCAGAACCGTCCGGCAGTGTCCCGGGCCGGCCTGTCCACAGATATCGGCAAGAGTGTTCTAGAGGATAAAAGCGCACGCATGGATGCGGCGAACCGTATTGCAGAGTTGATTGCCCCCACGCTCGAAGCGATGGGCTTTCAGCTTGTGCGCGTCAAGCTGATGGGCACCGAACGTCCGGTGCTGCAGATCATGTTCGAGCGCGACACCGGTGGCGCGCCCCATGACGGCGGCATCACGGTGGATGATTGCGCCGAGGTCAGCCGGGCGGTGAGCGCGGTGCTCGATGTGGAAGATCCGATCAGCGGCGCCTATCGGCTTGAGGTGTCCTCGCCGGGCCTGGATCGGCCGCTGACCAAGCCGGCGGATTTCGAACGCTTCAAGGGATTTGCCGCCAAGGTTGAGCTGGGCCGCCCGCATGAAGGCCGCAAGCGCTTTCAGGGCCGCCTGGGTGGCCTGGCCGGCGATGCTGTTGTGCTGCGTGACGAGACGAAGGGCGACGAGACCCGTCTGCCGGTCGCCGAAATCGCCAGCGCCAAACTGATTGTCACCGACGACCTGATTACCGCGAGCCTCGCGGGACGCAGTGCGGCGGTGAACTAGAGTCTTTACCGGTAACGAGTTTCGAGGAACAGGAACAATGGAAACGGTAACCAGTTTCAACCGGCTTGAGCTGCTGCAGGTGGCCGATGCCGTGGCCCGTGAAAAGGCAATCGAGCGCGATGTCGTGCTGATGGCCATGGAAGATGCGATCCAGAAGGCGGCGCGTTCGCGCTATGGCCTGGAAAATGACATCCATGCCGAAATCGACCGCAAGAGCGGCGAAATCCGCCTCGAGCGCCATCTCGCCGTGGTCGACAAGATCGAGAACGATGCCATCGAGATCGGCATCACGGAAGCGCAGCGCCGCAATCCCGATGCCCAGGTGGGCGATGTGATCGCCGAGCCGCTGCCGCCGATCGATTTCGGCCGTATCGCAGCCCAGACCGCCAAGCAGGTGATCGTGCAGAAGGTGCGCGAAGCCGAGCGTGAGCGCCAGTATATCGAATACAAGGACCGCATCGGCGAGATCGTGAATGGTCTGGTCAAGCGCGTGGAATACGGCAACGTCACCATCGACCTGGGCCGCGCCGAAGCGATCCTGCGTCGCGACGAGCTGCTGCCGCGCGAAACCTTCCGCCAGGGCGACCGTGCGCGCGCCTATATCTACGACGTGCGCCGCGAGCCGCGTGGCCCGCAGATTTTCCTGTCGCGTTCGCATCCGCAGTTCATGTCGAAGCTGTTTGCCCAGGAAGTGCCGGAAGTCTATGACGGCATCATCGAGATCCGCGCCGTGGCGCGCGATCCGGGCAGCCGCGCCAAGATCGCCGTGCTCTCCAACGACAACTCGATCGATCCGGTCGGCGCCTGCGTCGGCATGCGCGGCAGCCGCGTGCAGGCCGTGGTGAACGAACTGCAGGGCGAAAAGATCGACATCATCAAGTGGTCGCCCGATCCGGCCACCTTCATCGTCAATGCGCTGGCCCCGGCCGAAGTGGCCAAGGTGGTGCTGGACGAGGAAGCCAATGCCGTTGAAGTGGTGGTGCCGACCGACCAGCTATCGCTGGCCATCGGCCGTCGCGGCCAGAATGTGCGTCTGGCCTCGCAGCTGACCGGCTATGACATCGACATCCTGACCGAGGAAGAAGAGAGCGAGCGCCGCCAGAAGGAATTCCGCGAGCGCAGCCAGCTGTTCATCGACTCGCTGGATGTCGACGAGACCCTGGCCCAGCTGCTGGTCACCGAAGGCTTCACCAAGGTCGAGGAACTCGCCTATCTGCCGGTCGAAGAACTGGCCGAGATCGAAGGCTTCGATGGCGATATCGCCAACGAGCTGCATGAGCGCGCGCTGGAATTCATCGAGAAGCGCAACACCGAGTTTGAAGAAAAGCGCAAGGCGCTGGGTGTGACCGACGAGATCGCGGGCATCGAAGGCATCACGCCGGCCATGCTGGTCGCGCTGGGCGAGAAGGGCGTGAAGACGCTCGACGACCTCGGCGACCTGGCGGGCGACGAACTGCAGGAGATCGTCGGCGAAGGGCTTTCCAATGACGATGCGAACGCCATCATCATGGCGGCGCGCCAGCATTGGTTCGAGGGCGAAGAAGGCGGCCAGGCGTAAGCCGGCGGCTGCCGAAAGAGTATCGCGCGCCATGCCGCAGCGGCGTTGCCTGCTGACCGGCCAGCGCGCGGAGGCCGAAACCCTGCTGCGGTTCGCCATCGTGACGATGGCAGCCGGACAGGGCGAGGCGGTGGAGCCGGATCCGGCCCATCTGTTTCCGGGACGCGGGCTGTGGCTCGCACCGGCACCGGATGCGGTGGCGATGGCGGTGGCCAAGGGAATGTTTGCCCGGGCCGCCAAACGCAAGTTGCAGGTACCGGCTGATCTGCCGGCCCGCAGCCTTGCAGCCTGGACGGCCCATGCGGCCGGGCAGGTGACGAAAGCCCGGCGTGCTGGGCTGGTACTGGCCGATGCGGCCGCAGACGGGGATGGCGAAACACCGCTGTCCTGCGATGCGGCGGCACTCGGCCTCGGGTCGCTGGTGCTGAAAAGCGCTCCGCTGACCCGGCGTGCTGCGGCCGATCTGGCCCTGCTCGCCCGGCTGTTGCCGGTGTCGCAGGACATCGGACGTTGACGGGTCGGGTGGGGGGTGCCATGAGGCTGGGCGCGCCACAGGTTAAGGCCCGGGCGTGAAACCGGGAGTAAGCATCGGTGCCGTCGGCACCATGCATGTAGTTTTAGGCGGTAGGCGGAAGCGGACTGTATGAGCGACGTGAACGAGCAGGACAAGGACAAGGCGGCAGCAAAGCCCAAGCGGCTTGAGCTGAAAAAGACCGTTGAGACCGGCCAGGTGCGCCAGAGCTTCAGCCATGGGCGCACCAAGGCGGTGACGGTCGAGGTGCGCAAGAAGCGCACCATTGTGCCGCCGGGTTCGAAGCCTGCTGCCGAAGCGCCGGCTGCCGCCGCGCCCGCCGCTGCGCCGGCGCCGGCCGCTGCTGCCCGCACGCCTGCACCCAGTGTGCATGTACCCTCGCGCGCCGAGATCCTTGCCGAGCATGATGCTGCCCAGGCAGCCAAGGCTGCCGAGGAGGCCGCCCACGCGGCTGCCGAGACTGCTGCCAAGCCGGCCCCCGCACCGGTTGCTGCGGCTCCTGCCGCTGCTCCGGCCGAGCCCAAGCCGGCTGCGGCGCCACCGACCAACCGTATTGTCGAGCCGCGCAGCGGCCCGCGCATGACCGCGCAGCCGACCGGCGATGTGCGTCCCACCAGTGGCCGCGACCGCGTCGCGTCCGAGCGGGCCACCACGGCCCAGCAGCGGGCGCAACAGCGCACCAGCGGCATGGTGCTCAAGCCGATGTCGGATGAGGAGAAGCAGGCCCGCAACCGCGATGCCGATCTCCGCAATCGCGTAGGCGAGATGCGTCGCGTTGCCGAAGAGGGCATGCGCCGCCGCATGGACGACCAGTCCAAGATTCATGCCGAACGCGAAGCCGCGCTGCGCCGTCAGGCCGACGAGGATGCCCGCAAGAAGGCCGAGGACGAGACCCGCAAGAAGGCCGAGGCCGAAGCGGCCCGCCGCCTGAACAATCCCGAGCAGGCTGCGACCACGACCGGTAGTGCAGCGGCGCCGGGTGCGGCACCGACCGGCGTGCGCCCGGTCCTGGATGACGAAGATGAAGGCGGTGCCAAGCGCCGCGGCGGCCCGGGTGCCAAGGTCACGCCGGCCAAGCCGACGACGCTGCGCCCCAGCCGCGATACCGGCGAACGCCGCACCGGCAAGCTGAGTGTCACCAAGGCCCTGGACGACAACGAGCGCGTGCGCTCGGTGGCATCCTTCCGCCGCCGTATCGAGCGCGAGAAGCGCTCGCATCACCAGGATTCTGCCGAGCAGCAGAAGGTTCTGCGCGACGTGATCGTGCCGGAAACCATCACCGTTCAGGAACTGGCCAACCGTATGGCCGAGCGTGGTGTCGACGTCGTCAAGGCGCTGATGAAGATGGGCGTGATGGCGACCATCAACCAGACCATCGATGCCGATACCGCCGAGCTGATCGTTGGTGAATTCGGCCATCGCGTACAGCGCGTGGCGGAGTCTGATATCGAAGTGGGCCTGGGTGGCGAGAAGGACGAGGATGCGGTGATGCTGCCGCGTTCGCCGGTCGTCACCGTCATGGGTCACGTCGACCACGGCAAGACCTCGCTGCTCGACGCGCTGCGCCTGACCGATGTGGTCAGCGGCGAAGCTGGCGGCATCACCCAGCATATCGGCGCGTACCAGGTGCGGATGAAGTCGGGCAAGGCGATCACCTTCCTCGACACGCCTGGCCACGAAGCCTTCACCCAGATGCGCGCCCGCGGCGCCAAGGTCACCGATATCGTTGTGCTGGTGGTTGCCGCCGACGACAGCGTGATGCCGCAGACCGTGGAAGCCATCCATCATGCCAAGGCGGCCGGCGTGCCGATCGTCATCGCCATCAACAAGTGCGACAAGCCGGCTGCCAATCCGCAGAAGGTGCGGCAGGAACTGCTGCAGCATGAGATCGTCGTGGAACAGATGGGCGGCGAAGTGCAGTCCATCGAGGTGTCGGCCAAGACCAAGATGGGTCTGGACGCGCTGGAAGAAGCCATCCTGCTGCAGGCTGAAATTCTCGATCTCAAGGCCAATCCCGACCGCAAGGCCGAGGGTGTGGTGGTGGAAGCCAAGCTCGAGCGTGGCCGCGGTTCGGTCGCTACCGTGCTGGTGGCCCGCGGTACCCTGCATGTCGGCGATGTCTTCGTCGCCGGCAGTGCCTGGGGCCGTGTGCGCGCCCTGATCGACGATCATGGCAAGAATGTTGTTTCGGCCGGCCCGGCCGTGCCGGTCGAGGTGCTCGGCCTGCAGGGCAACCCGGAAGCCGGCGACGAATTTGTCGTCGTCGAGAACGAGGCGCGCGCCCGCGAGGTTGCCGAGTTCCGCGAGCGCAAGCAGCGCGAAGCCCGCTCCGCCATTTCGGCGCGTGGTTCGCTCGAGCAGATGTTCTCCAAGATCCAGGCTGGCGAAGCCAAGGAACTGCCGATCGTCATCAAGACCGACGTGCAGGGCTCGCTGGAGGCGATCCAGGCCGCCGTCAACAAGCTGGGCACCGAGGAAGTGGTTGTCCGCTTCCTGCACGGCGCCATCGGCGGCATCAACGAATCCGACGTTTCGCTGGCGGGTGCCTCGAAGGGCGCCATCATCGGCTTCAACGTGCGCGCCTCCAAGCAGGCGCGTGAGCTGGCCGAGCGTGAAGGCGTCGATATCCGCTACTACTCGATCATCTACAACCTGATCGACGACCTGAAGGCACTGCTCTCGGGCATGCTGGCACCGTCCATCCGCGAAAACTTCCTCGGCTATGCCGAAATTCGCGAGGTGTTCAACATCACCAAGGTCGGCAAGGTCGCCGGTTGCATGGTCACCGAAGGCTTGGTCAAGCGTGGCGCCAAGGTGCGCCTGCTGCGCGACAACGTGGTGATCCACGAAGGTGCGCTGTCCACCCTCAAGCGCTTCAAGGACGAAGCGCGCGAGGTCAAGCAGGGCATGGATTGCGGTATGTCGTTCGAGAATTACAACGACATCCAGGTCGGCGATATGATCGAGTGTTTCGAACTCGAGAGCGTGGCGCGCGCGCTGTAAGGCCGCGCGTCCACCTCTGTTTCGGGAAGAACCTGTCATGGCGCAGCGCAAGCGCAGCAGTGGTAAATCTGGCCGCGATGAGTTGCCCGGCGGTCGCAGCCAGCGCCAGCTGCGCGTTGGCGAGGAGTTGCGACACATCCTGTCCGATGTGCTGCGCAACGGTCATTTCCGCGACCCCGATCTGGCCGATCTCGTCGTCACCGTGACTGAAGTGCGCGTCAGCCCCGATCTGAAGGCGGCCACGGCTTTCGTGATGCCGCTGGCCGGCAAGGACGCACCGAAGATCATTGCCGGACTCAATCGCGCCACCTCCTATATCCGCATGGAGGCCGTGAAGCAGATTGATCTGCGCGTGGCGCCGCAATTCTCCTTCAAGCTCGACCACAGCTTCGACGAAGCGGCCCGGGTGACCAAGCTGCTGCAGCAGCCCGCCGTGCGGGCCGATCTGACCAAAGACCCCGAGTCCGAGGAATGAAGCGGCGCTGCCTATGAAGAAGCGTGGCCGCCCGGTCCATGGCTGGGTGATCGTCGACAAGCCGCTCGGCCTCACCTCGACGCAATGCCTGGCCAAGGTGCGCCGGCTCACCGATGCGGCCAAGGCCGGCCATGGCGGTACGCTCGACCCCCTCGCCACTGGCATCCTGCCGATTGCGCTGGGCGAGGCCACCAAGACGGTCAACTGGGTCATGGGTGCAGGCAAGACCTACCGCTTCACTGTGCGCTGGGGAGAAGGCACCGAAACCGACGATGCCGAGGGGCCGGTCACGCAGCGCTCCGATATCCGGCCCGACCGGGCCGCCATCGAGACCATGCTGCCGAAATTCACCGGCGAGATCATGCAGCGCCCGCCGGCCTATTCGGCCATCAAGGTGGATGGCCAGCGGTCCTACGACCTGGCCAGGAAGGGCGATGTCCAGGACCTGGCCGCCCGGCCGATCCGCATCGATGCCCTGCGCCTGATCGACTGTCCGGACCCGGACCATGCCATTTTCGAGGTGGATTGCGGCAAGGGCGCCTATGTGCGTGCGCTGGGCCGGGATTTTGCTTTATTTTTAGGGACTTATGGCCATATCACGGCCCTGCGGCGCACCCGGGTCGGGCGCTATGGGGAAACCGCGGCCTTTTCGCTGGATTCACTGGAGGAACTGTGCCAAAAGGACGCCGCGCACGCGTATCTGCTGCCGATTGAAACCGCGCTGGACGACATCCCGGCCCTGGTTCTGACCGGCCCGCAGGCCGACCGTCTCAAACACGGTCAGCCGATCAAGATCGCGCTCACGGCCCCCGGGCTCCCGCCTGAAGGAGAATTGCTGGTGACCGCCGATGGAAAGCCCGTCGGCATCGCCGAGCGGCTCGCTGACGAAGTCAGGCCGGTGCGTTTGTTCAACCTTTGATGTCGCGGAGTTAGACCATGACCATTACCGCCGAGCGCAAGACCGCGCTGGTTGCCGAATATGCCACCAAGAAGGGCGACACCGGTTCGCCGGAAGTCCAGGTGGCGGTGCTCACCGAGCGCATCAACAACCTCACCGACCATTTCAAGACCCACAAGAAGGACGTGCATTCGCGTCGCGGTCTGCTGATGATGGTGAGCAAGCGTCGCAGCCTGCTCGACTATCTGAAGAAGATCGACATGCCGCGCTACGACGCCCTGATCCAGCGTCTGGGTCTCCGCAAGTAACGATTATGGCCGCTGCCGCGAACACGATCGCCAGCAGCCGTATTCCGGACATGATGACACACGCCCGCTCCCGGACCGCCGGGGCGGGCGTTGTTGTTTCATCGTAGTTCGGAAATTGGCCGGCGGCATCGGGATGGACTCGATGCGCCGGTTTGCCGCGTGCGACTGAACACAGTTGTACCGGCCGGGCGGGAGGCGATGGGCGCCGTCCCGCCGGGTGCCTAGGTCAGGGACAGTCCGAAGGACCAAGGGCGCCGAGGAAGGAAGAAAGACTATGTTCAATATCCATAAGACCGAACTGATGTGGGGCGGCCGCAAGCTCACCATCGAGACCGGCAAGATCGCCCGCCAGGCCGACGGCGCCGTGATGGTGACCTATGGCGACACCATCGTGCTGTGCACGGCCGTGGCCGCGAAGACCCCGAAGCCGGGCGTGGACTTTTTCCCGCTCACCGTGAACTACCAGGAAAAGACTTTTGCCGCCGGCAAAATTCCCGGTGGCTTCTTCAAGCGTGAAGGCCGCCCGAGCGAGAAGGAAACCCTGACCTCGCGTCTGATCGATCGTCCGATCCGCCCGCTGTTCGCCGATGGTTTCCGCAACGAGACCCAGGTGGTCGCCACCGTGCTGTCGCATGACATGGAGAACGATCCCGATATCGTCGCCATGGTCGGCGCCTCGGCCGCGCTCACCATCTCGGGCATTCCCTTCATGGGCCCGATCGGTGCCGCCCGCGTCGCCTATATCAACGGCGAATACGTGCTGAACCCGACCAAGACCCAGCTGGGTGAAGCGGGCAACAAGCTGGATCTCGTCGTCGCCGGCACTGCCGACGCCGTGCTGATGGTGGAATCCGAAGCCCAGCAGCTGCCGGAAGACGTCATGCTCGGTGCCGTGATGTTCGGTCACAAGGGCTTCCAGCCGGTGATCGAAGCCATCATCGGCCTGGCCGAACGTGCGGCCAAGGATGCCATGCCGCTGCAGGCTCGCACCGGTTATGAGACCGCCTTCAAGAAACTGCAGGATTCGGGTATCGAAGCCGAACTGCGCGTCGCCTATGAAGAGAAGGTCAAGCAGGCCCGCTACGCCAAGGTCGGCGAAGTGAAGGCCAAGGCCAAGGCGCTGTTCGCTGAGGGCGAAGCCAACCCGGTCGACGTTTCGGATGCCTTCAAGCATCTCGAGGCCCAGGTCGTGCGCTTCAATATCCTCGACACAGGCCTGCGCATCGACGGCCGCGACACCAAGACCGTGCGTCCGATCGTGTCGGAAGTCGGCGTGCTGCCGCGCGCCCATGGCGCCGCCCTGTTCACCCGTGGCGAAACCCAGGCGCTGGTGGTCACCACGCTGGGCACCGGCACCGATGAGCAGATCATCGACGCGCTGGACGGTGAATACCGCGAAGCCTTCATGCTGCATTACAACTTCCCTCCCTACTCGGTCGGTGAAGCCGGCCGCATGGGCTCGCCGGGTCGCCGCGAAATCGGCCATGGCAAGCTGGCCTGGCGCGCCGTGCGTCCGCTGCTGCCGGCGAAGGAAGCCTTCCCCTACACGATCCGCGTCGTTTCGGAGATCACCGAGTCGAACGGTTCCTCCTCGATGGCCACCGTCTGCGGCACCTCGCTGGCGCTGATGGATGCCGGCGTGCCGCTGACCGCTCCGGTCGCCGGTATCGCCATGGGCCTGATCCTGGAAGGCAAGCGCTTTGCCGTGCTGAGCGACATCCTCGGCGACGAGGATCATCTCGGCGACATGGACTTCAAGGTGGCCGGCACCGACGAGGGCATCACCGCCCTGCAGATGGACATCAAGATCGCCGGCATCACCGAAGAGATCATGAAGGTGGCGCTGGAGCAGGCCAAGGCCGGTCGCGTCCATATCCTGGGCGAGATGGCCAAGGCGATGTCGCAGAACCGCAGCGGCGTGAAGGAAAACGCCCCGCGCATCACCACCATCACCGTGCCGAAGGACAAGATCCGTGAAGTGATCGGCTCGGGCGGCAAGGTGATCCGCGAGATCGTCGAGAAGACCGGCACCAAGATCGACATCGAGGATGATGGCACGATCAAGATTGCCTCGTCCGATCCGGCCGCCTCGGATGCCGCGATCCAGTGGATCAAGTCGATCGTCTCGGAACCCGAGGTCGGCATGATCTACAAGGGCAAGATCGTCAAGCTGGTCGATTTCGGCGCCTTCGTGAACTTCTTCGGCAGCCGCGACGGCCTCGTGCATGTCTCGGAAATGGCGCCCAAGCGCATCAACAAGCCGAGCGATGTGGTCTCGGAAGGCCAGGAAGTGCGCGTCAAGGTGCTCGGCATCGACGAGCGCGGCAAGGTGCGCCTGTCCATGAAGGTGGTCGACCAGGCCACCGGCGAAGACCTGTCGAACAAGCCGAAGACCGACGAAGCCATTCAGGCCGAGTAAGCCTTCGGGCAGACCGAATGTGAAAGGCCGGGAGCGATCCCGGCCTTTTTTCGTTATGATGCCAGGTCTGGTCTTGGTTTAGAAAATATTAAGCGCCGCACGGCAAGCTGGATGGGTATGCGTCGCCACCGGCGCAGGAGATACATTTTGCAATTTTCCGGACTGACCGACCTGCCGTTTGAACCCTATTTTGTCACCGGTGCGCCGCGCACCGGCACTTCGGTTCTGCATGCGCTGATCTGCACCGACGATGCGGTGAACGACTACATCAATGAATGCAGCTATTTCACGGCGCTTTTGCAGCCGTTCATGGTCGGCTGGAAGACTTTCGACGATCACACCAAGGCCTATTTCGGGGACAGCCGCCAGCGCTTTATCGATTACCACGGCCAATTGATCCGCGGCGTGCTGCATGACACCTGGGAACAACTGGGAAAACCGAAAAAGCTGGTACTGAAGGATCCGGTGCTGAGTCGCAGCATGCATCTTTCAGCACAGTTGGTGCCGACATCGAAATATATCATCACTATTCGCGATCCGCGCGATGTGATGGCGTCCCGCGTGGTGGTGATGCGCAAGACCGATGCGAATGCCGTTATCGGTGATCGCGATATCGAGAAGATCTGCAAAGAATTCAACGCGTCCTACACTGCCCTGATCAATATGGGCGACATCTTTGCCGGCCGCGCCCTGCTGGTTCCCTATGAGGCGCTGGCGCAAAGCGGCAATATGAAGTCGATCGAGGATTTCATGGGCATTGCCGTCCGGAAGGATCGGGTGTGGCAGTCGGAGTTGACGGACGTGTCTCGTGCCGAGGGCAATGCCTGGAACACCGAACAATATGGCAAGCCGCTGAATGCGGACTCGGTCGGCAATTACAGGAAGCTGCTGGACGAGGCGCAGGTGGCGCTGGTGGAAAAGCTCTGTGCCCCGCAGATGCAGGCGCTTGGTGTGCCGCTGGTCTAGGCGCGTTACGAGCGCGGCTCGGCCAGCGGCGCGACGATGCGGCGATAGCGACCATCGGCGCGCATGGCCTGATAGGTGGCGCGTAATTTAGACACCAGCGGCTGTGGCAAGTCGGGTGAACCGGCAATCCAGAACGGCAGCACGGCAAAGGATTCGCCCGCCCGCAGTTCATCCGGTCCAAAGCCAAGCTCGGCCCAGGTGGCCCGGCCAATGGCGCGCAGGGTGAACCAGCTGTCAATCCGGCCTGCCCGCAACAGACGGGCATTGTCTGTCTCGCTGTTGCTGGTTTCAAAATTCTCCAGCCCAAAGGATTGCAGCATGACCTGCAGCTCTGATCCGCGCATGACGCTGATGCGTGGCAGTCGGCTCGCCGTATCAAGGTTGCTGATCGGGGGGCTGCTGGAGCGGGTGAAGAAGACGGCACGGTCAGCATAGACCTCGCCAATCCAGATATAGCGGCTTTCCCGTGGTGGTGTGCGCAGCAGGGCCGGATACAGGCTGCCGCCCTGATCCAGTGCCATCACCGCCCGCTGGAAGGGCACGACGCGCACGGTTGGGTCAATACCGGTGGCGCGTGCCAGATGCTGCACCAGTTCCACCGCCGGCCCAGCTCCGATGCCGTCTTGCTCCAGCACGTAGGGGGGGCGGGCGGCGGCGATGATCTGGATTGCGGTCGGCTGGGCCCAGGCCGTGCCGCCACTGGCGAACAGTCCGATGCCGAGCACAAGGATGCCTGCGGTCCTGAGCAAGGGCGATTGGCCTCCGATCAGTGTTCAGTTTACCGAAAGTTCGGGAGGAAACCGGTTATTTTCCGGCAATGTATAAGATTGAGACTGTCGGCGAATCGGCAATCTGGACGGGATTGCCCCTCTGTCGGTGCGGCGCGGCCTGATTCTTGCCGTTTTTCTGTATTTCTATTACAGCAGCCCCAGTCTTCGTGGAGACAGGCATGTATAGGTTTCCTCCGGTCCCCGGTTTTCTGCTGGCGGCGCTGCTGATGGCAGCGCCCGGCCCGGCATCGGATGCCTATGCCCAGCATCAGCTGGCCCAGTCCCAGGCCTCCGAACCGGCCGATACCGAGGATGTCACCGATGGAGCCACCATCGTGCGTGGCAAGTATACGGCTGGCGATGCCAGGGCCGACTGGGAAGCTGCCGTACGCGACGGAAAACCCGAACGCATCGCCGAGTGGCGCGACTATGGCGACAAGGGCAGCGCCAATGTCGTCTTCAGTTTTCATAACGGCGATCTGATGCATTACGCCGAGCACGGCCGCCGGCGTGGCGGCCAGGCCGGGTCCATGGATGGACTCCGCCGCGTCGAGCTCAATCTCTCCTTCGCCAACGGCCGCTATACCGGTGGCCGCAAGACCATCGATGGTATCGAGACCGAGCCGACCGATGCGGAAATCCGCGGCGCCAATCTGCAGGCCGTGGCAGCGCTGGAACGGCTGGCCGTCTCCAAGCCGGCCTGGCAGGAAAGTCGCGGTACCGGGTTTTCGATGACGTCGATTCCGCAGCCGGCCGGCCCGAGTGCCGAGGCACGCCGACTGGCCGGCGCAGGCGGCGAAATCGTGTTCCGCTGCAGCGATACCCTCTATGCCGTGCTGGGTGCGGCGCAGGAACGGCTGGTGGTGGAAACCCAGGGCCGCGATCCGGTCACACTGCAACGGCAGTCGGTCGGCATGCGCTACGATTATTTCGGAGCCGGCTGGGGTGCCCAGCGCCGCGGCGAGGAATTGCGGCTTGAAGAGGCCGGTGGCCGCGCCATGCTCTGCCGGATCGTTTCGGCCGCCGCGCCGCCATCATCGCTGCCGCCCTCGGACCCGCCGGCGCGCTGAGTCGCGCATCCGGCCAGGCCCTCAGGCCTTGTCGAAAACCTTGAAGGTTGCCGTCGCCCGGTTGGTCACCAGACTGCCGACCCTGAGTTCACATTGCACGGTCAGGATATCGCCCTCGCGGACCAGATCGGTCAGATGGCAGGTCAGCCAGGCGCCCATCGGTGCCGGCCGCCGATAGTCCATACTGAGCTGCGTGGTCCACATTTTTCCGACATCAGACCGCTGGTGATAGATGAAGGCGGCCATGAAGGTATCGGCCAGCGTGGCCAGAAAGCCGCCATGCCCGGTACCGTGGCGGTTGGCATGCTTGGGGCGCACATGCAGGCCGTAAACCGGCGGCGCGCCCGTGGCGTCATCGCGGATATAGACCTTGCCCAGGGTTCGGAAGAATGGCGACACCGGCGGCAGCACGGCAAATCCCGGCGGCACCGGCGCCGGCTGTCGGCGCTGTTTCATGAAAGGCTTGATGGCCTATGCAGCCACGGAAGGCAAGTCATGCAGCCGATGCAGGGATGCACAAAAAAATTGAGGGGCGACCGGGGGGGAGGTCGCCCCTCAAAGGGGGGTATTCATAGGGGAGGAAATAAGAAACGAAGCGACTCTGCAAAATCTCTCCGTTCCATGCTTCCTATATAGGATGTCCCATGCCAGCGCGCAGTGATGGTGGTCACGATTCTGCACAGAGGCTGAAAGACGCTTTTGTTTCAGTATGTTTCAGGCGGATTTGCGCGCCCGCAGAACCAGCGGCGTAACCAGCAGCAGTACGGCGATGATCAGCAGTGTCAGGCTTAAGGGGCGCGTGACAAACGTGGTCAGGTCGCCGGCTGAAATGGTCATGGCGCGACGGAATTCCTGCTCCGCGAATGGCCCGAGGATCATCCCGATCACAGCGGGTGCAGTGGGGAAATCGAAGCGCCGCATCAGATAGCCGACGCCGCCGATAATGTAGAGCAACACCAGGTCGACCCATGACTGGCTGATGCCATAGGTGCCGATGGTGGCAAAAACCAGGATGCCGCCATAAAGCCAGGGCGAGGGGATGGTCAGGATCTTTGCCCACAGACCTGCCAGCGGCAGGTTGAGCAGCAGCAGCATCACATTGCCGACATAGAGCGAGGCGATCAGGCCCCAGACCAGCTCGGGCTGGCTCTGCAGCAGCAGCGGGCCAGGATTGATGCCGTAGGACTGGAAGGCCGACAGCATGATCGCAGCCGTCGCCGAGGTTGGCAGGCCGAGCGCCAGCATCGGCACCAGCACACCGGCGGCAGAGGCATTGTTCGCCGCTTCCGGTCCGGCCACGCCCTCGATTGCGCCATGGCCGAACTCTTCCGGTGTCTTCGACAGTTTCTTTTCCAGGAAATAACTGACGAAGGTGGGCACCTCTGCGCCGCCCGCCGGCAGCGCGCCGAACGGGAAGCCGAGAAACGAGCCGCGCAGCCACGGCTTCCAGGATCGCCGCCAATCTTCCTTGGTCATGCCGGCACGACCCTGCAGCCGAATCACCGTGGCTTCGCTCTTGGGCCGACTGGCGAGATAGAGCGTCTCGCCCACCGCAAACAGCCCGACCGCGACAACGATCACATTGATGCCATCCAGCAGTTCCGGCAGGCCGAGGGTGAAGCGTGGCTGGCCGGTCTGCAGGTCAATGCCGACCAGGCCCAGCAGGATGCCGAAGCTGAGCGCGGTGAGGCCGCGCAGCACCGAACTGCCCAGCACGGCCGAGACCGCCACGAAGGCCACCACCATCAGCGAGAAATAATCGGCTGGACCGAATCGCAGGGCGAACTCCACCAGCGGCGGGGCGACGAAGGTGAGGCCCAGGGTGCCGATGGTGCCGGCGACAAAGCTGCCGATGGCTGCCGTGGCCAGCGCGGCGGCGGCGCGGCCCTTCTTGGCCATCTTGTGGCCTTCCAGCGCCGTGATGATGGTGGCGCTTTCACCGGGCGTGTTGAGCAGGATCGAGGTGGTGCTGCCGCCATACATGGCACCGTAATAGATACCGGCAAACAGGATGAAGGCGGCAGTCGCCGGCACGCTGAAGGTGATCGGCAGCAGCAGCGCGATGGTCAGTGCCGGACCCAGCCCGGGCAACACGCCGATGGCGGTGCCTAGCGTGACGCCGACCAGCGCCCACAGCAGGTTCATCGGCTGCAGTGCAACCGCAAAGCCATCTCCCAGCAGCGAAAGCGTTTCCATCAGATCCAGCCCTCCAGAAGGCCGGCGCCGATATTGATGCCGAGCAGCTGCGCAAAACCGAAATAGGCGGTGGCGGCAAACACGAAGCCGATCAGGGCATCGCGGCCCGGGCGCCGGCTGCCGAAAGCGCGCGCCGTGCAGGCAAACAGCAGCACGGAGGCCGGAATGAAACCCAGCGGACCGATCAGGCCAATATTGAGCACCAGGCCGAGCAGCAGCCAGCCGAGCGCACGGATATCCAGCCTGACTTCAGTTTCCTCCGGTGCGCTGGCCCATTCGCCGCGCCAGCTTTGCACCAGCAGGGCAATGCCCAGGACGATCAGCAGTGCGCTGGCAACATACGCCACCAGCGTCGGCCCGACTTGGGCATACATCGGCGAGACCGGAATCCGGGTGGTCTCAAACAGCGCCAGCAGACCCAGCGCGACGATACCCAGCGCCAGCAGGGTCTCGGGCTTGCGGATGCGGTCCACGATGCGGCTCAGGCGAGGCCGAGGTCTTTCAGGATCGCCTCGATGCGGGCGATTTCATCGTCGAGATATTTGCCATAGGCATCGCCGGCCAGGAAGATATCGGTCCATTCGCGGGTTTTCAGCTGATCCTTCCAGGGCGCGCTGTCCTTCATCTGGGTCATCAGCCCGATCAGCGCCGCCTTCTCGGCATCCTTGATGCCCGGCGGCGCGAAGACGCCGCGCCAGTTATACAGTTCGACATCGATGCCCTGTTCCTTGATGGTGGGGACATCGATACCGGGCTGGCGCTTGTCGGCCGAGATCGCCAGGGCCCGCAGCTTGCCGGCCTTGATCTGCTCGCTGAATTCGCCCCAGCCGGAGACCCCGCAGGTCACCTGGCTGCCCAGCAGGGCGGCCTGGGCCGGGCCGCCGCCGGAATAGGCGACATAGGCCACCTTCTTGGCGTCGCCGCCGGCCGCCTTGGCGATCATGCCGGCCAGGATATGGTCGGTACCGCCGGCCGAGCCGCCGGCCCAGGACACCTTGGTCGGGTCGGCTTTGAAAGCGGCAACCAGATCCGGCAGGGTTTTGAACGGCGAGTTCGGCGGCACGACAATGACTTCGAATTCGCCGGTCAGGCGCGCGATCGGCACGGTCTGCGTCACTTTCACCGGCGATTTGTTGGTGATCAGGGCGCCCACCATCACCATGCCGGCCACCATCAGCGCATTGCCGCGGCCTTTCCACTGGTTGACGAATTGCGGCAGACCGACCGCTCCGCCGGCGCCGCCCACATTGGTCACCTGCGCGCCCTTGATCAGGTTGGCCTGCTTCAGCGCCTGTTCCATGCTGCGTGCGGTCTGGTCCCAGCCGCCACCGGGATTGGCCGGTACGAAAAGCTGCAGGCTATCGATGGCAGCCTGCGCATCGCGGCCGAAAGCAGTCGGCAGCAGGGCGGCGGCCGCACCGGCACTGACGGTGGACTGCAGGAAGCTGCGGCGATTGATCATGGCATTTCTCTCCCGAAACGGTGTTTTTGTATGATGGGCAGTAGAGACCCGCAGCTGTGCGGAAAACAAGAAAATATCGTATAAAAAGCAGTCAGGTCAGGCTGGCAGCGCTACTTCCACGGTGGTGCCCAGGCCCGGCCGGCTGCGGATTTCCAGCCGTCCGCCATGCAGGTCGACCAGACTGCGGCAGATCGACAGGCCGAGGCCGGCGCCGCTATTCGCCCGAGTACGGAATACGTCCCCACGCGGCAAGTGCAGCGGTTGGATCACGGCACGGCTTTCCGCGGTGCTCATGCCAATGCCGTTATCGATCACGCGGATGCGCACCGCATCATTGCTCTGCTCGGCTTCCAGTCGAACCCGGCTCTGCGGCGGGCTGAATTTCACAGCATTACCCAGCAGATTGATCAGAATCTGCGTCAGCGCCCGCCCATCCGCGGTCAGTCTCAGCGCTGTAGGTGTGTATTGTAATTCGACCTTGGCCTGCTGGGCCTGCGGCAGCACCATCGCCAAGGCGCTTGCGGCGATCTGGTCGAAATCACAGGGTTCCATCGCGATGTCGAGGCGACCGCTTTCTAGTTGCGATAGGTCGAGGATGTCGTTCACCAGTCGCAATAAATGTTTGCCCGACTGCTCGATGTGACTGGCATAGCTGGCCTTTCGGTCGGTGAGCTGGCCGCCATAGCCTTCTTTTAGCATTTCAGAAAAACCGATAATCGCATTCAGCGGGGTGCGCAGCTCATGGCTCATATTCGATAGAAAAGCTGTTTTGGCGCGACTGGCACTTTCTGCTGCCTCGCGCTGTTCAATCAGTTCCGCTTCGGCAGCCTTGAGCTTGGTGATATCCAATCCACAGGTAATGATACCGAGAATGCGACCGGTTTGGTCACGGAGCGGAACCTTGAGTGCCCAAATTACCAAAGGTCGACCGTCAGGGCCGGTCCAGGCCTGCTCCATATGGGTTGTTTCCCCAGTGGCTAAAACGTGCCGATCAAGATCCTCCACCACTGCGGCAGCAGCCGATCCGGCAATTTCAGACCAGGTTTTATTGAGATAATCCGGATTGTATTTGATCCGCAGATCGCGCATGCAGCGATTCATCATGCGGTAGCGCAGATTGGTATCCTTATAGCTGATGGTGACTGGCATAGACTCCAGCAGCGTTTCGAAAAACAGCCGGTTCTCCTGCTCGCGCTGCCGCGCAGCATCGAACTCGATCATGATCAGCCCAAGACCGGTCAAGAGATTCATGAACGCAGTGATGGAGAGGCCTGAATTCAGGACCATCTCCACCCGGACCAGGTCTGTTGCCAGCGATAGGGTCAAGGCCGCGCGGACCAATAGCAGCAGGCCGGTAAATCGAAAGAATATTGAGCCTTCGGCGCGAAGCAGCGTAATGGCTGCAATGCAGGTGAATAGGCTGCTCAGCAAAGGCGAGCTGGCGTAATGCAGAATGTCGGAGATCTGCTGCATACCAAGCGCCAGCAGGATTGCGCCAACAACGATCAGACCTGTCAGCCACGGCCTGATCGGCCGCCCTGTCAGCGCCAATGCGCCGGCTGCCAGGGTCACAGCCCAGGCCTGATTACCGGCGATCGCGGCCAGATGGAGTTCAAATCTGCTGTCGTCCCACCAGGGTGTAAAGCCGAGGACGACAAAGGAAACCGAGATGCAAGCGTGCCCCACTGCCCAGTAGAGCAGGTGGCGGCCCCCACCAAAACGCCGCCAGGCGAATAGGCAGATCAGGCTGACCACCAGGGGGGCGGCAACGGCTGTAATGGCGATTTCCGGATAGGTCATGCAGGATCTGCGGGTTGCGAATACACCTACTCTATTGTGCAGGACTCTTGCATTTTCCTTAAAGCACTCCTTTCGGATAAAGATTCCAAACCCTTGAAAACACGTATTCTTCTCTCCACAGTGCCGCCCATGACAATGCAATGGTCGCGGCTGCTTTCCGCCCAGCGCCTGGGTCACCAGGGCGCCGAGCCGGTGACCCCGGCACGCAATCCGTTCCAGAAAGACTGGGACCGTGTGGTGTTCTGTTCGGCCTTCCGCCGGTTGCAGGACAAGACGCAGGTTCACTCGCTGCCCGAGAGCGACTATGTGCGCAACCGGCTGACCCACTCCCTGGAAGTCTCCTCGGTCGGCCGCTCGCTGGGCGCTCAGGTGGGGCAGACCGTTTTGCAGCGGCACGGCAGGGCAGCGGCCGATGGCATCGGGGCGGCCGAGTTCGGCCATATCGTCGCGGCGGCCTGTCTGGGCCACGATATCGGCAACCCGCCATTCGGCCATTTCGGCGAAGCCACCATCCAGCATTGGTTTCGTTCGGGCCCGGGTGCGGCCCTGATCGCTGGCCTTGGCGCGGCAGAACAGCGCGATTTCCTCTATTTCGAAGGCAATGCGCAGGGCTTCCGGGTAATGACCCGGCTGCAGAACTGGCGCGATGCCGGCGGTCTGCGGCTCACCTGCGCCACGCTCGCCACCTTCATGAAATATCCCTTTGGCAGCCAGGCGGCCGATCCGCAGAAAAAGAAGTTCGGCCATTTTGCCGCCGAGGCTGCGCTGTTCGAAGAAGTGACACGCACTGCCGGGCTGCTGGCGCTGGGCCAGGATCGTTTTGCCCGTCATCCGCTCACCTATCTGGTCGAGGCGGCGGATGATATCTGCTACTCGGTCGTCGATATCGAAGACGGCTTCAAGCTTGGCCGCATCACCTTTGCCGAGGCCGAGGGCCATCTCAAGAGCCTGCTGCGCCAGGTGCCGCCGCGCTATCGCGAGATCGAGGACGAGACCTGGAAGATCGCCTATCTGCGCGCCAAGGTGATCGGCGACCTGATTGATCTGGCCGTTGAGATATTCCTCGACCATGAAGGCGAGATCCTGCAGGGCAAGTTCAGCGGCGATCTGCTGTCCAAAACGGCGATGGCGCCGCATCTGGACGAGATCGCCGGCTTTACCCGCCAGCGCATCTTCGAAACGCGGGAGCGTTTCCAGACCGAGGTTATGGGCGGCGAGATTCTCACCAGCCTGCTGGCCGCCTTCTGCGATGCCCATCATGGGCTCGAACAGGCTGGTGGCGACCAGGCTGCACTGGCGCCGCGCCAGCGTGCCCTGCTGCGCCTGATGCCGGCTGCGCCGAAGGGCGATGCCCGGCGCTATGACTGGCTGCTCAGCGTCACCGATTTCATCAGCGGCATGACCGATACCTATGCGCTGTCGCAATTCCAGCGGCTGCGCGGCCTGCAATAAAACACCGAACAGCGACGAGGAAACCATGGCGGCAGAGATCGACTATTACACCTTCATCAGTTCGCCCTGGGCCTATTTCGGATCGAAGCGGTTTGCGGCGATGGCGGCGAAATACGGTGCGCGGGTGAAGATCACCCCGATGGCGCCGCTGATGATCTTTGAGGCGACCGGCGGCCTGCCGCTGGCCAAGCGCTCGCAGCAGCGCCAGGACTACCGTTTTGCTGAACTGGAACGCTGGCGCAGTCATCTCGGTGTCAAGCTGAACCTGCGGCCGGCCGGCTTTCCGGTGAACGAGACGCTGGCCGGCAAGCTGGTGGTTGCCGCCCGCGACCTCGTTGGAAACGACGCGGCCATCCAGCTGGCCCATGCCATGATGCAGGGGTTGTGGGCCGAAGAGCGCAACATCGCTGATCCTGAAAATCTGGAAGAGATTATCAACGAAGCCGGACTCGATCCGGCAAAACTGTTCGCCGCCGCCGATGGCGATGCGGTGCAGACGGAATACGAGCGCGGCACCCGGCAGGCCATCGAGGCCGGCGCCTTCGGCGCGCCATTCTATATCGTGGATGGCGAGCCCTTCTGGGGCCAGGATCGCCTGGAATTCGTTGAGCGCAAGCTGGCGCGCGGCTGACAGCAGGGAGAAAGACGATGACGAAGGAAACCGAAACCAAGGCCCTGTTCGAAGCCGGCCTGAAAGTGCGCCGCGAGGTACTGGGCAAGGAGTATGTCGACACGTCGCTTGCCAAGGCAAACGACTTCATGATGGCATTCCAGCACATCACCACGGAATGGTGCTGGGGTTATGGCTGGGACCGCCCGGGCCTGGATCGCAAGACCCGCAGCATGCTGAATCTCGCCATGCTGACGGCGCTCAACCGCGCGCCGGAAATCAAGCTGCATGTGAAGGGTGCGCTGAACAACGGCGTCACGGTCGACGAGATCAAGGAAGTGCTGCTGCACGCCACCATCTATTGCGGTATTCCCGCAGGCCTTGATGCCTTCAAGGCGGCGAACGAGGTTTTGGTGGAAGCCGGCGCCGTATCGAAGGGCTAGGCGCACAAAAAAAGCCCGGTCGTGAGACCGGGCTTTCCATGGCGCGAGAACCGGCTGCGGATCAGTTCACGCTCTGGATCGAATCCTTCAGGATGCCGAAGATGTCGTCGATATGGCCCTTGTTCAGGATCAGTGGCGGCGACAGGGCGATGGTGTCGCCGGTGAGCCGGCACATCAGGCCCTTCTCATACGCCTTCACGAAGATGTCGTAGCCGCGCTTGCCGACACCGTCTTCGCGTGGCGCCATTTCGATACCGGCCATGATACCGATATTGCGGATGTCGATCACGTTCTTCACGCCCTTCAGGCTGTGGGCGGCCTCTTCCCAATAGGGCGCCAGCGCCTTGGCATTCTCGAAGATGCCTTCATCGCGATAGAGGTCGAGCGTGGCGATACCGGCAGCGCAGGCCAGCGCATGGGCCGAATAGGTATAGCCGTGGAACAGCTCGATCATGTTCTCCGGGCCGCTCATGAAGGCATCATGCACATGCTTGCGGGTGAAGACCGCGGCAGCCGGCACGGCGGCATTGGTCAGGCCCTTGGCCACCGTCATCATGTCGGGCACCACATCGAAGGTATCGGCGCCGAAGGCGGCACCGGTGCGGCCGAAGCCGCAGATCACTTCGTCGAAGATCAGCAGGATGCCGTGCTTGTCGCAGATCTGGCGCAGCTTCTGCAGATAGCCCTTCGGCGGGATCAGCACGCCGGTGGAACCCGCCACCGGCTCCACGATCACGGCGGCAATGGTGCTGGCATCATGCAGGGCGACAATGCGCTCCAGGTCGTCGGCCAGATGGGTGCCCCAGTCGGGCTGGCCCTTGGAGAAGGCCATGTCCTTCAGGCTGTGGGTATGCGGCAGGTGGTCGACACCGGCCAGCAGCGGGCCGAACACCTTGCGGTTCGACACGATGCCGCCCACCGAGATGCCGCCGAAGCCGACGCCGTGATAACCGCGCTCGCGGCCGATCAGGCGGGTGCGCGCACCTTCGCCGCGGGCGCGGTGATAGGCGATGGCAATCTTCAGTGCGGTGTCGACCGCTTCAGAGCCGGAGTTGGCAAAGAACACATGATTGATGTCGGCCGGCGCCAGATGCGCGAGGCGGGCGGCGAATTCAAACGCCTTGGGATGGCCCATCTGGAAGGTGGGCGCGAAATCCATCTCGGCCGCCTGCTTCTGGATCGCCTTCACGATCGGCTCGCGGCAATGGCCGGCATTGACGCACCACAGGCCGGCACTGCCATCGATCACCTGGCGGCCGTCATGGGTGGTGTAATGCATGTCCTTGGCGCCAACCAGAAGCCGCGGATTGGCCTTGAACTGGCGGTTCGCCGTGAAGGGCATCCACCAGGATTCGAGGTCATTCGGCACGGCGGTGTTTTCGTTGGAAACGAGGGCGGGTTTGGCGGACATGGCGGGCTCCGGCACGCTGATGGGGAGGGGCTTGGGCAGCATCATCGGGGGTTTCGGCATAGTGAAACAGTGCTTTTCTGCGTTTTCATAACCCCTTGATATTTATGAAGTGATCAGCAGAATGTTCACGATCCTGAACAGTAAAACGGCCCCTAGCATGGAAAAAGCCCCGGATATCGATATTGGCAGCCGGCTCAAGGCAGTACGGCTGGCCGCCAAGCTCTCCCAGCGCGAACTGGCCCGCCGGGCCGGGGTCACCAATGCCACCATTTCGCTGATCGAGGCCAACCAGATGAATCCCTCGGTCGGCGCGCTGAAACGCGTGCTGGATGGCCTGGCGATGAGTCTGGCGGAATTCTTCGCCATGGAAGACGCGCCGGCGCCGCGCAAGGCGTTTTACAGCGCCGACGAGCTGGCCGAAGTGGGCAAGGGCAAGATCAGCTACCGGCAGGTCGGTGCCGACCTGCGCAGCCGCGCGCTGCAGATTCTGGTCGAACGCTATGCGCCCGGCGCCGATACCGGCCGTGTCATGTTGCGCCACGAAGGCGAGGAAGGCGGCGTGGTGATCCGCGGTCGCATGGAGGTGACGGTGGCAGATCAGGTGCGCGTTCTGGGACCGGGCGATGCCTATTATTTCGAGAGCGACCAGCCGCACCGCTTCCGCAATGTCGGCCGCGAACCCTGCGAGCTGATCAGCGCCTGCACGCCGCCCACCTTCTAGGCTGGATCAGTCCTTCGTCGCCGCGACGGCAACGACCTCGATCATATGCGGATGTTCCAGCGTGGCGCCGATGCAGGCGCGCTGCGGCGGATTGTCCATATCCACCCACTGATCCCACATCTCGTTCATCTGCGGCTTCAGCGCCATGTCGGCGATGTAGACGGTGCAGGACAGCAGCCGCGACTTGTCGGTGCCGGCATCCTTCAGGTGTCGTTCGATCTTGGCCAGCGTCTCGGCGGCCTGCTTGCGCATGTCCAGCTCTGTGGTATCGGCCACGGCAACGGTGAATACCAGATTGCCATGCACGACGGCGCGGCTGCGGGTCGGCGTCATGCCGGTGAAGCGGGTGATCGGCAGCATCGGTTCACTCCTTGGTGGCGGCGACGGCGACGATCTCGATCAGGTCGCCCTCTTCCAGCGTGGCGCCGATGCAGGCGCGCTGCGGCGGGTTGCGCATGTCGACCCAGCTGTCCCACACCTCGTTCATCTGCGGCTTCAGCGCCATGTCGGTGATGTAGACGGTGCAGGACAACAACCGCGACTTGTCGGTGCCGGCCTCGGCCAGGAACTGGTCGATCTTGGCCAGCGCCTCGGCGGTCTGCTTGCGCATGTCGAGTTCGTAGGTGTCGGCAGTTGCAACCGTGAAGACCATGCCGTTGAAGACGACAAGGCTGCTGCGCCCGGCGACGCTGCCGGGGAAGCGGGTGATCGGACGCATGCTCAGACTCTCCTTAGCCGCCGGCGTTGCCGACCATTTTGCTCGGCAGCCAGGTGACCAGGCCGGGGAAGTAATAGATCAGCGCTACGGCCACGCACATCAGCAGGAACAGCGGGAAGGCGGTCCTGGCGATATAGGTGATCTGGTGCCCGGTCATGCCCTGCAGCACGAACAGGTTGAAACCGACCGGCGGCGTGATCTGTGCCATCTCCACCACCAGCACGATGAAGATGCCGAACCACACCAGGTCGATGCCCAGCCGCTCGATCATCGGCAGCACGATGGCCATGGTCAGCACCACCATCGAGATGCCATCGAGGAAGCAGCCGAGGATGATGTAGAACACCATCAGCACCATGATCAGCGCGCCGGCGCTGAGCTGCATCTTGTCGATCCAGTCGGCCAGATGGCGCGGCAGGCCGGTGAAGCCCATCGCCAGCGTCAGGAAGGCGGCGCCGGCGAGGATGAGGGCAATCATGCAGCTCAGTCGCGTGGCACCCAGCAGGCTGTCGACAAAGGTCTGCCAGTTCAGGCTGCCCTGCAAGCGGGCCACAATCAATGCACCCACTACGCCGAGGCCTGCCGCTTCGGTCGCGGTGGCGATGCCGGTGTAAATCGAGCCCAGCACAGCAACGATCAGGCCCACGGTCGGCAGCAGATGCCGCGAGGCGAAGATTTTTTCTCTCAGGGTATAACGCTCGGTCGGTTCCGGAATCTTGCCCGGATTGAGCAGCGACCAGACGATGATATAGCCCATGAACAGGCCGCCCAGCAGGATGCCGGGGATAACACCGCCGATGAACAGCTTGGAGATCGAAACGTCGGTGGCGACGCCATAGACAATCATGATCAGCGACGGCGGAATCAGCAGGCCCAGCGTGCCGGCGCCGGCCAGCGTGCCGATCACCATGTCTTCCGGATAGTTGCGGGCGCGCAGCTCGGGCACCGTCATCTTGCCGATGGTGGCGCAGGTGGCGGCCGATGAACCGGAGACGGCAGCGAAGATGGTGCAGCCGATCACGTTGGTGTGCAGCAGGCGACCGGGGATCCGCGTCATCCAGGGCGCCAGGCCGCGGAACATGTCTTCCGACAGTTTGGTGCGGAACAGGATTTCACCCATCCAGATGAACATCGGCAGGGCGGTCAGTGTCCAGCTGGACGACGCGCCCCAGATGGTGGTGACCATGGCGTCGCCGACCGGCCGCGAGGTGAACACCGCCATGGCAAGCCAGCCGCAGCTCAGCAGGCCAAGGCCGATCCACAGGCCGGCCGCAAACAGGACGAACAGCGCCGCAATGAGGAAAGCGGCAATCAGAATCTGATCCATAATTCAGTCGTCCTATTCAGTGCGCGCGAGTTCAGCGTTCTGGCCATCCAGCGCCTTGCCGCGCAGGACGAGAACGAATTCCTCGATAAACGAGATGCAGAAGATCACCGTGCCGAGCGCCATCGCGAGCTGCGGAATCCACAGCGGCGTCGCATCGTTGGCGGTGCTGATGTCGTTAAACTTGTACGACCACCAGGCCATCTTGACGCTGTAGAAAGCGAAGGTGCCGCTGACGATGATGGCCATCAGCACGCAGAACAGTTCGAGGCCGCGCCGTGCTTTGCCGGTGAAGCGGCTGATGATCAGGGTGACGCGGATATGGTCGCCCTTGGTCAGGGTGCCGGCGAGCGCCAGGAAGGAGGCGGCAGCCATGAAATATCCGGCATAGGAATCGATGCCGCGGATATAGAAATTGAACTGGCGCCCAAGGATGCTGAGCACGATCGTCGCCAGCAGCGCGATCATGAACAGACCCGCCAGCCAGAGGGCGACATGGTAGAGCGGAGCAAGGGGAGAGCGCATGGAAAGACTCGCAGGGAGGTAGAAAAGCGCCGGGCGGGTTTTGAGGCCCGCCCGGCTGGGATTTACATCTTCTTGTAGGCGTCGACGATGGCGGCGCCATCGGCACCGGTCTTCTTGACCCACTCTTCAATCATCGTGGCGCCGATCTTCTGCAGGCCTTCCTTCAGTGCCGGGCTCGGCGGCTGCACCTTCATGCCGTTCTTGGCAAGGTCGGCCTTGGCGGACTCGGACTCGACAACCGAAACTTCCCAGCCGCGCTTCTCGGCGATAGCAGCGGCGTCCAGCACGGCCTTCTGCGTGGCGGCGTCCAGCTTCTTGAAGGCATCCACGCTGGCGAACACCATGTTCTTCGGCAGCCAGGCCTGGGTATCGTAATAATGCGTCAGGCTTTCCCAGACCTTGGAATCGCGGCCGGTCGCACCCGAGGTCATCATGGTGTCGACCACGCCGGTGGCCAGCGCCTGGGCCAGTTCGGCCACCTGGATGGTGACCGGCTGGGCCTGCACCAGTTCGGCGATGCGCGAGGTGGCCGGGCTGTAGGCGCGCCACTTGACGCCCTTCAGATCCTGCACCGTGTTGATGTCTTTCTTGGAGTAGATGCCCTGCGGCGGCCACGGCACGACATACAGCGCCATCATGCCCTGGTCAGCCAGTTTCTTGTCGATCACCGGCTTCTGCGCCTTCCACAGCTTGGCGGCGTCGGGGACGCTGGTGGCGAGGAAAGGCACGCCATCGGCGCCGAAGGTCGGGATTTCGTTTTCGATGTTGACCATCAGCACTTCGCCGATCTGCACCTGGCCGGTCTGCACCGCGCGCTTGATTTCCGGCGCCTTGAACAGCGAGGCGCCCGGATGCACGGTGATCTCCAGCTTGCCGCCAGACATCTTTTTCACATCTTCGGCAAACTGCACCATGTTCTTGGTGTGGAAATTGCCGGCCGGATACGCACCGGGCAGATCCCATTTCGTCTGCGCCGAAGCGCCAGCGCTGACCAGCGCAACGCCGAACACGGCGGCGGAAAGCCACATCTTGCGAGTCATTTGAATATTCTCCCCGTTGAACCGATGCGCCCAGGGCCTGAAGCGCGGCGCGCATCAAATTAGTTTGTCATCGTATGACCGGTTTTGGCAAGGCCAAGGCGCCCGGAAAACAGGCTGGCGCCGAAACGGGCAGGATGATTGCGGCGCAATCAATCTGGTGCGACACCGGACCAATGGCGACGGACCAATCAGTCTGCGGCCATCGCTGTGGTTACGGCGCGCAGCACGTCCTGGGGGGCAAAGGGTTTTTCCAGGCAGGGCTGGCCGCTGTCGCGCAGGAAATCCGCGACATCGGGGCTCAGCATGTCGCCGGTAACGAAAACGATACGCTCGGCCAGTGCCGGCCGTTCGTCGCGCAGGCGGGCAAACAGGCTGGGGCCATCCAGGCCGGGCATGCGCAGGTCGGTCAGGATCACCGAGAAGTTTTCGCTGCGCAGGCGGTTCAGGGCGTTCTGGCCGTCTTCGGCAATGGTCACCGCGAAACCGCTGTTGGACAGGATTTCGGCCAGCAGGTCGGCAACGCCATCTTCGTCATCCACCACCAGTGCGGTGTGGCCCGGTGTCAGGGCTGGCGTCTTGCCCGGCACACTGCTGGCGGTGGGTTGTGTGCTGGCAGTGCCAAGCGGCAGGCGCAGGACAAAACATGCACCGCCGCCGGCGGCATCTTCCGCTTCCAGCGTGCCGCCATGGGCGGTGGCAATGCCGTGGCTGACGGCGAGGCCGATGCCGGTGCCGGACCCCGGGCCATGACCGGTCTGCTTTGTGGTGAAGAAGGGTTCGAACACGCGGCGCCGCAGATTGGCCGGAATACCCGGGCCATTGTCGCAGATGCGGGCCTGCAGCCACTGGCCATCAGCAACCGCCAGTTCAATGCGGATGCGGCGCGGCGCCGGCTGTGCGGCAAGGGCCTGCTGCGCATTCACGATCAGGTTGCTCAGCACCTGATTGATCTGGTCGGGATCGACATTGATGGCTGGCAGGTGGTCGTCAAAGTGGCGTTCGATGTCGATGCCGGCGCTGCGCAGGTTGTACTCCAGCAGGCCCAGCACATCCTCGACGATGCGCTCCAGCTGCACCGGGCGCCGTGCCGGCTTGCGTTGCCGCGCCATCCCCAGGAAGGTGCGGGCTATGCGGGCGCAGCGCACGGCAGCCACCTCGATCTTACTGGCACGTTCGGCAAAGGGCGTGTCGGCCGCACTCTCTTTCAGCATCTGCGCCTGCCCCACCACGATGGACAGCGGATTGTTCAGCTCATGGGCTACGCCGGCCAGCAGCGAGCCGAGCGCGGACAGTTTTTCCGATTGGTACAGCGCCTCACGCTGGCGCTGGATTTCCGCATCGGCGGTCTTGCGTTCGGTGATGTCGCCGATCGATCCGCCCACGCGCAGCACGCGGTTTTGTGCATCGCGTTCGGTTGCCGCGGTCACCTGCACCCAGCGTTCCACGCCATCGGCGCGACGGATACGGTATTCCATCACGATGCGGTCGATCTCGCCACGCAGCAGCTTGCGGGTTTCTTCCTTCAGGGCCGGCAGGTCATCGGCATGCACATTGGCATGCCAGGAATCGATGGTTTCAAGATCCTTGGCCTTGCGGCCGACGATTTCTTCCAGCCGCTCGGAATAGAACGCCGTGCCATGTTCGACGTCCCATTCAAAGATGCCATCATTGGCGCCGCGCACGGCCAGGCGATAGCGCTCCTCGCTCAGGCGCAGCTGCTGGCGTGCGGTGATGTCGCGCAGATAGGCCACCATCACGCGGTTGCCATCGGGCAGCACGATTTCGGTAACCGTCAGTTCAACGGGAAACACGCTGCCATCGGCCCGCATGCCTTCGGTCTCGAAGCGCTGGCGGTTTTTCGTGTCGGCCGGATTGCTCAGGCGCCGCGTCATGGCCCGCTCATGGAAGGGGCGCAGATGCGGCGGCACCACCACGGATCCGACCGGGCGGCCCAGCACCGCACTGCGCTGGCGTCCGAACATCAGCTCCGCGGCGGGATTGAATTCGATGATGCTGCCCTGGATATCGGTAAGGATGACGCCATCCAGCGAGGCGCTGAGCAGCGGCCGCAGATGGTCGATATCGTAATCTGGGCTCATGATGCGCTGTGTCTATCGGGCTTCTAGGGCATCCGGCGGCTGAACAGGTAGCCAGCGCCGCGCACCGTCTTGATCACTTCGGGCTTGGTCGGGTCGCTTTCGATTTTGCGGCGCAGGCGGGCGATGCGAATGTCGATGCTGCGGTCGTAGGGTTCCCAATGGTGGTGATGCGCCAGGTCCAGAAGCTGATCGCGGCTCAGCACCCGGTCGGGATGCCGGGCAAAGGCGGCCAGCAGGTCGAATTCCATGGCGGTCAGCACGATCTCGCCGCCGGCGGCATCGTAAAGCTTCCGTGCAGCGAGATTGAGGAAGGTGGCGCCGAATCGCACCACCTCGTTGTCCTCGGCGTTCTGTGGCGCGGCATCGCCCAGACGCCGCAGCACGGTGCGGATGCGGGCGCGCAGTTCGCGCAGGTCGAAGGGCTTTGACAGGTAATCATCGGCACCGATCTCCAGTCCGATAATGCGATCGATCACCTCGCCAGCCGCGGTCAACATGATAATGCCGGTCTTGGAGCGGCCACGCAGCCAGCGCGCGACGCTCAGGCCATCCTCGCCCGGCATATTGATATCGAGAATGACCAGATCGGCCGGTCGCGCAGCGTGTAATTCTCTGAAGCTCACGGCATCGGCGGCCGTATCGACGCGAAAGCCATGACTGCCGAGATACTCCGCGATCATTTCGCGGATACCCGGCTCGTCATCAACGACGATGATATGCGGCTCGTTTGCCATCGGTTGTCGCAGCTTGTCCCCCGGCTGTGATAGCAAGCGCGGACCCATACCGTCCAGAGCGGCGTTTGCCATCGTCAGCCGGGATCTGGGGGCATCAGGCGCAGGCGCGCAACGTGATGCGCGCACAGGCCTGCAGGAATGGCTGCATCACGCGGGCCACGGCCTCGGGCTGGGTGGCCGGGGCGAAATGGTCCTGGTCGGGCAGGATGGCATGGCGCACCACCGGCAGGGTGGCAGCCAGGCGGTCGGCAATCAGGCGCAATGCACCGGCCGAACGGGTGCCGCTGAGCAGCAGCACCGGCAGCTTCAGGCCGGCATAGCTGCCGAGCGACTGGCGTGCATTGAAGGCCATGGCGATGTCGAGGCAGAGCCGCGGCGCATGGGCCGCGAGGCTGGCCTGGCGCGCGGTCGACAGGGCCGCGAAAGCGCCGGCGCCGCTGCAGTGATCGTAGAACAGCCGCGCGGCAATATGGCTTTCGCCGCGCAGGCAGGCGGCGCGCATGTCGCCCGCCAGGGTCTCGACCAGACGCTGGGCCGGCGCATGGCCGCCATGTTCCGGCTTCAGCAGATGCAGCGCCATCGGCTCGTACAGCGTCATGCTGGCCAGCCGGTCGGGATGGTCGAGTGCCGCCCGCAGTGCCACGGCGGCGCCGAAGGCATGACCGACCAGATGCACCGGACGGTCAAAGCGGCGCAGCAGTGCGCCGATCAGGGCGGCATTGTCATCCAGCGACATGCGCTGCGGCATCGGCAGCGATTCACTGCGGCCATAGCCATAGAGGTCCGGGCAGTGGAAGCGGAACTCATCGCCCAGATGCGGCTGCAGGCCGCGCCACATGCTGCCCTGCATCCCGGAGCCATGCACGGCCAGCACCGGCGTACCGCTGCCGGCCGTGAACATGTTGACCATGGTGCCGCGCGGTCCGACGAAGGCTTGCACCGGCACATGGTTCATCAGGGCCATCAATGCCGGATGCGTGGGGACCAGGCGCGGTGCGGTGGCCGGTTCGGTCGGAATGCTGTGCAGGATCGCAGTCATGATGGCGGTATCCTCAGGCGGCCTTCACGGTCTTGGCAGCGTCGATCATAGCGCCGCTGAGAATGCCATAGGCGGTGGCCCAGGCGTCGCGCGTCTCCGGCGTGAAGTCATCGCCAAAGGCACTGGCCAGGGTGTCGAGCAGGGCCGCGCCCACGGTGGCGTAGTGGCTGTCCTGCACGCCATAACCGACATGGCGGCGGGCCATGTCCTGCACGGTGCCGATCACGGCGTCCAGACGGTCGAGCGAGGCCACCACGGTGCCAATCGCCATCATCAGCTTCTGGCCCTGCGCCTTCATGTCGCCTTTGAACAGCGGCTTCAGGGCTGGATCGGCAGTGAACAGACGGTCGTAGAAGGCCGCGGCGGCAATATCCTTGATCGGCAGAACCTTGGCAAAGCTGGTCTTGACGAGGGTGATCTGGTGCGGGGTCATCTTGGGTCTCCTGGGGCTGGCCGGCGGTGCCGGTGTTTCGCTGGCCGGGTTTATCGGGGCGCGGGGTTTCGGCTCTGTGTCTCGCAACTGCAATAAATGTTTCAGTTGTTTCAGCGGTGGCGTGTGACGGCGGCGACAGATCAGCCCACAGCGATTGGCGCTGCCGTCATGGCGGGCTATGGTGCCGGCCGGACAGGGAAACGGGCGGCCATATGGGCATGACGGACCAGACTCCAGCCCCGCAGCCACCGGCGGGGCAGATGCCGGCTGCAGGACAGGATCGCCGCCCGGCCTCGTGGCGGGCACGTCTGTCCTGGGCGATGTTCGACTGGGCCAACCAGCCCTATTTCACTGTCATCACCACCTTCATCTTCGCGCCCTATTTCACCGCCAAGGTGATCGGCAATTCCGTCGATGGTCAGTCGCTCTGGGGCTTCACCCAGGCTTTCTCGGCGGCCCTGGTGGCGCTGGGAGCGCCATTTCTGGGCGCCATCGCCGATGCCGGCGGCCGGCGCAAACCCTGGCTGTTTGCATTCCAGATTCAGCTGGCCTTCGGCTGTGCGCTGCTCTGGCTCGCCCAGCCGGGCCAGCCGCAACTGCTGCCGCTGGTGATCCTCGGCCTGGTGCTGGCCAATATCGCGGCGGAATATTCGATCATGTTCAACAATGCCCTGCTGCCGGCGCTGGAAACCCCGCGCCATGTCGGGCGACTCAGCGGTCTGGGCTGGGGCATGGGCTATATAGGCGGGCTGATCGCGCTGTTCGGCGTGCTGATCGTGTCGCAGCCCGAACTGATCGGCATCACGCCGCCGCCGGGCGAGGCTTTGCTGGGCCTCAAGCGCGACGCCTTCGAAGCCGAGCGCATCATCGGTCCGGTCGCGGCGATCTGGCTCGGGATCTTCGTGTTGCCGATGTTCCTGTTCACACCGGATCGGCCAGGATCGGGCCAGCCCTTCCGCACTGTGGTGCGCGACGGTATCGGCCGTGTGGTCAACACCGTGCGGCATATGCGGCAGTATCGCAACCTGCTGCGCTTCCTGTTCAGCTATATGATCTACTACGACGGCCTGGTGGCGGTGATCGGCTTTGGCGGGATCTATGCTGCCGGCATCTTCGGTTGGGGCACCACCGAACTTGGCCTGTTTGGCATTGCCCTCAACGTGATCGCGATTCCGGCCGTCATCTTTGGCGGCTGGCTGGAAGACCGCTGGGGTTCCAAACGCGCCGTGCAGTTGGCCATCATCATCGTTGGTCTTGGCACCTTCGGCATTCTGTCGATTTCATCGGGCAGCGTGCTGTTTGTCCTCGATGTCGCGCCGCGTGCCGCCGGCGCCGGATTATTCTCATCGGCCGGCGAGCAGGTGTTTTTCCTCTGCGCCGCCTTTCTGGGTTTGGGCATGGGCACCATGCAGGCGGCCAGCCGCACCCTGGTGGCGCGTCTGTCGCCGCCCGACATGGTGGGAGAATTCTTTGGCATCTACGCGTTGTCGGGTCGCGCCACCACATTCCTGGCGCCGCTGCTGATCGGCATCGCCACGGCGGTGTTCGCCACCCAGCGTATCGCCGTCATCGTAATCCTGGTGTTTCTTGCCGTCGGCTTCGCACTGCTGTGGAAGGTGGAGGAGCCGGCGCGGCAGTAATAACGCGCCGGCGATCCGTCACGCCGTTTTGGCAAAGCGCTGCGGCTTCTCGCGGCCTGCCAGTGCCAGTTCGGTCTCGTGCATGTAGTCGCGGGTGATCGGCAGGGTGTCGAGCTGCTTGGTCAGCTGCACCTGGAACACCATCTGGCCCCAGAGCCGGAAGGCGATTTCCGACGCTGCCAGATAGAATTCCCACATGCGGCAGAAGCGTTCGTCATAAAGCGCGCGCGCCTTGTCCCATTGCGCCATGAAGCGGGCGCGCCAGTGCCACAGTGTCTCGGCATAATGCAGCCGCAGGATTTCCATGTCGGTGACCCAGAGCTGGCTCTGCTCGATCACCGGCATCACTTCCGACAGCGCCGGGATATAGCCGCCGGGGAAGATGTATTTGCGAATGAAGGCGGGCGTGGTGCCGGGGCCATCGGACCGGCCGATCGAATGCACCAGGGCAACGCCATCGTCTTTCAGCAGGCGGCGGATGCCGTCGAAATATTCGCGGTAGTGCGGCACGCCGACATGCTCGAACATGCCCACAGAGACAATGCGGTCGAACTGCCCGTCCATCTTGCGATAATCGACCAGTTCGAATGTCACCTGCTCGCTCAGGCCGCGCTCCTGCGCGCGACGCTGGGCAATCGCCAGCTGTTCCTGGCTCAGCGTGATGCCGGTGACATGCACACCGCAGGTCTCGGCCAGATACAGCGCCAGCCCGCCCCAGCCGCAGCCGATCTCCAGCACGCGCATGCCGGGCTGCAGGTTCAGCTTGGCGGCGATATGGCGTTTCTTGGCCAGCTGCGCCTGTTCCAGTGTGGTGTCCGGCGTCGGGAAATAGGCACAGGAATATTGCTTGTCGGTATCGAGGAAAAGATCGTAGAGCCGGCCGTCGAGATCATAGTGATGCTGCACCCGGCGGCGCGCCGTGGATTCAGGATTGAACTGGTACCACAGCCGCATGGTGCGTTCGAAAATGCGCTGCAGGCCCGACAGCGGCAGCCTGCCATGAACACCGAGGTTGCGCACCACCAGGGCCAGGAAGTCGTAGATCGTGCCTTTTTCCAGCACCAGCTCGCCATCCATATAGGCTTCGCCGACTGCCAGTTTCGGATTCAGCGCGATGCGCCATGCGGTGCTCGGCTTGGTCAGCCGGATCACCACCGTATCGGGGCCCGCAGGCTCGCCGAAATGCCGCGTCGCGCCGCGATGATCGATCATCGTCAGCGAACCGGCCTTGATCACCTTGCTAAAGACATAACCAAGAAGCATGCGGAATCTCCAACTCAAAGAGATAACGCCCCATCCCGGTCTTCATATTGGGGCTCAGCCCCATGCGCGGCAAGAGGTCAATTTAGGCGCATTCCACATCCGGATGTGCTGTATATCCGCGTGGTTGGTTAGGCTCCGGCCCTATTCCCGGGCCAGTTCTCGGCCCAGGCGATGCCCTGCTTCTGCATCATGCGCTGGAAGGCCGGGCGGGTGTAGGTTGCGCCGACCACGCGTTCGATATTCGCCCACTGCCACATCGGCCGGTCCAGGAAGCGGCTCCAGCGTGTCAGCATGGCGAGATAGATGTCGCACAGGCTGAAACTCGAGCCCAGCATGTAGTCGCCGCGGCCGATACCGTCATCCAGCACCTGGAAATTGCGGTAGAGCTTGGCTTCCGCCTGGACCTTGAGCGCAGCCTGATCCGCGGCATCGGGAAAGGTCCAGTCGGGATGGAACCAGTCGATGAAGCCCACCTGCAGGGTGTTGGTCATATAGGTCAGCCACTGGTAATAGCGGCCGCGCAGCTGCATCCCCACCGGCGGCGACAGCTGCGCCTCGGGATGCAGGTCGCTGAGATACTGGCAGATCGCCGCGGTCTCGAAGATCGCGAAGCCGTCATGCACCAGTGTGGGAATGCGGCCATTCGGATTCAGCGCCTTGTAGGTGGCCTGTTCATGCTGCCTGCTGGCGATATCCAGCTTCACCATTTCATAGGGTGCGCCGATTTCCTCCAGCACCGCCTGCGGTGCCATCGCCGCCGTGCCCGGCGCCCAGTAGAGTATGTACATGATCAGTGCCGGAAATGGCGCATGCCGGTGAAGACCATGGCGAGACCGGCCTTGTCGGCGGCATCGATCACCTCCTGGTCGCGGATCGAACCGCCCGGCTGGATCACGGCAGTGGCACCGGCCTCGACCAGCACTTCCAGGCCATCGGCGAACGGGAAGAAGGCGTCAGACGCCGCCACCGAGCCCTTGGTCAGCGCGTCGCTCAGGCCGGCGGCCTTGGCGGCGTCCTGGGCCTTGCGATAGGCGATACGGGCCGAATCCACGCGGCTCATCTGGCCGGCGCCGATGCCCACGGTGGCGCCATTCTTGGCGTAAACGATGGTGTTCGACTTCACATGCTTGCCGACGCGGAAGGCGAACAGCATGTCGGCCAGCTCCTGTGGCGTCGGCGCGCGCTGGGTCACGACTTTCAGGTCGGCCTCGGTGATGCGGCCGGCGTCGCGGGTCTGCACCAGATAGCCGCCGGCCACCGATTTGACGAACCAGCCGGCCGCCACCGGATCGGCCATGCCGCCAGTGATCAGCAGGCGCAGGTTCTTTTTCGCCGCGAGAAACGCCTTGGCGTCTTCATCCGCTTCTGGCGCGACGATGACTTCCGTGAAGATGGCGCCGATCTTCTCGGCCGTGGCCCTGTCGAGCTTGCGGTTCATGGCGACGATGCCGCCAAAGGCCGAGGTGCTGTCGCAGCGCAGGGCCGCATCCCAGGCCGCTGCCAGACTGTCCGCCATCGCGACGCCGCAGGGATTGGCATGCTTGATGATGGCAATCGTCGGCTTGTCGGCGAATTCCGACACCAGCTCGAAGGCGGCATCGGTGTCGTTCAGGTTGTTGTAGCTGAGTTCCTTGCCCTGCAGCTGCTGCGCGGTGGCGACGCCCGGGCGCTTGTCGCCGGTGACATAGAAGGCCGCCTGCTGATGCGGGTTCTCGCCATAGCGCAGCGTCTGCTTGCGCTCGGCCGAGACCAGCAGGGTCGGCGGGAAGGCTTCGCCATTCTGGCGCGCGAACCAGGTGGCGATCATCGAATCATAGGCGCCGGTATGGGCATAGGCCTTGGCGGCCAGTTCGCGACGCAAGCCGAGCGGCGTGGCGCCGTTGTTGGTCTTCAGGGCGTCGATGATCTTCGTGTAATCGGCGACATCGACCACCACATTGACGAAGCCGTGATTCTTCGCTGCCGAGCGGATCATTGCCGGACCACCGATATCGATATTCTCGATGCAGGTGGGGAAGTCGGCGCCCTTGGCCACCGTCGCCGCAAACGGATAGAGATTGACCACCACCAGATCGATCGGCGGGATGTTGTGCTTGTCCATCGCCGCCTTGTGCTCGGGATGGTCGCGCAGGGCCAGGATGCCGCCATGGATGGTGGGATGCAGCGTCTTCACGCGGCCATCCATCATCTCGGGGAAGCCGGTATGCTCGGCCACTTCTTTCACGGCCACGCCGGCATCTTTCAGCGCCTTGTAGGTGCCGCCGGTGGAGAGGATCTCGATGCCGAAGCCGGCGAGTGCCTTGCCGAACTCGATCAGGCCGGTCTTGTCGGAAACCGAGAGCAGCGCACGGCGGACGGGAATGAGATCGACGGATGACATGGGCGGAGGCCTCGGGCGGGCAGAGAGGGATGGGCGGCAGGGCTATAGCATGCCGATGCTACGCGCAAAAGCGGTGTAAAATCGGTCTTAAACAAGGACTTGCGGGGTTTGTGCGGGGGGCCGATCCATGCTAAACGAGGCCCCCATGCGATCCTATCTCGAATTTGAAAAGCCAATCGCCGAGCTTGAGGCGAAAATCGCCGAGCTGAAGCAGCTCAGCGATCAGGGCAACAGCGATATTGCCGATGACCTGGAGCGGCTGGAGGCCAAGGCGGCCCAGCAGCTGCAGGCCACCTATGCCAAGCTCGGCGCCTGGCAGAAAACCCAGGTGGCGCGCCACCAGGACCGCCCGCATTTCGCCGACTATGTCGCCGGCCTGGTGCAGGATTACGTGCCGCTGTGCGGCGACCGGGCCTTCGCCGAGGACGGCGCCATCACCGGCGGCATCGGCCGCCTGCGCGGCCGCGCGGTGATGATCATGGGCCATGAAAAAGGCCGCACCACCGAAAGCCGGCTCAAGCACAATTTCGGCATGGCCAAGCCCGAAGGCTATCGCAAGGCGATCCGCCTGATGCGCATGGCCGACCGTTTCCGCCTGCCGGTCGTCACCCTGGTCGACACCGCCGGCGCCTATCCGGGCGTGCAGGCCGAGGAGCGCGGCCAGGCCGAGGCGATCGCGCGGGCCATCGACTGCTGCCTCGACATCCGCGTGCCGCTGGTCGCCGCCATTGTCGGCGAGGGCGGGTCGGGCGGCGCGGTGGCGCTGGCGGCTGCCAACCGCGTGCTGATGTTCGAGCACGCGATCTATTCGGTGATCTCGCCCGAAGGCTGCGCCGCCATCCTGTGGAACGACAATGCCAAGGCACAGGATGCCGCCGAGGCGCTGCGCATCACCGCCGAAGACCTGTTGAAGCTGAAAGTCGTGGACGAGATCGTGAAGGAGCCGCTGGGCGGCGCCCATCGCAATCCGGCCCAGGCAATTTCGGCGCTCGGCGACGCGCTGGATGCCAATCTGCGCAGCCTCGCCGGCCAGGAGCCGGGGTCGTTGCGCGAAGCGCGGCGGCGCAAATTCCTCGATATGGGCTCAAACGGGCTTTAATCAGCTCTGATCACGGCTAAGTCGCTGATTGTGCAGGCCCTGCGCGGGCCGGTTGGCCGCCGATGCGATCCAATCGCGCGCCAAGTCGATCCCATTGCAGGCCAAGTGAAGCCAATTGGATCCGATACGATCCCATTCGATCCGATGCGATCCGGTTCGATCCAGTCTGGTTCGGTACTCAGATAGACGATGTCCAACAGCAGCGCAGAACAGATGGCGCTGTGTACGGCACATTCAAGATATACCACGTCATGCCCGCGCAAGCGGGCATCCAGGCGTCGGCTGGACTGGGTCCCCGCTTTCGCGGGGACGACGGTTTTTTTATGATGCGATGAAATCCCGCACCAGCGGCGCGATCTCGGCGGCGCGGTCCTGCGCGAAACTGTGCGTGCCGCCGGCGATCACCTGCAGCCGGCTGTTGCGCAGCAGGCGGGAGAGATGCCGGCCGACGGCCAGCGGGCTCACCGTATCGGCATCGCCCCACAACAGCAGTGACGGCTGCGCGATGCTGGCGATTTCTGCCGTATGGTCGGGGCGCGCCTCGGTGATCCAGGCGGCCGCCTGCGGATATTCGGCGCGGTAGGCCGGGCGCCAGTCGCTGGCGCCGAAGCGCATCACATCGATGCCGCCGCTGGCCGCGGTCAGCACCAGCCTGTGCACCTTCTGCGGATAGAGCAGCGCCAGCCGCAGCGCGAAGATGCCGCCCATCGACTGCGCCACCACCACGTTGCTGCCGTCGCGCAGATGCGCGGCGGCATGGGCGGTCAGCGCGTCCAGGCTGTCGAAGCCGGGCTTGTGCTTTTCATGGCCCAGCCCCGGCCAGTTCAGCCGCGTCTTGGCATAGGTATCGGGCAGCAGGTCTGCCACCGGTTGCCAGAATGCAGCAGAGCCGCCGGCCCCGGGCAGGAAGAGTAGATGGGTCATGCCGATAGAATTATCATCGATCTTCCCGGGCGCCGATGTTTAGATTGTCCCGATTGATACCCTGGAGGATGCGCAGAGATGGTGGTCGGTCTTGCCCTGGCGGCCGCCTTTCTGCTCGGCCTGGCGCTAGTGCTGGGTCAGCAGGGCCTGCGCCGGATCGAGCCGCTGACCGGCGCCGCCATCAGCCTGCCCAGCGCCACCGCCATCCTGTGCCTGCTGTTTGCGCTGCGCTTCGATGCCGCATTGTGGAACAGCGAGGCCGCGCTGTATTTCGCGCTCAGCGGCGTGCTGTTTCCCGCCGCCGTCACCCTGCTGGGCTTCGAGGCCAACCGGCGCGTCGGCCCGGTGCTGACCGCCAGCATCGGCAATCTCTCGCCGGTGTTTGCCGTGGCGCTGGCGGCGCTGCTGCTGGGTGAGCTGCCGCGACCACTGCAATGGATCGGCCTGCTGGTGATCGCCGCAGGACTTCTGGTGCTGCTGCGCGCGCCACGCCGCGCCGGCACCGTGCATGGTCCGCTCTGGCTGGCGATTGGCTGTGCCGTGCTGGGGGCGGCGATCCGCGGCTTTGTGCAGCCGATCGCCAAGCTCGGCCTGGCGCTGTGGCCCGATCCGCTGGCCGCCGCCGCCATCGGCTATGTGGTCTCGGTGACAATGATCTTTTCAGCCTGCCTGCTGCTGCGCCGGCCGGTGCTGCAGCTGCGGCGACCGGGCGCGGCGTGGTTTGTCGGCTTAGGGCTATGCAACGGCGCGGCGGTGCTGTGCATGTTCGCGGCACTGGGCAGCGGCGAGGTCGCCGTGGTGGCGCCGCTGGTCGCCACCTTCCCGCTGTTCACGCTGCTGATCGGCTGGATCGCGCTGCGCCAGCGCGAGAGCCTGCCCCGCATGCTGATCGGGGCAGGCCTCACGGTGATCGGCGTGATCTGCCTGGTGACGACGGTGGGTTAGGCGATCTTGCGCAGCTCCGCCGAGGGCAGGTATTTGCTCGACCAGATCGCCTCCACCGGCGCCACCTTCGCCAGGTTATAGGCGCCGGCAATGGTGGCGATGGCGCGCTGCAGCCGGGCCGGGTCGATGGCGCCGAGGCCGAGCTGCTTGCCTTCCGCCGTCTTCACCTGGTTGTCGATCACCCACTGCAGGCGCTCCTGCTCGATATCGTGCTTGAGCAGCGCATCGGCCTTCAGCAGTGAATCGGTCACCGCCTTGGGGTCTTTCATCGCATCCTGCCAGCCGCGGCACACGGCGCGGCACAGGCCCGGAATCGCGGCCTCGTTGTCCTTCAGGAACTTGCGCGACACGACGACCGAGTTGCCATAGAAATCCAGGCCGTGATCGGCATAGAGCATGATCGACACATCCTCGCGCTTCATGCCGAGGCTTTTCAGGTTGATCCACACGGTGGAATCGAACCCGGTGACGGCATCCACCTCGCGGCGCATCAGCTGGCTTTCGCGCAGGCGCAGGTCGACGTTGTTGAATTTCACGCTGGCGGGGTCGAGGCCGTTGGCCTTGAAGAAGACCGGAAACAGCTTGTAGGCATTGTCGGTCAGCGGGCCGCCCACGGTCTTGCCCACCAGGTCGGCCGGCTTGGAAATCTTCGCGGTCTTCCAGCTGATGATGGCAGCCGGCGTGATCTTGTAGATGTTGAAGACGGCCAGCGGCACCTGCTCGGGGAAGCTGGCATAGAACTCGCCCAGCGAGGTGAGATCGGCAAAGCTGACATCATAGGTGTTGGACGACACGCGCTGCAGCGCATCGGCGCCGGCGGCGGGGTCCATCGCGGTGATCTCGATGCCCTCGGCGGCGAAGTAGCCCTTTTCCAGCGCGTAGATGAACGGCGAGTTGGTGCCGTTGCGCGGCAGGTTGAGCGAGAATTTCACCGGCGTCTTCGCCGTGGTCTGGGCAAAGATGCGCTTCGGCGTGAAAGCGGCGGTGGCGGCCAGGGTGGCGGCGCCGGTGCCGGCCAGCATG
>NZ_CALSAN010000002.1:0-247219 GCF_943372915.1 Ferrovibrio terrae | reverse complement strand
CATCCAGGGGATGGCGGCGGTCCGGTAGGCGAACCGATCTGACGATCGATTAGAAGGTGAAGGCGCGGCTCACGCTGAGAACTGCGGCCGGGCCGCAATTGGCGCTGGTGCCGCACTGGCGCTTGCTGATGTTGGTGTCAACATACTGCAGGCCGGCGGTGAAGCCGAAGAAGGTGGCGAACACGCCGACATTCCAGTCGACATAGGTGTCATCGGAACGGGTCACGCCGAAGAAGCGATCCGGCTTGTCGATGTCCTGGCGACCGATATTGGCGATCAGCTTCGGGTCGAATTCGGTGACCGGGAGCGGCACGGTGATACCGGCAGTCGCGTAGCCGGCATTGCCGGAGTCGAGCTGGAAGTTCGGGCTGTAATAGTAGCCGACGCTCGGGATGGCAAAGCCAAAGTCATAGGCTGCAGTCAGCTTCAGCTCGGTGAAGTTATAGGTGTCGGCCGCCGTCGGCTGATCGAGGTAGGTGTAACGGATCACACCGGCGTCGAGGCTCAGCTTGTCGAAGGTGGCGCGGAAGCCGCCGATGAAATCAATTTCGGCGCTGACACTGTTATTGAAATCGACGTTGCTGCCCCAGAAGCCAAGATAGCCGCTGAAGGTGTCGTTGATCTTGAACAGGCCTTCGCCGCCCAGCTGGTAGGCCGGATGACCGTCGGTCTGGCTGATGCCGCGGAAGTAGTATTCCGAAGCAACGGCCGGGGTCAGGGTCAGGGTCAGGCGATCAGCATCGGCAGCCATCGCAGAGGTGGCGGCCGTCAGGCCCAGGGCCACCAGAGCGGCGCGGAAAAGCACTTTAGTCATAGGGCAAACCTCCGAGAGAAAAATTCCGCCTGAGATAACCAGAGAAGACCCTGTGCGACAAACACTTACCCGGTAATATGGCCGCCGTGGCCGGGAACTGTGGCTCTTCGGTTACACTCATGCCTAGAACTGAACAGTTTGAATAAAATCTGTGCAGAGATGATCGGTAATAAAGTTTCGATCAGCCCAAATCACGATGAATACCGGGGAATCCAGACCGATTCCCTGCCAGGAGAACGCCCACATGACCACCTCGCAGCCCCTTGTTGTCATCGAATCGGCGGGGGACGCAGCCCCCAATATCCCGTCTGGCGTGCGGGTGATTCGCCTCAACTACACCGCCAAGCGCAATGCTCTATCGCTGGAGTTGCGCGCTGAACTGATGGCGGCGGTCGATGCGGCATTGGCTGATGAGGGCGTGCGCGCCATTGTGCTGACCGGCAATGGCGGCACCTTCTGCGCCGGCGGTGATATCTCGTCGATGCAGAATGTGACCGGCGTGGCGGGCCGCACCCGCCTGGCCAACCTGCATCGCCTGGCCCGCCTGCTGGTGGCGGGGCCGAAACCGGTGATCGCCGCCGTGGAGGGCTTTGCCTATGGCGCCGGCATGTCGCTGGCACTGCTCTGCGACCAGGTGGTGACGGCGAAGGATGCAAAATTCTGCTGCTCCTTCGGCAAGGTCGGCCTGATGCCCGACATGGCGGCGCTGTGGACGGTGCCGCAGCGAGTCAATGCCGGTTGGGTCAAGCGGCTGCTGATGCTGGCCGAGGAGATCGACGGCGACACGGCGGTTCGCATCGGCCTGGCCGATCAGGCCGTGCCTGCAGGCGAGGTTCTGCAGGCCGCCCTCGCGCTGGCGGCGAAATTCGCCAGCCTGGCACCGCTGCCGGTCGGGTTCATCAAGGCCACACTGGCGCGCGGGCCGCAGCCGCTGGAGACCCTGCTGGCGCAGGAGGCCGATGGCCAGGCCCTGCTGTTCAACTCGGCCGATTTCGCCGAAGGCCGCGATGCCTTCCTGGAGAAACGCAAGCCGGTGTTTACGGGGCACTGATTTGCTGGACTGACGCCACGGAATGCGCTGCCGGGGCGGGCCACCGGCTTGCAGCGCATTTGGCCGGCCCATAGACTGCGCTTCTCATTACACAAAAAAGCTTCAACAGGAGGAAGCCCATGCTGGGTCTGGTTCAGGACCGTCCGCTGCTGATCTCGCAATTGATCGAGTATGCCGCGCTTTATCACAGCAAGACGGAGATCGTGACCCGCACCGTCGAAGGCCCGATCCATCGCTACACCTATCGCGACCTGCGCGACCGCTCCAAGCAGCTGGCTAATGCGCTGACCAAGCTGGGCGTCAAGCTGGGCGACCGCATCGGCACCCTGGCCTGGAACACCTACCGCCATTTCGAGCTGTATTACGGCGTCTCGGGCATGGGCGCGGTGCTGCACACCGTCAATCCGCGCCTGTTCCCCGAGCAGATCGACTACATCGTCAACCATGCCGAGGATCAGTATCTGTTCCTCGACCTCACCTTCCTGCCGATCATCGAGAAGCTGGCGCCGCAGCTGAAGACCGTGAAGGCCTTCGTGCTGCTGACCGATGCCGCGCATATGCCCAAGGACAGCAAGATTCCCAATCTGCTATGCTACGAGGACCTGATCGGCAAGGAAAAGCCCGATTTCGCCTGGCCGGAATTCGATGAGCGCACGGCGTCGTCGCTCTGCTACACTTCGGGCACCACCGGCAATCCGAAGGGCGTGCTGTTTTCCCACCGCTCCACCGTGCTGCACTCCTATGCGGTGTGCCAGCGCGACGGCCTCAACCTCGGCTCGGGCGACTCTGCGCTGGTGATCGTGCCGCTGTTCCATGCCAATGCCTGGGGCGTGCCCTATGGCGCCTGCATGAGCGGCGCCAAGCTGGTCTTCCCCGGCCCGGCGCTGGATGGCAAGAGCGTGTATGAGCTGCTGCGCGACGAGAAGTGCAACTTCTCGCTCGGTGTGCCCACCGTCTGGCTCGCCTTCTTCCAGTATATCGATGCCAACCCGTCGCTCGATCTCAAGGCTGATATCAAGATCGAGCGCTGCGTGATCGGCGGCAGCGCCGCGCCGCGCGCGATGATCGAGCGTTTCGCCAAGCAGCTCAACTGCTTCGTCATCCATGCCTGGGGCATGACCGAGATGTCGCCGCTGGGCACCACCGGCAACCTGCTGAAGAAGCATGCCGAGCTGCCGCTGGACAAGCGCATCGACGTGCAGTCCAAGCAGGGCCGCACCGTCTATGGCGTCGAGATCAAGATCACCGACGACGACGGCAATGAACTGCCGCGCGACGGCAAGGCCTTTGGCAATGTGAAGGTGCGCGGCCCCTGGATCACGCGCGGCTATTTCCGCGGCGAGGGCGGCAATGTGCTGGACAGCGAGGGCTGGTTCACCACCGGCGACGTCGCCACGCTGGATGAAGACGGCTACATGCAGATCACCGACCGCTCGAAGGACGTGATCAAGTCGGGTGGCGAGTGGATCTCCTCAATCGACCTGGAGAATGCTGCGGTCGGCCATCCCGCCGTGCAGGAGGCCGCTGTGATCGGCGTGCATCACGAAAAATGGCAGGAGCGTCCGCTGCTGCTGGTGATCAAGAAGCCCGGCCAGGAGGTCAGCCGCGACGAGCTGCTCGGCTTCCTCGAAAGCCGGGTGGCGAAATGGTGGCTGCCCGACGACGTGGTGTTCGTGACCGAGCTGCCGCATACCGCCACCGGCAAGCTGCTGAAGACCAAGCTGCGCGAGCAGTTCAAGGGCCACAAGCTGCCAACGCCCGGCGCGTAGCGCCGAAAAAGACAGGGTCTGGCGCTTAAACCGCCCGGCATCCCCGCCGGAAACCGCGATGGCTGGGTCTCCCCCGGCCATCTGCGTTTCAAGTGCCTGATATTTCAGGGCCGATCATTTGCGAGCGCATCCGATTGGCAGCCAATGGTGTCCGAGAGACGGCCAATACAATCCCATTCGATCCAACTGCCGCCAATACCCGTCCAAAGCCTGCACCGTTCACACATCCCATATAGGGCGCCGGCCGGAAATTCTAAGCCGGGCGCAGCCGGCAGCATTTTTCTGCCGGCTGCGCCCCGCCGCATGGCGCCAGTCTGGCCGGTACATAAAATCACTGAACAGACGTGCCTTCGAATGATGCGCCGCAGGCCGGTCCTGCCATGCTCAGCCAGCCGGCTGTTTCACCAGCGTGGCCGGTTCGATGGTCTTGAAGAAGCCGGTCACCGTGCTGCCATCGGCTGACAGCGGCAGGATCAGCCGCACGTAACTAAGCTGGTTGCCCTCCAGCGACACATAGCTGCGGCGCGCCAGGCTGGCCCGGCGCGTGGTTGCCACCAGTTCCATGCTGGTGAAGACGATCTCGGCATCATGGGCATTGAAGAAATTGGCCAGCCGCCGGCCGCCCTGATCCTCGCTGGTGCGCTCGCCGACATAATTGCCGGCCAGCCGCACCCGCACATCGCGCTGGGCCGGCAGATAGTCGAGCAGCATGGTGTAAGGCAGCACCTCTGGCGGCAGGGCCTCAACCGCGACCACGGCGGGCAGCCGCTGGCCCTGCCAGCCCTGCAGCCAGGCGGCATGACAGCGCGCCAGCATCGGATACTGCGGCAGCGCGCTCAAGGGCAGCTCTTCATAGCCTTTGACCTGCAATGCCGTCGCAGCCGGATGCGGCGCAGGCGTATCGTTGTGCATGTCGCTCATCGTGCAGACCCTTCAGGTGAGGGGAAGGTGAGAGTCTCAACCATCCAGGCCTCCGGTTGCCAGCCTGCTGGCAGTCGGCATGAACATGGCAGGATCGAAACCGGCATAGCGTTGCAGTGTCAATCGCAGAATGTCTTCGAGATCGCGCAGGCGCGGCCCGTCACTGCGCTGGCGCGCCTGCTGCCAGTGCAGCAGCACGGGTTCCACATCCAGCACCAGGGCGCGCAGGGCGCAGATGGCAGGCCAGGCCTTGTGGCGCAGCAGCTCCGGTTCCGCCAGCAGGCGATTGATATCGCCCACCGCCGTATCCGCAACAATCGCCTTTTCCGTGCCCCAGATGGTGACCTCGCGCAGCTGCAGCGCGCTGCGCCGCGCCAGGTCGCCCATGGCATCGCTGCCATGCCGGGCGGAAAATTGCGCCAGCTCGCCCACGGTGCGCTGCAGGGTGGCCGTGGCCCGGCGCAGCCAGTCGACCCGGGCGACATCGACGATCACGGCATCGAGGCGTTCTTCCACCTGGGCAATGGTCACATCGGGGAACAGGCCCAGCAGGCTGCGCGCCACCGAGCGCACATCGGTGTCGGACGGATCGGGCCGTGGCGGGAGGGTGTTTGATTCCAGCACCGCTATCGGGCCCTGCACCGCCTGCCACACGGCGGCGATGGCACGCTGCAGCACATGCGGCCGCGGCATCCAGGATGGCCGGCCCTCGATCAGTTCGCTGGGCAGCGGATCATCGGCCTGCACCTGCCGCACATACCGCAGCGCCTGCGGCACCAGGGCCAGCAGTTCGCGATCCGCGGCATCGGGCGGCAGTTGCAGGCTGCCGGCCAGGCGGTCGATCGGCAGGCTGCCTTTCATCTCGCCGAAATCCATTTTCAGCATCACGTTGCGGCCGGCATCACGCAGGAAGGCCGCACCCGGGCGGCGCAGCTCGGGGTGATGAAAACTGAAACGCTCCGGAAGGGCTGTGCCCGCAGGGAAAGACATGGAGGCTGGGACGCGGTGCTGCTGAGACGGACGGGACGGGCGGAACGGCTTTTGTCTCTATTCTACGCAGCCGGCGATCCCCCGGATGACTCACCGCGCGGCCGGCAGGCGCGACAGACTGCCGCACATCAAGTTGCGGCTTTGCCGTGCATAGCCGAGCGCAGGTTGCGGCCTGTCGGCGCAGGCCGTCTGTCCAGGCTGGTCAGCGATACACCGCCGCCTCATCCGGTGCGCCGCCGCCATCCACCGCCACGCGGCCATCGCCCACCATATGGATCAGATGTGCCAGCACCGAGCGTGCGGCGGCCGAATGCAGATAGGCCGGAATGTCGGCATACATGATCGCCACCATCTGCGGGATGCGCTGCGGCCCGGCTTTCAGGCAATCGAGGATCTGCGTCTCGCGCGCCTCGCGATGACGGATCAGCTCGCGCACGAAATGCTGCGGCGAATGGCTGATGTTCATCGCATCGATCGGTGCGCCATGGGTGGGGTAGTAGCGCACGTCGTCGCGCGGCAGCAGTTTTTTCAGGCTGGCATAATAATCCGTCATGCTACCGTCGGGCGGCGAGATCACCGTGGTCGACCAGCCCATCACATGGTCGCCGCTGAACAGCGCCTTTTCCTCATGCAGTGCGAAGCACAGGTGATTGGAGATATGGCCCGGCGTGTGCAGCGCCGTCACCGTCCAGCCCGCGCCCCGGATGATGTCGCCATCCTGCAGCAGATGGTCGGGCCGGAAGGCATGGTCGCCGCCTTCCTCCACTGCCGGGCCGCCTTCGGGCACCGGATGCGGGCCGAAGGCCCAGGTTGCAGCGCCAGTCGCCGCCTTCAGCCTCGCCGCGCCCGGCGAATGGTCGCGATGGGTGTGGGTGATCAGGATATGGCTGACGGTCTCGCCATCGAGATTTTTCAGCAGCGCATCGATATGGGCCGGGTCATCGGGGCCGGGATCGATCACCGCGACGCCGCCGCCGCCCTGTTCCTTGCGGCCATGGCCGATGATGTAGGTGCCGGTGCCATGGAAGGTGAAAGCCGAGGGGTTCTGCGCAATGACGCGGCGCACCAAAGGACTTAGGCCGCTGACTGTTCCGTAGGCAAAATCGAGCTGTTTGATGAAGGGAATGGACATGCCGGTTCCGTAGGCAGTTTCCTGGGCGGTACGAGGCTACAGCAGGGGGCGAAAATTGACGCTACGTCAAGTGATTAGCATTCATCCGAGCGCGAAAGCGATTGACCTGTCCGGCGCGCTTTCCCTAATCTGCCACCACAAGATGGCGGCACCAAGAATCGCCTGAATATTATCTGGGAGGATAAGCTCTGTCCGAGATTGTCCAGTTGCTGCTGAACGGGTTGGCGGCAGGCTGTATCTACGGCCTGATCGCGCTCGGCTTCGTGCTGATCTACAAAGCCACCGAGATGGTGAACTTTGCCCAAGGCGACCTGCTGATGCTGGGCGCCTTTGTGGCTTTCTCGCTGATCGAGGGCTTCGGCCTGAACTACTGGCTCGCCTTCCTGGGCGCCGTGCTGTTCATGGCCGTGTTCGGCTACCTGCTCGACACGGTGATCCTGCGCCAGGTGATCGGCCAGCCGCAGTTCTCGGTGGTGATGCTCACCATCGGGCTCGGCTTCCTGTTCCGCTCCGGCGCCTCGATGATCTGGGGCACCGAGACGCGTGCCTTTGCCACGCCGTTCACCGATGGCGTCACCAAGGTGGGCGGCTTCATCGTCGCCGACGTCAACGTGTCCATCGTCGTCGGCACGGCGATCCTGTGCGGCGTGCTCTATGCCTTCTTCCGCTATACCCGCATCGGCGTTGCCATGCAGGCCGCCTCGCAGAACCAGCTGGCGGCCTATTACATGGGCATCCCGGTGAAGATGGTGTTCTCGCTGGTCTGGGCGATCTCGGCCGGCGTTGCCGCCGTCGCCGGCATCCTGCTGGCACCGGTGTCGCTGATCGATACCACCATCGGCCTGCTGGGACTGAAGGCCTTTGCCGCCGCCGTGCTGGGCGGTTTCGGCTCGATCCCCGGCGCGGTGATCGGCGGCCTGGTGATCGGCGTGATCGAGCAGTTCTCCGGCATCTACATGGCCGAAGGATTCAAGGATGTTGCCGCCTATGTGGTGATCCTGGCGGTGCTGTTCATCCGGCCGCAGGGCCTGTTCGGCAATATCGGCCGCAAGCGCGTGTAAGGACAGACAGATCATGCGCTTCTTCTTCAAGACCGATTACAACCAGGACATCAACCTGTTCCGCGACGGCGTCGACCGCTTCTGGTATGGCCTGCTGATCGCCGTGCTGGTGGCCGCGCCCTTCGTGCTGGAAGACTTCTGGCTCGGCGAGATTTCCTACGTCTTCATCCTCTCCATCGTCGGCATCGGCCTTATGCTGCTGACCGGCTATACCGGGCAGGTCTCGCTCGGCCATGCCGCCTTCCTCGGCATCGGGGCCTATACCCATGCGATCCTGCTGAATCTGGGCGTGCCCTTCTTCATCTCGATCCCGGTGGCGACGCTGCTCTCGGCCATCATCGGCGCGGTGATCGGCCGCCCGGCGCTGCGGCTCACCGGCGTCTATCTCGCCATCGCCACGCTGGCTTTCGCCTTCATCATCGAGCAGATCCTGATCCGCTGGGAGCATGTGACCGGCGGCTTCAAGGGCTTTGCCGTCGACCGGCCGGAGGTGCTCGGCATTGCCATCGTCGATGACGTGCCGTTCTACTACATCACCTTCGGCGCCCTGGTGCTGGCGGTGCTGGCGGCGCTCAACCTGCTGCGCTCGCCGACCGGGCGGGCCTTTGTCGCCATCCGCGATTCGGAAATCGCTGCCCAGTCGATGGGCGTCAATCTCGCCGCCTACAAGACGCTGGCCTTTTCGATCTCGGCCGGCTTCACCGGCTTCGGCGGCACGCTGTTCGCCCACAAGATCGGCTATCTGGCCCCCGATGCCTTCAACATCCTGCTCTCCATCCAGCTGCTGCTGATGGTGGTGGTGGGCGGCCTGGGCTCGATCCATGGCGCCATCTTCGGCGCCATCTTTGTCGGCTCGCTGCCGCAGCTGATCGCCATCCTGCGCGACTACCTGCCCGATGGCATCGCGCGCCAGCCGGGCCTGGAGCCGGGCATCTTCGGCCTGATCCTGGTGTTCTTCATCCTGTTCGAGCCGCTGGGCATCTATGGCCGCTGGCTCAAGGTGAAGCTCTATTTCTCGCTGTTCCCGCTCTACAAGAAGGCGACGTTCAAGCGCCAGAAGACCTACACCAAATCGGAGCGCAACCGGTGACGCTGTTCAAGGCCGATAACCTCGCCATCAACTTCGGCGGCATCAAGGCGGTCGACGGCGTCAGCTTCGACGTCGAAAAGGGCCAGGTCTTCACCATCATCGGCCCGAACGGGGCCGGCAAGACCACGGTGTTCAACCTGATCAGCCGCATCTACGATCCGACCAGCGGCGTGCTGAGTTTTGAGGGCAAGGACATCACCCAGGTGGCGCCGGACAAAATCGCCGCATTGGGCATCGCGCGCACCTTCCAGAATATCGAGCTGTTCGAGCATGCCACCGTGCTGCACAACCTGCTGCTCGGCCGCCATGCCCATCGCGGCGGCAATATCGCCTCGCAGCTGATGTTCCTGCCCAGCGTGCGCAGGATGGAGCTGGCGCATCGCGAGAAGGTCGAGCATGTGATCGACTTCCTCGACCTGCAGCATTACCGCGACACCTATATCGTCAACCTGCCCTATGGCGCCCGCAAGGTGGTGGAGCTGGCGCGCGCGCTGTGCACCGAGCCCAAGCTGTTGCTGCTGGACGAGCCGTCCTCCGGCCTCAATACCGAAGAGACCGAGGACATGGCCTTCTGGATCCATGACATCCGCAACGAACTCGGCATCACCGTGCTGATGGTCGAACACGACATGGGGCTGGTGAACGAGGTGTCGGACCGCGTGCTGGCGCTGAATTACGGCCGCGTGCTGGCGCTCGGCACCCCTGCGGAAGTGCAGAGCCATCCCGAAGTCATCAAAGCCTATCTGGGAGGCTGAGATGAGCGCCGCCATGCAGATGCAGACCATCGAACAGAAACTGGCCAATCCGCCGCTGCTCAAGCTGGCCAATATCGAGACCTTCTACGGCCCGATCATGGCGATCCGCGGCGTCAGCCTGGCTGTCCCCGAAGGCAGCATTGTCACCGTTCTCGGTGCGAACGGCGCCGGCAAAACGACAATCCTGAAGACCATCTCCGGCGTGATGGACCCGCAGAAGGGCAGCATCGTCTTCAACGGCCAGGACATCCAGAAGATGGACCCGGACAAGGTGATGCGGCTCGGCATCGGCCATGTGCCGGAGGGCCGCGAAACCTTCCCGTTCCTGACGGTGAAGGAAAACCTGATGATGGGCGCTTTCACCCGCAAGGATGCCGATGGCGTCGTCAAAGACATCGAGATGGTCTACGGCTATTTCCCGCGCCTGAAAGAGCGCGAGAACCAGGCCGCCGGCTCGATGTCGGGCGGCGAGCAGCAGATGCTCAGCATCGGCCGCGCGCTGATGGGCCGGCCCAAGCTGCTGCTGCTGGATGAGCCGTCGCTCGGCCTGTCGCCCAAGCTGGTGAAGGAAATCTTCGAGATCATCGTGCGCATCAATTCCGAGCAGGGCACCACCATTCTTCTCGTAGAGCAGAATGCGAACGTCGCCTTGCACGCCGCGCATTACGGCTATGTGCTGGAAGTCGGCCGCATCGTGATGGCCGATACCTGCGCCAAGCTGCTCGAGAAGGAAGACATCAAGGAATTCTATCTCGGCATGAAGGAACAGGGCGTGCGCGGCAAGCGGCGCTGGAAGAAGCGGAAAACGTGGCGTTAATCGCTTGGGCGCTGGGCGCCACAGGGAGGCTGTAATGAGTGCCAAGGCAGTCGATCCGAAAACCGGCATTGCCATCGATGCCGATATCCTCGCCATCCTGGAACGCGACACCCTGCCGCGCTATTTCTGGCGCAAGGTGGGCGAACGCGGCGACAAGGTGGCGCTGCGCGAGAAGGATCTCGGCATCTGGAATTCGATCAGCTGGACCCGCTATGGCGACAATGCCAAGCATGCCGGCCTCGGTTTTGCCTCGCTCGGCGTGAAGCGCGGCGAGGTGGTCTCGATCATTTCCGAAGGCAATCCGGAATGGCTCTATGCCGATCTCGGCAGCCAGGGCATCGGCGCGGTGACCAACGGCATCTACACCACCGATTCCGCCAAGCAGGTCGAGTACATCCTCAACGACAGCAAGACGGTGGTGTATATCGCCGAGAATGACGAGCAGCTCGACAAGATCCTGGAGGTGCGCGACCGCTGCCCGACCCTGCGCAAGATCGTCGTCATCGACATGGAAGGCCTCGCCGATTTCCGCGATCCGATGGTGATCAGCTTCGATGCGCTGCTGCAGCTCGGCCGCGACTTCGAGACGAAGCACCCCACCTTCTGGGAGGAGCAGCTCAAGCTGGGCAAACCGGAAGACCTGGCGATCCTGATCTACACCTCGGGCACCACCGGGGCACCGAAGGGCGCCATGATCAGCCATCGCAACCTGATCTTCCAGATGGAGAATGCCGGCCGCCTGCTGGAGCAGGATGGTACTGACGAACAGCTCAGCTTCCTGCCGCTGTGCCATATCGCCGAGCGTGGCTTCACACTGCTGTGGCCGATCCGCTCGGGCTCGACGGTGAATTTCGCCGAGAGCCCGGAAACCATCCCGCAGAATCTGCAGGAGGTGCAGCCCACCGTGTTCTTCGCGGTGCCCAGGCTGTGGGAGAAGTTCTATTCCGGCATCGCCATCCGCATGAAGGATGCCACCGGCTTCGGCAAGCTGGCCTACAAGACCGCGCTCGGCATCGGCTACAAGCTGGCGCAGTGCCGGCTGGAGGATCGCGAACCCTCGCTGGGGCTGAAGATCGCCTTCTGGTTCGCCGACCAGCTGGTGCTGAAGAACATCAAGCGCATCATCGGCATCGATCGCTGCAAATGGCTGGTCACCGGTGCCGCACCGATCTCGCCCGACCTGATCAAGTGGTATCTGGCGCTCGGCAAGGACATGCGCGAGGTCTATGGTCAGACCGAGAATGTCGGGCTCGCCACCTCGCCGCAGATGGACCGCATCAAGCTCGGCAGCATCGGCCAGGCGGTGCCCAACACCGAAGTGAAACTCAGCCCGCAGGGCGAGATCCTGCTCAAGGGCCCGCATGTGTTCATGGGCTATCTCAACAACCCGAGCAAGACGGCGGAAACCATCGTCGACGGCTGGCTGCATACCGGCGATGTCGGCGTGGTCGACAACGAGGGCTGGTTCCGCATCACCGACCGCATGAAGGACATCATCATCACCGCGGGTGGCAAGAACATCACGCCGTCGGAGATCGAGAACCAGCTGAAATTCAGCCCCTATATCTCGGATGCCGTGGTGATCGGCGATGCGCGCAAGTTCCTCACCTGCCTGATCATGATCGATCACGACAATGTGGTGAAATATGCGCAGGACCTGAATGTACCCTTCACCAATTTCGCCTCGCTGTGCCATGCCAAGGAAGTGCAGGCGCTGATCGGCGAGGAGATCGAGAAGGTCAACAAGAACTTCGCCCGGGTCGAAACGATCAAGAAATTCCGCCTGATCGACCAGCAGCTCACCGCCGAAGACGACGAGCTGACGCCGACCATGAAGCTGAAGCGCAAATTCGTGAACGAGAAATACAAGGCACTGATCGAAGAGATGTATGTCGGCGCGTGATGGGCTCCCATGCGCCGACGCGACAAAACCAATCGAGGCCTATGAGGAGGAAACCACAGATGCGTATTCGTAAGATTGTCATGAGTGCCGCCGCGGTGGCGGCGACCATCGGCCTTGCCGGCGCGGTGCAGGCGCAGAACGTGCGTGGCGTCACCAAGACCGAAATCATCATCGGCATGCATACCGACCTGAGCGGCCCGGCCGCCAGCTACGGCGTGCATTCCTCGCAGGCGATGCGCCTGAAGTTCGACGAGATCAACGCGCAGGGCGGCATCAACGGCCGCAAGATCCGCCTGATCGTCGAGGACAGCCAGTATCAGGTGCCGCGCGCGGTGCAGGCCGGCAACAAGCTGATCAACCGCGACAAGATCTTCCTGATGGCCGGTGCGCTCGGCACCCCGCATAACAACGCGGTGTTCCCCGAGCAGTTCAAGGCCGAGGTGCCCAACCTGGCGCCGCTGACCGCCGCGCGTTCGATGAGCGAGCCCTTCCACAGGCTCAAGTTCCAGACCTTCTCGAGCTATTACGACCATACCCGCGCCGGCATCAAATACCTGGTGCAGAAGAACAACCGCAAGAAGCTGTGCTCGCTGTATCAGGACACCGACTTCGGCAAGGAAATCCTGGACGCCGTGCAGGATCAGGCCAAGGCGATGAACATGCAGGTGGTCGAGACCGCCACCAACACCCCGGTCGCCACCGACTTCACCGCGCAGATCACCAAGCTGCGCAGTGCCGGTTGCGACCTGGTCGCCATGGGCGCCATCGTGCGTGACGCCATCGTGCCCTATGCCACCGCGCGCAAGATGGGCTGGACCGATGTGGACTTCACCTCGCAGTCGGCCAGCTTCGACCAGATCGTCGCCTCGGCGCCGGGTGGTGCGACGGAAGGCCTGTATGTCGGTGCCGGCACCGTGATGCCCTATCGCGACACCGCCAGCCCGACGGTTGCCGCCTGGTGGGATGCCTACAAGGCCAAGTACAACGCCGACCCGAATATCGGCGCGGTCTATGGTCACAACATCGCCGACCTGATCGTCACTGCGCTCGATCGTGCCGGCAAGGATCTGACCACCGACAAGTTCATCAAGGGCCTGGAGAGCATCAGCGGCTATCGCGACATCTTCGGCGGCCCGGTGATCAGCTTCGGCCCCAACAAGCATCAGGGCACCACCGAAGTGCTGTACTACCAGATCCAGAAGGGTCGCTTCGTGCAGGTCGGTGGCGGTCCGATCATGTACTAAACCTTTCGATCGTCTGAACACGATCTATTGCGAGACGTCCGCGGGAAACCGCGGGCGTCTTTGCTTTTGTGCGTCGCAGCAACGGCGCTGCCACATCGAATCCGTATAGGACGCGTCGCGCCACAGGACTAAGCTTTACGCGTCAAGCAGAACCACAAGACCACATAAAAACGAGGGAGGTCCGCATGCGTAGGGTCCATGTGCTCACGGCCGCGGTCGTGACCAGTGCAGTGGTATTCGCCGGTGCCCCACTATCGTCTGCCGGGGCACAACAGGCCGGCAAGGTGCGTGGTGTCACCAAAAATGAAATCGTCATCGGCATGCATACCGACCTGAGCGGTGTGGCGGCCTCCTATGGCGTGCACTCCTCGCAGGCGATGCGGCTGCGCATCGACGAGGTGAACGAGCAGGGCGGCATCTATGGCCGCAAGCTCCGCCTGATCGTGGAAGACAACCAGTATCAGGTGCCGCGCGCCGTGCAGGCGGCCAACAAGCTGATCAACCGCGACAATATCTTCATCATGGCCGGCGCGCTGGGCACGCCGATGAACAACGCCGTGCTGCCCGACCAGCTGAAGGCCGGCGTGATCAACTTCTCGCCGATCACCGCGGCGCGGCAGATGTCGGAACCGTTCCACAAGCTGAAATTCGCCGGCCTGTCGTCGTATTACGACCAGGTCCGCGCCGGCATGAAGTGGATGGTGGCCAACAAGGGCAAGAAGCGGTTCTGCACGCTGTACCAGGACACCGACTTCGGCAAGGAAATCCTGGAAGCGGTGCAGGACCAGGCCAAGGCGATGAACCTGCCGGTGATTGAAACTGCGTCCAATACCCCGATTGCCACCGACTTCACCAGCCAGATCACCAAGCTGCGGGTTGCCAATTGCGACATCGTGGTGATGGGCACCATCGTGCGTGATGCCATCGTGCCCTATGGCACGGCGCGCAAGATGGGCTGGGATGTCGATTTCCTCGGCCAGTCGGCCAATTACGACCAGATCGTTGCCGGTGCCCCCGGCGGTGTGACGGAAGGCATGTATGTGATGGCGGGCACCGTGATGCCCTATCGCGACACCGCTTCGCCGCAGGTGGCTGCCTTCATGGACAAGTACAAGGCCAAGTTCGGTTCCGATGCCAATATCGGTGCCGTCTATGGCTATGGCCTGATGGACCAGCTGATCTTCGCCTTCGACCGTGCCGGCAAGGATCTCACCACCGACAAGATGGTGGCGGCGATTGAAAGCATCCAGGGCTTCCGCGACATCTTCGGTGGCCCGGCGGTCAGCTATGGACCGAACAAGCATCAGGGTGCCGACGAGGCTTTCCTGTTCCAGGTGCAGAAGAGCCGCTTCGTACAGATCGCCGGCCCGGTGCGTTACGGCATGTGATCGCTGCAGCGTATGGGTGAGCTGTGCATACCCGGCCGCGGTGCAGCGATGCGCCGCGGCCGGTCCGTCTTCAACCACAAAAATCTTCCGGAGGAACCATGATCAGTCTGGGCAGAGTAACGATAACCGCCATCACCGCCATGCTGGCCCTTTATGCCGGCCGGGCCGAGGCGCAGAAGCTGCAGGGCGTGACCAAGACCGAAGTGGTGATTGGCACGCATACCGATCTTTCCGGCGTCGCCGCGGCCTTTGGCGTGCATTCCTCCAATGCGGCGCGCATGCGTTTCGATGAGGTCAATGCCCAGGGCGGCGTGCAGGGCCGCAAGATCCGCTACATCATCGAGGACAGCCAGTATCAGGTGCCACGCGCCGTGCAGGCCGGCAACAAGCTGATCAATCGCGACAAGGTGTTCCTGATCCTGCTCGGCGCCGGCACGCCGATGAACAATGCGGTGATGCCCGACCAGCTGAAGGCGGGGGTGCCGAATTTCTTCCCGCTCAGCTGGGCGAAACAGCTGTATGAGCCGTTCCATCCGATGAAATGGGCGGCCGGGGCCTCGTATTACGCGCAGATGCGCGGCGCGGTGAAACATTTCGTCGACAAGGGCAAGAAGAATGTCTGCGCCCTGTATCAGGACACGGATTTCGGTCGCGAGATTTTCGAGGGTGCGCGCGACCAGCTTGTGGCGATGAATGTCAAACTCGCGGATGCGACCACGCATAAGCCGACCGATACCGATTTCACCGCCCAGATGACCAAGCTGCGTGCGGCGAATTGCGATGTGATTGCGCTGGGCTCGATCATCCGCGATACCATCCTGGCCTACAGCACGGCGCGCAAGATGGGCTGGACGGTCGACATGGTGGGCACCACTGCGGCCTTCGACCTCAATGTCTCGGGTGCGCCGGCCGGCGCCACCGAGGGCCTCTATACGATGACGCAGATCGAGGCGCCCTATCCGGACTCGACCAATCCGGCAATCAAGCAGTGGGTGGAGAAATACCGCGCCAAGTACAATGTCGATCCCAATCCGGCGGCGCAGTTCTCCTATGTCGCGGCCGATCTGATCGTCATGGGGCTGGACCGCGCCGGCAAGGATCTCACCACCGAGCGCTTCCTCAAGGCGATGGAATCGATCCAGGGCTATACCGATATCTTCGGCGGCCCGGTGATGACATTCGGGCCGAACAAGCATCATGGCAGCGAGTCGGTGTTCATGGTGCAGGTGAAGGGCGGCCGCTGGACCCGGGTGACCGAGCCGCTGGCGTTCTAGTCCGGAATCGTCACTCCCGCGGAAGCGGGGGTGATGAAACTGCAGAGGGCGCGTGCAATCCACGGCCCGGCATGGCACAACCAGCCGGGCCGATTCATGTCAGGTCTGAGCCGCACGCCGATGTCTGTCTTTCCCGCGCATACGCAAATCTCCAACACACCGCTGGGCATCGGCTACATCCTGATCGCGGTGTCGCTGTTCGGCATCATGGATGCGTTGGTGAAATGGCTCACGGCCGGGTATCCCACCGTGCAGATCATGTTCTTCCGCAGCCTGTTTGCCTTTCCGCCGATCCTGCTGATGGTGTGGCGCAGCGCCGGCGGCGCGGGCAATGATCGCGGCAATACGCTGGCCAATGCCCTGATGCTGCTGAAGACCCGGCAGCTGGCGGGCCACGGCCTGCGCTCGGTGTTCGGCTGCGGCGCCATGCTGCTGTTTTTCTATTCCTACCAGTTCCTGCCGCTCGCCGAGGTGACGGCGATTGCGTTTGCGGCGCCGATCTTCATCGCCTGCCTGTCGGTCTGGCTGCTGCAGGAACGCGTCGGCCTGCATCGCTGGTCGGCGATCATCGTCGGCTTCGTCGGCATGCTGGTGATCATACGGCCCGGCAGCGGCATGCTGGAAAGCGCCAGCCTGATCGTGGTGATGGCAACCCTGCTGTATGCGCTGGCCATCATCCAGATCCGCAGGCTCAGCCGCCTGGAACCCTCCACCACCATCGCCTTCTGGTTCACCGCCTTCTGCACGCTGTTCACCGGGCTGGCGCTGCCGTTCTTCTGGGTGACGCCCGATTTCCCGGATCTACTGCTGCTGATCGGCACCGGCCTCATCGGCGGCACGGCGCAGCTGTGCATGACGCGGGCCTATGGCCTGGCGCCGGCAGCCGTGGTGGCGCCGTTCGACTACACGCATCTGCTGTGGTCGGTGCTGATCGGCTGGTATGTCTGGGGCGATTTCCCCGATGCGCAGACCTGGATCGGCTGCGCCATCGTCATCGCCAGCGGGCTGTATATCCTCTACCGCGAAACGGTGCGGCGCGTGCGCGTGCCGCCCATTCTTACCGAGTAGAGTGGGTGACGGCGTAGGGCTCGCGTCTTCCACACAACGTCACCCTTGGGCCCGGCGGCTTTGCCGCCATACATATGCCTTCGCGCAAAGCGCGATGGCCAAGGGTCCATGCCATCCATCAGTGCATCGGAACGCACAGATGGACCCTCGGAATAAATCCGAGGGTGACGGTTGAGGAGGCGGCAGGAGAGCCGCTCATCACTGCAGGACCAAGACAGATTTTCGGGAGAATTCGCGCGCTGGTCGGAGCGAGAGGATTCGAACCTCCGGCCCCTAGCTCCCGAAGCTAGTGCTCTACCAGGCTGAGCTACGCTCCGACCGGCGCGGGCGACTGTATAGCGCCTGCGGGACGGGCCCGCAAGGCACCCCCAGAGGCATTCGGGGGGCATTCGCGGGGGAAAAGCGCGGACTCCGAAAGCCTAGGCCGGCCAGAGGCTTAAAGCCGGGTTTAAAGCGCCCGTTCGACGGCGAAATCGACTGCTTCCGACAGCGCATCACGCATCGGCCCGGCGGCAAACAGCTGCAGCGCCTGACGCGACTTCTGGGCATAGGCCCGGGCGCGGGCCAGGGTTTCCTGGATGGCGCCATGGCGCTCCAGATAGGCCAGCGCCTGTGACCAGTCCTCGGGCGTCTGTTCCTCAGGCCGTTCGATCACCCGGCGCCAGAAGCCGCGCTCGGCCTCGCTGCCCTTCGAGAAGGCGAGCAGCACCGGCAGGGTGATCTTGCCCTCGCGGAAATCGTCGCCGGTATTCTTGCCCAGCGTGGCGGCATCGGCGGCATAGTCGAGTGCATCGTCGACCAGCTGGAAGGCGATGCCGAGATTATGGCCGTAATCGTCGAGTGCCTGGGCCTCGGCCTGCGGCCGGTCGGCGATCACCGCGCCGACGCGGCAGGCGGCGGCAAACAGCGCTGCGGTCTTGGCCTTGATCACCTTCAGATAGTCGCTTTCCAGCGAATTCATGTCATTGGCGATCACCAGCTGCAGCACCTCGCCCTCGGCGATCTCTGACGATGCGCCGGCCAGGATGCGCAGCACCTCCAGCGAGCCGGTCTCGACCATCAGCTGGAAGGCGCGGGTGAACAGGAAGTCGCCGACCAGCACGGACGGCTGGTTGCCCCACAGCACATTGGCGGTGGCATTGCCGCGGCGGCGGTCGCTCTCGTCCACCACATCGTCATGCAGCAGGGTGGCGGTGTGGATGAATTCGACGCAGGTGGCCAGCAGCACATCATGGCTGCCCTGGTAGCCGCAGAGCCGGGCGGAACCCAGGGTCAGCAGCGGGCGAATCCGCTTGCCGCCGGCGGCGATCAGGTGGCTGGCCAGCTCCGGGATCAGGGTGACGTCGCTGGCCATGCGCGCGATGATTTCGCGGTTCACGGCATCCATATTGGCCGCGACCAGGGCGCGCAGCGGCTCGATGCTGGGCTTGGGGCCCGGCGCCGGCAGGTCTTGCAGGGATTTGGAGGCAGTCTGCACCACGGCAGTCGAACCCATGATTGTGTCGAGCGGTCTGGTGGGAGCATAGTGGGCTGGCCGGGTCGGTCAAGCGCCGCTCATTTGCCAAGTTCCTCTTTACTATCAAATGCCTGACATCGATCACACCCATGACGCTTTGCTGGGCGGCCTGATCCGCCTGAAACAGCCACGCAAGGGCCAGCGCGCCAGTGCCGATGCGGTGATGCTGGCCGCGGCGGTTGCGGCCCCAAAGAAATCCGGGTCTGGCGCGCGGGTGCTGGAGCTGGGCTGCGGCTCCGGCGTTGCCATGCTCTGCCTGGCCGCGCGGCTGAAAACCGTCAGCGTCGCCGGTGTCGAACTGCAGCCCGATCTGGCGGCGCTCTGTGCCCGCAATATCGCGGCCAACGGGCTGGACGAGCGGCTGAGCGTGCATGAAGGCGATATCCGGGCCCGGCGCATTGCCGGCCTGACGCCCAACAGCTTCGACCAGGTGTTTGCCAATCCGCCCTATTTCGACATGGCGCGACATCGTGTCTCACCGCATGCCGGCCGGGCGGCGGCGCGAGCCGAGGCCGAGGATGCCGATCTGGGTCACTGGATCGCCGCCATGCTGCGCTATGCCAAGCCCAATGGCGGGCTGACCCTGATCCACAAGGCCGAGCGGCTGGGCGACATCCTGGCGGCCCTCGCAGCCAAGGCGGGTGCGATTCGGGTGATTCCGCTGTGGTCCAAGGCCGGCCAGCCGGCGAAACGGGTGATCGTGCGGGCGATCAAGGGCAGCAAGGCGCCGCTCACGCTGACGCCGGGCCTGCTGCTGCATCGGCCCGATGGCAGCTACCTGCCGGAGATCGACGCGGTGCTGCGCGATGGCGCCGCGCTGCCGGAAGTCTAGGGCAGCCCTTGCGGCAGCCGGCCGCAGGCCCCAGAATCGGCCCCATCCGCGTTTCACACCCATATCCGGGTTTTCATGCTGAAATATCTGCTGCTGATCCTGCTGGTTGCCGCCGTCTGGTATGGCTGGCGCTACGTCAATCGCAAGCCCGCAAGCAAGCCGCCGGCACCGACGCAGCCGGCGCAGGACAAACCCGCCCCGAAAGCGGTGGTTGAGGATCTGAAACCCTGCCCGGTCTGCGGCACCTATATGGTGACCGGTCCGGACCAGCCGCCGGGCCAGACCTGCGGCCGTCCGGAGTGCCGCCCGGCATAAGTCGAAGCCGCCAATGGCTTGATTCCAAAGCCCCTGCTGGCTATGGTCCGCCCGATTTCGGCCACCCCCCAAACGCACGCAAAGGCGAGAGCGCAAAGGACCCTGCGATGGCGCCCCCTGGACCCGCTGCGGCTTCGTCGTTTCAGGATCTGATCCTTACGCTGCAGACCTATTGGGCGCGGCAGGGGTGCCTGCTGCTGCAGCCCTACGACATGGAAGTGGGCGCCGGCACCTCGCATCCCGCCACCACGTTGCGCGCGCTCGGCCCCGAACCGTGGAGTGTTGCCTATGTGCAGCCCTCGCGCCGGCCGAAAGATGGCCGCTACGGCGAGAACCCCAACCGCCTGCAGCATTACTACCAGTTCCAGGTGATCCTGAAGCCGAGCCCGGCCAATGTGCTGGAGCTGTATCTCGGCTCGCTGGAGGCGCTCGGCATTTCGTCCAAGCGCCACGATATCCGCTTCGTCGAAGATGACTGGGAGAACCCGACGCTGGGTGCCTGGGGCCTGGGCTGGGAAGTCTGGTGCGACGGCATGGAGGTGACGCAGTTCACCTATTTCCAGCAGGTCGGCGGTTTCGACTGTGCGCCGGTCTCGGCCGAGATCACCTATGGCCTCGAGCGCCTGGCCATGTATGTGCAGGGCAAGGACAATGTCTACGACCTGGATTTCAACGGCCGCGGCGTGAAATACGGCGAGGTGTTCCACCAGGCCGAACGCGAATTCTCCGCCTACAATTTCGAGCATGCCGACACCGAGCAGCTGTTCCGCCGCTTCGCCGATGTCGAGAAGGAATGCATGGCCCTGGTGGAGAAGGGCCTGGCGCTGCCGGCCTATGACCAGTGCCTGAAGGCGAGCCATACCTTCAACCTGCTGGATGCGCGCGGCGTCATCAGCGTGACCGAACGCGCCGCCTATATCGGCCGCGTGCGCACGTTGGCCAAGGCCTGCTGCACCCAGTGGCTCAAAGGTCGCGGCCATCTGCCCTCTGACATGAAAGCGGAGGGCGCATGATGCTCGGCGAACTTCTGCTCGAACTGCACTCGGAAGAGATTCCGGCGCGCATGCAGCAGCGTGCCGCCGAGGATCTGCAGCGCCTGGTCAGCGACAGCTTCAAGAAGGCCGGCCTGCATTTCGACAAGACCGAGGCCTATGTCACGCCGCGCCGGCTGGCGCTGGTGGTGCGTGGCCTGCCGCGGATGCAGGAAGCCGTGCGCGAAGAGAAGAAGGGGCCCCGTGTGGGCTCGCCCGATGCGGCGATCCAGGGCTTTTTGCGTGGCGCGGGGCTGTCCTCGCTCGACAGTTGCGAGAAGCGCGATACCGGCAAGGGCGAATTCTGGTTCGCCGTGGTCGAGAAGCCGGGCGAGGCCACCAAGGACGCGCTGCTGCGCCTGCTGCCCGAAGCGCTGGCCCAGCTGCCCTGGCCGAAATCGATGCGCTGGGCCGACCAGAGCCTGCGCTGGGTGCGGCCGCTGCATTCGATGATCTGCCTGTTCGAGGGCGAAACGGTGCCGTTCGTGTTCGGCCATCTCACCGCCGGCGACAGCACCTGCGGCCATCGCTTCCAGGCGCCGGCGCGCTTTGCCGTGCGCGATGCCAATGACTACCTGCGCCGCCTGCGCGCTGCCTATGTCGAGCCCGATTTCGCCACCCGCCGCGCCGCCGTTCTCAAAGATGCCGCTTTCGCCGCCGCCAGCGAACAGCTGGTTCTGGTGGAAGACCCCGGCCTGGCGGATGAGGTGACCGGCCTGGTCGAGCAGCCGGTCGTGCTGCTGGGCCGCATCCCGCTGCAGTTCATGGATGTGCCGCGCGAGGTGCTGACCACCACGATGCGGTCGCACCAGAAGTATTTCGCGCTGAACACCAAGGATGGCGCCCTGGCGCCGCGCTTTGTCATCGTCGCCAACACGCTGACCGACGATGGCGGCAAGCAGGTGGTGGCCGGCAACGAGCGCGTGCTGAATGCGCGCCTGTCGGATGCCAAGTTCTTCTGGGATCAGGACCGCAAGCAGACGCTGGAAAGCCGCCTGCCGGCGCTGAAGGACATCGTGTTCCACGCCAAGCTGGGCACCGTGGCGCAGAAGGCCGAGCGCGTCGAACGGCTGGCCTATGAGATCGCCACTGCGCTGCATGCCGATGCCAAGATGGCGCGCCGCGCCGCCAAGCTGGCCAAGGCCGATCTGGTCAGTGGGCTGGTCGGCGAATTCCCCGAGCTGCAGGGTATCATGGGGCGCTATTACGCGCTGAATGACGGCGAAGCCCCTGAGGTGGCCGATGCCATCGCCCAGCATTATGCGCCGCAGGGACCGAACGACCGCTGCCCGACCGCCGATGTCTCGGTGACGGTGGCGCTGGCCGACAAGATCGACACGCTGGCCGGCTTCTTTGCCATCGACGAAAAGCCGACCGGCTCGAAAGACCCCTTTGCGCTGCGCCGTGCCGCGCTGGGCGTGATCCGCCTGATCCTGGAAAACAAGCTGGCACTGCCACTGCGCGCGCTGTTCCGCTCGGCGCTGTCGCTGCAGATCCAGCAGGCGGATGCCAAGCGCAACCCGACCGAGGAACTGCTGCAGTTCTTCGTCGATCGCCTGAAGGTGCATCTGCGCGAGCAGGGTGTGCGCCACGATCTGGTCGCGGCGGTGTTTGCCCGTGGCGACGACGACGATCTGGTGCGCGTGCTGGCCAAGGTGGATGCCCTGCGCGGCTTCCTGACCGAAGGCGAGGGCGCCAATCTGCTGGTGGCCTATCGCCGCGCCAACAACATCGTGCGCGCCGAGCTGAAAAAGACACCGGAACTGAAGCTGGGCGATGTCGATGGCCGGCTGATCGCGCAGGACGAGGAGCGGGCGCTGGTCACGGCGCTGGGCGACCTGCCGGGCGCCGTCTCCGGAAAGACACAGGACGAGGCGGATTTCCGTCATTATCTTGCCACACTTGCGCGGCTACGTGCGCCCGTCGATGCATTTTTCGAGCATGTCACGGTGAATGCCGATGACACCGCCGTGCGCCGCAATCGTTTGAGTTTGCTTTCCGCCGTTGTCGGAAGCATGGACCGTATCGCCGACTTCTCGCAGATCGAAGGGTAACAGACCGATGGCCAAGCCCAAGCCGAAGAAGAAAATCGCCCCTAAGGCCAAGAAGGCTGCCAAGGCAAAGAGCCGCACCAAGGTGAAGGCCAAAGCCGCAGCCGCGCCGAAGAAGGCGGTGAAGAAGGTTGCAAAGAAGGCCGTGAAGGCTGCGACCCCCGCCAAGGGCAAGCTGGTCTACTCGTTCGGCGACGGCAAGGCCGAAGGCCGCGCCGACATGAAGAACCTGCTGGGCGGCAAGGGCGCCAATCTGGCCGAGATGTCGAATATCGGCCTGCCGGTTCCCCCGGGCCTGACCATCACCACCGAGGTCTGCACCGCCTATTACAAGAACGGCAAGCAGTATCCCAAGGAGCTGAAGGGCCAGGTCGACGCCGCCCTGATCAAGGTGGAGAAGCTGGTCGGCGCCAAGTTCGGCGACGCCAAAAAGCCGCTGCTGGTTTCGGTGCGCTCGGGCGCCCGCGCTTCCATGCCGGGCATGATGGATACCGTGCTCAATCTCGGCCTCAACGACGAGACCGTCGAGGGCCTGGCCAAGCTGTCGGGCAACGAGCGCTTCGCCTGGGACAGCTACCGCCGCTTCATCCAGATGTATTCCAATGTCGTGCTCGATGTCGGGCATGAGCATTTCGAGGAACTGCTCGAAATGCACAAGGAAGAGCATAACCTCAACCTGGATACCGAACTGAAGGCGGAAGACTGGAAGCAGATCGTCGCCGCCTACAAGAAGAAGGTGCAGCAGGAACTGGGCCGTCCCTTCCCGCAGGATGTGCGCGACCAGCTCTGGGGCGCCATCGGCGCCGTGTTCTCCAGCTGGATGAACCAGCGCGCCATCACTTACCGCAGTCTGAACAACATCCCGGCCTCCTGGGGTACGGCGGTGAACGTGCAGGCGATGGTGTTCGGCAACATGGGCGAAACCTCATGCACCGGCGTCGCCTTCACCCGCGATCCCGCGACGGGCGAGAAGATTTATTACGGCGAATACCTGATCAATGCGCAGGGTGAGGATGTCGTGGCCGGCATCCGCACGCCGCAGCAGCTGACGAAGACCTCGCGGCTCGCCGTCGGCAACGAGATGCCGTCGATGGAAGAATCGATGCCGGCGACCTTCAAGCAGCTGGTCGGCGTGTTCGTGAAGCTGGAAAAGCATTATCGCGACATGCAGGACATCGAGTTCACCGTCCAGCAGGGCAAGCTGTGGATGCTGCAGACCCGCTCGGGTAAGCGCACCGCCAAGGCCGCGATCAAGATCGCCGTCGACATGGTGAAGGAAAAGCTGATCAGCCAGGGCGAAGCGGTGCTGCGCGTGGAGCCTTCGTCGCTGGACCAACTGCTGCACCCCACGCCCGACCCGAAGGCCGAGCGCAAGGTGATCGCCAAGGGCCTGGCGGCGTCGCCGGGTGCGGCCTCGGGCAAGGCGGTGTTCCTGGCCGATGAAGCCGAACAGATGGCCAGCAAGGGCGAGGCCGTGATCCTCTGCCGCGTCGAGACCTCGCCGGAAGATATCCATGGCATGCACGCGGCCAAGGGCATCCTGACCGCCCGTGGTGGCACCACCAGCCATGCGGCCGTGGTGGCGCGCGGCATGGGCCGGCCCTGCGTTTCGGGTGCCGGCAGCATCCGCATCGATTACGCCGCGGGCAAGATGACCATCGGCGATCTCACCGTGAACAAGGGCGATGTCATCACCATCGACGGCTCGACCGGCGAAGTGATCCTCGGCCTGATGCCGATGATCGAGCCGCAGCTGTCGGGCGATTTCGGCCTGCTGATGACCTGGGCTGACAAGCTGCGCAAGCTGAAGGTCCGCACCAATGCCGAGACTCCGGCGGATGCCGAAACCGCCGTGCGCTTTGGCTGCGAAGGCATCGGCCTGTGCCGCACCGAGCATATGTTCTTCGATGCCGACCGCATCACCGCGGTGCGCGAGATGATCCTCTCGCCGGCGGTCGAAGGCCGCAAAAAGGCGCTGGCGAAGATCCTGCCGATGCAGCGCGAAGACTTCATCCAGCTGTTCAAGATCATGGCCGGCCGTCCGGTGACGATCCGCCTGCTAGATCCGCCGCTGCATGAATTCCTGCCCAAGACCGATGCCGATTTCGACGCGGTCGCCCGCGGCACCGGCCTCAGCGTCGCCGCGCTGAAGGAGCGCAAGAAGGCGCTGGAAGAAACCAACCCGATGCTGGGCCATCGCGGCTGCCGCCTTGGCATCAGCTATCCGGAAATCTACGAGATGCAGGCGCGTGCCATCTTCGAGGCGGCCGTAGCGGTATCGAAGGCCGGCGGCAAGCCGGTCGAGCCGGAAGTGATGATCCCGCTGGTCGCCACCAAGGCCGAGATCGACATCCTCAAGGCCCGCATCGACGCCATCGCCGGCGCGGTGTTCAAGGAACAGGGCAAGAAGGTGAAGTATCTGGTCGGCACCATGATCGAGCTGCCGCGCGCCGCCCTGCGCGCCGCCGAGATCGCTGAGACCGCCGAATTCTTCTCGTTTGGCACCAATGACCTGACGCAGACCACGCTGGGCATCAGCCGTGATGACTCGGCGCTGTTCATGGAAGATTACCTGAAGGCCGGAATCTTCGAGCGCGATCCGTTTGTCACTATCGACCAGGCCGGTGTCGGCGAGCTGGTGAAGATTGCGGCTGAGCGTGGCCGCAGCGTGCGCAAGGATATCAAGCTCGGCATCTGCGGCGAGCATGGCGGCGATCCGTCGTCGGTGCGCTTCTGCCACAATGCCGGACTCGATTACGTGTCCTGCTCGCCTTATCGCGTGCCGATCGCCCGCCTGGCGGCGGCGCAGGCGGCGATTTCCGAGGAAAAGGCCAGCGAGGCCTGAGCCGAACGGCAGCCGATACGAAAAAGGCCGGACAGTGTCCGGCCTTTTTTTATGCCTGATGGATATCCGGGTTACTGAATGGTGATCTTCGGCATGCGGCTGGCGGCGGCGTCGCGGTCGATCTTCTCAGCCACTTTGGCGGCAATCGCGCGATAGGCCTTGGCCTCGTCGCTGTCGGGCCTGGAGGCCACGATCGGCGCGCCGCCATCGCTGGTTTCGCGGATCTCGATCTTGAGCGGCAGTTCGCCCAGGAAATCGCAGCCCAGCTCCTCGGCGGTTTTGCGGGCGCCGCCATGGGCGAAGATATCGCTGCGATGGCCGCAATTGGGACAGCAGAAATAGCTCATATTCTCGATGATGCCGAGCACCGGCACATCGACGCGGCGGAACATGTTCAGGCCCTTGCGCGCATCCAGCAGGGCGATGTCCTGCGGCGTGGAGACGATCACCGCGCCGGCCAGCGGCACGCGCTGGGCCATGGTCAGCTGGGCATCGCCGGTGCCGGGCGGCATGTCGACCACGAGCACGTCCAACTCGCCCCATTCGACATCGCGCAGCATCTGCTCCAGCGCGCTCATCACCATCGGGCCGCGCCAGATCATCGGCGTGTCTTCCGGCACCAGGAAGCCCATGGACATGCAGGGGATGCCCCAGCCCTGCAGGGGATGCAGGCGCTTGCCGTCGGGCGAATGCGGCTTGCCGGTGATGCCCATCATGCGCGGCAGCGACGGGCCATAAATATCGGCATCCAGCAGGCCGACCTTCTTGCCGCTCTGGGCCAAAGCCAGCGCCAGGTTGACCGCAGTGGTGGATTTGCCCACGCCGCCCTTGCCCGAGGCCACGGCGATGATCGACCGGATGCCGGGGATGGCGGGGCGGGCGCCCACTTCCGGCGCCTTGCCGGCCTGGCCGCCAGAGGCGGCGGGCGCGGCATGGCTATGTCCATGATCGTGCGCATGATTATGCGCATGGGGGGCTGCTTTGGCGGCGCCGGACTTGCCCTGGCTTTCGGCCGTCAGCACCACGGTGGCCGAGGTGACGCCCGGCAGGCGGGCGACCGCCTGTTCGGCGGCCCGGCGCAGCGGTTCCTTGGCGGCCCCCTCTTTGGCCGGCACTTCCAGCACAAAGCCGATATTGCCGCCCTTGATCACCAGCCCGGACACAATTCCGAGATCGACCACATTCTTGCCATGATCGGTGTCTACCACACCGCGCAGCGCGTCCATGATCTGCGCTTCTGTAACCCCGGTCATGCTTGAAATCCCTGTAAACGTTCCAATATTCTTGATCATCGGCAGGCAAAGCCGCGCTTATGCCAAGCGATTGATATATCGCGGGTAGGGGGCGCCGGCAATTCATCTGCCCAAGTGCTCTCGTTGGGCGCTGATCCGGGGTACAAGACTTGAAGACCGGGTGATCTTGACGACCGGGTAATAACGCAAATTTTCCGCCGCAGCGCCGTCCATGGTCGCATCGGACGGGTAGGCAAAGAAGGACAGTGGGATGCCCTGGAGCAATCAAGGTGGGGGTTTTGGCGGTGGCGGCAGCGGCGGTGGCGGCGGTCGTGGACCCTGGGGCCAGGGCGGTGGCGGCGGGCGTGGCCCGGGTGGCGGCAATGGCGGCGGCCCGTTTGGCGGCCCCAATCCGCCCAGCCTCGAGGAAATCCTGCGACGTGGCCAGGACAAGTTCCGCGGCATGCTGCCCGGTGGCGACGTTTCCGGCCGCGGTATCCTGTTACTGATCCTGGTCGCGGTGGCGATCTGGTTCGGCACCGGCTTCTACCGCGTCGATACCGACGAACAGGGCGTGGTGCTGCGCTTCGGCAAGGTGCATGCCGTGACCGAACCGGGCCTGCGCTATCGCCTGCCCTGGCCGGTTGATTCCGTGCTGACGCCGAAAGTGACCAGCGTGAACCGCGAGGAAATCGGCTTCCGCAGCCTGGGTGAGTCGCCCACGCGCGGCGTGCAGCAGCGCGATGTGCCGGAAGAAAGCCTGATGCTGACCGGCGACGAAAATATCGTCGACATCGATTTCACCGTGCTGTGGCAGGTGAAGGATGCCGGCCAGTATCTGTTCAATGTCGTCGAGCCGTCGCGTACCATCAAGCAGGTGGCCGAAAGCGCCATCCGCGAAGTGGTCGGCAAGAACAACATCCAGTTCATCCTGACCGAAGGCCGCACCAAGATCGCCGACGACACCCGCCGCGTGATGCAGGCGGTGCTCGATGGCTACAGTGCCGGCGTTGTCGTCACCCAGGTGGCGCTACAGCGTACCGAACCGCCGGCTTCGGTGATCGATGCCTTCCGCGACGTGCAGTCGGCCCAGGCCGACCGTGAGCGTGCGCAGAACGAGGCGGAAGCCTATCGTAACGACATCATCCCGCGTGCCCGCGGCGAGGCGCAGCGCCTGCTGCAGCAGGCGGAAGCCTACAAGCAGGAAACCATTGCCAATGCCCAGGGCGATGCCAGCCGCTTCAGCCAGGTCTATGCCGAATACCGCCAGGCCAAGGATGTGACCACCAAGCGCATGTATCTTGAAACCATGGAATCGATCATGCGCGGCACGACCAAGGTTATCGTGGACGGTCAGAATGGCGGCAGCGGCGTGGTGCCGTATCTGCCGCTGCCGGAGCTGCAAAAGCAGCGCCAGCAACCGGCGCAGCAGCGCTAAGAGAGGAGACGCATCATGAACCGTTCGCTCCTCACCATCGTCGTCATCGTCCTGGTCGCCCTCGGCTTCCTGGTCAAGGCATCGCTGTTCACCGTGCACCAGGCCCAGCAGGCCCTGGTGGTGCAGTTCGGCGATCCGCGCCGGGTCATCACCGAGCCCGGCCTGAATGTGAAGATCCCGCTGATCCAGGATGTGGTCTATTTCGACAAGCGCATTCTCGGCCTCGACGCGCAGCCGGAGGAAATCCTGACCTCCGACCAGCGCCGCCTGGTGGTCGACAGCTTCGTGCGCTATCGCATCACCAATCCGCTGCTGTTCTATCAGACCGTCCGCAACGAGCTTGGCCTGCGCGGCCGCCTGTCGCCATCGGTGGCCAACGCCTTCCGCGGCGCCTTCGGCCGCCTGGATGCCAGCACGATCATCTCGGGCGATCGTCCGGCCGCCATGCAGCAGGTCACCACCACGCTGCAGGAAGACAGCCGCCGCCTCGGCATCGAGCTGGTCGACGTGCGCATCAAGCGCGCCGACTTCCCCGATACCATCGGCCAGGCGATCTTCCGCCGCATGCAGACCGAACGCCAGCGCGAGGCCAATGAGCAGCGCGCCACCGGCTTCGAGCTGTCGGAAAAGATCCGGGCCGAGGCCGAGCGCCAGCGCACCATCCTGATTGCCGATGCGCGTCGCCGCTCGGAAATCCTGCGTGGTGAAGGCGATGCCGAACGCACCAAGATCTTCGCGGAAGCCGCCAATCGCGACCCGGAATTCTACAACTTCTACCGGTCGCTGCAGGCCTATACCAAGGTGCTGCAGCCGGGCGACACCACCATGGTGCTGTCACCGGATTCCGAGTTCTTCCGGTATTTTGAAAGCCCGACCGGCACGCCGCGGCGTCCGGCTGGTCGCTAAGCGTCGGGCTGCCGCGACAGCGGCAGCGAGGAGGGTATATGGGTGCGATGACACAGGTTCGCCTGATCCGGAATACTGCTCTGGCGGCAAGCCTTCTGCTCGGTCTCGGGCTGGCTTCGGCTGCCCAGGCCCGCGCACCGGAAGGTGATTTCGCCGATCTGGCGGAGAAACTGCTGCCGGCGGTGGTCAATATCTCGACCACGCAGACGGTGCAGAACAAGGGCGGCATGCCCGAGGGCCTGCCGCAATTCCCGCCGGGTTCGCCGTTCGAGGATTTCTTCAAGGAGTTCTTCGAGCGCCAGCAGCGCGGCGAGGGCAACCGGCCGCCGCGCCAGGTCTCCTCGCTCGGCTCGGGCTTCATCATCGATGCCCGCGGCTATGTGGTCACCAACAACCACGTGATCGCCGAGGCCGACCAGGTGCGCGTCATCCTGCATGACAACACCGAACTGGAAGCCAAGGTGGTTGGCCGCGATCCGGAAATCGATATCGCCGTGCTGAAGGTCGAGCCCAAGGGCCGCACGCTGACGGCGGTGAACTGGGGCGATTCCGACAAGATCCGCGTCGGGCAGTGGACTTTGGCCATCGGCAATCCGTTTGGCTTGGGCGGCACCGTCACCGCTGGCATCATCTCGGCGCGTGGCCGCGACATCAATGCCGGCCGCTACGACGACTTCCTGCAGACCGATGCCTCGATCAACAAGGGCAATTCCGGCGGCCCGCTGTTTGACAAGGACGGCAATGTCATCGGCATCAACACCGCGATCTTCTCGCAGTCGGGCGGCTCGATCGGCATCGGCTTTGCCGTGCCGGCCAACCTGGCCCGTCCGGTGGTGCAGCAGCTGATCGAATTCGGCCGTACCAAGCGCGGCTGGCTCGGCGTGCAGATCCAGTCGGTCACCGACGAGATGGTCGAGGCGCTCGGCCTGCAGCAGGCGCGCGGCGCGCTGGTCGCCAAGGTCGTGCCCGGCGGCCCGGCCCAGAAGGCCGGCATCGACTCCGGCGACGTGATCACCAGCTTCGACGGCAAGGCGATTGCCAGCACCAACGCGCTGACCCGCAGCGTCGCCGAGACGCCGGTGGGCAAGAGCGTGAATGTGGAGATTATCCGCAAGGGCAAGAAGCAGACCGTGAAGGCGACGCTGGGCGAGCTGGAAGCCGCCATGGCATCGGCCAAGCAGGAGAACAGCCAGAAGGCCGATGCGGCCCGGCCGAAAGCCGGCCGCAACGAGACCGACCTGGCCGATCTCGGCGTGCGTGTCGCGCCGTTGACCAAGGAGCTGCGCCAGAAGCACGACATCAAGGATGACGTGAAGGGCGTGGTGATCACCGATGTCGAGGCCGATGGCCCGGCGGCCAAGCGCGATGTGCGCGTGGGCGACGTGATCATCGAGATGGCGCAGTCGGAGATCCGCAACACCGAGGATGCGGTGGAGATGCTCAAGGCGCTGAAGGATGCCAAGCGCAAGGTGGCGCTGCTGCAGATCCAGCGTTCGGGCGAGCCGCGCTTCGTGCCGGTGCCGCTGAAATCCTGATCCCGGCCCCTGCCGGACCCCAAAGCCCCGGGTGACCCCCGGGGCTTTTTTTATGCCTGCGGCGGCCAACGGCTTGACCGAATCGATTTCCGTATATTGAAATAGTTTTCATGAATGTGAAAACAGCGGTCCGCACCCTCGACCTGTTCGAAACCTTCGCCCGCGAGGGCCGGCCGCTGCCGCTGTCCGAACTGGGGCGGCTGCTCGCCATCCCGGTCTCCAGCTGCTTTGCCCTGGTCCAGACCCTGCAGAACCGCGGCTATATCTACGAGGTGCAGCGCCGCAGCGGTTATTACCCGACCCGCCGCCTGCAGGCCGTGGCCGAGCAGATCGCCGCCAGCGATCCCTTGCTCGACCGTATCCGGCCGACCCTGCTGGAACTGCGCGACCAGACCGGCGAGACCGCCGTGGTCGGCAAGCTGCAGGACGCCCGGGTGCTCTATCTCGACGTGGCGGAATCGCAGCAGCGCATCCGCTACATCGCCAGCATCGGCGAGTTCCGCCAGCCACATGCCAATTCGCTCGGCAAGGCCTTGCTCGCGGCCCTGCCGCAGGGGGAACGGGCCCGGCTGCTGAAGGATTACGACTGGACGGCGCCGACGCCGCGCACACTCAGCAGCCCGGCAGCATTCGAGCGCGAGATGGAGGCGATCACGCAACGCGGCTGGGCGGTCAATGCTGGCGAGAGCGTGGCCGATCTGGCCGCCGTCGCCTGTGCGCTGCGCCTGAACCGCGACTGGTATGCGATCTCGGTGGCCGGGCCGCTCTATCGCATGGAGCCGCATCTTGCCGCCTATGGCGAAATGCTGCGGGCCGCCTGCGCCACCCTCACGGACGAAAGCTGAGACCATGACCAAGCGCCGCTATTTCATTCGTGCCGGCGAGGTGCCCGGCTATCACCCGGCCAATCATGTCGGCACGCTGAATCGCCGCCTGATCGGCCGCGAAACCGTCGGCGCCGAACAGCTGGAGGTGCTGCTCGGCGTGATCGAGAAGGGCAAGGGCGCGCTGCCCCATGCGCATCCCGGCATCGAACAGGTCTGCTACATGCTGGAAGGCCGCGCGCGTGCCGAAGTCGCCGGCGAGGTCTGCGAACTGGGCCCCGGTGACTGCTGCTTCTTCCCGCCCGATCAGCAGCACACCTTCACCGTGCTCAGCGACGAGCCGGTGAAGGTGCTGGTGATCTATGCGCCGCCCTATGAGGAAAATCCCGACCGGGTGATCCGCCCGGCCTGACGATTGCACAACACAGAACAAAAAACCGGAGGAAACACCAATGATCAGAACTCTTGCCACCTTTGCTGCGGCCCTGCTGCTGTCATCTGCCGCCCTGGCCCAGGCCTATCCGAATAAGGTGGTCAAGCTGGTGGTGCCCTTTGCCGCCGGCAGCGGCACCGATGCGGTGGCGCGCATCACCGCGCAGAACCTGACCGATGCGCTGGGGCAGCAGGTCATCGTCGACAACAAGCCCGGTGCCAATGGCGCGATTGCCGCCGAATTCGTCGCCCGCGCGGCGCCGGATGGCTACACGCTGTTCATGACCACCAACACCACCCATTCGGCCAATCCCAGCCTGATGAAGAAGATCAGCTACGATCCGGTGAAGGATTTCGCGCCGGTATCACGCATGGGCAACCTGCCGTTCATGCTGGTGGTCAATCCCGACCTGCCGATCAAATCGGTGAAAGACCTGATCGAGTATGCCCGCAAGAATCCGGGCAAGGTGTCGTATGGCACCGGCAACAGCACCGGCATTGTCGCCGGCGCGACCTTCGGGCTGGCCAACAAGATCGAGCTGCTGCATGTGCCATACAAGAGCACGCCGCCGGCGATGACCGATGTGATGGGCGGCCAGGTGACGATGATGTTCACCGATCTCGCGTCGGGCATCGGCAACGTCAAGGCCGGCCGCATGCGCGCGCTCGCCGTCACCACCGCCAAGCGCAGCGCACTGGTGCCCGACCTGCCGTCGATGGAAGAGGCTGGCGTGCCGAATTTCGATCTCAATTCGTGGAATGGCGTTTTCGCGCCCGCCGGCACGCCCGCCGAGATCGTCGCCCGCCTGAATGCCGAACTGGTGAAGATCGTGGCCCGGCCCGAGGTGAAGGATAAACTCGCCCAGATCGGCTTCGATGCCTTCACCAGCACCCCGGCCGAACTGGATGCCTTCGTCCGCTCCGAGCTGGTCAAATGGGCCAAGCTGGTGAAAGACGCCGGCATCGAGGCGGAATAGCACCATGGACTTCCAGTTCAACGCCGACCAGCAGGCGATCCGCGAGGCGGTGAGCCGCATCTGCGCGCGGTTCGGCGACGAATACTGGCTGGAGCGCGATCATGCGGGCGGTTTCCCGCATGATCTGCACCAGGCGCTGGCGAAAGACGGCTGGCTGGGCATCTGCATCCCGGAGGCCTATGGCGGCGCCGGCATGGGCATCACCGAAGCCGCGATCATGATGCAGGCGATTGCCGAATCCGGCGCCGGCCTGAGCGGCGCTTCGGCCGTGCATATGAATATCTTCGGCCTCAATCCGGTGGTGGTGTTCGGCACCGAAGAGCAGAAGCAGCGCATGCTGCCGCCGCTGATCGCCGGCCGGGAGAAAGCCTGCTTCGCCGTCACCGAGCCCGATGCCGGCCTCAACACCACCAAGCTGAAGACCAAGGCGGTGCGCGACGGCGACCATTATGTGCTGTCGGGCGCCAAGGTCTGGATCTCCACCGCGCAGGTGGCCGAGAAGATGCTGATCCTGGCTCGCACCACACCGCTGGAGCAGGTGACTAAGCCGACGCAGGGGCTCAGCCTGTTCTACACCGATCTCGATCGCCGCTTCGTCGAGGTGCGCGAGATCGACAAGATGGGGCGCAAATGCGTCGATTCCAACCAGCTGTTCATCGACGGGCTGAAGGTGCCGGTGGCCGACCGCATCGGCGAGGAAGGCCGTGGTTTCGACTATATCCTGCATGGCATGAACCCCGAGCGCGTCCTGATCGCCGCCGAGGCGGTCGGGCTTGGCCGTGTCGCGCTGGCCCGCGCCACGCAATATGCCAAGGAGCGCATTGTCTTTGACCGCCCCATCGGCATGAACCAGGGCATCCAGCATCCGCTGGCGCAGAACTGGATGGAACTGGAAGCCGCCAACCTTATGGTGTTCAAGGCGGCCTCGCTGTATGACGCCGGCCAGCCCTGCGGCGCCGAGGCCAATGCGGCGAAATACCTGGCCGGTGAAGCGGGCTTCAAGGCCTGCCAGCAGGCGGTGATGACCCATGGCGGCTATGGCTATGCCAGGGAGTATCATGTCGAGCGTTACCTGCGCGAAGTGCTGATCTCGCGCATCGCGCCGATCAGTCCGCAGCTGATCCTGTGTTTCATCGCCGAGCGTGTGCTCGGCCTGCCGAAATCCTACTGAGGAAACCCGCCATGGCCGGTCCGCTGGATGGCGTGCGCATCATCGACCTCACCACTGTGCTGATGGGGCCCTATGCCACCCAGATGCTGGCCGATTTCGGTGCCGATGTGGTGAAGGTGGAATCGCCGCAGGGCGATGTGATGCGGCGTGCCGGGCCGCATGGCGACCGCGCCATGGGGCCGCTCTATCTGCATGCCAACCGCAACAAGCGCAGTATCGTGCTCGATCTCAAGCATGCGCTGGGCCGCAAGGCGGTGATGGATCTGTGCCGCACCGCCGATGTGCTGACCTATAATATCCGGCCGCAGGCGATGGCCCGGCTGGGGCTGGGCTATGACGATCTGCGCGCGGTCAATCCGCGACTGATCTATGCCGGCATGTTCGGCTATGGCCGTAGCGGACCTTATGCGGCCTATCCGGCTTATGACGACCTGATCCAGGGTGCCAGCGGCATTCCCGGCGCGCTGCAGCGGGCCGGGAATGCCGAGCCGCGCTATGCGCCGATGAATATCAGCGACCGCACGGTGGGGCTTTATGCCATGGGCGCGATCTGCGCGGCGTTGTACGCGCGCGAGCGCAGCGGGCAGGGCCAGGCGGTCGATATCCCGATGTTCGAGACCATGGCGCAATTCGTGCTGTCGGATCATCTCTATGGTGAAACCTTCCGGCCGGCGGAAGGCCCGATGGGCTATGCCCGGCTGATGGCACCGGACCGCCGGCCGTTCCAGACCGCCGATGGCCATGTCTGCGTGCTACTCTATACCGATGCGCATTGGCGCAAGTTCTTCCGCATTGCCGGCCGCGAGGCTGACCTCGACAACGATCCGCGTTTTCGCGACCTCGCCAGCCGCACTGCCCATATCGGCGAGCTCTATGCCATCGTCGCGACCGAGATGCGCAAGCGTTCCACTGCCGACTGGCTGGTGCTGCTGGGCGAGGCCGATATCCCGGTGGCGAAGATGAACAGTTTCGAGGATCTGCTGGCCGATCCGCATCTCAATGCCACCGGCTTTTTCGAGGAAACCGAACATCCCACCGAAGGGGCGCTGCGCGGCCTGGCGGTGCCCAGCCGGTGGTCGGATACTGCACCGGCGCATCGCCATCCTGCGCCGCGCATCGGTGAGCAGACCGAAGCCATCCTGCGTGAGATCGGTTATGCGGGCGATGAGATCGCCGCTCTGCAGGCGGCTGGCGTTACCAAAGCTCAACCCTGACATAAAACATTCTTCTCCCGTAGAATTCGATTAAACGAATCCGGGAGAAACGCGATGTGCCGCTGGCTCACCTATCGGGGCGATCCGATCTATCTGGAAGACCTGCTGTTCGCGCCACGCTATTCGCTGATCGAGCAGAGTCTGCATGCCCGCAAGGCGGCAGTGGCCACCAATGGGGATGGTTTCGGTGTGGGCTGGTATGCCGAGCGCGACCTGCCGGGCACTTATCGCGACATTCTGCCAGCCTGGAACGATCCCAACCTGCGCAGCATCGCGCATCAGGTCCGCTCGGGCCTGTTCATGGCGCATGTGCGCGCCTCCACCGGCACCGCCACCTCGCGCGCCAACTGCCACCCCTTCGCCAATGGCCGCTGGCTGTTCATGCATAACGGCCAGATCGGCGGCTATGCGAAGCTGCGCCGCCGTCTGGAGGCACTGATCCCGGATGCGCTCTATGAACAGCGGCTCGGCACCACGGATTCAGAGGCGATCTTCTACCTGATGCTGAAGCACGGGCTCGACCGCGATCCGCTGGCGGCGATTGCGGCGGCAATCGCCGATGTGCGGCGGCTGATGCGGGACGATGGCATCACCGAGGCTTTCCGCATGACGGCCTCGCTCACCGATGGTCGCGCCGTCTATGCCATCCGCTATTCCAGCGATGCCGAACCGCCCAGCCTGTACTGGCATATGGACGAGGGGCGGCTCACCATCGTGTCCGAACCGCTGGATGAACATCCGCAGAAGTGGCTGCCGGTGCCGCCCGGCCATGTGCTGGTGGCAGGCGATGCAGGTGAGGCCGAACTGAAAATACTTGCGGCGTAGCTGTTATTCGCTCTGACACTCGAAAGGGGCTGTGCAGCGATAAGGCAAGGCGCAGACATGACGGGCAAGGTCATCTGCCATGCTCAGGCGTCCAGCGGCCTTGATATAGGCGGCATTCACGCAGGCTGATCCGACCTCACAGGCATCGTGATCTGCCTTGGCTTCAGCCCGCAAGACATTGGCGCGTGCAGCGGTAAGGGTCTCCGGGAAGGCGAGTATGCTCTCGACGGCAAGGCCGGGATTGAGGTTTTCAAGCTGCTTCGCCGGACAGATGCGGGCGAGGGCCTGGAAATAGGGGTGGTCCGGCGGCGGGTAGGTTTGCGCGAGACCCGAAAAAGTAAAAAGGGAAAGGGCAACACAGAGCGATGCCGCTTTCCCTTTCATAGTTGATACGTATTTACTCAGTCGAGTTCGCGGGCATTCTGGATCACCTTGCCGACCAGACCGTATTCCACGGCCTGCTCCGCGCTCATCCAGTAATCGCGGTCGGTGTCCTTCTCAACGCGCTCCAGCGTCTGGCCGGTTTCGCGGGCGAAGATCTCGTTCAGCCGCTTGCGCATGCGGATGATTTCCTTGGCCTGGATGGCGACATCCGAAGCCGTGCCGCCGGCGCCGCCGGACGGCTGGTGCAGCAGGAAGCGGGTATTGGGCAGCGAGAAGCGGTTTTCCTTCTTCGCCGCGGCAAAGATCAGCGCGCCGGCCGAGGCCACCCAGCCGGTACCGACGATGCGCACATCGGGCTTCACGAACTTGATCATGTCATAGATCGTGTCGCCCGATTCGACATGGCCGCCCTGGCTGTTGATGAAAATGGTGATCGGATCGTCGCTGGCCGACTGCAGGGCGAGCAGGCGGGCCGAGACTTCCTTGGCGATCTTCTGGTCGATGCCGCCATAGATCAGGATGGTGCGCGCCTTGAACAGGCGCTCCTCGATGCCGGGATTTTCCTTCTTGGCCTTTTCGGCCTCGCCGTTCTTCTCCGGCTTGTCGTCGTCTTCGTCATCGAGCCGGCTGTCGGCGGGCTGGGTAATGCGGTTCAGCATGCGGAAAAAGCTCCTGAAAAACGCGCCTGAAATGCTCTCATCTGGTATCCCATGGGGGCGCCGGGGCTGCAAGGCTCAGGCCCCCTGGGGCATCGCCTGGAGAGGGCCACGGCTAGGCAAAAGCCCCGCTTTTCCGCTAGGCTCCGGCCATACTCTCCAGCCGTATAAGAAAGGTCGCCCCATGCTGAAAGGCAAGTCCGCCGTCGTCACCGGTTCCACCAGCGGTATCGGCCTGGGGATCGCCCGGGCGCTGGCCAAGGAAGGCTGCAACCTGATGCTGAACGGCTTCGGCGATGCCGCCGAGATCGAAAAGCTGCGCGCCGGGCTGGCGGCGGAATTCGGCGTCAAGGTGCTCTATGACGGCGCCGACATGAGCAAGGGCGAGGCGATTGCCGCCTTCATGAAAAAGGCCGCCGACGGCCTCGGCGGCGTCGATATCCTGGTCAATAATGCCGGCATCCAGTTCGTCTCCCCGGTGGATGAATTCCCCGAGGCGAAATGGGAGGCGATCCAGAACATCAACCTCTCCTCCAGCTTCCACTGCATCAAGGCGGCGCTGCCTGGCATGAAGAAGAAAGGCTGGGGGCGCGTCGTCAACATCGCCTCGGCGCATGGCCTGATCGCCTCGCCGTTCAAGTCGGCCTATGTGGCGGCCAAGCATGGCCAGGTCGGCCTGACCAAGTCGGTCGCGCTGGAAGTGGCCGAGGCCGGCATCACGGTGAATGCGATCTGCCCGGGCTATGTGCGCACGCCGCTGGTGGAAAACCAGATCGAGGATCAGGCCAAGGTGCACAAGATGTCGCATGAGCAGGTGATCCGCGAGGTGATCCTCGCCGCCCAGCCGACCAAGAAATTCGTCGAGGTGGACGAGGTTGCGGCGCTGGCAGTCTTCCTCTGCGGCGATGCGGCAAAGTCGATCACCGGCACGTCGATTGCCATCGATGGCGGCTGGACGGCGCGGTAACGATCGAACAATCGTCATGCTCGGGCTTGACCCGAGCATCTTATGCAGATTGGAGAGAGGTCCTCGGCCAAGAAACGCTCCTTGGGTCCGAGGACGACGGGTGTGGATCAGCCGCGCCCGAAAATCTCGTCGGCGCGATAGCCCTGCAGATAGAGCAGGGCGCTGAGGTCACCGTGGCGGATGTTGATCTTGGCCTGCTGCTGCACCACTGGCTTGGCGTGATAGGCGACGCCGAAACCGGCGGCCCCCAGCATGGCGAGGTCGTTGGCGCCATCGCCCACCGCGATGCAGTCGCTGACGTCGATGCCCCTGGCTTTCGCCACGCGCTGCAGCGCTTCCAGCTTGGCTTCCTTGCCCAGGATCGGCTCGGCGATGCCGGCAATCACATCGTTTTCCAGAATCATGTGATTGGCCTGCTGCTCGTCGAAGCCGAGCTGCTCGGCGATCGGCTGGGTGTAGTAATCGAAGCCACCCGAAACCAGCGCCGTGTGCACGCCATGGCTTTTCAGCGTGTTGATCAGCACAGAGGCGCCCGGCATCAGCTTGATGCGCTTGGCAGCATCGTCCAGCAGGCTGGCCGGCTGGCCCTTCAGCAGGGCGACGCGCTCACGGATCGCGGCATAGAAATCGAGTTCGCCATTCATCGCCTTGCGCGTGATCTCGGCCACCTGCTCGCCGATCTCGGCCAGGTAGGCCAGTTCATCCAGCATCTCGTTGCGGATGATGGTCGATTCCATGTCGGCCACCAGCGCCTTCTTGCGGCGGGTGGGCGTATTGGCCTGGGCCACCACATCGACCGGTGCATTGCGCAGCGCGATGCGTGCCACCTTTTCAGCCTCTTTCAGCTCGACGCCATCGAAGGGAATGTCGCAGGCGATGCCGGCATCGAGCCAGTCGGCCGGTCCGACCCGGCCGCGGGCGAGCGCCAGCGCATCGCGCACGGCACTGGCCAGCCTTGGCGTCAGCACGGCGTTATGGGGCGCGGTGATCAGGCTGAGAATGTTTTGCATGCGCCACTTCTAGGCCTGTAAAAGGGGCGGCGCAACCGATAGGCCTTTCATATGGACCCGAGTAAAGCCCCGATCATCGTGCTCGCCGGCCCCACCGCCAGCGGCAAGTCGGCGCTCGGCATCGCCGTGGCCGAGCGGGTCGGCGGCACCATCATCAATGCCGACAGCATGCAGGTGTATCGGGACCTGCGGGTGCTGACGGCGCGGCCGACCGATGTGGAAATGGCCCAGGTGCCGCACCGCCTCTATGGCGTGCTGGATGGTGCCACCCATGGCACGGCGGCGGTCTGGGTCGGGCTGGCGCGGCAGGCGATTGCCGAGACGATTGCCGAGGGCCGGGTACCGATCCTGCTGGGCGGTACCGGCATGTATCTGCGCAGCCTGTTCGAGGGGCTGGCCGAAATTCCAGTGATCCCGGACGATATCCGTGCCGCGGCGCGAGCCCGGCTGGACGCAGAAGGTCCGGCCGCCCTGCATGCGGCGCTGGCTGCTGGCGACCCGGTTACCGCTGCCCAGCTGAAAGCCGGCGACAGCCAGCGGCTGGTGCGGGCATGGGAGGTGCTGCAGGCCACCGGCCGCGGCCTGGCGGCCTGGCAGGCCGATACCCCGGCGGAGCCGCCGCTGGCCAATCCGGTGTTCCGGCTGCTGCTGCAGCCGCCGCGCACCGCGCTCTATGAGCGGATCGACCGGCGTTTCGAGGGCATGCTGGCGGCGGGGGCGCTGGACGAGGCACGCGCCGTGCTGGCGCGCCACGACATCCCGGCCGATGCGCCGATGCGCAAGGCCCATGGACTTCCCGAGCTGATACAATATCTTAAGGGGGAGATCGGCCTGGATGAGGCGATCCGCATCGGCCAGCTCAACACCCGCCATTATGCCAAACGGCAGACCACCTGGTTCCGGCACCAGTTCGCCGCCGACCTGGTTGTGGAAAAAGACTTAAGTCAGCAAGAAAATTTCAACCTGGAGGCAGAAATCTTTCCATTCATTGTGAGATACCTATTGACCGTGCGCGGAGTGGCCGTTTAGGTTGGCGCCGATTTTCAACGGCCGGAACGGCGTGTTCCGGCCGATTTTCGTCTAAAAGGGCAGTCCGCCCAACGGATTGCCGAAATGTTTTGGCGGATTGCCAAAAGGATTGGTTGTCATGTCTACCGCTGCGCAGGCTGCCCAGATGCCGGGTCAGCAGATGTCTGGTGCCGAAATGCTGATCAAGGCCCTGATCGATCAGGGTGTTGAGGTGGTCTTCGGCTATCCGGGCGGCGCCGTGCTGCCGATCTATGACGCGCTGTTCAAGCAGAATGCGATCCGCCACATCCTGGTGCGCCATGAGCAGGGCGCCGTGCATGCCGCCGAAGGCTATGCCCGCTCGACCGGCAAGCCCGGCGTGGTGCTGGTCACCTCGGGTCCCGGCGCCACCAATGCGGTGACCGGCCTGACCGATGCGCTGCTCGATTCGATCCCGATCGTCTGCCTGACCGGCCAGGTCGCCACCCATCTGATCGGCAACGACGCCTTCCAGGAGTGCGACACCACCGGCATCACCCGGCCCTGCACCAAGCACAATTACCTTGTGAAGAATGTCGATGACCTCGCGCGCATCGTGCATGAGGGCTTCTATGTCGCCACCAACGGCCGTCCCGGCCCGGTGGTGATCGACCTGCCGAAGGATATCCAGGTCGCCCAGGGCACCTATACGGCCAAGGACAATATCCGCCACAAGACCTATCGCCCGCGTGTCGATGGCGAGGATGCCAAGATCAAGGAAGCGGTTGCGCTGATGGCGGCTGCCGAGCGTCCGGTCTTCTACACTGGCGGCGGCATCATCAATGCCGGACCGCGCGCCTCCGAGCTGCTGCGCGAATTCGTGCAGCTCACCGGCTTCCCGATCACCAACACGCTGATGGGTCTGGGCGGCTATCCCGCCACCGACCGGCAGTTCCTCGGCATGCTGGGCATGCACGGCACCTGGGAAGCCAATCATGCGATGCATGATTGCGACGTGATGATCAATATCGGTGCGCGGTTTGACGACCGCATCACCGGCCGCTTGAATGCCTTCTCGCCGGGTTCGAAGAAGATCCATGTCGATATCGATCCGTCCTCGCACAACAAGACCGTGCGCTGCGACCTCAATATCGTCGGCGATGCCTGCCGCGTGCTGGAGCAGATGATCGCGGCCTGGAAGCAGGGCGGCTACAAGCCGAACCAGAAGGCGCTGGACAAGTGGTGGCAGCAGATCGACCAGTGGCGTGCCCGCGACAGCCTGAAGTACAAGAAGGATTCCAAGATCATCAAGCCGCAGCTCGCCATCGAGCGGCTGTATGAGCTGACCAAGGACCAGGACACCTTCATCACCACCGAGGTGGGCCAGCACCAGATGTGGGCGGCCCAGTTCTACAAGTTCAACAAGCCGAACCGCTGGATGACCTCGGGCGGCCTGGGCACCATGGGCTACGGCCTGCCGGCCGCCATCGGCGTGCAGCTCGGCCATCCGGGCAAGCTGGTGGTGGATATTGCCGGCGAAGCCTCGATCCTGATGAATATCCAGGAGCTGGGCACAGCGGCGCAGTTCCGCCTGCCGGTGAAGGTGTTCATCCTCAACAACGAATATATGGGCATGGTGCGCCAGTGGCAGCAGCTGCTGCATGGCGGCCGCTATTCCCAGAGCTATTCGGAATCGCTGCCCGATTTCGTCAAGCTGGCCGAGGCCTTCCATTGCCGTGGCCTGCGCGTCACCGATCCGGCCGATCTCGACGGCGTGATCAAGGAGATGATCGCCATCGACGGCCCGGTGGTGGTGGATGTCGCCGTCGACAAGGCGGAGAACTGCTTCCCGATGGTACCCTCGGGCGCGGCGCATAACGAGATGATCCTCGCCGACGACAAGCCCAAGGATGCGAACAACGCCTCCGTCAGTGAAGAAGGCATGGCCCTCGTCTGAGGCCAGCAGCAAAAAGAAGAACACGTCCCATGTCCGCGCCGCAGCAGCCGATCCAGTCCCATATCCTGTCCGTGCTCGTCGATAACGAGCCTGGCATCCTTGCCCGTGTGGTCGGGCTGTTCTCCGGCCGCGGCTACAATATCGAAAGCCTGACGGTGGCCGAGGTTTCCGATGCAGCGCATCTGTCGCGCATCACGGTGGTCACGTCTGGCCCATCCAATGTGATCGAGCAGATCAAGGCCCAGCTCGGCCGCCTGGTGCCGGTGCATAACGTGCATGACCTCACCGTCGAAGGCCCGCATATCGCGCGCGAACTGGCGCTGATCAAGGTGGCTGGCACCGGCGAGAAGCGCGTGGAGAGCTTGCGCATCGCCGACATCTTCCGTGCCCGCGCCGTCGACAGCACGATCGAATCCTTTGTCTTCGAGCTGACCGGCGCGCCGGAGAAGATCACCGCCTTCGTCGAGCTGATGAAGCCGCTCGGCCTGGTCGATGTCTCGCGCACCGGCGTGGTGGCGATCAGCCGCGGCCCCAAGCCGCTCTAATTCACCAGATACGAAATAACGACGCTTTATCCCGAGGAGAGACTGAGATGCGCGTTTACTACGACCGCGATGCGGACCTGAACCTGATCAAGGGCAAGAAGGTTGTCATCGTTGGCTATGGCAGCCAGGGCCATGCCCATGCGATGAACCTGAAGGACAGCGGCGTGAAGAATATCGCCGTTGCGCTGCGCAAGGGTTCGGCCGGCACCAAGAAGGCCGAAGAAGCCGGCTTCAAGGTGATGACCCCCACCGAGGCCGCCAAGTGGGCCGATGTGGTGATGGTGCTGACCCCCGATGAGGGCCAGTCCGACCTGTGGACCAACGACCTGCGCGACAACATGAAGGAAGGCGCAGCCCTTGCCTTCGCGCATGGCCTGAACATCCACTTCAACCTGATCGAGCCGCGCAAGGATCTTGACGTCTTCATGATCGCGCCGAAGGGTCCGGGCCATACCGTGCGTTCGGAATACCTGAAGGGCGGCGGCGTGCCGTCGCTGGTTGCCGTGCACCAGAATGCCTCGGGCAACGCGCTGGAAATCGCGCTCAGCTATGCCTCGGCCAATGGCGGCGGCAAGGCCGGCATCATCGAGACCACCTTCCAGGAAGAATGCGAAACCGATCTGTTCGGCGAGCAGGTCGTGCTCTGCGGCGGCCTGGTCGAGCTGATCAAGGCCGGCTACGAGACGCTGGTGGAAGCCGGCTACGCCCCGGAAATGGCCTATTTCGAGTGCCTGCATGAAGTGAAGCTGATCGTAGACCTGATCTACGAAGGCGGTATCGCCAACATGAACTACTCGATCTCGAACACGGCCGAATACGGTGAATACGTTACCGGTCCGCGCATCGTGACCGCCGAGACCAAGGCCGAGATGAAGCGCGTGCTGGAAGACATCCAGTCCGGCCGTTTCACCCGCAACTGGATGCTGGAAAACAAGGTCAACCAGACCTCGTTCAAGGCAACCCGTGCCAAGCTGGCCCAGCATCCGATCGAGGAAGTGGGCGCCAAGCTGCGCGCCATGATGCCCTGGATCGCCAAGAACAAGCTGGTCGACAAGGCCCGCTCGAACTAAACCGCTTCCATACGGAAGACCAGGCGGCCGCCGGAGCAATCCGGCGGCCGTTTGCATTTGTGCCGGCCGTCACAGCCTATCGGATTGAAAGTTTCCATGGAAATGATATTGATTTCCATGGAAATTACAAACGGAGGCGACAATGGCTGTGTCACGACGTGGATTCATCCGGGTTATCGGCGGTGCCGCGATCGGTGCGGCAGCCCTGGGCGGCGGGCTGCACAGTTGCGACGGCATGCCCGCATCGGCGGTGGCGCCCTGGCGCGGGCCCCTGACAACTGAAACCGACCCGCGCCGGCGCGCGCTGGCCTGGGCGCTGCTGGCGCCCAATCCGCACAATATGCAGCCTTGGCTGGTCGACCTGCGCCGCGAGGGCGAAATCCTGCTTTATGTCGATGCCACGCGGCTGCTGCCGGAAACCGATCCATTCGCGCGCCAGATCGTGATCGGCCATGGCACGTTTCTCGAACTGCTGGCGCTGGCCGCCAATGCCGATGGCCATGCCTGCAGCATCGATTATTTTCCCGATGGTGAGCCGGCTGCGGACGCTATGGATCACAGGCCGCTGGCCCGTATCCGCCTGAGCCGCGGCAATGCCGTGGCTGATCCGCTGTTTGCGCAGATTCCGCACCGGCGTTCAACCAAGGAGCCATATGAGGCGCAGGCTCTGACCGGTGATCATCTGCGCGGCCTACAGGGTGCACATCAGTCGGCGAACGCGGCGCTGATCATCAGCAACGCGCCCGAGCTTGCCGCCCGTTTGCGCAGTCTGACCGAGCGCGCCATGCTGACCGAGCTGGAAACCCCACGCACGCTGCGCGAAAGCATCGAGCGCACTCGTATCGGTGCCGATGCCATCGCCGCCCAGCCGGACGGCATCGACCTGCATGGGCCGCTGTTCTGGTGGCTGTCGAAGCTCGGCCTGATGACCGCAGAAAAGGCCATGATCCCGGGGACCATGGCCTATCAGGGTGGCATCGACTATGCGCTCGGCTGGGCGCGGGCCACACCGGCTTTCGGCTGGCTGGTGACCACCGGCAATGACCGCATCAGTCAGATCGAGGCTGGCCGCGCCTATGTGCGCCTCAATCTCAAGGCGACAGAGCTGGGTGTTGCCATGCATCCGGTCAGCCAGTTGCTGCAGGAATATCCTGAAATGGCGGCACTGCAGCAGGATTTCCGAATGGCGATTGGTGCCGCGGCCGGACAGACGGTGCAAATGCTGTTCCGGCTTGGCTATAGTGCAGCCGTGCCGCCATCGCCACGTCGGCCGCTGGATGCCCTCTTGATGAGTTGAGATGCCTCGATCCGTTTCAAAGGATGCTGCACCCGCCGGTTCGCCGCCCAGCGCCGTTGCTGGCCCGGACCGGCGCTTTCGCATCGTCAACTGGATCGGGATCATCGATCAGCTGGCCACCACCAAGGCCAATCGCGTGTTGCGCGACCATGATCTGCCGATGCCGCAGTTCATCATGCTGAACCATTTCAGCCACCGGCCGGAGGAGGGCAAGACCGCGGCCGGCATTGCGCGCGCCATGCAGCAATTGCCGCCGGCGGTGACCAAGACGACCCAGAAGCTGGTCGCCAAGGGTTACCTGCGGGAGGTGGCCAGCCCGCAGGATGCGCGCTCCAAGCTGCTGTTCGTCACGGCGCGCGGCCGGGCCGCCCATGGTCGCGCCATCGCTGCCGTGCTGCCGATCCTGGCACCTGCCTTCGCTGACTGGCCGGAAGCGGATCTGGAGCAGTTCTGGCGCTATCTCGATCGCTTGAAAATCTGGTTCGACGAAAACCGCTAACCGCACACCTGCAAATATTGCGCGCGCAGCATGCGATGATATGCGCGCCGCCTGCGGTCACCCGAAAGAACGATGGTGCCTGACGTCCTGGCCTCATAGCATCAGGCGGCACTCTGGCTTGAGGGCATCATGCGTCTGTCGTCGCTGTTGTTGGGGCTGTTGCTGCTTCTGGGTCTGGCGTCGCCGTCAGTCTCTGCGAACGAGGCGCGCGGGCAATGCCAGGCGCCTGTCGGCCGCGATTTTCCTGCGGCGCCGCAGGAGGTCGGCGCCCTGGCTGGCCCGCTGCTGAAGATCAACGAAGCGCTTGATGCCGGGAAGTATGATTTCCGCAGTCTGCTGGTTGTCCGCAACTGCAAGCTCATCTTCGAGCGCTACAAAGACGGCATTGGTCGCGACCACAATCATACGATTTATTCCGTCACCAAATCCTTTGCCGCGACCCTGGTAGGCGCATTGCTGCATGCGGGTAAGCTCAAATCGATCGACGCGCCCATATCCACCCTTCTGGAAAAACCTCCCAGCCTGACGGACGAGGCATGGGCAGCCAACAACCGCATCACGCTGCGCAACGTGATGCAGATGTCATCGGGTCTGGAATATTTCCATGACCCCGCGAATAACCCGATATATCGCCTGAAATCCGACCGCCTTGCTGTCGCGCTGGCAACAAAGGCCGTGGCCGAGCCGGGTACAAAATACAATTACTCCGATGGCGATGCCTCGGTGACCGGTGCGATGATTGCGGCGGCATCGGGAAAGGATCTCTACAACACGGCCAAGGAACTGCTGTTCGTGCCGCTGGAGATGGTGAACCACGATTGGTGGTTCATGGATCTGGCCGGACGCTATCCCGGCGGCTGGGGCTTGCGCCTGCGGCCGATGGACATGGCCAAACTCGGCCAGTTGTATCTGCAGGGCTGTAACTGGAACGGCCAGCAGATATGCGATCGCTCCTATGTTGCGATGGCCTGGACGGCGGGCCCGAGCAAATACTATGGCTTGCATTGGTGGATCGGCCGGACGGCGACGGGCCTCGACTATTTCTATGCCAGCGGCGTGAAGGGGCAACGCATCTTCGTTCTGCCGGCTCTGGGGATCGTCGCCGCCATTACCTCGATCACGCCGCACAACGAGATGCGCGGGATCGAGGCCATGATGTTTGCGGCCATTGCCGAGGCCCCGGCTGACGCCGGACCACCGGACGAGGCGGTGTTGGCCCAACTGGCCAAGGTGCAGAAGACCGGGTTTACCGGGCGGAACCGCAGCCTGGCCATCGAAGACCAGGATTATCCGCGTCCACCCCGGTGAAGGGCTGACGAGGCCGATATGGCGGGGTTGCGCCAATTTCACCGTGATTTCAGGGGATTAGAGGAATAGGGTTGTAAGTCTGGTCCATTCACCCCTTTTTAAGCCCGGTATTGCAGAGTAGCCATGCAAGTGCCTGAACCTCTTTGATTTTTCGGCCTTTGCGGCGACCCCGCCGGAGCGTGTAGACTATGGTTAAAGCACGGAAACCACGGCAAGATTCCGGCATAACCGCTTCGGTCGAGGCGGCGGTGCGGGCGAGAGGGATTTAACATGACGACAGCGGCGAGCAGCAGCGCGCGCGAGCGCGTCATCATCTTCGACACCACACTGCGCGACGGCGAGCAGTCGCCCGGCGCCTCGATGAACCTTGAGGAAAAACTGAAGATCGCCGCCGTGCTCGAAGGCATGGGCGTCGATGTGATCGAGGCCGGTTTCCCGATTGCATCGAATGGCGACTTCGAAGCTGTCAACGAAATCGCCAAGCGCGTGACCAACTCCACGGTCTGCGGTCTGAGCCGTGCCGGCAAGAAAGATATCGATCGCGCCTGGGAAGCCTTGAAGCCGGCCAAGCACGCCCGCATCCACACCTTCATCTCCACATCGCCGCTGCATATGAAGTTCAAATTGCAGATGGAACCCGATGCCGTGCATCAGGCGGTGATCGACAGTGTCAGCCATGCGCGCAACCTGTGCGACGATGTCGAGTGGAGCTGCGAGGACGGCACGCGCTCGGATCGCGAGTTCCTCTGCCGCGTGATCGAGAGCGCGATCAAGGCCGGCGCCACCACGATCAACGTGCCGGATACGGTGGGCTACACCGTGCCGGAAGAATACACGGCGCTGATGCGCTATCTGATCGAAAACATCCCGAACAGCGATAAAGCCAGGTTTTCCGCGCATTGCCACAATGATCTCGGCCTCGCGGTGGCCAACTCTCTCGCTGCCGTGATGGGTGGTGCGCGCCAGGTGGAATGCACGATCAACGGCTTGGGCGAGCGCGCAGGCAATGCGGCGCTGGAAGAGATCGTGATGGCGCTGCGCACGCGCCCCGATGCGATGCAATTCGAAACCGGAATCAAAACCACCGATATCATGAAGGCCTCGCGCCTGGTGTCCGCCGTCACCGGTTTCGTGGTGCAGCCGAACAAGGCCATCGTCGGCGCCAATGCCTTTGCGCATGAAAGCGGTATCCATCAGGACGGCATGCTGAAGCATGCTGGCACCTACGAGATCATGACGCCGGAATCGGTTGGCCTGAATCGCTCGACCCTGGTGATGGGCAAACATTCCGGCCGCCATGCCTTCCGCAAGAAGCTGGAAGAACTCGGCTTCAATCTGGCCGAGAACCAGTTGAACGATGCCTTCGGCCGCTTCAAGGATCTGGCCGACCGCAAGAAGGAGGTCTTTGACGAAGACCTCGTTGCGCTGGTCGATGACACGGTCGCGCATGACAGCCACCGCATCCGTTTCGTTTCCCTGCAGGTGATTGCCGGCTCGAAGGAGCCGCAGAGTGCCGAACTCGAGCTGGAAATCGATGGCGCGGTCAGATCGGTGAAGGCGACCGGCAACGGCCCGGTCGATTCGATTTTCAACGCGATCAAGGCCCTGTTCCCGCATACCGTCAATCTGCAGCTGTACCAGGTCCATGCCGTGACCCAGGGCACCGATGCCCAGGCCGAGGTGACCGTGCGGCTGGAAGAGGGCGGCAAAACAGTCAATGGTCAGGCGTCCGATGCCGACACGCTGGTGGCGAGTTGCCGGGCTTATATTCACGCACTCAACAAGCTCCTGGTGAAGCGGGAAAAGACCGCACCGGCAGCCATGAGCGCGTGATTTTTCATGGCCGGCGCAGACCGGAAAATATGGGGGCTGGGGGTTGCGCTGCTCCGGCATCCGAGGCGATAACGGCGCGATTTTACGCTGGTGAGGGTTTTTCTCGATGTTTTCGCGTTTGATGGGTTTTATGTCGGCCGATATGGCCATCGACCTGGGCACGGCCAATACGCTGGTTTATGTCAAAGGTCGCGGCATCGTCCTGAACGAACCGTCGGTCGTCGCCATCGCCAATAACCGCGGCAAGAAGCAGGTTCTGGCCGTCGGCGACGAGGCCAAGCAGATGCTGGGCCGCACGCCGGGCAATATCGAGGCCATTCGTCCGCTGCGCGACGGCGTCATCGCCGATTTCGAAGTGGCGGAAGAGATGATCAAGCATTTCATCCGCAAGGTGCACAACCGGCGCAGCTTCGCTTCGCCGCAGGTCATCATCTGCGTGCCGTCGGGTTCCACTGCGGTCGAGCGCCGCGCCATCATGGATTCGGCTGAATCGGCCGGTTCGCGCCGCGTGTTCCTGATCGAGGAGCCGATGGCTGCCGCAATCGGTGCCGGCCTGCCGGTCACCGAGCCGACCGGCTCGATGGTGGTCGATATCGGCGGTGGCACCACCGAGGTGGCCGTGCTGTCGCTTGGCGGCATCGTCTATTCGCGCAGCGTGCGCGTCGGCGGCGACAAGATGGACGAAGCCATCATCGCCTATATCCGCCGCAACCATAACCTGCTGGTGGGCGAGGCCTCGGCCGAGCGCATCAAGAAGCAGATCGGCTCGGCCGCGCCGCCGGAAGACGGCAACGGCCTGTCGATGGAAATCAAGGGCCGCGATCTGATGAACGGCGTACCGAAGGAACTGGTGATCAACCAGCGCCAGATCGCCGAAAGCCTGGCCGAACCGGTCGGCGCCATCGTCGAGGCCGTGAAGGTCGCGCTCGAACACACCGCGCCGGAACTGGCTGCCGATATCGTCGACAAGGGCATCGTGCTCACCGGCGGCGGTGCGCTGCTCGGCAATCTCGACCTCGTGCTGCGCCATGCCACCGGCCTGCCAGTCTCGATCGCCGACGAACCGCTCAGCTGCGTGGCGCTGGGCACCGGCCGCGCGCTGGAAGAAATGAAGACGCTGAAGCACGTGCTGTACAACCCGCCCTACTAAGGGCGACTGAGACCGGAAGAGGGCTGACGGGGGCTCATGGCAAGACGGACCGGACGCAGTGCCTGGATTGCAGCGCCGATACGCGCGCTGCTGCAGCGCTTTGCGTTCCTGCTGCTGCTGGCCGCCGCCGTCGGCCTCATCCTGGTCAGCCGCATCGATCGCCCGGCGGTCGAGCGCACGCGGGCCCTGGTCGCCGATGTGGTCGAACCGGTGCTGACAGCCGTGGCGCAACCGGTCGGCGTGATCAACGCGGCGATCGGCTGGGTCGACGATATCCTGTTCGTGCATGAAGAAAACTTCCGCCTGCGCACCGAGAATGCGCGCCTGCTGCAATGGCAGGAAGTGGCGCGCCGGCTGGAGCAGGACAATGCCAGCCTGCGTCGGCTGCTCGCTGCCGGCCCCGATCTCACCAACACCTTCGTCACCGGCCGGGTGATTGCCGATGGCGGCGGTTCGTTTGTGCGGACGGCATTGCTCAACATCGGCGCCAAGGATGGCGTGCGCAAAGGCCAGGCGGTGATCGGCGAGGGCGGGTATGTCGGCCGCGTTGCCGAGGTCGGCTATCGTGCCGCCCGCATCCTGCTGCTGACCGACCTGAATTCGCGCCTGCCGGTGATGCTGCAGGAGGGCGGCCACCGCGCCGTGCTGACCGGCGACAACTCGCCTTTCCCGCGGCTGGAATATCTCACCGGTGCGGCCAAGCCGGCGATCGGCATGCATGTGGTCACCTCGGGCGATGGCGGCCAGTTCCCCGCCGGGATCCCGGTTGCCGAGATTGTCTCCACCGATGGCGGCGTGCGGGTGCGCCCGCTGGTCGATCTCGGCCGGCTCGATTTCCTGCGCGTGATGCAGTTCGACGAAACCCGCATCGATGCGGAAGACCCGTCGGCTGTATTGCCGCCGCTGCTGCCGCAGACCCAGGCATCGGTCCAGTCTCCGGCCCCGTCTTCGGCAGCGCCCTCGGCGTCCGCTCCGGCGCCGAAGCCAAGGCCCTGAGGAAGTCGCGGAATGTCCGCGCTGCTCCGCCAGACCAGTCGCCGCATCCGCGCCCTGCTGCCGATCCTCAGCAGCATTGCCTTGGTGATGTTCGGCCTGCTGCCGATCGGCCTGCCGCATTTCGACAGTGTCGGGCCGGCCTTCGCCCTGATGGCGGTGTTTTACTGGAGCATCTTCCGCTCGGATCTGATGACCATGGTGGGTGCCTTCCTGATCGGGCTGCTGCTCGATCTGCTCTCGGCCGGCCCGCTCGGCCTGAATGCGCTGGCGCTGGTGCTGGTGCATGAACTGGGCATGGCGCAGCGCAAGGTGTTTCTCGGCTCGTCCTTCCTGATGAACTGGGCGGCCTTTGCCCTGGTGCTTGGCGCCGTGCTGCCGGCCGGCTGGGTGATCGTCTCGCTGCTGCACTGGCGGCTGCAGCCGACCGTGCCGCTGGTGGCGCAACTGCTGCTGTCGCTGACGCTTTATCCGGCCGTCTACTGGGCCCTGAGCAAGCTTGAGCGTCGCTGGCTGCGTGCTTCGGTGGCCGTCTGATGGCGATCAATCGCCGCGACAACGATCTGCAGCGGGTGTTTACCCGCCGCGCGCTGCTGCTGGGCACGGCGCAGCTCGGCCTGTTCGGCGCCCTGATCGGCCGGCTTTATTACCTGCAGGTGATGGAATCCGACAAATACACGCTGCTGGCCGAGGAAAACCGCATCAACATGCGGCTGCTGTCGCCGCGGCGCGGTCGCGTGCTTGATCGCTTCGGCACCGAACTGGCCTCGAACCGGCGCAACTACCGCGTCACGATTGTGGCCGAACAGACCCGTAACGTTGATGCCACCCTGGAAGCCTTGTCGAAGCTGATCCAGGTCGACGACACCCAGCGCGCCCGTGTGAAGCGCGAGATCGAGCGGCGGCGCAAATTCGTGCCCGTCGTGGTGGCCGAGAACCTGTCCTGGGACGATTTCGCCAAGGTCAACCTGCATTCGCCGGATCTGCCCGGCGTGCAGCTCGATGTCGGCGAGACCCGCGACTATCCCTATGCTGGCACCTTCAGCCATGTCGTCGGCTATGTCGGCGCGGTATCGGAAACCGAGATTGGCGATGATCCATTGCTCGAACTGCCGGGCTTCCGCATCGGCAAGAGCGGCGTCGAGAAGGTCTATGACGAACGGCTGCGTGGGCGCGCCGGTCACAGCCAGATCGAGGTCAATGCCTATGGCCGCGCCATCCGCGAGCTGGAACGCCATAACGGCGTGCCGGGCGAGGATATCGTGCTCACCATCGATGCCGACCTGCAGCGTTTCGCGCAGGAGCGTTTTGGCGAGGAGAGCGGCGCCGGCGTGGTGATGGACATCCATACCGGCGACATTCTCGCGCTGGTCTCCAATCCGGGCTACGACCCCAACTGGTTCAATGTCGGCATCACCGGGCCGCAATGGCGCCAGCTCAATGGCGACAAATACAAGCCGCTGATCAACAAGGCGATCCAGGGCCAGTATCCGCCGGGCTCGACTTTCAAGATGCTGGTCGGCCTGGCTGCGCTGGAAGCCGGTACGATGACGCCCGATACGCGCGTGTTCTGCCCCGGGCATATGGACTTCGGCAACAACACCTTCCATTGCTGGAAGAAGGGCGGCCACGGCACCATGAACATGGCCTCGGCGATCGAGGAAAGCTGCGACGTCTATTTCTACGAGGCGGCGCGGCGCACCGGTGTCGACAAGGTGGCCGAGATGGCCAAGCGGCTGGGCCTGGGCGAATTCACTGGTATCGATCTCACCGGGGAGCGCCGCGGCCTGATCCCCACCCGGGCCTGGAAGCAGGCCGTGCTGGGACAGCCGTGGGCGCAGGGCGAGAATCTGGTGATCGGTATCGGCCAGGGCTATGTCACCTCCACGCCGCTGCAGCTGGCGGTGATGACGGCGCGCCTGGCCAATGGCGGCTATGCCGTGCAGCCGCGTATCGTGCGCAGGGACGATGCGCTGGGTCCGACCACCGACCCGCGGCTGGCGCCGCAGCGCTGGCCCCATATCGGATTGAAGCGCGAACAGCTTGATCTCGCGCTGGAAGGCATGATCCGTGTGACCACGCCGCCGCGCGGCACGGCATCCGGCGCCCGCATCACGCTGGCACAGTATGCCATGGCGGGCAAGACCGGTTCCAGCCAGGTGCGACGTATCAGCCGGCTGGAGCGCGAAACCCGCGTGCGCAAGAATGAGGAAAAGCCGTGGGAGGAGCGCGATCACGCGCTGTTCGTCGCCTATGCGCCGATCAGTGCGCCGCGCTATGCCTGTGCGGTGATTGTCGAGCATGGTGGTTCCGGTGCCAAGATGGCGGCACCGATTGCCCGCGATATCATGCTGGAAGTGCAGAAACTCGACCCCTCGCGCAAACCGCGCACGGCGCCGGGCCCGACCACCGCGGCAGGTCCCGTCGCGCCGAAGGATGGGGGCTGAGATGGCGCATTGGTCCAGTCGCGGTAACGATCTGTCGTTCGGGCGCAAGCTGCGCGATGTCAACTGGGGCCTGGTGTTGCTGATCACCCTGATCGCCTGCATCGGCTTCTCGGCGCTGTATTCGGCGGCTGGTGGCGATATCGACCCCTGGGCAGACCGGCAGATGGCACGCTTCGCCATCGGCCTGGTGATCATGGTGATGATCGCGATCACCGACATCCGCATCTGGATGCGCTTCTCCTATGTCGTCTATGCGGTGGGCGTGGTGCTGCTGATCGCTGTGGATCTGGTCGGCCGTATCGGCATGGGCGCCCAGCGCTGGCTCGATCTGGGCGTGGTGCATGTGCAGCCATCGGAAATCATGAAGATCGCGCTGGTGCTGACGCTGGCGCGCTATTTCCATGGCCTGTCCTACGAGGATGTCGGCCGCATCCGCTGGCTGGTGGTTCCGCTCGCCATCGTGCTGGTGCCGGTCGGCCTGGTGATCAAGCAGCCCGACCTGGGCACCGCCATGTTGCTACTGGCCTCGTCCGGTGCGGTGTTCTTCTTTGCCGGCGTGCGGGCGTGGAAATTCCTGCTGGTGATCTTTGGCGGCGGCGCGGCCCTGCCGGTGGCGTGGAATTTCCTGCACGACTACCAGAAGCGCCGGGTGCTTACCTTCATGAATCCGGAGCAGGATCCGCTCGGTTCGGGCTATCACATTCTTCAGTCGAAGATTGCGCTGGGGTCTGGCGGCTTTTCCGGCAAGGGCTTCATGCAGGGCACGCAAAGCCATCTGAGCTTCCTGCCCGAGAAGCAGACCGATTTCATCTTCACCATGTATGCCGAAGAGCATGGCCTGATCGGTGCGCTGGTGTTGATCGCGCTTTACATCCTGCTGATCGCCTATGGCTATGCGATCGCGCTGCGGGCGCGCAGCCAGTTCGCCCGGCTGCTGGCCGGCGGCCTCACCACCATGCTGTTCCTCTATGTCTTCATCAACATCGCCATGGTGTCGGGTCTGGTGCCGGTGGTGGGCGTGCCGCTGCCGCTGGTGTCCTATGGCGGCACGGCGATGATGACCCTGCTGGTTGGCCTCGGCCTGCTGATCAACTGCTATGTGCACCGCGATGTGGAAATCCCGCGCCATATGAGCGGGCTGTGACCCATATTCGCCGCCGAATCGAGGCGATTTAAGCCCTTGAGCGGCCGCAGGAATTTCCTTGGGTTGAAGCGCTTGCAATTCCGGCGAATCCGGGTATTTTCCCCCAGCTTTCGACGACCCGTGGGCGCATAGCTCAGTTGGTAGAGCAGCTGACTCTTAATCAGCGGGTCCCAGGTTCGAGCCCTGGTGCGCCCACCAGTCCTTAGAACGCTAAGTGATTGCCCGGTCTTGTCAAAAGCCCAAAGGCCCCGGAAACCCCGGGGCCTTTTTGCTGCAGGCGTCCAAGTTCAGGACTTGGACGCGTCCAAGTCGGGCGCCTTTTTTGTTCTGGCTTCGGTGCCGGTGCGCACCCATAGATGCCGCCGATCGGCGCTGATCTGCACGTCCAGAATGACGTGATTGCTCTTGGCGCCGCGGTGCATTTCCCAGTCGGCTTCGATGCTGAAATATCCGGCGCGGCGCATGGCGCGCTGCTCGCGGCGTGCGGCCAGGATGCTTCGTGTTCGTGCCGTCACCTTCATGCCGGATCCTCGCGGCTTGCGCAGGCGGCCATATCCTGCGGGGCTATGCTGGCCGGCCAGATGAACGTGAAGCCGATGGCCTTCATCTGGTGAAAGGCGCCATCCGCGGTGATCAGAAGCGGCAGGGCTGTGCTGGCCTGGTAGAGCGTCTGGCCTTCGGTCAGCAGGCGTTCGCACAGCCATCCGGTTTTGGCCGTCAGCAGGATCACCGGTTCTTCTTCCGCGCCTTGGTTTTCCAGTTCCATGGCCAGCTGGCGCAGCGCATTGGCAAGGCGGCTCATGCCTTCCCTCCGATCGCTTCGGGTGCCTCGCGCTGCAGGTAGGTGGCCAGCTTTTCGCCGGCCTTGTCGGCAAAGCCGGCAGACAGATCGATGTAGTGTTTCAGAACATCGGTGACGCCTGCGCGGCTGTGGCCGCTCCAGCTGCAGATCTCGTCCAGGGTACATTCGGCCAGCGCCAGGCGCGTGATCGCGGTGTCGCGCAGATCCATGAACAGGGCCGATGGCAGGCCGGCGCCTTCGTCGCCTAGCAACGAGGGGCAGGATTTTGCCGCCTGGGCGCGGATCTCGCTGAACACATGGCGGAAGTGATCCTTGCTCCAGCCGGCTTTCGTGGTTTCGCAGATGATCAGCTGCGGTGCATCGGGGGCCAGGATCTGCGCGCGCGCAAGTGCGGCCGGCAGGCGATCGGAAATCTGCTGCAGGTTGGCCACGGGGATGCGCACCACGGCCTTGGTCTTGGACTGCGTGAAGCGCAGGTGGCTGGTGGTGTAGGCCATGCGCGGCACGGTCAGCACGTCGCCCTGGCGCTGGGTGGTGTACAGCGCCGTGATCACGGCATCGCCGATGCTGGGCAGGCCGGCGCGATCGGCCGCAGCGATAATGCTGGCAGTCTCCTGCTCGCTCCAGAAGCGCACGCGCGGCGTGGTTCCGGTCAGGCCCATATTGTTGCAGGGGTTGGTGTGCTTGCCGCGGATCTCGATCCGTTCGGCATGAGTGAACACGATCGAGAAAATCCGCATGCGCGCGTTGGCATAGTGGATATGGCCAGTATCCAGCAAGGCTTCATAATATTCTTCGATCATAAGGCTACCGATCTTCTTGGCAGACATATCGCCATACACGGCTTCGATCTTGGCCAGGTGGTTGGTGTAATCGCGCTTCGTGCTGGCGGCCAGCTTCGTGAAGTGGCGCGATGATTTGTAATTCGCAATCACGCTGGCTACCAGATCCGGGCGGCGGATCAGCGGTGCCAGCTGCTGCGCGTCTGGCTGCTGCGCCATCGCCGCGGATAGCGACGGCTTCACCGTGCCGGCGATGAAGCCATTTGCGATCGCGTTCAGCTGTTCGGCCTGGCGCGCGGCGTCGTTGAAATCATCCTGCAGGCGGCGTTCGGCCAGGCCCGCTTCGGCCAGCACCTGCGCCACGCTAAAACCGGCCGTGGCGATGGCGCGGATTTTCAGCTTGTCGGGCTGCCAGTAATGCCGGGCGGTGCCGTTGGCATTGGGCTTGGCGACAAGATAGGGGATCTGGAAACGGGCCATGGGATCCTCAGATGCGGCCGGCAGCCGCCTGCTGCTTCATTCTTTCGCGGGCGACGGCGGCCAAGTCAACCTCTGTCTCGGTGTCGTTCGCTGCCGGCACAGCCCCCGGAATGCTCTGGGCTGTCGGCGCGGCGGGCGGTTGGGGTTCACCATAAGCCCATGTCTCCACGGGCTTTCTGACCCACCACAGGCCCAGCACGGCTTCATTGCGCGGCCGGGGGAAGCCCGCGGCATACAGGGCTTCGCGGTTCTCGCGCACATACAGCCAGGCGCGAGACTTCCTGATGATCTTGGCCACTTCGCCGATCGGGATCAGTTCGTCATCGGGCTGCATGATGCATCCTCCCCAAAGAGATCGCCTGCGGCCTTCCTGCTGCGGATTGTGGCGGCGGCGTTGCGGCGGCGGTGTGCCTGGTCATAAAGGTTGTGGCACCGCTGGCACCATGCGCGCAGGTTTTCCGGATCGCAGTTCTCCGGCTGGTGATCAAGATGCGCAACGGTGATGATGATCTGCACGATGCGCAGGTGCATCGGCCTATGTCCGTCGCGGTAGCACCATGCCTCGGTGCCGCGTGCCGGCATGCGTCCGCTGCAGTCGATCGAGCCGGCGCTATACCAAAGGCCGTCTGCGTCCCTGCCACCCAGTGCAGCGTGCTTGACGCCGCATTTCTGGCAGCGCCACCGGGCACCATCCTTGATGGCCTGCGCGATCTGCGGCCAGTCAGCCGGATAGCGGCTGCGGTTCTCCGGCTTGATCGGCATTAGGGCTGCGCCTCGGTGAACTGTTCCCAGCGGATCAGCACGCCTTCAAATACGGCCAGGCCGGGGTGCGTCTTGTGCCAGAACGCCTTCATGTCCTGCCAGTCGCGGAAGCCATCTGACTGCGCAAACTGATCCAGGGCCTTGCTGCTCGCCCATGTGTCCAGGCTGCCATCGTTGGGGCTGGTGGTGATCACCTTGTTTGCTTCCAGCTGGATCTTGATCGCCATGGTCTGGAAACAGCGGGCCGTGCCGATCAGGGCGCAATGCTTTGTGCGCATGCCCTGATACAGCTGCAGGGTTTCGCCCGGCCGGGCATGGCGCGGGCGGGGCTTGCGGATCGTCTGCTGCTTGCGGCCGGTGATGATCGGCAGCGCGAATTGCTTGTTGAAGCTATAGGCGACCATGTGACCTCAGAGCGTTTTTGTGATGCCGGCGATCTCGTCGGCTGTCGGGATCTCCACTTTCAGCGCCAGGCGGGACTTCACCTGCCAGTAATGCCGGCCGGGAAACTCCTTGCTAGGCAGGCGTTCGGCATTGGCCAGTGCCAGCTTCCACGGGCCGGCCATGCCGGGTTCCATTTCCCGGTACACATCGCCCTGCAGCAGATCCTTCACCTCGCAGTCCTGCACGATCCCGTTGGGCATGCGGCGCTGAATGTAATGCAGGCCGGTGTTTGGCATGGCCTCGCGCTGGGCCTTGATTGCTGCGTGTGCGCGGCGGGTGTGGCGGTTCATGCTGCCTTGGCTCCCTGATGGCTCCAGACGTGGCGGATGAGGCTGCGACAGATAGCGAGTGCCGGCGTTGCGGCCGACAGGGCATAGATTTTCATGTCCATGTCGGTGGCGGCTGGTGTGATCGCTGCTGCATGGCGGTGCATCACCGGGGCATCCAGCAGGAGATTGCGTGGTGCTGGCGACCAGATCACCATTCGCCAGTCGGATCCGATCATCGCGTTTGACCAACGCATGGCGGCGGCCATATCCGTGCTGATGCGCGGCAGGGCGCACCAGACATTGCGGCCGTAATGGTGATCGAGGTAGCGCCAGCAATAGCCCTTGTCCTGCGCGCGCTTAACGCTGCTGCCAAGGGCCTCGATCATGTCGGCGTCCAGATCTCGGTTGCCGTAATCGGCGGCGAGCAGCACTTGATATAGGCGTTCGTATTGCTCAGTGGTGAGCATCGCCGCCATCCATCACCTGTTCACGCTCGGCCGGCGTCATGCGGGCAAAAGCCGGCTTCACCCAGCGCGTGCCACCCTCGGCGCTTTTCACCAGCGTGGCGCGGCCGGGGATCCGGCAGATCACCTGCACCACTTCGCCGTCGCGTGTCGTCGTCGTGTTGCGGTCACTTGACATGGGGGGCGCTCCCTTTGACGGCTTCGCTGCTGAGTCCGGTTCCGATCGCGGAACCGGTATCGGTGGCGGCCTGGCAGGAATGGTGCAGGATCTGGTGAACGTCGCCGGCCTGTTCTTCGATCTCGTTGGCGATCGCTTCCAGTGTGTCGGCGTCGCCCTGATCGATGGCCTCGCCGGAATTGATGAAGCGATCGAGCCCGGCGACAGTGCGCAGATCATCGCGGGCCGATAGCAGGCTGGCTTCGGCCTCGGCCAGCAACAGCTGGCGTTCGTCCAGTAGGCCACTGGTCAGCCGCCCGGCTTTGCCGGGAACCATAGCTGCGTCGATCGCGGCATCCAGATCGCGGCCGTTCATCACCGTGTTGTCCGGTACCGTGCCGGCGAAGATGCCGCCCTGGTCGATCGTGTTTAGATCGCGGCTCCGCAGATAGCGATATCGATCAGCATCGCAAAGGCGGTTTGCAATCTCGGCGGCGTTCTCGGGTGTGTCGGCTTCGCAGACGCAGAAGCCCATGGAAATGGCCCCGGTGGTCGGGTTGGTCTTGGGTGCGACAAAAACCGCTCTGCCATCGGCATAATAGGGCTGTCTGTCTTTGCTGCTCATGGCTTCCTTCCCTCTGTCACCAGATGCTTGTGCGTTTCGTAGTCAAAGGTCAGCGTGCCGGCTTCGAGTGCGTCGGCCTTCTTCTCCAGATCCGCCGCCACCTCGTTGTAATCGGCGGCCTCGGCAGCATCGCCAAGCTGGATGGCGGTGCGTTCATTGTCGCGGGCTCGTTTGGCCAGGCGGCGCGCGCCGATCACGGCAAGGTCTGTCATGGTCGGCGGTTTCTTTGGCGGCAGTGCGGGCGCGGCCGGCCGGCGCCTGTAGAGCATGCGCGTGGTCATGCCGCTTCCGATCCGGGCAGCGGTTTCAGATGCGCCAGATCCAGCACGATCGGCGCGGCGCTCCGGATCTGCGGCTGGGATCCGGCCACAGTCTCCACCAGCGCCACCAGCTGGTTGCGCACGGTGCGGTCCTGGATCCGCGCGAAAGCATGCTGCAGGCGGATGGCGCCGAAATTGCTGCTGCGATCGTCGCCGGTCACGGTCGCGCTCTCGAAGATCCGCGCGGCCGTGGTGCCGAACAGCGTGGCCATCTGCACGATGCGGCCGGCGCTGATGCGATTGGACCCGGTTTCGTATTTCTGGATCTGCTGATAGCTGATGCCGATGCGGTTGCCCGCTGCGGCCTGGGTGAAGCCGGCGCGCAAACGCTCCTGCTTCAATCGTTCACCGATCTGGCGGTCAATTTCACGGGGATCGGGAAGCGCGGCCGGGGCTGATGCGGCCGGAATGATTGTCATGGTGGCAAGCCTCCGTTCGGTTAGAACCGAGGCGAGCATTACAGCCGAAAGGGGTTAGTCGTCAACCCCAATCAGCTGTTTCATGTGAAACCTCTGCCCTTAAGGCGAGGGGTTTTCATCCGAACTGCTCTGGCTCTGGTATTCGGAGCTCGGTGCGCAGGCCGGAATGATTGCCATTGCAATTTGATCGCGTGAGGGCTGTGGCAACGGTGCGCTTTGCCCGCTGCCATCGTCAGTCGGCCACAAGGCAGCAATCTGTGAGGCTAGTCGAGACCATAGACCCGCTAAGCGGGCGTCATCCCTTACAAAATTGTGTGCCGGGTTATCACGGCTAAACCTGTTCGACACGCCCAAAACCCCCCATCCTGCCCATGCGCGCGCTCGCGCCGGTGGGCAGGCAAATCGTTGATCATCGGTTTGCCTGGCGGGTTCCAGCCCGTGGCATGCCTGAGGGGTAATCAGGCTGCCCCCGCCGCCTCTGGTGCATAACACCGGATGCAGCAAGAGCATTAGTATGCAACCCTGTCGGGCAGGCGCCTGTCAACGGGAAATTTATGCCGGGGTAACGCGCGGGGCGGGTAGTGCTTACGCCTGAGGGCGGCGGCGGCGCTCCGCGCGCAGGCTCTTGGCTTGGCCGCGGACGAATAGCTGCAGCTGAGAGAAATCCGGGCGGTGGCCCATTTCGGCGTTCTTCATATCCAGCAGGTAGACCGTGGCCACGATCTCGTCCAGGCGCTGATCGCTGGGCTGCTGGATCTCGCGGATCTGGGCAAGTTCGTTCGATGTGAAGCGCTGGAGTTCTTCCCACCTAGCCCGATCGAAGTTGGCGATCGGCTTTCCCATTTCGTCAGCAGCCTGCGCCAGCGCAGCAGGGATCGCGGCTTGTGGCGATACGGGCAGGGAAAGATCCATTCCGCCGACAACCTCTAAAACCGCGCGCCGCCTGCTCTCAGGGAGCATCCGCAGTTTCTGGATCAATGCGAATTCTTCGTCGTTGGGTTCATCAGGGCCGAAATACAGCTGGCGCATATTGATGCCCAGCGCAGAAGCCAGGCGCCTTGCCTGCTGTGGGACCAAGTCCCGTTCTCCGTTCTCAAGCTTTGCGATGTGCTGCTGAACGGTGCCGGCGAGTTCGGCCAGGGCTGCTTGGCTGAGTTTTTTTGCTGTCCGCCAGTGGCGAAGGAAATGCGTCGCGCGGCTCTCAATGTCCATGCCGGTCAACCTCACCCCTAACGGGGTAAGGTTCAAACAGCCCTTAGGTTCGCTTTGCGACAGCATGGCTTGACAATAACCCCCGAGAGGGGTTAAGCCCAAGCCACGAAATGTAGGGGGTTTATCGTTCGAACCCCCCAGATGTTGCCTCCAAACGGGGTTAAACGATGAACCGTGGTGCACTGGCGATGCTGGATTGGCGGAAAAGGCAGCCCAAAAACCCCAAGATGGACACTGGCCCGGTAGGGATCAGCCAGGATGAGGCAGCGCGGCGTGCCCAGATCAGTCAGACGGCATGGGGGCGGTACGAATTGGCGCAGCGGCTGCCGACTGCATGCGCGCTGGGTCAGCTGAAGCGAGCGTGCGGTATCGATCCCAATCTGTTCCTTGATGAGATCTCCGTGGCGTCGATCGCTGCGGCGGTGGCCGGCTCGCAGCCGGTTATTTCCTCCCTGCGTGAAACTCCGGCCGGTGTGTCAACCTCTGGGGCGCCGGCCGCTTTTTCCGAGGGCGGCCATGACTGATCGCGAACTGAGCCGCGAGGAAACTTCTGCGCTGAACCGTCGAGCCAACCAGCTGGTGCAAGCCGCCTGGCCGGAAGTTCGGTTGGATCTGAAGCGCCAATATTTGGCTCGAACCGGTAGCGATGCCGCGCTGGTAGCGATCGAACAATTGACGTTGGTGCCTCCGGCTGGTGTTGCGCCTGGTGAAGATCTGACGGAGTTCCTGCTGTCGGCACCCGCTGAGTGGTGGCTAATCTATCGGCGGTTTGAGCGCCGCTTGGCAGATCGCCTCAGTGAAATGTGGCCGCAGCGGGTGCGGCCATGACTGATCGCCATCTGCCCGGCCATGTGCTTCCCGGTCGGCGCCTGTCGATCACGCATGCGATCGAGCTGGATGGCCAGCCCTGCCTGTTCTCGATCGGCTTTGACCGGCAGGGCATCGCGCGCGAAATCTTCGTGACGGCCAACAAGGTCGGATCCGAGCGTGAAGGCACGCTGCAATCGCTGTGTGTCGCGCTGTCGCTGCTGCTGCGCAGCCATGCCTGCGCGGATGATCTGCGCCACCGGATCGGCCTGCCGGGATCGCTGGCCGATCGGCTGCTGGATCGTGCGGCGCAGCTGGAGGCATCGGCGCGGGTGGGGATCATGGAAGCCTATGCGGCGGCCGATCGCCTGCAGGATCCCGCTGCCGTCAAGGTGCTGTCGTGACGGTGCCGGATCGGATCCAGCTGGTCGAGCAAACCGGCAATCACGATTGCGGCGCGGCCTGCCTCGCCATGGTGCTGGGCCTGCGATCATCGGTGATCGCGCAGCAGCACCAGCTGCTGCGCACAGTCGGAGAACTGCAAGATAGCGAGCCGATTGCTGGCGATGACTGCACGGTGGGCGTGGCCGCATGTGAAATCATGGCGGTGTTGTGGGATCGTGGCATCCTGGCGCTGCATATCATTCCGCCCTGCGTGAAGGATCCGCGTTCGTGGTATGACCGCGTAGCCGATCAGATGCCTGTGCTGCAATCGCTGCGGCGCATTGAAGATCATCTGGACGATGGCGGCGTGGCCATCCTTGGCGTTGCCTCGCGCAAGATACCGGGCGGTGGCCACTGGATCGTGGCGCAGGGCCATGCGCTGTTTGATCCGAACCCTGCATCCGGCAATCCCTATACCAATCTGCAGGCCGATGGCCCGCTAGAAGTCTCGGAAGCCATCCTGATAGGTGACGCATGGGGATCGTAAAAGGTCGCCGGCATCATGCCATCCTGATCGGCGTGCTGGTCGCGCTGTTTGGTGCACCTGTCGTGGTGCTGCTGCTTGGTCTGGTGTCGCGCCTGGCGCCGTCGCTGCTGCTGATGGGGGGCAACTGAATGTCGCCTGTGGCGCCGCGCCGTTACGAGATCGCCGAACTGATCGGCATGCTCAAGCTGCGCACGCTGGATCTGTGCATGGAACTGCTGCCGGGCGGCGTGAAGCGCGGCCAGGAATGGAAATGCGGATCGCTGGCGGGGGAAGCCGGCAACAGCATGGCGGTGCATCTCAGCGGGCCGCGCGCCGGACTGTGGATGGATGGCGCCACGGGTGAAACCGGCGATGTGTACGATCTCATTGCGCAGGTTCTGTTCAACGGCGACAAGAAAAAAACCTATCAGTGGGTGCTGCAGCATCTGGGGCTCGAAAATCCCGGCCGTGGTGCGCCGCAGATCCAGCGACGGGTGAAAAGCCAGGCGGAGATTGACGCGGAAAAACGCGATGCGATCGAGGAAAGCGAGGCCACGCGCAAGCGCGCGCATGCGATCTGGCTGAGTGGCCAGCCGATCGAGGGCACGCCAGCTGCGGCCTATCTGGCGGGGCGCGGCATCGATATTGCGCGGCTGGGCCGCTGGCCGCGATCGCTGCGCTATCACGCCAAGGTTTATCACGGCCTGGTGCAACAGCATTTCCCGGCCATGGTGGCCGTGATGGTGGATGCCACCGGCACGGTGCGGGCGATCCATCGCACCTTCCTGCAGATCCACGACGATGGCCGCGTGACCAAGGCGGCGGTGCTGGGCAAGGAAGCCAAGCTGTGTCTGGGCGCCTATGGCGGATCCTCGATCCATCTGTGGCGCGGCAAGAGCGGCAAGCGCTTCACCGATGCGCCGCTGGATGACGTGCTGGCGATCGCGGAAGGCATCGAAGAAGCCATGACGATCGCGATGGCGCATCCCGACTGGCGGATCATCAGCGGTGTTTCGGTCGGCGCCATGTCGTCGCTGCAGCTGCCGCAGCGATTTCAGCATGTGGTGCTGTGTGCGCAGAACGATCCCGAGCTGCACCCCGACCCGGCGCGGGCTGCGCGTGGCGAACGGCATCCGGCGCGGATCGGCCTGGACAAGGCGGCGCAGGAACTGAAGCGCGATCACATGCTGGTCGAAGTCGTGCGCCCGGATCCGCGCTTCAAGGACTGGAACGACTGGCTCTGCAACAAACCGATGGTGGGGGAATGAAACAGGTGGCTGCACTCTTTGTTGAGACAGGCGGCTGCTATTTCGATCAGCCTGGCATCGAACCGTGGGATCGAACGCGCGATGCTCGCATGTACGCAGGTCCCCATCCTGTTGTGGCGCATCCGCCCTGCGAACGGTGGGGTCGCTATTGGGGGGGGCGCCATTGACTAGCCCGCGCCTGATCAAAGGCAATGATGGCGGCTGCTTTGCCACCGCACTTCACGCGGTTCGGATCTGGGGTGGCGTGCTAGAGCATCCGGCCGATAGCGCGGCATGGGACTGGTTTCAGTTATGCGCACCTCCGCGCGGCGGTGGATGGGTGCGAGCCGACTGGCTCGGCGGTTGGACGTGCCGGGTTGAGCAAGGTTATTACGGCCATGCCGCTCGAAAGGCGACATGGCTCTATGCTTTTGGCATCGATCCGCCAGTGCTGAAATGGGGACGCGCGCCTGGTGACTTCGTAAAATTTGAGGATGGCTATTCCTCCAGCGAAGAGCGTGCAACAGCGAAAGCGCGCGCGATTAAAACCGGTGCGTGCCAGCTGCTCTCAAAAAAGCAGCGTTTAGCGACGCCAGCCGAATTTCGGGATCTGCTGATCGATATGGCCAGATCCGTGCAGGTATCAAGGCAAGCCGCATGAAGCAACTCGGCGAAACCCAGCGCGCTCTGCTTGCCCGCCTGCAGACTGGCCGCGCGGCAACCCTCAAGGAACTGATTGAAGCCGTCTGGGGCGAGGATCCCGATGGTGGACCCGATGACGCACCGGATGCGGTGCGCGTTGCGCTGCGGCGCCTGAAACGGCGTGGCGTGCCGATCGAGCGCGAGCGGCAGGAAGTGTGGCGACTCAATCAAAATCAGGATCAAGGGGTGGCGGCGTGACTGAACAGCAGCAAGGCAATGGCCCGGATCTCGCCGCAATCTCCGTGGCGCTGGGCAATCGCCAGCGGGTCGAGCCGCAGCGTGAAAGCGATCAGGCGGATCAGCTGATCGAACAGGCCATTGCCCTGGTGCGGCGCGAGGGCAAGGCGTCTGTCTCCTTCATCCAGCGCAACCTGCAGATTGGCTACAATCGCGCCGCGCGGATCATGGAATATCTGGAACAGGTGAAGGTGGTTGGCCCGGCCAATCATGTGGGCAAGCGTGATGTGCTGCCGGCGCAGGATGAAGATCGCAGCCGCGCCGCGCCGATCGAGGAAGCCGAGGAAGCCGAGCGCGATCCGCCAGGCGATCAGGGATCCGGTGGCAGCGATGATCCGCCGCGTGAAGGCCGCAAGGACCGGCTGCCGGCTGACTGCCCGGTGGTGCCGCTGGGCACCAAGGATGGCAAGTTCTATTACCTTGATGCGATCGGCCAGATGCGCGTGCTGAAAGCGCGCGAGCATGGCCGGCTGGATCTGGAGGCGCTGTTCGGATCCAGCCAGATCTGGCTCTATCGCAATGCGCCGCGGCTGAACAAGGAAGGAAACATAACCGGCTTCCAGGCGGAGAAGATCGCATCCAAGCTGATCGCCAGCTGCTCGCGCAAGGGCGTGTTCTCGCTGCTGGAGCGGCGCCGCGGTGCTGGTGCCTGGCTTGGCGACGATGGCGAACTGATCCTGCATTGCGGTGACAAGGTGCTGGTGTTTCACCAGCCGGAGAAAGGCAAGGTCGATCCCCCGACCCGGCAGGAACACAAGCCGGGGCCTTATGGCTATCACGTCTATCCGGCATCCGAGCCGATCGGCAGCCCGAGTGCGATGGGCACGGGCAAGGCGGAAGCCGATAAGCTGTATGAGATCCTGAAATCATGGGCCTGGAAGCGGCCGGGCGTGGATCCGCGGTTGATCCTGGGCTGGATCGGCGCGGCGCTGATTGGCGGCGCACTGGCCTGGCGCCCCAGCATGTGGATCACGGGTGGTGCCGGCACCGGAAAATCCATGCTGCAGAAGCTGCTGGATCTGCTGTTCGGCCGCGGTGCGCTGGTGCGCACAACGGATGCTTCTGCAGCTGGCCTGTGGCAGAAGATCGGACAAAGCACGCTGCCGGTGGCCTTCGATGAAATCGAGGCCGAGGAAGATAACCGGCGCATCAATGCGGTGGTGAAGTTCGCCCGCCTTGCTTCCTCTGGCGGCCTGGTGCTGCGCGGTGGCGCGGACCATGAAGGCGCCGAATTCGTCGCCAGATCCTGCTTCCTGTTCTCCAGCATCATTGTGCCCCCGCTGCTGCCGCAGGATCAGGCGCGCATTGCGGTGCTGGATCTCGCGCCGCTGCCGGCCGGCCAGCCGCTGCCGGATTTCTCGCAGCTGGGCCTGATCGGATCTGCGCTGCGCCATCGCATGGTGCTGGGCTGGCCGCGCTATGTGCCGGTGCTGGAAAGCTATCGGCATGCGCTGATGAAGCGCGGGCACGGCGCGCGCGGTGCTGATCAGTATGGCACGCTGTTGGCCTGCGCGGATCTGCTGCTGAATGATGCGGTCGAGTTGACGGTGGAAGGCGGTGCGCTGCCGGAAGCCAGTGAACTGGATGACATGCTGGACGGGCTCGATGCCGCATCGCTGGCGGAGCGCGACGATATAGCGACCGATGAACAGCGGTGTCAGACCCATCTCCTGACCTCTGCCATAGAATTGTTTCGCGGGCAGGTACGCACGATCGGCCAGTGGCTGGTGGATACCTGGCGGCCGATCACGGGCAATGATGACGCGGAATACAAGGACAAGATCCAGCGCGATATTCAGGGCTATGGGCTCAAGATCATCCGCCGCGGTGACGTGGATTACCTGGCGGTGGCGAATACGCACAGGCGGCTGGCGGAGATCTTCGCCGGCAGCGCATGGCAGGCGCGCGCGGGCGCCACGGGCGGCTGGCGCCAGTCGCTGCTGCGCCTGCAGGGTGCCGAGACAAATGGCGGCCTGCGGTTCGCCGGCATGCAGCAGCGGGCCATCATCGTGCCCATGCACATCATGTTCCCTGATGTGATCGAGCAAAAAAGCGGGCAGCCGCGCGTCACCGGCTATTGCGCTGACGCTGGATCTGTCGGGCGCGCGGCTGCTCCTCATTCCGGACAGGGGGAACTTGGCCCTTGACCCCGACCCATGGTTTCATGCAAGGATTTCGCGCGAGCGTTGACCGGTGCCTATGGGTCCGGGTGAAACGGGTGAAACGGCAGCGTTTCAGCCAGCGTTTCAGACAAGCCGCTGATACTCCTGCACAATCTGACACTGAAACGCTGAAACGGGTCTTTCGGCATACCTACATGCGCGCGCGTATGCGCGGGCATGTGTGTGCGATCATGCTTTATACCTGTTTCAGCGTTTCAGATAGGTCTTTAACCTTATCTTACGGGTACTTAACTGAAACGCAGGCTGAAACGCTGCCGTTTCACCCGTTTCAGGCCCTGCCGCCCGTTTCGCGGGCCATGCAATGCGCTGGCTGCATGCCGCGCCGATCCTCTCAAAACCGGTCGAATAAAATAATGGAGGTCAGCCGCTATGGCCGATGACGGCAAACCGGTGCAGCAGGTGCTGCTGCCGTCGCCCGAGGGCGCGGAAGAACAGCCGGCCGGCCCGCGCGGGCGCGGCCGGCCGAAAGGCAGCGGCAACAAGCGCACCGATGGCACGGTGGATGCGATCGGCCGCATGTTCGGCCTGCCGCTGGAAGTCCTGGGCCAGATGTGGGCCGAGCCGGCGCGCAAGAAAGCCCGGCGCCTGCGGATCTCGATGGCCGAGGCCGAGCAAGAGCGGCGCCAGGCGGCAACGGCCGGCCTGCCGTACATGCACCAGAAGCTGCCGCTGGCGATCAAGTCGGAAGGTGGCCGGACCACGCTGGTTTTCAACATGGGCGATGGATCCGCGCCGCCGAAACAGGATCAACAAAATCAACCACTTATCGATGGCGTGGCCATCCGCTTGGACGGCATGGACTTGGACGTGACTGATGTTCTGGCGGAAAACGGGGATAAAGACCAATGAAAACCACTGATGCCAAATCAGCCGGTTCGCCTGCAGCTGCCAGCTGGAAGGCGGCCCAGCCGCGCCAGGCTGGCCAGGATCGCGCGGATCTCGATCGGCCGGCCATCGGGCTCCAGGCGCAGGGGGGGGCCCCCACGGCCGCCCGTGCCTGTGGTGGGGGGGTGCCTCGGAAATGCGCTGATGTTTCGGCGGGGGCTCCCGGCAGCCGAAACGCTGAAATACGCCGCACAGGGGCCGGGGGCGCCGAACATTCAAAATACGCCGCTCCGGGGCGCGGGGATGCGATCGAGGCGGCAGCCGTCGCGCAGTTCGGCCGCGATGCTTGCGCAGCTTATCGGCGGCTGTCGTTTGGCGGGATCGAGTTTGTGGAGGATCCGGATCTGCCGCCTGATGTGATCGAGTGGCGGATCCCGAGGGCGCGGCCATGAGCGACAACACCACGATCCCGATGACGCCGGCCGGGCCGGTGTCGGAAGCCTATATCCGCTCCAAGCTGCCGGTGAAGGCCCTGATGGGGCCAACCGGATCCGGCAAGACGATCTCAACATTCCAGGCGGTGATCTTCGCGGCCTGCCAGTTCGTGCGGCCCGGCCCTGATGGCGTGCGGCGATTAAAGGCGGGGTTCCTGTCGAAAACATATTCCTCGGCAAAGACCAAGCTGATCCCCTCTTACAAGCAATGGCTGCCGCCCACGATGGCGGGATCCGATTTGAAGGGCGATGGGCCAATCCTGGGTGAGATCCGGCTTGATGTGCCCGGCATCGGCAAAGTGGATATCGAGATCGAATTCCTGGCGATCGGCGACAACCGCGCGGAAGATATCCTGCGCGGCTGGGAAGGAAATATCCTTTGGCTGAATGAAGCGGATCTGTTTGATGAAGATGTTCTGGATCTGGCGATCAATCGCGTGGGCGATGGCCGCTATCCGGCGCCGCACCTGCGGCCTAAAGGCGAAGTGTTCGGCACGGTGCTGCTGGACTTCAACGCGCCATCAATCGATCACTGGATCTTCCGGCGCTTCATTGAAGAGAAGCCCGATGATTTCGGCCTATTCGTCCAGCCTGGCGGGCTGGATCCAGCGGCTGAAAACATTACGCCGCAGCGCCTGGCGCACTACCAGCGGCAGGCAAGGATCTGGGCGAAGTCGGCGCCCGACAAGCTTCAGCGGCTGATCAACAACAAGTTCGCCTTCTCTCGGCGCGGCAAGCCGGTGCATCCGGAATACAACGATGGTTTGATGGTGGCGCGCGCTTCGCTGATCCCGGTGAGTGAATTCGGCCTGATCCTCGGCATCGACGGTGGCGGCACGCCTGCGCTGACGGTGCGCCAAATGTTTCCGGATGGGCAATGGTGGTGCCTGGCGGAACTGATCTCGCCGCATGATGAAAACACCGGGCCGGAGCGGTTCGGCCGCAACCTGAACCGCTTGCTGGCGGAGCGTTTCCCCGGCTGGCCGCGGCGGCGCATCCGGGGCTACGCGGATCCGGCGACGATGTATGGCGCTGACAAGAAAGGCGGCCAGCTGGACTGGCTGCAGAAGCTGGCCAAGGAAACGCAGCTGGATCTGCAGCCGGCCTATCACAACAACGATCCGATTAAGCGGCGCGGTGCCCTGCGCGCATCGCTTGCGCCGCTGGATGACGGGCGGCCGGGCACGCTGTTTGATCCAAGCGTGCGCACGTTGCGCGCGGGCTACTCCGGCAAATTTCACTTCGAGAAAAGCGGCGATGACTGGGCGCTGGCGCCAGTGAAAAACAAATGGAGCCATGTCTGTGAAGCTGATGAATATGGCGTGCTGGGTGGTAGCCGCTTCGGCGATCTGGCCGATCGAGCGGCAACCGGCAGCCGCAATGGCGGCGGGCCTATCATCGCGTCCAGTGATTTTCAGGTGCGCTGATGCTGCGCGCGGTGATCGTGTTCTGTGATCTGGAGCCGTTGCCGATCGCGGTGCGCACGCCTGCGCGGGTGCTGCTGCGCTGGCTGGTTGAACGCACCATGCGGCCTGGCTTCCGGCATTGCATGGTGGTGCTGCAGCATCCGAGTGGCGGGCTGACCGTGCTGGATCCGACGATGACGGGGCTGCGGATCCACCAGCTGGCCAGCGATAGCTATCTGGATGATCTGGCGCTGGGCCAGGTGCTGGAGCGCGTGCGGCTGGTGGTGGTGCCAGTGCCAGCGGAGGATTGGCAGATCCGTTTCGGCTGGCGCACCTGCGTGGGTTTTGTGCGCAACCTGCTGGGCCTGCCGACCCGTCGCCTGGTGTTAACGCCTTGGGCGCTATACCGCGAGATCTCGGGCATAGAACGGCAAGAGGCTGGATTATGAGCATCGGCGGCGGTCCAAAGGCTCCTGACACATCGGCGCAAGACAAGGCGGCGGCAGATGCCAAGGCCGAAAAGGACAAGCTGAAACGTGAGAACGACGCCAAGCTGAAGGCCCGCCGTGGCCGCAGTTCTGGCCGCGGCCTGCTGACCACATTTGGTGAGGCCGGCGTTTCCGATCTGCAGAACACGCTGGGCTGATCATGGCCAAGGCGGCGTGGCGGTCGCGGTACGAACACGCCAAAAAGGATGCCGATCTGTGGCTGCAGCAGATCAAGGATGGCCACTATTATGCCTTGCCGGCGCATTACGTGGCGCACCAGGCCGAGGGCAGCAAGCAACCCGACAACGCCAAAGTTTTTGACGCAACCGCCGTGGATGCCGTAAGCCGGCGCCAGGCGGATCTGCACCAGAAGCTGTTCCCCGCCTTCCGCACCTGGACGGACTTTTCGGCCCCCGGTGCTGAGAACAATCCTGCGGCCAAGGCGGCGCTGAAAGCGGTGCGCGAAAAATTCCACGCAGCCATCATGCGGTCGAATTTCCATCTGGAGGTTCACGCCGCGCTGGGTGATGCGCTGGTGTCGATCGGCTGCCTGGCGATCCACAAAGGCACGATCAACAATCCGCTGCGCTTCGAGGTGATCCCGTCCGCCGAACTGGTGGTGGCCGAGGGGCCGGAAGGCATGCTGGATGACACCTGGCGGCGGCACAAGACAAGCGTGGAACGCCTGAACCATATGTGGCCGGGTATCGATCTGCCGCAACGCTGGAAGGATCTGCTGGACAAGAGCCCGGCCGAGAAAGTCGATGTGATCGAGGCATGCACGCGCAACCTGCAAACCGGGCGCTGGGAAATCTGCGTGCATGCCGGCGATGAAAGCGGCGGGCAGGAAGATCAGCCGCTGTACAAGGCAGAAGCGGGTACCAATCCGCGGCCGGCCTTCCGCGTGACCAAGGCGCCCGGCACGTCAATGGGCTTTGGCCCGGTGCTGCGTGCGCTGCCAAACATCAAGACCGCCAACAAGGTGGTGGAGCTGGTGCTGAAAAATGCCGCCATCGCGGTCACGGGGATCTGGCAGGCTGATGATGATGGCGTGCTGAACCCGGCGAATGTGAAGCTGGTGCCGGGTGCGATCATTCCCAAGGCGGTGGGATCCAATGGCCTCACGCCTTTGAAGTCGCCGGGGCAGTTTGACGTGTCGCAGCTGGTGCTGAGTGAATTGCGGCAAAAGATCGAATTGACCATTGAAGGTCCGCTGCCACCCGATAACAGCCCGAGTTCGCGGCGCACGCGGTATGAAGTCATGGTGGATGAACAGCGCCACGCCAAGGTGGAAACGCCAATGGCGCTGCAGCTGATGACCGAGGCGCACGAACCGATCGTGAAACGCTGTGTCGAGATCCTGGCGGATCCGACGATGGCGGGATCTGATTTCTTCCTTGGCGAAGTCAAGGCCGGCGATGCCGAACTGGAAGTGTGGCCGGTGTCGCCGATGGTGCGGCAGCAGGATGAAGAGGACGCAGACCGCACCCTAAGCGCACTCGCCAATGGCCAGGCGCTGTTCCCGAATGAAAACGCGGTGCTGGTGAAGGGCATGCAGGTGCTGCGCGGATATTACGATTTCAAGGGCGTGCCGGGCGAATTCATCCGCACGGAAGATGAATTGAAGGCAGAGCAGGCGCGGCAGGATGAAGCGCAGCGGAGCGCGCAGGCCACCGCTGTCATGGCGCCGGCCGTGGTTGAAGCTGGCAAGGCCGCGGGCAAGGCTGCCGGCGAAAGGATCGTTGGTGGCGGCGGACAAGTCTGAAAATCAGGTTGCCGCCGCGGCGGCTGCCTGTCTTGGTCATGGCCAGGGGCCGGCCTTGATGGCGTATCTGCAGCAGACCACGATCATGCGTGAACTGCCGCCAGATGCCAGTGACGCTGAATTGCGCGATCTGGAAGGTCAGCGCCGATTGTTCCGCCGCATTGCGCGGCTTGTTCAAGCCGGCATGGAGGGTTCCCCCGGATCCTTCATCGCCGATACTCAGGAGACATAAGCGATGCTCAAGACTTCCGCAGCCAGCCTGTCAGTCGCTCCGGCGCTGATCCTGCCGTTTGCCGCGCGGCCGGCCGTGGCCATCGGCCATGCGCGCCACTACGGCCCCGATCTGCTGCAGATGGGTGGCGGTGGTGATGACGGCGACGGCGGCGGCGATGGTGGTGGCGATCAGGGCGGCGGCGACGGCAAGGGCGGTGCCGGCGATGGTGGTGGCGATCAGGGCGGCGGCGACGGCAAGGGCGGCGACAAACAGGAACGCTTCATCACCGGGCCTGACGGGCAGAAAATCGCCATACCGGTGAACCTGTGGGATCCCAAGGCCAATGACGGCAAGGGCGGGCCGAACGTGGCCGCTATCCTCAAGAGCCAGTCGGATCTGCGCCAGCGGCTGGGCGCGGTGCCCGGCAAGTATGAAGTGAAGCTGGCGGGCGACCTGGCCGAGAAATACGAGATCGCGGCGGAAGATCCGTTCGCCGTGAAGGCGGTGGAGATCATATCGAAACACAAGGGCGTAATGAGCCAGGCCGCCTTTGAGGAACTGACCACGGCCTTTGCCGAACGCGAGATTGCGCGCGAAAGCGAGGGTGCCGCCAAGGAAGTCGAGCGCCTGCAGAATGATCACAAGGTGCTGGAGGAAGCCTGGGGCCAAAATGCGGCATCCAATACCAAGGCGCTGGATGGCTGGCTGAACCAGATGTTCAAGGGCAAGGCGGGTGCGCTGGAAGAGGTGCGCCTGATGCGCGCCTCCGCCGATGGCACCATGGCGCTGTTTACGCTGTTCGAGGCCGCCAAGGGCAAGGGCCTGGCCAAGCCGGGTGGCGGCGGTGGCGCGGCCGAGATCCTGACGGAAGCCGAACTGGAGGCCATCCAGAAATCGGACGCCTATCAGAACCCCAACCACAAGGACTATGCCGCCACGCGGAAAAAGGTGAGCGAGGGTTACAAGCGGCTGTATCCCGACGACTAGCCGTCGCCTGCTGTTAACCCCCGCCATGTTAGGCGGGGGAATGCGCCGCCAATCCTGGCCAGACCGGCGCAACTGCTGGCCCGCAAGATGAAGCGTCAATCATCCATTGCTTCGGCGTTATCAGCGCGCGGAGCCTCCGGGCCGATCTGGGTGATGGACCCCGGCAGTACGAACCCGCCGCACGGTGCGTGAACCGGGCAAAGGATCGACTGTCAACCGGAGGACTGCCAGCATGGCAAACACGATTTCCACCGCCTTCACCAAGCAGTATGAACGCGACGTTCATATTGATTTTCAGCGGGTCGGCTCCAAGCTGATCAGCGCCACCCGTTCGCGCACGAACGTGAAGGGCAGCAGCACCAACTTCCGCCGCGTCGGCAAGGGTACGGCTGGCACCAAGGGCCGCAACGGCCTGGTGCCGGTGATGAACCCTGATCACAGCATGATTGAATGCGTGCTGACCGATCACTATGCCGGCGAGTTTATCGATGATCTCGATGAAGAGAAGTTGCAGGAACAGGAAGATGAACGCCAGATCATGGTGCGCACCGGTTCCAATGCGCTGGGCCGCAAGCAGGATGAAATCATCATCCTCAAGCTGGATGCCACCACGAACTATGCCGGCAACGACGGCAGCGATGGTCTGACCAAGGCCAAGGCCCTGGCGGCGATCCAGGCGCTGAATGGCGCTGATGTGCCCGACGATGGCCAGCGGTTTGCGGCGGTCGGCGAAAAGCAGTGGACCGATCTCTACAATATCCAGGAATTCGCCGATGCCGATTATGTCGGCGATGATCTGCCGTTCAAGGCAACGGGCGATATGCGCTTCTGGCTCGGCGTCTGGTGGATGCGCCATACCGGCCTCACGCTCATGTCTGGCAGCAAGCGCCGCTGCCATATGTGGCACAAGACCGCCGTGGGCACGGCCAGCGGCAAGGGCGTCAAGACGGATATCAGCTGGGAAAACACCCGCAGCGCGCATTTCGTCAATAACCGCATGTCGCAGGGCGCCTGCGTGATCGATGCCACTGGCGTCGTTTCCATGCGCTGCCTGGAAAGCTGATCGGACGGCATAGCCGCCCGATCGGATCCCTTCGTTTCTCTTAGAACTGGAGACAGGCAATGGCCCTGAACGCAAACAACCTGAGTGCTATCGGTTATGCCAACGGCTTCACGCTGTGGCACTACACCACCAGCGACACTGCCGCCACGGTGGATACCGCTGGTTATTTCAATGGTGTGGCCGGCCAAGTGCGCGTTGGCGACTTCATCATGTGCAATACCGGCGTGGGCGGCACGCCTGCCCATGGCTTCGTTGTGGTGCTGTCGAATGACGGCAGCACTGTGGACGTGGGCGATGCGGTCGCCCTTGGCGGCAGCGATACCGACTAATCCGGATCTCCGGATCTGACAACGGGCGGGGCCTTCGGGCTCCGCCCGCCTGTGTCCAAAACCCTGCAGGTGATGCGATGGCCAGCAAGAAAAAGCAAAACACCCCCGCCAGCAAGCCGGTTGCGCCGAAAGCGCCCAAGCCCAAGGCGGATCCCAAGCCCATGGTGGAACAGGCGGTGGGTGACAAGGCGGTGCGGTTCAAGCATCGCAGCATCACCTTTATCCGCGCCGCGGTTCCGGTGAAGGGTTAAGCCCATGTTGAGCGGCGCGCAGCTTTGCGCCGCGGCATTGGTGAAGCTGGGCGAAAAGCCGATCGACAGCCTGGAACAAGGCGGCGTTCCGGCCGGTGTCGCCAAGGTGCTGTATCCTCCGATCCGCGATGCCCTTTACTCGGTTATGCCGTGGTCGTTCCTGACCGTGGTGACGGCGTTGAACCGGCTGCCGGAGGCAACCCCGGAAGGTTTCAGCTATGCCTACCGGTCGCCGGCCAGCATGCTGCGGGCGATCACGCTGGGCGATGGCCGCGCCGATGGCCGCGCGCCCTATCGCATATTTTCCAACCGCGAGATCTGGACGGATGCGGAAGCACCGCTGCTGACCTATGTGGCGCGGGTGGATGAAAGCCTGCTGCCGCCGTTCTTTGATCTCGCGCTGATAGACCGGCTGGCGGCCGATTTCTGCATCCCGATCACGGAAGATGCCGTGCGCGCCGCATCGCTCAACAAGATTGCGGACTCGTCGCTTGCCCGTGCGCGCCTGGCGGATAGCCAGCAGAACACCCCGCAGGTGATGGTGGATGACACGCTGATTGCGGTGCGCGGATGAAAGTGCATACCACGCAAAGCGCCTTCACCAGCGGCATGCTGGATAGCGATGTTTGGGGCCGTGCGGATCTGAAAGCCTATTATCAGGGCGCGGCGGATCTGACCAATATGCTGGTGCTGCCCAAGGGCGGCGTAACCCGCCGCTGGGGCAGCGATCGGATCTACCGGTTTCCCGGCGCTGCGCCATCCGGCCGCAAGCTGGAGGCGTTCATTTTCAGCGCCACGCAGAATTACGATATCGCGTTTCTGCCGGGCGGCTTCAACATCTTCCACAATGATGCGCTGGTCTACACCAATACCAGCATGCCCTGGACGGCGGCGCAGATCGCGGCGCTGGATCTGACGCAAGACCGCGATGTGATGATCATTTCGCATGAAGCGTTTCAGCCGCGGCGCCTGTCGCGGCAGGGATCGCATACCGCCTGGCAGGTGGATCTGCTGGAATTCACCAATGTGCCGGAATACGAATACAAGAAAACCTTTGCCACTGTTTCCCTGACGCCGGCAGCCGTCAGCGGCAGTGGCATTGTGGCCAATACCAGCGGCGACTGGTTTCTGGCCGGCGCCGTTGATGTGGGCGCGACGATCGCCGGCAATGGCGGCGTGGCCACGGTGGCGTCGGTGGTGTCGGCAACGCAGGTGACGCTGAATATCACCACGCCTTTTGCGAACACGTCAGCGATCGCGGCGGGCGCATGGTCTTTCGACAAGGACACGGCCGGCACAAAGGCGGAGCCCTACTGGTCGAACCGGCGCGGCTGGCCGATGACGGGCCAGTTTCATCAAGGCCGCTTCTATCCTGGCGGCTGGCAGTCCCGGCCCAGCACCGTGCGCGGGTCGGAAGTCGATGAATATTTTTCCTTCAAGGAAACCGCCGATGCGCTGGCCGATGAAAGTGTGGAGGCCACGCTGACCGGTGAAGCCCTGCCGATCATCCGCAAGCTGTTCAGCAAAAGCAGCAACCTTTTCATTTTCACGGCCGATGGCCCCTATCTGGCTTCGGCCTCGCCGATCACGCCAGATGACTTCTACCCGGAACGCCAGGGCGATATGCCCTGCGCTGCCATCGATCCGGTGGAACTGGAAGGGGCGCCGGTTTTCGTCGGCGCGGTCGAGGAAGGCACGCGGCAGGCGATTTACGAACTGCAGCTGAGCAACAACGATGCGAACAAAGACAGCTATGTGCCCGATGAACTCAGCCTGTTGTCGTCGGAGCTGATCCGCGAGCCTGTCCAGGGCATGGTGGTGCATAAACGCAACCAGAAAAACACGGCGCTGTACCTGGTCGTGGTGAATGGTGATGGCACGGCGGCGGTGCTGAATTCGCGGCGGCGGCAGAACATCACCGCCTGGGTGCCGTTTGTGACGCAGGGTTATTACCGTGATGTTTCGGTGCGCGCCGGGTCGCTGAATATGCTGGTCGAGCGCGATGGCGCGCTGTTTCTGGAGCGGTTCAACCCCGACAAGATGACCGATTGCACCATAACCCTGACGGCTGAAACGCCGCAGACGGCGTGGAGCGGCCTTGATGATCTGGAAGGCATGACCGTGCAGCTGCGCGGCGATGGCCGGGATCTGGGCGATGCGGTGGTGGATGGTGGCGCAGTCACCACGCCGGTTGCCGTTTCGGTGCTGGAAGCGGGCCTTGGATTTGAATGGGCGGTGGAGCCCATGCAGGTGGAAGCGCAGCTGGAGGATGGCACGGCGATCGGATCCAGCCATCGGCTTGTGCAGACGATCGTGAACCTGCTGAACACCGGCGAACTGGTCGTGGATGGTGTGCGGCAGGATCTGCGGCAGATGGGCGCGCAGCTGCTGGATCAGCCGGTGCCGCTGTTCACCGGGCAGTATGCTTTCCGGCGCCTTGGCTGGTCGAACGCGCGCGATCAGCGCCGCGCCAGCACGCGCTTCACCGGCACGCGGCCGTTGCCGGCCACCATTCTTTCCGTGACCTGCGAGGTGAAGGGCTGATGGGCAAGGTTGCTGCAATCGCGTTGCCGCTCGCCGGTCTGGCCGCCCTTGGCGTTATGACTGGCGGGTTCGGCCTGCTTGGTGCCGGCGCCGCAGCGGGGGCTGGAGCAGGCGCGGCCGGGGCCGGCGCAGCGGCAGCGGGAACAGCTGCCGCTGCGGGCACCGGGGCGGCGCTGACCACGGGCGCGGCGGCTGCAACCACGGCCGCCACCACAAGCGCGATCGCGGCCGGTGATGTGCTAGCCGGTGCGGCGGCATCCACTGCGGCATCGGCTGCCGCCGTGGGTGCGCCGGCCGCTGCCGCCAGTCCCGGCCTGTGGTCGTCATTCCTGGCCGCGACGGGCCTGACCGGCAAGGAAGTGGCCGGGCTCGGGCTGAGTGCCGTGGGATCCGGCGCGTCGGTTATGAATGGGGCGGCGCAGGCGCGGGCGATCGAGGGGCAGCAGCAGCTGAAATCGGCCGAGGATGCCCGCGTGGTGGCTGAGGCCGAACGCGATAGCCAGCTGGAACTGCGCGCCCTGCTGGCGCAGCAGAATGCAACGGCAGCGGCCGAGGGCGTGGATGGTGGCTCGGGATCTGCGCTGGCCTTGAGTGAAGCGGCGGTGACGGCGGCGGATCGCAGCGCCACCAGCTTTGCCGCGCGCGCGCGCGCCGATCGGGAAGCGGGTTTCCTGACCATGCTGGGCGCGCGACGCAAGCGCCTGGCGAGTGGCGCGGGTGGCCTGCTGAGTTTCGGCGGCGACGTGGCTGACGTGTTGCGGGCGTGATCTGATGGCTGTTCGCACGGGTTCAACTCTCTCGGGCTACGGATCCGGCTTCGGCCGGGCCGGTGCGGCGCAGCTGGGCGATATCGGCCGGGATATGTCTGCCACGGGTGATATCGGCGTGGCGATCAGCCGCTTTGCCGGCCAGGTGCTGCAGCAGGGCCAGGCCGAGGAAGAGGCCGCCAAAAAGCTGAAGGTGACGGCCGAGGGTCAGCAGGAAGGCCAGGCGGCAGCCGTTGGCGATCGCTCTCCGGCGCTGCGTGATGGCAAGACGGCCGAGGATCTCGCTTTCAACAAGTCGGTGCTGACCGCGTATTTCTCGCGGCAGCGGCTGGTGGTGGAGGATCGTTCGCAGCAGATCCTGCTGGATCATCCGGACGATCCCGATGCCTTCAACAGCCGGTATGACAAGCTGAAATCAGAAGTGATCCAGCGGCTGCCGCCGATCCTGAAAGGCGATGCCGAACAGTATATGGAAGAGTACCGCCTGGAGCCGCTGGCCAAGGTGCGGGTGGCGCAGCGCAAGAAAGCCGAGGGTACGGCCAATGCCGTGCATGTCGAAACGATCACGCGCGGCGTGGATGACATGGCGCAGGCATGGCGCATTGGCGATGCCGAAAAGGGCACCATGGCGGCAGCCCGCGTGCGCGCGGCGATCGATGCGCGCAGCGATATCACGCCGCAGCAGAAGGCCGAACTGAAAGCGGGCGTTGATGTGCGCCAGCGCCGGGAAGTGGTGCTGGGGCAATTCGATCGTTTCCGCGCCAAGGGGCTGGATCAGGCGGAAGGCTTTGTGAATGACTTTCGCAAGGCCACAAAGGATCCGGGCATCCCGACCGATGAACGCGACAAGCTGGCCGATTATATGGATGCGCATCTGCGTGATCTGCGCCGCGAGGACCGCGAACGCACGGCGGCGCAGAAAGCGGACGATGCGGAAAAGCGTGCCGGCTGGCTGTCGGATTTCTCGATCCGCTTTGCCGAAGGTGCGGTGACGGAAGCCGAGATCGAAAAGCATTACAGCGCCGGCCTGCTCAAGCCAGGCGAGCGCACGCATTTTCGCGTGAAGCTGCAGGACATGGCAGACAGGGAAGCCACCGCGCAGGCCGCCATGGCCCGCGTGGATGATGCGATCGGCGGCGCGGTGGCGCTGGATCCGCGCAGCACCGATGACCGCAAGGCGATGAACGCGCATTATGCGCGGCGCACGCTGGGCTGGCAGAAGCTGCAGCCGGCCGAACAGGATCAGCGCAGTCTGATGTATGTGCAGGCCACCGGGATGGTGCCGGATCCGCTGAAAGCGCGGGTGCGTGGCGGCCTGCGCGGCACAGATCCGGGCAAGGTGGCGGATGCGGCCAATCTGCTTGACACGATGACGCGGCTCAATCCGCAGCTGCGAAACGAATTTTCGGAAGATGATATCGCCCTGGGCGATGCGATCGCCAGCCGGATCCGGCTGGGTGAGGCGCCGCAGTCGGCGGTGGCGCAGGCGCAGGCGGCGCTGTCGGTGCCGGCCGCGGAACGGCAGGCGCGGATCAAGCGGATCTCCGGCGACAAGCCCGACAAGGACGCACGGGCCTGGCTGGATGGCCAGGCCACCAGTGGCTGGTTTGGATCCTATCCGGCCGAAACCGGTGATGCGCTCTGGTCGGATTTCCGTGAAGCCTATCACCAGCACTTTTCCGCGCAGGGCGATGAAGGCGTGGCGCGGCAGATGGCCTGGAACCAAGTGAAGCGCGTGTGGTCGGTCAGCGATGCCGATGGATCCGGCAAACGCTGGATGCGCTATGCGCCGGAAGCGATCTACGGCAACGAATTCGGCGGCGCCTGGATCGGCGAACAGCTGCAGGCGGATCTGGCCGGCAATTCTATGTACGCCAAGGACACGGCGGGGCGGGTGCGGCTGGAGGCAGATCCGCTGACGGCGCGCGAGCGGGATCCTGCCACCGGCCAGCCGCGGCCTTTCTATCGCGTTCTGCTGAAAGATGACTTTGGCGCCTGGCAGCCGATGCTGGACAAGGATGGATCGCCGATGCGCTGGCGGCCCGATTTCGGCCAGCTGCCGGCCAACCTGCGCAAAAAGTATATTGGCGATCCGGTCGATCGTGCGCGCCGGGTGCGCGATGCCAGGCTGAACAGCGCGGATGCGGCGGCGGGCTGGTCTGCGCTGCAGGCGGCCGATGCCGTCGCGGCGGGGCGTGTCATGTCCAGCCCGGTCGGCGGCGTGACTGGCGAGGATCCCTGATGCCTTTCCAGCGCGACACGCCACCCGAGTTGCAGCCGGTGCTGGCGCCGGTCTGGCAGTCGCCGGATCCGGATCCGCAGCCGGGTTTCGGTGCGCTGGTGGGGGCTGCCTTCCGGCGCGAAAACACGATCGGCAGCGCCATCACCGGGATCCGCGAGGGCGCCGGGCAGTCCGCGGCAGCGCCGAACCGGGATTATGACCCGTTCGCCAGGCTGGAAGATCGCTATGCGCGCTATGCCGATGCCTTCGTGGAGGCGAACAGCGACGATGACGTGGCCGTGATCAAGCGCCGGATTGACGCAGAGGAAAGCGATCGGCGGCTGCTGGCGGCCGGTGGCGGGTCGGCGGTGGCGGCGCAGCTGCTGGCCGGCCTGGCCGATCCGATCAATCTTATCCCCGTGGGCGGGGTGGCGTTCCGCGGTGCCCGCCTGGGCGCTTCTGTGGCCCGTGGAGCGGCATCCACGGCACGGGCCGGTGCCCTGGGTGCGGCGGCGGCGGAAGGCGTCCTGCAGGCCACGCAGGAAACCCGCACGGCGGCCGAAAGCGTGGAGAGCGTCGGGGCAGGCACCCTGCTTGCCGGCATGCTGGGTGGCGCGGCGCCGCTGGCCGTGGCCGGCTTTCGCAAGCTGCGCGGTCCTGGCGGGATGCGGCAGGCCGCCGATGATGCCGCGCGCCAGCTGGAAACCGAGATTACCCCCCGGCCGGCCGGGCAGCCTGATCCGCTGGTGGAGCCTGGCGGGGTGCGGATCTCGGCCGATGAACTGCAGCAGGATCTGGCGGCGGCGCGGGCGGAAGCCCTGCGGGCGCCGCTGTCGGATGAAATGAACCCGGCCGGTGCGCCGGGCGGTGGTGGTTCGCTGTCGGCGGCCTCGGCGGCTGATGGTGTGCTGGATGAACGCCTGAAATCGGCACTGGGGGTGGAAAAGGCCATCAAGTGGACAACGCCACTGCTGCGCCTTTCCACCTCGCCATCGATCAAGGCGCGGCAGGTGCTCCAGCAGGTGGCGGAAACGCCGCTGGCCTATGACAAGAACGCGCTGGGCGTGGCCACGCCGATCGCGGCCGAAACGCTGGTGAAGCTGTCGCAGTGGCCGCTGGCCGATAGCATCGTGGATCTGGAACGGCAGTGGCTGTCCCATCGCGGCCTTGCCGGCAAGTCGAAGTTCGCCACGGAAACCGGTGATCTGGTGCGCGGCCTGCCGGAAGGCCATCTGACCTGGCGCGAATTCAAGGAACAGGTGGGCGCGGCCATGCGCCGCGGGGATACGCATGAAATCCCGCAGGTGGCTGCCGCCGCGCAGAAGCTGCGCCAAGGCGTATTCGAGCCGTGGAAAAACGAAGCGATCAAACATGGCCTGTTGCCCGCTGATGTTTCGGTGGAAACGGCGCAAAGCTATTTCAGCCGCGTCTACGATATCGAGCGGATCAAGGCCAGGCGGCCGGAATTTACCCGCACCGTGGCGGACTGGCTGGAAGGCGAGCAAAAGACCAAGGCCGAGATCCAGCGGCAGGTGCGCGATCTGGATCAGGAACGCGATGATCTGATCCGCCTGTTTGACAAGGCGGAAGCCAAGATCGGCCGGCGCGCGGCGCGGCAGCAGGATCTGGCCGTGCGCGCCGATGAAGCCAAGCGCGCGCAGGGCGTGGCCGTGCAACGCGGCTTCGATCTGGGCGCGCGACGCGACGAGATCAGGGCGGCACTGGATGATCTGGCCAATCAGAAAAAGCTGCCGGACAGTCTGCGCAAGCCCGATCGCCAGCCGGTTAGCCTGCTGGAATGGGTGCGCGTCACCGGGGGGCTGCGTGAAGAGGGCGGCGAACTGCTGGCGATGGGCGCCAGGCTGCGGCCGGGCCTGATCAACAACAAGGCCGGCCGTCACTTCGATGATGTGGCGCGCGATGCGTGGGAAAATGGTTACTTCTCGGATCTGACCGAGCGGCCCACGGTCAACCAGTTTCTCGATGCCATGCGCGATGAACTGGGCGGGCGCAAGATCTACACGCAGGCCGATCAGGGTCTGGCGGCGCAATGGCAGAATTATGCATCCCTGCGCGAACAGGTGGAACAGGCGGGCATTGATCCGCGCGGTATGGATGATGTGAAGCTGGGCCAGGCGCTGGAGCGGGCGCCGGCCAAGGCGATGGCGGCCGATCTCGGGCTGGATCTGGGCGATGATGTGGCCGACGAACTGGTGGCCCGGTCGCGCGAAACCGGGCAGCCGATCGAAGATTTGGTGGATGATCATGTGGAGCGCGCAGCGATCCAGTGGTATGAAGAGGAATACCGCGCGAAAGGCGGAGACAAGCGCAATGCCGAACCCATCCCCTTCGAGCCCAGCGAATTCCCGGAAGGGGCCGCGGCTCAATTCCCTGACCGGCCAGCCCAAGCTGGACAAGATCCGGATGGCGGCGCAGCTGCGCGCGGCGGCGGCGGATCCCGAAATGCCGGAGGAAGCCAGGGCGGCGGGCCTGAAACTGGCCGGGGCGCTGGAGCGGCTGACGGAGAAGCGGCCGGCCGATCGGCCGCAGCCGAGCGCCGACGACTAGACGACAATCTGCGGCGCCAGCGGATCCGCGGCGCCGAGGCGGATTTTCAGGGCCGGCGCCTGGGGGCGCGGGTCCAGGGGCTTTATGACAATCTGAGCGGGATCGAAAACGATCTGGCGGCCCTGCAGCGTTACCGCGACGATCTCGGCGCGCGGCTGGAAGGCAATGCCGATGCGCTGGATCAGCTGGTGCAAAGCTGGCCCGGCAAGTCGGATACGCCGGAAGCGATCCTGAAAGCGGCCACCGGTCTGGAGCGGGCAGAACTGGAGGATCTGGCCGATCAGATCGCCGATCATATTCTGCGCACGCCAGGCGGCCGGTCGCCTTATGAGGCTGTGCCGCTGGTGCGCCGTGTCGGGGATCCGGCCGCGCGCGGCCCGATGAAGGCGCGGGCCTTCAATATCCCTGATCAGCTGATCGAACCGTTTCTGATCTCCGATGCCGAAAAGGTGGCGCAGCAGTATGTGCGCACCATGGCGCCGGACGTGGCGCTGAAGCGTGCGCTGGGGTCGATCGACGGCAAGGAATGGCTGGAAGAGATCCGGCAGGATTATCGCGTGCTGCTGCGCGAGGCCAAGACGGAAGCGCAGCGGCAATCGCTGGAGCGGCAATCTGCCCGTGATGTGAATGACGCGGAAGCCCTGATCGCGCGCCTGCGCGGAACCTATGGTGCGCCGGCAGATCCCGATAGCATGTTCGTGCGGGTGGCGCGCGGCGTGCGGGACTGGAATTACCTGCGCATGATGGGAATGATGGCCACCAGCGCCATACCCGATATGGGCCGGCCGGTGATGGTGCATGGTTTCCAGCGCGTGTTCGGCTCCGGCCTGAAACCGCTGATCAGCGATTTCAAATCGTATCGCCTGGCCGCCGATGAAGTTAAGCGCGCATCGGCCGGGCTGGATATGGTGCTGGATACCCGCGCCATGAACATCGCCGATATTGGCGATGACTACGGCCGCCAGACGAAATTCGAGCGTGGCCTGAAGGCGGCGGCTGACAAGTTTGGCGTGGTGGCGTTGATGGCGCCGTGGAATGCCGCCATGCGGCAGTTTGCCGGCATCGTCACCAGCCAGGCGGTGATTGATGCCGTACAGGGCATGAAGGCGGGCAAGGCCGATGCCAAGACGATCGAGCGGCTGGCGTCGGGCGGTATTGATGCCGGCCGCGCGCAGATGATCGCGCAGCAGCTGGCCGAGCATGCCGAAACGCGCGGGGATCTGGTGCTGGCGAATACCGAGCGGTGGACCGATCGCGGCGCGGTCGAAAGTTTCCGCGCGGCGATCATCAAGGATGTGGATCGCATCATCGTAACGCCGGGCATCGGCGACCGGCCGCTGTGGATGTCGAGCGAGATGGGCAAGATGATCGGCCAGTTCCGATCGTTTGCGTTTGCCTCAACGCAGAAGGTGGCGCTGTCTGGCCTGCAGCAGCGCGACATGGCGGCGCTGAACGGCGTGGCGCTGATGACCGGGCTTGGTGCGCTGACCTATGGCGTGCAGGGCGTGGCGGCTGGCCGCGAGATCTCGAACAAGCCGGCCGTGTGGATCGCCGAGGGTATCGACCGGGCCGGCTGGACCGGCTGGCTGTATGACGTGAACAACATCATGGAAAAGGCCACGCGCGGGCAGATCGGCATGAACCGCCTGGCGGGCGGCGAACCGTCCTCGCGCTATGCCAGCCGCAACCTTGCCGGCGCCGTGCTGGGTCCGTCGATCGGCACGCTGGCCGATATGGGCCAGATCATCGGATCGGCCGCCAGCTTCGACTGGCAGGAAAGCGATAGCCGCGCGCTGCGCCGCATGGTGCCGACGCAAAACCTGTTTTACCTGCGCCGCCTCTACGATCAGGCCGAGGCCGGCATAAACGCTTCGCTGGGGGTGCCGCAATGAATGTACCGGTCCTGAATATTCCGTCGCTGGAAGTGGTGACCGCCAATCCGGGCCAGACCGCCTTTGATATTCCGTTCACCTTCTTCCTCGCGGCGGAAATCGCCTGCTGGGTCGATCAGGATCCGGCCGTGGGCTTTGGTGTCGTTGGCATGGGCGCTGCTGATGGCGGCACGCTTACGCTGTCCTCCCCCTGCGCGGGTGGCGAGCGCATCACCATTGCCCGCGTGACGGCGCAAAAGCGCGAAACCGAGATCGGTGTTGGTGCCGATTTCCGGGCCGATGCGATCAATGAAGAGTTAAGCCGGCTTGCCATGCAGGTGCAGGATCTGCAGGTGAAGGTGGGCAGGGCTGCGCAGCTGGCGCTGACGGATCCGCTGGTTGATATGACGCTGCCCACCTTGGCGGCGCGCGCCGGTAAGGCGGCGGGCTGGGATGAAGATGGCTTGCCGGGCGTCAGTACGCTTTCGCTGGCTGATATCGAGGGCGGTGTTACCATCGCCACCACACAGGCCGGCATCGCCACCACGCAGGCCGGCATTGCCACCACGCAGGCCGGCATTGCCACCACACAGGCCGGTATTGCCACCACACAGGCCGGCATCGCCACGGCGCAGGCGGCGGCCTCTGCCGCTTCGGCGCTGAATGCGCAGGCCGCGGTGCAGTCGGTCAGCTGGCGCAATGTGCGCTATGTGACCTCCGCGGCCAGCCCGGTCACTCTGGTTGATGAAGACGGCGGCGCGCTGTTTATCTGCGACACCAGCGGCGGCGCGATCGTGTTCAACCTGCCTTCGATCGGTGGGCTCGGGCTAGTCGATGATGTGGCCTGGTCGGTGGCCATGCAGAAGAAAACCGGTGATGCAAACGCCGTCACGATCAACCGCAATGGCACCGATACGATTGACGGCGGCACGGCGGCAGTGGTGCTGGAAAGCCTGAATGCCGGTGTCCAGTTGGTGGCTGATGCGACGCCCGCGCCGGATGACTGGGGCACGCTGGTGGTGACTGCTGTTCCGCCTGATAAGTCGGTAACTTTTGCCAAGATCCAGGATATCGCTTCGGCGCGGTTGCTTGGGCGCTTTACGGGCGGCAGCGGTTCGGCGGAAGAGATCCAGATCGGCAGTGGGCTGCAGCTGACTGGCGGCGTGCTGTCGGCGCCGGCCGCGACGCTGGCCGCGCGATATATGGCGGCCTCGGCGCTGACTCCTGTGGTTGCTGGTGGGGTCGGCGGCAAGATCGGCAGTTTCTATCATGCTGACAGCTTCGCCAGCGACACGCTGGCCACCAAGACGAATGCCAACTATTCGGCGGCGAATGACTGGTACGAGCCGCAGCGGATCTGGACAACGACCTTTGACGCCACCGTGTCGGCTGCGTTCACGGGCAGCCTCTTGGCGCGCAACCAGTATGGCTTCAAGCAGGTGATGCTGGCGTCGGTATTCAGTGCGTCGGGCAGCGCCATCCGCTTTAGCCTGCGCGGCCAGGCCGCCGAAGGCTTTACAACTCTAAGCTTCGATTTTGGCGAAAAAGCTGCCTCTGGCAATGCGTGGGACCGCGTTGGCAGCACCACGCAGATCACCGCAGATAATGGCAGCGCCAGCTTCACGATACCGACTGGCGCGCTCAAGGTGACTGACGAAATCACTATGACCTTCGATCACACGAAGGATTATGTGGCTTCGTTTGGCGTCAACAACTCGAACGATAATCTGGTGCATCGCAGCACCGCCACCACGGGCCTATCCTTCTATGAGAAGTCGGGCGGTTATACCGACTACATGAACGCGACCCCCAGCGGTTACGGCGCGCAAGGCGCGCTGTCGATGATCGAAAAGATCGAGGTGGCCACCGGTTACCTGAATATGACGCTGCGCCCAACCGCGCAGACGCTGGTGGCGGCGGATCCTGATATCGTTCGCGGCTTCTTCCTGATCTCGCCAGTGGATAGCATCAGCATGGGCGTTGACGTGATCGGTAAGGCTTCGATCAACGGCGGCAGCGGTTATGCCACCGGCACCTGGACCCGCGTGGGCGATTATGGATCCTTCCAGCAGTGGTGCCTGGAGGTTGATGTTAGTGCCCAGACCGGCAGCAGCCTGATCTGGGAAATCACCACGGCGAACAACAAAAATCTGCGGATCAAACAGTGCACTGGCTTGGTGCCGGAGTAACAGCGATGGGGATCGAAGATCTGCGCGTCCTGCATAAGGACGATCTGAAAACCCTGATCGAGGATGCAGCCGAGGAAGGCGCGCGCAAGGCGCTTTCGGCGCTGGGCCTTTCCGACCATGAGGCCGCCACGGATCTGCGCGAGTTGCGCGGCTGGGTCGCGGCGGTGCGGCTGGCCAAGCGCGAGGCGTTCAAGACGGCGATCAAATGGGTGATCGCGGTTCTGATCAGCGTGTTCGTCGCCGGCATGGCGGTGAAATTCGGCGTGAAAATCGAAATGAAGGATTAAGCCATGGATCAACAGGCGCGTGATCTCGATACGCTGGCGCGCACGCTGTGGGGCGAAGCGCGCGGGGAAGGCCGGCAGGGCATGATCGCGGTGGCCTGGGTGATCCTGAACCGTGCGCGCAAGCCGTGCTGGTGGAGCCGCAACAAGGGTGATGGCATCGAAGATGACACGATCGAGGCGGTGTGCCGCGACCCGTGGCAATTCAGCTGCTGGAATGTGAGCGATCCCAACCGGGCCAAGCTGCTGGCGGTGGATACCGCAGATCCTGCATTCCGGCTGGCGCTGGCGGTGGCTGAGGATGCGCTGGCCGGCCGGCTGCCGCCAGATCCTACGAGCGGCGCCTGCCATTACAAGGTTTCGTCGCTGCCGTGGCCGAAAGACTGGGGCGAACCGCGCGATGCGGATTTCGTGCATGGGCATCATGCTTTTTATAGGGGGATCGCATGAGCATTTTGGGCTTTCTGACGGGCGGCGGCGTTCAGGCCACTGCCACGCCGATCGAGGCGATCGGCAACGTGTTCGACAAGTTGTTCACCAGCGACGATGAAAAGGCCGCGGCGGCAGCAGTGATGGAAAAACTGCGGCAGCAGCCCGGTGCGCTGCAGGTGGAACTGAACAAGATCGAGGCGGCGCACAAGTCTGTGTTCGTTGCCGGCTGGCGGCCGGCCGTGGGCTGGATCTGCGCGGCTGGAGTTGGTTGGGCCTATCTCGGCCATCCGCTGTTCATGTGGGCGGCGGCGCTGTGGTCGCCCGGCCTGAAACCGCCTGAGATCCATACTGACAGCCTGTTTGAGCTTGTGTTGGCCATGCTTGGCATGGCCGGCCTGCGCAGCTTTGAAAAGACCACAGGTAAATCGAAATAGGATCCGCGCCGGCCGGCTGCCGGTTCAATGTCGTGAGGTGCAAGATGGTTGTGCGTCGTCTGTTTTTCGGCCTGGCTGGCCTAGTGGCCTTGTCGCTCTCCTTCGCCTTCGATCTCCTGGCGCTGCCTTCGGCAGATGGCTGGCTGCAGCTGGTGCATCTGCAACAGCTGGCCACGCTGGAAGATGTGCAGGTGATCGGCCGGCCGATGACTGGCTGGCAGGATCTGGATCTGCGCGTGGTGCGCATGTCTGGCCTGGGGCCGGTGTTCGCCTGACGCCCTGGATCCCTGCGGGTGGAATGGCGGCGCTGCAGAAATGCGGCGCCGTTTTTCGTTTAATCGATCTTCTCCGGATCGTAGGCGCCACCGAACCAAATCGCTTTGAAGGGCAGCGGGATCTGCACAACATGGTCCGGCAGCACCGCGAAGGCGAACACGGTGCGCTTGCCGCAGGATCTGCAGCGCATGCGCCTGGCGATCGCGTTGGGGTCGATCGTCGGCCGGAACTCTTTGATCAGATCTCCCGCGCGCACCACCTTTTCCACGCCGCATTGGCAGCGGAACGCCACATCAGCGTGGATCCTCTTATGCTCGGCCAGGGTTTGCAGGCGATAGGACATGGCGGGGGACTATATGTTCCCCTCTTGTTCTGGCGCAAGCCCGGTGCTATACCCGCCATCGATCCCGCCAAGTCGCCATCACGCTGGCGACTTGGCGTCATGGCATCCAAGTGCCTGCGGAGGCCCGTCCAAGTCGTGCGCGAGATCGATAAAAGCTTGGACGCGGCGGGGGTGTTAACGCGTTGATATTCCGTCACCGGCCAAGATCTCTTAATCAGCGGGTCCCAGGTTCGAGCCCTGGTGCGCCCACCATTTTTCCACTGTCGCGAAAGCACCTGCCGTTTCCGATAAAAGTCCAATGACCGCCCGGCAAGGGCTGCGCTAGCATGGATTTGCCGTTCAGATTGCCCTGCCCGGCGGTGCAGGCACGGAGTGCATGGCCATGACACCAGATGTCATTGCGTCTTACGCCACTATCATCCTGTTATTCCTGATGGCCTATTTCATGCTGGCCGCACCGGCTTTCCTGCTGGTGAAACTGGATATCCCCGTTGTCGCACAATTGCTGCGCGGCCTGTTCAGCGCCTATTTCCAAATGGTGGCCATTGCCGGTGTACTGGCGACGGCGGCAATAGCCAACACCGGCCGGCTGCATTTCGCCATCGCGATCGGCCTGATCGCTGCTTTCGCCGTGGCGGCGCGCCGTTGGTTCCTCGCCCGTATGGATGCCCAGTTCACGGCGCGCGATCGCGGTGATGTAGAGGCGGTTCACCGGCTCCGCCGGCTGCATTGGGCCGGCATGACTGCCAATTTCATCCAGCTCGCTGCCGTGATCGGTGGCGTACCGTATATTATGTGACTGCGCCGGCCTTGCCGGTGATCGGCGGCGGTCTCACGCCGCGGCGAAGCCGCGCAGCCGGTCGATGATGCGCTGGCCGATCTGGCCGCCATCGCCGGTGACGCGGTTGCGTGACACCGTATCCAGGGCGGAGGCATAGCCCGCGACCAGCGCAAGGTCGCGCGCGTCCGGCGCCGTGCGGGCGCGCAGGAAGCGGCAGAGCTCGTCGGCAATCTCGGTCACCAGCGGGTAGCCGAAGGTGCTGCCTTGGCCCTTCAGGTTATGCGCCAGCTGGAAAATCCGTTCACAGCAGGCGCGAGCTTCGGAAGGATGGCTGCTGGCAGTGCGCAGTTCAGCCGCGATCATGGTGGCCGCTTCACCCAGGAAGCGTTCGAAGTCGTCGCGCAGGCGGTCGAGGGTGCCGCAGGCATCGGCCAGTTGCCGTTGGGTCGCGGTGGTGTCGTCGCCGTTGGCGGCGCGACGGTCGGGCCCGTCATAGGCGCGCTGGCCGCGTCGACGGTCCGGTCCGCGATAGCCGTCGGTATCGACGAATTCGCGCACATTCAACAGGGCGGTGCGCAGCTTGGCCTCGATCTGCACCGGCGAGAAGGGCTTGAGCATGAAGTCGGTGATCCCGGCATCGCGCGCCGCCTTGACTCGCCACTCTTCGCCATAGGCCGTCATCATGATGATCGGAATCCGGCTGATGCGCTCGTGATCGGCACGCCGCACGCTGTCAACCAGCTCCATGCCGGTCTCGCCGATCATCTCCCAGTCGGTGAAAATCAGATCGATGGTGCTGCCGTGCAAAGCCTTGAGGCCATCCTCGACGCAGGCGCAGGCGATCACCTCGCGCACGCCAAGATCGCGCAGCAGCATGCGGAGCAGGCGGCGTGTGCCGTCATTGTCATCGACGATGAGGACGGTGGCGTTTTTGATTTTCATTCTTGCAGATCCGGATTTGACGTGCAGCGAAGTGCTGGCTGCATTCTATGGCGGGCCATGACCGCGACAAATTCATTTGCGTAGAGAATGGTGATCGTTATCGAAAATTAACGCGGTGCGCCGCGGTTTCTGTCTCATAGTGCGGCCTGACGCGTTCAGCGCCGATCATCCGGGATTGCACCGGGATACTGTTATCATGGTTCTGTTCAATCGCTTCCGCATTCGTCTGTCTGCTGCCGTTCTCGCGTTCGGCATCCTGTTCACGCTCGGCCAGATCGCCGGCGTGGCGTTGCTGCTGGGCTATGGCCGTTTCGAAACCATCGAGAATGCGCGGCACGAACTGGAAGGCCGCTCGGCGCTGATGGCGGCGCATACGCGACAAATCCTTACCGCGGCGAATATTGTTCTGGAATCCGTGGCGGAAGACGCACGGCGGGCGAATGCCCAGACTCCGGAGCAGTTCCGCGCCCTGCTGGCCGGGCGTGACAGTTTCGACCGCCTGGTGCAGCGCGCCCAGGTGGTGCCGCAGGTCGATGTCGCCACCATTGTTGCATTGAATGGCGATGTGCTGAACTTCACCCGCAGCTATCCGCCGCCGCCGATCAATCTGTCCGACCGTGACTATTTCAAGGCGCATTTCGATGGCGCCGGACTGGCGCTCTATGTCTCGGTGCCGGTGAAGAACCGCGGCACCGGCAGCTGGACTTTCTACCTCAGCAAGGCGATCCGCTCGCCACAGGGCGAAATCATCGGCATGGTGCTGACCGGCGTCGAAAGCCGCTTTTTCGTCGATGTTTTCCAGGCTCTGGCCGCCGAGGAGGCGGGTGTCGCCGTGTCACTGTTCCGCGAGGATGGTGTGCTGCTGTCGCGTTCGCCCTGGCGCGAGGATGCCGTTGCGAAATCCTTCGCTCACCAGGCCGCCTTACGTATCCTCGGCTCTGCGCCGAAGGCGCATGCGGCCGTGACCAGCGATTACCGCCTGGCCGAGCCCGGCTCCTCGGTCGAGCGCATCGTCGCGCCCAGCCGCGTCGAGGGCTTCCCCCTGGTAATCAACATGACGCTGCCGACCGGCCCGCTGCTGGCCGAATGGTGGCGGCATTCGCTGACCCTGCTTTGGGTGATTGTGCCGGCAATCCTGCTGTTCCTGCTGCTGACCGTGCTGGCGGCCCGGCTGTTCCGGCAGCGCGAGGAGATGATCGTCGCCCTGACCGAGGCGCGGGAGCGGGCCGAAGTCGCGTCGCGGGCGAAATCGTCCTTTCTGGCCAATATGAGCCACGAGATCCGTACGCCGCTCAATGGCATCCTCGGCATGCTCGATCTGGTACGCCAGCACGATCTCGCTCCGGATGTCAGCCGCTTCGTCGGCAATGCCGATCTTTCGGCGCGCCACCTGCTCACCGTGGTCAACGATATCCTCGACCTCTCCAAGCTGGAGGCCGAGATGATGACGGTGGAGCCGTTGAATTTCTCGGTGCATGACCTGGTGACCCAGGTCATGTCACTGATGAAAGTGCAGGCCGATGCCAATGGCGATGTGCTGGAATGCCAGATCGCCAATAACGTGCCGGAATATCTTTGTGCCGACGAGGCGCGGCTGCGCCAGATCCTGCTCAACCTGGTTTCCAATGCGGTGAAGTTCACGCGCAAGGGGACCATCGGCATCGCCGTCACTGCCGAGCCGCGCGGTGTCGAGACCGAAGGCAAGGCGGCGGAATGGATGCTGCGTGTCGAGGTCTCCGATACCGGGATCGGTATTTCCGAGGCGGCGCGCGCCGCCCTGTTCCAGGATTTCACACAAGCCGACAATTCGATCTCGCGCCGCTTCGGCGGCACCGGTCTCGGCTTGTCGATTTGCCGGCGCCTGGTGCGCTTGCTCGGGGGCGATATCGGCTTCGACAGCGAGGAGGGCCGTGGCGCCCGCTTCTGGCTGACGGTGCCTTGCCTTGCCGGTGAGGCGGTGGAGGCAGCGCTCAGCCAGGTGGAAATCCAGGCGGCCGCGGAGCATCGAGCGCTTCGCATCCTGGTGGCCGAAGACAATCCGATCAATCAGGAACTGATCACCCATATGCTGAAATGGGCCGGGCATCATTGCGATATTGCCGGCAACGGTATCGAGGCTCTCTCGGCCCTGGACCGTGAACCCTACGATCTGGTGCTGATGGATATCCACATGCCTGAAATGGATGGTGTGACAGCGATGCAGCAGGTCCGCGCCATGGCACCACCGCTGTCGCATATTCCCATCATCGTATTAACCGCCAATGCCATGCAGGGCGACCGCGAGAAATATCTGGCAGCCGGGGCCGATGGCTATATTTCAAAGCCGATCGAGGCGACGGTGCTGTTCAGGGCTATCGCCCACGTCATAGGGGAACGGCAGGATGACGCGGAGGTCCCTGTCACCATGCCGGTTACGCCGGAGCAACCGATGTCGTCCAAGGCGCAAGAGGACATGAGCAGCCTGCTCGCGCAGCTCGACCGTCTGGCCGATCCGCGCTAGCGCGGGATTCAGCGCAACCCGTCCTCGCCCTTGATCTCGGTTGCCGCCAGGCCACCCAGCCGGGCATGCGGCCGGCCGCCGGTCGCCATCGCCAGTGCATAGACGATCTCGTCCGGCCGCGGCGCATCGTCGATGCTGAGCCCGATGGTGTTGAAATGCGAGCGCACATAGGCCGCATTCACATGGCCCAGCGGCATCATCAGTCGCGCGCCCACCGCGCCGATCATCTTGCCGGCCGGCACGATCGCCTTGGTATCGCCCAGCACCTGGCGCATACCCCAGCCACCCGAGGGGTGCCACATGGCGCCATGCTCCATCTCGCCATCGGCACCGACAATGGCGCCCTTGCCATAGGCCTCGACCTCGTCGGGTTTGGCATCCAGCGCCTTGAGCAGGCGGCGGGCCACCTCGCGGCCCAGCTCGTTCAGCGCCTCCATGCCGGGCATCAGGTCGGCCTCGTAACGGCCGGCATATGGATTGTTCACCACAACGGCTGCCGTGCCGATGCGCAGGGGCGAGGCGAGGGCGGGGCCGCGTTCGTGCAGCACCTCCTCGACGGAGGTGACATATTTGCGGACGGTCCACATGGCGGGGCGCCTTTCTGTGCGGTCAGGCTTCGTTGACAACCGGGTTACGCAGCAGGCCGATCTTCTCGATCTCCACCTCCACCACGTCGCCATGCTTCATGAAATGCGGCGGCTTGCGGCTCCAGCCCACGCCGGCCGGCGTGCCGGTGACGATCACATCACCGGGCACCAGCTCGAAGATGGTGGAGCAGTAGTTGATGATGGTGGGAATCTTGAAGATCAGGTTGCTGGTATTCGACGACTGCTCGGTCTTGCCGTTCAGCCGCAGTTCCAGTTTCAGATTCTCCGGCTCCGGCACTTCATCGGCGGTCACCATCCAGGGACCGAAGGCACCAGTGCCCTGGAAATTCTTGCCCGCCGCGATCTGCTTGGCGTGGAACTGCCATTCGCGGATGCTGGCGTCGTTGTAGCAGGCATAGCCGGCGATATGTTTCCAGGCGTCGGCCTCCGCGATATGGCGGCCGGCCGTGCCGATGATCAGCGCCATCTCGCCTTCCCAGTCGAGCTGCTCCGACACCTTGGGGCGGATGATCGGCTGGCCATGCGCCACCTGCGAGCGCCAGACCCGCAGGAAGATTGGCGGAAACTCCGACAGCTCGCGATGCATGCCGGCGGCCAGCACCTCCTGGTGATGGTCCATGTAGTTGCGCACCATGCAGACGATCTTTTCCGGGCGCGGGATCACCGGCAGCAGGGCCACTTCATTCAGGGCCAGATCAGCCTTCAGACCGGCGACGATCTTGTCGCGCGCAGCGAAATCGGCACTGCCGATGAAATCGGCCAGTGTCGCATGCTTGCCGGCGAAGTGCTGGCCGAGGTCGACAATCCGGTCGCCTTGTACGGCGCCATAGGATTCGCGACCCTTGGTGGTGAAGGATGCCAGCTTCATACGTTTTCTCCCTGATGAACGCTCGGACTGATATGAAAATTATTCTGCAGGTTCAGCTTCTGCCTGCTGCGCCTTCATGGCATTGGCAATGTTCTGTGCCGTATTTTGCACATGCTCACGCAGGCGTTCGGCGGCCAGAGCCGGATCGCGCGACAGCACGGCATCCATCAGCCGCTTATGCTCGCCGCTTTTGTTATGGGCACGTTTGCGCATGGAGGCAGACAGACGGCGATAGCGCTCGGCCTGATCGAACAGGCTGGCGCACATATTGGCCAGCCGCTTCGAACGGCCACCGGACAACAGCGCCATGTGGAAATCGCGGTGGCGCCGGCTCCATTCCTCGTTCAGCGGCACCTGTTCCTCGTAGATGCGCTTTTCCTCGCGCTCCAGCCGGTAAAAGGCGGCAACGATGCGCGCCTCCCAGTCGTCACCACCCTCGGTGATCGAGGCTTCCACCGCTTCACGCTCCAGCACGATCCGCAGGCCCACCAGGTCATGCAGATCATCCAGCGAGATCGGGGCGACGCGGAAGCCGCGATTGCCTTCCGCCGTCACCAGGTTCTCGGCGGTCAGACGGTTCAGCGCCTCGCGCAGCGGGCTGCTGGAAATGCCGTATTCCTTTTGCAGCAGGTCGATCTTCAGCTTTTCGCCGGGAAGCAATGCGCCGCGCAGGATGGCCTGTCGCAGCAGGGCATGGGCCTTTTCCACCAGGGTGGCTTCGGCCCCCGCAGACGGGGCTTCGGGGCGGGCGGCAGAGGCTGTGGCATCCATGGCTGAATCTGTTTTGTGCATTGTTGTAGACATTATGCATAAAATTGGTCTTAATGCAAACACTACAAGGGTGCCCGCGGAGCGAAATCGCATGCTCCGGAGCGGTAATCCGCAGAAAACGTCTAGGGAGAATCACCATGCGCAGAATCGCAGCGCTCGCCGGAGCCGTCTTCAGTGCCTCAGTCCTTGCCAGCCCGCTGGCCCAGGCTGCCGACTATCCCACCCGCCCGATCACCCTGGTGCATGGCTTTGCCGCCGGCGGCACGGCGGATGTGATTTCCCGCCTGGTGGCCCAGCCGCTGAGCGAGATTCTCAAGCAGCCGGTGATCGTCGAGCAGCGCCCGGGCGCCGGTGGCAACAATGCCTCGCGCTCGGTCGCCAATGCCGCGCCCGATGGCTACACCATCGGCCTGCCCACCGGCGGCCATGCCGTCTCGGCCGGCCTGTACAAGAACCTGCCGTTCCATCCGGTCGACAGCTTCGAGATGATCTCCACCGTGGTCTATTACGCCTTCGCCGTGGCGGTGAAGCCGGATTTCCCCGCCAATGACATGAAAGGTCTGCTGGCCTATGCCAAAGCCAATCCAGGCAAGCTGGATTACGGTTCGGCCGGCATCGGCTCGACCCATCATCTGACCGGTGAACTGCTTGGCTCGGTGGCCGGCATCCAATGGAACCATGTGCCCTATCGTGGCGAGGCGGCGGCCTTCACCGGCCTGCTCAGCGGCGATCTGCCAATCATCATCGCCACCACGGTGACGGTGCAGCCGCAGCTGACCGCGGGCAAGCTGAAGGCGCTGGCGGTCAGTTCACCCACGCGTTTCCGTGGCATGCCGAATGTGCCGACCGTCGCCGAAAGCGCCCTGCCGGGCTTTGACGTGCGCACCTGGGCCGGGCTCTTTGCGCCCAAGGGCACGCCGAAGGAGATCATCGCGCAACTGAATTCCGCCGTGCAGCAGGCGCTGGCCCGCCCCGAGGTGAAATCCAAGATCGAGGAAATCGTCGGCGGCGACGTGCAGGGCAGCACGCCCGAGGCGATGCGGACCATGGTGGCATCGGAAGCCGCGCGCTGGACCGATGTGATCAAGAAGGCAAATATCCCGCAGCAGGAATGATGGTGTGAAGACAGTCCTGATTCACAAGACCGGTGGGCCCGAGGTTCTCGAGCCCACCGATATTGCCATGCCGGTGCCGGGCCCCGGCGAGGTTCTGGTGCATGCCGCGGCCATCGGCGTCGGCTGGCCAGATGTGTTGATCCGCACCGGTGTCTATAAATGGATGCCGCCGCTGCCGACCAGTCCGGGCAGCGACATGAGCGGCCGGATCGCCGCACTCGGTGCCGGGGTAAACAACTGGACCGTCGGCCAGAAGGTGCTGATCACCGCGCGCGAGCTGAAACAGCGCGGCGGCTGCTATACCGAGGCGCTGGTGGTGCCGGCGGCAGCGCCATTTCCGCTGCCGGAGGATGTCGATCTCGAGGCTGCGGCCTGCCTGCCGAATTACCAGGTGGCCTGGGCGATGCTGCGCGATGTGCTGCAGGGCCGCAAACTGCGCAGCGTGTTCATCGCCGGGGCTGCTGGCGGTGTCGGCTCGGCTGCCGTGCAGCTGGCGCGCCACCTCAATCTCAAAGTGATCGGCAGCGTCAGTTCGGCGGCGAAGGAACGCTTTGCCCGCGAGCAGGGTGCCGATCATCTGATCGACTACAGGCGGGAAAACCTGCTGGCCCGTGTCCTGGAGCTGACCGATGGCCGCGGCGTCGATCTGGTGCTCGACCATATTGGCGGTCCAGGGCTGAACGATTGCCTGAAGATGCTGGCGCCGTCTGGCACGCTGGTGTCCTACAATGCCATCGCCGGGCTGCCTTCGAGCGACATTTTCGGCGAGATGCGGGCGCTGCTGACCAGGAGCCTGACACTGCGCTGCTTCTCCATGCATGTGCTGGATGCCGATCCGGACCTGCGCCGCCAGATCATGACCGAGGTGATCGACCTGCTCGCCAGCGGCGCAATCCGGCCGGTGGTCAGTGCGCGCCTGCCGCTGGCGCAGGCCGCCGATGCCCATCGCATGATCGAGCGTGGCGACGCGCTCGGCAAAATCCTGCTTGTACCGTAAGATTTGAGGACTGACATGGTCGAACCGATCATCCGCATCAAGGACATTGCCTGGATCCGCCTGCGTTCACCCGATCTCGACCTGCAGGAAGAGTATCTCACCACTTTCGGCCTGCATCGGGTCGAACGCACGGCCACGGCGCTCTACATGCGGGGCACCGATCCGGTGCATCACATCCATATCACCGAGAAGGGCGACCCGGCCGTGCTGCGCATCGGCTTCTGGGCGAATTCACTCGATGACCTGCACAAGCTGTCAAAGGAAGGCGCCGGCGCCTCGGCGGTGGAATCGCTGGACGAACCCGGCGGCGGCAAGCGGGTGCGGATCAAGGAACATAACGGCATGGAGCTGGAGGTGGTGTGGGGCGTCGAGGGCGCCGCGCCGCTGCCGGTCGAAACCCATACCCTGAATGCCGGCTACGACAAGCTGGCCCGGCCCGGCGCGCTGCTGCGCGTCGGTCACCGGCCCTCGCAGGTCAAGCGCATCGGCCATGCCGTGATCAGCACGCCCGAGATCGAGAAATCGGTGGCCTGGGCCCAGCGCCATCTCGGCATCGTCGCCTCCGACGATGTGCATGCCGAAGATGATCCGTCCATGCTGCTGGCCAGTTTCAACCGCGTCGATGCCGGCGAGACCTATGTCGATCATCATGTGATGATGTTCGGCCGCCATGCCAGTGTCGGCCTCAATCACATTTCCTTCGAAGTGCAGGATATCGACGATCTCGCCACCGGCCATGACACCCTGATGCAGAAATACCCCGACCTGCATCTCTGGGGGCTGGGCCGCCATACGCTGGGTGCGCAGATCTTCGATTACTGGCGCGACCCCTGGGGCCGCGTGCATGAGCACTGGACCGATACCGATGTGCTCAACAGCAGCCATGAATACCGCCGGCACCCGAAAAGCACCGGCCTGCATTCGCAATGGGGGCCGCAGGCGCCGCAGGCTTTCCGCGATGCGGCGAGTCGATAACGCCTGCATTTGATTCCGGCGGTTTTCCACCGCCGGGATGGAACCAGGGCCAAGCTGCGCCGTTTCATGGGCTCACACCAGTTGGGGTAGCCCTTTGACACTTCCGCAAGCTTTATCGTTCGGCCTCATCGCCGGCATCGTCGCGCTGTTCATCTGGAACCGCTTTCGCTTTGACCTGGTCGCCCTGTTCGGTCTGCTGGTCGCTGTCGCCATCGGCGTGGTGCCGGTGGAGAAAGCCTTTGACGGTTTCAGTGACCAGGTGGTGGTGATCGTCGCCTCCGCGCTGGTGATCAGTGCCGGCGTCGGCAAGTCCACCGTGATTGCCCGCCTGGTGCGCAAGGCAGAACCGTTCCTCACCTCCACCACGCGGCAAGTGGCGGCACTCACCTTTACCACCATGGTGCTGTCGGCCTTCATGAAGAATATCGGCGCGCTGGCTATCCTGCTGCCGATTGCAATCCAGATGGCGCGGCGCAGCCAAACCTCGGTGTCCAAGCTGCTGATGCCGATGGCCTTTGCTTCGCTGATCGGTGGCCTGGTCACACTGGTCGGCACTTCGCCGAATATCCTGGTCGCCCGCGTACGCGCCGAGCTGAGCGGCGCACCGTTCGAGATGTTTGACTTCGCACCGGTCGGTATCGGTATTGCCGTCTGCGGCTTTCTGTTCCTGACCTTTGGCTGGCGTTTGCTGCCCTCTAACCGCACGCCGCCCACCTCGGCCGATCAGGCCTTCGCGACCGATCCGTATCTGACCGAGGTGCGCATCGGCGAGAAGTCGATGCTGCTGGAGAAGACCGTCGGCGACCTGGAGGCGCTGGGTGAGGGTGATGTCGAGGTGGTGGCTATCGTGCGCGAGAACAAGCGCCGCTACACGCCAGCCTGGCATTGGAAGTTATTCGCCAACGATATTCTGGTGCTGCGCAGCGACCCGCATGCGCTGAACAAGCTGATCGAGGAAGCCAAGCTCGATTTGCATGCGGCCAAGAAGGCCGAAGCCGAGGCCGAAGCGGGGGGCAGCGTGCCGCCGAAGGACGTGTCAGTGGTCGAGGCCGTGGTGACGGCCGACTCGCCGATGGTGAATGCGTCTGCCCGCAGCCTGCGCCTGCGCGAACATGAAGGCTTGAGTCTGCTGGCGATCAGCCGCTCGGGGGAACCGCTGAACAAGCGTCTGAGCCAGATCCGCTTCCAGACCGGCGATGTGCTGGTGCTGCAGGGGCCGAGCGAAACCCTGGCGGATTCCCTGCGCAACCTCGGCTGTCTGCCGCTGGTCGATCGCGCCATCGGCCTTGGCCGCAAGCGTCAGGAATACCTGCCGCTGGCCCTGCTGGCGCTGGCCATGATCCTGGTGGCGTTCAAGCTGGTGCCGGTGACGGTGGCCTTCTTCGGCGCCGCCGTGCTGATGGTGGCGCTCGGGGTGCTGACGCTAAAGGAAGCCTACGAGGCCATCGATATCCCGATCATCATGCTGCTGGCCTGCCTGATCCCGGTCAGCGATGCGATCAGCAGCACCGGTGGCGCCGAACTGATCGCCGGCGGCCTGGCCGTGGCTGCCGGTGCCCTGCCGCCAGTGGGCGCGATCACACTGGTCATGGGCACGGCCATGCTGCTGACCCCCTTCCTGAACAATGCCGCCACGGTATTGATCATGGCTCCGATCGGCGCCAGCCTTGCGCAGAAGCTTGGCCTCAATCCCGATCCTTTCCTGATGGCGGTGGCCCTGGGTGCAGCCTGTGACTTCCTCACTCCCATCGGCCATCAGTGCAACACCCTGGTGATGGGGCCGGGCGGGTATCGCTTTGGCGACTATGCGCGGCTCGGTTTGCCCCTGTCATGTCTGGTGCTGCTGGTCGGCACGCTGCTGGTTCCGCTGGTCTGGCCGCTGCAGCCTTAGTCACGTTTGAATACATTGTAATGCAGCCTTCCGTCTGTGGCGGCCTGTCCCCGGATTTTTAACCAGGCCGGATGTATGTCTGATGCGCGCTGGCCAGCTGATTTGCCAGGGGCGCGGCGCGATCCTCATCGAACAGAAGGAAGCGCTGCCATGTCAGCCACATCCGTGGATTCCTACATCCAGACCATCGTCGCCGCACTGGAACAGGGCGGTTTCAGCATCTTCATCGAGCCCGATATGGGTGACTGGGTTCGTTTCATTGCTGCTGCGCCGAAGAATGCCGGCGTCAATCCAACCTTCGATCCGCGCCATCATGCCTTGTCGCCTGCCGATGGATCCTACTGGTTGCGCGTGATGCATGACGACCGGCCGGCAGCCTGCATTGCCTTCCGCCGCTTCTTTGCGCCCGATGGCTGGATTGCATTGCTAAAGTCCAATCGCATCTGGTCGGAATACCTCACGCCGCTGGCACCGCCGCGTATCGTGCATCCGCTTGCGCAGGATTACCGCGGCGAGATCGGCCATCACGGCGGCCTCTGGGTGCACCCCGATCATCGCGGTCGCCATCTGCCCTATTATCTGACGCATCTGGTGCGGGCCCGCTCCGTGGCTAGCTTTGCTGTCGACCATCATTGCGGCATTGTTTTCGAGGGCCTGAAGCAGTCTGGCCTGCCGGTGCGGATGGATGGCTACGAATACGAACGCGTCGATCCTTCGCTGGAAGGATTCCTACAGCCGGTCGGGCGCACCAGCCGCATGTTCACCACGCATATCTCGCGTGCCGGCATGCTGGGACAGATTGCAACGGGGATTCAGGCCTTCGGCACCGAAAAGGTCCGCAAGGCAGCCTGACGATCAGTGCAGGTCGGACAGACGACGCAGATGCAGGATTGGTTCGACCAGGGTGACGATGGCGGCTACCGCGCCATTCGGTTCGGCGGGGAAGGGGAACATCGCGCGATGATAGACGCGCTCGGTCATTGAGACCGTGAAGAAGCATGGCTCCGCGCGCTGTTTCACCAGGGGATAGGTGTGCATGGCGACGAGCAGGGCAAGCGGCGAGGAGATCTCTCGCATCCTCTGGCCCTCGCAGCGCTCGCCGTCCATGGCGAAGCTGTGCGGGATATAGCTCAGCATCATGAAGTCGTTGGGATCGCTGTCCACGCAATCAACCATATGGGCCGGATCGGGGTCGAACAGCGTGCGGCAGTTGTTCAGGAATCGCGTCGCTCCCTGCCGGGATTGCTCGCTCTGCCGGAACAGCGACAGTGCCATGCCGGTTTTGGGGTTGGTACGCGCCACATGCCGGATTTCATTGGTGTAGATTTCCACCGTGGCATTCGGGCTGGCTGAGAGCACCAGTTTCTGGCTTGGGGTCAGCATGCTGCCCCCGCAGTCTGGCCGGGACGGGCCGGTCGGCGGAGGTGTGAAACTTGCGGCATGGTACGCAGGAGTTGCATACCCGCAGCTTGTCTTTATCGCCCACCGGCTGCAATCCGCAGATCCCTTAAAAGCCGGTAAGGTATTCATTTGGCTATGTCTTCCTGTCGCCAGCCAGGGTGAATAGCCTGGTAATCCGCGTCCCCGCGGAATCGTGGTTTCCCGGCCGGTTACCGGGTCGCCAAGGCGTGTTCCGGCCGGGCATGCGCGGTAGCATCGGCCCGGACAGTCAACGAGGAGGTATCGATGAAGGGCGTGATCGCCTGTGCGGCTTACGGCAATGGCAGGCGGCTGGCCGATGTGCCTTTCGAGGCCTGTGGAACGGCACTGCCGTCAGAGGCTGATTTCATCTGGATCGGATTGCATGAGCCCGAACCGCGCGCCCTGCAAATCCTGCAGCAGCAATTCGGCCTGCATCCGCTGGCGGTGGAGGATGCCGAGCGCGCGCACCAGCGGCCCAAGCTGGATATCTATGGCGACAGCCTGTTCGTGGTGCTGCGCACAGTTCGGCTGGTCGAGGGCGAGCCGGAATATGGCGAGACGCATATTTTTGTCGGCAAGGGCTATGTGATTTCGGTCCGGCATGGCGCGTCGTCATCCTATGCGGAGGTCCGGACCAGGCTGGAAAGCCGGCCCGACATGCTGAAACTGGGCGAGGCGGCGGCGCTGCATGCGATCATGGATTTCGTGACCGATAATTTCTTCCCGGTCATCGATGATGTTCAGGCCGAATTGACCGAAATCGAAACCCATGTGCTGGATGAAACGTTCGACCGAAAAACTATCGAACGGCTGTATCACCTGCGTCGCCAGCTGCTGGGTATGCGCGGCACCGTGCTGCCGCTGCTGGAGGTCTGTAACCGCCTCAACCGACTGGATCAGTCGCTGATGCCGGCAGAAATCCGGCCCTATTTCGCCGACGTGCATGACCATGTGCAGCGGGTCGCCGAGGCGATCACCGATCTGCGCGATGCGGCGGCGGCGGCCTTCGAGGCGGAAATCCTGCTGGCCAATACGCGGCAGAATGATGTCGTGCGGCAACTGGCGGCCTGGGCCGCGATCCTGGCGGTCCCGACCGCCGTTGCCGGCATCTACGGCATGAATTTCGACCATATGCCGGAACTGCACTGGATCTATGGCTATCCACTGGTGCTGGCAGGGATCGCCGGTCTCTGCAGCCTGCTGTATTGGCGCTTCCGCCGCAGCGGCTGGCTGTGAACCGGCCATTGGCAGCCGGAAAATCGAGTTATATCCTGCACTTCCATTGAATGCCGGGGAGGGCTCCATGGCCGAGGCGCAAACCGACCAGAGCGGAACAGAAACTGCCGGGCGCCCACAGCAGCGGAATCCGCATCGCTGGCGGTTTTTCCGCGCCGGCGGTTTCGACCAGCTGCGGCTCGAAACCGGCGAAGACCTCAGGCATCTCTCCCAGCTCGACCAGAAGCTCTGGCTGGCACTCAGCTGCCCGACCAAGGGCATTGATTTCGACCGTCGCACGCTCGAACTGATCGATGCCGACAAGGACGGCCGCATCCGCGCGCCGGAATTGCTGGCCGCCGTGAACTGGACCTGCCGCATGGTGCGCGACGCCGATGCGCTATTCGCCGGCCATGGCGAACTGCCGCTCAGCCTGATCAATGACCGCCATGAGGAAGGCGCGCGCATTCTTGCCTCGGCCAGGCGCATCCTGACCAATATCGGCAAAGCCGATCTCGCAGCGATCAGCCCGGCCGAAGCTGCCGATGTCAGCCGCATCTTCGGCAAGACGCAGCTGAACGGCGATGGCATCGTGCCGCCATCGGCAGCCGGAACGGATACTGAAACGGCCGCTGTGATGGCGGAGATCATGAAGCTGGTGGGCCAGAAGCCCGATCGCGGCGGCGAGGCCGGTCTCGGCCAGGAAGAAGCCGACACCTTTTTTGCTGCGCTGGATGCCTATCTTGCCTGGTGGGACGAAGCGCTCGCCAAACCGGAAATCCTGCCGCTGGGCGAAGGCACACTGCCAGCGGTCGAGGCGGCACAGAAGCTGTCGGCCAAGCTGGATGACTATTTCTTCCGCTGCCGGCTAGCCGCCTTCGATCCGGTGGCCGGTGTCGCGCTCAATGCCGATGACAAGGATTTCGCCGCGATTGCCGATACCGACCTGTCGGCTGGTGCGGCGGCGGTCTCGGCGTTTCCGCTGGCGCGCGTCGCGGCCGAGCGCCCATTGCCGCTTGGCCAGGGCATCACAATGGGGGGAGTCAATCCGGCCTGGTCCACGGAAGTGGCGCGGCTGCGCGATGCTGCCGTGACGCCGTTGCTGGGCGGTGGTCGCGATGCGTTGAGCGAGGCCGACTGGCGTGACATGCAGGCGCGACTGGCGCCGGCAATGGACTGGCTCAAGCGCAAGGCTGGCGCTCTGGTCGAGCCATTGGGCATCACCCGCCTGCGTGCGATCAGGCAGAACAATGTGCAGCAGAAGATCAATGCCCTGATTGCCGCCGATACGGCGCTGGCGCCGGAATTCGAGGCCATCGCCTCGGTCGAGACGCTGGCGCGCTATGTGCGCGATCTGGTGCCACTGCTCAACAATTTCGTCGCCTTCAAGGATTTCTACACCCGGCGCGGCCGGGCGATCTTCCAGGTCGGCACCCTGTATATCGATGGCCGCTCCTGCGATCTTTGCATCGCCGTGGACGATCCGGCCAAGCATGCCACATTGGCATCGCTCAGCCGCATCTATCTGCTGTATTGCGAGTGCACGCGACGGGGCCCGGATGGCAAGCCGACTGGCGAGAAGCTGGTGATTGCCGCCGCCGTTACCGCCGGCGATGCCGACCAGCTGATGGTCGGCCGCAATGGCGTGTTTTATGATCATGACGGCAATGACTGGGATGCGGTGATCATCAAGATCGTCAGTCACCCGATCTCGATCGGTGAAGCATTCTGGCTGCCGTTCAAGAAGGTCGGAAAATTTGCCGGCGATCAGATCGAGAAGTTTGCCACCGCACGGTCCAAGGCAAGCGAACAGCAGATGACGACGCAGCTGCTGCAGACCGGCACCCAGGCGATAGCCGGGCAGCCCGCCCCGCCAACACCTGCTGCCCAGCAGCAGGCTTTCGATGCCGGCAAGTTCGCCGGTATCTTTGCCGCCATCGGCCTGGCGATCGGTGCCATCGGCACCGCGCTCGCCTCCGTCGTTACCGGTTTTCTCAATCTGGCCTGGTGGCAGATTCCGCTCGCCATCATCGGTGCGGTGCTGATCGTCTCGGGTCCGTCGATGATCATCGCGGCGATGAAGCTTCGCCAGCGCAATCTCGGCCCGCTGCTGGATGCCAATGGCTGGGCGGTGAATGCGCGCGCGCTGATCAACATTCCTTTCGGTGGCAGCCTCACGCATCTGGCCAAACTGCCGCCTGGTGCGGAGCGGGCGCTGACCGACCCCTATGCCGAGAAGCCGCAGCCCTGGGGCCTGTATCTGCTGCTTGGCGTGCTGGCCGGGATCGCCATCGCTGGCTGGCGCTATGGCTGGTGGGCCAGGCTGTTCAACGGGGGCTGACCCGTTAAGAGTCGATTAGGGCGGCTTGGTTAACCAAGGCGGGGCAAGACTCTGGGCCGGGAGGCGGCTAAGATATTGCCCAGAGACAGGCTATGACCCTTAACCCGCGCTTCTTCAATCCCATCGGCACGCTGCGCCATGCCGATCGTCTGGGTTTCCTGACCCAGGATGTCCGTGCTGCGGGCACCGTACTCGGATTCTTCGGTGCCGCTGCGGCGCTGGGTGCGCGGCCCGATGAGCTGGCCCTGCTGGTCTGCCGCCGCCATAGCCCGGCCGACCTGCATCGCCAGTTCGTTCTGGTGTTCCACAAGGATCCGGGGTTCGCCGATCATCTCGGCCGCCTCTATCGCGCCCATAACCGCCCGCTCGGTTTCGAGGCGCAGCGCCGCTGGTGTGCAATCCCTGAGCCATCCTTCCTGGCCGACGAAACCTTTGCATTGCTGGCTGCGCGTTTCCCCACCCTGCTGCTGATCGAGGAAGAGCATGACGGTCGCGCTCACATCGCCGTCTATGCTTCGGCAGGTTTCAAGGAGCATCCGAAGCTGAAGCTTGCACCGCTGGCGACGCGGCCGGCTGCCAAGGTGATGGCACTGCCGCGCCGTGCACCGGCCCCGCAACCGATCCTGCGGCCGCAGCCCCGCCCTGCCGCCATGGCGGCAGCGCCGCTGGCATCCAGTGTGCCGCTGCGGCCCCGCAAGCTGAAAAGCACGGTGGCGCTGAATGAAAAGGTCGAACGTCAGGTGGTGAACGAGTTCCGCCGCCTGATCAAGACGGTGGCGCTTTATACCTAAGGTGTCAGCGGCCCTGTGCACATGTAGGTGCCGTCCTGGTAGACCAGCGGTGCCACATCGGGGCGACATACCGCATGAGTCACCCGGCTGATGCACACCGAATGCGTGCCATAGGCATGCAGCGCCTCGACCTCGCAAAAGATATTCGCCTGGGCATCGGCCAGATAGGGCACGCCCTCAGCATTGCTCAGCCAGTCGCCCTCGGTGAAGCGGATCTCGCCCTCCAGCGCGCCGGCAAACACTTCTGAGAGGCGTTGCTGGCTGCAATGCAGCAGGTTGATGCAGAGCCGGCGGCCAAGGCCGAGCTGGGCATGCAGTGCGGCCGAGCGGTTGACGCAGGCCAGCACGGCCGGTGGATCGGCCGAGACCGAGGTGACGGCCGTGGCCGTCATGCCGTGGCGCGCGCCGTTCTCCGCCGTGGTGGAAATGACGGTCACGGTGGCAGCCATGCGTCGCATGGCGGCCCGGAAGGTGGTGTTGAGGCTGTTGTCCATCCCCTTCATTTAGCGGAGGGGAAGCGCAGCTTCAATTCTGCCGCCACGGTTTCGGCCAGGCTGTGCCAGTCGCCGGCGGCGGGCTGACGCAGCAGGCGGGCGGTCGGATACCACGGCGTGGTCTCGCCATTGCGGGTCCAGTACCAGTGCGGCGAAATGCCGTGATGTAGCAGCACCAGCGTGGGTTTGCCCAATGCCGCCGCCATATGCGCGGTGGTATTGCTAGTCGAGATCACCATGTCCATGGCCGCCACCTGGGCGGCAAAGGCATCCAGATCCTTCATCTGGTTGATGGCCGGATCGGCGATCACATCCACGTCATGGGCTTTTTTCAGGGCCGCGCGGTCTTCTGCGCGGTCGCCGTATTGCAGGTCGACAAAGCGCAGGCCGGGCAGGGTGAGGAAGGCGGCCAGGTCGGTCAGCAGGGCCGATTTCGGCGCCCCCAGCTTCGGGCTCGCACTGTGCCAGGCAATGCCGATCAATGGCGCATCGCTGCCAGCCCGATACTGCGTGCGCAGGGCCGCGGTGCGGGCGATATCGGCGCGGATCGGCAAGGCGCCAGTACAGTCGGCCGGCGACTGGCGGAAGACACGGGCGAGATCGAACAGGGTGGCCTGCATCGCCAGATCGGGCGCACTGAAGCGTGGATGCGGCGGGTTGGCGCGGCCATAGGCTTCGATGCCGGGGAAGCTGCGCTCCAGGATCGGGATCATGCGCGGGTCGCATTCCACGATCGGCGTGATGCCGCGCGCCAGCAGTTCGGGCAGCAGGCTCCACAGCACCAGCGATTCACCCACGCCCTGTTCGGTGAACAGCAGCAGATTTTGCCCCGGTGCCAGCGCCTCGCCCTTCCAGAAGGGCTGGGTGAAGGGACGCTTGTCGACATCGGTGTCAGCCAGGCTCCAGCGCGCCTCGAAATGCGGCCAGGCCTCGCGATAGCGGCCATCAACCATCAGCGACACGGCATAGCGGTTATGCGCCTCGCCATAGCCCGGCCGTTCGTTCCAGCCGCGCTCATACCACTGCCGCGCACTGTCCAGATCATTGCGCAGCCGTGCGATGTCACCAAGCAGCAGGCAGACTTCGGCGGTATCACCGGGTGGTTTGTATTTGGCGACCAGGCTTGCCTTGTAAGCGGTTTCGGCGCCGGCCATGTCCTGCAGCCCGGTCAGCGCCAGGCCGAGATTGCGATGGATCATACCCATGTCGGGGCTGAGCCTGGCCGCTTTCTTCAGCACTTCGGCTGCGCCGGCAAAGTCCTGCCGGTCGATCAGCACGGCACCCAGGTTGCTCATCGCATCGGCATAGTCAGGCTTCAGCTTCAGCGCAGCGCGATATTCTGTGGCGGCCTCCTCGCCGCGGCCGAGCTGGCGCAGCAGATTGCCGCGGTTGCTGTGCGCTTCGGCATATTTGGGATTGAGCCGGATCGCCTCGTCCAGACTGGCCATCGCCAGATCGGTCTGGCCCTGCAGGCGCAGCAGTTCGCCCAGATTGTTGTGATACAGCGGCTGGCCCGGATTGAGCGTGATCGCCATGCGCAGCAGGCTGAGCGCTTCGTCGCTGCGGCCGGCGGCATGGGCCTGCAGGGCCTGGTCGTTGAACTTGTTGGCCTCGCGCTGCACCTCGGCCGAGGGAGCGGCGATGGTGAGCGGAATCGCCGCTGCTGCCGGGGACTGGGCCGCAGCCCCGCCCGCCGCCGGTTTCCCGGCCATCTTTTCCTGTGCCCGCCGCTGCTTCCGATTCACGCCACTGCCCTCGATTCGACCCCAATATTAACCATTGCGCCCCAACCCCTTAAGACCCGGTTTAACCGGCTTGACTTCCAGCGATCCGAAATCATCTTGCAATCAAGACCAAATTGGTCTTATTTGCCGCCGTCCAATCGGACCGAACTGGTCCGGATTGCTAATTGCGAAGGATTTGCAACATGTTGCGCCTGAGCCGCCTGGCCGATTACGGCGTCATGGTCATGGCCTATGCCGCTGCCGAGCCGGCTGGCGTGCATAATGCCGCCGATGCCGCTGCCGCCACCGGTCTGCCTGGCCCCACGGTGGCCAAGATCATGGCCAAGCTGGCCAGGCACGGCCTGCTGGTATCCCATCGCGGCGCCCATGGCGGCTACCGCCTGGCTGCAGCGCCGGAGCAGATCACGGTGGCCTCGATCATCACGGCGCTGGATGGCCCGATCGCGCTAACCCAGTGTTCGGACCATCACCAGCCCAGCGCCTGCGACCGTGAAAACCTCTGTGTCTCGCGGCGTGGCATCAACCGCATCAACACGGCGATCCGCAGCGCGCTGGAAGGCGTGACTTTGGCCGAGCTGTCGCGGCCCGCCTTTGATTTCCTCGGCCCCCTGCCGCCGCGCGCCGATGCGCCGGCGCCCAACGCTTAAACCCGGAGCCACTGCCCCATGGCTGCCAATGCCCAAACCATCGAAACCGTCGAAGGCCTGGCCGGCGACTACAAGTATGGTTTCGTCACCGACATCGAATCCGAGCTGCTGCCCAAGGGCCTGAGCGAAGACACCGTCCGCTTCATCTCGGCCAAGAAGGGCGAGCCGCAGTGGATGCTGGACTGGCGCCTGCGGGCCTATAAGGCCTGGCTGCGCATGGCCAAGGAAAAGGGCGAGCCGGGCTGGGCCAAGGTCAGCTACCCGGAAATCGATTTCCAGGACATCCATTACTATTCTGCACCGAAGAAAAAACTGCAGAGCATGGATGAGGTCGATCCGGAGTTGCTGGCAACCTACGAGAAGCTTGGCATCCCGCTGAAGGAACGCGAGATCCTCGCCGGCGTAGCGGTGGATGCCGTGTTCGATAGTGTCTCGGTTGCCACCACCTTCAAGGACAAGCTGAAGGATATGGGCATCATCTTCTGCTCGATGTCGGAAGCGGTGCGCGAGCATCCCGAACTGGTGCAGAAGTATCTGGGCTCGGTCGTGCCGGTCACCGACAACTTCTATGCCACGCTGAATTCCGCCGTCTTCTCCGATGGCTCCTTTGTCTATGTGCCGCCCGGCGTGCGCTGTCCGATGGAGCTTTCCACCTATTTCCGCATCAACGAGGCCAAGACCGGCCAGTTCGAGCGCACGCTGCTGATCTGCGACAAGGGCGCCTACGTCTCGTATCTGGAAGGCTGCACCGCGCCGATGCGCGACGACAACCAGCTGCATGCCGCCGTGGTCGAACTGGTCTGCATGGAAGATGCCGAAATCCGCTATGCGACGGTGCAGAACTGGTATCCGGGCGACAAGAACGGCAAGGGCGGCATCTACAATTTCGTCACCAAGCGCGGCGCCTGCCGCGGCGCGCGGTCGAAGATCAGCTGGACCCAGGTGGAAACCGGCTCGGCGATCACCTGGAAATATCCGTCGGTGATCCTGCAGGGCGATGACAGCGTCGGCGAGTTCTACTCGGTCGCAGTCGCCAACAATGCCCAGCAGGCCGATACCGGCACCAAGATGATCCATATGGGCAAGAACACCAAGTCCACGATCATTTCCAAGGGTATCTCGGCCGGCAAGGCACAGAACACCTATCGCGGCCTGGTGCGGGTGATGCCGGGTGCGGCTGGCGCGCGCAACTATTCGCAATGCGACAGCCTGCTGATCGGCGACCGCTGCGGCGGCCATACCGTGCCCTATATCGAAGTGAAGAACCGCTCGGCCAAGGTCGAGCATGAAGCCACCACCTCGCGCATCTCCGACGACCAGCTGTTCTACTGCCGCCAGCGCGGTCTGTCGGAGGAAGACGCGGTATCCACCATCGTCAACGGTTTCTGCAAGGAAGTGCTGCAGAAGCTGCCGATGGAATTCGCGGTCGAAGCCCAGAAGCTGCTCGGTGTCAGCCTCGAAGGCTCGGTCGGTTAAGGTTTAAGGATTGCCCCATGCTTGAGATCAAGAACCTGCACGCCACCGTTGATGGCAAGGATATCCTCCGCGGCATCAACCTGACCATCAATCCCGGCGAAGTCCATGCCATCATGGGCCCGAATGGCTCTGGCAAATCGACGCTGTCCTATGTGCTGGCCGGCCGCGACGGTTATGAGGTCACCAAGGGCGACATCCTGTTCCACGGCCGCAGCCTGCTCGGCCTGGAGCCGGAAGAGCGCGCCCGCGACGGCCTGTTCCTCGCTTTCCAGTACCCCGTCGAGATTCCCGGCGTCGCCAATGCCACCTTCCTGCGGTCGGCGGTCAATGCCGTGCGCAAGCACAAGGGCCTGGCCGACATGGACGCCATGACCTTCCTGAAGACTGCCAAGGCGAAGATGAAGCAGCTGCAGATGGACGAGAAGTTCCTGCAGCGCGCCGTCAACATGGGCTTTTCGGGCGGCGAGAAGAAGCGCAACGAGGTGTTCCAGATTCTGATGCTGGAACCCACGCTGGCCATTCTGGACGAAACCGATTCCGGCCTGGATATCGATGCACTGAAGATCGTGGCCGAAGGCGTCAATGCGCTGCGCAGCCCGGAGCGTTCGGCCCTGGTCATCACGCATTACCAGCGCCTGCTGGATTACATCGTGCCCGATGTGGTGCATGTGCTGTCCAAGGGGCGCATCATCAAGACCGGCGGCAAGGAGCTGGCCCTCGAACTCGAGGCCAAGGGCTATGCCGATGTCATTGCTGCCGATGCGGCCTGAGGTCTGAGCGATGTCCGCCTTGCCCTTTGTCGAACAGCTCGCCGTTGCCTATCGCGCCGCGGCCGGCGGCCTGCCCGGTGCAAAAACCCCGGCCGTGGCTGCGCGTCGCGATGCCGCGCTGGAGGCTTTCCGGCGTCTTGGTCTGCCGAACCACAAGCTGGAAAGCTGGAAATTCACCGGCCTGAATGCGCTGGAGCGCCAGAACTGGTCGCTGCCGGCCAATGACGGTGGTGTCGATGCCGCCCGCCTGAAGGCCGCCGCCCTGACCGCCGATAGCCACCGGCTGGTTTTCATCAATGGCCGTTTCGATGCGGCTGTCTCGAAGATCGGCGACCTGCCGCAAGGTGTGATGCTGCTGCCGCTCAGCCAGGCCGGCGACGCGGTGCAGGACGCACTGGTTGCGGCTGGTAATGATCGCGCGATCTCTCTCAGCGAGCTGAATGCGGCCCTGGCCAGCGACGGCGTGGTGCTGCTGCTGGCCGATGGCGTGCAGCTGGATCGCCCGGTCGAGATTCTGAACTTCGGTACGCCGGCACTGGTCAACCTGCGCCACCTGATCCGGCTGGGCCGCAACGCGCAGGCGACAGTGGTGGAAAGCTACCGCGATGGTGGCGTGGCGCAGCCAGGCTGGAGCAATGTGTTTGCCCATGTTGCCGTGGGCGAGGGTGCCAGGCTGACCCATATCCGGCTGCAGGGCGAGAATCCTGCGGCCTATCATGCCGCGTTGGGCCGGGTTTCGATTGGCGCCGGCGCGCATTATGCCCATGTGTCGGTACAGGCTGGCGCGGCGCTGGCCCGCCATGAACTGCATGTCGCTTTTGCCGGCGGCAATGCCACGGCCGATATCCAGGGGCTGGTGCTGGCGCGCGGCAAGGCGCATCTCGATCACACGCTGTTCCTGCATCATGCGGTGCCCGAATGCCGCAGCAACCAGCTGTTCAAGCATGTGGTGGATGATGAAGGGCATGCGGTGTTTCAGGGCGGCATCCGGGTCGCGCCCCATGCGCAGAAGACCGATGCGCAACAACTCAGCCGCACCCTGCTGCTGGCCGATCGCGCCCAGATCGACACCAAGCCGGAGCTGGAAATCCTCGCCGACGATGTGAAGTGCAGCCATGGTGCGTCCATCGGCGATGTCGATGCGCAGCAGATGTTCTATATGCAGACGCGCGGCATTCCCGCCCATGAAGCACGCCGCCTGTTGCTCAGCGGCTTTGCCCATGAAGTGGTATCGGCCGTGCCCGAAGGCGCGCTGCGCGACCATGTCGAGAGCTTTGTCGAAGCCTGGCTGGCCGAAAAGGGAGTTGCTGCATGAGCGCGCTTCCGAAGACCAAGCAGACGGGTTTCGATATTGAGCGTATCCGCGCCGATTTCCCGATCCTGTCGGAAAAGGTCTATGGCAAGCCGCTGGTTTTCCTGGACAGCGGCGCCAGCGCGCAGAAGCCACGTGCCGTCATTGATGCGATGACGCAGATGTATGAGCATACCTACGCCAATGTGCATCGCGGCATCTATGCCTTGAGCCAGCAGGCGACGGATGCCTATGAGAAGGCACGCGAGAAGATCGCGCATTTTATCGGCACCCGGGATGTTCGCGAGATTGTCTTCACCCGCAACGCCACCGAGGCGATCAACCTGGTGGCCCACAGCTGGGGCTGGAAGAATCTGAAGGCCGGCGATGAGGTGTTGATCACCCATCTGGAGCATCACGCCAATATCGTGCCCTGGCAGATTCTGGGCGAGCGGTATGGTGTCGTGCTGAAAGTGGCGCCGATCAATGATCGCGGCGAGCTGATCTTGGACGAGTTCGTCAAGCTGATTGGCCCGAAGACGAAACTGATCGCGCTGGCCCATGTCTCCAACACGCTGGGCACCATCCTGCCGGTGGCCGATGTGATCCGCATCGCCCATGAGAAGGGCGTCAAGGTGCTGATCGACGGCAGCCAGGCCGTGCAGCATATGCCGGTGGATGTGAAGGCACTGGATGCCGACTTCTACGTCTTCACCGGACACAAGCTCTATGGCCCCACCGGCATCGGCGTGCTCTATGCCAAGGCGGAGATCCTGGAAGGCATGCCGCCCTGGCAGGGCGGCGGCGACATGATCCTGTCGGTCAGTTTCGAGAAGACCGAATACAACGACATTCCGCACCGCTTCGAGGCCGGCACGCCGGCCTTCGTCGAAGCCGTGGGCCTGGGGGCTGCCATCGACTATGTGCAGTCCATCGGGCTGGAGGCGATTGCAGCGCATGAGGCGGACCTGACGGCCTATGCGATGGAAAAGCTGTCGGCGATCAACTCGCTGCGCATCATCGGCACGGCCGCGCACAAGGCCGGGGTGATCTCTTTTGTGCTGGAAGGCATTCACCCGCACGATATCGGCACTATCCTGGACCGTGAGGGTATCGCGGTGCGGGTTGGCCAGCATTGCGCCCATCCGCTGATGGAACGCTTTGGCGTGCCGGCCACGGTGCGGGCCAGTTTCGGGATGTACAACACGCGGGCCGAGATCGATGCGCTTTGCGCCGGTCTGCGGCGGGTCAGGGAGATTTTCGGCTGATGTCGTCGTCAGATACGGAAAACAAGGCGGAAGTGGGCCAGAATCAGGCGGCCGGGACCCCCGATGAGCTGCGCGAGCAGGTGATCGAGGCAATCAAGACCGTTTTCGACCCTGAAATACCGGTTAACATTTACGAATTGGGCCTTATATACAGTGTCGAGGTGAACGAGGCGCGGGATGTCCAGATCGACATGACGCTGACCTCGCCGAACTGTCCGGCCGCCCAGTCGATGCCTGCCGAGGTGGAGCAGAAGACCCGCTCCCTGGCCGGAGTCGGCGAGGTGACTGTCGATGTGGTATGGGATCCGCCGTGGGGCCCGGAACATATGTCCGAGGCGGCCCGGCTTGAACTGGGTGTGATGTGATGTCGACGACCGAAACCACGACAGCAACGGCCCGGCCGGCCTTCAAGCCGGTCACGCTGACCGATGCCGCGGCGGAACGCGTGCGCACGCTGATCGCGCAGTCAGACAAGCCGGTGCTTGGCCTGCGCATCGCCATCAAGACCAAGGGCTGTTCGGGCTTCTCCTACGACATCCAGTATGCCACCGAGAAGGAAAAGTTCGACGAGGTGGTGGAGGACAAGGGCGTCACCGTCCTGATCGAAGCCAAGGCGCAGATGTACATCTTCGGCACCGAGATCGACTGGGAGGAAGACAAGCTGCAGTCCGGCTTCGTGTTCCGCAATCCCAATGAAAAGGGCCGCTGCGGCTGCGGCGAAAGCTTCCACGTTTAAGCGGGATTTGCCATTAGAGGGCGCGATGCCTCACTTGAGGCCGTCGCGCCGGCGGTAAATCGTGTAGCGATCCAGATCGAGCGCGCGGTCGTAGTCCTCGAAGCGCTTGGCAAACAGCGGATTGCGCGAGAAATAATCCAGATAATTGAAGGCCTCGCCCTGGCAGCGTGGAATGCCGGGCACATTGTCGACGATCAGCAGCGACGGTTTCTTCTTGTAGAAATCCTCGGCCACGCTGCGGAAGACGAATTCCTCGGCCCGGCTCATCGTGTCCGGCGAATTATAGAGCGGCGCGAATTCCTGGCAGCCGGAATAGGCGCCCTGCAGCAGCCACATGCTCTCGAACCGCATCGTCATCTTCATGTTGAGATAGTTCAGCAGCGGGAACATCGGATAGATGCCGGGCGATAGCACCAGCATCCTGTCGTTGCGCGCCTCCTGTTTCACCACATGCATCAGTCGCTGCAGGTCTGATCCCTTGTATTCCAGCTGCTTGAAGAACGGCCGGCTGTGCAGGCCTTCCTGATAGAACACCAGCAGCATCAGGGCTGCGGCAAACAGCTTGGCCGGGCGGGTGTCGCGGCGCTTGGGCCAGACCACGTGGTCCATGACATGAGCGATGATCACGCCTACCAGCAGCAGGGTGAAGGCCTGGGCCGGCAGGGCATGGTAGGGCCAGCCCTTGCCCTGGGCATAGGCTGAGACCAGACCGCCGACACCGGCCAGGAAGATGATCCGGGCCATATGCGAGCGCACCGCCACAAAGGCGGTGATGCCGAGCAGCGGCAGGATGAAGGTGGGCGGGCCGAGATTGGCGCTGATCGCCAGGTCAACCATGCTCCACTGGCTGACTTCGCTGTAGAAGGCGCGGGCCAGCGGCAGGGCGATGGTGAAGTATTCCGGCGTGACAATGATGGCAAACAGCCCATGGGCGACGCAGATGGCAAAAACCGCCCAGGGCGAGGGGTCGGCCAGGCTGCGGCGCAGGGTCAGCTGGCTCGCGACATACAATTCGACGAACAGCGGGATACCGAGGAAATACGGCTTCATCGCAAAGCCGATGCCGGCCATGATGCCAGTGGCGATCTTCAGCCGTGTCGACAGTTGCTCGCCATCGGCTCGCCCGCTGGCCACCAGAAGATAGGGCATCGCCAGCACCAGCATCATGTGCTCGCGCTGGGCAAACATGTTGTTGGGATAGACGATCAGAAGGAACAGCAGCAGCAGCGGCAGCAGGGCGTCGGCGGTGGCATGGGCCGGGTCCAGGCTGGCGGCCAGCACCTTGCGACAGGTGATGAACGAGCCGGCAATACCCAGACCGAGCAGGGCGACCAGAATGGTGGTGCCCTGGATGCCGGTCAGCTTGGCGATCGCCTCGGGCAGCAGGTGGACAACGAAGACCAGCGGGGTGTTGATATCGATGGCATCGACATACAGCCGGCTGCCCGCCAGCCAGGCCTTGGAAATGTAAAGCAGGACCGCGGTATCGTGATTGATCGGGGGGAAGAAATAGCCCACCAGCCAGAGGGTACAGACCGCCAGCACCAGGCCGTGCAGCAGGCGCGGCCAGTCCCATCCGCGGCGCAGCGCGGCATCTTGAGGGCTGAGGGTCTTGTTCATCTCGGTTGTTGGCAATCTGGACTGGCCTAACCTAGGGTCGCCTTGGTAAATCATTCACTTACATAGAAATCAAATGGAAAACCGGTAAGCGCGCATGGAACGGGTTGAATACCACCGGATGGCGATGTTGGAGGCGACCATGTGGTGGTATCGCGCCCTGCATGCCCGCATGGAGGCTCGGCTGCAGCGGCTCGGGCTGCCGGCCGGCGCCAGGCTGCTGGACGCCGGCTGCGGCACCGGCGGCCTGCTGGTCTGTTTGTCTTCCATGCGCACCAGCCTCGCCCTGCATGGCCTGGAATTCGATGCCGAGGCGGCTGCCGTGGCCCGGGAGAAGACCGGCCTTGCCATCCAGGTCGGCTCGGTCAATGCCATGCCCTATGCCGATGGCGCCTTCGATGTGGTGGTGAGTGCCGATGTGCTGTGCCATGCCGGCGTGGACGAGGCGGCCGCCCTGGCCGAGTTCCACCGCTGCCTGCAGCCGGGTGGCCGGCTGCTGCTCAACCTGCCGGCCTACCAGTGGATGGCGTCGGCCCATGATGCCCATGTCCATAATGCCCGCCGCTACACCGCCGGGCAGGCACGGGCGCGGGTGGCGGCGGCCGGGTTTACGGCGGTGACGGGCAGCTATTGGAACAGCCTGCTGTTTCCGCTAATGCTGCTGCACCGGCTGATGGCCCGCACCGCCAGCGATGAAGGCAGCGATGTGCGGCCGTTTCCAGCCTGGCAGGACCGGCTGTTCTTCGCCGTGACGGCGCTGGAACGGCAACTCGACCGCGCCGGATTGCGGCTGCCATTCGGTGGCTCGGTCTGGATCGAGGCAAGAAAACCATGAGGCCGCAGACCATGCCCGGCGAGACCATGACCGACACCACGTTGGCGCCCAAGCCGCTCTTTGCCCTTTCGATTGTCGTGCCGGTCTATAACGGCGCCACCAGCGTGCCTACCCTGGTCGAGGCGCTGGCCCAGCTGGAGGTCCCCGGCGGGCTGGAGATCGTGCTGGTCAACGACTGCAGCCCTGACAATTCGCTGGAGGTCTGCCGCGAGCTGTGCCGCAAGAATGCCGTGGCGCTCACCGTCGTCAATCTGGCCCGCAATTTCGGCGAACATAACGCGGTGATGGCAGGCCTCAGTCATGCTCGTGGCGACTACATCATCAACATGGACGACGACCTGCAGAACCCGCCAGAGGAAGTGGTGCGGCTGTGGCGCTATGCCAAGGAAAACGCCTTCGACGTCGTCTATACCTACTATGCCGACAAGCAGCATGCGGCCTGGCGCAATCTCGGCAGCCGTTTCACCAACTGGTGCGCCGATCACCTGCTCGACAAGCCCAAGGGCCTGTATCTTTCCAGCTTCCGCTGCATGAGCGCTTTCGTCGCCCGCACCATCCTGATCCATACCGGGCCGTTCCCCTATGTGGATGGCCTGATCATGCAGGTGACGCAGAATATCGGCCGGCTGCAGGTGCAGCATCTGGCGCGCGCCGAGGGGCGCAGCAACTACACGATCCGCCGCCTGGTGCGGCTGTTCATGTCGATGTTCCTGAATTTCTCGGTGATGCCGCTGCGCATCGGCACGCTGGTCGGCTTTGTCATGGCCGCACTGGGCCTGCTGGCCTTCCTGGTGATCCTGGTCGAGGCGATCAGTGGCCGCACGCCACAGGGTTATGCCTCGGTGATGGCGGCGATCCTGCTGCTCGCCGGCGTGCAGCTCATCATGCTGGGCCTGGTCGGCGAATATCTCGGCCGGCTGTTCCTCACCGTCAATCGCAAGCCGCAGTTTGTCGTGCGCGATGTCGAGCGCAATGCGCGCGCCATGCCGGTGGAGCCGCAGTCATGACCTGGTTCTATGTCGCGCTGGGTGTCGGCGTGCTGCTCGGTGTCGCCGGGCAGATCCTGCTGAAATCCGGCGCCAGCGGCGAAACCCTGCTGCAGCAATTCCTGGCGCCGCAGTCGATCATCGGTCTCGGCCTCTATTTCGCTGCCGCGCTCTGCTACATGTACGCCCTGCGCAAGATCCCGGTCTCGATCGCCTTCCCCAGCGTATCACTGTCCTATGTGCTGGTCGCGCTGCTCGGCTTCTGGCTCTACGGCGAGGCGCTCACCCCGTCCAAGCTGGCCGGTATCGCCCTGGTCTGCGTCGGCGTCTTCCTGATCACGCGAACGGCGTAATCACGCCGCCCAGGCCGCCTTCACGGCGCCGATCACGGTATCCACATCGGCATCGGGCAGTTGCGGGAACAACGGCAGGCTGAGCACGCTTTTCGCCGCCCGCTCCGTGTTGGGCAGGCCGCCGGGGCCCAGCGCGATCTTGCCTAGATAGGCCGGCTGCAGATGCACCGGCACTGGATAATGGATCAGCGTGCCGACGCCGGCCGTCTTCAGCCTGGCCTGCAGCTCGTCACGGCGCGCACCGGCATCGACGACATAGAGATGATAGACCGGCGCAGCATTGGCGCGGATCTTCGGCAGGCCGAGGCCCGGCAATCCGGCCAGCCCTGCGGTGTAGCGCGCGGCAATGGCGCGCCGGCGCTCGGTATCTGCGGGCAGCGCCGTGAGCTTCACGCGCAGGATGGCGGCCTGCAGCGGGTCCAGGCGGCTGTTCATGCCGGCAAGGGCGCTGATATAGCGCTCGCGCCAGCCGTATTCGCGCAACGCCCGCAGGGTTTCGGCCACACCGGCATCGTCGGTGGTGATGATGCCACCATCACCGATGGCACCCAGATTCTTGGTCGGATACAGGCTGTAGGCCGCCGCCTTGCCCCAGCGGCCGACCATGCGGCCCTGCAGCGTCGCGCCATGGGCCTGGGCGTTGTCTTCCAGCAGGATCAGGCCGTGGCGCTCGGCAATCGCCGAGATCTCGTCCATCGCCGCCGGCTGGCCATAGAGATGCACCGGGATCACCGCCTTGGCCTTGGGCACGCCGGACGGCCAGGCCTTCAGCACGGCCTCCAGGGCAGCCGGTGCCATGGTCCAGTGTTCGTCGGTATCCACCAGCACCGGGGTTGCACCGGCCAGTTCGATGGCCGCCACGGTGGCCACGGCGGTATGCGAGACGGTGATGACCGCGTCGCCGGGCCCGATGCCAAGGCCGCGCAGGGCCAGGATCAGCGCATCGGTGCCGCTGGCGCAGGCCACGGCGTGCACGCTGCCGGTATAGGCGGCAAAATCACGCTCGAAGGCCGCCACTTCCTCGCCCTGGATGTACCAGCCGGTCTCCAGCACGCGGCGGATCGCGGCATCGATGGCCTCGCGCTGGGCGAGGTAGGCGGCTTTGGGATTGGTCTGCGGAATCATCGTCTGTGTCTCACAGGTAATGCGATGCGTTGGCGCGATAGAAGTCGAGGGTCTTTTGCAGGCCGTCGGCCAGCGCAGTACGCGGCTGCCAGCCGGTGGCGGCGCGGAAGGCGGTGTCGTCGGCCACATAGTCGCCGATATCGATCTTCTTGCGCTCGGCGGGGAATTCCTTGCGGTCGAAGCCGCCGCTGCCACCGATCCTGATCAGCAGTTCCGCCAGTTCCAGCAGCGACATCGGCGGGCAGCCGCCGATATTGTAGATTTCGCCGATGGTGCTCTCGGTCTCGGCGGCGATCAGCGCCGCATCCACCATGTCCTCGACATAGGTGAAATCGCGCTTCTGTTCCCCGCCCCAGACCTCGAAGCGGCTGTTCTCGATGACATGGCGGATCCAGATGCCGAGGAAGGTCTGCTTGGCATCGCGGATGCGCATGCGCGGGCCGAACACATTGGTCAGGCGCAGTGCGGTGGTGCGCATGCCATGCACCCGGGCATACAGCATATGATAGGACTCGGCGGCGTATTTATGGATGCCGTTGATATCGGGCGGTGCGATCGGATGCTTCTCGTCGACCGGCAGGTATTTCGGCGGGCCGTAGAACTGCCGGGTCGAACTGAAGATCAGGCGCACCTGCGGGTTGACCCGCCGCACCAGTTCAAGGAAACGCAGGTTGGCTTCCTGGTTCAGCCGCAGGTCTTCCAGCGGCTGCTTCATCGAATCCATATGCGAGGTCTGGCCGGCGAAGTTGAAGATCACCTGGGCCTTGCCAATTGCCTCGAAGATCGCCGCCTCGGCACCGATATCGGCCTCGATCAGCTCAGGCAGCTGCAGGCCCGAGAGGTTGAACGGGTTGGCGCCATACTGCGCCAGCATGCGGTCGATCACCGTGACAGCGGCGCCGGAGTCGACCAGGCGACGGACCAGGTTGGACCCGATGAAACCCATACCGCCGGTGACGATCACCGACTTGCCGCGCCACGACATCACATCTCCAACATTGCTTTGGCCTGTCCGGCCATTCCCGCAGGCAATTATGCCCGAAATAGGGCGGTTTTGTCAGGGTCGGGCTTGCCGTTACGAAGAGGGCGCGGCAAAGTACCGCCATGGACAAGACGCTGACATTCTCGTGGCCCGCCCTTGCCGGCCTGCTGCTTCTGCTCGGCGGCTGCGGCGTTGTGGGCAGCGAGCCTTACATGCTGGGGCGTGCACAGCCGGGCGATGCCTCCAAATTCGAGCTGGGCCTGCTGCCGACAGTCAATGATGCGCAGACTGGCCGGCCGTATTTCTCGCTCTGCTACAACCGGCTGAGCCACAAGCCGGAGCAGATCCGCGCCCTGGTGCAGAAGCACTGTGCCGATCCGCAGCCGTTTTATAACCAGACCGACCTGTATTCTTGTTCACTGTCGGCGCCGGTACGGCTGACCTACAGCTGTGCGGCGCTCAGCCGCACGGCAGAGGAAGCGCGTCCGAACCTGAACGCTTCAGGCTCCTATCTCGGGACGATTCAGCTCTACTAGATCACATCTACCAGGCCAGCGTCGGCAGGCCGCTTTACAGTATGATCCGCATGCCGCTTTCGGGATCGAACAAATGCGCGCGGGCGATGTCGACGACCAGGCCCGGCTTGGAGTTATCGTGGAAGCCGGCATGGCTGGGCACGCGTGCGACCAGGTCTTCGCCGCCGAGCTTGCCATGCAGAAGGGTGTCGGCGCCCAGCTCTTCGGCCACATCGACGCTGAGGACCAGCTGCACCGTCTCGCCGGGGCGGGCAATACGCATGGTTTCCGGCCGGATGCCCAGTGTATAGGTGCCAGCCGGCGGGTTCCATTCGGCGGGCAGCATCAGGGCGGTGCCGTCGGCCAGCACGGCCTTGGGGCCGCCATTGCCGGTCTCGACGCGGCATTTCAGGAAATTCATTGCCGGCGAGCCGATGAAGCCGCCGACATAGGTGGTGGCGGGCTTGCCATAGACATCGAAGGGTGAACCGACCTGGTCGGCGCGCCCCTGGTTCATCACCACGAGGCGGTCGGCCAGCGTCATCGCCTCGACCTGGTCGTGGGTGACGTAGATCGAGGTAACGCCGAGCTGCTGATGCAGGCGCTTGATCTCCAGCCGCATCTGCACACGCAGCTTGGCATCCAGGTTGCTGAGCGGCTCGTCAAACAGGAAGACGCTGGGTTCGCGCACGATGGCACGGCCCATGGCCACGCGCTGGCGCTGACCGCCCGATAGTTCGCGCGGCTTGCGCTGCAGATAGGGCTGCAGCTGCAGGATTTCGGCGGCGCGCTGCACGCGTTTCTCGATATCCGCCTTGTCCATGCCGCGGATGCGCAGGCCGTAGGACATATTCTGGTACACGCTCATATGCGGATAGAGCGCATAATTCTGGAACACCATGGCGATATCGCGGTCAGCCGGTTCGATGTCATTGACCACACGGTCGCCGATCACGATCTCGCCCTCGCTGATCGCTTCCAGGCCGGCGATCATGCGCAGCAGGGTGGACTTGCCGCAGCCGGATGGGCCGACGATGACGATGAACTCGCCATCCTTGATCTCCATGTCGACGCCATGGATGGCCTTCACCGGGCCGTAATTCTTTTTTACGCTTTTCAGCGTCACCTTCGCCATGAGGGCGCTCACTTTTCCGTTTCAACAAGACCTTTGACGAACCAGCGCTGCATCAGCACAACGACGGCCACCGGCGGCAGCAGGGCCAACACGGCCATGCCCATGATCACCGGCCATTCATAGAAGGCGTCGGGCGCGCGGATCAGGCGGCCGATGGCCAGCACGATGGTCTGGTATTTGTAGTCAGACGCGATCAGCAGGGGCCACAGATACTGGTTCCAGCCATAGATGAACTGGATCACGAACATGGCGGCGATGCTGGTGCGGGTCAGCGGCACCAGGATGTCCCAGAAGAAACGCATGGGGCCGGCGCCATCAATGCGGGCAGCCTCCACCAGCTCGTCCGGTACCGTCATGAAGAACTGGCGGAACAGGAAGGTGGCGGTGGCCGATGCGATCAGTGGCAGCACCAGTCCGGTATAGGTATCCAGCAGCCCCAGATCGGCGACGATCTTGTAGGTCGGGATGATACGCACCTCGACCGGCAGCATCAGGGTGATGAAGATCATCCAGAAGAAGAAATTCTTCAGCGGGAAGCGGAAATAGACAATCGCAAACGCCGACAGCAGCGAGATGATGATTTTGCCCACGGCGATCGCGATCGCCATGATCAGGCTGTTCATCATCAGCACGATGGCCGGTGTCGCGCCACTGACACCCACCAGCTGCGGACCATCGAACAGCGCGCGCGCGGTGTTGGTCAGCAGCTCGGCGCCGGGCAGCAGCGGCATCGGTGTCTGCGACACATCCTGGATCGTGTGCGATGCGGCGATGATGGCCAGGTAGATCGGGAAGGCGACGATGATGATCATCGCCACCAGCATCAGGTGACCAAAGGCATTGGCAACGGGACGGCGCTCGATCATCAGTAGTGAACCTTGCGCTCGATGTAACGGAACTGGATCACGGTCAGGCCGATCACGATGGCCATCAGGATCACCGACTGCGCGGCCGAACCGCCAAGATCCTGCGCCTCGAAGCCGTCATACCACACCTTGTAGACCAGGATTTCGGTGCTCTTGGCCGGCCCGCCGCGAGTCAACGAATGGATCACGCCGAAGGTCTCGAAGAAGGCATAGACCACGTTGACGACAACGAGGAAGAACAAGGTGGGTGACAGCAGCGGGAAAACGATAGTCCAGAAGCGGCGGATCGGGCCGGCGCCATCGATGGCGGCTGCCTCGATCAGCGATTTCGGGATCGACTGCAGGCCGGCGAGGAAGAACAGGAAGTTGTAGGAAATCTGCTTCCAGGTCGCGGCGACGACGACGACGAACATCGCCTGGTTGCCGTTGAGGTGGAAGTTCCAGTCGACGCCGGCCTGCAGCAGCAGCCAGGCGAAGATGCCCGGTCCGGGCAGGAAGACGAAGCCCCAGAGCGCACCGGCCACAGCGGGCGCTACGGCATAGGGCCAGATCAGCAGGGTCTTGTAGGCGGTGGTGCCGCGCACCAGGCGGTCGGCCGTGACGGCCAGCAGCAGCGACAGCGACAGGCCGATCGTGGTGACCAGCGTGCTGAACAGTGCCGTGATCTTGAAGGAGTTGAGATAATACTCGTCCTCGAACAGGATGATGAAATTCTCCATCCCGACGAAATAGCTGCTGGTGCCGAAAGCGTCCTCGCGCAGCACCGACTGCACGACCGCCTGACTGGCCGGCCAGAAGAAAAAGACAATGGTAATCGCGATCTGCGGTGCAATCAGCAGATAGGGCAGATAGCGATTATGAAAGACGACTCGTTTTTCCATGGGGCGCCAAAGAAAAGCCCGCGCCCTGCAAAGTCAAGGCGCGGGCTTCCGTTAAGAGGACCGAATCAGCTCATTACGAGCGCTTGGCGTCGCGCTCGAACTGGCGGAGCAGGCGGTTGCCACGCTCCACGGCAGTATCGAGGGCTTCCTTGGGCGACTTCTTGCCCGACCAGACCGCTTCCAGCTCCTCGTCCATCACGTCGCGGATCTGCACGAAGTTGCCCAGGCGCAGGCCCTTGGAGTTGTTGGTCGGGGGCTTCAGCATCATCTGCTGTACCGAGGTGTCGGTGCCCGGATTGGCCGCATAGAAGCCCTGCTGCTTGGTGGCTTCATACGACATCGGGGTGATCGGCAGGTAGCCGGTATTCTTGTGCCACCAGGTCTGGTTCTCGGTCGAGGACAGGTAGTCGAAGAACTGGGCAACACCCTTGTATTCTTCGGCCTTGTGCTTGCCGAGCACCCACAGCGAGGCGCCGCCGATGATCGAGTTCTGCGGCGCGCCCTGCACGTCGCTGTAGTAGGGCAGCATCGAAATGCCCCATTTGAACTTGGCGCCACGCGCGAAGGTCGCGTAGCCGGCCGAGCTTTCCATATGGATGGCGCATTCGCCCGAAACGAACTTGGCATTCGCTTCGTTCTTGCGGCCGCCATACACCATCAGGCCGTCCTTCATCCAGGCCTGCAGCTGGGTGATGTGGCGGACATGCAGCGGGCTGTTGAACTTCAGCTCGGTGTCGAAGCCATCGAAGCCGTTCGACTTGGTGGCAAACGGCACGTTATGCAGGGCGGAGAAATTCTCCAGCTGCACCCAGGTCTGCCAGTTGGTCTGGAACGGGCAGGTGCTGCCCGAAGCCTTCAGCTTCTTCAGCATCGGCTCGAATTCCTGCCAGGTCTTCGGCGGCTGGTTCGGGTCAAGGCCAGCCTTCTGGAAGGCGTCCTTGTTGTAATACATCACTGGAGTCGAGGAGTTGAACGGATAGGACAGCATCTTGCCGTCCGAGGTGCTGTAATAGCCGGTCACCGAGCTGATGTAGGAGCCGGGGTCGAACTTGTAGCCGTTCTGGGCCATCAGCTCATACACCGGCTTGATCGCGGCGCGCGAGGCCATCATCGTACCGGTGCCGACTTCGAAGACCTGCACGATATGCGGGCCCTTGCCGGCACGGAAGGCGGCCATGGCGGCGGTCAGGGTTTCGGGATAGCTGCCCTTGTTGACGGCAACGACCTTGTACTTGTCCTGGCCCTTGTTGAACCCGTCGGCCACTTCATTGACGCGCTCGTTCAGGGCGCCAGTCATCGCATGCCACCACTGCAGCTCGATGCGATTGTCCTTGGCCTGCGCCAAGGCGCCGCCGGCGCTGAAGGCCATGGCAGTGCCAGCCAGCAGCGCGAACGCGGCGCGCGCGAGTTTCCCTGTCGATTTCATTGTTCAGTCTCCAGTGCTAAAGAAAATCCGCCCTGAGTCGGGTGGCCGACTTTTTTTATGGTTCCTACGATGACGTTCGCACGTAAGATTTATTACGGTTATATGACAAGGGGCGGGTGTTGACCAAGCCTTATTCTGCCGCTGTGGAAATCGGCCCCGATAGCCTGACCGTCGGGGCGGTCAGTTTCCCGTTTCTCGTCAAGCGCGACTCCAGGGCCCGCCGTATGCTGCTGCGAGTAATGCCCAGAGATGGGGCAGTCGTCCTTGTGCTGCCGACTCGGGCAAGTCTGAAATCCGGGCAGCAATTTGTCACCGAACAGGTGGATTGGATTCTGGCCCGGCAGGAAGAAAGGCCGGAATCCCAGCCCTGGCATGATGGAGCGGTGCTGCCGCTTTATGGTGCGCCGCACACAATCCGGCATCGTCCGGCGGCGCGCGGCGGCGTCTGGATCGAGCGCAATGAAATTCATGTGACCGGCCAGGTCGAGCATCTGCCGCGCCGTCTGCGCGACTGGCTGAAGCGCCGCGCCCGCGAGGAATTCGGCCAGACCGCGCGCGAGATGGCGGCCGGCATCGGCGTGCAGGTCCGCCGCGTCACCGTGCGCGACACCCAGAGCCGCTGGGGCAGCTGCTCCGCCCATGGCAACCTGTCTTTCTCCTGGCGGTTACTGCTGGCGCCGCCTGCCATCGGCCGCTATCTCGTCGCCCATGAGGTGGCGCATCTGAAGCATATGGATCACAGCACCGCGTTCTGGAGCTTGTGCGCCCGGCTGCTCGGCAGCGACAGCGAGCTGCGCGCGGCCCGCATCTGGCTGCGCCGGCACGGCGCTGCCCTGCATCTGCACGGCTGAGCCGGCTGCATGCGGCCGCTGTCACGCGATTCATCTGCCCTGGTCTTCCTGCTCGGCTGTGCCACCGCGCTCGGGCCGCTCAGCACCGACATGTATCTGCCCTCGCTGCCGGTGCTGATCACGCTGTTCGGTACTGACGCGGCGGCGGTGCAACTGACGCTCAGCGTCTTCCTCGCCGGCTTCGCGGTGATGCAGCTGGTCTACGGCCCGGTCTCGGACCGCTATGGCCGCCGGCCGGTGCTGCTGGCTGGCGTGGTGATCTACACCCTGGCCTCGATTGGCTGTGCCTTCGCCACCAGTATCGAATGGCTCATCCTCTGGCGCTTCGGCCAGGCACTGGGTGCCTGTGCCGGCGTGGTGCTGGGCCGTGCCATCGCCCGCGACCTCTATGAAGGTCCGGCCGCGGCCCATGCGCTCTCCACCATGGCCATGGTGCTCGGCCTGACGCCTGCAGTGGCGCCCATACTGGGTGGCTATCTGCACAGCTGGTTCGGCTGGCAGGCGAATTTCTATGCCATGGCCACGGCGGGCGCCCTGTTCGGCCTCTGCGTGCTGGTCTTCCTGCCGGAGAGCAACCAGCGCCGCAATCCGCTGGCCACCCGGATCGGCCCGATGCTGCACAACTTCGCCCTGCTGGCACGCCATGCGGGCTTCCGCGGTTACGTCGCCTGCGTTGCCTTTTCATACGGCGGCATGTTCGCTTTCATCTCCGGTTCGTCGTTTACGCTGCGCACGGTTTTCGGCATCGACGAGACGACATTTGGCTACTGCTTCCTGCTGATCGTGGTCGGCTATATCGCCGGCGGTTTTATCGGCGTGCGGCTGACACGACGGCTGGGCGTCGACCGCATGCTGTTCCTGGGCGCCGGTCTCTGCGCGCTGGGTGGCACAAGCATGGTGCTGCTGCAGCTTTGGATCTGGGGGACAGGCGGCGGGCACTGGTTCAGCCTGATCGGACCGATGATGCTCTTCACCATGGGGGTCGGTCTCACCATGCCGCAGGGTCAGGCCGGCGCCTTGCAGCCGTTTCCGCAGATGGCGGGTGCGGCCGCGTCGCTGATGGGCTTCATTCAGATGACGCTCGGTGCCATCGGCGGCATCGTCGTCGGCCATGCGCTGAACGACACCGCGCTGCCGCTCAGCATTGCGATTGCCGCCATGGGGCTGGCCACAGTGCTGAGCTATCTGCTGATCGTGCGGCGCCAGCAGTCGACCGGCGGTTAAGGCACCATCTTGCTGAGCAGCCAGGTGGCGATCCGCCCGGTCAGCTGCGGATCGATCTCGCCCTCGAAACCCGGATCCTTGTCGCCCTGCAGCGGCTTCAGGTTATGGCTGGTGCGCGGCAGCACGATCATCGCGTGGTCGTCATTGCCGCGCTGCTGCAGCGCGCGATCCAGCGCCAGTGCATCGCGCTCTGACGAAATTTGGATATCGGCATCGCCCTGGATCAGCAGCACCGGCCCGGCATATTTCGCCGCCAGCATGGCGGGTTCCAGCTTGAACCATGATTGCAGGAAGGGACCAAGAAACGCGGCGTAATAGAGCGGGGCGAGGCCGGGTGGCACATTGTCGGGTATCCTCCCCGTCTCGCGGATCGCCTTGATAATACGCTCATTCTCGCTCAGGAAATACTTGCGCTGCGCTTGGCTGGCCTTCTGCTCAGTCAGCTTGAATGCGATCTGATCCTGCAGCACCTGGCCCAGGGGGCGCCCGGGGGTAGCGGCAAGGATCAGGAAAGCCGGTTGTTCTGCCGCGATCAGGCGGCTGGTGAGATCGAGCGCGATCAGGCCGCCCTCGGAATGGCCGAGGAAGCCGGTCTTGGCCATATCCACAATGGGTTGCGCGCGCAGGAAGGCATAGGCGGCATAAGCATCGTCGACAAAGCGGCCCCAGTCGAAATAGCTGGCATAGTCCGCAGGATCGGCGGGGATGCTGGCCGCGTTGGCGGGCAGACCGCGCTTGTCATAGCGCAACGTGGCAATGCCCTTCAGCGCCAGGCCCTCGGCGATCTGGCGCAGCAGGTCGGTGCGCAGCACGGGCGGCTGGTTGCCGTCGCGGTTGGTCGGGCCGCTGCCCTGCAGCAGCACCAGCGCGGGCACCTTCTCGGTGGTGCCGGCCGGCAGGGTCAGCGTGCCGGCCAGGATGCTGCCGTCATTGGAGGTGAAACTGATCTGCTGGTTGGTCACGCCGTCAACCGCCTGCGCATCGGCGATACCGATCCCGAACAGGCAGAGCAGGAGCGCCAGCCGTCGCAGCATTATGGGCGCACCGCTTGCGGGCCGACCTGCCAGATCATCTGCGGTTCGGCGGTTTGCTGTGTGTTTGGCGCCAGTTGGTTGGGTGGCGGCGCGGCGGGTTCGATCACGCTGCGCGGCGGTGGCGGTATGGCCGCCGGCTGGCGCGCCTGCACCGGGCTGCTGCCGAAGCTGCCAACGATGCGGTCCCACAGCGAGGGCAGGCTGAAGCTGCGGCTGGGCGGCTGCGGCAGCTCGCTGACCGGCCGGCCCTTCAGCGCATCGGCCATGAAGCTTTTCCAGATCTGCGCCGGAAGGCCCGGGCCAGTGACTTTCTTGGTCGGTGAATTGTCGTCGTTGCCGACCCAGACGGCAGAGATCAGATCCGGCGTGTAGCCGATGAACCAGGCATCGCGGTAATCAGACGTGGTGCCGGTCTTGCCCGCCACCGGGCGGCCGATCTGCGCCGCACGACCGGTGCCGCGTTCGACCACGCCGCGCAGCAGATCGTTGAGATCGCCCAGCACTTCGCCGTTGATCATATGCGCGTAAGCCCCCCCGGTATCGCGACGGAACAGCACCGTATTCTGATTATCGCGGATCTCGATCACGCCGTATGGCTGTACCGCATAACCGCCATTGGCGAAAGCGGCATATGCGGCGGTCAGCTCTAGCACGCCGACCTCGAAGGCGCCCAGCGCCAGCGAGGGATGCGGCTTCAGGTCGCTGGTTATCCCCAGGCGGCGGGCCGTCTCGATCACCTTGTCGCGGCCCACTTTTTCATCCACCTGCACGGCGATGGTATTGATCGAGCGGGCCACCGCGTCGCGCAGGGTCATGGTGCCGTGATACTGGCCGTCGTAATTGCGCGGCTTCCAGCCGGCGATGTCGATCGGTCCGTCAACGAACTGGTCATCGGGACGGATGCCCTGCTCCAGCGCGGTCATGAACACCAGCGGCTTGAAGGCCGAGCCCGGCTGGCGGCGCGCCTGGGTGGCGCGGTTGAACGAACTGTCGAGATAGTCGCGGCCGCCGACCATGGCGCGCACCGCGCCATCGGGCGACAGCGTCACCAGGGCGGCCTGCTCGACATCCTGCTTCTCGGCCTCACGATCCATCAGGGTGCCGATCGAGCGCTCGGCGCTGCCCTGCAGGCGGCTGTCCAGCGTGGTCCACACCGTGAGGTCGGGATGGTCGCGGCCGACCTGCTGATACACCTCGTCGATCACCCAGTCGGCGAAATAGCGCGCATTGGGCAGCGGCAGGCGCGAGCGCGCCAGCTGGGTGGGCTTGGCAATGGCCGCCTCGGCCGCGTCCGCAGTGATGTAGCCGGCCTCGGCCATGTTGCGCAGCACCTGGGCGGCGCGGGTCTGCGCCGATTTGATATTGCCGGTCGGCGCCAGCCGCGACGGTGCTTTCAGCAGGCCGACCAGCATGGCCGATTCACCCAGCGTCAGTTTCGTCGCCGGCTTGTCGAAATAGCGCTGCGCCGCGGCTTCCACGCCATAGGCCCCGGCGCCGAAATAGACGCGGTTGAGATACATCTCCAGGATCTGGTCCTTGCTGAATTTCTGCTCCAGCCGGAAGGCCAGCATCAGCTCCTGGACTTTGCGTTTCAGCGTGCGGTTCGGGCTGAGGAAGACATTCTTCGCCAGCTGCTGCGTCAGGGTCGAACCGCCCTGCACGGTGCGGCCGGCGCGCAGGTTGGCAAAGGTGGCGCGCGCCAGGCCGAGCGGGTCAATGCCGAAATGCGAATAGAAGCGGCGATCCTCGGTGGCCATCAGCGCCTGCGGCAGATGCGCCGGCAGCAGCTTCAGTGCCTGATGCTCGCCATAGAGATCGCCATAGGTGGCAAGCACCATGCCGTCGGCGGCCTTCAGCGTCACCGAGCTTTTGCGCTCGACGATATAGAGGTCGTCGAAATCGGGCAGGTCATAGGCGTAATAGGCGAACAGCCCGCCGATCACCACCAGACCCCAGATGCCGACCACCAGGCCCAGCCGGGCCAGCCGGCTGAACCAGCCGCCGCTGCCATTGCCGGCCAGGGCCTGTCTGAGCCGCGCCAGAGGCGAGGCGCGCCCACGGCGGCCTGTGGAGGTCTTTTTCGGGGACGGGCTGCGACGCGGCGAACGGGCCATGGACGGGGAAAACTCGGTTGTCTGAACACAGGAAACGCCGGGGATGCCGGCCGGTTCGGGGTTTGGCAGCGGAATGTGACCGGTTTAGGGCATGGCGGGTTGACGGGCGGTGAATGATGCATGTTATAAGATAACATCAAGGATCAACCGATATGCCCGCCCACCGCCACGCCGACCGCCACCGGCCTGCCTTCGACTTGCCGATCTCCGTGCTCACCGCCGGGGTGGGCCTGCGCATGGCCGCCCTGCTGCCGCTGATCGCCGTGCTCTGGGCCGCAATCGCCTGGGCTTTAGGGACCGAATGATGATTCCCGCCGGTGAAATCCGCCTCACCGATGTGACGGTGGCCTATGACCGTCATCCGGCGGTGCATCATGTCAGCGGCCGTTTCGCGCCCGGCTCGCTCACCGCCATCCTCGGCCCTAACGGTGCCGGCAAGTCGACGCTGCTCAAGGCCATCGTCGGCCAGTTGCCGGTCGCGGCCGGCAGCATCGAACGCGGCCCGCTGAAAGCCCGCGACATCGCCTTCCTTCCGCAGCAGTCGAGCCTCGACCGCGGCTTCCCGATTTCCGTGCTGGAACTGGTGCTGCTCGGTCACTGGCAGCGCGCCGGCGCTTTCGGCCGCATCGGTAGGCAGGGCATCGAGGCGGCCCGCGCGGCGCTCAGCGCCGTCGGTCTCGAAGGATTCGAGCAGCGTCCGCTCGGCACGCTGTCCATCGGCCAGGCCCAGCGCGCACTGTTTGCCCGCGTGCTGGTGCAGGATTCCCGTGTCATCCTGCTGGACGAACCGTTCAATGCCCTGGATGCGCGCACTATCGCCGATCTGCTGGCGCTGCTGCAGCGCTGGCATGCGGAACAGCGCACGGTGATTGCCGTGCTGCATGATTTCGATCTGGTGCGGCAGTCCTTCCCCGAGGCGGTCTATCTCGCGCGCCGCCTGATCGCCTGGGGCCGTGTCGAGGATGTGCTGACGCCGGAAAACCAGCTGGCCGCGCGGCAGATGGCGGAGTCCTGGGACGAAGACGCGCCGCTTTGCGCGGTCGATGATCATCACGATCACCATCACGCGGCCTGATCCATGACCGCAGCCTATGATTTCCTGTTCGGTCCGTTTGCCGAGTTTGCCTTCATGCGGCGGGCGCTGGTCGCCTGTTTTGCCATGGCCCTGGGCAGCGCGCCGATCGGCGTGGTGCTGATGCTGCGGCGCATGAGCCTGTTCGGCGAGGCGATGAGCCACGCCATCCTGCCCGGCGCGGCCATCGGCTTCCTGGTGGCCGGCTTCTCGCTGCCGGCGATCAGCGTTGGCGGCGTCATCGCCGGCCTGATCGTAGCGCTGCTGGCGGGTGCGGCAACCCGCGCCACAGACCAGCGCGAGGATGCCAGCTTCGCCGCCTTTTACCTGATCGCGCTGGCGCTTGGCGTCACGCTGATCTCCACGCGCGGATCTGCCGTCGATGTCATGCAGATCCTGTTCGGCTCGGTGCTGGCGGTGGACGAGGCGGCCCTGCTGCTGCTTGGCGCGGTGGCGAGCCTGACGCTGCTGGTCTTTGCCGTGATCTACCGCCCGCTGCTGGCCGATGGCTTCGATCCGGAATTCCTGCGCAGCGTGCAGCCCGGGGGCGGCACACTGTATCATTTCATCTTCCTGGGGCTGGTTGTGGTCAACCTGGTCGCGGCCTTCCAGGCGCTGGGCAGCCTGATGGCGGTGGGCCTGATGATGCTGCCGGCCCTGGCGGCGCGCTACTGGTGCCGGTCTTTCGTCGCCGGCATGCTGGTGGCGGCACTGATCGCCGCGCTCTCAGGCTATTGCGGCCTGCTGCTGTCCTTCCATGCCGACCTGCCGTCCGGCCCCGCCATCGTGCTGTTCGCCGGTGCGGCCTATATCCTGTCGCTCGGCTTCGGCCGCCATGGCCTGCTGCTGCTCTGGCATCGTCGTCGCCATCTGGAGGCCTGAGATGCGCCACATCTTCGCGATCCTAGCGGTCATGCTCCTGATCTCCGCTCCGGTCCGGGCGCAACCAAAGCTGCAGGTGATCGCCAGCTTCTCGATCCTGGCCGATGTGGTGGCGCAGGTCGGCGGCGACCGGGTCGAGGTCGCGACGCTGGTGCCGGCCATGGGCGATGCGCATGTCTTCCAGCCGACGCCCAGCGATGCGCGCCGGGTCGCCACCGCGGCGCTGCTGGTGTCGCATGGCCTGAATTTCGAACCCTGGCTCGATCGCCTGGTGGCGGCATCGGGCTTCAAGGGGCCGCGCATCGTCGCCAGCACGGGCATCAAACCGCGCCGCATGGGCGGCCATGCCGGCCATGACCATGGCCATGATCACGGCCCCGCCACCAAAGCCGGTACCGTCGATGATCCGCATCTGTGGCACGATCTGCCGCGCATGCAGACCTATGTCGCCACCATCGCGGCCGGTCTTGCCGCCGCCGATCCCTCTCATGCCGACGCCTATCGCCAGCGCGGCGCGGCCTATGCAGCCGAGTTGAAGGCGCTGGATGCCTGGGCGGTGGCGCAGTTTGCCTCGTTGCCGGTGGCCCATCGCAAGGCGATCACCCAGCATGATGCCTTTGGCTATCTGGCCGAGCGGTTCCAGATCGCATTCCTGGCACCGCAGGGCGTCAACACAGATGCCGAAGCCTCGGCCGACGCCGTGGCGCGACTGATCCGGCAGATCAAGCGCGAACGGGTGCAGGCGCTGTTCTTCGAGAATATTGCCAATCCGCGGCTGATCGAGCAGATCGCGCGCGAGGCGAAGGTGAAGGTGGGTGGCCGGCTCTATTCCGATGCGCTGTCGCCGCCCGGTGGCGAGGCCGACAGCTTCGTGGCGATGTATCGCCTGAACATCACGCGGCTCATCGAGGCGATGAAGCGCGACAGTTAGCGGCTGGCTGAAAAGAAACGGCCCGGCGGTCTTGCGACAGCCGGGCCGGTGTCTGGGAAACCTGAGGCTCTCTTACAGAGCGTCGTCGTCGGTCTCGCCGGTCCGGATGCGCAGTGCTTTCTCCAGGTCGACCACGAAGATCTTGCCGTCACCGATCTGGCCGGTCTTGGCGGCGTTCTGGATCGCCTCGATCACCCGATCGGCGAGGGCGGACTTCACCGCCACCTCGATCTTGACCTTCGGCAGGAAGCTAACGGCGTATTCGGCACCACGGTAAATTTCGGTATGGCCCTTCTGCCGGCCGAACCCCTTCACCTCAGTGACGGTCAGGCCCTCGACGCCGAGGCTGGTAAGCGCCTCGCGAACCTCATCGAGTTTGAATGGCTTGATGACTGCCATGACCAGTTTCATGTGTCTCACTCCTCAGCGTTGTTGGCCGCAGTCAGGATCGTTGCCCGCACGGCGCGTCGTCGCCACTCCCACCCTTCAAGAACCGTGCCGGTTGTCTGGCCCGAGTCTCTCGCCACTTTAGCCGGGGGGAGCACCGACAGGGAAGGCCGCGTCGCGGGTTTCTGCCCGAAACGCGGCGCCCTGCCGAAAGATTAGGCAGTGAATCTCCTTAACTGGCGAGCAGCCGATTGGCCGCCGAGGTGACCGCTTTGAGGGAGGCTGCGACGATATTCCGGTCACGGCCTACCCCGAACAGGGTGGTGCCATCGGCCCGCTTGATCTCGACATAGGCCACCGCTTCCGAGGAGGCGCCGCCATTGGCCGCAGTCGGCGCGATGGCATGCTCGCGATAGTCGATCAGGTTGATCGACACCCCGGCATGGCGGTTCAGCGCGTCGATATAGGCATCGATCGGCCCGGTGCCATGGCCTTCCAGCTCGATGGCCTTGCCGCCGTCCTGCACGCTGGCGGTCAGGCTGCGCCGCTCGCTCTGATGCGGGTCGGGCAGGGTGCGGTGGCTGGCAAAGCCGAAGCGGCCCTTGGGCTGGACCAGATACTCGTCCTGGAAGGTGTCCCAGATCAGCTGCGGCGAGATTTCCTTGCCGGTGCCATCGGCGATGCGCTGGATCACCTGGCTGAACTCGATCTGCAGCCGGCGCGGCAGTTCGAGGCCGTAATCGGTTTCCAGCACGTAGGAGATGCCGCCCTTGCCGGACTGGCTGTTGATGCGGATCACCGGTTCGTAGGCGCGGCCCACATCGGCCGGATCGATCGGCAGGTAGGGCACTTCCCAGATCTTGTCGTTGCGCTGGGCCTGCGCTGCCATGCCCTTCTTGATCGCATCCTGATGCGAACCCGAGAAGGCGGTGAAGGCCAGCTCGCCCACATAGGGATGGCGCGGATGCACCGGCAGCTGGTTGCAGTATTCCGCTGTACGGGCCGCGGCCGTGATGTCGGTGAAATCCAGTTCGGGATCCACACCCTGGCTGAACAGGTTCATCGCCAGCGTCACCACGTCCACATTACCGGTGCGCTCGCCATTGCCGAACAGTGTGCCTTCCACGCGGTCGGCGCCGGCCATCACGCCCAGCTCGGCTGCCGCAACCCCGGTGCCGCGGTCGTTATGTGGGTGCAGGGAGAGAATGATGCAGTCGCGATTCTTCACCTTGCGCAGGAAATACTCGATCTGGTCGGCATAGATGTTGGGCGTGCTCATCTCCACCGTGGCCGGCAGGTTGAAGATGATCTTCTTCTGCGGCGTCGGCTTGATCACGTCCATCACCGCTTCGCAGATCTCGATCGAGTAATCGATCTCGGTGCCGGTGAAGCTTTCCGGCGAATACTGGAACACCCAGTCGGTCTCGGGTGCCTTGTCCGCCAGTTCCTTCACCAGCCGGGCGCCGTCAGTGGCGATCTTGGTGATGCCGGCCTGGTCGAGGCCGAACACCACGCGCCGCTGCAGCGTGGAGGTGGAGTTGTAGAAATGCACGATGGCCCGCTTGGCCCCTTTCAGGGCTTCGAACGTGCGGGTGATCAGTTCCGGCCGGCACTGGGTCAGCACCTGGATGGTCACATCATCGGGGATCAGCTTGTCCTCGATGATCTGGCGCGTGAAGCTGAAATCGGTGTCCGAGGCTGACGGGAAACCAACCTCGATCTCCTTGAAGCCGAGCTTCACCAGGGTGTCGAACATGCGCATCTTGCGCTCGGGCCCCATAGGCTCGATCAGCGCCTGGTTGCCGTCGCGCAGGTCGACGCTGCACCAGGTCGGCGCCTTGGTGATGGTTTTGCTGGGCCAGGTCCGATCCGGCAAGTTGATCGGCGGGAAGGGGCGGTATTTGTGGAAATTCATCTTGTTCATGACTTCGCTCCTGAAGCGAAAATACGGATGGTTCGGTTCGACTTGGGCCTGATACGGCCGCTGACAGAGGCCCGCTGTTCAGCAGCCGTCAGTAAGTCGTAGGTGCGTCAGGAGGCTGGGAATCAGAACCGGCACCGCAGAAACCGCAGTGCGTGAAGATGAGGCAGTGGTGTGAGGCGAGATCAACATGGACAAAACGACCGTTATAGGACTGCGCGCGCGTCTTCGGACGACCCGACCCTGCTTACAGGATCGGGCAGATAAGAAGGAGGCTGCTCAGTCGGGCGGTTTTGTTCATATCCCCAACAAATTGCCAGTCATGCGGCGCCGCGTCAAGTCAGCCGTTGCCGGGGGGCTGGCGCACCGCTAATGTCCCCGCGTTTCAGGGACTTGGATCCCCGAACCCACGGTCTTGGGAAGAGGCGCATGAACAAAGTTTACCCCAATGCGAAGGCGGCGCTCGAAGGCATCGTCCGCGACAATATCATGGTGATGTGCGGCGGTTTTGGCCTCTGCGGCCTGCCGGAACGGCTGATCGACGCGCTGATGGACAGCGGCGTGAAGGGCCTGACCTGCGTGTCCAACAATGCCGGCGTCGATGGCGCCGGCCTGGGCAAGCTGCTGGAGACCCGCCAAGTCAAGAAGATGATCTCGTCCTATGTCGGCGAGAACAAGATCTTCGCCAAGCAGTATCTGGCCGGCGAACTGGAGCTCGAATTCAACCCGCAGGGCACCATGGCCGAGCGCATCCGCGCCGGCGGCGCCGGCATCCCGGCCTTCTTCACCAAGACCGGCGTCGGCACCCTGATCGCCGAAGGCAAGGAAGAGCGCGTCTTCAACGGCGAGCGCTACATCATGGAGACCGGCCTGGTCGCCGACATCTCGCTGGTGAAGGCCTGGAAGGGCGACACGGCGGGCAACCTGGTCTACCGCAAGACCGCGCGCAACTTTAATCCCGCGATGGCGACTGCCGGCAAGATCACGGTGGCGGAAGTGGAGGAACTGGTCGAACCCGGCCAGCTCGATCCCGACCAGATCCATACGCCTGGCATCTACGTGCAGCGCATCATCCTGGGCGCGCCGTATACCAAGGTGATCGAAAACCGCACCGTGCGTAAGCGCGCCTGAGCCCAGAGGAGATACGCATCATGGCTTGGACCCGCGATGAAATGGCCGCCCGTGCAGCGAAAGAGCTGAAGGACGGTTTCTACGTCAACCTCGGCATCGGCATCCCGACGCTGGTATCGAACTTCATTCCCGATGGCGTCGATGTGGTGCTGCAGTCGGAAAACGGCATGCTCGGCATGGGCCCGTTCCCCTATGAGGGCGAGGAAGATGCCGACCTGATCAATGCCGGCAAGCAGACCATCACCGAACTGCCGCATTCCAGCTTCTTCGGTTCCGATCAGTCCTTCGCGATGATCCGCGGCGGCCATATCGATCTGTCCATCCTGGGCGCCATGCAGGTGGCCGAGAATGGCGATCTGGCCAACTGGATGATCCCGGGCAAGATGGTCAAGGGCATGGGCGGCGCCATGGATCTGGTCGCCGGTGTCAAGCGCGTCGTCGTCGTCATGGAACACAATTCCAAGGACGGCGAGAAGAAGCTGCTCAAGCGCTGCGACCTGCCGCTCACCGGTGCCGGCGTGGTCGACATGGTAGTGACCGATCTCGCGGTCTTCACCATCGACCGCAAGGGTGGCGGCATGGTGCTGATCGAGCGCGCGCCCGGCGTGACGCTGGAAGAACTCAGGGAAAAGACCGGCGCGGATTACACCGTGGCCGCTTCCGCCAAGTAAACGCGGTCAAATTCCCGCGACCGAAGGCCCCGGCAGGCGACTGCCGGGGCTTTTTTGTTGCCTGCCGCCATCCTACCTAGGAGACTGCAACGACCGTCCGGACCGGAGAACCCCCATGCGTGCCTTCCTGTTCCGCCATCGCAAACTGCTCGCCGCCGGCCTTGTGCTGAAGCTCGCGCTCACCGGCATTGTGGGGGCAGCACTCGCCCATCACGGCTGGGGTTCGTATGACTCCACCACGGTGCTGACACTGGACGGCACGGTGGAGAAGATCACGCCCGACAATCCCCATGCCGAATTCCTGCTCAAGACCGCCGACAAGACCTGGCAGGTCACGCTGTCGCCGCCCTATCGCATGGCCAATCGCGGCAAGCCGGTCGCCGATATCAAGGTCGGCGACCGCGTCGTCGCGGTGGGCTATCCCAGCCGGGTGACGCCGAACGAGATGCGGGCCGAACGCATCACCCATAACGGCGTCACCGTCGAGCTGCGCTGAATCTTGGAGCACGCCGCCTCCGCACATCCCTGGCTGGTCGGGCTGGAACAGTCCGGCCTTGGCGCCGCCATGCGGCAGTCGATGGTGCTCTATCCCGCTGTCGAGGTGGTGCATATCCTGGGATTCGTGCTGCTGGTCGGCAGCATTATCGGCTTCGACCTGCGCCTGCTCGGCCTCACGCGCCTGCTGCCGGTCGCGCCCTTTGCCCATCATGCCGTGCCGCTGGCCATGCTGGGCTTTTTCATCGCCGCGCCGAGCGGCTTTCTGCTGTTCACCACCGAGGCGACCAGCATCGCGGTCAACCCGGCGTTTCAGGTCAAGCTGGCCTGTGTTGCCATCGGCCTGCTCAACGCGGCCGTCTTCCACCTCGGGCCATGGCGCAGCATGACGCGCCATGGAGATGATATGGCGGGTGGTGCTGTTCCCGCCATCGCCCGCGTCAGCGCTGCGGTCTCGCTGCTGGCCTGGTGCGGCGCCATCATCGGCGGACGCCTGATCGCCTATCTCTAGGCCAGCGCCGCGATTTGGCCGCAATTCGCGGCCCAGTCCCGGTTGAGACAAAAAAACGATCATTGCAGCGGACCGGAACCGCAGGAACCGGTGCGCGTTTGTTGTCTGCCACCCAGATCGGGAACCCCGGCATGGACACGGCGGACGCGACAGGCCTGCATCAGGTCAATCTAGCGGACGTGCGCGCTCCAGCCTGGTCATAAGGAGAAAATCATGATCGCGCGTCGCAAATTCTTCATGCTTGCCGCGGCCACCATCGCCGCCACCTCTGTCGTTGCCTGCGCGTCGCAGACCTATTCGGTCGGCGGCACGGTTTCGTATCGCGAGCGCCTGATCCTGCCGGCCGACTCCCAGGTCGTCGTGCGGCTGGAAGACATCAGCCGCGGCCAGTCCTATCCCAGTGTTGTCTCGGAGCAGCGTATCGTTCCGAACAGCATGGCCGTGACCTCGTTCCAGCTGCCCTATGACCGCAGTGCGATCAATCCGAACGCCACCTATGTGGTGAATGCTTGGATCGAGCAGGGCGGTCGCGTCATGTTCCGCAACAGCAAGGTCTATCCGGTGCTGACCAAGACGGCGCCGATGGGCCATGTCAACATCGAGCTGGAGCAGGTCGCCGCGGTCTTCGTGCCGCAGCCGGTCGCCACCGTTCAGCCGGCGCCGGGTACTGTGGTGCAGCAGACCACCACCACGACCACGACGCCGACCGGCGCCGTGATCGTGCAGCAGGCGCCGGCCACCCCGGGCACCTACTATGTGCAGCCGGCTCCGGCCGCGCCGCCGCCAGGCACCATCATCCTGCAGCCGGTGCGCTAAGCGCTAAGCGCTGACCGCCTGCCAGTTGAAGGTCTGGGCCCGTCTCCCGTGTCAGGGAGGCGGGCCCTGATCTTTTGTATCTGGCTCGACGCCGGGTGTTGACCTGTCCCGTTTCATGTAATAATTGATATTACATGAAACGGGACAGCAAATTGTCAGGTGTGCTTCACGTGCTGCTGCATATGGCGCAGCGGGATGCGCCGGCCACATCCGAAATGCTTGCCAGGGCGATGCAGACCAACCCGGTCGTGATCCGACAGACCATGGCGGGGCTGCGCGAACGCGGCTATGTGCGCTCGGAAAAAGGCCATGGCGGCGGTTGGACGCTGGCCTGCGACCTCTCGACGCTCACCTTGCGGGATGTCTACGAGGCGCTCGGCGAGCCGTCGCTGCTGGCGATGGGCAACCGAACCGAAGCGCCGGGCTGCCTGGTTGAGCAGGCCGTCAACGCTGCGCTCGGCCGCGCCTTCGACGAGGCCGAAGCGATGCTGCTGTCGCGCTTCGCCTCGGTGACGCTCGCACAACTCCGCGATGACTTTCAAAATCGGCTGGCCGGTCGCAGGCGATCTTACGATCTGGAGGCGGTTCATGCCGGATGACCAAATGATGCAAGCCCTGCTCGCATCCTTCAGCGACCCCGAGCATGCCCGACGGTATGGCGAGGGCCCGCAGCGGTTCATACCAGGCTTTGCCGATCTGCATCGCATGACGGCGATACTGCTCGCCGAGCGCGCTTCGCACCACGCTCATGTACTGGTGCTGGGGGCCGGTGGCGGCCTTGAGCTGAAGGCCCTGGCTGCCGCACAGCCGGAGTGGCGCTTTGTCGGCGTCGATCCGGCCGGTGCCATGCTGACCGAGGCGAAACGCCTGCTGGGGTCAGATGCGGCGCGCGTCACGTTTTGCGAGGGATATATCGATGATGCGCCCCTGGGCCCGTTCGATGCCGCAACCTGTCTTCTGACCCTGCACTTCCTGGCGCCGGAAGAGCGCAGGCGCACGCTCGCCCAGCTTCGTCGGCGACTCAAACCCGGCGCTCCGTTCGTGGCAGCGCATATCAGCTTTCCGCAGGACAGCGGTGCCCGTCCGCTCTGGCTGTCGCGGTACGGCGCCTTCGCGCGCGCGTCCGGCGCCGAGCCCGCGCAGGTGGAAAAGATGGTCGCGACAGTCGACGCGCACCTGCCGATGCTGACGCCCGAGCAGGACGAAGCCATCCTGCGCGATGCAGGCTTTTCGAATGTCGCCATGTTTTATGCCGCTTTCAACTGGCGCGGCTGGGTCGCCTGTGCCTGAAGTCGGACAGCCCTGACTCACGGACAGGGCGTTTCACGGAAGGCATAGATGCGGTCATCCGCCGGCGTGAAATCGGCCCCGCCTGGCTTGTCGACGCCTCTTGTCGCCCAGTCCGGCGAGATGATGGTCTGGTAGATCAGGCAGGCGGGCCGGCCGTTGCGGCTGCCGTGATAATATTCCGCCTTCGCCGCCCAGCGCCCGTCCGGCTGCAGCAGCCGCGTCTCGCCGTTCTCCACCACCACATGCCAGCGCAGCGCCGCGCCCTCGTGCAGCGTCAGTACCACCGGGCCAGGCCGGGCCGGCAGTTCCACCGCCTCGGCCAGCACATGGCCGCCGGCCAGCACGGTATCGGCCGCGAACTGCAGCGGAGGCGCCGGCAGGTCTGCGGCCAGGGCAGCGCTCGAGATCAGCAGGGCAATGGACAGGGGCAGGCGCATGGCCCGAGCCTAGCACAGGCGCAAATGTGCGTGGTGTCAGCCGCGCCGCAGCTTGTCGAGCTGGGCCTGGGCCTGTTCGCGATGGGCGTCGGTAATGCTGGAATCGACCGCCTTGATCGCGGCCAGGATCACGGCGAGATCGTCGCCATAGCCCAGGGCGCCGAAAATATCGGGGATGAAGTCCACCGGCACGATGAAATAGCCCAGCGCCCCGAACAGCACGGCCTTGGCCATGGTCGAGGTTTTTGGGTCGATGGCCGCGTAGAAGGCCGCCAGGAAGGTGGCCGCGCCGGGCAGATAGCTGATGGTCTTTTTCAGCTTGCGCCAGAAACGCTTGGCCAGGCGCGGCTGTTCGATCCGCAGGCGGGCGGGATCGGCCGGCACCTGGAAGGCGAGGGGATTGGGGTCGAGGCTCATGCCGGGACATATGGGGAGTCCCGATTGACGCTGCAAGCCGGGCAGGGCTGTGCCATAACTGAGCCAGGGCAGCAGGGGAAAAGCTTTGCCGGTCATGGGATTGCGGTCAATCGCCGGGTTTGCGGCGCTCCTGGCGCTGGGTCTGGTCCAACTGGCCCAGGCGCAGACCGGGATGCCGCTCGCCCTGGTGACGGGCGACGACTACCCGCCCTTTGCCGACTCCCGCCTGCCCGGCGGCGGCCTCGCCACCATCCTGGTGCAGCGCGTGATCCGTGGCATGGGCGCCACCGCCACGCTGGAGTTCCAGCCCTGGCGGCGGGGCTATGAAGAAACCCTGCGCGGGCGTTTTGATGCCACCTTCCCCTATGTGCGCACCGCCGAGCGCGAGCGCGATTTTCTCTATTCCGAACCGCTGATCCGCCTGCGCCAGGTGGTGTTCATGTCGACCGAGCGGCCGTTTGCCTATCGCAGTCCGCGCGATCTGCAGGGCCGCCGGGTCTGTGTCGCGCTGGGCTATGCGCCGCCGGCCGAGTTGCAGGTGATGATCGAGCAGCGGCAGGTCGAGCGCGTGACGCCGGGCAGTGCCGCAAGCTGTCCCAACATGATCGTGGCCGACCGCGCGGATTTCTTTGTGCAGGACGAGCGCATCGGCAGCGCGCTGGTTGCCAAGGTGGGACTGTCGGCAACGATCCGGCCGCTCAGCGATCTGCCCTTCGGGGTCACCGAGATTCATTTCATCGTGCCGCACCAGCGACCCGATGCCGTCGGCCTGATCGGCCGGTTCAACGATGCCCTGCAGCGGCTGCGGGCCAGCGACGAATACGAGCGCCTGTTGCTGCAATAAAGGCCAGATCGTAGCCAAATCCGGGGCGATTGGTTATAACCACCGCCCGGAATAGTTACGATATATAACGATCAAAGGGAGTGTTCCATGGATCTCAAGGGCGTAGGCGCGATCATCACCGGCGGTGCCTCGGGTCTGGGTGCGGCCACCGCGCGCGAGCTGGCCAAGGCCGGCGCCAGGGTCGCCTTGCTCGACATGAATGTCGAGCTGGCCGAACAGACCGCCAAGGAGATCGGCGGCGTGGCGATCAAGTGCGATGTGGTCGACGGCCCGGGCGGCGAGGCCGCCGTCAAGGAAGCCGTCGCCAAGGTCGGCCCGGTGCGCGTGCTGGTCAACTGCGCCGGCGTCGGCACGCCGATGAAGGCGGTGGGCAAGGATGGCCCGGTGCCGCTGGAGAAGTTTGTGAAGGTCGTGCAGATCAACCTGATCGGTACCTTCAACATGATCCGCCTGGTCGCGCATCACATGCAGCAGCAGCCGGAGATGGCCGACAAGGAACGCGGTTGCATCATCAACACGGCGTCGGTCGCTGCCTTCGACGGCCAGATCGGCCAGCCGGCCTATGCCTCGTCCAAGGCCGGCGTGCATGGCATGACGCTGCCGCTGGCGCGCGAATTCGCCCAGTTCGGCATCCGCGTCTGCACCATCGCGCCGGGCCTGTTCGGCACGCCGATGATGTTCGCCCTGCCGCCGGATGCGCAGGAGTCGCTCGGCAAGTCGGTGCCCTACCCCTCGCGGCTCGGCCGCCCGGAAGAGTATGCCGCGCTGGCCAAGCATATCTGCGAGAACACCATGCTGAACGGCGAGACCATCCGCCTCGACGGCGCCCTCCGCATGGCGCCGCGCTAAGCGGTTTACGGTCTGGAAATACAGGGGCCGCCGGGAGAACCGGCGGCCCTTTTTGTTTGCGCAGAATCCGGCGGTGTTCGGCCTTCGGAGGGCCCCGGAGCCTTGCCGGGCTCAGCGATTCCCGCTACCCCTTGGGCCGACCATTTCCCACCCCAAGACTGATGCAATTCCGGAGGATTTCCCTATGGCGCGCAAGAAAATCGCCCTGATCGGCGGCGGCAATATCGGTGGCACCCTGGCCCTGCTGGCCGGTATGAAGGAACTGGGCGACATCACCATCTTCGACGTGGTCGAAGGCCTGCCGCAGGGCAAGGCGCTCGACATGGCCCAGGCCGGCGCCGTCGAAGGTTTCGACGCCAAGCTGAAGGGCACCCAGGATTACGCCGACATCGCCGGTTCGGATGTCATCATCGTCACCGCCGGTGTGGCGCGTAAGCCCGGCATGAGCCGCGACGACCTGCTCGGCATCAACATCAAGGTCATGCAGGCCGTCGGCGCCGGCATCAAGGCGCATGCGCCGGGTGCCTTCGTCATCTGCATCACCAACCCGCTCGATGCGATGGTGTGGGTGCTGCGCGAAGTCTGCGGCCTGCCGCATAACAAGGTGATCGGCATGGCCGGCGTGCTCGACAGCGCCCGCTTCCGTCATTTCCTGGCCGAGGAATTCAACGTCTCGGTCAACGACGTGAACGCCTTCGTGCTCGGCGGCCATGGCGACACCATGGTGCCGCTGATCCGCTATTCCACCGTCGCCGGCATCCCGGTGCCCGACCTGATCAAGATGGGCTGGTCGACGCAGGAGAAGATCGACAAGATCATCCAGCGCACCCGCGATGGCGGCGCCGAGATCGTGGCGCTGCTGAAGACCGGTTCGGCCTTCTACGCGCCGGCCTCGTCGGCCATCGAGATGGCCGAGAGCTACCTGAAGGACAAGCGCCGGGTGCTGCCCTGTGCCGCCTGGCTCGACAAGGGCAAGTATGGCCAGACCGGCATGTATGTTGGCGTGCCGGTGGTGATCGGCGCCAATGGCGTGGAGAAGATCGTCGAGATCGAGCTGAATGCCGAAGAGAAGAAGATGTTCGAGCATTCGGCCAATGCCGTGAAGGGCCTGGTCGACGCCTGCAAGCAGATCGATCCGAGCCTGGGTAAGTAAGCCTTCAACGCATCAGCGTTCGACAGGCGGCGCGCCGGGCAACCGGCGCGCCGTTTTTTGATTCTCAGAGACTCTCACCCTACCGCTGACGCGGGCCCCTCCTTCTCCCGCTTTTGTGGGAGAGGGTGGGGTTGAGAGCTCTTATTTTTGCTATACTCCCTCCGACTCAACCGCTCGGAGACTCCGAAGTGCGCCTGCTGATCGCGATCTTCCTGCCCTTCCTGCTGTTCTTCACCATCGGCCGGCCGATTGCCGGCATCCTCTGCCTGATCCTGCAGGTTACCCTGATCGGCTGGATTCCGGCCGCGCTCTGGGCGGTCTATTCCCTCAGCCAGTACAACACCGCCAAGCAGATCGAGAAGGCGACAGGGCGATCCGTGTAATCGCCCAGTCAAGTCTGCCTGGATCGACCGCACCAGTCTCAGAAAACTCAACTATAAGCTGTTGCATTTTCCTGCACAGTTTAGCTAGGCTACTCGCGGGTAGGTATTTGGGGGACTGACTTTGCGCAACCTTATTGTTTCGGCAGCGCTTATCCTTGCGCTCGCCGCGTGTAATACACGCACGCATCAACTCACCACGACCATGAACCGCGCCGAAGGCCAGGCCCCGAAAGTGGTCCTGATGCCACTCGACGTCGAGCTGTCGTCGCTGTCGGCGGGTGGAACGCCTGAATTGCGGGCAGACTGGACCGAAACAGCCAACAAGCTGCTGCTGGATGCGCTCCGCAATGAGAAGCAGGCCCGCGACATCCAGATGGCGGTCTTCGAGGATGCGAAGACCGATGAGGCCAAGGCCGATCTCGCCAATCAGTTGATCAAGCTGCATGGCGTGGTGGGCAATTCCATTCTGCTGCATCAGTACAACCCGCAGGCTGCACTGCCGAACAAGAACGGCGCTTTTGAGTGGAGCATCGGACCGGCCGCCAAAGCGCTGAAGGAAACCTATCAAGCGGATTACGCCCTGTTCGTCTGGGTGCGCGATAGTTACACCAGCGGTGGCCGGGCGGTGGCAATGTTCCTGGCTGCCGCGGCCTTCGGCGTCGCCCTGCCGGGCGGCCAGCAACTCGGGTTCGCCTCTCTGGTGGAACTGGATACCGGCAATGTCGTCTGGTTCAACCTGCTGGCCCGTGGCAGTGGCGATCTGCGTAATGCCGAGGGTGCAGCCAATACTGCGCAGAATCTGCTGGCGCAGCTACCCAAATGATTGCCTCCGCCCGCAGGGCGCCAAGCCGCAGGCATGTGCTGCGCGGCCTGTGCGCCTGCTCGCTGGTCGGCCTGACCGCCTGCAATGCCACCACCGGCAACGAGCCGCCGCTGGCAGCGGGATATCGCCCCTCGGCTGGGACAGACGAGGGAGGCCTGTGGCATAGCGTCGAGAAGATCGAGCGCGAGACGGCGCGGTCGCGCTATCGCATCCGCGATGCGGAGCTGAACCGCTATCTCGAAGAGATCATCACGCGGCTCAGTCCTGAATTTCATGCGGATATGCGGGTCTATCTGCTGCGCACGCCGTATTTCAATGCCAGCATGTACCCCAACGGCATGATGAATGTCTGGACGGGCCTGATGCTGCGCGCGAAGGACGAGGCGCAGCTGGCCGCCGTGCTTGGGCATGAAATCGGGCATTACACCCAGCGTCATTCGCTCTCCCGCTTCCGCGATGCCAAGGCACGCAACGATTTCAGCGTGTTTCTGAACATGGGGCTGGCAGCCGCCGGCGTTGGCGCCGTCGGCAACCTGACCAATCTGATGCTGGTCGCTGGCATGTTTGCCTATAGCCGCGAACATGAGCGCGAAGCCGACGATGTCGGTGTCACGCTGATGACCAAGGCGGGATACCGGCCCATGGCAGCTTCGGAGATTTGGCAGCAACTGATCGACGAATCCGAGGCCGACAAGGATCGCCGTTCGCAGAGCCTGATGTTTGCCAGCCATCCCGCCGAGCAGGAACGCATGGCGACGCTGAAGGCGAAAGCCGAGCAACTGGGCAATGGCGGCGAGGGCTTTGCCGACCGCTATCGTGAGAAGATCCGATCGATCCGCTTCATGATGCTGGAAGACGAACTTCGCCTGCGCCAGTACGACCGCAGCCTGGTGTTGATCCAGCGCTTGCAGAAGGAAACGCCGGGCGATGGCGAACTGATATATTGCGAGGCGGAAATCTACCGCCTCCGCGAAGGCAAGGACGACCTCAAGCTGGCAGAGACCACCTATGAGCGTTCGGTGCAGGCAGCCAATCCGCCGCCGCAGGCCTGGCGTTCGCTCGGGCTCATCCAGCGACGTGACGGCCGCCATGATGCCGCTGTGCAGTCATTCCGGAAATACCTCGATCTGCGGCCGGACGCCGAGGATCGGGCGATCATTACCAGCTATATGGAAAAAGCAGCATGACCCGGTTTATAAAACACGCTCGCCACGGCGCCGTTCTCGCGCTTCTCTTGATCATTGCGGCCTGCGCGCCGTTCTCCCTGGTGCCGGCCTCGACGAATGACGTTGCCAACTTCCGTGTCGATGCCGATATCGCCTGGAACAAGGTGAACCAGCTGCGGCTGGAAAGCAGCGCGCCGCTGGCCTATTGGACGGTCGATGGCCCGTCGCTTAACGGCATGCTCTTCATCGGCGGTGTCAAAGATGGCCAGCCGGTGGTCAAGGTGCAGGGCGATACCACCAAGGACAACGCGCTGATCTTCCGCAATGGCATGACGGCGACGGAGATCGTCGAATTGTGGGAGGCGACAACCGCCAAGATTTCGCAGACCACGATTGCCAAGGGCAGCAATATCGAAGGGGCCACCTTCGGCGGCACCAGCGGCTTTAAATTCGACTTCCATTATGTGACCAAGGATGAAGTCGACCGCTCCGGCATTGGCTATGCCACGGTGAAGGACGGCAGGCTTTATCTGATCTTCTTCTCTGGCACCAAGCTGCATCACTACCCGGCGCGGCTCGCCAGCGCGAAACGCATCATTGAATCGGCTCGCATCACCGGCTGATCTTCGCCCTCAAAGCATCGAGAAGCCGGGCGGGTGACTGCCCGGCTTTCCTTTTGCCCAGAATGTTGCTATAATGTTCTTATTTACGAGCATTGCCGGGCCGGCGATGCAGGCGTGAATTGAATGAACCCCAGCGAACCCCAGCGAACCTGAACGAACCTGAACGAAGCTGCCGCCAGAGCCCGGCCACAGCCCGGAATGTATGGTCGCAATTCTGAACTTGCCGCTCCCCGGCCGGTGGCCTAGTGCTGACGGCAACCGTCCGTGCCAGGAGATCTGAAGCCATGACCGTTTCCGCCGCCCGCATCCCCTGGCGCACCCCCATGCTGGTGATCGTCATCGGCTGTACGATCGCCCTGCTGAATTTCGGCGTGCGCTCGGGCTTCGGCCTGTTCCTCGAGCCGATCAGCATCGCCAATGGCTGGGGCCGCGAGGTGTTTGCCTTCGGCATCGCCATCCAGACCGTGCTCTGGGGCTTCGGCCAGCCCTTTGCCGGCGCCATTGCCGACCGCTACGGCTCCGGCCGCGTGCTGGCGGTCGGCGCGCTGCTCTATGCCGGCGGCGTTGCGCTCACCGCCTATGCCGCCACGCCGCTGATGCTCAACCTCACGCTCGGCGTGCTGCTCGGCATGGGCCTGGCCGGCACCTCGTTCACCGTGGCGCTGGCCGCCATCGCCCGCATGGTGCCGCCCGAGCGGCGCTCCTGGGCGCTGGGCTTAGGGACAGCCGCCGGCTCGATGGGGCAGTTCCTGATGGTGCCGCTCAGCCAGGGCTTCATTGCCGCCTGGGGCTGGCAGATCGCCCTGCTGCTGCTCAGCCTGTTTGCGCTCGCCATCGTGCCGCTGTCCAGCGTACTGGCCGGCAAGGCGCCCGAGGGCAGCGGGCCGAAGCAGTCGATGGGCGAGGCGCTGAAAGAGGCCGGCAACCAGAAAAGCTACTGGCTGCTGATCTCGGGCTTCTTCGTCTGCGGCTTCCACGTCTCCTTCATCCAGACGCATCTGCCGGCCTATATCGTCGATCGCGGCCTCGATCCGGCCACCGGCGCCTGGGCGCTGGCGCTGGTCGGCCTCGCCAATGTGGTCGGCTCCTACACCGCCGGCGTGCTGGGCGGCAAGCGCAGCAAGAAATACCTGCTCAGCTTCATCTATGCCGCCCGCGCCGTGGTGATCGCGGTGTTTGTGCTGCTGCCGATGACGCAGGTCAGCGTGCTGATCTTCGCCTTCTGCATGGGCCTGCTCTGGCTCTCCACGGTGCCGCTCACCTCCGGCCTGGTGGCGCAGATCTTCGGGCCGCGCTACATGGCCACCCTGTTCGGCATCGTCTTCTTCAGCCACCAGGTCGGCGGCTTCCTCGGCGTCTGGCTCGGCGGCCGGCTGTTCGATCTTACCGGCTCCTATGACGTGGTGTGGTGGATTTCGCTCGGGCTTGGCGTCTTTGCCGCCATCGTGCACTGGCCGATCGACGAACGGCCGCTGGTCCGCGTGGCGCCGGCGCCGGTTGCGGCGGAGTAACTGTATGGCCGCCGGGCATCGTCTGGCACTCGGACTGCTGCTCGGCGTCACGCTGGTCTGGCTGCTGCTGCTGGGTTGGACAATCCGCCAGGCGGTGCTGCCGCCCGAGGCCAGCGGCCGCGTCATCGCCGTCTATCCCTTCGGCTGGGACGGCACCGCCAGCCTGGCGGCGGCGCTCGGCACCGAGGCCCGGCTGGTGCGGCAGACCTGGCTCGGCAATGCGCTCGAACTGGCCTCCGACGATCCCGGCTTCGCCGCGCGGCTGCGGCAGAATGGTGCAATTGCCGTATTTCGCGCCCAGCCGCTCACGCTCTTCACGCTGGCGGGCTGCACCGGGATGCCGCCGCAATCCTTTTTCCGTGCCCGCCTGGGCTGACCTTGCTGCCAGCGGGGCGCTGGTTTACCCTCGTAGGCATGACGGGAGCAGCCAAAGCCGGCGCCGCAGAACCGGCACTGACGATCATCATCGCCGACGACCATCCTCTGGTCCGTGAGGCGCTGGGCCAGGCCCTGCGCCAGGCGATGACCGGCGTCGAGGTGGTGGGGGCTGCCGATCTCGATGGCGCCCGTGCCGCCCTGGATGCCCGCGAGTCGGTCGATCTGCTCATTCTCGATCTCGACATGCCGGGCATGGACGGTTTCGCCGGCCTCGCCGCGGTGCGCTCCAGCCATCCCGCCGTGCCGGTCGCCATCGTGTCCTCCACGCGCGAGCCTGCGGTGATGCGCCGCGCCATCGAATTCGGCGCCGCCGCCTTTGTGCCGAAATCGGCGGCGATGGAAACCATCGCCAGCGCCCTGCAGGCGGTGCTGGATGGCGAGGTCTGGCTGCCGCCGGAACTGGAAGGCGGCGATGCCGCGATGCCCGACGATTTCGCCCGCCGGGTCAGCGAGCTGACGCCGCAGCAGCTGCGCGTCCTCACCCTGCTCAGCAAGGGCAAGCTGAACAAGCAGATCGCCCATGAACTCTCGGTCGGCGAGGCCACGGTGAAGGCGCATGTCACCGCCATCCTCAAGAAGCTGGGCGTGCGCAGTCGCACCCAGGCCGTGATCGCCGCCAGACATTTCTCAGTTTAACTGGCACTTCTCGGTCTGATCAGTCGCCGGTTTCTGCGAGGGAACCCGCCGGACGGCGGCGCTGACTGATCAGCGCGCGCAGGGCTGCCGGCTTCACCGGCTTGTTCAGCACATCGACACCCATCTCGGCGGCGCGCTGGCGCATTTCCTGGCTGCGATCGGCGGTGATCAGGATTGCCGGGATGCGCTGGCCCCAGTCGCGGCGCAGTTGCGCGATGGCTTCCAGTCCGTCGGGACTGTCTTCATCCAGATGCAGGTCGGCGAGGATGATATCCGGGCTGCGGCCGGCCGCCGCCACGGCCTGTCGCGCGGCGGGAATGGAGTCGACGGCGGCGACCTTGCAGGACCAGCCATCCAGCAGCGTGGTCATCGCCTCGCGCACGCCGGCCTCGTTCTCGATGCACAGCACGAAGCTGCCGCTCAGCGAGCCGGCGACGAAGGCCGGTATCGCCTGGGCTTCGACTGCCTCGGCCGGTTCGACGGCAGCGCGTGGCACGGTGATGCTGAACACCGAACCGCGCGCAAGGCGCGAGTCGACCCGGATCGGGTTGTTGAGCATGCGCCCGATGCGGTCGACGATGGCGAGGCCGAGGCCGAGGCCGCGTTCGGCGGCATCGCCGCCGCGCTCCAGCCGGGCGAATTCCTGGAAGATCACCTGCCGCTTGTCGCCGGGGATGCCGGGGCCGTTGTCGCAGACCGCGATGCGCACTTGGTCGCCCTCACGGCGGCAGCCGACCACCACGCGGCGGTCGTCGCGCTCGGGATTGGCATAGCGGATCGCGTTGGCGACGAAATTCTGCAGCACGCGGCGCAGCAATGCCGGGTCGGTGTTGATCGTCACCGTGGTCGGCACCACCTTCAGTGTCACGCCGCGCCGTGCCGCCAGCGGCCCGAACGATGTCGCCAGGGCATCGAACAGCGAGGACAATGCGGTGGGGCGGATTTCCGGGCGCACCGCGCCGGCATCCAGCTTGGAGATATCGAGCAGCGCATCGAGCAGCACTTCCACGGAACCCAGCCCGTGGTCGATCTTCGACACCAGCGGATTATCCGGCTCGCGTTCGGCCAGCGCCGCGGTAAACAGCCGCGCGGCATGCAGCGGCTGCAGCAGGTCGTGGCTGGCGGCGGCGAGGAAGCGCGTCTTGCCGAGATTGGCGGCTTCGGCCTGAGCACGTGAGGCTTCCAGTTCCTGCACGGCCAGCTGCAGTTCGGCGGTGCGCTCGGCGACGCGGCGTTCCAGGCCTTCATAGGCGGCGCGCAATGCGGCATCGGCGCGGCGGCGCTCGGTGACATCCTGATAGAGCAGGAAGAAGCCCAGCACCTCGCCGCGATGGTCGACATGCGGAATATACGTGCCGTGTGCCACCTCGATCTTGGCGTCATTGGTGGGGAATTCGATCTCGAAGCTCTGGCGCTGACCGGCCAGCGCGGCATCGATATGCGGCTTCAGCCGGGTATAGCGTTCCGGCGAGATCATTTCCTTCAGTGGGCGGCCGTCGATCTGCTGTTGCGGCAGGTTGAGCGAGCGGCGAAACGGCATGTTGGTGAAGCGGTAACGTTCTTCGCGGTCGACATAGGCGATCAGCACCGGCACGTTGTCGGTGTAGATGCGGATGGCGCGTTCGGAGGCGCGCAGGGCTTCGGCGGCACGCACACGCTCACTGACATCGGTGCAGGTGGCGACGAAGCCGCCATCAGGCATCGGATCGACGCGGATTTCGATGACGCCGCCATCGGGTCGCCGGCGTTCATGGATCTGCGAACCGCGCGCGCCCGAAGCCAGTGTCATAGCCAGGTCGCCGGTGCCATCGCCGGCCAGCTGGGTGAGCGGGATGCCGTTTTCAGCCAGGTTGGCCGGCAGGCTCAGCAGGTCGAAGAAACGGTCGTTCCAGGCCGCCAGCCGCTGTTCGCGGTCGAACACGCCGATGCCCTGGCTGATATGATCCAGCGTGGTGCGCAGCAGATCGAGATTGTGCCGGATGGCCTCCGACGCCTCGCCCAGCATGGCGCGGGCCGCACGCGGGCTGAGCAGGTTCTTGCCGCGTGCCGAGGCCATCACGATGCGCGCCGAGGCGGCGCCGATGGCACCACCCAGCAGATGTTCGGTGAAGGCCATGGCCTCGGCCGGATTCATCCGGCGGCCGGCGAAAGCACGCTCGGCGCGTTCGCTGCCGATGAAGCGGGCCGACAGGGCACGCAATTCCTCGATACGCGGATCGTTATCGGCTTCCTCGAAGGTGGCAGCCGGCAGACCTTCGCCGCCGGAAACGAAAATCGCCGCCTGTTCGCGGTCGCGCATGCTGGGGCGGGACAGCAGCGAGATGCCGACCAGCAGCGCGGTGTTCACCACGCCGCAGGCGACGAAGCCCTGCAGGATGGCGTCGAAGCCGTTGAAAGGCGCGGGCAGCCAGGGCGTCAGCGGTGCGACCATCGGCTGGCCACTGGCAGCGCCCTGGATCGAGGGCAGCAGCAGGGCATAGATCCAGACCGCGAAGCCGGCGAACAGGCCGGCGATCACGCCATAGCGATGGGCGCGGCGCCAGTACAGGCCAAGCAGCAGCGGCGGCGCGAAGTTGGCCACCGCGCAGAACGAGATCATGCCGATCGAGGCGAGCGGCAGGTAGCCGGCGATCCAGGTGTGATAGATATAGGCAGCGATAAGAATGACGATGACGGCGGCACGACGCACATTGAGCACGATCTGTCCGACTTCATGCGAACCACCGGCGCGCGAGCGCAGCAGCAGCGGCGTCACCAGTTCGTTTGATACCATGATCGAGAGTGCCATGCAGGCGACGATCACCATGGATGTCGCCGCCGACAGGCCGCCGATGAAGGCAAAGACCGAAAGCGCCAGCTGATCGCTCATCAGCGGCAGGGTGATGACGAAGAAATCCGGGTTGGTGCCTTTTTCGGTCAGCAGCAGGCCGGCCGCGGCAATCGGCACGACGAAAAGGTTGATGGCGATCAGGTAAGTGGGAAACAGCCAGCGGGCTGCCTTCAGATGGTTGGGATCGTTGCCTTCCACCACGGCGACATGGAACTGGCGCGGCAGGCAGAGGAAGGCGAAGCCCGAGAGCAGAGTCATCGCGATCCAGTTGGTGCCCAGCCCCTTGCTTAACTGATCGGCCAGGCCGGGCGATGCCTCCACCCGCGCCAGCAGGTCGCTGCCGGAATCGAACAGGCCGTAAAACACGAACAGACCCACGGCGAGGAAAGCGGCCAGCTTGACCAGCGACTCAAATGCGATGGCCAGCATCATGCCGCGATGCTGCTCGGTTGCCTGCACGTGCCGCACACCGAACAGGATCGTGAAGAGGCCCATGATGCCAGCCACGAACATCGCGGTGTCACGCCATGGCGGCGGCAGGGTGGCGTTGAGTAGATGCGCCATCTCGCTGCCGACCAGCACCTCGAAGGTGACGCTGACGGCCTGCATCTGCAGCGAGATATAGGGCAGCACGCCGATCACTGCGATCAGGGTGACCAGCACGGCGACGGCGCGGCTTTTGCCGTAGCGTGAACCGATGAAATCGGCAATCGAGATCACGTTCTGGCGCTTGGCGATGCGGATCATCTTGTCCATCACCGGATAGCCGGCCGTGATCGCCAGGATCGGGCCGACATAGATCAGGACAAAGTCGGGGCCGGACAGCGCGGCACGGCCGACCGAACCGTAGAAGGTCCAGGATGTGCAATAGATCGCCAGCGACAGGGCATAGATCGTCGCGCCGCTACGGCCGCTGTACCAGCGCGAGCCGAGCCGGTCGCCCAGATGGGCAACAGCAAACAGCAGCCCGAGATAGCCGAGCGACAGAAGTAGGATGGCGCTGCCTTGCAGCATCTGATGTTTTCTCCCCGTTCCGGCCAGTAAATCTCCCCGGCCGGCCCCTGTCTACGGATTAGGGGGTGCGGACAGTTGCGATACCCGCCCGGGCGGGTTTTGCTGCATGGATGAGGCTGCTGGTCGGGCTGCTGAAACTCCTTCTGCTGGCGCTCGCCTTGTTCTGGGGCGGCGGCCTGCTGCTGTTCCGGTTTGTCGACCCGCCGGCGACCCCGCTGATGCTGATCCGTTCGGTCGAGCGCGGCAGCGCCGTGCAGTATCGTCCGTTGCCGCTCACCGCCGTGGCGCCGGGCCTGGCCCGGGCGGTGATTGCCGCGGAGGATGGCCGCTTCTGCCTGCATCGCGGCATCGACCTGGATGCCGTGCAGGATGCCCTGGATGATTACGAGGAAACCGGCCGTTTGCGCGGCGCCAGCACCATTTCGATGCAGGTGGCGCGCAACCTGTTTCTTTGGCCAGGTGGCGGTTTTGTCCGCAAGGCGCTGGAAGCGCCGCTGGCCCTGGCGCTGGACGCCGCCTGGCCCAAGCGCCGCATCCTGGAGGTTTATCTCAGCATCGCCGAGATGGGGCCGGGCCTGTTCGGGGCCGGGGTTGCCGCGCAGGCGCATTTCGGCATCCCGGCCAGCCGGCTGAGCGATACCCAGGCGGCCCGGCTGGCCGCCATCCTGCCCAGCCCGAACCGCTGGAATGCGGCGAGCCCGACCGCCTATATCGAGCGCCGGACCGGCATCATCCGCGGGCGCATGGGTCAGCTCGGGCAGGCCCAGCTTGGCTGTATCAATTGACGCACCCCCGGGCCGGTTGTCGCCCCGGGGCTGTACGGGCTTGAAGCCTGTGGGATAATCGGCCATGACTTCGCTTGCCGCCCTTCATCTGGCTGGAGACGAACCTGCCCGCGCGCCGGTGGGCAAGGTCCTGCTGCAGAGCCTTGCTGCCGCCAGCGTGGTCGGGCTGGCCGGGGTTGGCGTTTTTGCACTCAGTCGCGCCATCGACGTCAGGTCGGCTTCGATCCTGTTCGTGCCGGTGATCCTTGGCGCTGCGATTTTCGGCGGCATGATCCCGTCGCTCACCGCGGCCGTGGCGGCCCTCGCGGTCTGTTCGGTGTTGTTCTACAACCCGGCCTTCAGCCTGCCGGATGCCGATCCGCAGGAATTTGCCGACATCTTTGTATTCGCCGGGGTTGCCATCGCCTCCAGCCAACTGGCCGGCTATGCACGTCGCGCTGCGGCCGCCTCGCGGCGGCGGGAAGCGGTGATGGAATACCTGCTGGCCTTCAACCGCCGCATCAGTGCCGTGGTCGATCCTGCCGAAACCCCGGCCGTCCTGGCCGATGAACTTCATCGTGGACTGGACTGCGGGGTCGCGATCTATCTGGCCGATGGCGAGACGCTGACCTGTGTTGCCGTTGCGGGATCATTTGGCGCGATGACGGCGGATACCTTAGCGCAGGCCGCCTGGCAAAGGCGCGATGGCGATACCGGTGATGCGTCAACCTATGTGTTGCGCAGTGGGGGACGGCCATTTGGCGTCGTCGTGCTGGGGCCGGACCTGGCAGACCGGCTCGATCCGCTGGCGATTGCGGCCATGATGGAACAGTCCGGTCTGGCACTGGCGCGCATGCGTCTGGCCTTGCGCGTGGAAGAGGCGCGACTGCAGGCTAAGGCCGAGGGGTTGCGCGAGGCGGTTCTGGGCTCGATTTCCCATGACCTACATACCCCGCTCGCCTCGATCCTCGGCTCGGTCACCACATTGGAGAAATTTGGCCCGATCTGTGATGACGCCACCCGCGCTGAGCTGCAATCCACCATCCGCGAGGAAGCCGAACGGCTGGAACGCTATATCCGCCGTATGCTCGATCTCACCCGCATCCGGGCCGGCCGCCTGGCGCCGCAGGTTGAACCGGTGGATGTCGCCGACATTGCCAATGCCGCCCTGCGGCAGAGCCACAAGGCCCTGGCACGGCATCACCTGGAGTCTGACGATCTGCTTGATCTGCCGATGGTGCAGACCGATCCGGTGCTGATCGAGCAGGCGCTGGTCAATATTCTGGAAAACGCCGCCAAGTATTCGCCGGTCGGATCGACCATCGCATTGCGCGGGCGTGTCGAGCAGGATCGGGTCGTCCTGAGCGTGCAGGATTCCGGTATCGGACTGCAGATGAGCGACGTTCAGGAAATTTTCGCACCCTTCTATCGTGCGGATGCCTCATCGGGCCAGGTCGCCGGCAATGGTCTTGGCCTGATGGTCAGCAAGGCCTTTGTCGAGGCTGCGGGCTGTGAAATCTGGGCGGAAAGCCGCGGGGCGGGGCTGGGTGCCGCCTTCCATATCGGCATGCCACCAGCCAAGACATTGCAGGTGGTGGATGAAGGAGAAGCCGCATGAGCGACAAGCGCAAGATTCTTATTGTCGATGATGAGGTGCAGATCCGTCGCTTTCTGCGCCCGGCGCTGGCCATGCATGATTTTGACGTGATCGAGGCCGCGACCGGCGCTGAGGCGCTGGATGTCGCGGCCAAGGAGGAGATCAGCCTGGTTGTGCTGGATATGCAGCTGGGCGATCAGGATGGTCTCGACGTGCTGCGGCGCCTACGTGAATGGAGCTGGACGCCGGTGATCGTGCTGACCGTGCGCAACCGCGAGGCCGACAAGATCCGCGCCTTTGAATGCGGCGCGGACGACTACCTGACCAAACCGTTCAGCATTGCCGAATTCCTCGCCCGGGTGAATGCCGTGATACGCCGGGCTCCCCCGGCGGCCAACGAGCCACTGTTCGAGGTGGGCGGCCTGACGGTCGATCTGGCGCGGCGCCGGGTGGTGGTGGATGGCGCGGAGGTGAAGCTAACGCCCAAGCAGTATGGTCTGCTGCAGCATCTGGCCCGGCATGCCGGCAAAGTGGTGACGCATGAGCAGCTGCTGCGCGGCGTCTGGGGCGATGAACATGCCGAAGACGTGCATTACCTGCGCATCTTCATGCGCAAGCTGCGGCAACGGATCGAACGCGATCCGGCGCGGCCAACCTATGTGGTGACGGAGCTGGGGGTGGGCTATCGCCTGCTGGCGGCCGACCAATTAGAGACCGCGGTCTCCTGACGGTAATTAAAACGCGCTGAACAGGCCCGGCGCCGGCCGTGAGGCTTGCGCGGACCGGGGCGGGGACGATTTAGTACGGACGTCCGACCCGCAACCGAAGCGCAAACAGAAATGTCCGAGAATCTCTATACCCTGATCCGTTCCCGCGTCGCCGATCCGGCCAAGACCTTCATCGAAACCGGTGAAGGGCGGGTATTCAGCTATGCCGATGCCTTTTCGCTGGCCGAACGCTTTGCCGGCACGCTGACGGCGCTCGGGGTGCAGCCCGGCGACCGCGTGGCCGTACAGGTCGACAAATCGGCCGAGGCGCTGATCCTATATCTGGGCGTGGTGGCTGCCGGCGCGGTCTATCTGCCGCTCAATATCGGCTACACGCTGACCGAACTGGAATACTTCATCGGCGATGCCGAGCCGCGCGTGGTGGTCTGCCGGCCATCCGTCGAGAAGGATCTCGCGCCCCTGGCGCAAAAGCTGGGCGTCGCCCATTGCCTGACGCTTGGATCGAAAGGCGATGGCAGCCTGATGGACAAGGCCAAGGCTGCGCCCACCGGCTTTGCAGCCGTGCCGCGCAGTGCTGACGATCTGGCCGCGATCCTCTATACCTCGGGCACCACCGGGCGCTCCAAGGGCGCCATGCTGACGCACCAGAACCTGTTCTCCAATGCCGAGACGCTGGTGGCCTACTGGAAATTCACCAGGAATGACGTGCTGCTGCACGCATTGCCGATCTTCCACACCCACGGCCTGTTCGTTGCCAGCAATGTCACCCTGCTGGCCGGTGCCTCGATGATTTTCCTGTCCAAATTCGACGCCGATGAGGTTGTGCGCCAGTTGCCGCGCGCCACCAGCATGATGGGTGTGCCGACCTTCTATGTGCGCCTGTTGCAGAGCCCGGCATTGACCAAGGATCTGGTCAAGCATATCCGCCTGTTCGTCTCCGGGTCGGCGCCGCTGCTGGCCGATACCCATCGCGACTGGGAGGCCAAGACCGGCCACCGGATTCTCGAACGCTATGGTATGACCGAGACGAACATGAACACCTCCAACCCCTATGACGGCGAGCGTGTTGCCGGCACGGTGGGTTTCCCGTTGCCCGGCGTCAGCCTGCGCATCACCGATCCGGAAACCGGCAAGCCTCTGGCGCAGGGTGAGATCGGCATGATCGAGGTGAAAGGCCCGAATGTGTTCAAGGGCTACTGGCGCATGCCGGAAAAGACGGCGGCGGAATTCCGCGCCGATGGCTTCTTCATCACCGGCGATCTCGGCAAGGTCGATGATCGCGGCTATGTGCATATCGTTGGCCGCGGCAAGGATCTGATCATCTCCGGCGGCTACAATGTCTATCCGAAGGAAGTCGAGACCGAGATCGACGCGATGCCCGGCGTGATCGAATCTGCTGTGATCGGCGTCGACCATCCTGATTTCGGCGAGGGTGTCACGGCCGTCGTGGTGGCTGCGAAAGGCCATGCGCTGGACGAGGCCGCCGTGCTCAAGGCGCTCGACGGCCGCCTGGCCAAGTTCAAGCTGCCCAAGCGGGTGTTCTTCGTCGATGACCTGCCACGCAATACGATGGGCAAGGTGCAAAAGAACCTCCTCCGCGAGCAGTACAAGACGCTCTACAAGTCCTGATCACCCGTATGGCGGGTCTTCCGGGTGCGCATACGGCTTTGTGATTGATTTGCCTGTGTAATCGGGCAAAATCGGTTGCAACGGCGCTATCATGTCGGCGCACCATCAGGGCCAGGCCGATGCAGCTTCCGGGTCTTTTCAACAAGATGTCCATCCGCGCCCAGATGACGCTGGGTACAGCGGGGCTGGCGGTGTTTCTGGTTGCCGGGGCAACGCTGAGTGCGGCCTGGCTCGGCCGGGACAAGGCCTCCCAACTGGTGAGCACACAACTGGCCGAGCAGTCCGCCGTGATGGCGGATCGGCTCGATCGCGATATGGCCGTGCGCTACCAGGAGATCGGCACGCTGATCGAACTGCAGCCGTTGCGCAGCATATGGCAGGATAATCCGGCTGTCCTGCGCGGTGTGCTGGAGCGGTTGCAGGACAGTTACCCCGATTATGCCTGGATCGGCTTCGTCAAGCTGGACGGCACAGTTGTGGCAGCCACCAAGGGCATGCTGGAAGGTCTGTCGGTAGCGCAGCGGCCATGGTTCATCGGTGCCAAGGACAAGCCTTTCGTCGGCGATGTGCATGAAGCCCTGCTGCTGGCCAAGCTGCTCGGTCCGCGCGCCGACAATGAACCCTTTCGCTTCGTGGATGTTGCTTATCCGGTGCGCGATGCCGGCGGCACGATCATCGGCGTAATCGGCGCGCATCTGAGCTGGGACTGGGCTTCCGATGTGCGGCAGTCCGTGCTGCCTTTGGATGGCCGTTTCGCCACCGCCGATATCAGTATCCTCGATATGAATGGTCGCGTGCTGCTTGGCAAGCGCGTCAACACTGTGATGCTGAGCCCGGAGCAGCTGGCGGCGATGCGGGCCAGGCCATCGGGCTCGGGCCTCGCCTATGGCGACAACCCGGCGCAATGGCTCACCGGCTATGCGGTCAGCAAGGGTTATCGCGATTATCCGGGGCTGGGCTGGATCGTCGTGGCGCAGTTGCCCATTGCGGTGGCGCATGAGCCGATCCGCGACCTGGTCGGCTCGATCCTGCTGGTTGGTGCCGTCCTCGGCATTATCGGCGTTCTGATTGCCTTCTGGTTGTCCGGCCGACTGGCCGGACCGATCCAGAGCATCACACTGGAAGCTGATCGCATCGGCCGCGAGGCCGGGGTCAATACACTGCCGCGCGTTGGCGGCGCATTGGAAGTGGTGCAGCTGTCGCGCGCCTTGCGTTCGCTGCTGCGCCGCGTTGGCATGGCCGAGCAGCGGCTGGAGGTCGCCACACGCGATGCTGAAAGCCACGCGGCCGAAACGCGTGAGCTGTCGCAGGATATCGAGCGGTTGCGCCGACTGTCGGAAACCGATCCGCTCACCGGACTGCTGAACCGCCGCGCCTTCCTGTCGACTGCCGAGCGCCAGGTTGCCTATGTGCGGCGCTACAGCCGCAACCTCGCCATCGTGGTGGCCGATATCGACCATTTCAAACTGGTCAACGATACATATGGCCATGCGGCAGGCGATGCGGTAATCCGCGAAGTGGCTAACCGCCTGCAGGCCGCTGCCCGCGAGACCGATCTGGTCGCACGTTTCGGTGGCGAGGAATTCGTTGTCCTGCTGATGGAAAGCGACGTCGCGGCGGCGGCCTCTTATGCCGAGCGCGCGCGCGTCATGATTCAGGGGGCGCCGATCAAGATCGATGACAGTCAGACTGTGAGCGTGACCATCAGTCTGGGTTGCACGATACTGGCGGTCGATGATCGCGACATTCAGGATGCCATCGACCGTGCCGATGGCGCGCTCTATGGCGCCAAGGCCGCTGGCCGCAACCGCGTGCGGGTCTCGCTCTCGGTGGTGCCGCCGGCTGCTGCTACGGGCTAATTGCAGACTCTGAAACGCAAACGGCGCCGGATTACTCCGGCGCCGTTGATCGTTTTAAGCGGCTGTCTTTCAGGCGATGGAGATTACATCTTCGCCAGCGGGCAGTTGCCCTCGGCCATCGGCCTAAAGGCATCCTTGGCCGGAATGGTGCGCACCAGCTTGTAGTAGTCCCAGGGTCCCTTCGATTCTTCCGGCTTCTTCACCTGGAAGAACAGCATGTCATGCACGGCACGGCCATCGGCACGGATATTGCCCTTGCCAAACAGTGCATCGTCGATCGGGATCTCGCGCATCTTCTTGGCCACCACGGTGCCGTCGGTGCTGTTGGCCGCCTTCACGGCCTTCAGGTAGTGCAACGTGCCGGAATAGACGCCGGCCTGGTTACCGGTCGGCCGGCTGCCGTTCATCTTTGCCGCGAAGCGATCGGCAAATGCACGGGTACCTGGGTTCAGATCCCAGTAGAAGGCCTCGGTCATGTAAAGCCCCTGGGCATTCTTCAGGCCCAAGGCATGCACATCGGTCAACTGCATCAGCAGTGCGGCTAGGCGCTGCTCGCTGCCGGCGATCCCGAATTCTGCCGCCTGCTTCACCGAATTGATGGTGTCGCCCACCGCATTGGCCAGGCCGATGATCTGGGCCTTGCTGGCCTGGGCGCGCAGCAGCGGCGAGGAGAAGTCATTGCCATTCGGCGGGTGCTTCACGCTGCCCAGCACCTGGCCGCCGGTCGCCTTGATCACGCCGGTGGCATCGCCCTCCAAGGCATGGCCGAAGGCATAGTCCGCAGTGACGAAATACCAGGTCTTGCCGCCACCCTCGGTCAGCGCGCGTGCCGTGCCGTTGGCCAGCGCATAAGTGTCGTAGGTCCAATGGATGGTGTTGGCTGAGCATTTGTCGCCGGTCAGCACCGTGGTGCCGGGGCCAGAGGCGATGAACATCGTCTTACTGTCGCGCGTCACTTCGCTGACCGCCAGGGCGACCGAGGAGAAGGGTACGTCGAGGATGGCGTTGATGCCATCCTGGTCAACCCATTTGCGCGCCGCCGCCGAGCCGATATCGGGCTTGTTCTGGTGATCGGAGAAGATCACCTCGATGGACACCCCAGGCAGTTCCTTGGCGAAATCTTCGGCTGCGAGCCGCGCGGCAACCACCGAGCCCATGCCGGTGGAGTCGGATGCGAAGCTGCTCATATCGGTCAGCACGCCGAGCCGGATCTTGTTGCCGGCGATTTGTGCCGTGGCATCTGATGCGGCGGGCAGGGCAAGAGCCGCGCCCAATGCGACGGCGACGGCCGTCAGTTTCAACGGGTATGTCATGGTTTCCTCCGGTTTATGATTTTCTGTGGTGATGGACGGACAGTTCAGGCTTTGCCGCGCAGCTCGCGCAGCACGGTTTCGGCAACGTCCTGGCGCACGGCCTTACGCTCGACCAGAACCGCGGCGACGCGCGCGACCTCTTCGCCGGTGGCGCCAGCGGCAATCGCGACATTCTGTGCATGCAGTGCCATATGGCCGCTCTGGATGCCGGTGGTGGCCAGCGCCTTCAGGGCGCTGAAATTCTGTGCCAGGCCGACAGCGGCAATGATGCGCGCCAGGTCTGCGGCGGATTGGACGCCGAGGATTTTCAGGCAGGCCTGCGCGGTGGGATGCACCTTGGTGGCGCCGCCGACCAGGCCGACCGGCATCGGCAGCTCTAATGTCCCGCTGAGACCTCCATCAGCGGCGACCTCCCAGGTGGTCAGGCTGCCGTAATGGCCATTGCGCGCGGCATAGGCATGGGCGCCGGCTTCCACGGCGCGGGTGTCGTTGCCGGTGGCCAGCACGATGGCTGACACACCATTCATGATGCCCTTGTTATGGGTGGCGGCCCGATAGGGATCGGCATCGGCGAAGTGATAGGCTGCAAGCATGCCATCGCGCACGGCGGCACCGCCGATGGCCTCCAGCGGCCAGGTGGCGCGCGCGCGCGCCAGGCGCCGGTCGGCCAGATTGGACAGGATGCGCAGATAAACCTTGCCGCTACCCCAGCGCTCGATGGATGGCGCCAGCTTTTCGGCCATGGTGTTCACCGTATTGGCGCCCATGGCATCGCGGGTATCGACGATCAGATGGGTGATTACCATCGGCCCGCCCTGGGTGGCGATGACGCGGACTTCCACATCGCGGAAGCCGCCGCCGAGCTTCACCAGCACCGGATCGCAGGCGTTGCAGATTTCGGCAATCTCGGTCTTGCGTTCCAGGATGCGGATACGGGCGGCCTGCGGATCGGCCACCTGCACCAGCTGGATCTGCGCGATCATCTCGGTGCCGGAGACCGACGTGGTGAAGCCGCCGGCGTCATAGCATTGCCGCGCGGCGTTGCACACGGCGGCCACGACGGAGGATTCCTCTGTGGCCATCGGCACCAGCAGGTCGCGGCCGTCCACTTTCATATTGGTGGCGACGCCGATCGGGATACTGATGGCGGAAACCACATTCTCGATCATGTGATCGGCCAGATGCGGATCGAGGGCAGGCTGGGCCAAGTGGCCGGCAGCGGCGGCATCCAGTCCGGCAAAGCCCTGAACCAGTTTCAGCCGGTCGGCCGGGCTGAGTTTGTGAAAGCCGCTGATGCGCGAGGACTTGCCGGTCTCGACCGATCCCATTCTCTGTCTCCATCCCTGTCCGCCGGTTGACCCTGCAAGTTGATTGACTCGGGGGCGGTACAGTTTCCAAACTGTCCCAATACGGTTCTATGGCTCAAGGGACGGCTCGGCGGATTTCGGCCGGGCCTGTACCAGCAGAAAAGGCGGGACAGTTGGCGAGCAGCAAGAACACCGGGCAGGGCCCCAGGCAGCGCCCGGTAACGCGGGTGGATGCGATCATCACGCGGCTGTCGCGACTGATCGCGGAAGGTCTGGTGAAGCCTGGCGAGCGCATTGCCTCGATCCGCCGCGCCGCCATCGACCAGGGCGTGTCGAAGAACACCATGGCTGAAGCCTATGACCGCCTGGTGGCACTCGGCCTGCTGGAGGCGCGGCCCGGCTCTGGCTATGTCGTTGCTGCGGCGGCGGCCGGCGCTGCACCACGGCCCGCGCCGCATGTGGCCGAGGCGCTGGATCTGGTCTCGCTGCTGCGCGAACAGATGGAGCAGCATTACGAGGTGCGGCCCGGCGATGGCCGACCGCCGCCATCCTGGATGGAAGGTTCGGAGCTGAGCGCGCAGTTCGAGGGCATGAAGCTGCCGCGCGGTGTCGGCATCGAATACGGCTATGGCACGGTGCGCGGTTTCCTGCCACTGCGCGAGCGTATCGGGCTGTTGCTGGCCGAGCGTGCGATCCATGGTTCGCCCGAACAGGTGCTGCTCACCCATGGCGCCAATCATGCGCTTGATCTGATCATGCGACAGTTTCTCGAGCCCGGCGATGTCGTCTTCGTCGACGATCCGGGCTACTATCCGCTGTTCGGCAAGCTGCGGCTGGGCAAGGCACGCGTGGTCGGCATCCGGCGCAATGCCGATGGGCCTGATCTGGATGATTTGAATACCAAGCTGGCGGTGCTGCAGCCCAAGCTGTTCTTCACCCAGTCGCTGGCGCATAACCCGACCGGCGGCTCATTGTCGCTGTCGGTGGCCTACGGCCTGCTGCAGGCGGCAGAAAAGCATGGCTTCCATATCGTCGAGGATGACCCCTTCGCCGATATCCTGCCGCCAAACAGTCCGCGGCTGGCCGCACTCGACCAGCTCAATCGCGTGCTCTATGTCGGCACTTTTTCCAAGACGCTGTCGGCCTCGCTGCGGGTCGGTTATGTGGCTGCCAGTGCGGCACTGACCGAGGCGCTGGCCGATATCAAGCTGCTGACCGTGGCGGCGTCTTCGGCCCATGCCGAGCGCTTTGTCTATGGCCTGATCGCTGGAGGGCATTATCTGCGCCATCTGCGCCGCCTGCGTGGCCGGGTGGAGGAGGCCACAACACGTGCGTTGGCCGATCTTGCCCGCATCGGCCTGCCCGTGGTGCCACCCCATGGTGGCGGATTCTATCTCTGGGCCGAGTTTCCAGACGGCATCGACGAGCTGGCGTTATGCCGCGATGCCGCCCAGCAGAGCATCTTCCTGGCGCCGGGCGCGGTGTTCAGTCCCGAGCGCGTGTCGCGTCAGCCGGCGATGCGTATCAATGTGGCCCATGCCAGCCATCCGCGTTTTCTCGGCTTTATGAAACAGGCGCTGCAACAGGTTCGGTGACGGGTGACTCCGGCGGAGGAATTTATCAGCGCGCTGGGCACCGCAAGCACCCGGGTGCTTAACCTCAGCCCCGGCGAGGCAGCTGTGAAGCTCTGACGCAGACGGCATAGCCAAGGCTGCCGGAAGCCAGTCGATGGAGGTGGATAGCCGCCGCTTTATTCGCGCAGGCGGATGCAGGCGACGGCAACGCCGCCTGCCTTGACCTCCACGGTCATGGGCAGATCGCCGTCGATACGGATCGTGGCATCGGCTGCGAGGCTGTAGTCCTCGCCGTCGATCGCGATCACCGCCGCTTGCGGGGCATAGATGAGGCCGGTGCTTTCTGGCAGTTTCACCGCAGCGGGTGCGGTGTGGAATTCCAGCAGCGTCTCGGCCAGTCGCCGGTCCGCCAGCAGGTTCAGCACTGCCACCGGCCCCTGGGTGAGTTCACTTGCGATGCGCCAGCCGCCGTCGAAGAACACCGGTTGGAAGGGGCGGCGGACATCCAGGCTAGGTGCTTCGGCGGGATGCAGCATCAGGCCACTCCCTTCGATCACCATCAGATGGCGATCGAATCCGCTGAGGTCGGAGAAGGGGCCGGGCTGCTCGATGCGGGTGCGGCCAAAGCGCCAGATCATGCCGTCCCAGCTGCCAATGGCGGCGCCGGGACGATAGGCATCGGCAATATCAATGGTGACGCCGCCACCGTTTTTCCACGGGGTGCGCCGATAGCCGGCAGGATCAAGGCGGAGAGGCTTGAGGACAGACATGCTGGCACCATGCTAGCGCCTTCCTGTCTTTGATGCGAGGACGCCGGACCAGCGGTGCCATGGTGGGTGGTTTCGCTGCTGGTTGCTGACAGCTTCCGCCCCCTGCGGATCAGATGGCGGCGATACGCAGGCGTTACTCCTCGGCAGTGCGGGAATATTGCCTTGTTCGCCCATTGGCCGCTCTCTAGGATGAGTCGATAGATCGGCAGATGCCGACCGGTGCTGGGGGATATTGCATGAAAAAGGCTGACGGGCAGCCCGATTTCTGGGCTGCGCGGGTTTCGCGTTATCTGGCCTGGTTGAGCGGCGGCATCCTGCTGGTGGGCTGTGCCGGCTTGATTACGCTGGATGTGGTGTTGCGATATTTGCTCAACCGCACTGTGGTGGAGAGTTTTGAGATTTCCGGATATGCCTTTGCGGCCGCGGTTGCGCTCGGCATGGCCTATACCGTGAGCTGCAAATCGAATATCCGCATTGACCTGGTGGCGAACCGTTTGCCTTTGCTGCCGCGGGTAATGCTGGATTTAGTGGCGCATCTGGCCATTCTCGTCGTGGCCGGGGCGATTGCATGGTATGCGCTGCAGACTTGGCTGCAGTCCCTGAAGCTCGACGCCAAATCCATCAGCATCCTGCAGGTGCCTCTCGTCTTGCCCCAGGGTATCTGGCTGCTCGGCCTGCTCTGGTTTGCGCTGTTCGCGGCGCTGATTGCCTTGCTCTCGGCCCGCCTGCTGCTGCGTGGCGATCTTGCCGCCGTGCAGCACCTGATTGGACCGGCAACCTTGCGCGAAGAGATTGAGCAGGCCGGTGCGCCGGCGAAGGATGCCGAATGATTTTGCATGCATTGCTGGTTCTGTGCCTGTTTCTGGTGCTGAGCATTCCGGTTGCGGCCACACTTGGCCTGCTGGGTTTCACGTTGCAAAGCCAGTTTGCTTTCTTCCCGATGATTGGTGCAATCGGTGAGATCGCCTGGAACACCTCCACGGAATTCGTGCTGGTGGCGGCGCCGATGTTCATCATGATGGGTGAGTTGATGCATCGCTCGGGCGTGAGCCAGCGGCTGTTCAATGCCCTGGCGCCCTGGTTCAACTGGCTGCCCGGCCGGCTGATGCACACCAATATCGCCGCTGCCGCGATTTTCGCTGCCACATCGGGTTCGTCAGTGGCCACTGCCGCCACCATCGGCACGGTGGCGATCCCGAACATGAAGAAGGGCGGTTACAACCAGCCGCTTTTCCTAGGCACCATTGCCGCTGGCGGCACGCTTGGCATCCTGATTCCGCCCAGCATCAATATGATCATCTATGCCGTGCTGTCGGATACCTCTGTGACCAGTCTGTACGCTGCCGGCTTTGTGCCCGGCTTCATGCTGGCCGGACTGTTTTCGCTCACTGTGGTGCTACTCTGCCTGTTTCGTCCGGCCTGGGGCGGCCCGGCACTGGCCGACACGTCGCTATGGCGCGAGCGGATCGCCGGACTGATCCATCTGCTGCCGCCGCTAGGGCTGTTCATGGTCGTGGTCGGCTCGATCTACGCCGGCGTCGCCACGCCCACCGAGGCGGCCGCGCTGGGTGTTATGGCTTCGCTGGGGCTGGCTGCCGCCAATGGCGCGCTCACCTGGCCGGTTCTGCTCGGTGCCTTCGAGGGCACGGTGCGCACCACCTGCATGGTGATGCTCATTGTCATTGCCGCATTCTTCCTCAATTTCGTTATTGTCGGCATCGGCCTGGTGAAGGTGCTGACCGATGCCATCGTCGGCCTGGGCTGGCCACCGCTCGCGGTGCTGCTGGCGATCATCGTGTTCTATCTGCTGCTCGGCTGTGTGATGGAAACGCTGTCGATGATGATTGCCACCACGGCCGTCGTGGTGCCCATCCTGTCGGCGCTCGGCTATGACCCTGTCTGGTGGGGTATTGTGTTCATGATCCTGATGGAGGCGGCATTGATCACGCCGCCGATCGGTCTCAACCTGTTCGTGGTGCAGTCTGTGCGCGGCGGCGGGCGCTTCTCCGATATTTGCATCGGCTCACTGCCTTTCGTGGGCGCGATGATTGTCATGATCGGCCTTTTGATTGCTTTCCCGGGTATCGCCCTGTGGCTGCCCGACATGCTGAATCCGAAGAATTAATCAACGCGAGGAGAAACACGATGAAAAGACTGGCTATTGCGTCGGCGGTGTTGGCGTCGGCACTCGGCATGGCGGTGTCGGCACAGGCACAGGGCCTGCCGGTCACCAAGTTCAACCTGGTCGGTTCGATCGGCAATCTGTCGATGTACACGCAGCAGGAAGTGCCGTTCTGGACCAAGACCATGCCGGAAAAATCCGGCGGTGCCATCCAGGTGGAGATCAAGCCCTTCACCGAGCTGGGCCTCAAGGGCGGCGAGATTTTCCGCCTGGTCAGCCAGGGCACATTGCCCATGGCCACCACGGTGCTGAACTACAACACCGGTGAAATGCCGATCAATGAATCGGCTGATCTGGTGGGCCTGGTGGGTTCGGTGGAAGAGCTGCAGAAGGTGGCCAATGTCGTGCGCCCCATGCTGGCGGCGGAATACGAAACCAAGCACGGCGTCAAACTGCTTGGCTTTGGTTCGTATCAGGCGCAGGTGATCTATTGTCGCGACAAGATCAGCAGCCTGGCCGACCTGAAGGGCAAGAAGGTGCGCGCCTCGGGCATCTCGCAGCAGTCTTTCGTCAACTACCTGGGCGGTTCGCCGCTGAACATTGCCTTTGCCGAAGTGCAGCCGGCGCTGGCCAAGGGCGTGGTGGATTGCGCCATCACCGGTTCACTCTCGGGCTACAAGTCGAAATGGCATGAGGCGGCCACCCATCTGCTGCCGATGCCGGTGAATTTCGGCCTTGCGGCCACCACGGCCAATCTGGCCTGGTGGAACAAGCTGGACGCGCGCGTGCAGGCCCTGATGACCAAGGAAGTACGTGTGCTGGAAGACAATATCTTCGCGCAGGCGGCCACCGAGACGGCGATCGGCGTGGCCTGCAATACCGGCACTGCGCCCTGCCCGGAAGGCACACCGGCCAAGATGGTGCTGGTGCCGGTCACCGATGCCGATCAGGCCCTGCGCAAGAAGGCTTTCGCCGAAGCGATCCTGCCGGATTTCGCCAAGCGCTGTGGCCCCGATTGCGTGAGCCGCTGGAACGACACTGTGGGTAAGGCCGTCGGCATCACCGCCAAGGCCATGTAATTCGTTTCACGTGATAAACCGCCGCGGCCCGGGCTGCGGCGGTTTATTTTTGCCCATATGCGGGCGGGACCGGAACGCGCCCGGAATGACGCGTCTGAATGATTTGCATTTTCTGGGGTGGAAATCTGGCGGAGAGGGTGGGATTCGAACCCACGGTACGCTTGCACGCACAACGGTTTTCGAGACCGCCCCGATCGACCACTCTGGCACCTCTCCGCGAGGAACCGGCGAAAGGTGCAAACCGTCGCCGGGGGTCGAAAACGGCGCGGACCTTAACTGAACCGCTCCCCGCCCGCAAGGCTCCGGCCCCCCCCGTCGGACAGGGCAAAGCCAAAGGCTGTTCAAGCACTTAAATCCCGTCTTGGGGGCGGTGCGGCGGAACAGGTCTTGTCATCGCGGCGGGCTTGGCGGACACTGTCGGCACCGTGGGGCCGCGATCAGCGGAGTCGACGGCAAAAATACACCGGGAGGCCTGATGAGCACCGGGAAGACTGCAGGGACGAACGCCGGAACCAAGGGTGCTGCCGCAAGCCGGGCAGCAGGCCACGCGGCTGTGCCATCCCGCGCCCGGCATCCCCAAATCCAGCCATCACCCGCCGCCAGCCGTGCAACCGGCGGCGCTTTGTATCGTTTTCTGGAGGTTGCGTAGCCGGATCTGCATTCAAACAGCCCGCCTCAGATCGTCGGGCAGAAAAGAGGAGGACACAACCATGGGCGTTGCGGCAATTCTCAAGGACAAGGCGCCTGGCGTGGTCAGCGTCAGGCCCGATGACGGCATCGAGACGGTCTGCCAGAAACTGGCCGACAAGGGCATCGGCGCGGTGATGGTGCTGCGGCCCGATGGCGGCATCGCCGGCATCCTGTCGGAACGCGATATCGTGCGCGGCCTGGCCATGATCGGCACCGACCTGCTGCAGCAGAGCGCCGACACCATCATGACGCGCAATGTGATGGTCTGCTCCAGCCAGGACACCATCGAGGATGTGATGCACCTGATGACCAAGCGGCGCATTCGCCACCTGCCTGTTGTGGATAACGGCAAGTTGACCGGCATGATTTCCATCGGCGACGTGGTCAAGCGCCGCATTGCCGATACCCAGATGGAGGCCGAGGCCCTGCGGCAGTACATCGCCACCGGCTGAGTTCTGCCCTATATAGGAGCCATGAAGATTCAGCAGCCCGCCTATCTCGTCCGCCCCGACCCGCAGAACCCGGCGCTCACCGAGGCCGTGCAGGGGATCGACCAGGACGGCCGGCCTATCGATACCCGCGTGCCGGTCGAACGCCCGCTCACCCTGTTCCTCAACGGGCAGGAGATCGTCACCATGATGACGATCGGCGACTATCCCGATTATCTGGCACTCGGCTATCTGGCCAACCAGCGCATGCTGCTGCCCGAGGATGAGGTCACCGGCATCGACTACGATGCCGATATCGAGACCATCGTGGTGCGCACCGCGCGGCAGACCGATTACGAAGACCGCCTGAAGAAAAAGACCCAGACCTCGGGCTGCGCCCAGGGTACCGTCTTTGGCAACATGATGGATGCGGTGGAGAGTGTGGCGCTCGATCCCGATGCGGTGCTGAACACTTCCTGGATCTACAGCCTGTCGAAACAGATCAACCTGACGCCCTCGCTGTATCTTGAGGCCGGCGCCATCCATGGCTGCGTGCTGTGCGAGGACGACCGGCCGCTGATCTACATGGAGGATGTCGGCCGCCACAACGCGATCGACAAGATCGCCGGCTACATGCGGGTGCATGGCCTCTCGGCCAAAGGCAAAAGCATGTACACCACCGGACGGCTGACCTCGGAAATGGTGATCAAGACGGCGCAGATGGGTATCCCGATCCTGATCAGCCGCTCGGGCTTCACCGCCTGGGGCGTGCAGCTGGCGCGCCAGATCGGCATGACCCTGATCGGCCGCGCCAAGGGCAAGCGGTTCGTGGCCCTGGCCGGCACCGAGCGGCTGCGTTTCGATGCCGATCCGGCCGCCGTGGCCGAGGAAGACGCCCGCAGCCAGCGCAAGGGCGGCCGCGACGACGAGGCGGCCTAGCATGTCTGGCAAGGTTCTCGGTGTGGTGCTGGCCGGCGGATTGGCACGGCGCATGGGTGGCGGCGATAAGGGGCTGCAGCTGCTCGGCGGCAAGCCAATCCTCTCGCGGATCATCGAGCGTCTGGTGCCGCAGGTGGATGGCATCGTGCTCAATGCCAATGGCGATCCGGCGCGCTTTGCCGCCTGGGGCCTGCCGGTGGCCGGCGATGCGGTCGATGGCTTTGTCGGGCCGCTGGCCGGCGTGCTGGCGGGCCTTGCATGGGCGAAAGCCAATCGGCCGGAGATGACTGATATCGTTACTGTACCGGGCGATGGGCCGTTCCTGCCGCGCGACCTGGTGGCGCGCATGGCGGCGGCGCGGGCGCAGGCCGGCGCGGATCTCGCCTGCGCCATGTCGGCCGGGCAGGCCTATCCGGTGGTCGGCCTGTGGCCGGTGCGCCTGTATGACGACCTGCGCCATGCCGTGGTGGACGAGGATATCCGCAAGGTGGATCGCTGGACGGCACGACACCAGCTGGTGCAGGTTGATTTCGCCGCCACGCCGGTCGACCCGTTTTTCAATGCCAACGCGCCGGAAGACCTGGCCGAGGCCGAGCGGCTGCTGGCCAGTTTTGGGGATGCTGCATGACACCGGAAGAATGGCCCGACCTGCCGCCGGGCTACACATTAAAGCTGTGTGTCGCCGACGCCTTCAGCACCACCTGCCAGGCGGCGCGCGACGGTGCCGAGGATGGCTTCATGCTGATGGTGGACCGGCCGAGCCGCTGCGAGGCGGCGCTGGTGCTGCGTCCGCTCGATCCGATCCAGCCGGCGCTGACGCTGGCCTATGTCGGCCTGCTGGGCCTGCATGACGGTCTGGCCGCCGTGGCGCCGGCCGAAACCCCTGTTGCCGTGGGCTGGCCGGATCGCCTGATGGTGAATGCGGCCTGCGTCGGCGGCATCCGCATCGCGCATGGCCCGCTGGTCGAGAAGGAAGGCATGGCCGACGTGCCCGAATGGCTGGTGCTGGGCATCACCGTGCAGATGGTGTCCGAGCGCGACGACGATGCGCCGGGCACTGAGCTGGAATATACCAACCTGCATGAGGAAGGCTGCCGCGACGTTACCGTGCCACAGCTGGTCGAATCCTTCGGTCGCCATCTGCTGCACTGGCTCGACCGCTGGCAGGAACAGGGTTTCGAGCCGGTGCGCCGCGCGTTCCTGCATGACCTGGATGACAAGGCGCTGAAGATCGATGCGAATGGCGATGCCGCGAGCGAGACGGAAGCCGGCGTAAAGACTTTCTATCCGCTGCGCGACCGGCTGCGGCAGCCGAGCTGGCAGCTGCCCGAAAACGTACAGGCCCTGCAATGAAGCTGCTGCGCACCATCCGCTTCGACGAGTCTGACACCCGCGTCTTCCCCGAAGCCGCCGATCCTGGCGAGTGGGCGGTGCCGGGTACTTTCGCCTTTGCCGATGCCGATCCGGACAGCCTCAGCCGCCAGGAAAAGCAGGCGTTTTCAAATGGATTCCTGGGCCTCGACAGTTTCGGCTGGTCGACGCTGGTGACAGTGTCGACCATCGAGCGCGAGGAATATGACGCGGTGATCGAGGCGCTGGCCCGGCATCTGCAGCAGGAGTATGGCGCGCCGGATTTTGCCACTGCCAAGGCTGCCGCCAAGGAAGAGATCGATTACGCCGTTTCGCTGAGCGAGCATCCGATCAACACGCTGCTGAGTCTCAGTCGCTTCATCGAGGGCGATGCCATCCGCGAACAGTTTCGCATCGTGCAGCCGCCGGGCGACAAACCGCATACGAAAATCTGGGAGATCGCCCCTGATGTCTGAAGGCTTCTGGATCAGCAGCGGCTATGACCTGCTCGACCGCGGTGCCGATGGCCGGCTTGGCATCAGTGGCGATTTCATCCGCGCCTATCTCAGCCGGCCGGAAATGGCGCCGCCGGACGAAGCCTGCGCCGCCGAGCGTGCCCTGCATGCCAGCCTGCTGGGCGATCCGCTGCGCAGCGTGGCGGCTGCCGATCTCAGCGCGCTGGCCGATGCAGATGCGCAGGAGAATTACACCATCTTCCTGCGCTTCCGCGATCATCTGATCCGCAGCGGCACCCTGGAAGCGGCCTATGTCGGCCTGTTCCGGCCCAAGGCGCCGGCCGTGCCGGCGATGTTCATGGATCATCTGGCCGCCGCCATCCTGCGCGACCTGCTGGATGGTCGCGACAATGCCTTCCAGGCCCGCGCCGCCGAGCTGTTTTTCCGCGTGCAGAAGGCCACGATCCAGGACAGCCGCATCCTGCTGGCCGATGAGGAAACCGTCGAGATGCTGTCGGCCGGCGGCTTCGGTTCGCTGGGCGCGCTGGTGGCCGAGGCGGGCACGGCGCTGCGCAGCATCGACATGGATATCCTGACCAAGGAAAATGCGCCGCAATACTGGGCGCGCAGCGACAAGCACGACTTCGTGCTGGACTTTGGTTTTACCCGGCCCGGGCAGGATGCCTTTGCCCGGGTGATCGAGGCCTGGGTTGAACGGCTGACCGGCGCTGCCGTGCAGGTGCAACCGGTGCAGACCATCCGCGACGAGCGCTGGGTCTGGCATGTCGGCATGGACACGACCTCCAGCACGATCATGAACGCACTGTATGAGGGCAAGCCGGTCGACGAGGACCACATGCGCCAGATTCTGGCGCTGTTCCGGCTGGAATTCCGCGATCCGTCGCTGATGCTGCCGCGCGTGGCCGGCCGGCCGGTCTATCTCGGCATTGCCATGGATCATCATGGCAAGCTGCGGCTCAAGCCGCAGAATCTGGTGGTCAACCTGCCGCTGAATGCGGGAAGCTGACGCATGGCCGATATCCTGCCGCCTGAAACCGAAATCCGCCGCGTCGGCGTGATCCTGGAACGTCGCAAGCTGGACAATCCCTGGAAGGATTACAGCTGGCGCCCGGTGCAGGTGTTGCCCGGCGTGCCGGATTCGGCACCCTGGACCAAGCTGGCCGAGGGCGAGGGCTGGGTGCAGTTTTATGCCGGCGATGCCGAGCTGGCGCTGTATCGCCATGAGAGCGAGACCTACGCTTACAATATCGAAAGCGCGCAGCCCGCCGTCTGGGTCTTCCTGCGCAACAGCGATCTGGAGCCGGGCATCGCCCTGCATGGCGCTTCGGTCGATCCGGGCGAGGCGCATGCCCATAACGATACCGGCGACGACATCGTCGATTTCGTGCCGATGCCAGCCGCCATCCTGGAATGGATGCAGGATTACGTGCAGCGGCATCCGCCGACGAAAGAGCATTACAAGCGCAAGCGCGATCGCGCCGATCCGGAAGCGCTGGCGCGCCGCAACTGGCTCTACACATCCGATCCCCTGCGCCAGGTGCCCGAAGATGAGTGACCCTGGCAGCCGCGACAAACCCGAAGGCGCCGATGCGGAAGCCGGCGGCTTCCTGTCGCGCTGGTCGCGTCGCAAGGCGGAAGCGCGGCAGCAGGAACAGGCCCCGGCTGCAGAACCGCCTGTCGCGCCGGAACCGGAGCCCGAGATCGATCTGGCCGCGCTGCCATCGATCGACAGCCTGACGGCCGACAGCGATTTCAGCCTGTTCCTGCGCAAGGGCGTGCCGCCGGCGCTGAAGGCCGCGGCGCTGCGCAAGCTGTGGCTGGTTGAGCCCAGCGTGGTGAACTATCAGGCGCTGGTCGAATACAACTGGGATTTCACCGCGCCGGGTTATGGCGATCTGCTGCCGGGCGATGATGTGGTGAAAATGGCGCAGAAGGTCTTTTCGGGATTCAGCCAGGAACCGAAGCCGGCTGAAGAAACGCCGGCCATGGCGATGCCGGCGGATTCAGGCGAACCGCAGCAGGCCCTGCCGGCACCGGATGAAAGCGAAAGCATCGTGGCCGTATCCGCACCGCTTGAGCCAGATGCGCAGCCGGCCGCGGAGGCGCAGGAGACGCCGATGCCGCGCCGACGGCATGGCGGAGCTCTGCCGACTTAAGGCTTCTCGTTGTCTTTCTCCATGCCCAGCTTCTCGGCGCCCAGACGGCGCAGCAGGTCGGGCCGCGCCCGCAACCAGGCTTCCAGCGGCTCAAGCGCGCGGAACAGCAGCGGATTCAATGCAATCGACAGCAGGGCGCCGGCCAGGATCAGGTCGCGGCCGTCAGGCGGCAGAAGACCGAAGGACACACCAAGGCCGGCGAGGATGAACGAGAATTCGCCGATCTGCGCCAAGCTGGCCGATACCGTCAATGCCGTGGTGAGCGGATGGCGGAAGGCCAGCACGATCAGGAAGGCCGCCAGCGATTTGCCAAAGATGATGATCAGCACCACCGCGAGCACGCCCAGCGGTTCGTCGAAAATGATGCTGGGCTGGAACAGCATGCCGACCGAAACGAAGAACAGTACGGCGAAGGCATCCTGGAACGGCAGCGAGCGCTGCGCGGCATCATGGCTGAGTTCGGATTCGTTCATGATCACGCCGGCGAAGAAGGCGCCGAGCGCAAAGGATACATCAAACAGCATGGCCGCACCGAAGGCGATGCCCAGCGCGCAGGCCAGAACCGCGAGCGTGAACAGCTCACGAGATCCGGTATTGGCCACATGCTGCAGCAGCCATGGAATGGCGCGCTTGCCGACCACCAGGGCCAGGGCCGCAAACAGTGCCACTTTCACCGCTGTCATCAGCAGGGTGTAGGCAATGCTTTCGCCGCTGCTGTTCGGGCGGCCGCCCAGCATGTCGGCAAAGGCCGGCAGCAGCAGCAGGGCCACGATCATCAGGATATCTTCGACCAGCAGCCAGCCGACAGCGATGCGGCCCTGATCCGTATCGACCTCGTTGCGGCTTTCCAGCGACCGCAGCAGCACTACGGTACTGGCCACCGATAGCGCAAGGCCGAAGACCAGGCCGCCGCCAATCCCCCAGCCAAAGAACTGCGCGACAATGAAGCCGAGCAGGGTTGCTACCGCGATCTGCACAACAGCGCCGGGAATCGCAATCCAGCGCACCCGCATCAGATCGCTGGGCGAGAAATGCAGCCCAACGCCGAACATCAGCAGGATGACGCCGATCTCGGCAAGCTGTTGCGCCAGCACGGTATCGGCGACGAAGCCCGGCGTGTGCGGGCCCACCGCGATGCCGGCGAGCAGGTAGCCGACCAGCGGTGACAGGCGGAACTGTTGCGCGATCAAGCCGAAGGCGAATGCAATCACGAATGCGAGAGCCAGCATCGTGATCAGCGGGGCGTCATGCGGCATGCCTAGGGGAATCCTTACGCTACGGAACGGTGAGCCATTGTCGAACTGTCTGGGAATACAGCCAGTTGGTTAGCAGTTAGTGCACCCGGTGCGCAGTTTAAAATGCTTACAAAATACTGCGATTAAGAATTGCTCTCAAAATTTCGCAGGTGCAGCAAAAAGCCTGAAAAATCAGCAGGTTATGCCGATTTCCATTGGCGACCGACAAATCAGTTTGTAAGTTAACGCAGTGCAGGGAAGGGGATTCGTGAGCGACTCACTGACAAAAGCTGTGGCCTTGGTTGGCGGGCAGACTCAACTGGCTCGTCTGCTGGGTGTGAAGCAGGCCAATGTCTGGCATTGGCTGAACAAGGCTGAGCGTGTCCCCGGCGAATACGTGCTGGCAATCGAAAGCGCGACAGGTGGGCAGGTAACCCGTCATGACCTGCGCCCCGATCTCTATCCCGACGTGCAGGCCGCCGATGCGGCCCCGGTGATTCCCGAGGAAGACCTGTGGCGCGCGCAGATCTACGCCCTGCTCGGGCGCAGCCTGGCGCGGCGCCCCGACACGGCGCTGCTGACCGCGCTGGCCCAGCTCAAGGGCGATGCCAGCCCGATGGGTGCGGCGCTGGCCGATCTGGCCGAGGCGGCCCGCGCCATCTCGCTGGAGCGCGCGCAGGACGAATACGATGCGCTGTTCATCGGCCTGCCGCGTGGCGAGCTGGTGCCCTATGCCTCCTTCTACCGCACCGGTTTCCTTTACGAGCGCCCGCTGGCCAAGCTTCGGGGCGACATGCAGAAGCTCGGCTATGCCCGCGCCGACCATGTGGCCGAGCCGGAAGACCATATGGGCGCCCTGTGCGAACTGATGGCGCTGCTGATCCGGGGCGGCGAAGGCCGCGGTCCGGCCGAACTGGCCACGCAGGAGCGCCTGTTCCGCCAGCATATCGCCCCCTGGGGCGAGCGGTTTTTCAGCGATCTCGAACAGGCGCCCAGCGCGAAACTCTACCGGCCGCTCGGCACAGTCGGCCGGCTGTTCATGCTTATCGAAACCCAGGCTTTCGCCATGGCCGCGTGAGCGGCCGGCACACCCATACGGAGGAAACCGCCATGAGCAAAGATAAATCCGCCGAGAAGAAAGAAGCCCTCGATCGCCGCAGCTTCCTGCGCACCGCAGGTGTGGGTGCCGCGGCCGCCGCGGTTGCCGGCGTCGTTGCCGTGCCTGCCAAGGTCGAGGCGGCCGAGAATGCCGAAACCCGCAAGAAGCAGCGCTACAAGGAAACCGAGCACGTGAAGCGCTACTACGACAGCAACCGGCTCTGATCCGTCAGCGCCGCAAGACCAGCCCGAAGACGTTAAGTCCCGATACCGGAGACGCCCCATGTTGATCAAGAAAAGCTCCACCACCGGTGCCGTGCCCCAGAAGGCCGGCGGTAAACTGTCAGGCATCCTGGCCGGCGCTGCACTGCAGACCATGGATCGCCGTGGCTTCCTCAAAGCATCCGGCCTCGCGGCTGGCGGTCTGGCCGCCGTTTCGGCGCTGACGCCTGCGATGATCAAGACCGCCAAGGCGGCACCGTCTGCCAGCGGCAACATCGTCAAGAAGAAGAATATCTGCACCCATTGCTCGGTGGGCTGCACCGTCACGGCGGAAGTTGAGAACGGCGTCTGGGTTGGTCAGGAGCCGGCCTGGGACAGCCCGATCAACCTCGGCACACATTGTGCCAAGGGCGCTTCGATCCGCGAACTAACCCATGGCGACCGCCGCCTGAAATATCCGATGAAGCTGGTCGACGGCAAATGGACCCGCATCAGCTGGGATACTGCGATCAACGAGATCGGCGACAAGCTGCTGGAGATTCGCCAGAAGTCCGGCCCAGAGTCGGCGTACTGGCTCGGTTCGGCCAAGTTCTCCAATGAAGGCGGCTATCTGTTCCGCAAGTTCGCCGCCTTCTGGGGCACCAACAATATCGACCACCAGGCGCGTATCTGCCATTCCACCACGGTCGCCGGCGTAGCCAATACCTGGGGCTACGGCGCGATGACCAATTCTTACAACGACATCCACAATTCAAAGTGCATCGTCATCATGGGCGGCAATCCCGCCGAGGCGCATCCGGTGTCGCTGCAGCATGTGCTGCGCGGCAAGGAAATGAACAAGGCGCCGATGATCGTTATCGACCCGCGCTTCACCCGCACGGCCGCGCATGCCACCGAATACATGCGCATCCGTCCCGGCACCGACATTCCGGTGATTTACGGCCTGCTCTGGCACATCTTCCAGAATGGCTGGGAAGACAAGGAGTATATCCGTCAGCGCGTCTACGGCATGGATGACATCCGCGCCGAGGTGGCAAAGTGGACCCCGGAAGAGACCGAGAAGGTGACCGGCGTTCCGGGCGAGCAGATGAAGCGCGTCGCCGAACTGATGGCGAAGAACAAGCCTGGCACCCTGATCTGGTGCATGGGCGTGACGCAGCACACGGTCGGCACCGCCAACGTGCGTGCGCTGTCGATCCTGCAGCTCGCGCTGGGCAACATCGGCGTGGAAGGCGGCGGCGCCAACATCTTCCGCGGCCATTGCAACGTGCAGGGCTGCACCGATCTGGGCCTCGATGTGACGACGCTGCCGGCCTATTACGGCCTGGTCGAAGGCGCCTGGAAGCATTGGGCGCGCGTCTGGGACGTCGACTACAACTGGGTGCTGAGCCGCTTCCAGGACAAGAAGTTCATGGAGACCAAGGGCATCCCGTCGACCCGCTGGTTCGACGCTGTCATGGTCGACAAGAAGGATCTCGAACAGCCCGACAACGTGAAGGCGATGTTCTTCTGGGGCCATGGCGGCAATACCGTGCCGCGCATGCCCGAGATGCGCACCGGCATGGAGAAGGTCGAGCTGATGGTCGTGGTCGATCCGCATCCGACCACGGCTGCCGCGCTGCCCGACCGCAAGAACGGCACTTATCTGCTGCCGGCCTGCACCCAGCTGGAGACCCGCGGTTCGCGTACCGCGTCGAACCGGTCGCTGCAGTGGGGCGAGCAGATCGTGCCGCCGGTCTTCGAATCGAAGCCCGACCACTGGATTCTGTACAAGCTGGCCAAGAAGCTCGGTTTCGAGCAGGAGCTGTTCAAGAACATCAAGATCGACGCCGGCGACGAGCCGAATGTCGAAGACATCCTGCGCGAGATCAACAAGGGCACCATCTCGATCGGCTATTCCGGCCAGTCACCGGAGCGCCTGAAGGAGCATATGGCTCACCAGGGCGATTTCGACATCATCTCGCTGCGCGCCACCAAGGGCCCGCTCAAGGGTGAGTTCTACGGTCTGCCCTGGCCGTGCTGGGGCACGCCCGAGATGAAACACCCGGGCACCCATGTGCTCTACAACACCAACCTGCCGGTGAAAGACGGCGGCGGCGCCTTCCGTGCCCGCTTCGGCGTCGAGCGCAATGGCGTCTCGCTGCTGGCTGATGGATCCTACCCGAAGGACTCGGAGATCCAGGACGGTCATCCCGAATTCACCTACGGCCTGCTCAAGAAGATGGGCTGGGACAAGGAGCTGACCGACGCGGAACGTGCCACGATCGAGAAGATCGGCGGCAACAACCCCGATGCGGTCGGCTGGGCGATTGACCTGAGCTGCGGCATCATCCGCGTCACCATGGCGCATGGCGTGCAGGCGATGGGCAATGCCAAGGCGCGTGCCAATGCCTTCGGTCTGCCCGATCCGATCCCGGTGCATCGCGAGCCGATCTACACCTCGCGGCGTGACCTGGTCGCCAAGTATCCGGCCATGGCCGACCGGCGCGATTATCGCCTGCCACATCTGGGCAAGAGCCTCCAGGACAAGGATGTCACCAAGGACTTCCCGATGATCCTGACCTCCGGCCGACTGGTCGAATACGAGGGCGGTGGCGAAGAAACCCGTTCGAACAAGTGGCTGGCCGAGTTGCAGCAGAACATGTTCGTCGAGATCAACCCGGAAGACGCGACCCGCCTTGGCATCAAGGAAGGTCAGAATGTCTGGGTCTACGGTCCGGAAAACAATGCCAAGGCCAAGGTCAAGGCGATGGTGACGCCGCGCGTCGGCAAGGGCGTTGCCTTCATGCCGTTCCACTTCTCCGGCTTCTGGCAGGGCGTGGACCAGCGCAAGAACTATCCGCCGGGCGCCGATCCGATCGTGCTCGGCGAATCGGTCAACGGTGTGACCACCTACGGCTACGACCCGGTCACCCATATGCATGAGAACAAGGCCACGCTGTGCCGCATCGAGGCGGCGTAAGCGCCGGTTAGGGAGATATAATCATGGCCCGCATGAAATTCCTTTGCGACTCCGAGCGCTGCATCGAATGCAATGCTTGCGTCACTGCCTGCAAAAACGAGAACGAGGTGCCCTGGGGCATCAACCGCCGCCGCGTCGTCACGCTGAATGACGGCGCCAAGGGCGAACGTTCGATCTCGATGGCCTGCATGCATTGCGAAGATGCGCCCTGCATGGCGGTCTGCCCGGTAGACTGTTTCTACAAGACCGAGGAAGGCGTCGTCCTGCATTCCAAGGATCTGTGCATCGGCTGCGGCTACTGCTTCTATGCCTGCCCGTTCGGCGCGCCGCAGTATCCGCAGGTCGGCAACTTCGGCAGCCGCGGCAAGATGGACAAGTGCACCTTCTGCGCTGGCGGTCCGGAAGCCGACAACACCAAGGAAGAGTACGCCAAGTACGGTGCCAACCGTCTGGCTGAAGGCAAGCTGCCGCTCTGCGCCGAGATGTGCTCCACCAAGGCGCTGCTCGCCGGCGATGGGGATGTGATTGCCCAGATCTACAAGGAGCGCGTCAGCCGCCGTGGCTATGGCTCCGGTGCCTGGGGCTGGGCGACCGCTTACAAGACCGGCGCCTGATCGTGGCTTACAAGGGAGACAGCAAGATGCGCCTTTTCGGTTTCAAGCGCACATTCCTCGCCGCCGCGCTCGCACTGGGCCTGGCATTCGCTATTGCCGCACCACTGGCGGCGATGGCGCAGCAGACCCCGGCTGACGAGGCTGCTCTGCTGCAGCAGCTCAAGGGCGCTCCGGTTACCGGGCGCGTATCGATCCCCGATGCGAAGTCCGGTGTCCTGATCCAGCCTCAGGGCCGGGACTGGCGCCAGGTCTCGCAGGGTGCGGTGAAATCGGCCGGCGGCTGGCTGCTGGCCATCACAGTGATCGCACTTGCCGCTTTCATGGCGATCCGTGGCCGTATCAAGGTCGAGCATGGCATGTCGGGTCGTACCATCGAACGCTTCAAGGGCATCGAGCGGTTTGCCCATTGGCTGACGGCGATCTGCTTCGTCATCCTGGGCCTGAGCGGCCTCAATGTCTCCTTCGGCCGCAGCCTGCTGTTGCCGATCATGAGCCCGGAAGCCTTCACCGCGATGAGCGCGTTCGGCAAGCTGGCGCATAACTTCCTCAGCTTCCCGTTCGTGCTGGGCGTCTTCCTGATGGCGGTGATGTGGATTCGTCATAACATCTTCAATGCCATCGATATGGAGTGGTTCCGTCAGGGCGGCGGGCTGCTGCAGAAGGGCGTGCATCCGCCGGCCGGCAAGTTCAACGGTGGTCAGAAGGTCATCTTCTGGCTCGTCGTGCTGGGCTCCATCGCACTGGCCATCAGCGGCTATATCCTGATGTTCCCCTTCTACGGCACCGATATCGCGGGCATGCAGCTGGCGCAGCTGGTGCACGCCATTGCCGGCATCGTGATGGTGGCGGTGATCCTGGCCCATATCTACATCGGCAGCATCGGCATGGAAGGTGCCTTCGATGCCATGGGCAGCGGACAGGTGGATGTGAATTGGGCGCGCGAGCATCACAGCCTCTGGGTCAAGGATGTCACCGCACGCGGCGCCGGCGACGACTAGTCGGTCGCGTAGAAAAAATGAAAAGGGCGGTGGTTATCCACCGCCCTTTCTTTTTGTGCGAACCCCGCTGAAACCTCAGCCGAGATTTTGTTCGGCAAATTCCCAGTTCAGCAGTTTGTCGATGGCGGCATTGAGGTGATCTGGTCGCCGGTTCTGGTAGTCCAGATAATAGGCGTGTTCCCAGACATCGAGCGTGAGCAGGGGAGTTACCCCCTTCATGTGCAGCGGATTTTCCGCATTGGCCGTTTTCTTGAAGACCAGCTTGCCGCCCTCCAGGCAGAGCCAGGCCCAGCCTGAACCGAATTGCGTCACGCCGGTATTGGCAAACTCATTCTTGAAGCTGTCGTAATCGCCAAAGCTGTCCTTGATCAGGTCGGCGATGCGGCCTCCCGGTTTACCGCCACCTTTCGGTGACAGGCTTTGCCAGTAGAAATCGTGGTTCCAGACCTGGCCGGCATTGTTGAAAATCGCAGTCTTGTCGGCCTTGCCATGGGTCGCCTTGATGATCTCGACCAGGCTCTTGTCCTTCAGCGGGTCATCAGCGATCAGCTTGTTCAGCGTATTCAGATAGGTCGTGTGGTGCTTGCCGTAATGGAATCCCAGTGTCTGGGCCGAGATCACGGGATCGAGGGCATTCTCGGCATACGGCAGGGGCTTCATGGTGAAGGGGGCGCTCATGACTTACTCCTTGAAGTGTCTGGTCGTCTGGGGCGGTCCACTGGCGGACCGGGGGCTCATATAGGGCGGCACATCCTGCAGCGGCAATATGATGCGGATGTTACGCATCGGCGGGAACGGGACCGTGATCCGCCAGCTGCACAGGCACGCTTGCATTGTCGCGGGGTGCGGTCATGATAAACGCCAGCGGGACGGAAAAGTTGCACAGGATGCGGCGATGACTCTGCGGCAATTTGCAGTACTGGCGGGCGTGATGACCGGCGTGGCCTTTGCCGGCAGCGCGCGTGCGGATATGGTTGGACATGGCGCCATGGTGAATGCCGTGGCGGTCTCCGCTGATGGCAAGCGATTGCTCTCGGCCAGCTGGGACTACACCCTGCGGCTCTGGGATCTGGGCAAGCAGAGCGAATTGAAAGTGCTGGATGGCCACACCGCCAGCGTCAATGCCGTGGTCTTCCTGCCCGATGGCAAGAGCGCGCTTTCAGCCAGCTGGGATCACATGGTGATCCGCTGGGATCTCAACAGCGGCAAGGAAACGGCGCGGCTGACCGGCCATGTCAACAACATCGCCGGCATGAGTCTGAGCCGCGATGGCCGCCGGCTGGCGACGGCAAGCTGGGACAGGACCGTCAAACTGTGGAATCTGGCCAGCAACAAGCTGGAGCGCAACTTCGAAGGCCATGAGGCGAATGTGATGCAGGTCGCCTTCGCCATGGATGACAAGCAATTGATCTCGGTCGGGTATGATCTGACCGCGCGGCTCTGGGATGTTGCCAGCGGCAAGGAGCTTGCGGTGATGACCGGCCATCAGGCCAGTGTCAACGCCGTGGCGGTGGCGCCCGATGGCAAGTCGGCGCTGACCGGCAGCACCGATGGTTCGATCAAGCGTTGGGATCTGGTGGCACAGCGTGAAAGCGGTAGCCTGCCCGGCCACAGCGGATTCATCACCTCGATCGCGATCTCAAAGGATGGGCGCTATGCGCTGTCGGGCGGCGGTGATCGCCTGATGCGGCTGTGGGATCTGAAAGACGGGCGCCAGCTCAAGCAGTTTGCCGGTCATGAAAAACCGGTCTGGTCGGTGGCCTTCACACCCGATGGCAAACGCGCCGTATCAGGCGGCTACGATACGGTCATCAAACTCTGGTCGCTGGAAACCGGCGCGTTGATTCCCGCGCCGAAATCCTAGGACCAGACCTGTTCAGCTTAATGCTGCTCGGGCGTCACGCGTGCGCCTTCAGTGCTGAAGGCAACATCGACAGATTTGTTGACGGTCTGCAGAATGAAGGCGGCGCCAATGGCGATGACGAGCGCAGCGATCAGGCCGGAAACGAAGGCTTTCATGGGGGCAACCTCCAAAGCATTGATACAAATAAATTATATAGGGTTTTGTGGGCCGATTGGAAGGGCTGTGGCTATTTTCCCGCCGCCTGTTTCAGCCAGGCAATCAGATCGACGCGATCCTGGGCGATGGCCAATCCGCCATACATTTTGTTGCCCGGCATGAAGTCCTGGGTGGCAGCCAGATAGGCGTCGAGCGTCTGTTCGGTCCAGACCACGGCAGACTTCTTCATCACCTCGGAATAGCGGTAGTCGGCTACACTGCCGGCCTTGCGGCCGAACATGCCATGCAGACGAGGGCCGACGATATTGCGGCCCTTTGGCTCGATGGTGTGGCAGGCGCGACATTTGCCCCAGAGTTCGGCGCCGCGCTCCAGGCTGGGCGGTTCTAGATCGTCTGCTTTCGTCTGGGCCTGGGCCATGCCGGCACAGACGAGAAGGCCTGGAATCAGCAGCCAAATGACAATGCGCAAACCGGGTCTCCGGCTGGTTTTCCTGTGCCCTCAACACTATAGTCCTGACAGTGAGTTTACCAGATAGTCGGGTGGAAAACGGGTGATGCGGCTGGACGGAAAACGCGTCCTGGTGTGCAACTGCGAAGGCACCATGCCGCTGGACGGCAAGGCGCTGGCCAAGGCCTGTGGCGCAACAGAGGGTAGCGAGGCAGCAACGCAGCTCTGTCGCGCCGAACTGGGCCGTTTCCAGGCCGCGCTGAAAGCTGGCGAGCCGCTGACGGTGGCCTGCACCCAGGAAAGTGCGTTGTTCGATGAGCAGCGCGAGGAGCTGCGCAGCGACACGCCGGTCTCCTACGTCAATATCCGCGAAACCGCCGGCTGGTCGTCCGAGGCCGCCGATGCGATGCCGAAAATGGCGGCGTTGATCGCGGCAGCGGCGGTGCCGACCCCGGCCTTGCCGACCGTGACGATGAAATCCGAAGGCGTTGCGCTGATCTATGGCCGCGACGAGGTGGCGATTGCCGCCGCCCGGCAGCTCAGCAGTCGCCTTGATGTCACCATCATGCTCGACCGGCCGAAGGATGTTGCGGCACAGCCGCAGATGGATCTGCCGATCGTACAGGGCCATATCGCCGGGGCGCGCGGCCATCTTGGGGCCTTCGAACTGGTGGTCGACAATTACGCTCTGCCATTGCCGTCGTCGCGCCAGAGCCTGAAATTCGGCGCACCCCGCAACGGCGCCAGCTCCACCTGCGACATCATCATCGACCTCACCGGCGGCACGCCGCTGTTTCCGGCGCATGAAAAGCGCGACGGTTATTTCCGGCCCGATCCGAAAGATCCGGCGGCGGTACAGCGGGCCTTGTTCGAGGCCAGCGATCTGACCGGCAGTTTTGAAAAGCCGATCTATGTCGCCTACCATGCTGAAATCTGCACCCATTCGCGCTCGAAAAAGACCGGCTGCACGCGTTGCCTGGATGTCTGCCCCACCGGCGCCATCACGCCGTCAGGGGATCATGTCACGATTGATCCATATATCTGCGGTGGCTGCGGCAACTGCGGTGCGGTCTGTCCCACCGGTGCTGCCGAATACCGCCTGCCGCCGCCGGCGACGCTGGCCGAACAGCTGCGCGCCCTGTTGCTGGCCTATCGCGAGGCTGGCGGTCGCCAGGCCGTAGTGCTGGTGCATGATGCCAAGCATGGTGCGCCGCTGATCGATGCCTTGGCCCGCCATGGCGACGGCCTGCCGGCGCGCGTGTTGCCCTTTGCCGTCAATGCGCTTGGCGAATGCAATGTCGCCTTCTTCGCCTCTGCCTTCTCCTATGGCGCAGCCGATCTGCGCCTGCTGACGCCGGGCAAGCGCAACGATGACGCGGCCGGCATCGGCCAGCAGATGGCCCTGGCTGAAAGCGTGCAGGTCGGCCTCGGCTATGAGGGCGGCCGTGTCGGCCTGATCGAAACCGATGACCCCGAGCAGCTTGGCGCGGCCCTGGCGGCACTACCGCGGCGCGAGGGACCGAGTGGTGCCAGCTATCTGCCGATGGGGCGCAACCGCGATCTGGCCCGACTGGCCTTCCGTCATCTGCACAGCGTGGCGCCGCAGCCGGTCGATGCGATTGCCCTGCCGCCGGGCGCACCCTTTGGCAATCTGCAGATCGATGCGGAAAACTGCACACTCTGCCTGGCCTGCGTCTCGGCCTGCCCGACCGGCGCGCTGAGCGACGATCCGGAACGGCCTCGGCTCAGCTTCACCGAAGATGCCTGCGTGCAATGCGGCCTGTGCAAGAACACCTGTCCGGAAAAGGTGATCGCGCTGGAGCCGCGGATCAATTTCACATCTGAGTCGGCCCGTCAGCGCCAGGTGAAGGAAGAAGAACCCTTCCACTGCATCCGTTGCGCCAAACCGTTCGGCACCAAATCCTCCATCGAGAAGGTGATTGCCAAGCTGGAGGGCAAGCACTGGATGTATGGCAAGGGCGGCGACATTGCCGACCGCATGCGCATGTGCGCCGACTGCCGCATCATCGTGCAGAGCGAGAACAAGATCGATCCCTATGCCGGCGCGCCGCGGCCCGATGTGCGCACCACCGACGATTACCTGGCCGAACGTGCCGCCGCCGAACTGAAGGCGTCGGGCAAGAAGCCCTCATGACGGTGCCGGTATGAAAGTGCTGGGCATTTCCGGCTGGAGCGGCGCCGGCAAAACCACCCTGCTGGCCGCGCTGATCCCGCTGCTCACGGCACGGGGCATCACGGTCTCCACCATCAAGCATGCGCATCACGACTTCGATGTCGACAGGCCCGGCAAGGATTCCTATCGCCACCGCGAGGCTGGTGCCAGCGAAGTGCTGATCAGCTCGGCCAAACGCTATGCCATCATGCATGAGCATCGCGGTGCGCCGGAACCGACGCTGGAGGATCTGCTCACGCGGCTCAATCCGGTCGATCTGGTTCTGGTGGAAGGCTTCAAGAAATCCAGCCATGCCAAGATCGAGGTCTGGCGCGCCGCTGTCGGCAAGCCGCTGTTGCAGGCAGAAGATGCCAGTGTCATCGCGGTCGCCAGTGATGCGCCGGTGCCGGAACTGAGTGTGCCGCAGCTCGATGCAAATCAGCCGCAGCAGGTGGCTGATTTCATCATCGCCTGGCTGGATCGACCGACCGCCACGTGGGACGGGGCGCGCCGTGGCGCAGCTGAGTGACGACTGTTTCGCCCATGGCGGCGCCCTGATGCGGCTGGACGATGCGCTGGCCGAACTGACCCAGCGCCTCGTTCCCATCGCCCCTTCCGAAACCCTGCCGATCGCCTTATGCCGTGGCCGTATCCTGGCCATGCCGCTGGCCGCCAGGGTGGCCGTACCGCCACGCGACAATTCCGCTGTCGATGGGTATGCGGTTTATCACGACGACCTGTCAAAAGACGGCGAGACCCGCCTGCCGGTGATCGGTCGTGCTGCCGCCGGCCATCCTTTCGAGGGACCGCAACCGCGCGGCACCGCAGTGCGCATGCTGACCGGCGCCGTCATGCCGCGGGGCGAAAATGGCGACCCCGATACCGTGATGATGCAGGAAGACTGCATGCGCGATGGCGATACCGTGGTGGTCCGCCCGGGCATCAAGCGCGGTGCCAATCGCCGGATTGCCGGCGAGGATATTCAGGCCGGCGAGACGATGCTCAAGGCAGGCCGCATTCTGAGCGCCGCCGATCTGGCGCTGGCGGCTGCCGGCGGCCATGCCATGCTGCCGGTGCACCGGCCCTTGCGCGTGGCGCTGCTCTCGACCGGTGATGAGGTGCACGAGGCCGGCAGCACGCTACCCGATGGCGGTATCTACGACGCCAACCGGCCGCTGCTGGCCGCCCTGCTGACGGCTGCCGGCTGCAAGGTGAGCGATCTGGGTATCCAGCCCGACCGCCGCGATCATCTCGCGGCTGTCTTTGCCCAGGCAGCCCGCGAGCATGATGCGGTGGTCAGTTCCGGCGGCGTTTCCACGGGCGACGAGGATCACGTGAAGGCCGCCATCGAGGCCCATGGCCGGCTGGATTTCTGGCGCCTGGCGATCAAGCCGGGCCGGCCGGTGGCACTGGGGCTGATCGGCCGGGTGCCGTTTTTCGGCCTGCCGGGCAATCCGGTGGCGGCGCTGCTCACTTTCTGCTTTTTCGCCCGCCCGCTGCTGCAGCGGCTGAATGGTGCCCTGCCGCAGGCGCCACGCAGCTTCCCGGTGACCGCCGGATTTTCCTACCGGAAGAAATCCGACCGCCGCGAATGGGTGCGGGTCTCGTTGCAGGACGACGGGAACGGCGGCTGGCGGGCGGAGAAATATGCCGTCGATGGCGCCGGCGTCATCACGTCGCTGACCCGCACGGATGGCCTGCTGGAGCTGCCGGAAGACCTGCTGCGGCTGGAGCCGGGACAGCCCGTGCGCTTCTATCCGTACGAAACGCTCGGGCTGTAGCGGATTACAGAATCGTCGGGTTCGGTGCGTCGCCGTAGACTTCCTTCGGATCGAACATCTTCTCCTTCTCCTCGAAGGTGAGTTCGACCTTGTCGGCCGATGCGCCGGTCGGCACCGAACGGTAGAAGCAGGAGCGGTAGCCGACATGGCAGGAGGCATCGCCCGGAATGGTCACGCGCAGCCAGACCGCATCCTGGTCGTCGTCGATGCGCATCTCGACCACTTTCTGCACCAGACCCGAGGTGGCGCCCTTGTGCCACAACACCTTGCGGCTGCGGCTGTAGTAATGCGCCTCGCCGGTCTCGATGGTCTTGCGCAGTGCTTCGGCATTCATATAGCCGAGCATCAGTACCTCGCCGCTTTCGGCGGCGGTGGTGACACAGGCGATCAGGCCGTCGGCGTCGAATTTCGGCGCCAGATCCTTGCCTTCTTCGACCTGCTCAATGGAGACGCGATTGGCGAACACGGGGCTTGCTCCTGACCGGCCAGCCTGTAGAAACTGCCCGGATTGCTCTTGAAGGAATGGCCGTTATATATCGTCGGGTGGCCGGTGCTTCAAGCCGAGCCGGCCGAGGAGTAGCCTAAGCGCCATGCTGAATGCCCTCTACAACGAAAAAATCCTTAATTTTGCGGCACATATCGGCCAAACCGAGCGCCTGACCGCCCCGGATGCCACCGTGACGCACCACAGCCCGCTCTGCGGCAGCCGGATCACCGTGGACCTGACCCTGGCCCCGGACGGCCGGGTGGCCGCCTATGGCCAGCAGGTGCGGGCCTGTGCGCTCGGCCAGGCCGCCGCCAGCATCCTGGGCCGGCATATCGTTGGCCAGGACGCTGCCACCCTGCGCCAGCTGGTGGGGGTGATGCGCAGCATGCTGAAGGAAAATGGCCCGCCGCCGGGGGCGGATTTCGCCGGTGGCGCCTTCAGCGACCTGGAGGTGCTGGTGCCGGTGCGCGAGCACAAGGCCCGCCACAACGCCGTGCTGCTGCCCTTCGAGGCAGCGGTGAAGGCAATCGACCAGATCGAAGCGGCGAAAAAGGCCTAGGCGGCTTTCAGTTCCGCCTTCGCCACCGACTGGATCAGCGCAATCATGCCGTTCAGGCCGTTGATGCGGTTGGATGTGATGTTTTCCCACACGCCGATGCGCTGCAGGAAGTCAGGCGGGTTATCGATGATCTCCTGCGGCTTGCGGCCGGAATAGACCTTCAGCAGCAGGGCGATCAGCCCGGCAACGATCTCGGACTCGCTGCTGGCTTGGTAATACACCCGGCCATCGCGCGCTTCGCCATGCAGCCAGGCGCGATTGATGCAGCCCTTCACCCGCCATGCATCGGTGCGCAGCTCGTCAGGATAGGCGGGCAGGGCGCGGCCAAGATCGATCAGGAAACGATAGCGGTCCATCCAGTCGTCGAACATCGAGAAGTCTTCGACGATCTCTTCCTGCACGGCCTTGATATCAGGCTCGCTCATGAGGCCACCCGCCAGGTGGTTTCACCCGCCTTGTCTTCCAGCAGGATTCCTTTGGCAGCGAGGTCGTCGCGGATGCGGTCCGATTCTGCCCAGTCCTTGCGCGCGCGCGCAGCCTTGCGTTCGGCGATCAGTGCCTCGATGGCCGCGGTATCCACATCGGCGGCACCGGCACCTTTCATCCAGGCGGCGGGATCCTGCTGCAAAAGGCCGAGTAGCCAGCCGCAGGCCAGCAGTTCGCCCTTCAGGCGGGCCCGCTCGGCGGCATCGCTGGCCTTGTTCGCGGCATTGGCGATCTGGTGCAGTTCGGCCAGCGCCTTGGGCGTATTGAGGTCGTCGGCCAGCGCCGCCATGAAGCCGGCCGGCGCAGGGCCGTCACTGGCTTGCACGTCCTTCAGGCTGTCGAGTGCGCGATACAGGCGGTCGAGCTGGGCGCGCGCATCCTTCACCGCAGTCTCGGTCCAGTCGAGCGGCTGACGGTAATGCGCCGACAGCAGCACCAGGCGCAGTGCTTCACCCGGGGCAAGCTCCAGCAGATTGTGCACCAGCGTCACATTGCCGAGTGACTTTGACATCTTCTCGGCATTGATGTTGACGAAGCCGTTGTGCATCCAGACGCGGCAGAACAGTGCGCCATTATGGGCGCAGGTGCTCTGGGCGATTTCATTCTCATGATGCGGGAAGATCAGGTCATGGCCGCCGCCATGGATATCGATCGGGCCGATGCCGAAATTGCGTTCGATCATGGCCGAGCATTCGATATGCCAGCCCGGCCGGCCCCGGCCCCAGGGGCTGTCCCAGCCCGTCATGTCGGGGGTAGAGGGTTTCCAAAGGGTGAAATCGGCCGGGTCGCGCTTGTAGGGCGCCACGTCGACGCGAGCCCCGGCGATCATATCGTCGCGGTCGCGGCGCGACAGCTGGCCATAATCCTTGAAGGACGGCACATGGAACAGTACCTGGCCATCTTCCTCGTAGGCATTGCCGGTGGCAATCAGCCGCTCAATCATTGCGATGATGGCACCGATGTGCTGGGTCACCTTCGGTTCGATGGTCGGCGGCAGCACGCCTAGCGCGCCCATGTCGGCATGATAGGCAGCCAGATAGCGATCGGTGATCACACTGATCGGCACGCCCTGGTCCTTGGCCGACTGGTTGATCCTGTCGTCCACGTCCGTGACGTTGCGGGCATAGACCACGGCCGGGAAGTTGCGCTGCATCAGGCGATACAGGGTGTCGAACACCACGGCCGGTCTGGCGTTGCCGATATGGGCATAGTTGTAGACCGTGGGGCCGCAGACATACATGGTCACCCGCTGCGGATCGAGCGGCCGGAAGACTTCCTTCTGGCGGGTGAGCGTATTGTAGAGGTGAATGTCCATGTTCCGGAGCCTGTGTTATGGTCCGGAATATAGGCAATAGTGGCGGAATCGCAACCGGCGGGCCGGCCCGCCACAGCGTCTGAACGCCGGAAAATCGCCCTGAAAGCGCGAACTAGCGCAGGTAGTTGACCAGCGAAAGCTGCAGGCTGTCGCGGGTGATCACGTAGCTGGCTTCCAGCGTGGTCTGCAGGTTTTTGATATTCACCGAGACCTCGCCGATATCGATATTCTCGATGCCGCCGATGCGCACCTTGACGACGTCCAGCGAACGGTCGTGGCGCTCCTGCACTTCCTGCAGTTGCTGCTGCTTGTAGCCGTTGCGCGAGGCAATCGTCTTAAGCTGGGTGATGGCGGTGTTCAACTGGTCGCGCGCATCATCGACGCGGGCCTGGTAGTTGTTCGGATCGGTCGCGATGTCCTGGGTGGCGTCGCGGAAACGGATGATCGAGTCGATCAGGGTCTGGAAGCCGTCTTCGGCGGCCGAGACACCATAGCTCAGCTGCTCGTTGTCATCCGAGTACAGGGTCGTGCCGGCGGCGTCATAATAGTCGTCATAGGTGCCGGGCGCCGTGGCGGTCGGATTAATGTAGAAGTCGGCAGCCGAAGCGTAGTTCGTGGTGCCCGGGAAAGCCGCCGGCACCGTGAAGGGAACGAAAGTGTTGAAGCCCACACCGGGAACCGCACCGGCCGGATAGACGGTGGCCAGGCCAGAGATCGAGCCGTTGATCGGGTTTTCGGTATAATTGGTGCCGGCGAACAGGAAGCGGTCGCCATCCTTGGTCTGCAGCAGGCCGCCGATGCGGTCGAGCAGCACATTGGCCTGCACATTCGGCGCCGCGGTTGAGGCGAAGAAGGGGTCGCGGTTCTTGATCATCGTATCCTGCGCCTCGGTGGCGATATCGATGATCTCTTCGATGGTCAGTGCGTAAAGGTCGGTACGGTTCTGCGCCGTCTGCACCGCGCTCTTGTAATTGTTGATCGTGCCGACTTCCGACTTCAGCGAGCCGAGCTCCTGGGCACGCTGCGACACGCCGATCAGGCCGTCGGCATAGCGGCCGTCGGCCAGCTGCTGGTTCTGCTTGCTCAGCTGCAGGTTCAGCAGCCGGATGTTGCGGGTGACATCGAGCTGGGTGGCGTACTGGGTGGTTCCTACGAGCGCAACCATGATTTACCTCCCGATGTTGACGAGGGTGTCAAACATCTGCGTGACCGTGTTCATCACATTGGCCAGCGCGGCATAATTGTTCTGCAGAACCTGAAGCTGCGCAAGCTCGTCGTCGATGTTGACGCCCGTCAAGTTGCGGTATTTCTGGTCCAGGGTGTTTTCCAGGCGTTCTGCCGAGTCACGCTGGATTTCGTTGTCGGCAGCGGCGCGGGCATGGTAGGCCAGAATGCTGTTGGCGACACCGAAAATATTGACATTGGCGATCACCAGGCCGTTCGGATCGGTCGTCCGATTGATCTGCGCATTGGTCCGCGTGGTGTTGCGCATGGCCTGCTGTACCGTACCGGCGACGCTGGCATCCAGAGTGCTCGGGTCGGCCATTACACCTGCTTCAACCATGATGCGGCCAGCTTCATCCGGCGGCGTCGCCACAGTGCCATTGTAGTCGAAGAATACGCCGCCGTAGGCAGTGTTGACCACATCAGAAAGGTTCGAGGCAAAAGCATCGAGCTGGTTGAAGAACTTCGCCAGCACAGCGACGTTGGGGTCGGTTGAGGCGAGGCCGGTTGTCGTGCTGTCGAGATAGTCGATCGAGGCGCGGGTCGTACCATTCAGGAAGCCGGCCGTTACGTCGGCACCCGAGCTTTGCAGGTAGATACCGGGCTGTGGATAGGTCGGAGGATTGGCGACGGAAATATAGTCGAACTGCTGGGAGACGGTTCCGACCAGCTGAACGCCGCCTTCGGTGTAAACGAACAGCTCGCCGCGATCGTTCTTGATGGTGCGGATGCCAACCTTGTCCGACAGTGCTGCAATTTCCGCGTCACGCAGATCTTCGAGATCGCCGATCGGCGCGCCGGCGGCAGCCTGAGAGGCGATCTTGCCATTCAGTTCGGCGATCTTGTTCGTCGATTCGTTAAGCGAGTCAATCTGGCTGCGCAGGTTCTCCTGCGCGCGGCTCTGCAATTCAGACTGCAGGCCGTTGAGACGTCGAATTTCCGTGGCCAGCTCGTTGCCGCGCTGCACGACCAGGTTTTTCAGATCGTTGTTTTCGGGCGTAGCTTCCAGCTGCTTCCAGGCATCCTCGAAGCGCGTCAGCATCGCCAGCATAGTGGGCTGGTCACCCGTGGTATTGGTAGCGTCCAGCGTTTCCGCCAGTTCCTTGGTATAGGTGAGCTGCTGCTGCAGACGGCCGAAATCGGCATTCGCCCTGTACAGATCCTGCTGGATTTCCGGCGCGGCAACGCGAGTGATGCTGGAGATCAGCGCGGCAGAGGGCAGACCTTCCGCAACCGGCGTAGTGAGGGTGGCAACCTTGCGGGTGTAATTCGGATTCTGCGCGTTGGAGACGTTGCCCGCCGCCAGGCGCGTCTGGCTCTGCAGGGTCTGCAGGCCGATCACGGCGGTGTTGAGGGCAGCGCTCAGAGACATGACGCAAAATCCTTTCTGGCGGGGTGGAGGATGACCGCCGGGCGGGTGCCCGGCGGTCAGTCAGCGTTAGCGGCGGATATTGATGGTTTCCTGCAGCAATTCGTCGGCGGCGGTAATCAGCCGGGCATTGGCCGAGTAGGTGCGCTGGGCGACGATCAGCTTGGAGAACTCTTCCGCGATGTCGACGTTCGAGCCTTCGATGGCGGCCGAGACATAGTCACCGGCACCGCTCGCACCGGACTGCGAGAGAACCGCGGCACCCGAGCTGGGGGTTTCCACGAAGGCGTTGCCGGCGACGCGGTCCAGTTCGGTTGGATCGCGGAATTTCGCCACCGGGATCTGGTAGAACTGTTTGACGTTGCCGTTGTCGAAGGTGACCGAGACGAAGCCGTCCTGGTCGATGGCGAGGTTCTTGAAGTTACCCTGCGGCACACCGTTCTGCTGGAAATTGTTCAGCGTCAGTGTATCGCCGGCATACTGCGTGGTGCCGATCGAGTTGCCATAGGAACCGAGGTCGAGACGGATCTGCTGGCCGCCCGAACCGTAGTCGAGGCTGAAGCTCAGCGAGGCATCGTCGTTGGTCGCGGTGGCATTCGAGCCGACCAGACCGCCGGAGGGCGTGGTGCCATCGGCGGCGCCCAGGCTGGAGATCGTGCCGGGGCCTGCCACAGTGGTGGTCGCGCCGATCGAGGCGCCGAACACCACCGTCACCGGACCAAAGGCCGACACGGTCGCGCCGGTCGCCGTCACGTCCAGCGTCCAGGTATTGTTGCCGGTGCGGGTCCAGGTCAGGTCGAGCGTGCGGGCATTGCCCAGCGCGTCGAAGATCTGGATTGAACTGGCCGGCAGGGTGGCGGGCAGGGCGCCCGAGGTGTTGAGTGCGTTGGACGGCAGGTTGGCGGCATATTCCACCACGCTGGTCGCAACCGGCGCGTCGAGCAGGTTGGACACGCGCACTTCCTCGGTGGCCGAGCTGTCGACCACGCCGGTGACCGGGTCGATTGGCCAGCCGCGAAGGTAGTAGCCCGACGAGTTCACGAGGAAGCCGTCGTTATTCTGGTTGAAGTCGCCGACGCGGGTGAAGTAGCTGGTGGTTTCGAAAGTCGGCAGGCCGGTCGTCTGATCCTGGCCGTTCTTTTTCGAGACCGGCATGAAGCCGCCGCCGACCAGGGCGATCGAGGTGGTGGATGACACCTGCTGGATCGCGCCTTGTGAATTGTTGGCGAAGAACGGCTGATTGATCACACCGCCCGGAGAATGCGTGTTTGCCTGGGCGCTGGACTGCGTCACCAGCGTCTGGAAGCGCGATTCCACCTTCTTGTAACCGATGGTGCTCGCGTTCGCGACGTTGTCCGAAATGAAGCCGATGGCGGATGACTGGCCATTCAGGCCGGTAATCGAAGTCTGTAAAGCGCCACTAATTGACATAACACTGCCTCCTGGCTGGAAACCGATTTGGCAGTACAGGAGCAAGCGGCGTGCCAGTTTTGGCGGGCCTGGCTAATGTCTTATTATTTCAGGGCTTTTTATAATATTTCGGGACTAGGTAAACGCGGCAGCTTCTGCCGTGTCACATCATTGCAGGGGGTGGTCCGGCAGAATTTGCCGGGCTCTTTCCGGCCCGGCCCGGGTCAGCCGCGGTTGAGGCCGGGCACCCAGAGCACATCCGCAGCGCCATCCCGGTTGGCGTGGCGGGCGGCTACAAACAGGTGGTCGGACAGCCGGTTGATATAGCTGAGTGCCGCCGGATTGACCCGTTCCGCATCCTGCAGGGCGGTGACCAGCCGCTCGGCGCGGCGGACCACGGTGCGGGCCAGATGCAGATAGGCCGCTGCCGGGCTGCCGCCGGGCAGTATAAAAGATGTCAGCGGGCTGAGCCGGCTGTTCATGGCGTCGATCTCGGCTTCCAGCCGGTCGACCTGCACCTGGTCGACCCGCAGGGCGGGGCGGCGGCGCGGATCGCTCTCTTCGTCTTCCGGGGTCGACAGGTCGGCGCCCAGGTCGAACAGGTCATTCTGGATGCGCGACAGCATGGCATCCAGATCGGTCTCTGCCGTATGCAGCCGCGCCATGCCGATGGTGGCATTGGCCTCGTCCACCGCGCCATAGGCCTCGACCCGCAGATCGTGCTTGGGGACGCGCTCGCCGTTCCCCAGCGAGGTCATGCCCTTGTCGCCGCCGCGCGTATAGATCCGGTCGAGTTTCACCATGGCGAAGCGGCCTTAGTTGCGGAAGGCAAAACTGGCAATGCCAATCAGGATAATGGCAATGAACTGCAGCAGGATGCGCCAGCGCATCAGCAGGTTGGAATAGGAGCGGTTGAAGCGGCCACCCCGGAACAGGGCAAAGATGCCCACGCACAGCACCAGGAAGGTGGCGACGGCAAAGGCCGGGATCAGCATGTTGACGACTGTCTGCATGACCGGAGGATATAGTGTCAGACGGGGGCAATCCAACGGCCTGATGGGGTCTGGCGGTGATCCGGGGCGCGGCGCAAGGCCGCAGGCAGGACACAATCCGGTGGCTCTGGGCCCGGCCGGCTTCTATTCTGTTTCCGGACTGGAGGCCATGCCGTGCAGGCAAGCGCGAAGAATTTGGTGCGATACTGGGAGAACCGGCATATGCCGGGGCTCAGTCTGCTGCATGCCGATTTCACCCGCCACGATTATGCCCCGCACAGTCATGACGCTCTGGTGGTGGCCGTCACCGAGGCCGGCGGGGCCGAATTCACGAGCCGCGGCCATACCGAGGAAGCCCGCGAGGATGTCCTCCTGGTCTTCAATCCCGATGAGCCGCATTCGGGCCGCATGGCCCGCAGCCTGCGCTGGCGCTACCGCTCTATATATCTGGACGGACAGGCCATCGCCGAGTCGGCCCGTTTGGCCGATCTGCCCCGGCCGGCCTATTTCACGGCCAACCTGTTTCGCGATCCGGAACTGGTGAGCCTGTTTCACAGCCTGCATTGCGTGCTTGAACAGGCCGATGATCCTCTGCACCAGCAGGAATTGCTGGCGCAGGGCTTTGCAATGCTCGCGGGCCGCTATGGCAGCCAGCAGCGCCCGGCCGCAGAAGCCGCCAGGGGGCGGCATCCGATGCGGCAACTGCTGGCAGTGATGGAGGAGCGCCATCCTGAGCGCCTGATGCTGGACGATCTCAGCGATCCGCTGGGTCTCAGTTCGTTTCAGCTGATCCGGCTGTTCCGCCAGGCCACCGGGCTGACCCCGCATGCCTACCTCACCCAGATCCGGCTGAAGGCCGCCCTGCGTCATCTGCGGGACGGCATGCCGATTGCCGAGGCGGCGCTGGCCGCCGGCTTTTTCGACCAGAGTGCCCTCAACCGGCATTTCCGCCGGGTCTACGGCATTACGCCCCGGCAGTTTGTCGCTGCCCAGGTTGCCTGACCGACCGCATCGCGCAATTTTTGCCAAGAAGCTGATCCTTCGCCTGCCTACCGTCCGCCTTTGGACGATGAGGAAGCGATGTCACGGTATTTCTGTCACCTGAATCCCGAAGTCATGACCCTGCGCAGTACGGTGCTGGCCAGCCGGCCCGGCCTGGTCCGCCTGGCCGAGATGCCTTTCTATCCGGGTGGTGGCGGTCAGTTGCCTGATCTGGGAGTACTGGCCTGGAGCGGCGGCACGGTTGCAGTGGAAGGCTTTGAGAGTATCGATTGCCAGCTCTGGATCAGGCTGCAGCACCCGGTTGAACTGACCGGAGAGGTGGAGGCGCAGGTCGATCCGGCATTTCGCCAGACCATGCGTGAACTGCACACCGATCTGCATATCCTCAATGCCCTGGTCTTCCAGGCCTTCGATGGGGCGCTGGTCACCGGCGTGCAGATGAATGCCGACGCCACGGCACGGATCGACTTCGATCTGCCCGATGCCGATAACGATCGCCTGCGGGCCCTGGAGCCGGCGATCAACGATGCGATCCGCCAGGATCTGCCGGTGAGGGAAACCTATCTTCCGCTCGACGATGCCTATGACGAGAAGGGTCTGTTGCGGTCACGCTCGGTGACGCCGCCGCCCACCACCGATGGCCTGATCCGCATCATCGAAATCGCCGGGCTTGACCGTCAGGCCTGTGGTGGCACCCACCTGGTCTCGACCGGCGCATCGCGACCGGTCCGCATTCTCAAGATCGATAACAAGGGTCGGCATAACCGGCGCATGCGCATCGGCCTTGCGGGCTGAATGATGGCCCACTGGCTGAATGCGATCTGGCAGCGGCCATATCTGCTGCTCTGGCTGCCTCCGGCTTTCTGGGCCGGTAACCTGGTGCTTGGACGCAGCCTGGCTGACACCATGCCGCCGGTGACGCTGGCAGTCGGGCGCTGGGTGGTGGCGCTGGCTGTGTTGCTGCCTTTCGTATTGCGAATGCTGTGGCGCCAGCGCGCGCTGCTGTGGCAGCAACGCTGGCTGATTCTGCTCTGCGGTACATTCGGGATCGCCGGCTACAACGCATTGGCCTATGTCGCCTTGCGTACGGTGCCGGCGGTGAATGTTGCTTTTCTCAATTCCACCTTGCCGCTGATGATTCCGGTCGCCGCCTTCGTGCTGACCCGTGAAACCGTGCCCTATCGCACGGCGCTCGGCATCGCGGTTTCCTTCCTGGGGATCAGCTGGATTGTCTCGCGCGGCGAGATGCAGGCATTGCTGACCCTGCGGTTTGAGCGTGCCGACCTGCTGGTGCTGTTGGCCATTCTGAATTATGCGCTCTATTCGGTTCTGCTACGGCGCCGGCCGGCAGCACTCGACCCTTTGGCGTTTCTGGCCGCCACCATGATAGCCGGCCTGCTGGTATTGTTGCCCTTCTGGCTCTGGGAACTGGCCGATGGTGCGGTGCTTCCCTTTGATGCGGCTTCGCTATCGGCTGTGCTCTATATCGGCATCTTTGCCTCCCTGCTGGCCTTCATCCTGTGGAACCGTTGTGTGGCCATGTTGGGGGCGGCGGTGACCGGCGTTTCGTTTCACCTTGTGGCCGTTTTCACAGCCATTCTCGCTTTTGCCCTGCTGGGTGAACCAGTGCATGGCTTCCATGCTGTCGGTATTGCGCTGATCCTCGCCGGCTTTGGCCTGGCCACCCTTCCGGCGCGGAAGATGCGCAGAGTGTCATGACCATCCGGGCGGCCGAACGCATCGCTGCGGTGCGGCGGTTCAACCGCTTCTACACGCAATATGTTGGCGCGCTGGACGACAGCCTGCTGCGCAGCGCCTTCTCGCTCACCGAGGTACGGGTGCTGTTCGAACTGGCCCATGGACCAGCCACCACGGCACGCGCGCTAGGCCATCGGCTAGGTCTGGATGCCGGTTACCTCAGTCGTATCCTGCAGCGTTTCCGTCGCGACGGCCTGCTGACACGTGACGCCAGTCCGCAAGACAGGCGCGAATACTGGCTGCGCCTGACACCGGCGGGCCGGGCGGCTTTTGCGCCGCTGGATCGTGCCGCCAGTCGTGAGGTCGCCCGGATGCTGAGATCGCTCAGCCAGGACAATCAGCACAGGCTGCTGGCTGCAATGCAGACCATCCAGCGTCTGCTGGATTAAAGCGCGCGCAGGGCCTGCTTCAGTTTGGCGATGGCCGCTTCATCGCGGCGATAGAAGGTCCACTGCCTGATGCGCTTGCCCTGCAGCAGACCGGCCTGCTGCAGGATCTTCAGGTGTTCGCTGGCGGTGGGTTGGCTGACCCCCAGCTTCTCGGCGATCAGCAGGCCGCAGACGCCATCCTTCACCAGGTCGCCATCCACCTGCGGACGGAAATGCGCCTTCGGATCGCGCAGCCAGTCCAGGATGGCGAGGCGTCGGTCGCTGGCCAGCGCCCGGAAGGCGGCGAGAGATGTTTCTTTGGAAGACATATTGCCAATTAGCCATTTTCCTAATTATAGTCAAGCTGGTTTCCACGCCTCTGTCCTTCACCTCACCATCCCCCGAGCCCCATGACCCAGCCTGTCGTTGATCGCGCCGCCATTGCCGCCAATTATCCGCGCATCGCGCCCTATATCCGGCGCACGCCTGTAATGGCAGTGAGTGGTGCCGATTTCGGCCTGCCGGTCCCGGATGTGAATCTCAAGCTGGAACTGCTGCAGCATTCCGGCTCATTCAAGCCGCGCGGCGCTTTCAGCAGCCTGCTGGCGCGAGAGGTGCCGAGGGCGGGTGTGGTGGCCGCATCCGGCGGCAACCACGGCGCGGCGGTCGCCTATGCTGCGATGATGCTGAAAGTGCCGGCCAAGATTTTCGTACCCAGCATCGCGGCGCCGATGAAGATCGCGCGTATTCGCGGCTATGGTGCCGACCTGGTGGTGGGCGGCGACCGCTATGCCGATGCGTTGGCGGCCAGCGAGGCCTGGCTGGCACAAAGCGGTGCCATGGCAATCCACGCCTATGACCAGCCGGAAACGCTGATCGGCCAAGGCAGCGTTGGACTGGAACTGGAGCAGCAGCTGCCGGAGATCGACACCCTTTTGGTCGCCGTCGGCGGCGGTGGCCTGATCGGGGGTATTGCCGCTTGGTATGTGGGCAAGGTGAAGGTTGTTGCCGTGGAACCCGAAGCGGCGCCGACCCTGCATATGGCACTCAAGGCGGGCCATCCGGTGGACGCGCCGGCCGGCGGCGTGGCGGCGGACTCGCTGGCACCGAAGCAGGTCGGCAGCCTGATGTTTCCGATTGCGCAGAAGGGTGTGGCAGAATCCGTGCTGGTGACCGACGACGCGATCCGCGACGCGCAGAAGGCATTGTGGGACAAACTGCGGCTGGTGGCCGAGCCGGGCGGTGCGGCGGCTTTCGCGGCGCTGCTGTCAGGCCGCTACGTGCCGAAGGCCGGTGAGAAAGTCGCCGTGCTGATCTGCGGCAGCAACCCGACCAGCATGGACTTTATCGGCGGCTAGCCGTTGCGGGTTTCCAGCAGGCGGCGGGCGATCACCTGCGCCTGAATCTCGGCGGCACCCTCGAAGATGTTGAGGATACGCGCGTCGCACAGCACGCGGCTTATCGGATATTCCTCGGCATAGCCGTTGCCGCCATGCACCTGCAGGGCATTGTCGGCATTGGCCCAGGCGATGCGGGCGGCCAGCAGCTTGGCCATGCCGGCTTCCAGGTCGCAGCGGCGGCCCTGGTCCTTTTCGCGCGCGGCGAAATAGCACAGCTGCCGCGCCAGCATGGTTTCGACCGCCATCCAGGCGATCTTGCCATGCACGCGCGGGAAGCTGTAGATCGGCTTGCCGAACTGGATGCGCTCATTGGCATATTTCAGGCCCAGCTCCATCGCGCATTGTGCCACACCAAGCGCGCGTGCACCGGTCTGGATGCGGGCTGATTCGAAAGTCTCCATCAGCTGCTTGAAGCCCTGACCTTCGCGCTGGCCCAGCAGATTCTCGGCTTTCACCTCGAAGCCGTCGAATCCGATCTCGTATTCCTTCATGCCGCGATAGCCCAGCACCTCGATCTCGCCGCCGGTCATACCTTCGGCGGGGAAGGGGTTGGCGTCGTCGCCGCGCGGCTTCTCGGCCAGGAACATGGACAGGCCGCGATAACCCTTTTCATTGGGGTCGGTGCGCGCCAGCAGGGTCATCAGGTCGGTGCGGGCAGCGTGGGTGATCCAGGTCTTGTTGCCGGTCACCTTGTAGACATCGCCATCTTTCACGGCGCGGGTGCGCAAGGAACCCAGATCGGAGCCGGTATTCGGTTCGGTGAAAACGGCGGTGGGCAGGATCTCGCCGGACGCCAGCTTGGGCAGCCACTGCTTGCGCTGGTCTTCCGTGCCACCGCGCAGGATCAGTTCAGCGGCGATCTCGGCGCGGGTACCGAGGCTGCCGACACCGATATAGCAGCGGCTCAGTTCTTCCGAGACGACGCACATCGCCGTCTTGCCCAGGCCATGACCGCCGTATTCTTCCGGAATGGTAAGGCCGAAGACGCCGAGTTCGGCCATCTCCTCCACCACGCTCATCGGAATGAATTCATCCTTGCGGTGCCAGTCATGCGCGAAGGGGATGACCTTGTCCTGGCCGAAGCGGCGGAACTGTTCACGCACCATGGCCATGGTCTCGTCGAGGCCCAGCTCGCCGAAATCGCCGGTATCGAGGCCGTCCTTGATCAGCTCGGCAATACGGCTGCGCACCGGCGGGATGTTGCCGCCGGCGATCAGGGCCTTCACCGCCGGCACCAGCAGGGCCTGCTGTGCTTCCGGAGCGACACCAAGATCGGAGAGGCGGCAGATTTCCACCTGGCTCATGCTGATACCGCCCAGCATCTGGGCCAGGTATTCACCAAAGCCCGCCTGCAGGATCAGTTGCTCCAGTTCGCGCAGTTTGCCATCGTCCCGCAAACGTTCGGCCCAGTGCAGGCTTTCCTTCAGCGTCGCCACATAGGTGGCCAGCCAGGCCAGCCCATGGGTGGCAAACTGCTCATCCTCCAGCTTGACGGCATCGATGCTGCCATCGGCACCGCGCACACGCTGCGCTACGGCCGCCGTGGCGTGACCCAGCAACTGCTCGGCCGCTTCCAGGGCCTTGGCGCAGGTCGGCAGCAGGTCGCTGATCAGCAGGGTATCGGCAACGGGAGCGGGTTTCAGTACGGCAGACATGCGGGGCTCGCTGGGAAATCGGAATAAGACATCAGATCGGGAAAGTCGGCTGGCGAGGTTGCCCCCGCCAGCCGGTCAGCATCGAGAGGGATTATGAATTCCCTGCTTCGATCGCATCCTCAATGGTACGCAGGCCCGGAATCTTGGCGCTGACCAGCACCGCCATGTTGCCGGGCTTGTGCTGGTTCTTCCACATCTTGGTATGGGCGCGTGGGATATCGGCCCAGCTGAACACTTCCGACATACAGGGATCGAGGCGGCGTTCGATCACCAGCTGGTTGGCCTGGCTGGCCTGCAGCAGGTTGGCGAAATGGCTGCCCTGGATGCGCTTCTGTCGCATCCACACGAAGCGTGCGTCGAAGGTGAGGTTGAAACCGGTCGTGCCGGCGCAGAACACCACCATGCCGCCGCGCTTCACCACGAAGCAGGAGACCGGGAAGGTCTGCTCGCCCGGATGTTCGAACACGAAGTCGACATCGTTGCCCTTGCCGGTGATTTCCCAGATGCCCTTACCGAACTCGCGGCACTTCTTCATGTAGGAGCCGTATTTTTCGGTATCCATGACCGGCGGCAGCTGCCCCCAGCAGTCGTAGCCATTGCGGTTGACCACGCCCTTGGCGCCCAGGCTCATGACGAAATCGCGTTTCGATTCATCGGAAATCACGCCGATGGCATTGGCACCGGAAATCGCGATCAGCTGGATCGCCATCGAGCCCAGCCCGCCGGCAGCGCCCCAGACCAGCACATTGTGGCCCGGCCGCAGGATATGCGGGCGATGGCCGAACAGCATGCGATAGGCGGTGGCGAGCGTCAGCGTGTAGCAGGCGCTTTCCTCCCAGGTCAGGTGCTTGGGACGCGGCATCAGCTGGCGCGATTGCACGCGGGCAAACTGCGCGAAGCTGCCGTCCGGCGTCTCATAGCCCCAGATGCGCTGGGTCGGCGAATTCATCGGATCGCCGCCATTGCACTCCTCGTCGTCGCCGTCATCCTGGTTGCAGTGGACGATGACCTCGTCGCCGACTTTCCAGCGCTTCACGCGGCGGCCGACGGCATAGACGATGCCCGAGGCATCGGAGCCGGCAATATGGAAGGGGGCCTTGTGCACATCGAAGGGCGAGATCGGCACGCCGAGCCCGGCCCAGACGCCGTTGTAATTCACGCCTGCAGCCATCACGAGGATCAGCACCTCGTCGGCATCGATCTCGGGCGTCGGCAGCACTTCCAGCTGCATCGACTGCTCCGGCGGGCCGTGGCGCTCGCGGCGGATTGCCCAGCCATACATCTGTTTCGGCACATGGCCGAGGGGGGGGATCTCGCCCACCTCATAAAGATCCTTCAGCGCGCCGGCTGCGCCCTGCGCCTTGGCGGCGGTTTGGGCTGCCTGGGCCTGGGCGGTCGGCAAAGCGACCACGGATCCACCCGCATTCGACATGGCGAAACTCCTCCTGTGCTATCCCTGTTACGGCACCCGTTAACGGGTGCAGGTTTCTGCTTGTTGGGCCGGTTCGGCCGGGATTAGCCTTACCGGGCCCGTGAGATGGTGCACTGCAAAGCGGCTACCATCTTTTTGCAGAAGCGAAAAAATGGCAAGATCGTTTTGCAATGCAGCAGACGTTATGATATTTCCCATCATCGGCGCAACGAGAAATTAAATGACCTTAGGTTAACTTGACACGGAATAAAATTATGTCCGCGACTCGTCCTGACAAAGATGGCCTTCGCACCCGCGAAAAGGGGCCTGACAGTAACCGGGAAAAGCCCTGGTTGTTCCGCACTTATTCAGGCCACAGCTCGGCCACGGCCTCAAATGAGCTGTACCGGACCAACCTGGGCCGCGGGCAGACCGGCCTGTCGGTGGCTTTCGATCTGCCGACCCAGACCGGCTATGACAGCGATCATGTGCTGGCGCGCGGCGAGGTGGGCAAGGTGGGCGTGCCGATCAGCCATCTGGGCGACATGCGGGTGCTGTTCGACCAGATCCCACTGGCGCAGATGAACACCTCGATGACCATCAATGCCCCCGCCGCCTGGCTGCTGGCGCTCTATATCGCCGTCGCCGAAGAGCAGGGCGCCAAGCGCGCCGACCTGAACGGCACGGTGCAGAACGATATCATCAAGGAATACCTCTCGCGCGGCACCTATATCTTTCCGCCGGCAGCGTCGATGCGGCTGATCACCGATGTGATCGCCTTCACCTATCGCGACCTGCCGAAATGGAATCCGACCAACGTTTGCAGCTATCACCTGCAGGAAGCCGGTGCCACGCCGGTGCAGGAACTGGCCTACGCATTGGCAACGGCCATCGCGGTTCTCGATGCCGTGCGCGACAGCGGCCAGGTGCCGCCGGAGGATTTTGCCCAGGCCTTTGGCCGCATCAGCTTCTTCGTCAATGCCGGCATCCGGTTCGTCACCGAAATCTGCAAGATGCGCGCTTTTGTCGATCTCTGGGAGGAGATCGGCCGCGAGCGGTATGGCGTCACTGACCCCAAGGCGCTGATGTTCCGCTACGGCGTGCAGGTCAATTCGCTCGGCCTCACCGAACCGCAGCCGGAAAACAACGTCTACCGTATCCTGCTGGAGATGCTGGCCGTGGTGCTGTCGAAAAAGGCGCGCGCCCGTGCCGTGCAGCTGCCGGCCTGGAACGAGGCGCTGGGCCTGCCACGGCCCTGGGACCAGCAATGGTCGCTGCGCCTGCAGCAGATCGTCGCCTATGAAACCGACCTGCTGGAATACGGCGACCTGTTCGATGGCAATCCGGCCATCGAGGCCAAGGTCGAGGAACTCAAGCAGGCGGCGCGTGCCGAACTGAAGCGCATTGCCGACATGGGCGGTGCCATCACGGCTGTGGAAAGCGGTTACCTTAAGCAGGCATTGGTGGAGAGCAACACCGCCCGCGTGCGCGGCATCGAAACCGGCAGCATCACCGTGGTTGGCGTCAACAAGTTCACCGAAAGCGCACCGTCGCCGCTGGTCGCCACCGAAGGCGGCGCGATCATGACGGTCGATCCGGCCGCTGAATCCGAGCAGATCGAACGGCTGAAATCCTGGCGTGCCAGCCGCGACCAGAAAGCTGTCGATGCGGCCCTGAAGGATATTGAGGCCGCCGCCCGCGATGGCCGCAACATCATGGAGCCCAGCATCGCTGCCGCCAAGGCCGGTGTCACCACCGGCGAATGGGCGGCCACGCTGCGCAAGGTGTTTGGCGAATACCGTGCGCCGACCGGGGTTTCGGCCGCCAGTGGCGCGCTCAGCAATGACGGCATGGACGAGCTGCGCGATGAGGTAAAGGCGGTGGCCAAGCGGCTCGGCCGGCCGCTGAAGCTGCTGGTCGGTAAACCGGGATTGGATGGTCATTCCAACGGTGCTGAGCAGATTGCCGTGAAGGCCCGCGATTGCGGCATGGAAGTGGTTTACGAAGGCATTCGTCTGACGCCGGAGCAGATCGTTGCCGCCGCCCTGGAAGAGGGCGTGCATCTGGTCGGCCTGTCGATCCTGTCAGGGAGCCATGTCGAACTGGCCACCGAGGTGATCCAGCGCATGCGCTCGGAAGGCATCGGGGGCGTGCCGGTGGTGGTCGGCGGCATCATTCCGCCCGATGACGAAGCGCGGCTGAAGGCCTCGGGCATCGCCGGGGTGTTCACGCCGAAGGATTACGATCTCACCGCGATCATGCGCGCCATCGTCGCGCTGGTTGACCGCACCTGGTCCAAGGCCGCATAACTCAATACATGCTTCCTGGCATGTTCTGGCTCCTGACGGCAGCCTGGGCCATTGGCCTGGTGCTCAGTGGTATTGCGCCTTACGACCGCGCCACCTGGCTGATGGAGGTTCTCCCCGCCATCATCGCCTGGCCCATCCTGTTTTTCACGCGGCAGCGCTTCCGGTTCAGCGATCTGGCCATGGCCCTGATCGCCCTGCATGGCCTGATCCTGATGCTGGGCGGTGCCTATACCTATGCCCGCACGCCGCTCGGTTTCTGGTTGCAGGACTGGCTGCAGCTGGAGCGCAATCCATACGACCGCATCGGGCATCTGGCGCAGGGGTTCGTGCCGGCGATTGTTGCACGCGAACTGCTGCTGCGGATTTTCCGGCTGAAGAATGACAAGCTGCTTGGTTTCCTGGTCGTGTGCATCTGTCTGGCGATCAGTGCCAGCTATGAACTGGTTGAATGGGCGGCGGCTCTGATCATGGGCGAGGGGGCCGACGAATTCCTCGGCACCCAGGGCGACCAGTGGGACACACAGTCCGATATGTTCATGGCCCTGATCGGCGCAATGGCGGCATTGCTGCTCAGCCGCTGGCATGACCGGCAGATGGCCCGTGTAAGCAGATAAATCGCCGCCGCTTTGAGCCTGGTCAAATTTTCGCCATCGCCGCTGCGCTAGACTGGCACTATGACCGAGCCCAATCCGGCCGATATCACGAATCTGTTTGCCACGCCGCCCGAGCGCGTGATCGAAACGCATATCTCGCGGGTGTTTCTCTGCGGCGACCGCGCCTGGAAACTGAAAAAGGCCGTCACGCTGCCCTATGTCGATTTCGGCAGCCTGCAGCAGCGTCGCATCGCCTGCGAACGCGAACTGGCGCTCAATCGCCGCACCGCGCCGGACCTCTATCTCGGCTGCCGCGCGGTCTATCGTGACGATGTGGGCGCCGTGAGCTTTTCCTGTCATGGCGAACCAGTGGAATGGCTGGTGGAAATGCGTCGTTTTCCCTCCGGCTCAACCCTCGATGAACTGGCGGCCAGGGATGGCCTGACGCCTTCGCTGATTGAGGCCCTGGCCGATGCGGTCGCGGATTTCCACAGCCGCGCCACGCGGGTGGATGTCGACCCTGTCGCTACTGTCACCCGCACGCTGCACCTGAACCGGGAAGCGGTAGCGCGGCTTGCGCCCGATGCCCTGCCGGCAGGGGCGTGGAGTGACTTTGAAGCCGCGTTGACTGCAGAGGTCGAGCGCCAGCGTGACGTGCTCTTGCAACGCAAGGCGGACGGACGCATGCGCCACGGCCATGGCGACCTGCATCTGCGCAATATCGCCCTGATCGATGGCCGGCCGGTGTTGTTCGACTGCCTGGAATTTGACGACGGACTGGCCGAGACCGATACGCTCTACGACTTCGCGTTCCTGCTGATGGATATGCTGCAGCATGGCTGCCACGATCTCGCCAACCGGGCGCTCAACCGCTATCTCGATCGGACCGGCGACTATGCCGGCCTCAGTCTGCTGCCGCTCTATGTCGCCCTGCGTGCGGCGATCCGCTGCCATATCGCCGCCATGACGCCGGCGGGCCAGGCCGAGGCGGGTCGTTACCTGGATCTCGCACGGCACTCTCTGCAAGGCGGAGACTTGCGACTGATGGCCGTGGGCGGATTCTCCGGCACCGGCAAGACCACGGTGGCGCGCTCGCTCGCGGCCGAACTCCGGCACCGCCCCTGGGGCGGGGTGCTGCTGCGCAGCGATGTACTGCGCAAGCAGATGCATGGCGTGGCGCTGACCCAGACATTGCCGCGCGAAAGCTACACGGCCGAGGACAGTCGCCGGGTCTATGCCGCGCTGCTGGAGTGGGGCCGGATTGTGCTGCAGGGCGGCAACACGGTGGTGCTCGATGCCGTGTTCGGCCGTGCCGATGAACGCGCGGCGGCTGGTGCGCTGGCCAAACACTGCAATGCGGCATTCACCGGCCTGTGGCTGACGGCGCCGCTTGCGGTTCTGGTCGATCGGGTCTCGGGGCGGCAGGGCGATGCATCGGATGCCACGGCTGCCGTGGTGGCCCGGCAATACCAGACACTGCAGCCGCCGCTGGGTGAACCGGGGTGGAGCAGCCTCGATGCAGGCGGCAGCGCCGAAAACACGATCGCCCTGGCGTGCGGCCGGATCGGCCCTGCCGCTGGCATCCCGGCGCCCGGCCTGCTATCGAAGGCCAACCAGACGGAAACAGCAGTTCTCGGGGAGACAGGTGTGCTGTCGCGTTTATCCAGCCTGATCCGGCCACGTAGCATGGCCGGCCGCATCATCACCAGCCTGATCGCCGGCCTCGGCCTGCCGGTCGTGCTGTATGCCGTTCTGATGCTGCGCACCCATGGCTACGAACCGATTGGCCTGTGTCATCCTACGCCGCATGGCGGCCTGATCCCGATCGACATGAGCCGGGGCAGCGGCATTCCCACCGGCTGCGGCGTCGACTGGGGCTTTGTCGCCAGCAACATCCTGCTGCCCGGCCTCGGCTTTGCGCTGCTGGCCTATATCCTGATGGCACTGCTGGCCCGCGCCGAACGTTGAATCGGACGGGTGCCCTCGGGCACCGCGGATTCACGAGGGCGATGTGACAGCAAAGACTGCAAGGAAGCCACGCACGCATAACGGTCACGATCCTGAGCCGGTTGCACTGCCGTATCACGGTGCTGCCGATCTGCCGGCCGTGCATGTCGACAGTTACAATCTCGAACTGCGTGATGCTGAAGGTTTTATTGGCGACAAGGCCAGTGGCCGGGCGTTTCGTGCTCTGCTCGACACATTACGGCAGGATGCCGGCGATCTGGCCGGCAGCGACCTGAGCCCCGGCCGTGATATTTCGAAGCAGGAAATGGACGCGATCCTCACCGGCGATGATCTGGGCGCTGCCGCTGTCCTGCATGGCGCCATCGAGGAGTTCGCGCAGAATCTCTCGGCCGTGGCCCAGCGTTTCCTGCGGCAGCAGGCCTGGAAGGGTGTGGAGCGCATCGTTGTCGGCGGCGGATTGCGGCGCAGCCGGGTGGGCGAGATCGCCATCCTCCGTGCCGCACTGCTGTTGCGGCAGGCGGAGATCGATATCGAGATGGTGCCCCTCAGCCATCACCCCGACGAGGCAGGCCTGCTCGGCGGCCTGCAACTGCTGGCACCCGATGTGATGCGCGATCATGATGGCTTCATCGCCATCGATATCGGCGGCACCAATCTGCGCTGCGGAATTGTTACCCTCAAGCCCAGGGACAGGCTGGGCAATACGGCCGAAGTTGTGCGCCTGCTGCATTGGCGCCATCGCGATGAACGGCCGGGGCGCGAGGAGGCGCTCGATCATCTTGGCGGCATGATGCGGGAACTGGCGGCGCGTGCCGCCCGGCGAAAATGGCAACTGGCGCCGGTGGTGGCGGTCGGTTGTCCCGGCCTGATCGCGGGTGATGGCTGGATCAAGCGCGGGGCGCAGAACCTGCCGGGAAACTGGGAGGGCGAGGACTTCAACCTGACCGAGGCCCTGCGCGAGCGCCTGCCCCGTATCGATGGCCAAAGCATCAGCATCGCCCTGCATAACGATGCCGTGGTGCAGGGTCTCAGCGAGGTGTGGCGTATGCGCGACGTCAGATGCTGGGCAGCCTTGACCATTGGCACGGGGCTTGGCAATGCCAGCTACACCAATATGGAGGCATAGCGAAACCGCCCAGGCCTTCTGTCCGGGCGGCTGAACGCTAATGCATTGTCGATGCCTTTCAGGCCGACAGGGAAACGCCGTTGCCGGACTGCGACTGGTAGCCCTGCGTTCTGGCATAGGTCTCCAGCTGGCTGAGGAAGGTCTGCAGCAGGCTATCCGTCGTGTTGGCCGCATTGCTCGACGCAGTCTCCTCGGTATCCTCGCTGCTGTAGCTTTGCAGTAGTTCCAGCAGATCCGATACGGTGGTGCTGTCGTCATCCTCGTCCTCATCGGAGGATGAACCTGCCATACTGGGCGGCGGGCCTGGCGGAGGGGAAGGCATCTGGCCGCTCTCCTGCAGGGCGATCATGGTGCTCTGCATGTCCTCGGCCAGCTTCTTGAAGCCGGCGTCGAATTCCGAACCGGAAACGGCGCCGTCACCATCGGCATCAAAAGTAGAAACAACACTGTCCGATGTCAGGCTGCTGTCAGACGAACTGGTCTGCAGCGTGTCGAGCAGCGAACTGATCTCGCTGGTCTCCAGCTTGCCGTCGGTATTGGCATCGCTTTTGGAAAACAGCTGGCGCATGGCCTGCTGTAGTGGGTTGTAGCCGGATGTACCGATACTCTCGATGCTACTCATGTGGATCTCCTTCGCAGTCGTTGTGGATCGGAAGGCGGCCCGCGGTCGATCACCGGGGCAGACTTCCGCTGAATCGCGCTTCACGCCGCATGCCATCGGGCCGCGGCACTAAGCTGCTGACTCTGCGAAGAGATGTTGTTTCAGGAGATTGCGGCGGCGGATGCTCCGGCCCGCCCGGCAAATCCGCATCGGCAGCTCTTGCCGGATTTGCGTCCGGCGGTTGCCTGTAACAGTCTGCAATGATGTTTCAGAAGGAGAATGCGTGTAATTCAGCCCGCAGCCGTGGCAGGGCATGGGCCTGCCGCAGGATGACTTTTCGCGCGCCCATGACCCCTTGAAATCGGATCGCCGTGTTCCGATCTAGCTGCTCTACGGGGTCCGGGCCCCTCTGGCAGCCTTCCCAGGCTGCGATGTCGGACTCTTCCACCTGACGAGCGGTCATGCGCTCTGATCTTGGGAGGCGTCCATGCCATTGTCTGCCGCATCATATTCTGCGGAATTCGATCCGCTTCATGGTTCATCTGGTCGCCGGATTGCCGACACCCGCCGTCGCCTTGAGGCGCTGGCCCGCCTGCTTGATAGTGCAGTTCGTGTGCCCGGCACTGATATCCATATCGGTCTTGATGCAGTTCTCAATCTTGTGCCGGGGATTGGCACCCTGACGGCCAAGGGCTTGGCGGGATATCTGATTTGGGAGGCCCGCGGCCTTGGCGCACCGCCGAGCGTGCTCCTGCGCATGGCCGGCAATGTCGGTGTCGATCTGCTGCTCAGTGTGATTCCAGTGGTCGGGTGGTTCGGCGATATCTTCTACCGCGCCAACCAGAGGAATATCTCCCTGTTGCATGCATATCTTGACGCCGCAGAGCATAACATTGCCCGGGCCTCGGCGGAGCGACAGTCATGACACGGCTGATATGGATCGTTGCGGGATGCGCACTGCTTGTGTGGTCAGGCTTTGCCTGGCTCGGTCACGGCCTGGTGGAATGGATTGCTGCCTTCGCCGGCAACAATGCCGGTGAATTGACCGTGGGGCCCGATCTGGCTGCGCTGCTGGTGTGGTTGGCGAATCTTCTCGCAGCGGCCGGCAGCGTCGTGGTTGTGTTGATCTGGCTGATCGGCTGCGCGGCCATCATGATATTGGCGGCTATCGCATCACGGCTGCTGGCCAGGCGTACACCTGGGTTAAAACGATCAGCATATCGTCTCCCGCCCGGTCGGCATTGACCGGGCGGGAGAGCGGCCTGCGGTTTACTCCGCCGCGGCCTTGTCGATCGGCGCTCCGTTGCTGCCCGGTTTCCAGCGCAGCACCGGCGCCCGGGCGGCGCGGGTTTCATCCAGGCGCCGGCGCGGTGTGAGGCGCGGTGCGCCCTGGAACCATTCGACCTGATCGCCCTGTTTCGCTTTTTCGGCCAGACCGCGCAGGGTGCTTACGAAGGCATCGACACTGTCCTTGCTCTCGCTTTCGGTCGGCTCGATCAGCATGGCGCCATGCACGACGAGCGGGAAATACACCGTCATCGGATGGTAGCCCTCGTCGATCATCGCCTTGGCGAAATCCAGCGTGGTGACGCCGGTATCCTTCAGGAAGCGGTCGTCGAACAGCGCCTCATGCATGCAGGGGCCCTCGAAGCTCGGGGTCATCACATCCTTGAGGCTGGCCATCACGTAGTTGGCCGACAGCACGCTGTCTTCCGCCACCCGCTTCAGGCCATCGGCGCCATGGCTCATCATGTAGGCCAGTGCGCGGATGAACATGCCCATCTGGCCGTTGAAGGCCTTCATGCGGCCAAAGCTTTTCGCATCGCCGCTTTCGACCAGCCTGTAGCCATTGCTGTCATGCACCACATAGGGCACCGGCACGAAATCCTTCAGGGCATCCGACAGCACCACGGGGCCCGAACCGGGGCCGCCGCCGCCATGGGGCGTGGAGAAGGTCTTGTGCAGGTTGATATGCATGGCGTCGATGCCGAGATCGCCCGGCCGCACCTTGCCGACGATGGCATTGAAGTTGGCGCCATCGCAGTAGAAGAAGGCGCCAGCGGCATGAACCATATCGGCGACCTTCTTGATGTCGCGTTCGAACAGGCCGCAGGTATTCGGATTGGTCAGCATGATGGCCGCCACATCCGGGCCCAGCTTGGCCTGCAGGGCATCGAGATCGACGCGGCCCTCGGCGGTGGCCGGGATCGGATCGACGGTATAGCCGCAGAGTGCCGCCGTTGCCGGGTTGGTGCCATGGGCGGATTCAGGCGCCAGGATGCGCTTACGCACATCGCCGCGGGCCTTCAATGCCGCGCGGATCGCCATAAGGCCGCAGAGTTCGCCATGGGCGCCGGCAGCAGGCGACATCGCCACCGCCGGCATGCCGGTCAGCGTCTTGAGCCAGCCGGCCAGCTGGTCGATCAGTTCCAATGCGCCCTGCACGGTGGAAGCCGGCTGCAGCGGATGGATATCGCCCAGGCCGGGCAGACGGGCCATCTTCTCATTGAGGCGCGGATTGTGCTTCATCGTGCAGGAGCCGAGCGGATACAGGCCAGCATCGATGGAATAGTTCTTCTGGCTCAGGCGCACGAAATGGCGCACCACCTGCGGCTCGCTCAGGCCCGGCAGGCCGATCTTGCCCTGGCGCTTCAGGCCGCCGAGACGGTCCTTCACCTTGGGCGCATCTGGCAGATCAACGCCGGTGCGGCCCTCTTCGCCGATCTCGAAGATCAGCGCCTCTTCCATCTGCAGGCCGCGATTGCCGGTGATGGTGCCGGTAACGGCGCTGTTGGCGGCCGCATGCGGCGTGGTCGGGCGTCCCTGACGGTTCAGCATCACAGCACCTCCTTCAGGGCGGCGGCAAGTTTGTCCATGTCGCCTTCGGTATTGGTTTCAGTCACGGCGATCAGCAGCACGTTGGCCAGGCTCTTGTCGCCCGGGAACAGGCGCGAGGCCGGCACGCCGCCGAGGATTTTCTTCTCCACCAGCTTCTCCACCACATCTGCCGCCGGCTTGGGCAGGGTGATGGCGAATTCGTTGTAGAAGGCCTGCGGCACGATGGCGACGCCCTTCATCTGGCTCAGCTTCTCGGCCAGTTGCACGGCCTTGCCATGGTTGATCTCGGCCAGGCGGGTAAGCCCGGCTTCGCCCAGCAGGCTCATATGGATGGTGAAAGCCAGCGCGCAGAGACCCGAATTGGTGCAGATATTCGAGGTCGCCTTCTCGCGGCGGATATGCTGCTCGCGGGCCGACAGCGTCAGCACGAAGCCGCGCCGGCCATCCTGGTCGACGGTCTCGCCGCACAGACGGCCCGGCATCTGGCGCACATATTTTTCGCGCGTGGCGAACAGGCCCACATACGGCCCGCCAAAGCTGAGCGGCACGCCGATGCTCTGGCCTTCCGCCACCACGATATCGGCGCCCATGGCACCCGGCGGGGTGACCAGGCCGAGCGAGGTGATCTCGGTAACGGCGACGATCAGCAAGGCGCCCTTGGCCTGACAGGCCTTGGCCAGGCCCGACAGGTCGCGCAGATGACCGAACACATTCGGATTCTGCACCACCACGCAGGCGGTCTGCTCGTCGATCAATGTTGCCAGGTCTTCATTGCCGGCCAGATCGACCGGGGCCGCCACATGCGGCTGGTCGGTCTGGTCCATCAGGGTGGCGACGGTGTCGCGGTAATGCGGATGCAGGCCGCCCGACAGCACCGCCTTGCTGCGCTTGGTGATGCGCTGGGCCATCAGCACGGCCTCGGCCGCCGAGGTGGCCCCGTCATACATCGAGGCATTGGCCACTTCCATGCCGGTGATCATGCTCACCTGGGTCTGGAATTCGAACAGATACTGCAGCGTGCCCTGGCTGATCTCCGGCTGGTAGGGCGTGTAGGAGGTGAGGAATTCCGAGCGCTGGATCAGATGATCCACCGATGCCGGGATGTGATGACGATAGGCGCCGGCGCCGAGGAAGAACGGCACCTCCATCGGCGAGACATTCTTCTTCGCCATGGCGGCAAAGGCACGTTCGACTTCCAGTTCACCTTGGTGCGGCGGCAGGTCGAGCTGCGGGTTCAATGCGCCGGCAGGCACATCCTTGAACAGGGCATCAATGCCGCCGGCACCGATGGTGTTCAGCATCTCGCCGCGATCGGCTTCGGTCAGACCGAGATAGCGCATGGGGAGGCGCTCCTGATTAGAGGGTCTTGAGATAGGCTTCGTAGGCGGCCTGATCCATCAGGGCGTCCAGTTCGGCCTTGTTGCTGAGCTTGAGCTTGACGAACCAGCCCTCGGTCTGCGCCGCGCGGTTCACCAGCGCGGGGTCATCGACGATGGCCTGGTTGCCTTCCACCACTTCGCCGCTGGCCGGGGCATAGACCTCGCTGGCAGCCTTCACCGATTCAACCACGGCAACTTCGGCGCCGGCATCCACCTTTTTGCCCGGAGCCGGCAGGTCGACGAACACAACGTCGCCAAGCTGGCTCTGGGCGTAATCGGAAATGCCGATGGTGGCGACATCGCCCTCGAGACGGATCCACTCATGGTCCTTGGTATAGCGGGTGGTCATGGATCGTCTCCTTACTTGGCGTAGCGTTTGGTGATGAAGGGAAGGGTGGCAACCTTGGCCGGCAAGGCCTTGCCGCGCACCATCAGCGTGAGCGGCGTGCCGGGCTTGGCATAGTCGGTGGCGACATAGCCCATGGCGACCGGCGCATCGACACTTGGGCCGAAACCGCCCGAGGTGATCACGCCGATCTTCTCGTTTTTCTCGTTGAAGACTTCGGTGCCTTCGCGGGCTGGCGCACGGCCTTCGGGCTGGATGCCGACACGCTTGCGCGTCACGCCGTCCTTGAGCTGTTTCTGCACAGTAGCCGCGCCCGGGAAACCACCTTCTTCGCGGCGGCGCTTGGAGATCGTCCAGTTCAGGCCGGCCTCGATGGGCGAGGTGGTGGTGTCGATGTCGTGGCCGTAGAGGCAGAGCCCGGCTTCCAGGCGCAAACTGTCGCGTGCACCCAGGCCGATCGGCTTCACTTCCGGCTGGCTCAGGAGCCAGCGGGCGAAGTCTTCCGCCTCATCGGCTTTCAGTGAAATCTCGAAGCCGTCCTCGCCGGTGTAGCCCGAGCGTGTGACGAAAGCCTCGTATTTGCCGAGCGCCAGCGTGGCACCCATGCCGAAGCTCATCGCCGGCATCACCGAATTCAGCCGCGACAGCACAGCGACGGCGGCCGGGCCCTGCAGGGCCAGCAATGCGCGGTCTTCCAGGTATTCGACCTCGACGTCCTTCAGATGGGCACGCATATGGGCGATATCCTGCTCCTTGCAGGCGGCATTGACGATCACGAACAGGTCGCGGTCGCGCTTGTTCACCATCAGGTCATCGAGGATGCCTGCGCTGTCGTTGGTGAAGACCGTGTAGCGCATCTTGCCGACATCGAGGGCGACGAGATCGCCGGGCACCAGAGCTTCCAGTGCCCTGGCCGGATCGGCGCCGGTCAGTCGCACCTGGCCCATATGCGAGACGTCGAACAGGCCGGCGGCGGCGCGGGTATGCTTGTGCTCGGTCAGGATGCCGGCCGGATACTGCACCGGCATTTCATAGCCGGCGAAGGGCACCATGCGGGCGCCCAGCTCTTTGTGCAGGGCATTGAGAGGCGTGATTTTGAGAGTTTCGGCCGTATCGCCCAAGCGAGGTTCCCTTGCAGACAGAGTCAGAGTCGAAGCGGCGGATGGTTTCGCCGTTCGCCCCCTCTGTCCGGGAACCTGAGAGATTCGGAAGGAAACGATCCTTCCTTACTCCTTCGGTGGGACCGGGGTTGGACTCCCGATCCGCTTTCCAGAGTGTCGCCAGTCCGGTCGGTCCGTTGGCCTGAGAGTTTCCGGGGCGGTTGCTCCTTCGGCGCGTCCTGCCCGTATGAAACCCGGGCTAGACGGCTCTCCCGCCAGACTGCTTGCGACGCCGCGAGAATAGGCGGCGCTATATATTAGTCAATGATATTCCCGGTGACCTTGCGGAAGCTCGAAAACACCACGATTGACAATGCTTTAGGGGTGGTTAGGGTTATCCACAGCAAAGGGGTTTTCCGGGCGCGGAGCGCGACTCGGCGACTCGATAAAAAATGGAGGAAACCGCCATGAACCCGTTCTTCGTCGAGCAGATGGCGATGTATTCGGCCTATCACCGCGATGCGCGCAATCGCGCCACGCATTTTGTCGGCATTCCTTCCATCGTGTTTGCCCTGTTCATTCCGCTGCACTGGGTGACGCTGTTCACGCTCTGGGGCGGTGAAACCGTGATCACGCTGGCGACTCTGCTGTGGTTCGGCACCGGCATGTTTTACATCTGGCTGGACCGTCGCATCGGCAGCCTGATGATGCTGCTGTCCTTCGGGCTGCTGCAGCTGGCTGAACAGGTCTCCATGATGGACGTCACCACCGGCTGGATTGCCTTCGCCGGCTTTTTTGTCGGCGGCTGGGTGTTCCAGCTGGTTGGCCATGTCTTCGAGGGCCGCCGCCCGGCGCTGGCCGACAATCTGCTGCAGGCGCTGATCGGTCCGATGTTCCTGGTGGCCGAAACCGTCTTCGCGCTGGGTCAGCAGAAAGACCTGCATGATGCGGTTGAAGCGCGCTGGAAGAATTACTCGGTCGGCGCAATGCGCGAGCGCGCGGCGGCATAAGCTGCTGCGGTCTTCGCCATGAAGACAGCGTGAAGCCGGCGATGACACTATCTTTTTGACGGCAATTTTCCTTCAATCATGGCCGGCTTGGATTCTGTCCTGGCCGGCCATCCACATTTAAGGGCCTTGGCATGACGCAACGCTGGAAGAACCGGCCCGAAGGGTCGAACTGGGGCGAGTTTGGCGCTGATGACCGCATCGGCCGCGTCAACTGGATCACGGCGGAGAAGGTGAAGCAGGGGATCGCCGAAGTGCGCGATGGCCGCACCTTCTGTCTATCGCTGCCGCTGGAATATCCCGGCGGCAATCTGCTCAATCCGCGCCGGTTCCCGCCCCAGCTGTTTGCCGTGGTGCGCGAGGGCAAGCCAAACATGGCGCTGCCCCTGTCGCTGTACGATCCGAAAGTGACTGATGTTTCGAGCGACGATGCCGCCCTGCTGTATCTGCAGTATTCCACGCAATGGGACAGTTTTGCCCATATCGGCTCGATGTTCGATGCCGATGGCGATGGCCAGCCCGAGCGTGTGTTCTACAACGGCTGGCGCGGCGGCAGCGATGTGCCGGATGTCGAGGATCGTGGTGTCGGCGAACCGCGGCTGGAGCGTTTCCCGTCGAAGGGCACTGAAGCGCTGGGCATCCATAATTTCGCCAAGCACGGCCTGCAGGGCCGTGGCGTGCTGGTCAACCTGAAGGACGAGGTTGGCGAGACGCGCACCTGGATCGGTTATGATCTGCTCATGACCGCAATGGAAAAGCAGAAGGTCAGTGTCGAGCAGGGCGACATGCTCTGCTTCTACACCGGCTTTGGCGATGTGCTGCTGTCCATGGGGCGCAAGCCCGATCATCACCGGCTGGAGAATTCCTGCGCCGTACTGGATGGCCGCGATGCAAGGTTACGCAACTGGATCACCGATTCAAAAGTCAGTTGTCTGATTGCGGACAACTATGCGGTCGAAGGCCTGCCGGCCAAAGCGGTGGAAGGCAGCCATGCCATGCTGCCACTGCATGAGCATTGTCTGTTCAAGCTCGGCGTGCCGCTAGGCGAACTGTGGTATCTCTCCGAACTCGCCGCCTATCTGAAGGAGCACAAGCGCAATCGCTTCCTGCTCACCGCGCCGCCGCTGCGCCTGACCGGTGCGGTCGGTTCGCCGGCCTCTCCCATCGCCACTGTTTAACCGCTTTATCCTCAGGAGTTTTCCATGAACGGCGCCGAAAGCCTGGTCCGAACGCTTGTCTCTTCCGGCGTTGATGTCTGTTTTGCCAATCCCGGCACCTCGGAAATGCATTTCGTCGCCGCCCTGGATCGCGTGCCGGGGGTGCGTTGTGTACTCGGCTTGTTTGAAGGCGTGGTGACCGGTGCCGCCGACGGCTACTGGCGCCTGTCGGGTAATCCGGCGGCGACATTGCTGCATCTTGGTCCCGGCCTCGCCAATGGCGTTGCCAATCTGCACAACGCGCGCAAGGCCAGCTCGGGCGTGGTCAACGTGATCGGCGAGCATGCCACCCATCACCTGCAATATGATGCACCGCTCACCGCCGATATCGAGGGCATCGCCCGTCCGGTCTCGCATTGGATCGGCCGCGCCAATACCGCCGGCGAGGTTGCCGGTCTCGGCGCCCAGGCCGTGGCCGCAGCGCGCAGCAACAATGGCCAGATCGCCAGCCTGATCCTGCCGGCCGATACCGCCTGGAACGATGCGCCGCAGGGCGAGGCCAAGCCGGTCGCAGTAGCGGCCCGGGCCAGAGCGGACGAGGCGCAGGTCAAGGCTGCGGCGGCAGCACTTAAAAAAGCCGGCCCGAAGGGGATGCTGATCCTGGGCGGTATCGCGTTGCACCGGCAGGGCCTGCAACTGGCGTCGCGCATTGCGGCTGCTACTGGCTGCCGCCTGTCGAATAACGGTTTCAGCGCCCGCATCGAGCGCGGTGGCGGGCTGCCCAGCGTGGGCCGCATTCCCTTCGTGGTCGATCTGGCACTCAAATATCTGGCCGATGTGCAGGAGATCGCGCTGGTGGGCGCCAAGCGGCCGGTGGCCTTCTTCGCCTATCCGGGCAAGCCCAGCATCCTGACGCCCGATGGCTGCAACATCACCTCCGTGCTCGATGTCGAAGGCGATCTGATCGATGCGCTGGAGCGGCTGGCCGATGCGGTCGGTGCGCCAAAAAGCGTGCTGGCCTACAATTCCGGCCTCGCGCGGCCCGCCCTGCCAGAGGGCGCGCCGAATTTCGAAAAGATTGCCGCCGCAGTTTCTGCCCTGCTGCCCGACAACGCTGTGGTGGTGGATGAGTCCGTCACTTCGGGCCGTGGCATCTTTGCTGCAGCCGAAGCCTGCGGGCCGCATGACTGGCTCAACAACATGGGTGGTTCAATCGGCTACAGCCTGCCGGTAGCGGTCGGCGCGGCGATTGCGGCACCCGATCGCAAGATCGTCGCCCTGACTGGTGATGGCAGCGCCTTCTATACCCTGCAGGCGCTGTGGACCATGGCGCGCGAGCAGCTCAACGTGACCATGGTGATCTTTGCCAACCGGTCTTATGCCATCCTGCGCAACGAGCTGGCCAATGTCGGTGCCGCCAATCCGGGCCCGCGGGCGATCGACATGCTGACGCTGGATCGCCCGGATCCGGATTGGGTCGCCCTGGCCAAGGGCCATGGCGTTCCGGCCGTTCGGGTCGATGAAATGGGCGACTTCAGCCGCGCTTTTGCCGCCGCGCTTGAGACTCGGGGGCCACAACTCGTTGAGCTGGTGTTCTGATTGCACCACTAGCTTTAGTAGAGGTACCCTGACCAAGTGCTAAAGTCTTGATAACACTTGGCGGTTTTTCGCGATTCCGTTTGCAGCTTAGCTGGAAATTTGACAATCATTATGTGCGATATCCCTGAAGCAGCGGGCGGGTCAGGTCCGCTGCCGGTCCCGATCACCGAAGGGATATGCCTTGCTTAAGCCCCCCCACCGGGCAGGCGCCGTCCTTTGTTACCGGGGACGGCGTTTTAACCAGATGAATTCAGCCGCTGCCGCAGAACGACAGCAGCCAAAGCACAGATTAGGTGTGACAGCCGAGTTCGTGCGACAACAGAAAGTGTGAGCGCCATGTCCATGCCAGCCACCGTTTCCGCGTCTTCCGTGCCCGCGACCACCGACAAGGCGGGCGCGATTGCCGGCGGTAGCCAGGAAGTGCTGACCTTCACCATCGGCGACCAGAATTACGGCCTCGATCTGCTCAGCGTGCGCGAAATCCGCGCCTGGACCGATGTGACGCCATTGCCCAATACGCCCCCCTTCGTGCGCGGCGTGATCAATCTGCGCGGTGCCGTGGTGCCGATCTTCGACCTGCGCGTTCGCCTCGGCGGCGGAGTCACCCAGCCGACCAGCGCCAATGTCGTGATCGTTGTCGAGATCGGCAGCGAGTCTGTGGGCCTGCTGGTCGATACCGTGTCGGATATTCTGGCTCTGGATGCCTCAGCGCTGCAGCCGGTGCCGGCTACGGCAGCCGATGAGGAGCATACCTTCCTCAGTGCGCTGGCCACCCATGAAGAGCGCATGGTAGCCCTGATCGACGTCAATCGATTGTTCAACCGCGGCGTACCCGCTCTGCCGGCTGCCGCGGCTTGATCGGCAGCTGAATTATCAGGTCATCGCACCCTTCGGAGGAAATGCCGAAGGGTGTTTTTGTTTTGGTGGAAACACAGTCGAAGGTTGATATCGCGATGTTTAAATCCTTGCGACTTCAAGGTCGCTTGATTGTTTGCGCTGCAGCTGTCGCAATTTTGGCCGTTATTGCATCGGTGGTTCCATCTCTACTTGTGATGGATGGCTTGGTGGACCGCGCTGAGAGACGCGAGTTGCAGAGCTATTATGAAAACGTCATGGCCTCGGTGCATGCGGAGGCTGCCAAGGCCACCGCGCTCAGCACGCTTGTGGCCAACATCCCCGATGCCCAGGCCGCCATGGCGCAAGGTGACCGCGACCGTCTGGCCAAGCTCTTTGTACCCGCCTTCCAGCCTCTCAAGGACCACCATGGCGCGGTGCAGATGCAGTTCCACACCCCGCCGGCAACGTCCTTCCTTCGCGTACATCGGCCGGATCGCTTCGGCGACGATCTCTCGTCTTTCCGCCACACTGTTGTTGCCACCAATAATGCTCGCAAGCCCACGCAGGGGCTCGAATTCGGCCTTGATGGCCTCGGCGTGCGCGGCATCGTGCCGGTGATGCATGAAGGCAAGCATATTGGCTCCTTCGAGCTAGGCATGTCGTTTGGTCAGTTCTTCTTCGACAGTTTCAAAAAGCGTTATGGTGCCGATGTCGCCCTGTTCGTGCAGGACAAGGACGGCATGAAACGCTTTGCCGGCACATTCGAGGACGCTGCGCTGACGCAGCCCGACGATCTCCAGGCTGCTCTGAAAGGCGAAACCGTGGTGCGACGCGCCAACACTGCTGCGGGGCCGCGCACGGTGCTGGTTGGCGCCGTACGGGATTATTCTGACAAGCCATTCGGTTCGGTCGTAATCGCCATAGACAGCAGCGACTATGTCTCGACGGTCAACCGTGCCCAGTTGATTGCCTTCGGCGCGGGTGTTGTTGCTCTGCTGATCGGCATTCTCATGGCATGGCTGATCGGTCGTAATATTTCACGTCCGATCGATACCATCACCGGCATGATGAACCGCCTGTCTGGTGGCGACCTGTCTGTGGCGTTGCCGTATCAGGAGCGGCATGATGAAGTCGGAGAGATGGCGCGTGCTGTTGCGGTGTTCAAGCGCAATGCCGAAGAGAAGATCGTCCTTGAGCGCCAGCAAGATGAGGAAAGGGCGCGCTTCGCCGTCGAGCGGGAAGCCCAGGAGCAGCGTTTCGAGCAGGCGATCGGCCAAGTCGTGGCTGCCGCAGCCGAAGGCGATCTGTCGCGCCGTGTTGAACTGAACGGGCTTAGCGGCGTGATGCAGCGCGTCGGTCAGTCCGTCAATGATATGATTGCCCGCACGAATGCCGTGACCGGCCAATTGGCTGAGGTGACCGGGGCATTGAGTGGCGGTGATCTGACCAAGCGGGTCGGCGGCGATTATCATGGTGTGTTCGGCCGTTTGAAGGATAGTGCCAACGGCATGGCCGAACGCCTGCGCGACTTCGCCATGCGACTGGCCGAGAATGCCGAAGCGGTGAAAACTGCTTCGGCCGAGATCTCCAGCGGCAGCCAGGATCTGGCCAGCCGCACGGAATCGCAGGCGGCTTCGATCGAGGAAACCGCAGCCTCGATGCATGAGATCACCACTACGGTGCGGCACAATGCCGACAATGCCCAGGCCGCCAACCAGCTGGCGACCGCTGCCAGGGACACGGCAGAGAAGGGCGGTGCCGTGGTGGGCGATGCCGTGGCCGCGGTCACCCAGATCGAGGAAAGCGCCCAGAAGATCAGCGACATTGTTGGCCTGATCGACGAGATCGCCTTCCAGACCAACCTGCTGGCCCTGAATGCCAGTGTCGAGGCTGCCCGGGCCGGCGATGCCGGCAAGGGCTTTGCGGTGGTGGCGCAGGAGGTGCGTGCGCTGGCGCAACGTTCGGCCAACGCTTCGAAGGATATCAAGGCGCTGATCAGTGCCTCCAATGCCCAGGTCAAAACCGGTGCGGCGCTGGTCAACCAGACCGGCGCCTCGCTCAGCGAGATCGTCAGTGCGATCAAGAAGGTGTCGGATATCGTCGCCGAGATCGCCGCCGCATCCCGTGAGCAGGCCACCGGGCTGGACCAGGTCAACACCGCCGTGGGCAGCATGGATGAAATGACCCAGCGCAATGGTGCGCTGGTGGAGCAGACATCTGCCTCGGCCCAGGCGCTCGCCAACCAGGCGTCGGAACTGGCCACGCTGGTGCGCTTCTTCAAGCTCGGCAACCAGCCGGCGGTGGCCGTAAAGCCTATGCCGGCAGTTCCAGTGGCCCCCAAACCCGCTGCCGCAGCGCCAACTGTTGTTGCGGCGCCAAAGCCTGTCAGGGCTGCCGCGCCCAAGCCGTCGGGGGTGAAACTGGAATCCAAGCCGGCGGCGCCCGCCCCCAAGCCTGCACCGGCTAAGCCGTCGGATGACGACTGGCAGGAGTTCTGACGTCGTCCGTATGCGGCGGGCCGCCGGAATCAGGCTTTGAACAGATTATCAGTATGCAATTAAACTAAAACGTGTACGACGCAAGTTGTACGCGGTGGTAAAATCGCTGCGTGCTGCCAGACTTCCCACAGGTGTATGATTGGTAACCTGAGCAAGATCAATCTGTTGTGTATGAATGCAACAGTTGGTCACGGCAAGCTTAGGTTCATGGGAGGGCAGAATGTCATTTGCATCCACTCTGAAAATCGGGCCGCGGGTACTCGCGGTCGTTGCACTGCTGGCCATCGCCGCCGCGGCGATCGGGACCATGGGCGTGGTCTCACTCGACCGCTTCGAACGCCAGACTGAAGTGATGGAGAACATCGCCAAGCAGACCCAGTATGGCGAGCGACTGAATGCACTGGTCTATGCCGTGGTGATGGACTCGCGCGGTGTCTACATGTCGGCCGACACCAACGCCGCAAAGCCCTTTGCCGCTGGCATCATGCGGTTCACCGCCGAAATTGAAACTGTGTTGAAGGACTGGACGGCGTTGATCGGGCCGCAGGCGGCCGCAGGCGACGAAGCCAAGCAGTTCATCGCCCAGGTCAACCAGTTCGTCCAGTTCCGTCGCGAGCTGGCGCGGCTTGGCAGTGATGTGGATACCAAGCAGGCGCGCGAATATGGCGATAACGACGCCAACCGCTCCAACCGCCAGGCGGTCAACCGTCTGATCGACGGCGTTACCAAGCGCAATGCCGAGCGCGTGATTGAGGTCAGCAACGGTCTGACCGAGTATTACAACGCCCAACGCCCCCTGCTGATCACCACCACGGTGGCAGCCATCACCATTTCGGTGCTGTTGGCGCTCTATATCGTCATCGCTACCCTGACCCGGCCGATCAGCCGCATCACCGGCGTGATGAACACGCTGGCCACCGGCAATACCGGCATCGCCATCACCGGCAGCGAACGCCGCGACGAGATCGGCGAGATGGCCAAGGCGGTGCAGGTCTTTAAGGACAGCATGATTGCCCGCGAAGAGGCGGAGGCCCAGATCGCCGAACAGCGTGAAGAGGCCGAACGGCGCCGGGCCGAACGCGAGATACGCGAAAAGGCGGCGGGCGAGGAAATCGCCGCCCTGGTCAACAAGGTCGCCGGTGGCGATCTGACGGGCCGCATCAACGAAAGCGGCAAGGATGGCTTCTTCCTCTCCACCAGCCAGGAACTGAACCGGCTGGCGGCAACGCTGCAGACCATGGCCGGTGAACTGGCTGAGGTGATGGGTGCCATGGCCGAAGGCGATGTGACCCGCAGTGTGCGCGGCGAATATCACGGCGTGTTCGGCCAGCTCAAATCCAGTGCCAATGGCATGGCCGAGCGGCTGCGCGAATTTGCCGGCCGACTGACCACGACCACCCTTTCGGTCAAGACAGCCGCTGGCGAGATCACCGACAGCAGTCAGGATCTGGCGCAGCGGACCGAAGCACAGGCGGCCGCCATCGAGGAGACTGCCGCCTCGATGCATGAAGTCACCACCACCGTGAAGCAGAATGCCGATAATGCCCAGGCCGCCAACCAGCTGGCCGTCGCGGCACGCGACACGGCGGAGAAGGGCGGCAGCGTCGTGGCCGATGCGGTGGCTGCGGTCAGCCGGATCGAAGGCAGCGCGCAGAAGATTTCCGACATCGTCGGCCTGATCGACGAGATTGCCTTCCAGACCAACCTGCTGGCCCTGAACGCGAGCGTCGAGGCCGCGAGAGCGGGCGAGGCTGGCAAGGGTTTCGCCGTGGTGGCGCAGGAAGTGCGTGCGCTGGCGCAGCGCTCGGCCAATGCCTCAAAAGACATCAAGGCGCTGATCACGGACTCGAATGCGCAGGTCAAGACCGGCGCGGCACTGGTGAACCAGACCGGTGGTTCACTCACCGAGATCGTCTCCGCGATCAAGAAGGTGAGCGATATCGTGGCCGAGATCGCGGCTGCCAGCCGCGAGCAGGCCACCGGCCTCGACCAGATCAACACCGCCGTCGGCAGCATGGACGAAATGACCCAGCGCAATGCCGCCCTGGTGGAAGAAAGCACGGCGGCGGCGCAGACCCTGAACAACCAGGCGGTCCAGCTCGCCGAACTGGTTGGCTTCTTCAAGGTCGAGGGCGGTTCGGTCTCGATGGCTGCAGCATCCTCGCCCGCTGCGGCACCGCGTCCGCAGGCGCCATCACGCCCGGCACCGGCTGCGGCGAAGGCCCCGCCACCCCGGCCCAAGGCCGCGGCTGCGCCGGCGCCCAAACCGGCGCCTGCTGCTGCGGCCTCGAACGATCAGGATTGGCAGGAATTCTAGAGGCTTAGGGCCTGCCACAAGGGCCGGATTTCCGGCGGGTTTTACGGTTGACAGGCCGCAGACCCGCCGGTATGGTCCGGCCCACTTTTCCGCCGGGCGGGTTAAGGCTGCGTCCGGTTTTTTATTGCTCCTGAGGTCAGTGTCATGAAGGTCGTGAATTCCCTGAAGTCGGCCAAGGGCCGTCATCGCGATTGCCGCGTCGTGCGCCGCAAGGGCCGCGTCTACGTGATCAACAAGACCAACCCGCGCTTCAAGGCGCGCCAGGGTTAAGCAGATCGAGGGCTAAGGCCTTCGCATTGCTAGGTTTTAAACGGCCCGGTTGCTCTGCAGCCGGGCCGTTTTCTTTGATCTTGACGACGACGGCGATTTGCGGGATTTGTCAGACAAGCTGACAAATAAGAGCCATGCCGAGTCCCATCCCGCCCCTCGATCCCACCCTGACCGAACTGCCGCGCGCCACCGGCCTCAGCGCCATGCTGGCCGGCCGCCTCGCAGCTTCGATTCGGGCCGGTGAGTTCCAGCCCGGCGACCGGCTGCCGACCGAGAAGCAGCTGGTCGAACGCTACGCCGTCAGCCGCGCCGTGGTGCGCGAGGCGATTGCCCGGCTCAAGACCGATGGCTTCGTCGAGACCCGCCAGGGCGCCGGCGCCTTCGTGGCGCTGAAGCCCGGCCTCGCCAATTTCCGCATCGCTGAGCCCGGCCTGCTGGATGCTGCCGATCTGGCCCATGTCTTCGAGCTGCGCGGCGTGGTCGAGGTCGGCATGGCCGAACTGGCGGCGGAGCGGCGTTCGGCGGCTGACCTCGCCGCGCTGAACGCTGCCTTCGCCCGCATGGAGCAGGCGCTGCAGAGCGATGAGAACGGTGCCGCCGCCGATGACAGCTTCCATGCCGCGGTGGCGACGGCGGCGCATAATCCCTATCTGGCGCAATTCGCCGCGTTCCTCGCGCAGCATTTCTCCGCCACCCGTGCGCTGACCTGGCAGCCGGCGGCGCGCCGCAGCGGCGGAACGGCAGCCGCCCAGGCCGAACACCGCGCCCTGCTGGATGCCATCACCCGCGGCGATGCCCAGGCCGCCGGCGCTGCCGCGCGCCGCCATATTGCCCAGGCCGCCGGCCGCTATCGCGCCGCCGACTGCAAACCCAAAGGATGACGCCATGCTGATGCCGGCGCCGGAACAGGACATCATCGCCCAGCGGCTCGACCTGATCGCCGCCCTGCGTGCCATCGTGCCGGGCGAGGGCGTGATCGCCGACGAGACCAGCTTGCGCGCGTTTGAATGCGACGGCCTCACGGCCTATCGCCAGCTGCCGCTGGTCGCCGTGCTGCCCAGCACCGTGCAGCAGGTGTCAGACGTCATGAAGCTGTGCAACGAACGCGGCGTGAAGATCGTGCCGCGCGGCGCCGGAACTTCGCTGTCGGGTGGCGCATTGCCGCTGGCCGACGGCGTGCTGCTGGGGCTGGGGAAGTTCAACAAGGTGCTCGACATCGACTGGGACAACCGCTGCGCCGTGGTGCAGCCCGGTGTCACCAATCTCGGCATCACCCGCGCGGTCGAGCATCGCGGCTTCTACTATGCGCCTGATCCTTCCAGCCAGATCGCCTGCACCATCGGCGGCAATGTGGCGGAGAATTCCGGCGGCGTGCATTGCCTGAAATACGGCCTCACCACCAACAACATTCTCGGCGTCGAGATGGTGCTAATGAACGGCGATGTTGTGCGGCTCGGCGGCAAGCATCTGGATGCCGAGGGCTATGACCTGATGGGCATCATCTGCGGTTCGGAAGGTCTGCTCGGCGTCATCACCGAAGTCACCGTGCGCATCCTGCCCAAACCGACCACCCAGCGCGCTGTGCTGGCCGGCTTCCCAACCTCTGAATCAGCCGGCGACTGCGTGGCGAAAATCATCGCCGCCGGCATCATTCCGGGCGGCATGGAAATGATGGACCGGCCGGCGATCCATGCGGCGGAAGACTTCGTCCATGCCGGCTATCCGCGCGACGTCGAGGCGCTGCTCATCATCGAGCTGGATGGTCCGCCGGCCGAGGTTGACGATCTGCTCGCCCGGGTGAAGGTGATCGCGGAGCAGTGTGGATCGGTATCGCTGCGCGTGTCGCAGAGTGAAGACGAGCGCCTCAGCTTCTGGGCCGGGCGCAAGGCGGCGTTTCCCGCCGTTGGCCGCATCTCGCCGGATTACCTCTGCATGGACGGCACCATTCCGCGCAAGACCCTGCCGCTGGTGCTCACCCGCATGGGCCAGCTATCGGAAAAATACGGCCTGCGCGTCGCCAATGTTTTCCATGCCGGTGATGGCAACCTGCATCCGCTGATCCTCTACGATGCCAACAATCCGGGAGAGCTGGAGCGTGCCGAGGAATTCGGCGCCGATATCCTGCGGCTCTGCGTCGAGGTCGGCGGCGTGCTGACCGGCGAGCATGGCGTCGGCGTCGAAAAACGCGACCTGATGCCGGCGATGTTCACCGAGGCCGACCTGGCGCAGCAGATGCGCGTCAAATGCGCCTTCGACCCCAATCACCGCCTCAACCCGGGCAAGGTGTTCCCCGTGCTGCATCGCTGCGCCGAACTCGGCCGCATGCATGTGCACAAGGGCCAGCTCGCTTTCCCCGACCTGCCGCGATTCTGAGACACCATGCCTGAGACCTTCATCCCATCCGGCACCACCGATGTGGCCGACCTGATCAAATGGGCGGCGGCCGAGACCCGGCCGCTCAGCCTGCATGGCCACCGCAGTAAGGCGGGCCTTGGGCGCCCGGCGCAGACCGAATACGCGCTGGACATGAGCCGGCTCAGCGGCATCCTCGATTACGAACCGGCCGAGCTGGTGCTGACCTTGCGGCCCGGCACGCTGGTCAGCGATGTGGAAAAGCTGCTCGGCGCGCGCAATCAGATGCTGGCCTTTGAGCCGCCGGATTACGGCCCGCTCTGGGGCCATGCGGCGGCGCGCGGCACCATCGGTGGCGCCATTGGTTGCAATCTCGCCGGGCCGCGCCGCTTCAAGGCCGGTGCGGTGCGCGATCATCTGCTCGGCTTCACGGCGGTGTCGGGTCGTGGCGAAATCTTCAAGGCCGGCGCCAAGGTGGTGAAGAATGTCACCGGCTACGACCTGCCCAAGCTGGTCTGCGGCGCCTATGGCACGCTGGCGGCGCTCACCGAGGTGACGCTGAAAGTCCTGCCGGCGCCGGAAAAGACCCGCACCGTGCTGGTTTTCGGCCTGGATGATGCCCGCGCCATCCAGGCGCTTGCTGCCGCGGCTGCCTCGCCGCATGAAGTGGCGGGCCTGGCGCATCTGCCGGCGGCTGTCGCGGCGCTGTCCGGCGTGGCCTATGTCGCCAAGGCCGGCACCGGCGTCACCGCTGTGCGCATCGAGGGCACGGATATTTCCGTGAAGGCGCGTTGCGAGGCGCTGCGCGATCTGCTCGGCAGCTTTGGGGCGCCGCTGGAGGAACTGCATTCGATGAATTCGGCCTGGCTGTGGCGCGAGATCCGCGATGCCGCTGCCTTTGCCCTGCCGCAGGACCGCGTGCTGTGGCGCCTCTCGACGGCGCCCTTGAGCGGCCCGGCGGTGACGGCGGCGATTGTCGCCGCCCAGCCCGAGGCACGCTTCTTCTACGACTGGGCCGGCGGCCTGGTCTGGCTGACCTTGCCGCCGGCGCAGGATGCCCATGCGGCCCTGGTGCGCGGTGCGATTGCCGCATATGGCGGCGGCCATGCCACCCTGATCCGCGCTGATCTCGCCACCCGCGCTGCCGTGCCGGTGTTCCAGCCGCAGCCGGAAGCACTGGCGGCCCTGTCGCGCCGGGTGAAAGACAGCTTCGATCCGATCAATATCCTCAATCCGGGCCGCATGGCGCCCAGCGCAGGAAACTGAGCCATGCAGACCTCTTTCACCCTCGCACAGCTCGCCGATCCGGGCATCGCCGCGTCCAACGATATCCTGCGCAAATGCGTGCATTGCGGCTTCTGCACCGCCACCTGCCCAACCTATGTGCTGCTCGGCGATGAGCGCGACTCACCGCGCGGGCGCATATATCTGATCAAACAGATGCTGGAAGGCGGCCAGGCTGCCACGGAAGAAACCGTGCGCCATGTCGATCGCTGCCTCAGTTGCCTGAGCTGCATGACCACCTGCCCGAGCAGCGTGCATTACATGCATCTGGTCGATCATGCCCGCGCCCATATCGAAGACACCTATCAGCGCCCACTGATGGATCGCCTGCTGCGCAATGTGCTGGCGCGCGTGCTGCCCAATCCGGGCCTGTTCCGCTTCAGCCTGCGGCTGGCAAGGATTGGCAAGCTGTTCCGTTTCCTGCTGCCGGCCAAACTCAAGGCGATGGTGGCGCTGGCGCCGCGCCATCTGCCGCCGGCCTCCGATCTCGACCGGCCGCAGGTGTTCCGCGCCGAGGGCGAGCGCCGCATGCGGGTGGCGATGCTCACCGGCTGCGCCCAGCGCGTGCTTGATCCCGACATCAATGCCGCCACCATCCGGCTGCTGACGCGGCATGGCTGCGAGGTTGTGGTGGCCCAAGGTGCGGGTTGCTGCGGCGCGCTGACCCATCATATGGGCAAGGAAGCCGATGCCCATGCCAAGGCGAAGGCCAATATTGCCGCCTGGCATGCTGAGCTGGCCGGCGAGGGGCTGGATGCGGTGGTGATCAATGCCTCGGGCTGCGGCACCACGGTGAAGGATTATGGTTTCATGCTGCGCAGCGATGCGGCCTGGGCGGAAAAGGCCGCGCAGGTCAGCGCACTGGCGAAAGACATCACGGAGGTGATGCGTGATCTCGGGCTGCGGCCTGTCGCCGGCCATGCCGACGCGATCAGTGTCGCCTATCACAGCGCCTGTTCGCTGCAGCATGGCCAGAAGATCACGGCTTTGCCCAAGCAGCTGCTGAGCCAGGCCGGTTTCGCGGTGAAGGATGTGCCCGATGCCCATCTATGCTGTGGCTCGGCCGGCACCTACAATCTGTTGCAGCCTGAATTATCCGCGCAGTTGCGCGACCGGAAGGTGACGGCGATTGCCTCCACCAATGCTGATGCGGTGGCGGCAGGCAATATCGGTTGTCTGGTCCAGATCAGCAGTGGGATGGATAAACCGGTGCTGCATACGGTGCAGCTGCTCGACTGGGCGACCGGCGGGCCGCGACCAAAGGGGCTGGGGCCGGCGCGATAAAGCTGTCAGGCGCCGGGCATCAACGAAGCCCTGCCGCCTGATGCGTTGCATTACTTCCGGGGGGCGCTCGCGTCGGCGCGGGCGCGGCACTGTTCCTCGGCCACCATGCGCTGCTGTTCGGTCAGCTTCTGGCCGGCCTTCAGGGCGCTGCGGATTTCCTTCATGCAGGCTTCGATGGCGGCGGCATTGCTGCTCTGTGCCCGGACGGCTGCGGCCGGCAGCATGATGCTGGCGGCGGTGAGCAGCAGGGCGAAAGTGTATACGAGGCGACGCATGGCGGTGATCCTGAGCGGGTCGATAACAGGGCAGACATGTACGGGAAAATGCCCCTGAAAAGAAAGTAACTTTTCGATCACGGCACGGATCGCTGGGCTCAGGCCACCATCAATTTACTGTGGGCGCGGCGGAAACTACCCGGGCTGGTACCGAACTGGGCCCGAAAGTTCGCGTTGAAGGTGGAAAGGTCGCCGAAGCCGGTGTCGAAGGCGATGCTGCTGACCGGCTCCGTTGAGCTGAGCAGGCGACGGGCGGCCAGCCGCAGGCGCAGGCCGAGCAGATACTGGTGCGGCGTCACGCCGACACTCCGGCGGAAGCTGCGCAGAAAGTGGTATTTGCTCATGCAGGCGATCCCGGCCAGTTGGGCGAGATCGAGCGGCTCGGTGGCATGGGCCGCAATATGGTGCAGCACGCGGCTGATCCGTCGCGCATCGGCGTGTGAGGGCGCCTGCGACATGCCGCTGCCCCCGGCGACGGCATCGATCACGGTTTCTGCCACCTGGAAGGCGAGTTCCTCCACCGCGCTGCCGCCTTCGGCCGCCATGGCTTCGAGCCGCGCCACCGGCGGGATCAACGGTTTCAGGGCTGGCAGCATGGCGCTGGTGAAGCGGAAGCGATGCGAGCCGGCGGCGCTGGCCGCGATCTCCTCGAACAGCGCCGGCGTGAACTGCAGGCTGACGCAGCGGTCGCCGGTGCTGTGGTCATGGCCGCATTCGAAACAGCCGCCGGGATTGCCCAGCAGGAAAGCGCCGGGATAGAGCAGGGCCCTGCCGCTGTCGCAGCGATACTGGAACGATCCCTCCACCACGGCGGCGATGGCGGCGAAGTCATGCTGCTCCTCGAAGGGGCGATCCTGCGGCCCGGAGCGACAGACGAACTCGCTGAGCGTCCAGTCGGCGCCGCGCGCAATGACGCGGGCGGTCGGCAGCCGGGCGGCCGGGTCGTCCGGCACCTGATTGGCCGGGTTCGGAGCAGTTTGTGCCATGGCCCCAGAATAGCAATTTTCCCCAAGCGCGAAAACCGGCGCGGGCGGCATGGTGCGGCTGTCGGCGCGGGATGCTGCCGGAAATTTGCAGGAGAAGACGATGCTGAATCACGTATCCATTGGCGTTCGCGACGTGGCGAAGACCAAGACATTCTACGATGCCGCGCTCAAGCCGCTGGGTTATACCTGCCTGAGTGCCAGCGAAGGCTCGCTCGGCTATGGCGACACGGCGGTGGTGCTGTGGATCAGCCAGACCGACAAGCCGGTGCCGGCCGACAAGGCTTCGGGCCTGCATTTCTGCTTCGATGCACCCAGCCGCAAGAGCGTCGATGATTTCCATGCCGCGGCACTCGCGCAGGGTGGCAAGGATAACGGCAAGCCCGGCCTGCGACCCGATTACGATGCCAACTACTATGCCGCCTTCGCCATCGACCCCGATGGCTATCGCATCGAGGCCTATTGCGGCAAGGCAGGCTGACCATGGCGACCATCCGCAAGGAAATGGCCGTTGCCACCAGCCCGGAAGCCGCCTGGGCCGCCTTCCGCGATGTCGGTGCCGTGCATCGGCTGGCGCCGGGCTTTGTCACCGACTGCCATCTGGTGGAGGATGGTGCGGCCCGCATCGTCACCTTCGCCAATGGCATGGTGGCGCGCGAGGTGATTGTCGATGTCGATGATGCCGGGCGGCGGCTCGCCTATGCCGTGGTCGGCGGCCGCCTGACCCATCACAATGCTTCCTTCGAGGTGATTGCGGACGGGCCTGGCCGCTGCCGCGTGGTCTGGCGCGCCGATCTGCTGCCGGCGGAACTGAAACCGGCCATCGACGGCATGATGGCGCAGGGCATGCTGGCGATGCAGCGCCGGCTGGAAAGCCGCGCGGCCTGAAGCGTTAGCCGAGGCGGCTGCGGATCTCGGCCACCAGCGCTTCGGTCACCGTCTCGCACATGCGCCAGACCTCGTCGAAGCCATCGGTGCCGCCATAATAGGGGTCGGGCACGTCGCGGCCGAATTGTGGCGCATAGGAAAGGTACATTTTCAGCCGGTCGCGATGGACGGGCGGGCAGAGTCGCTGCAGCTGGCGGAAATGGCCGTCATCCATTGCCAGCACTAGGTCGAAACGGGTGAAGTCCTTGGCCGTCACTTGGCGCGCCCGCAGGGGGCTGAGATCGACGCCATGGCGCCGCGCGGTGGCGATGCTGCGTCGGTCGGGCGGGTCGCCGATATGGTAATCCTGCGTGCCGGCGGAATCGACCTCCACCCGGTCGGTCAGGCCGTGGCGCTGCAGCGCATGGCGCAGCAGGCCGTCGGCGGTGGGCGAGCGGCAGATGTTGCCGGTGCAGACCATCAGCACGGCGAAAGCGGGTTTGGCGGCGGCAGGTGCGGGCATGGCCGGCAGGGAAGCATTGCGGCTTCCGTGGCGCAAGGCACTACACAGGGGCCGCGACGCATTCTACAGTGGTGGCGATGCCAACGCCGCCACCCGATGACGAAACCGCCCTGCTGGACGCCAATGCGGCCTTCTACCGGGCTTTTGCCAATCGCGACATCGACGCGATGAGAGAACTCTGGGCCAAGCAGGCGCCCGTGGTCTGCATCCATCCCGGCTGGCCGCCGCTGATGGGGCGCGACGCGGTGCTGGAGGGCTGGCGTCGCATCCTGGCCAATCCGTCGCAGCCGATGCTGCAGATGATGGCGCCGCGCGTCACGCTGTGGGGCGATGTGGCGCTGGTGCTGTGCTTCGAAAAGGTCGAGGACCAGTATCTGATCGCGTCAAATCTCTTTGTGCGCGAGGGCAAGGCCTGGCGGCTCAGCCATCACCAGGCCGGGCCGGTGGCCACGCCGCCGCCGGGCAGCGCCAGCAATGACGACCCGGAACCCGACGACGATGAGGATGACGACGAGGATGATGATGACGACGATTTCGATCCGTCGTCGGGCACCATCCACTAGCCGGCTTTCACCAGTGTGGTGATGCGGGTGCCGCCGCCGGTCTCGCGGATCAGCCGGCTTTTCAGGAACTCCAGCATCGGTGTCAGGGCTTCCTTCAGCTGCCAGGGCGGATTGATCACCAGCAGGCCGCTGCCGCTCATCTGCCTAGCATCCTTGGCCGGCCGCACCGTCAGTTCGATGCACAGCGTCTCGGATTTCAGCGTCTTCGCCAGGCCTGACTTCCAGCCTTCGATGCTTTTCTGATCCTTGATCGGATACCACACCGCCAGCTGGCCGGTGGCCCAGCGCTGCTGTGCGGCCAGCACCGCCTTGCTCAAGATTTCGAATTCATCCTTGGCCTCGAAGGCCGGATCGATCAGGGCGAGGCCACGGCGCGGCGTCGGCGGCATCAGCGCCTTGATCGCCTCGAAGCCGTCGCGGTGATGGATCGCCATGGCGGAATCGCGGCCGAACTCGGCGGCCAGATTGCGTTTCAGCGCCTCGGCATCCTGCGGGTGCAGCTCGCAGAGCGTCAGCCGGTCATCGGGACGCAGGCTGTCGGCCAGCAGCCAGGGCGAGCCGGGATAGCGCCGCAGCCCGCTGCCGCCCGGCTTCAGCTCGGGGTTCAGCCGTTTCAGCGCGGCGACATAGCGCGGCAGCTGTTTCTCGGCGGCCATGTCGGCCAGCACGGCGCCGACGCCAAAGCGGTATTCGCCGCTGCGCTGCGCCTCGTCGCCGGCCAGGTCGTAAAGCCCGATGCCGGCATGGGTATCGAGCAGATGCACCGGGCTCGGCTTGCGATGCAGGGCATCCAGCAGTTCAAGCAGTACGACATGCTTCAGCACGTCGCCGAAATTGCCGGCATGGAAGGCGTGACGGTAGTTCATGCCGCAAGGTTTACGGCATTGCCGGCGGCGGCGTAAGCATCGCGCCCAGGATTCAGGCCTTGGCCTTCAGCAGCGCCATCTCGATGGCGCGGGTCACCTTGCCGTCGGTCGGCTTCACCGGGGTGGCGAAACCCTCGATCAGCCGGCCATCGGCGCCGATCAGGTATTTGTGGAAATTCCATTTCGGCAGCGCGTCCTCGCCCAGCTCGGCGGCGATCCAGCGATACAGCGGATGGGCCTTGGCGCCGGTCACCACCTGCTTGTCGGCGAGCGGGAAGTCGATGTCGAAATTCACCTCGCAGAATTCCTTGATCTGCGCCGCGGTGCCCGGCTCCTGGCCACCAAAGTCGTTCGACGGCACGCCCAGCACCACCAGCCCCTTGTCGCGATACTGGCGCCAGACCTTCTGCAGATCGGCATATTGCGGGGTGAAGCCGCATTGCGAGGCGGTGTTGACCAGCAGCACCACCTTGCCCTGGAACTGTTTCAGCGGCATCGGCGTGCCGTCGATGGCGGTGAGTTCGAACTGATGGGCGGTCATGCCGGTGCTTCCTCTCTTGCTCATCTGCTGGGCCTGCACATTGCTGCCAAACGGTCCGAGCGCGATCAGGCCGGCGGCAATCAGCGGCAGGGAGGCGATGGCGCCCACCAGCCGGCGCCGCAGCGAGGGCATGGGCAGCGGCGTAACCGCTTGATTCGGTGAGTTCTTATCCTGGCCGGCCATCGATTCAGGCTCCATTAACACTACCCGGACTTAACTATAGCGTTGTCATCCCGGCGGACCAGCCTGATCTGGCCGCCTTCTGCCGAGGCGCTTGCCCATGCCGACCTTGCCCGGACTGCTCACCTTTGCCGCTCTGTCGCTGATCGCGCTGGTGGCGGGTGTCTCGCTGACCCGCCTGGTGCCGGGACTCGCGCTGCAGCATCCCGGCCTCCTGGCGCTGGGCCTGCTGATGATGTTTTGGGCTTTGCGCGAGATGCTGCTACGCCGCCGCGTGCAGAACCGCCTGATCGCCGAGATCGAACAGCTGGCCGAGGAAGTGCTGCGTCTGCGCGGCGCGGAGCCGGCTGCCGGCAGCGCCGCCATCGATGTGCCGGCCGAGGAGATCGTGACGACACGCGCCACCCGTCCGCATCTGAGCCGCCCGCATCTGGTGATGCCCGAGGCGCCGCATATTGCAAATGAACCCCGCCTGATCGTGCCGGACCCGATGCGCACGCCCGAGCCGCAGGATGACGGCACCCTGCTGGATGCTGTGCGCGATGCGCTCAACAACAACCGCGTCGAACTGCATGTGCAGCCGATTGTCAGCCTGCCGCAGCGCCGCATCCGCTTCTTCGAGCTGCTGGCGCGTCCGCGCGATGCCGACGGCAAGGCCTATGCCGCCGCGCCCTGCCTGGTGGCGCTGGATGCCGCCGGCCTGCGCGCTGAATTCGATGCGCTGATGCTGCTGCGCGGCGTGCAGATGGTGCGCAAGCTGGAGCAGCGCGCCAAGGAGGTCGGCTTCTTTCTCAACCTGACGCCGGCGATGCTGGCTCAGGTCGAGACCTTCAATCCGCTCTATGATTTCCTCACCCGCGAGCGCGAGCATGCCGCCAATATCGTGCTGGAATTCAGCTACGAGGGTGTGCGCCAGCTCGACCGCAATGGGCTGTACCGCATGAGCCAGCTGGCAGCGCTCGGTTTCGCGCTGTCGATCGACGGCATCGACCGCTTCGATCTCGATTTCGCGACGCTCGCCCGCAATGGCGTGCGCTTCCTCAAATTCAACGCGGCAACCTTCAGCGATGTCAGCGCGATTGCCAGATCGCCGGTCGACCTGGCCGACCTGAACGAGATCTGCAAGCGGCATGACCTGCTGCCGATCCTTACCAAGGTGGAGGCGGAAGCCGACCTGCTCAAGCTGGCCGACCTGAACTTCCCGCTCGGCCAGGGCCTGCTGTTCGGCCCGCCGAAGCTGGCCAAGGCGGCTTAAGACTTTTTCGCTGCGATCAGCGCGTCAGCCAGTTCGACAAAGCCGCTGCCGCCTTCGCCCTCTGTGACAAAGGCGGGTCTGGCCGCAATGCGGTCGAGAAACGGCCGCACATTGGCCACACCGACGCTGTAGGGAAAATAGCCGAACATCGGCGCGTCGTTCGGGCTGTCGCCGGCGAACACCACCTGGTCACGCACGGCATCGAGATTCAGGCCGTACACCTCGTCAAACAGCACGCGTGTCATGGAGAGCTTGTCCCAATGGCCGAACCAGCCGTTGACATGAATCGAACTGACCTTCGCGGTGGCCCCGGCCGCTTCGAACAGCGCAACGATTTTATCAACGGCGGCCTGCGGCAGGGGTGGCACATCCTCGCAGAAGTCGATCGCCAGATCACATTCACGGTATTGCTGGTCGGATGCCAGCGCGCAGCCCGGCACCTCGCGCAGGATGGTCTGGCTGAGCGCCGTCAGCTTGCCGCGCGCCGCGGCGCGCTCGACCTCGCTCTGGAAAAACCGCCGCTGCATCTTTTTCGCTGCCCGGTCGTAGCGCATGAACAGCGCGCCATTCTCACCGACAATGGCATCGACCGGCCAGAATCGGGCGATCAGGTCGCACCAGCCGGCCGGGCGCCCGGTGATCGGAATGACCCTGAAACCGGCCGCCGCCAGCCGTTCCAGCGCCGTATACGCTGCCGCCGGCAGGCGGCCATGGGTGGTCAGCGTGTCGTCGATATCGGTCAGCACATAGCGGATTCCGCTGCGGTTTTGCGGCGTGAAAGCGGTCAGTGCACGGATATCGGCCATCGATCTGCTATACAAATGTCTATGCTGCAGGTGCGAACGGGCGGGTTGCCCGGCGCGCAGGCGGGCGGCTATAGTCGCCGCCACAAAAAAGTCCGTCAACCGCTCGCCCGTCGCCCACAAAAGGACCAGCCATGACCTATCAGGCCTTGCACGGCTATTACCTGGAAGACCTCCAGGTCGGCATGTCCGCGGTCTTTGAGAAGACGGTGACCGAGGCCGATATCGTCATGTTCGCCGATGTATCGGGCGACACCAACCCGGTGCATCTGAACGAGGCTTTCGCTGCGGCAACGCCGTTCAAGGGCCGCATTGCCCATGGCATGCTCGGCGCCAGCCTGCTCAGCACGGTGTTCGGCACCAAGCTGCCGGGGCCGGGCTGCATCTATGTCTCGCAGGATCTGCGTTTCAAGGCCCCGGTGCGCATCGACGACACCGTGGTGGCCCGGGTGACGATCAGCGAAATCGTGCCTGAGAAGCGCCGCGTGACCTTTGCCTGCGAATGCCGGGTCGGTGATACTGTGGTGATCGATGGCGCCGCCACCCTGATGGTCAGCCGCAAGGCCAGGTAACGGCGCCCCTTTCTCCAGGGGTTTATCCGGTAACATGCGTCTTCTGCGTTCCAGCGCCAGTTTCCCGCCGGCACTTCGCGGCGCCGTGGCGGCCATCGGCAATTTCGACGGCGTGCATCTGGGGCATCGCGCCCTGATCGCCGCTGTGCATGCGGAGGCGGACAAGGCGGTAAAGCCGCGCGCCGTCATCACCTTCGAGCCGCATCCGCGCCGCTTCTTCGTGCCGTCATCGGCCCCCTTCCGGCTCGATGCGCTGGAGACCAAGGCGCGCATCCTCAATGGCCTGGGCATCAATGCCACGCTGGCGCTGCCTTTCGATGCCACGCTGGCGGCGCAGTCGCCGCAGGATTTCGTCGACCATATCCTGGCCCGCGACCTGGGCCTCGGCCATGTCGTGGTCGGCTACGATTTCACCTTCGGCAAGGCGCGCGCCGGCAATACCGATATGCTGCGTGAGCTGGGCGCCCGGCATGGCATCGGCGTCACGGTGGTTGCTGCGCAGGGTGACGGCGAAGCCTATTCATCCTCGCGCGTGCGCGGCCTGCTGGAGGCCGGCGACGTGGCGGCGGCCAACCGCCAGCTCGGCCGGCCCTGGGAAATCCTCGGGGTGGTGGAGCATGGCGACAAGCGTGGCCGCGAGCTGGGCTTTCCGACGGCCAATGTGGCATTGACCGATTTCCAGATCCCGAAATTCGGCATCTATGCCGTGCGCGCCGTGCTCGACGGCGAAGTGCATGACGGCGTCGCCAGTCTCGGCATCCGGCCGACGTTTGATCAGACCGACGTGAAGCTGGAGGTCTATCTCTTCGATTTCAGCGGCGACCTCTACGGCCGCGCCATGCGGGTCGAATTCCACGCCTTCCTGCGGCCGGAGCTGAAATACGAAGGCCCCGAGCCGCTGAAGATCCAGATCGCTGCCGATGTGGTGGCGGCGAAGGCGGCGATGGCGGGTCGCTAGACCGCGTAGCACCCGCCTCGACAGCCCGGGGCGGGGATGCTAAATCATCGCCATGCTTGGGCAATTCGCCATATCGGTCGGCCTGCGGGCGCCGCGAATTAGCGGCCCGGTCCTTTTCTAAGGCCCGGGATTTCCTCGACTTTTTTCCAGATCATCGCGCCGGCGCAAGCCCAGAGGCGTGTCACCCGAGTTGAGCCATGACCACCGACTACCGCCCCACCGTTTTCCTGCCCACCACCGATTTCCCGATGAAGGCCGGCCTGCCGGCCAAGGAGCCGGAAATCCTCGCCCGCTGGGAGAAGATCGGCCTCTACGAAAAGCTGCGCGCCGACAGCAAAGGTCGCGAGCAGTATGTGCTGCATGACGGCCCGCCCTATGCCAACGGCCATCTGCATATCGGACACGCACTGAACAAGATCCTCAAGGATGTGATCAACCGTTCGCGGCAGATGATGGGCTTCGACGCCAATTATGTGCCGGGCTGGGACTGCCACGGCCTGCCGATCGAATGGAAGATCGAGGAAAAATATCGCGCGGCCGGCAAGAACAAGGACGAAGTGCCGATCGACGAGTTCCGCAAGGAGTGCCGCGATTTCGCCGAACACTGGATCGGCGTCCAGCGCGAGGAATTCAAGCGCCTTGGCGTGATCGGCGACTGGAAGAATCCCTACACCACGATGAGCTTCGCCGCCGAAGCCCAGATCGTGCGCGAGATCCAGAAATTCCTGATGAATGGCGGCCTGTTCAAGGGCTCCAAGCCGGTGATGTGGTCAATCGTCGAACGCACCGCGCTGGCCGAGGCCGAAGTCGAGTATCACGAGCACGCCTCTTCCACGGTGTTCGTGAAATTCCCGGTGGTAACGGCGAGCGTGAAGGCGCTGGAAGGCGCCAGCATCGTGATCTGGACCACCACGCCCTGGACCCTGCCGGGCAACCGTGCCATCGCGCTGTCGAAAGACGCCGAGTATCTGCGCCTGCGCATCGATACCGTGGGCGAGAAGACGCTGGCGAAAGTGGGCGATGAAATCATCGTCGCCAAGGACCTGGCCGAAACGGTGGCCAAGGCCTGCGCCATCGAAAGCTATACGCCCGTCGCCACGTTCAAGGGTGCCGATCTTGTCGGCACTGTCTGTGCCCATCCGCTGCGCGGCCAGGGCTATGAATTCGCCGTGCCGGTGCTGGCCGGCGATTTCGTCACCATGGATGCCGGCACCGGCTTTGTGCATATCGCGCCGGGCCATGGCGCGGATGACTACAATCTCGGCACCGCCAATGGCATCGAGGTGCCGCATACCGTCGATGCCGATGGCAGCTACTTCCGCCATGTGCCGATCTTCGGCGGCGACAAGCCGGCCCGCGTGCTGGACGATGCCGGCAAGGAAGGCGATGCCAATGGCCGCGTGATCGCCACCATGATCGAGGCCGGTGCGCTGGTCGGCAAGGGTCGGCTGCGCCACCAGTATCCGCATTCCTGGCGCTCCAAGGCGCCGCTGATCTTCCGCAACACGCCGCAGTGGTTCATCTCGATGACCACCAATGAGCTGCGCAAGAAGGCGCTGGCCGCCATCGACGCCACCGAATTCTATCCGGCCTCGGGCCGCAACCGCCTCTATGCGATGATCGAGCAGCGCCCGGACTGGGTGATCAGCCGCCAGCGCGCCTGGGGCGTGCCGATCGCGGTATTCGAGAACAAGGAAACCGGCGAGCTTCTGCGCGACGAGGAAGTGAACGAGCGCATCGTCGAGGCCTGCCTCAAAGGCGGTGCCGATGCCTGGTTCACCGCCCAGCCGTCGGATTTCCTTGGCAACAAGTACAATCCGTCCGACTGGAAGATGGTGACCGACATTCTCGATGTCTGGTTCGATTCCGGCTCGACCCACAGCTTTGTGCTGGAACAGCGCCCCGACCTGAAATGGCCGGCCTCGCTGTATCTCGAAGGTTCCGACCAGCATCGTGGCTGGTTCCACTCATCCCTGCTGGAAAGCTGCGGCACGCGCGGCCGCGCGCCGTATGACGCCGTGCTGACGCATGGCTTCACGCTGGACGAGAAGGGCCGCAAGATGTCCAAGTCGCTCGGCAATACCACCGAGCCGCAGGATGTCATCAAGCAGTCGGGCGCGGATATCCTGCGCCTGTGGGTGGTGTCGTCGGATTACTCGGAAGACCTCAGCGTCGGCAAGACCATCATCCAGGCGCAGTCCGATGCCTATCGTCGCCTGCGCAACACGCTGCGCTACCTGCTCGGCAATCTCGCCGGCTTCCAGGAAAGCGAACGCCTGCCGCATGCGCAGATGCCGGAACTGGAGCGCTGGGTGCTGCATCGCCTGGCCGAACTGGGCCAGGTGGTGCGCGAAAGCTGTGAGGCCTACGATTTCCACCGCATGTATGTGGCGATCTATAACTTCTGTGCCGTCGATCTGTCGGGCTTCTATTTCGACATTCGCAAGGATGCGCTGTATTGCGACGCGCCCACCAGCATCCGCCGCCGTGCCGCGCGTACCGTGCTGGATCATCTGTTCGACTGCCTGGTGAAATGGCTGGCGCCCTTCATCAGCTTCACGGCGGAAGAAGCCTGGCTGACCCGCTATCCGTCGGAAGATGGCAGCGTGCACCGTGAGCTGTTCCCGACCATTCCGGCAGAATGGCTGGATGCGGCGCTGGGTGCCAAGTGGGAGAAGGTGCGGCGCGTGCGCCGTGCCGTCACCGGCGCACTGGAAATCGAACGCGCGGAGAAGCGCATCGGCGCCAGCCTGCAGGCGCATCCGGTGGTCTATGCCACGCCTGAGGACATTGCCGCCCTGGAGGGGATCGATTTTGCCGAGACCTGCATCACCTCGGGCATCACCGTGCGCGAGGGCGAGGGGCCGGCCGAGGCCTTCCGTAGCGAGGATGTGAAGGGCGTTGCCGTCGTGCCGCAGCAGGCCTCGGGCCTCAAATGCGAACGCTGCTGGCAGGTGCTGCCTGATGTGGGCCATGTCCCGGGCCATGACGACCTGTGCCGGCGGTGTGCTGAAGCAGTCGGGTCCGCGGCATGACCCAGCGGCTGCGTCTGTTCGGTCTGCTGCTTGCGGTTGCCATCCTGGTGGCCGACCAGGTCAGCAAGCTGTTTTTCCTCGACCTGATGCAGCAGCATCCCGCCGGCATCGTGGTGACGCCGTTCTTCAATCTGGTCATGGTCTGGAATACCGGCGTCAGCTTCGGCCTGTTCCAGGAGGACAGCGATTTTCGCAGCTGGACGCTGATCGGGGTGGCCCTGGGTGTGCTGGTCTGGCTCGGGCTCTGGCTCTGGCGCTGCCAGTCCAGGCTGGTCGCCGCCGCCCTTGGCCTGATCATCGGCGGGGCGATCGGCAATGTGATCGACCGGCTGCGCTTTGGCGCGGTGTTCGATTTCCTGGATTTCCATGCCTTCGGCCAGCATTGGCCGGCCTTCAACCTGGCTGACAGCGCCATCGTGGTTGGCGTTCTGCTGCTGTTGCTCGACGGCTTCAGGTCCCCCCCAAAAACAGCATCATAGTCAATGTCCTAAGCTGCTGGTGCGCCGTGGCTACCACTTTTGGTAGATGTTCTGGCGATTCGTTGCGCCCGGACGCGAATGGTGGCAGCATCATCTTCGTAGGTGAGGGTGCGGACGAGAGGCAGGATGCTTCGGTCGGGGTGGACCGGACGGCAAGGCCGTCCCGGAAAAGGGGTGGCGACAGGCTTCGATAGCCCGTTGCCCGTCGCACAAAGGGTCGCCCGGCAAGTCATTGCCGGCGCGGCTGCAATCGCAGGACACGCATGACGTTGCCCGCGCCCGCACGCCATTCCGCGCGCCATCAGCTCTCCGCCCGTCAGGTCAAGGTGACGGTGATTGCGGCGCTGTTGCTGGGCTTCTTCTCCAGCCTGTTCCAGATCGCCCTCGATATCCGCAACGAGGTCAACCAGCGTGAAGCCACCGTCACCCAGGTGATGGATATGCTGAACGATGCAGCCTCGCAGGCGGCCTATGCGCTCGATGAACAGTTGGCCGCGCGCGTGGTCAGCGGTCTGTTGCTGTATCAGCCGATCTGGCGCGCCGAAATCTATGACAACTATGGCCGCCGCATGGCGATGCAGGAACGCGGCCAGACCCCGACGCCGCCAAAGGACGAGGATGCCTGGGGACTGGCCGAGACATTCGCCCTTCTGCTGCCATCCACCGATGAAACGCTGATCCGCCCGCTCTATGGCCCGCGCGATCGCGATCTGGTCGGCGAGATGCGTGTCGATGTCGATGGTACCTTGCTGGCGCGCAGTATCCTTGGCCGCACCTGGGTGGTGGTCGGCACCGGTTTCGTGCGCAATTTTGTGCTCGCGCTGATTCTGGCCGTGCTCTTCTATTTCACCTTGACCCGGCCGCTGCTCAATCTGGTTGCGCAGATCGAACGTGCCGATCCACGCCGGCCGCAGGAAACCGGTATCACGGTGCCCAAAGGCCATGAGCAGGACGAGTTCGGCATGCTCACCGAACGTGTCAATGCCATCCTGGGTGCCGGCGGCGAGTATCTGGCCGAGGTGGAGCGCAATCGCGAAATGCTGCGTGTCGTGCTGGATGCGATTCCGGCGCCGATCACGCTGAAGGATGCCGATGGCCGCTACATGCTGGTCAACAGCCGCTGTTCCGATGTGTTTGGCTTGCCGGCCGACCAGATTATCGGCCGCCATCTGCACGAGTTGCCGCTGCCCGGCATTCACCCGGACAAGCGCGACGACTTTATCCGTTTCAGCGACGACAACGAAGCCGCGATGATTGCGGCCGGAGCTCCGGTGCTGAATGTGGAGCGTACTTACTACATGGTTGATGCGCCGCATCTGACCATGCTGGAAAGCAAGGTTCCGCTGTTCGATGCCGGTGGGGTAGTGACGGGCGTGATTTCGATCGCGCTCGACATTTCCGAACGCAAGCTGGCGGAGAAGGCGCTGGATGAAGCCAACAGCCGCCTGCGTGCCCAGGCCGAGGATCTTGAGCGGCTGGCCTCGTCCTATGCCCGTGAGCGCGAGCATGCCATCGCGGCCAATCGTGCGAAATCCGAATTCCTCGCCAATATGAGCCATGAGCTGCGCACGCCGCTCAATGCCATCATCGGTTTTGCCGAGGTGATCACCCTGCGCATGTGGGGCGCCAACTCCGACCGCTATTTCGATTATGCCGAAGACATCGTGATGAGCGCGCGGCATCTGCTGCATGTCATCAACGACATTCTCGACATGTCGAAGATCGAAGCCGGCCGCTACGAGCTGTCGCTTGAGGATGTCGACCTGCCCACGGTGATCAGCGACTGCCTCACCATTGTGAAAGGGCGCGCCCAGGAAGCCGATATCGACCTGATCGACGAATTCCCCTCCGCGCTGCCGCCGGCGCGCATCGATGCCCGCGCCATCAAGCAGGTGCTGCTCAACCTGCTGTCCAATGCGATCAAGTTCACCCCATCGGGCGGCGCCGTGCGCGTGACCGGCAGCAGCGGGTCCGATGGCAGCCTGACGATCGCGGTGCGGGATACCGGGGTGGGCATCCGGGCCGAGGATCTGGCGCGGATTTTCGAGCCGTTCTGGCAGGGCGACCCCAATATTCGCCGCCGTAGCGAGGGCACCGGTCTGGGACTGGCGATCAGCCGCAAATTCGTCGAACTGCATGGCGGCACCCTGTCGATCGCCAGCGGCGAATCGGGCGGCACGGTGGCCATCATCCGCTTGCCCGGACGAACCCCGGCTGCGGCCTGACGCGGCAAAGCGCGGGGGCGGAAATCCGCACTATTTCCGCGATGTGGAAGGCCGCGGGCGCCCTTGTGCCGGCACCGGCCGCGGGGCTAAAATCCCCCCCCGCCTCGCGTTCAACAAGGGATCGTTTTGCCATGGGTCGACCGAACATTGCCGGCCGACATCTGCCCCTGCCGTCTGTCGGCGGCCTCGCGCTGCTGGCTTGTGCCGTGCTGCTGACCGGCTGCGACTCCACCAAGGAGGCGCTTGGCCTGACCAAGAAGTCGCCGGATGAATTCGTCGTCGTCACCAAGGCGCCGCTGGTGCTGCCGCCGGAATTCGGCCTGCGCCCGCCGGATCCGGGTGCGCCGCGTCCGCAGGAAGTGCCGGCCCGTGATCGCGCGGCTGCCGCCTTCGGCGGCAACAGCACCGATGCGGCCGGCCAGATCACTCCGCTGAGCCGTGGCGCCGTTGCCAACCAGCCGCGCTCGGCCGGCGAGCAGGCGCTGCTGCAGCAGGCGCGTGCGGGCAATGCCGATCCTGATATCCGTCGCAAGGTGAATGACGAATTCACCCAGCTCGCCGAGCGCGACCGCCGCTTTGTTGACCGCCTGATGTTCTGGCAGAAGCCTGAAGATCCGGGTCTCGCAGTCGACCCGGCCAAGGAAGCCCAGCGCCTGCGCGAGAATGCCGCCACCGGCAAGCCGGCCACCACCGGCACCGTGCCAACCATCAAGCGCCGCGAACGCGGCCCGCTTGAGGGTGTTTTCTGACGGAGCTTTCCCCCAGTCCACGGAGCTGCCTGTGCGCAACCGCCTGATCGCCGTCCTGTCCGCAGCTGGTCTCTGGCTCGCGGGCGCCCCCGGCGACAGCCGGGCCCAGGTTTTCAATCCGACGCAGTTCATGCTGGGCAATGGCATGCAGGTGGTCCTGATCGAGGATCACCGCGCGCCGATTGTGCATCACATGGTGTGGTATCGAGTCGGCGCTGCCGACGAGGCGCCCGGCGTGTCCGGCGTGGCGCACTACCTGGAACATCTGATGTTCAAGGGCACGCCCAGCGTGCCGCCGGGTGAGTTTTCGAAGATCGTGTCGCGCGAAGGCGGCCGCGACAATGCCTTCACCTCCTCGGATTACACCGGCTATTTCCAGACCATCGCGCGCGACCGGCTTGAACTGGTGATGCGCATGGAAGCCGAGCGCATGAATCAGCTCAACCCCAGGGCCGCGGATGCCAAGCCGGAGCTGCAGGTGGTGCTGGAAGAGCGGCTCAGCCGCACCGACAACAATCCCGGCGCCCTGTTTGGCGAACAGCTCGATGCCGCGCAGTATCTCAGCCATCCTTACGGCCGCCCGGTGATCGGCTGGCCGGCGGAAATCCAGCGTCTGACGCTCGATGATGCGATGGCCTTCTATCGCACCCATTATGCGCCCAACAATGCCATCCTGATCGTGGCCGGCGATGTGCGCCCGGCAGACCTGAAGGCGCTGGCCGAGAAATACTACAGCATGATCCCGATGCGGCCGATACCGCCGCGCTTCCGCCCGCAGGAGCCCAATCAGCTGGCGGCACGCCGGCTCAGCATGACCGACGGTCGCGTCACCCAGCCATCGATGCGGCGCACCTATCTGGCGCCGAGCCGCTCGGCCGGCGAGAAGCAGCATGCCGTGCCGCTCGCCGTGCTGGCCGAGATCCTGAATGCGCCGACCGGCCGTCTGCACAAGGCGCTGGTCAAGGGTGACGGCCCGGCAGTGTCGGCCGGCACCTGGTATTCCTCGCTGTCGCTCGATCCCGGCACCTTCGGCTTCAGCGCCTCGCCCAAGCGCGGTCGCAAGCTGGAAGAGGTTGAAGCGACACTCGACCGGGTAATCGCCGAGCTGCTGACCGATGGCGTCGGCGACGACGAGATGCGCCGTGCCCGCACCGGCATGCAGGCCGAAACCGTGTTCGCCCGCGACGGCCTCTCGGGTGCCGCCCGCATCTTCGGCGTTGCGCTCACCACCGGGCTGACGGTGGAGGATGTCGAGGCCTGGCCACGGCTGGTCGATGCGGTGACGCGCGATCAGGTGCTGGCTGCGGCGCGCTATGTGTTCGACCTGCGCCGGTCTGTCACCGGCTATCTGTTGCCCAAGGAGCAGAGCTGATGCGTCGCATCCTTCTTGCCGTTCTGCTGCTGTGTGCTGCCGTTTCGGCTGAAGCCGCCCCGAAGATCGAGCGAATCAAAACCCCGCTCGGCCTCGAGGTCTGGTTCGTGCGCGAACCCGCGATCCCCATGGTGGCGCTGCAGGCGACCTGGCGCGGCGGCTCGTCCAGCGACCCGGTGGGGCAGGAGGGCCTGGCCCAGCTTGCCACCGGCCTGCTGACCGAAGGCGCCGGTGATCTCTCTGACGACGATTACCAGACCGCGCTGCAGGAAGCGGCGAT
>NZ_CALSAN010000001.1:0-295600 GCF_943372915.1 Ferrovibrio terrae | reverse complement strand
TGGGCAAGTGGCTGGAGGCGCGCGCCCGCGGGCAGACCGCCGCCGCGCTGCGTGCCTTGCTGCAGTTGCGGCCCGCCACCGCACGGCGGCGCAGGCCTGATGGCACGGAAGAAACCGTCGATACCGCGCTGCTGCGCGCCGACGACATCCTGCTGCTGCGCGCCGGCGAAGCCTTCGCTGCCGACGGCATCGTGATCGAGGGCCGCGCCAGCGTTGATGAATCGATGCTGACCGGTGAATCGCTGCCGGTCGAAAAGCAGATGGGCGACACCGTGCGCGCCGGCACGCTCAACCGCGATGGCCTGATCGCCGTGCGCATCGAAGCCACGGCTGGCGAGACCATGCTGGCCCGCATCCTGCGGCTGGTGGAAAGCGCCCAGGCCAGCAAACCGCCGGTGCAGCAGCTGGTCGACCGGATCAGCAGCGTCTTTGTGCCGGTCGTGATCTTTATTGCCCTTGTCACCTTCACCTTCACGCTCAGTCTCAGTAGCGGCAATGTGGAAATGGCACTTCTGCATGCCATCGCGGTGCTGGTGATCGCCTGCCCCTGTGCGCTGGGCCTGGCAACGCCGGCGGCGCTGATGGTCGGCACCGGCGTGGCGGCACGGCATGGCATCCTGATCCGCGATGCCGGTGCGCTGGAGCAGGCGCGCAACCTGCGGCTGGTGGCGTTTGACAAGACCGGCACGCTGACCGAGGGCAAGCCGGTGGTGACGGCGATCCATGCTGCTGCTGGCGACGAGGCTGCCCTGCTGCGGCTGGCGGCGGCCCTGCAGGCCGGTTCGCAGCATCCGCTGGCAACCGCAATCCGCGCGCGCGTCGGCGATGTCAGCCTGCCATCGGTACAGGACTTCCGTGATTTCGCCGGTCGTGGTGTCTGCGGCCTCGTCGAGGGTCGCCATCTGCTGCTCGGCAACGCGCGGCTGCTGCAGGAGCATGGCATCAGTGCCGGCGTGCTGCAGGAACCGGCGGACATGCAGGCCGTGCAGGGGCGCACCGTGTCCTGGCTCGCCGATGACGACACCAAGACCGTACTCGGCTTCTTTGCCTTCGGCGATGAACCCAAGGCTCATGCTGCCGCGGCGATTGCCGGCCTGCAGGCGATGGGCCTGCGCGTGGCGATGCTGTCGGGCGATGCCCCGGCGGCAGCGGGTGCCATCGCGGCACGGCTCGGCATCACCGAGGTGCAGGCCGGCCTGCTGCCGGAAGACAAGGCGGCGGCGATTGCGCGGCTGCGCGACCAGGCGGGTGGCGACATCGCCATGGTGGGCGACGGCATCAATGATGCACCGGCACTCGCCTCGGCCGATCTCGGCATCGCCATGGGCAACGGTACGGATGTGGCGATGCAGACGGCCGGCATCACGCTGATGCGTGGTGACCCGCTGCTGGTGGCCGATGCCATCGGCATTGCTCGGGCCACCGATGCGCGCATCCGGCAGAATCTGGTCTGGGCCTTTGGCTATAATGTGATCGGTATTCCGCTGGCCGCCTTCGGCCTGCTCGACCCGATGCTGGCCGGCGCGGCGATGGCGCTCAGTTCGGTTTCGGTGCTGACCAATGCGCTGCTGCTGCGGCGCTGGCAGCCGCATCATGTCCAGGAGGCAAGATCATGAATATCGGCCAGGCCAGCGGCGCATCCGGCGTCAGCGCCAAGATGATCCGTTATTACGAAAGCATCGGGCTGATGCCGGCGGCCGGCCGCACGCAGAGCGGCTATCGCGTCTACAGCCCGCGCGATGTGCATCTGCTGCGCTTCGTGCGCCGCTCGCGCGATCTGGGCTTCGCGCTGGAGGATATCCGCCTGCTGCTCGGCCTGTGGCAGGATGGCGCGCGGCCGTCGGCAGCGGTGAAAGATATCGCGCTCAAGCATATCGACGACCTGACGCGCAAGATCGCCGAGCTGCAGGCGATGAAGCGCAGCCTGCAGCATCTGGCCGAGGCCTGCCACGGCGATGCGCGGCCCGACTGCCCGATTCTCGATGACCTGAGCGGCCTGGATGTTGGTCATGAAAAAGGCGGCGAGACCGAAGCCGCGCCGCCCCAAACGGCCGACAAATCATGCTGCCGCTAGACCCTCCGCCCCACCGGATGTACGGCGGAAGGTCCAGCGGCAGCTTTGCCGTTTAGAACCAGCTGCGGAAGCCGAGCCGGGCGACATGCTGGGTGCTGTCGTCCAGACCATTGGCGCCATCGTTGATCCACTGGTAGCGATAGCTCGGCACGATCTCCAGGCTGCTGGCCAGCTTGTAGCCGACACCGACTTCGCCGAAGGCGGTGAGATCGGTGCTGCTGTCGCTGTTACCCGGCAGTGTCGAACCGTTGGCTGTCACAGCCGGGCGATCGAAACGCTGGTGCATCAGGCCGGCGCCGGCGCCGGCATAGGGCGTCAGCGGCGTGCCGGTGGCGAAGTCGTAATAGGCGGCGCCGGTCAGCGAATACTGGTCGGTATCGCCGCGCACGGCACTGCGGCCGCCATTGGCATGGTAGCTGTCGTTGTCGATGCTGCCGTAGCCGAGTTCGGCTTCCAGGCGCAGGTTGTTCGGCAGGCGATAGCCATACTGGCCGGCAAAGGAATAGCCGTTATCGCGTTCCAGATGCGCCCCGCCATCGCGGTCGGTATCCGGTGTCATCAGATAGCCGCCGGTGAAGCCGGCATAGGCACCGGGCTTCAGCGTGGTGGTGTCGGGCTTGTCCTGGGCGAAGGCCGGCAGCGCCAGCGCGGTGGTGGACAGCAAGGTGGCCGCAAGCGCGGCAGAAGCAAAGCGGGTCATGATGATACTCCTGCAAGTGTGACGAAACATCGGCCGCCCTGTTGCAGCCAGGCGGGCGCTTGTAACTAGGGCTCGATACAAGGCGGAATCGTGGCATTGCCTGGGCAGCATCGCGGCAAGCGTGGCCATGGTAAATTCGTCACAGTTTTGCATCCGGCCGGGCAATCCGGGCTTTTTCGCTGGCCGGCTTGTGCGAAGCTTGGCCGGGCCCTATGTGAAGCGGCCCAGCGTTACAAAATGTCCGATTGCAGGCCGTGCATGTCATCTTCTGAAAAATCTGTCCTGCAGCCGGCTGAACAGCCCTGGTCGACCGCCCTGGTGCTGGTCTGCTCCGAATGCGAGGGCGGCCATGGCGTCGATCTCGCACAGCGGCTGAAGGACGCGATGAAAGCGGCCGGCCATAAGAAGGATGTGCGCGTCGCCCGCGTGCGCTGCCTCGGCATCTGTCCCAAGCGCGGCGTCGCCGTCACCATCACCGGTGCTGCCCAGCCGGCGCAGAGCCATGTGGTCACCGGCAAGGGCCACGATGCCGTTGCGGCGCTGACCGCGCTTATTGCGCCAGAGTGATCCGGTAAAGTCGCACGCCGCGCGGCGCGATGCTGTCGCGGAAGATGCCGCGTGCGGCATCCTGCGCGACAGCATCGCCCTCGTCGAAGCGCGTCAGGCTGCGGATCGCGCGCGCAAAACCAATGCGGAAATCCGCCTCGGCTGTGCCGGCATTCAGCACGATCAGCAGCAGGCCGCCGTCATGTGGCTTCAGCAGGCTGCGCAGTTGCGGCAGCGGCGGTCGTGCGCCGGTGGCGGCGGGCGGCTCGATCCGCGTGGCGATGCTGTAGGGTTCGGCGGCATCGGGCTGCAGCAGGGCGGGGGCGATGCGGCTGATGCGGCGGTTGAGCTGCGTCACGGCATCCCACAGCCGGCGCGATGCCGCCACATCGCCCGGCGTTGCCCGCAGCGGTGCATGGCCGCCGGTCTGGATGCCGTAATCCAGCTGCGGTGCCGGCGCGATGCCGAGCCAGCCGGCACTGCGCGCCACGTAATTGTCTTCACCCTGCCAGACGATGCCGGTGGCACCGCCCAGCAGTGCCGAGAAGGCCAGCAGGCGCGCCTCATCGGGATCGGGCAGGGTTTCGCCATTGCCGACGCGCGCACTGGCCGGCAGCAGGGCCCAGACCGGTCTGGCCATCTGGTGCTTCGCGGTCTGCGCAAAGGCATCACCGGCCAGCGCGTCACGCGGCATGGCAATCAGCACCACATCGCTGGCATCCAGCAGGGCGGCGTGGTGCAGCTCCCCCCAGCTGTCAGGTCGCGCGCGCAACAGCATCAGGTGCGAACCATCGGCGGCGGCCAGCTGCGTATCCAGCGGCTGTTCCGGATCGGCGGTGACGGCATTGAAGTTGGCGAGGAAGGCGGCGTTGAAGCCGCGCGCCCCGGGCGCGTTGGGTGCACCACGATTGTAATCGACCAGCGCGCCGCTCAGGGCCAGCGGGAAGAAGGAGCGCGCCTGGTCAAACCGCTGCAGCAGCCCGCCGCTGCGGTCGGTCTGCGGCACCGGCCCCGGATATGGCCGCTGGATGCTGGCGGCATCCAGCGGTGCGTAATCGGCAAAGGGATCGCCGGCACAGCCTGTCAGGAACAGGCCGGCCAGCAGCAGCACGGGAAGCAGGACGGGATGACGCAACCGGCTCATCCCGCGGACTTCACTTTGGCGCGTGCTTGGTGTCGCGTTCGATCACCGTGCCATCCGTCACCGTTGTATCGGCCGGGATATGTGGATCCTTGCCATGGCCTTCGGAGGATTCGATCAGGCGATCCATCCAAGCCAGCAGCACGCCCGATACCACGAAGGTGAGGTGGATGCCGACCAGCCAGGCGAGTTCAATATTGTCGCGCTCCTCGATATTCATGAAGGCGCGCAGCAGCTGGATGGCGGAGATGGCGACGATGCTGGCCACCAGTTTCAGCTTCATGCCGGAATAGTCGATCTTGCCCATCCACTCGGGGCGATCCTTGTGGTCGGCATTGTCGATCTTGGAGACGAAATTCTCGTAACCGGAGAAGATCACCAGCAGCAGCAGGTTGCCGGCCAGTGACAGGTCGATCAGCGACAGGATCGACAGCACCAGCTGCGCCTCGCTCATGGCGAAGACGCTGGGCACGGTGTGGAACAGCTCCTGCAGGAACTTGACCAGCAGCAGCACCAGCGCCACCGCCAGGCCCAGATAGAAGGGCGCCATGACCCAGCGGCTGGCAAACAGCGTGCGTTCGATCAGGCGTTCAAGAAAAAGCATGGTCCAACTCCGATCCATCAATACGGCGGGAAGCTAGCCGAAGCGCCCCGATCAAACCAGAGCAGCCACCCGAACCAATTTCCCTTATGGTTTGGGGTGCTGCGGCGAAATGGCGGCTTGCCAGCCCGGCCGCCCGGGTCTAGGTAAAACGTATACGATCTTTTATGGCGCCGCAGCCTCTCGCAGCCCCCCGGTGGCTGCAGAGGGGCGTATCGCCCGGCCTGAAGATTTACAATGTCTCCGCCCCCTGCTTCCGCCCCCATCCCCGCTTCCGTCACCGAACCGTCACCGGATGACGGTCAGCCGGTGTTCAGCCACCAGGAAAAGATCGTCATTTTCCTGGGCCTGATGCTGGGCATGTTCCTCGCCGCGCTGGAGCAGACGATCGTCGCCACGGCGCTGCCCGGCATCGCCGCCGACCTGAAGGCGGCCGAGCATCTCAGCTGGGTGGTGTCGGCCTATCTGCTCACCTCGACGGCGGCGACACCGATCTACGGCAAGCTGTCGGATCTCTATGGCCGCAAGCTGATGCTGCAGATCGCCATCGGCATCTTCCTTATCACCTCGCTGCTCTGCGGCCTGGCCCAGAGCATGACCGAACTCGTTATATACCGTGCGCTGCAGGGCCTGGGCGGCGGCGGCCTGCTCGCCATGGCCCATGCCACCATTGCCGATGTGGTCAGCCCGCGCGAACGCGGCCGCTACCAGGCCTATATCGCCAGCACCTTTGCGGTCGCCAGCATCGCCGGCCCGGTGCTGGGCGGGCTGTTCACCGAGCATCTGGGCTGGCAGTGGATCTTCTGGATCAACCTGCCGTTCGGGCTGGCGGCCCTGCTGGTGGCGCAGAAGACGCTGAAGCGTCTGCATGTGAAACGCGTGCGCCACAAGATCGACTACGCCGGCGCGGTGCTGATCGTTTCGGCGGTGTGCTGCGTGCTGCTGGTTACCACCATGGGCGGCAATGAATTTGCCTGGGCCTCGCCACAGATCCTTGGCCTTGGCGCCGCCGCCATCGTGCTGTTTGCCCTGAGCGTGGTGCAGGAGCGCCGCGCGCCGGAAGCGATCCTGCCGCCGCGGCTGTTCGGCAACGCCAATTACATGATCGCCATGACCGCCAGCCTGCTGCTGGCCATGGTGATGATCGGCGGCCTGGTGTTCATGCCGCTGGTGCTGCAGATGATCTACCAGATGTCGGCCGGCGATTCCGGTCTGATGCTGATTCCGCTCACCTGCACCAGTGTGATGGGCGCCATCACCGCCGGCCAGCTGGTGTCGCGCACCGGCCGCTACAAGCATTTCCCCGTTCTGGGCATGAGCATGGTGCTGGCCGCCATGCTGCTGCTCGCCACCATCACGGCGGCCACGCCGCTCTGGCTCACCGGCATCTATATGGGCCTGTCGGGCTACGGCATCGGCCTGTTCATGCCGGTGATGCTGATCTCGGTGCAGAATTCGGTGGAACAGCGCGATCTTGGCGTCGGCACCGCCTCGGTATCGTTTTTCCGCTCGATGGGCGGCTCGTTCGGCGTGGCGCTGTTCGGTGCCGTGCTGATCGCCCGCCTCGACCAGCTGATCGCCGCCCTGCCGGGCCATGCCGCCCTCGGGCCGCAGCCGGCGGCACAGCTGTTGCGCGCCGGCCCGGCCGCCCTGGCCTCCACGCCGCCGGCCCTGCGGGATGGCGTTGGCCTGGCGCTGACCGATGCCTTCCACACCGTGTTCTGGCTCGGGGCCGGCATTGCCGCCCTGGCGCTGGGCATCATTGTCTTCCTGCGCGAGACACCCCTGCGCGGCGGCCCGGTGCAGGCCGCCCGCAAGGCCGATCCCGCCGCCAGCATCGGTGCGCCGGCGGACTGATCGGTGCGGCATCCAAGCTTATCCACACAGGGATTGTCCCGAATGCTTCAAAGCGCTTGCAAGCTCCGGGGCTTCCCGGCATGAGTCACGCCATGCTCCGCATCCTGTTTGCCCTGTGTTTCATTGCGCCGCTCCTGGCGTCGCACCCCGCCGCCGCTGCCAATGTGATGGTCGACCGCGACGGCCTGCTGGTCGATGGCAAGCCCTTTGCCGTGGTCGGCGCCGCCGGCCAGACCCGCTTCGGCCTGCTCAAGCAACTCGGCGCCAATACGGTACGCACCTATGGCGATGAAACCGGCTATGTGCTGGACGAGGCGCAGAAGGTCGGCCTGAAGGTGATCGCCGGCTTCTGGCTGGAACATCCGCGCCGCGGCTTCAGCTACCGCGATCTTGCCCAGGTCGGGCCGCAGCTGCAGAAGCTCACCGAATTCGTCAATCGCTACAAAAACCATCCCGCCCTGCTGATGTGGGCGCTGGGCAACGAGGTCGAGGCCGAACTGGCCGATGACAGCCAGGTCTGGACCGGCATCGAGGAGGCGGCCAAGATCGTGCGCCGCCTCGATCCCAATCACCCGACCATGGCGGTGCTGGCCGAGGCCGGCGGCGACAAGATCGTGCGCCTGCGCCGTCATGCGCCCAGCATCCAGGTGCTCGGCGTCAATTCCTATGGCGACTCCCTGCCCTCGCTGCCCGGCCGCGTACGCGCGCAGGGCTGGAAGGGTCCGCTGATCGTCACCGAGATGGGCCCGATCGGCCAGTGGCAGGCCAGGCGCACGCCCTGGGGCGCGGCGATCGAACCGAGCAGCGATGAAAAGGCGGCAATGCTGTCGCGCTGGTTCACCGCGCTGCAGCCCGAAGTGCAGGGCCAGATCGTGTTCTACTGGGGCCAGAAGCAGGAAGTGACGCCAACCTGGCACAGCCTGTTGTTGCAGGGTGGCGAATATACCAGAACCGCCGAGGCGATGGCGGCGGCCTGGGGCGGCAACACGCCGCAGGGCAACCGGGCGCCGCGCATCTCGCTGTTCCGCTTCCCGCAGGGCAATGAATGGAACAAGGACCAGGCCGTGCGCGCCGAGATCGCGGTGGAAGATCCCGACAACGATCCGGTCGGCGTGGTGTGGCAGGTGATGGCCGAAAGCAACGACCTGCGCACCTTCGGCGATGCCGAAGCGGTGCCGCCGGTGTTTCCGCAGGCGGTGCGCGATCCCGGTCCGAAAGGCGCCAGCATCACCGGCCTGCAGCCCGGCAACTATCGCCTGTTCGTCACCGTGCGCGACGGCAAGGGCGCGGCGGCCACGGCGAACCTGCCGTTCCGGGTGAAATAAGACAGGCCGGGTGAAGCAGCCCGGGCCAGGAAAAAAGGCGGACGCTTGCGCGTCCGCCTTTCCGCCTCTGTGGATGCTGTACTCTTACGCTACTCATACTCTGTACTGGTACTCATACTCTTACTCACTCGTACTGTTACGCAGCAGCATCCAGCAGGGGTGTCTCGGGTGCATTGAGTGCAGCCACCGTGCGACCTTCGACCAGGCGGTCGAGATCGAGCAGCGACACCATGCGTTCCTCGCGCGCGGCCAGCGCGGTGAGGAAACCATGTTCGGCATCGGCCACCGTATCCGGCACCGCCTGCAGCTCGGCTTCATCCAGCGAAACGATATCCGACACCGCATCGACCAGCAGGCCATACACGCCGGCCCGCGCCTCGACGATGATCACCACGTGATTGGCGGTCGGCGGCGGCGCATCGGCATTCAGCCGGATGCGCAGATCGAAAATCGGCACCACTTCGCCGCGCAGGTTGACCACACCGCGCACGCTGGTCGGCGCATTCGGCAGTGGCGTTTCCTTGGTCCAGCCACGAATCTCGCGCACGCTCAGGATATCGACGCCGTAATCCTGGCCCGAGATGGCAAAGGTCAGATATTCGCTGCTCATCTCAGAATTCCTCCCAGGTGTCGCCGTCAGCCTTCAGCGCGGTATTGCCAGATACAGTCATGGCGACCGGGGCTGACTTAGCGCGGGCGGCCGGCTTTACAACCGGGCGCGGTGTCGCAGGTGCGGCAACCTTGGCCGCAGTACGCGGCTTCACCGCCACCACATTGCTGTTGCTGGCGGCTGCGACAGTGGTTTCACCGGTGCGGAAGAAGCCGACCAGATCAGCCAGTTCCTGTGCCTGGCCCGACAGCGCCTGGGCTGCCGCCGAGGTCTCTTCCACCAGCGCACCGTTGCGCTGGGTGGTTTCGTCCATGCTGGCGACCGCCGTGTTGATCTGGTCGAGACCAGTGGCCTGCTCGCGCGAGGCTGCGGCGATCTCGGCGACGATATCCGCCACCTTCTTCACCGCACCCACGATCTCGTCCAGGCTGCTGCCGGTCTGCTGCACCAGGCTGGCGCCGCTGCGCACCTGCGCATTCGACTCCTGGATCAGGCCCTTGATGTCTTTCGATGCCGAGGCCGAGCGCTGCGCCAGAGCCCGCACTTCCTGGGCGACGACGGCAAAGCCCTTGCCGGCTTCGCCGGCCCGCGCCGCTTCCACGCTGGCATTCAGTGCCAGCAGGTTGGTCTGGAAGGCGATCTCGTCGATCAGGCCGACGATGTCGCTGATCTTCTGCGCGCTTTGCTCGATGCCGTTCATCGCGGTCACCGCATCGGTCACCACGCGACCGCCTTTTTCTGCCGTGCTGCGCGCCACGGTGGCGAGCTGGTTGGCGGCCTGGGCATTGTCGGCATTCTGCTTCACGGTGGCGGTGATCTCATGCATCGAGGCGGCGGTCTCCTCGATCGAGGCGGCCTGGCTTTCGGTGCGGCTGGCCAGATCCTGGCTGCCCGCAGAGATTTCACCCGAGGCATCGCGCACCGCCGAGGAGGCATTGCGCAGGCGGCCGGCGAAATCCTTCAGCGTATGGGCCATCCGGTTGACGCTGTCCTTCAGCGTGCCGAACACGCCGGCATAGTTGCCCTCGACATGCTTGGTCACATCGCCATCGGCGAGCGCCGCGGTGATGGTGTCGAGTTCGCCGGTCATGGTCTTTAGCATGCCGGCCAGGCCATTCAGCTTCTGGCTCATGGTCAGCAGGAAACCATCCTTGTCGGCTTCATTCAGCCGCATGTCGAGATCGCCGCTGGCGATCTTGTCGCAGAGTTCGGAAATCTCGGCGATGGCGTCGCGTTCGCGCGTCTCGCGCGCGTCGCGTTCGGCGGCCTGCTGCTGGCGCTGGGACTCGATCTGCTGCTCGGCCTCGGCGCGGGCCACCATGTTGTCCTTGAACACCTGCACGGTCTTGGCCATGGCGCCGATCTCGTCGCTGCGCTGGGCGCCGTTCACGGCAACGCTCAGGTCGCCATCGGCCAGCTTGCCCATGGTGCTGGTGATGCGGGTGATCGGCCGGGTGATGGTGACGATCACGATCACGGCAGCCAGCAGCACGGCGAGCAGAATGCCGATGCCGGTGGTCCAGATCATGGTCGGGCGCTGCACCGTGTAGAACGCGGTCAGCTGGTCGTTCATGGTGTCGACCGCCTTGGCATTGCGTTCGGCGGCATTGCGCAGGGTCTCGATCACGCCGTCGCGCTGCTTCAGCACGGCCGGCGCGCGGCCGATTTCGCGGGCGGCTTCAACGCCATCGCTCTGCACGGCGGCGAGGATGGCGCGGCGGTTGGTGAAATAGGCCTGCAGGGGCGCCTTCACACTCTCGCCGAAGGTCTTCTGGGTTTCCGGCGGCAGCAGGCTTTCCCAGTAGGTCAGGATTTTCTCGACGGCGGCGATCTCGGTGTTCATCGCCGCGACGAGCGCCTTCAGTTTCTCGCTGTCTTCGGCCGCATAGATTTCCAGCGTGATGCCGCGGGTGTTGATGATGCGGGCCAGTACACGCTCGCTGATCAGGGCGCGCTCGCTGAGTGCACCCATCTGGTTGCTCTGGTCTTCGTAGCGGTCCATCGAGTAGATGCCCATCCAGCCAATGCCGGTGGTGAGCAGGGCCATGATGGCGATGACCAGGTAAATCCGGGGGCCGATTTTCAGCCATGAGAAGAGGCGGCGCATAAAAGTCTCCTGAAGCCGCGCGCGCTTATTCAGCAGCGCCGGGCGGCGGGGGTTGGTACCGGTTTGGATCAGGAGACCGCTGCGCTGGCGGCAATGCCGGTTAACAAGCATCTGCACGGCAGCGGTCGTTGGAGACTTCCCCTTCCCGCGGGAAAGCGCCGCGCGACGCTATGCTGCGGCCCGGGCGTTATGCCGCATCAGGCGGATTGTTGCACTTGCATATATCGCCATGCGGGTATGCGTCACACGCATATGAAAGACAAAGTCTTCTTATGGAATATATAATTATTCTAAACTCAAGATATCGCTGGGTAACCCGGATCACGGCGACCAGCTGTAGATGCACTTGCAGTTGCATGGCCTTGCCGCGTGCCACGGCTGGGCTAGCTTTGCTGGCGTGACCGCATCTGCACCCCCTGGTTTTTCCCGCCGCCTGCTGGCTGCCTATGCCGCGCCGGCTCTGCCGGGCGCCATGCTGCTGCTGCCGCTCTATGTGCATCTGCCGGTGCTCTATGCCGATACGCTGGGCCTGGGCCTCAGCCTGGTCGGCACGCTGCTGCTGGTGGCGCGGCTGTGGGATGTCGTCACCGATCCACTGGTCGGTGTGCTGTGCGACCGCAGCCTCGGCCGCTTCGGTCGCCGCAAGCCGTGGATTCTCGCCGGCCTGCCGCTCGCCATGCTGGGCGCGGCCTTTCTGTTCATGCCGGGCGAGCGCGTGTCGGCCGCCTATCTGCTCGGCTGGACCATGCTGCTCTATCTCGGCGCCACCATGATCCAGATTCCCTATCAGGCTTGGGGCGCCGAACTCTCCGGCGAGTATCACGAACGCACGCGGATCAGCGGCTGGCGTGAAGCCATCACCGTGCTGGGCACCCTGCTGGCGGCGGCACTGCCGGCGCTGTTCGGCAGCGACACGCGTGCCGGTGTTGCCGCACTCGGCGTTGCCGTCATCCTGCTGCTGCCGGTCTGTGTTGCCATCGCACTGCTGCGCGTGCCGGAACCGCCGCTGGCGCCGGGCGCCGCGCCATCCTTCACCATCGCGGGGCTGCGGGCCGTGTGGCGCAACGGGCCGTTCCGCCGCCTGCTGCTGGCCTGGTTGCTGAATGGCGTGGCCAATGGCCTGCCGGCAACGCTGGTGCTGCTCTATGTCACCCATGTGCTGCAGGCACCGGCTCTGGCGGGTGTCGTGCTGCTGTTGTATTTCGGCGCCGGCATCGCAGCCGTCCCGCTATGGCTCAAGCTCGCCACGCGGTATGGCAAGCATCGCGTCTGGATCGGCGCCATGCTGTGGAACTGTGCGGTCTTTGCCTTCGTGCCGCTGCTCGGTGCCGGCGATGCGGTGGCCTTCTGCATCATCTCGCTGCTCACCGGCATCTGCCTTGGTGCCGATCTGGCGCTGCCGCCGGCCATGCAGGCCGATGTGATCGACCTGGATACGGCGCGCACGCGGCAGCAGCGCGCCGGTTTTTTCTTCGCGCTCTGGGGCATGGCGACCAAGCTGGCGCTCGCCGCCGCCGTCGGCATCGCCTTCCCGCTGCTCGATCTCGCCGGCTTCGTGCCGGCCGCCAGCAGCAATGCCGGCCCGGCACTGTTTATGCTGGCGGCGCTTTACGCCTGGGCGCCGGTGGGCTTCAAGCTGGCCGCCATCGCGGTGATGTGGCGCTATCCGATCACCGCCGAGCGCCAGCGGCGCTTGCGCGCGCGCATTGCCCGCCGCATATAATGCAGTCTTCGTCACTGCATTCCTGAAAAGAGTTATTCATGGCTTCCGCTCCGGTCCGGCTCGGCATCATCGGCTACGGCATCATGGGCGAGCGCCTGCTGCGCGCCGCGCTCAACCACGATCCGGCCGTGCTCACTGTCGCCGGCGTGTGGGACCCGTCGGCCGCGGCGATGGCGCGGCTCAAGACCGACCTGCCGCAGGTGGTACAGATTGGTTCGGCTTCCGCGGTGATCGAGGCCTGCGACTGTCTCTACATCGCTTCGCCGCCGGCCTCGCATCTGGCCTATGCGCGCGAGGCGTTTGCCAGGGGTCGCGCGGTGTTCTGCGAAAAGCCGCTGGCCGTCGATGTGGCCGATGCGGAAAAGTTTGTCGCCGAGGCCGGCAAGAGCGGTGGCCGCGGCGGCGTCAATTTCCCGTTCGCGTCTTCCTTTGCGGTCGACCAGCTGCGCGCCTGGATGGCCGAGGGCGTGACGGGGGATGTACAGCGCATTGATGTCGAGATCGGTTTCATGCAGTGGCCGCGGCCCTGGCAGATGGATGCGGTCAGCTGGCTCGATGCGCGCGCGCAGGGCGGCTTCACCCGCGAAGTCGGTTCGCATTTCCTGTTTCTGGCACGCCGCCTGTTCGGGCCGCTCAGCCTGCAGGGCCACAGTATCGCCTATCCGGAAGCCGGCAAATCCGAGCGCAGCGTGGCCGCAACGCTGAATGCCGGCAGCCTGCCGGTGAGCGTCAGCGGCACGGTGGGCGAGACCGACAAACCCGACCACAATCTGTTCCGCATCATCGGCCCCAGGGGCAGCATCCGCCTGCGCGACTGGTCGATTGCCGAACGCCAGGCCAAGGACGGCAGCTGGCATGAGGCTGCCGATGCGCTGCCGAACGAAAAGATGCGGCCGCTGGTGCTGCAGCGCCAGCTCAACAAGGTGGCGGCGCTGACCCATGGCCAGGCCCAGGATCTCGCTACCCTGGCCGAGGCCGCCGAGGTGCAGCGCGTGGTCGAGACCATCCTGCGCGGCTGATCCTGTCAGCATGGCCTGAATCTCCTGAATTTCTGCCATAACCCGGTGCAGCACGGCGCCGGCTGTGACATCGCGGTCACAACTTTCTCGCAGTTTTCGAGCAGCGCGCCGGCGAACTGAATCCCCGGCAGGGCGTTCTATTTCCGACTGCACGGCCGGTGCTGTCGACGAGCGTTCCTCCCCCCGCGCGATCGGGACGGCACCGGCCAAAACAAATAGAGGAGGCCGTCATGCTTCATTGGGCCCTGATCTTTTTCGTTCTGGCGCTGGTCGCCGGTCTGTTCGGTTTTGGCGGTATTGCTGCCGCCTCGGCCAGCATCGCGCAGATCCTGTTCTTCATCTTCCTGGTGATCTTCGTGGTCAGCCTGATCGCGCATCTGATCACCGGTCGCCGTCCGCCTGCCATCTAGCAGGCCGCCTGAATTCACCTGACTCTTTTCCCTGCAGATCCTTCCCCCCAACTCGGCGGATGCCTCGGCATCCGCCAAATTTTTTGTACGGCACCCATTTGTCACACCCTCGCAGGGAACAGTCCGCCGCCTGTGGTGTTGGGAGAGGGTCACCATGCGTTGAAGGAGAATTGAAATGGCAGAGAATCACACCACGCCGCCGCAGATGCCGCCGTCCAAGGCCGGCAGCCAGCCAGCCGAAACCCGGTCTGCTGAAACAGCAGACGAGACGACAGCCGCTCCGCCGCGCGCCGCGCGTGGCTTTGCCGCCATGGACCCGGCGCGCCAGCGCGAGATTGCCCGCAAGGGCGGCCGTGCGGTGCCGGATGAAAAACGCAGCTTCTCGCAGAACCGCGAACTGGCGGCGACCGCAGGTCGCAAGGGCGGTCAGGAAAGCGGCGGCAACTTCGCCAATGATCGCGTCCGTGCCGCTGCGGCTGGTCGCAAGGGCGGCCAGCACTAGCGCCATCCCGCACAAGAGACATGGACGGATCGCGGCGGTGCCGCGGTCCGTTTTTTGCGACAGCACCATGGTTCGCCCGCGCGGAATGACGCTTTGAAAAGCCGGGCCGCTGGTTCAATATCGGGGAAAATCCCGGGAAGGAAACCAGCATGTCCCCGCTCCACACATCGGCCGCGCCTCAGTTTGCCTCAACGGCCGATACCGAAGACAAGGTCGTCAGCTTCAGTCAGCTTGGCGAAGGCCTCTATGCCTTCACTGCCCAGGGTGACCCCAATACTGGCGTGATCGTCGGCGATGACGGCGTGATGGTGATCGACACCCAGGCGACGCCGAAGATGGCCGGCCAGGTGATCGAGTATATCCGCAAGGTCACCGACAAGCCGATCAAGTATGTGCTGCTGACGCATTACCATGCGGTGCGCGTGCTGGGTGCCTCGGCCTACCAGCCGCAGCAGATCCTGGCCTCAGACGCCACGCGCAGCCTCATCGTGGAACGCGGCAAAGAAGACTGGGACTCTGAATACGGCCGCTTCCCGCGCCTGTTCCGCGCCGCCGAAAGCATTCCCGGCCTCACCTGGCCGACCATGACCTTCCCGCAGAAATTCACCCTCTATATGGGCAAGCGCCGCGTCGAGATCATGCATCTGGGCCGCGGCCACACCGCGGGCGACACGGTGGCCTGGGTGCCCGATGCCGGTGTGCTGTTCTCCGGCGACCTGGTCGAATATCACTCGGCCTGCTATTGCGGCGATGCGCATTTCAAGGACTGGCCGAAGACGCTCGACCGGATCGCCGAGTTCAATTCGAAGGCGCTGGTGCCCGGCCGCGGCGACGCGCTAGGCAACCCGAAGGAAGTGAGCGACGGCCTGCAGCTGACCCGCGACTTCCTCACAACATTATATGGCTCGGTGTCGGAGTCCGCCGCGAAAGGCCTGTCGCTGAAGGATGCCTTTGATCGCTGCAACGATGCGATGCGGCCACGCTTTGGCAACTTCGCCATCTTCGACCACTGCCAGCCCTTCAACGTGGCGCGCGCCTATGACGAGGCGCTCGGCCTCGATCACCCGCGCATCTGGACGGCAGAGCGCGACCAGCAGATGTGGGCGAGTCTGAACGGCTAGGCGTAAACCTCGGCCAGCGCGCGCGCCACCGCATCCAGATTGCGGCTGCCGGCATCGGCATTCCGCCGCACCATGGCGATCTGCCGGGTCGGCGCGTTGCGCGCGAGGCGCAGCTCCTGCACGCCATGGGCCCGCAGCAATGCCCGGCGCGGCTGCGGTACGATGGAGACGCCGAGCCCGGCCGATACCATGGCGACAATCGCATCGATGGAGCGCAGGTCCATGATGCTGCGCGCCTGTGGAAAGGCCTGCCGCACATACTGCGCGGCCAGCCGTCCGCCGGTCAGCGCCGGGTCGTAGCGAATCAGGTCGAACCGGCGCAGCAACTCCTGCGGCGTGCCGGCCGTAACCACTGCCGGTACCAGCATCACATAGGGCTGCCGCGCCAGATTCTGCCAGATCAGCCGCGACGATCCGCCGCCCTGCGGGCGTACCAGCACGGCCAGGTCGATCTGTGCGGCTTTCAGCGCACCCAGCAGCGGATCGGAATCGACAATCGGCGAGACTTCGATATCGAGCGCCGGATGCAGGTCGCGTAAACGACGCAGGGCCTGCGGCAGTGCATCACTTTGTACGCTGGCAATCGCCCCCAGCCGCACGCGCCCCGCCACGGCCATCGCCGGTCGTGCACGCAGGGCGTCCAGCCGGGCGATCATCTCGCGCGCCACCACGCCGGCCTCCAGCGCCAGCGACGTCGGCTTCACGATCCGCGCCGAGCGGTCGAACAGCGGCTGGCCGAACCAGACTTCCAGCTGCTTCACCTGCAGACTGACGGCGCTCGGCGTGCAGCCGACCTGCTGCGCGGCAGCGGCGAAACTGCCGCGCTCAAGAATAGCGGCAAGCGTGGACAGCATGGCCATATTCATAAGAAATCCTCATGTCTCAGATTTCGATATATCGCTTTTCTTATCATAGGCGCCGTCTAGCATCGGCGCCATGCATGATTTCCGCAGCGATACGGTCACGCTGCCGACCCCAGCAATGATGGCGGCGGTGGCGGTGGCGCGACTGGGCGATGCTGCCCGTGGCGATGATCCCACCGTGCTCGCGCTGGAGGCATTGGCATGCGACCTCACCGGTAAGGCCGATGCATTGTTCCTGCCGTCGGGCACCATGGCCAATCTGGCGGCGCTGATCGCACATGACTGCAGTGGTGGCGCGATCCTGCTCGAGGACAGTGCCCATATCCACACTGCCGAGGGTGGCGGGTTCGCGACCCTGGCCGGTGCAGCGGCCCTGCCGTTGCAGGGCCGGCACGGCCTGCTGGCGCCGGCCGATATCGACGCTGCCATCGCGGCTGCCGCGGATGTACGGCTGGTTTGCCTGGAGAATACCCACAACGCCGGCGGAGGCACGGTGATGCCGCTCGACACCATGGCGGCAATTCATGATCTCGCCCGGCGCGCCGGTATCCCGGTGCATCTCGATGGCGCACGGCTGTTCAATGCTGCGGCCTATCTGAACCGGCCGATCATCGATCTCTGCCGGCAGGTCGATTCCGTGTGGTTCGCGCTGTGCAAGGGACTGGGTGCGCCGGTCGGCGCCATTCTTGCGGGTGACGGCGCCTTCATGATGAAGGCGCGCCGGGCCACCAAGATGCTGGGCGGTGCGATGCGCCAGGCCGGGCTGATTGCCGCGCCGGCCATTGTCGCGCTGCAGGACGATCCCTATGCGCGACACCGGCGCGACCATGCGCTGGCGCGCCGGCTTGCCGATGGTCTGGCCGCGCTGGATGCTGCGCTGGTCGATCCAGCCGGTGTGCAGACCAACATCGTGAATGTCTTCCGCGACGACGCCGAGGCGATCCGCCAGGCCTTGCGCGCGCAGGGCGTGCTGGTGCTCGGCAAGGGCCGCAAGATTCGCTTCGTCACCCATGCGCAGGTCGATGCCGCCGCCGTGGACGCAGCCATCGCGGCTTTCGCCGGCATCCTGAAATCACTTCCGGCTGGTCATGGCATGGCGGCACAATAGGAGAGACATGATGACACATATGGCAAAACCGCTGATCGCAGTGTTGCTCGCTGCACTGGCCCTGGCCGGCCCGGCCGCACAGGCGCAGGCCTATCCGGAAAAGCCGATCAGCTTCATCGTGCCCAGTCCGCCCGGCGGTGGCACCGATGCGATGACCCGCCTTCTGGCCAATAAGCTGACCGAGCGGTTGCAATGGACCATTGTGGTCGAGAACCGTGCCGGGGCCGGCGGCAATATCGGCCTCGACTTCGCCGCCAAATCGGTGCCCGACGGCCATACCATCGTGATGGGAGAATCGAGCAATCTCACCATCAATCCGTATCTCTATAAGAAACTGCCCTTCGATGCGGCGAAAGATGTCACGCCGGTCGCGCTCGTCGGCACCGTGCCGCTGGTGCTGGTCGCGGCGCAGGCCAAGCCCTTCGACTCGCTGCCGACCCTGATCGCGGCAGCAAAGCAGAAGCAACTCAGCTTTGCATCCTCGGGCAATGGCACGGTGGGGCATCTGGTCGGCGAGACCTGGCAGCGCGCCGCCGGCATCACGCTGGTGCATGTACCTTACAAGGGCGCTGGCCCAGTGATGGTCGATCTGCTCAGCGGCGAAGTCGACATGCACTTCGCCTCGCTGCCGGCGGCCATATCGCTGATCAAAGGCGGCAAGCTGCGCGCCCTCGCGGTCACGGCACCGCAACGCCTGGCAGCCTTGCCCGATGTCCCCACGCTGATCGAATCCGGCTATGCGGCTGCCGAATACAGCGTGCTCTATGGCGTGATGGCGCCGGCCGGCACGCCGCCGGCCATCGTCACCAGGCTGAATGCCGAAATCAACCGCGCGCTGGCGACCGACGACATGAAGGCGGCACTGGCCGACCGCGGTCTGGTGGCGCGTCAGGGTCCGCCCGAACAGTTCGGTGCCTTCCTGGCGGCTGAACGCACGAAATGGGAAACGGCGGTGAAGCAGTCAGGCGCGACTGTGGATTGACGGCATTGCACGGTTGCCAAGGCCCGGCATCTGTCCTAGATGCCGGGTATGACCCAGCCGATCAGCCTCTCCGTCCTCGACCAGTCCACCGTTTCCGCCGGCACGCCGGAAGACCAGGCGATCCGCGATACCGTGTCGCTGGCCCAGCATGCCGAGGCGCTGGGCTACCGCCGCTTCTGGATCGCCGAACACCATAATCATGCCTCCATCGCCGGCTCCTCGCCCGAGGTGCTGCTGGCGGCGCTGGCGATGAAAACCGAACGGATTCGCTTAGGGTCAGCCGGCGTGATGCTGCCGCATTATTCCGCGCTGCATGTGGCCGAGCAGTTCCGCGTGCTGGATGCGCTGGCGCCGGGCCGCATCGATCTGGGCGTCGGCCGCGCGCCGGGCTCCGATGGCCGCACGGCCTATGCGCTCAACCCGCATAACGACGGCGCCGATGATTTCCCCGCCCAGGTGCGCGACCTGCTGCACTGGAGCCATGGTCTCGAGCTGCCCGAGGGCCATCGCTTCCGCAGCATAACGGCGCATCCGATGTCAGACGCCACCGCGCCGGATCTGTGGATGCTGGGCAGTTCGGATTACGGCGCGCAGCTGGCGGCGCATTTCGGCCTGCCGTATTCATTCGCGCATTTCATCACCGACGGGCGCGGCGCCGGCCAGGCGCTGGAACTGTATCGGCGCGGCTTCAAGCCATCGCCGTTTCTCCAGGCGCCGCAGGCCAATCTCTGCGTCTGGGCACTCGCCGCCGAGACCGAAGATGAGGCGCGCCACTGGTTCCGCAGCCGGGCGCGCTGGCGTATCGACCGCAACCGCGGCCGGCTCGGGCCCTTGCTGGCGCCCGACGACCTGCCGCCGTTCAGCCGCGACGAGGAAACGGAGATGGAAAATCTCTGGGCCAGCTCCTATGCCGGCTCGGCCAAACAGGTGGCGGATAAACTGCGCCGGCTGGCGCAGGAGCAGCAGCTGGACGAGATCGTCATCCTGACCTGGGCGCACAGTCGCGACGTGAAACGCCGCAGTTACGAATTGCTGGCACAGGAATTCGATCTCGCCGCCACGGCGGCAGAGCCCCGGCGCACGGCGCGGGCGGGACTTTAGATTTCAGCTGCGCTGCTGCCGCATTGCCAGGGTGAAGGCGACGCGGGCTTCGCGCATGGCAACGCGTTCGGCATCCGGCGCCGCATAGCGGGCGGTCGGCTTGGCGCGGATGAAGGCAACGTCGTAACTGCCATTGGTGCCGTCATACAGCGACACCACGTAATCATCGTTCTCGGCAATCATGGCGGCGGCGTCGACAGTCCAGTCCAGGCTCTGGATATTGGTCTGCATGGGGAGCACTCCTTTTATCCTGATCCGACAGCCCGATGTGCGACACAGTCTGTGGCCGCATGGGGGCAGGACAGGTTTAGGCTGTTTATATAACGCGGCGTTGACAGCACCGTTCCGTTCGCCATCACAGTTTTGGCGATTCTGCGCGATATGGCGCAGAACCGCGACGAATGGCGTCACTGCATGCAGGGATTGGCGCGGGCCAATGCGCTCTGCTCGGGTGGCAGGGCCGGGGCCGGCAGGTTCGGCAGGCTGGCGCCGCGCAACGGCTGCACCGACAGGCTGGCCAGCGGGCCATGGATGCGCAGCGGAATATCCAGCGCCAGCAGGCCGGTGGTTTTCGGGTCGGAACGCAGGGTCATTTCCAGTTGTTGCGGCGCCAACTCGATCTGCCCGGCGCCACGCACCGTGCCGCCATCGCTGCGCAGCACCAGCGGCGCCAGCAGCAGCGTGCCATCTTTCAGCGTGGCGGCAGCCAGCAGGCAGCGCAGCGCGGTGTCGTCCTCGCGGCTGCGGAAGATGGCGCTCAGGTCGGCCGAGGCGGCCTCCACCAGCTTGCGCGCGATGCGGCCCTGCTGCATCGCCAGTACGGCATGGCCGCGTGCGGTTTTCATCGCATCGCCCAGCGTGATGCCGGTCAAGGCCAGATTGGCGCGGCCATCCACGTTGCCGGCCAGCAGCGATGCATCGCTGCCGAGCCCGAGCAGCTGCAGCAGGGCGCCGGCATCGGCCTGCTCCAGCCGCACTGCGGTCTGCAGCGTGGCATCCTTCTGTCCGCTGCCGGCAGCCAGATGGCCATTCAATTCAAGATGGCCGTCGCCGAGTGAAGCTTTGGCGCCATGCAGGCGGATATGGCCGGCCGCGACTTCCACGGCGGCGGCGACACGCTGCAGCCGGCGGCCGTGATGCAGCAGGGTCTGGGCGCTGACCTGAAGATCCAGATGCGCGGTATCGGGTGCGGTGGCCGGGGGCAGGGTGATGCGGCGCCAGTCGCCACCGTCATCCTTCGGCAGCACGGTGGGCAGATCCAGCCGGTCGAAATCGAGGTGGATCTGCAGTGCATCGGCTTCGCCGCGGCCGCCTTCATCCAGTGCGAAGCGACCCTCGAAACGGTTGCCGCCGATATCGCCGGCCATGTTCTCCAGCCGCCAGGCATCGCCGGCGCGACTGAAGCCGCCGGCCAGTTTCAGCGGTGCGGCGATGCCGACCGGTTTATCGAAAATGGCAATCACATCATCCAGCCGCCGTGCCTCCAGCCCCAGGCGGCCTTCGACATCATCGAAATCCAGCGGGTTGCCGATCACGCCCTTGAAATCCAACCTGGCGCCGGGGGTGACGATGCTGAAGGCGGCATCGAAGGGCCGGGTCGCATCGCGGAAGGCATTGAAGGATGCGGTGGTGGCGGTCAGCTGCGCATCGGTGTCGTTATAGCCGCCATCGAAAATGATGCTAGCCGGCGCATCCTCGTCACTCGCCTGGATGGCCAGATCATCCAGCGGCAGGCGCAGCCATTTGCCGGAAGACGTGCGGATGCGCAGCTCGCCGTGGCTGAGGCGGAAATCCAGCAGGCTGGGAAACTGCCGGCGGTTTTTCGGCACCAGCACCAGCCGGCCGGTCGCTTCGGCACTGTTGCTGCTATCGTCGCTATTGCTGCCGAATTCCCAGTTGCCGCGACCCTGGGCATCGCGCTCCAGTGCGATGCGCGGCCGTTCCACGCGCAGCTGCCGATAGATCAGCTTGCCCTGCAGCAGCGCAGCACGATCGATGCTGGCCTCCAGCCCTGCAATCGCCACCATGGCGGTGTCGCTGCCGCCCGGCATGTTGGCGATGCTGAGGTCCTGCAGCGCGATCTGCACCGGCTCCTGCCACCGGATGCTGAAGGCGCCGAGCGTCACGCGCCGGTCGAGCAGATGGCTGGCGAGATATTCCACCGCCGGGCGCGGCCAGGTCAGCAGCAGCGCCACGCCCAGCATCGCCAGCAGCAGCAGGGCAACAGCGGTGACGGCAGCAATCTTGGCGACACGGATCATCCGGCGCGGGCGTCCTGTGCATGGCTATCGGGCGTGGCAATATGCTCGCGTCGCGGCTCCAGCGCAATCTGGCGCGGCGCGAGTATGGGTCCATGTGTCGAACGCGCGGGCATGGAAAAAATCCCGCAGATCCTGCAGCCAAGCATCGCTGCGGTGCCGTCAGCACCTTCAGGTTTTCGGCGCCAGCCGGCTGAATTTGTCAAACGCGCGCTGCACGCGGTCGGGCCGGTGCGGCGGCAGCGGCGGGGGCTCCAGCCCGCACGGCTTGCCGTCGCGCCAGGCCTGCTCCACCACCGCCGGGGCATGATGGGCATCGAAATGGGCACGCGCCAGCGCCGACTGCCGCGCCAGTTCGGGTCGCGACTGTGCCGCCTGCAGCGCGGCGGCCAGGCTGTCATGGTCATGCCAGAACAGCGCATCCGGATACATCATGTCGGCCACGCCGCTGCCAAAGCGCGACAGGTAATTACGATGGCACAGCACCGGCGTGCCCGATGCCATCGCTTCCACGCCGGCCTTGCTGCCGCCGCCGGGGAAGGAGGTGAGATAGAGATCGACATCCAGCTCGCCCAGCGCCCGGCTCAGGCTCGGCACATTGGCGATATGGCGGAACCGAGCGGTGGCAATGCCGGCGCGCTGCAGGTTGCCGGCGATCAGGCCGAGGAAATCCGCTGGCAGCGGGCCGATATGCACATGCTCGCCATCGGTGCGCGCCAGGATGAAGGGCACCATCTCGGCGTAGCGATAGGCATAATCCTGGTCGGTGAACTTGTTGGCGCTGGCGCAGACCGCGGTGCGCAGCGGGCGCGGCGCCAGGAAACCCTGCGGATCGCGCGCGCCGGGATCGGGAATGGTGAGCGGGATATACAGCGGGTTCAGCCCCGGCGTGGCGCGGCACAGCACATGATGGCAGGCCGGCGTCTCGTCGATATGACCGGTCACCGGAATGCTGGCGCCCAGGCTGAAGCCGCCATCGGCATGGTGGTTGAAATACACCAGGCCGGGTTTCAGCAGCGCAATCGCCGCCGGGCCGATCGGATCGTAGGGATGGTTGAAGATGAAGCTGGCGGCGGGTTTCAGCGCGGCGAGCTGCTCGAACAGCCAGCGCGCGATGGCGTCGTTGCGGCCGCCGGGCGAGCGCAGGATGGTGTAGTCGATGCCGGCCAGCTGGGTGTCGAGGATCGGCTGCAGCACGGCGGGCGGCACGCGGATATTCATCTCGGTCAGCAGGATGACATGGCGGCGCGTCGGCTGGCGCCGGATGTAATCCATCAGCACGCGGCTATGGCCGCCGAATTCATGGATCGCGGTGGCGACATAGACGATCGGGCCCTCCGGATCAGACCCTATGGGCGTCAGGCCAAGCCGGGCGGTCAGCGCCGCGCCGGCCTGCAGGCAGAGCGCATCCAGCCGTGCATCGTTGCTCGGCTCGTATTCGCCGCGCGAGGTTTCCTTCACCAGGCGATAGGCCGCCTCATGCAGCACGGTAAGGGCATAGTCGATATCGCCCGTGGCCAGGGCTGCCTCCACATCCTGCCGCAGCGCCAGCACGGTGGGATAGAAGGGCGCGCTGCCATGCTGCTGCGCCAGGAAGCGGCTGCGCCGGCTGGTGCTGCGCAGCTGGGCGATGCCGGGATTGCCCGGATTGGCGGCCGACAGCGCATCGAGAATCTGGATCGCCGGGTCATACTGCTGGGCGGTAAGATACAGCTGGGCCAGCGGCATCAGCAGCCGTGCATCCTGGCCGCTCTGCGCATAGGCCTGCTGGGCATAGGCCAGCGCCGCTGCCGCGCCCTCGCGCTGCAGCCTCTGTTTGATCTCGGCCAGCACGGCCTCGAGTGTCACCCCTGTCATGCCTGCGCCGTCATGCTTCCCTTCGCCGGCCGCAGCTTCGGCCCGGCTGTCTGAATAAGCCGGGAAGTCTAAATAAAATATGACGTTAGCGACAGCGACCGGCTGCCCGCGCTGCTTTATAATTTATTAAACGCTGATCGGTCAGATTGGGCCGCCGGCCAGAACGGCCGGGCATGCAGGAAGGACTTGAGACGATGACGACGCCGGAGCCGGTTCATGCCCATGCGGTGCTGCGGCGCGACAGTGCCGACACCGAGGTCGAGCGCCATGTCGAGGAAATCCGCCGCATCGGCCTTACCATCATCCGCAATGCCTTCACCCGCGCGCAGATGGAAGATGCCCGCGCCCGCCTGCATGAGATCTATGCCAAGCAGGTGGCCGAGGTCGGCGGCGAGGAGAACCTGTTCCTGATCAAAGACGCCAATATCGTGCGCACGCCGGTCGCCTATGACGATGCCTTCCTGGCGATCTGCAAGCATCCGCTGGCGCTCGCGGTGGCGCGCGCCTGCTTAGGGAACGCCATCACGCTGTCGGCCCAGGTCGGCATCCTCAATAAGCCCGGCATCACCAATTACGTCAATCACTGGCATCGCGAGCTGCAATACCAGCATCTGACCTCGTCGCGCCCGCTGGCGGTGCAGACGCTGGTGGCGGTGGATGACTTCACCTTTGACAACGGCGCCACCTTCTTCCTGCCCGGCACGCATCTGTTCGAGAATTTCCCGTCTGACGATTTCGTGCGCAAATGGGAGGTGCAGTTCGAGGCGCCGGCCGGCAGCATCTTCATGTTCGATTCGATGACCTATCATCGCGGCGCACCCAACCGCACCGACAAGCCGCGGGTGGCGATCAACAACCTCTACACCCTGCCGATCATCGCCCAGCAGATCGACATCGCCAGCATGCTGGGTGGCCGCCATGCCGAGACGGCGGAAGACCGCCAGCTGTTCGGCTATCAGTGGAATCCGCCGCGCAGCGTGCAGGCCTGGCGCCAGCAGAAGATCGACGCCGCGCAGAAGCCGGGCTGAGGCGCCTTGAGCCTGGCCGACATCCTCGCTCCCGCGCGCCTGCAACAGGCCGCCCTCACGCGCCGCCGCCTGCGCGATGCCGTGCAGCAGCAGGGCTGCCTGCTGTTCGGCGCCGGCAACAACGGGCGCCAGCTGGCGCGCCGGCTCGCCGCCCTGCCCGATGCGCCGGCGCTGCATGGATTTATCTCCGATGTCGCCGCCGATCAGGGCCGCGACATCGCCGGCCTGCCGGTCTGGTCGCGCAGCGATGCGCTGGCCAAATTCGGCGCACAGGTTCCCGTCGTCAACTGCGTCTATCGCGCCGACGTCACCATCGGCACGGTGATGCAGGGCCTGAGCGACAGTGGCTTTGCCCGCGTGCTGTCGCTGCCCGATCTCTACACCGCCTTCGATACGCTGCCGCCGATCTATGGCTATGGCACGCCGCAGCTGCTGCACGACAGCGCAGCCCGGATCGCCCGCGTCGAGGCCCTGCTGGCGGATGATCTTTCGCGTACGATTTTCCGTGAGCTGGTCAACCAGCGCGTCACCCTGGATTTCACCGCACCCCGCATGGTCGACCGCGCGATCTATTTCCCCGCCGGTCTGATCACGCGGCCGCGGCTCTGCGCCGATGATGCCACGCTGGTCTTTGTCGATTGCGGCGCCTATACCGGCGATACCCTGGACGGCTTCGCCGCCTGGCATCCCGACAGCCATGCCCATGCCGTGGCCTTCGAGCCCGATCCGGCATCCTTTGCCAAACTGCAGGCAGCGGCCACGCGCGTGCAGGCCGCCACCGGCATGCAGGTCAGCTGCGTGCCGGCCGCTGCCGGTGCCGCGCCGGGCCGCATCGGTTTCCTGCCACTGGGCAACGAGGCCTCACATACCGTATCCGTTTCTGAGGCCGAAGCCGCCGGCGGGTCGACCGTGGCGCTCGACAGCGTCGATCATGCGCTGGCCGAGCGCGGCCTCACGGCGTCTTACGTGAAATACGATGTCGAGGGTTTCGAGCGCGAGGCGATTGCCGGCACGCATATGGCGATCACGCGCGATGCAGCAGCACTCGCCGTCAGTGTCTATCACCGGCCCGATGATCTGTGGGATATTCCGCTGCTGCTGCAGGGCCTGCAGCCACGCTATGACTTTTACCTGCGCGAACACGGCCCCGACGGGGTCGATACCGTGCTCTACGCGCTGTCGCGCTGATCCATTCAATCAGGAACAATCATGCAGGGTGAAGGCTTTCTGGCGATCTGGAGCGATGTCGAATCCGCACAGGAGACCGACTATCTGCACTGGCTGACCCGCGAACACACCACCGAACGCCTCGGCGTCGACGGCTTCCTCAGCGTGCGTGTGTTCCGCGCCATCAGCGACAGCATCAACCGCTTCCTGATCGTCTACGAACTGGAAACCCCGGCGGCGCTGTCCGGTCCGTCCTATCTGGCGCGGCTGAATGCGCCCACCGCCTGGTCGCAGCGCATCATGCCGATCCTGCAGAATTTCGTGCGCGGTGGCGGCCGGCGCGTGCTGTCGCAGGGCATCGGCCGCGGCAGCTATATCGCGGCCCTGCCCTCGGCGGATGACTTGCCGGATGCGGCCGCCATCCTGGCCGGCCTGCTGGCGCAGGACCGCATCGTGCGGGCGCATCTGCTGCAGACCGACCAGGAAAAGACCGCGATCCAGACCAGCGAGAAAAGCCTGCGCCCGAAGGACAGGTCGTTTGACAGCCTGCTGCTGGTGGAAGGCCTCGACCCGCGGGCGCTGCGTCGCGCGCTCGCCGTCTATCCGGCGCTGCTGCCGGCCGGCCTCTCGGCCGATCATGTGCCGCTCTATGCGCAGATCTTTGCGCTGGACCGCCGCGCCGCTATGGTTGCGGCGGGTTAGGGCGGGGCAAGCCATGGCGGTCGACAAGGCTCTGGTCCAGGCGGTGCAGGCGCACCAGGCCGGCCAGCTGGAGGAAGCGGAAAAGCTCTATCGCAAGGTTTTGCTGCGCCAGCCGCGCAATCCGCTGGCGGCGCAGAATATGGGCGTGCTGCTCTATGGCCGTGGTGAGCTGGACGAAGCCGCCAAGCTGCTGCGGCGCGCCATCAGCATCGATCCGAAAAGCTCAGAGGCCCATAACAATCTGGGCAATGTGCTGCGCAACCAGGGCAAGGCCGACGAGGCCATCGCCGCCTTCCGCCAGGCGCTCCGGCTGCAGCCCAACGAATCCGCCTACAACAACCTGGGCAACATCCTGCGCAGCCGCGGCGAGACGGCCGAGGCGATTGCCTGCTACGAGGCGGCGATCCGCATCCGTCCGGACTATCTGCAATCCTATTACCATCTCGGCATCACCTATCGCGAGCTGGGCCGGCTGGAAGACGCGATGGCCAGTCACCAGAAGGCTGTCGCACTCAATCCGCGCTTCTACCAGGGCATGACCCATATCGGCGTCTGCCTGTTTGAGCTCGGTCGCTATGCCGATGCGGTGGCCTGGCATCGCCGGGCCCTGGAGGTGGCGCCCAACATCGCCGAGACCCACAACAATCTCGGCAATGCGCTCAAGTCGATGGACGACATGGCGGGCGCCGAGGCGGCCTATCGCATGGCGCTGCAGGTCAAACCCGATTTCACCAGTGCACGGCTCAATCTGGGCACATTGCTGATCCTGCTCGACCGCCGCGACGAAGCCATCGCGCAGTTCGAGGCGGTGGCTGCCCAACTGCCCGAGCATCCGGTGGTCTGGGCCAAGCTGTCCTATGAAAAGCGCGTGATCTGCGACTGGCGCGATTTCGAGGAAAGCGTGGATGGCAAGGTACGCCGCTTCGTGCGCCAGGGCCCCACCGAGATCACGCCCTTTGCGCTGATCACGCTGTCATCCACGCCGGAAGAACAGCTGCTCAGTGCCGCCGCCTATGCCGCGCGCATCAGCAAGCAGGCCGCGCCGCTGCCACCGCGCCCCGCACAGCGCCGCGACAGAATCCGGCTCGGCTATCTCTCGGCCGATTTCCATCCGCATGCCACCGCCTATCTGATGGCCGAGCTGTTCGAGCGCCATGACCGCAACCGCTTCGAGACCTTCGCCTATTCCATCGGGCCGGATTCCGACAGCGAGATCCGCCGCCGCCTGGTCGCCGGCTTCGACCATTTCAGCGATCTCAAGCCGCTCGGCTATGACGCGGCAGCGCAGGCGATCTACAACGACCAGATCGATATCCTGGTCGATCTCAAGGGCTATACCCAGAATGCGCGGGCCGAGATTCTGGCACGCCGCCCGGCGCCGGTGCAGGTCAATTACATCGGCTATCCCGGCACCATGGGCGCCAGCTTCATCGACTATGTGATCGCCGACCGCTTCATCATCCCGCCCGAGCAGCATCCGTATTTCACCGAGAAGGTGGTGGCGCTGCCGCATTGCTACCAGCCCAACGACACCCAGCGCGCCATCAGCAGCTGGGCGCCGTCGCGCGCCAAATGCGGCCTGCCCGATCAGGGCTTCGTCTTCTGCAGCTTCAATGGCAGCTACAAGCTGACGCCGCGCATATTCGATCTCTGGATGCGGCTGCTCGCCCAGGTGCCGGGCAGCGTTCTGTGGCTATTGGAGGGCGCGCCGGGCTCGACGCAGAATCTGCGCCGCGAAGCCCAGGCGCGCGGCATCGATCCGGTGCGCCTGGTGTTTGCACCGCCGCTGGCTTTGCCCGATCACCTGGCACGCCACGCGCTGGCCGATCTGTTCCTCGACACGTTGCCGGTCAATGCCCATACCACGGCGTCTGATGCGCTCTGGGCCTGCCTGCCGGTGCTCACCTGCGCCGGCGACACGTTTATCAGCCGCGTGGCCGGCAGCCTGCTCACCGCCATCGGCCTGCCCGAGCTGATCACCACCAGCCTGGCTGATTACGAGGCCCTGGCCCTCAGCCTGGCGCGCGATCCGACGCGCATCGCCGCCTTCAAGCAGCATCTGCAGGCACAGCGTCTCACTGCGCCGCTGTTCGATATCGCGCGGCTGACGCGCAATCTGGAATCGGCCTATGCGCGGATGTGGGATATCCATCTCGCCGGCCAGCCACCGGCGGCGTTCGATGTGGTGGAGGCGTGAGGGAAAGTGGCGTTAGCGGAGAACGCGAACGCCACTTCAACACGCGCCCGGACAATCGCGCAATGGCATCCAGGCCTCATGCGGATCGGACCAGACTCCGCTACCCCATCGTCGGCATGACAAACTCGGCACCGGCCCGGATTCCGGTCGGCCAGCGGCTGGTGATGGTTTTCAGCCGCGAGTAGAACCGCACGCCCTCCGGACCATGCATATGCAGGTCGCCGAACAGCGATGATTTCCAGCCGCCGAAGGAATGGAAGGCCATCGGCACCGGAATCGGCACATTGATGCCCACCATGCCGACCTTGATCTGATGCGCGAACTCGCGTGCGGCATCGCCGTCGCGGGTGAAAATGGCCGTGCCGTTGCCGTATTCGTGCTGGTTGATCCACTTCGCCGCCGTCCCATAGCTGTCGGCGCGTGCGACCGCCAGAACCGGACCGAAGATCTCTTCCTTGTAGATTTTCATGTCGGTGGTGACGTGGTCGAACAGCGTGCCGCCGATGAAGTTGCCATTCTCGTAGCCCTGCAGTTTCAGGCCGCGACCATCCACGACAAGCCTGGCGCCTTCGGCCACACCGGCATCGATATAGCCGCGCACCTTCTCCAGATGCTGGCGCGTCACCAGCGGCCCCATTTCGGCGTCCGGATCGGTGCCCGGGCCGACGCGCAGCGCGCGTACCTTCGGCTCCAGCTTCGCCATCAGCGCATTGGCAGTGGCCTCGCCGACCGGTACCGCCACCGAGATCGCCATGCAGCGTTCGCCCGCCGAGCCATAGGCCGCACCCATCAGCGCATCCACGGCCTGGTCCAGATCGGCATCGGGCATGACGATCATGTGGTTCTTGGCGCCGCCCAAGGCCTGGCAGCGCTTGCCGGTGCGCGCGGCGGTTTCGTAGATATAGCGCGCAATCGGCGTCGAACCGACGAAGCTGACGGCCTGGATGTCGGGGTCATGCAGGATGGCGTCGACCGCCTCCTTGTCGCCCTGCACCACGTTGAACACGCCGTCGGGCAGCCCGGCTTCCTTGAGCCACTGCGCCAGCAGCAGCGAGGCCGAGGGATCGCGCTCCGACGGCTTGAGGATGAAGCAGTTGCCGCAGGCCAGCGCGACCGGGAACATCCACATCGGCACCATGGCGGGGAAATTGAATGGCGTGATACCGGCGACCACGCCCAGCGGCTGGCGCAGCGCATAGCTGTCGATGCGCGTACCGACATTCTCGGTCATTTCGCTTTTCAGGATCTGCGGCGCGGCGGTGGCGAATTCCACCACTTCCATGCCGCGCTGGATTTCGCCCTTGGCATCCGACAGCACCTTGCCATGTTCGGCGGTGATCACGGCGGCCAGCTCATCGATGCGCTCGTCCAGGATGCGCAGGAAAGCGTTCAGGATACGGGCGCGCTTCAGCGGCGTGGTAGCGGCCCAGTCATCGGCCACGGCTGACGCGGCCTGCACGGCAGCGCGCACCTCGGCGGCCGAGGCCAGTGCTACATTGCCCGATTGCACGCCGGTGGCGGGATTGAACACGGCAGCGGTGCGGCCCTGGCCAGCCACCAGGCGGCCACCGATGAAATGGGAAATCTGGTTGGGCATTGCCGCGCTCCTCGAAGGACTTCGGAAGGATTTGACCGGATGCCGGAATTGATCCAACATCAACCTGTGCACAGCAATCTGAAATAATCATCAATCATTGTGCGTAAATTGAAGTCATAGCCCGGGATCAGACATGGATTGGGATCATCTGAGGGTGTTTCTCGCCATCGCGCGCGAGGGCCAGCTGCTGGCGGCGGCGCGCAAGCTCGGCCTGAATCACGCCACGGTCTCGCGGCGGCTGGATGCGCTGGAGGAGTCGGTCGGCTCGCAGCTCTTCGTCCGGCGGCCGGCCGGGTCGACCTTGACCACGGCAGGGGAGCGACTGATGGAGGTGGTCGAGCGCCTGGAAACCGAGGTGCTGGGCATTGCCGAAGAACTGCGCGCCGTGGCGGCCGAAGTGTCAGGCACTGTGCGCATCGGCGCGCCGGATGGTCTGGGCAACTGCTTCCTCGCCGGCGAACTCGGCGCCCTGGTTGCCATGCATCCCGGGTTGACGATCGAGCTGGTGCCGATGCCGCGCATCTTTTCGCTGACGCGGCGCGAGGCAGACCTGGCCATCGTGCTGGACCAGCCGGCGGATGGGCGCCTCGTGGTTTCTCGCCTCACCGACTATTCGCTCAGCCTCTATGCCGCGCGCGCCTATCTGGACCGCGAGGGCACGCCAAACAATGCCGAAGCCCTGGCCGACCATGTGCTGGTCACCGGTGTCGAAGACATGGCCTATGCATCGGCGCTGGATTACGGCGCGCTGCTGGACAAGGCGCCCGGGCGGAAATTCCGCTGCGCCAGCGTGGTCGGACAACTGGAGGCGGTGAAAGCTGGAACCGGAATCGGCATCCTGCATGATTTCGCGGTTGGCGGGGACAGCGGCCTGGTGCGCATCCTGCCCAAGATCGCGTATCGGCGGAGCTATTATCTGCTGAGCCATCCCGAAGCCGCATCGGTGCGCCGGATCACCACCTGCCGCGATTTTTTGGCCAAGCGATTCCGCGAGGAACGGCGGCGGTTTTTGCCAGAGGACTGATGCCGGTCAGTCGGTCTTGGGTGCCCAGTTCAGTGCGGTGACCAGAGTCTGCACCAGACCGATGGCACCCGAGATCGGCTGGAAGGCGGAAGCCGCTCCGGCATCCACATAGATCTGCACATGGGAGTTGCTGGCCAGTGGGCTGGCGGGTCCGTCGGTGACGACCAGCACCTTGCGGCCACTGACATAGGCATCCAGCACGATATCGACCACCGGCCCTGAATAGGGCGGGAAGGCGATGGCGACCAGAATGTCGTCGGGGCCGATGGTGGCGATCTGCGGGCCGGCCATGCCGCCGGCAAAATCAAGCAGGCTGCTGGCGCGTTCAGAGCGCGTCAGGGCGTAAGCAAGATAGGCGGCGATGGGGCGCGAGCGGCGCAGGCCGGCGATATAGACATGCCGTGCCTGGCGCAGCATGTCGACGGCTTTGGCCAGGCTGTCGGTGTCGCAATGCGTCAGCAGATCGTTCAGCGCGGCGACATGCGCGGCGACGCAGGTCTGTAGCAGGTCGCGCACATTCAGCGGTCCCGGACGTGCGGTCTCTTCGGAATAGACGCGCTCGCGCACCGTCGGCTCACCCTCGATCAGGCGCTGACGGAACACGCGCTGCAGATCGGAGAAACCGGAATAGCCGAGCTCCTTGGCAAAGCGGATCAGGGTGGACGGCTGGATTTCCAGATCGGCGGCGATCGTCGCGGTGGTGTTCAGGGCGAAGCCGTTGGGCTCTTCCAGGGATGCCCGGGCGATGCGCTGCAGATGCGGGCTGAGGGTCGCGAAGCGGTCGCGGATGCGCTGGCGCAGACCGTCAAAGGTCTCGGTTCCGGGTGAAATCACCAGGTCGTCAGCTGAAATGGGGGAGGTATTGGAAGCAGGCTGATCGCTCATGTCCTAGCCTTTACAGCATTTTAGCCAAGGATTCCATCATTGAACGGAATATTCTATCTGATAGAAAAAATATTCATTGACGTAAATAGAATTTCTGTTCAATTTGCCCGAACCGGCGTTCGACGCACCAGCGACGCCACAAATCAGGCCCGTAAAGAGCGCCAACCAGGGAGAAAACAACATGGCTCAGTCAAAGATCAGCCGTCGTCGGTTACTGACCACGGCAGCCGCCGCCACGGGCGGCATGGCCTTCATGGGGCCGTGGACGCATACCCGCGTCTATGCGCAAGGCGCGGCCAAGCCGATCAGGATCGGCATCACCTCCGACGCCAGCGGCCAATATGCCAATTCCGGTGCCAGCGACCGCCGCGGCATGATGATGGCGATTGCCGAAGCCAACGCCAAGGGCGGCGTGCTCGGCCGCAAGATCGAAACCTTCCATCTCGATACCGAGACCACGCCGGCCACCGGCAGCCGCGTCGCCGAGCGCATGATCACCCGCGAGAATTGCGGCTTTCTGGTCGGCGCCATCCATTCCGGCGTCGCCAACGCGATCAGCCAGGTGGCGCAGAAATATGGCGTCATCTACCTCAACACCAATTCGAGCGCGCCGTCGGAAGCGGGGCAGAACTGCCATCGCGTCAAGTTCGTCTGGGATGCCAACGGCACCAACTTCGCGAAGGCATCAGTAAAGGCTGCGATCGAGAAATACGGCAAGAAGTGGGTATTGCTCACCAACGACTATGTCTGGGGCCACAGCACTTCGGCAGCCACTAAGACGCTGCTGAAACAGTATGGCGGCGACATGGTTGAAGAAATCCTGGTACCCCAGGGCACGCGCGATTTTTCGTCGCAACTGCTCAAGATCCAGCAAATCAATCCAGGCGTTGTGGCTGCCGCCATCGGTGGCGACGATCAAAAGGCCATGCGGCAGCAGATCGCCCAGCTCGGCATGGGCAACAAGCCGGTCTGGCTCAACAATCAGCAGGACTGGCCTGACGTCTACGGCCTGCCTCTGGATAACCTGTTCGGCATGTTTGGCACCACCTGGTATTACAAGCTCGATCTGCCGGGCGTTGCCGACTTCGTCAAACGCTATCAGGCCATGTATCCGGATACCGGAATGCGCGTGCCGGGCAATGTCTTCTACAACGGATACTTTGCCACTCGCGAACTGATTGCGGCCATCGAGCGCGCTGGATCCACCAACAACATCAAGGTGATCAAAGCTCTGGAAGGTCACAAGATGTCTGCGCGCGACCGCATGCAACACCACGATGCCTGGATCGACCCGGTAACGCATCAGGTGCAGCAGACGATCTACCAGGCCACGGCGAATGTCGGCACGCAGGACAAGGACGATATGTTTAAGATCGTCGCCAGCACATCGCCGCAGGATGCCATGGACTCCGACGCGAACGGCGCCTGCAAGCTGGAATCCTACGAGTCTACGCCGACATTCGACGCTTAACCCTGAAACTGCGGGCGGCCAGCGCGCCGCCCGCTCTTTTTTTGTCACCGTCGAAACGCTGATTCATATGACCAGTCTTGTTCCGCATCTCGTCAACGGGCTCACGCTTGGCCTGCTGTTTGCCCTGATTGCCCTGGGCTTCACCCTGATTGTGGGTGTGATGGAGGTCATCAACCTCGCCCATGGCTCGCTCTTCACGCTGGGTGCATACCTGGCCCTGTCCACCATTGGCGCCGGCTGGTTTGCCGGCACGCCGTTCGGCATCTGGTGGCTCGATCTGCCTATGGCCAGCCGCTATTTCGTCGGTCTGGCGCTGGGACCGGTGGTGGCGGGCGCGGCCGGCATGCTGCTCGAACTCTGTCTGCGCCCGACCTATGGCAAGGCACCGCTGTATGGCCTGCTGCTTACCTTCGGCGCCGCCATCGTCATCGAAGAGGCGATCCGGCTGATCTGGGGCACCGGCGAGCAGAACATGCCGGTGCCGCAGATGATCAGCGGCGCCTTCCTGATGGGCGGACTGATTTTCTCGACCTACAAATTCTACGCCGCCGGCTTTGCCATTGTCGCCATCCTGATGGTCTGGCTCTTCCTGGAGCGCACGCCCTATGGCGCGATCATCAAGGCGGGCGCCCATGACAGCGAGATGGTGCGGGCGCTGGGCTACGACCTTGCCCGCCTGCGCCTGATGGTTTTCGGCTTTGGTTCGGCGCTCGCCGGCATCGCCGGCATGGTGATGGCGCCGATCTGGGGCCTGCGCCCGCATCTGGGCATCGATGTCGTCATCCCGGCCTTTCTCATCATCGTGATCGGCGGTGTCGGCAGCTTCTGGGGCGCTGTTGCCGCCGCCCTTCTTGTCGGCATGGCCACGGGCGTCACCGGCGCCTATGCGCCGGCCTGGTCGCTGATGTCGATGTATATCCTGTTGATCGCGATCGTCGGGTTCCGTGCGCGCGGCCTGCTGGGACGCCGCAGTGCGCTGGAGAACTGAATCGATGATCACGCTTTCCGATATTCCGGCCCGCGGCGGCACGCCCTTCACGCTGCCGATGGCGCTCTTCGTCGTCGTCCTGGCGACCGCACCCTTCTGGCTGCAGTGGGTGGGGCTCTACCAGTATCTCGGCGTCGAGATTGCCATCTGGATTCTGTTCGCCATGGGCTTCAACCTGCTGTTTGGCTATACCGGCCTGCATTCCTTCGGCCATGGCGCCTATCTCGGCATCGGTGCTTATGGTTTTGGCCTGTTCCAGCAGGGCGTGGCGGTCAGCCTGTGGGGTGGCCTGCTGGCCGCCATCGTCGCGGCGACGGTCGCCGGCGCCATCGTCGGTGCATTCCTGTCGCACCGCCGCGGCATCTATTACGCGCTGCTCACCATCGGCTTCGGCCAGGTCTTTTGGTTCACGGCCATGAAGCTGCACTGGCTGACCGGCGGCGAGGATGGCCTGCTGAATATTCCGCGGCCCGATCTCGTCATCGGCCCGTGGCGTGTCAACCTCAACGACAATGCGGCTTTCTACTGGTTCGTCGCCGCCATCACGGTTGTGGCGGTGGTGCTGATGTGGCGGGTGGTCAATGCACCGGTCGGCCGCATCCTGCAGGCGATCCGCCAGAATGAAACCCGCGCCCGTTTCGTCGGCTATGATGTCTGGCGCTGGAAATGGCTCGCCTTCACCGTATCGGCGGCTTTCGCCGGGCTGGCCGGCGGACTGTTCGCGATGGCGCAACAGAGCGCCTATCCCGATGTGATGAGCCTGCATCAATCCGGCATCATCGTGATGATGGTGCTGGTGGGTGGCGGCCTGGTCAGTTTCTGGGGGCCGGTGCTGGGCGTGATCCTCTATTTCATCGCGCGCGATGTGCTGGGCGGCCTGACCGAGGCCTGGCTGCTCTGGTACGGCCTGATCTTCGTCGTCATGGTCATGGTGCGGCCGGAAGGCGTGGCCGGACTGATCCATACCCTGGCCCGGCGTGCGCCGCCCGCTGTTGCGCCTGCAGCCAAGCCGGAGACGGTGTGATGGCGCTGTTTCAGGTACAAGGCATCCAGAAGCGGTTCGGCGCCCGTGTGGTGCTGGAGAATATCTCGCTGTCGATTGAAGCCGGCACGGTGCACGGCATCATGGGGCCCAACGGTGCCGGCAAGACCACCTGCTTCCACGTCCTCACCGGTCATCATGCGCCCGATGCCGGCCACATTCATTTCGACGGGCAGGATATCACCGGGCTCAAGCCGCATATCATTGCGCGTCTGGGCGTCTCGCGATCCTTCCAGCTGATGAACCTGTTCGACGATGCGGTGGTCATCGAAAATGTGATGCTGGCGCTGCCGGCCTTCCGTGCGATTGGCAGCAGCCCGTTCCGCGCCACCTTCGGCGATGCCCGGCTGACCAAGGCCGCGCTGGCGGTTCTGGATCAGGTCGGTCTTGCCGATCGTGCCTGGCACAAGTCGAAGGATCTGAGCTACGGCGAGCGGCGTGCGCTGGAAATCGCCGTCGCGCTCGCTGCCGAACCGCGCATCCTGTTCCTGGACGAACCCACGGCCGGCCTGGGCGCCAAGGGCACGCAGGCATTGGCACAACTGATCCGCCAGCTGCGCCGGCAGTACACCATCTGCCTGATCGAGCATGACATGCGGTTCCTGTTCGAACTGGCCGACCGGATTTCGGTCATTCACTGGGGCCAGGTTATTGCCGAGGGTACGCCCGCGGCGCTTCAGGCCAACAAATGGGTCGCCCGTTCGGCCCTGGGAGCGGTGGCCTGATGCTCAGCGTATCCGGAATTGAGACCTTCTATGGCGAGACGCAGGCGCTGTTCGGCGTGTCGCTGGAGATCGGCCCGGGCGAGGTCGTCGCCCTGCTCGGCCCCAATGGCGCCGGCAAGACCACGACGATCCGCTCCATCCTCGGCCTGTCGCCGCCGCGGCGCGGCCAGATCCGCTTCGATGATCGCGACATCACGCATATGCCGACCCACCGCATCTCGCGCCTGGGGATTTCCTGGGTGCCCGATGATCGCCGCGTGTTCCCGACGCTGACCGGCGCCCGCAACCTGCGCCTGGGCACGCGCCGTACGCGCTTCCGTGCGTGGGGCCAGGACGAGATGTTCGGCATCTTCTCGGCGCTGGAACACCTGATGCGCCGGGAATGCGAGAACATGTCGGGCGGCGAGTTGCAGATGGTGGCCATCTCGCGCGCGCTGCTGGCCTCGCCCGGACTGGTGCTGTTCGACGAGCCCAGCCAGGGCCTGGCGCCCAATATCGTGCAGGGCGTGATGCGCACCATCCGGCGGCTGCGGGACGAAGGCATCTCGGTTCTGGTGGTCGAACAGAATGCGCTGGCAGCGCTCGAAGTGTCGGACCGCACCTATGTGATGGATCGCGGCCGTGTCGAATACGAAGGCCGTGCCCAGGATCTGCTGGACAATCCGGTGCTGCGCCAGCGCCTGATCGGAGTGTGAGCATGACCGCGATGCTGGACGTCAAATCGCTCGAGAAAATCTACCACCGCAGCCGTTTCGACCGCACGCCGACCTTCCGGCTGACGGCCGATTTCACCATCGAACGCCCCTCCATCGTCGGCATGATGGGGCCGAACGGTTCGGGCAAGACCACGCTGTTTGAACTGGTGACAGGATCGAACGCGCCGACCGCGGGCGAGGTCCGGGTGATGGGCCGCAACATCCATCGCGTCCGCACCGACCAGCGCGACCGGCTGGCCATCCACTACCACCAGTCCTATCAGGTGCGTCATTTCCGTTCCTGGATGCCGAATGTGCTGCTGGACCCTGCCGGTTCAGACTATCCGATGGTGCATCTGTTCGATGAGCCGCAGTTCAACACGCAGGATGGCTATATCGGCTTCATGCTCGATTTCTTCCGGCGCCTGCGGTCGGAGGGCCGGCTGGTCTTTCTCTGCGTTCACCCGAACGAGAAATTCCATCTTGAGATCCTGCAGGAAATCTGCGAGCAGTTCATCTTCGTGCAGAAGGGTGCGGTAACGCCACTTCCCGATTACGACGCGCTGCTGGCCTTTGAACCGGCGCGCGCCTATCTGGGTGGCCTGCTGGCGGATCGTGCCGCGTGAGTGCGTTCCGATCAAATGCCTATGGCGTCCCGGTTGCTCCAGATGCCATCCGCGCGGATTTTCCCGATTTCACCTTCGATACCTATATCGACCCGCCCGGGCAGGTCTGGGCGGATTTCAGGCATGGCAGCGATGAATTCGTGGTCGTCGCCGAAGGCCATGTCGAGATCGAGGTCGGTGGCGAACGCAGTCTGTGCAAGCCCGGCGACCTGGTGCGGATTCCCGCCGGCGTCCGCCACACCCTTCGCACCACAAACGATTCCGGCAGTGTCTGGCATTATGGCTACGGAACCTTCGGGAGCCGTCATGGCTGACCCCAGGCTGCGTGTTGCACTGATCGGTTGCGGCCTGATCAGCCTGTATCACCTGCGCGCCTGGACAGCGGCGGGTGCCGAGATCGTGGCGGTCTGCGATACCGACCGCACAAAGGCGGAAACGCGCGCGCGGGAATTCGGCGTCTCGCGCGTCTACAGCAATGCCATCGACATGTTCACCCATGGCGGCTTCGATGTTGTCGATATCGCGGCATCGGTTGGCGCCCATGCGCCGATGGCGCGGCTGGCGGCCGATTTCGGCGTCCATATCATGGTGCAGAAGCCGATGTGCGCCACGGTGGCCGAGGCTCGCGGTCTGGTCGCGGATGTGGGTGACCGCGTGCGCTTCATGGTGCATGAGAATTACCGCTTCCGGCCGCATTACATGACAGTGCGACGCTGGGTCGATGAAGGCCGCATCGGCAGGATCCGCCATGTGGCGATCTCCTGCCGCGGCTCGGGACTGTGTGAACGCGAGGGCACGGTGCCGTTCCTGATCGAGCGGCAGCCATACCTGAAGTGGTTTCCGCGCAATCTCGTGTTTGAAACCATGATTCATCATCTGGATATTCTGCTCTGCCTGGTCGGGCCGCTGCGGGTGGTTGCGGCGCGGCTGGGGCGTCTGGCCGAGGGCCTGCCCGGCGAGGATACCGCCGCCATCCTGATGGAAGGCGAGGACGGCCTGATCGCCACCGCCGATGGCAGCCTCTGCGCACCCGGCTATCCGCCGCTGCATGGCGACCGGCTCGAGGTTGTCGGCACGCAAGGCACCATCGTGATGGAGCTGAACCGCATCTTCATCGTCGGCCGTGAAGCGGACACCGTCGAGGAGGTCGACCTGCCCGGTCGCTACCAGGAATGTTTCGATACGGCCATTCAGGCCTTCATCACCGGCCTCAGGGATGGAACGCCGTTTGAAACCGACCGGCTCGTCAACCTGAAGACGCTGGAGCTGATGGAAAGTGTTTACCGTGCCGCCGGCGTGGAGGTCGATCAATGAATGTTCAAACTGAAAGTCTCACGCCAAGTCTCACGCCGGGGATCGACCTGGGGCAAGTCGACAGCCTGTTCAGCATTCGGAACCTGCGCGTCTTCATTCCGGGCGGTTACGGCGCCATCGGTGAAGCCATCTCGGTTGCCATGGCCAGGCTGGGTGCCGAGGTCTGCGTCGCCGGGCCCAGCCTGGACAAGGCCGAAGCCCTGGCAGAGCGCGTTGTCGCCACCGGTGGCAGGGCCCATGGTTTTGCGCTGGATGCGCGCAAGGAGCAGTCCATCTTCGCCGCCACCGCAGAGGCGATCGGGCGCATGGGCGGCATTGACGTCCTGGTCAACTGCGTCGGTATCCAGCGCGAGCAGACCATCCTCGAGGTCACGCCGGAAACCTTCGATGAGGTCTATGCGACCAACCTGCGGTCGGCGATGTTCCTGGGGCAGGCGGTGGCGCGCGACCAGATCGCGCGCGGCCAGGGCGGTCGCCAGATTCATCTCCTGTCGGTCCGCTCGCAGCTGGCCTTGCGCGGGCGTGGCTACTCGGCCTACTGCGCTACCAAGGGCGCCCTGGTCATGCTGGTGAAGCAGCATGCGATGGAGCTGGCGCCGCACAACATCACGGTCAACGGCGTGGCGCCGACCTTCATCCAGTCGGATCGCATCCGGCCGCATCTCGACCGGCCGGCCTTCAAGAATTTCATCCTGGAGCGCAATCCGCTCGGCCGCATCGGCGAGCCCATCGAGGTCGTTGGCCAGATCATCACCTTTGCCGCGGCGGCCGGAAGCTACATGACCGGCCAGGTCGTCTACATCGATGGCGGCGTCACCGCCTCACAGTGAAAACCACACAGATTCCAAGAGGACAGACAGCATGACCGTGGACCAGCCCTGCGCGCTGATTGGTGGCGCATTCCGCAGCAAGACCGACAATGAATCGCTGCCGGTGATCGATCCCTGCACCGAAGAGGTGCTGTGGCTGCAGCCGGCCTGCGGTCCGGCCGAGGTGGCCGAGGCGCTGGGCCATGCCCGTGCCGCCTTGCCGGCCTGGTCGGCGGTGCATGGCTGGGAGCGCGGCAAGATCCTGCGTCGCATCGCGCGTGAGATGGAAGCGCGCAAAGGCGCCATCGCCCGCGCCCTGTCGATGGAAATCGGCCGGCCGATTGCGCAGTCTGAAGGCGAGGTCAACGCGGCCATCGAACAGTTCGACTGGTTCGCCGGCGAGGCCGAGCGCCTGTTCGGCGAGACGATCCGCTCGCGGCAGGGCGGTCGCCTGATCGTGACGCTGGAGCCGGTCGGTATCGTGGCGGCCTTCTCGGCGTGGAATTTCCCGGTCAACCTGCCGGCCCGCAAGATTGCGCCGGCGCTGGCGGCTGGCTGCCCCGTCATCGTGCGGCCGTCCGAACAGGTGCCGATGACCACCACGTTGATCGCGGAAGCCTGCGTGGCAGCCGGCGTGCCGGCTGGCGTCGTGCAGGTGCTGACCGGCCGCGCCAACGACATCGTCCCCAGCCTGATGAAGGCGGAAGAGGTGCGCAAGATCTCGCTGACCGGATCGACGCCGGTCGGCAAGATGCTGCTGGCGCAGGCGGCCGAAACCGTCAAGCGCTGCTCCATGGAGCTGGGTGGTCATTCGGCGGTGGTGGTCTGCGCCGATACGGATGTGGAGGCCGCCGCGGTCCAGTGCGCCACCTTCAAGTTCAGGAATGCCGGCCAGGTCTGCATCGCGCCGAACCGCTTCTATGTCGAAGAGGCGGTGGCGGACCGCTTCATCGACAGGATGGTGGCGGAAGCAAAGGCCCTGAAGCTGGGCGACAGCCGCGATCCGGCCACCACCATGGGCCCGCTTACGCTGGCTTCCGGCCGCAACAAGGTCGAGGGGCTGATTGCCGATGCGGTCCAGCGCGGCGCGAAGGTCCGCAGCGGCGGCCGCCGGCCGGAAGGCCGCAACAAGGGTTTCTTCCTCGAGCCGACGGTGCTGTCCGATGTGCCCGACGATGCCCGCATCATGAGCGAGGAACCCTTCGGTCCGGTGGCGCCGGTGGCGACCTTCCGGTCTCTCGACGACGCGATCACGCGCGCCAACAGCACGCCCTATGGCCTGGCGGCCTATGCCTTCACTGGCAATGCGGCCAAGGCCGAAAAGCTGTCGGCGGGCCTGCGCGCCGGCATGGTCGGGATCAATTCCTTCCTGATCGCGCATGCCGAAACGCCGTTCGGCGGCGTCGATCATTCCGGCATGGGCCGTGAAGGCGGGCGTCAGGCGATCCAGGATTACCAGAACATCAAGCTGACCAACATGACATGGGCCTGATGAGTGGGGGCCTGAGCATGCCCTTTGCCCATCGCCTGCGTCAGGCCCGGACTGGCGCGGCAATCCTCAATGGCTGGATCGCGCTGCCGTCGCCTTTGGCGGCGGAGGCCCTGATGCAGGCCGGCTGGGACAGCGTCACCATCGACCTGCAGCACGGCACGGCGGATTACGCCGATCTGCTGGCACTGCTGCCGATCATCGAAAAGGCCGGCGCGGTGGCGCTGGTGCGCGTGCCCTGGCTGGATGAAGCCGCCATCATGCGGGCGCTGGATGCCGGTGCCCGCGGCATCATCGCGCCGATGATCGAAACGGCCGCGGATGCCCGCCGGCTGGTGGCGGCATGCCTGTATCCGCCGCTGGGGGCGCGCAGCTTCGGGCCGATCCGGGCGCGCCTCGCGCTCAGCGAAGCCTATGCCGATACCACGCGCGCCAATGCGGGGATCGTTCCGCTGGCCATGATCGAGACGCGCACGGCTGTCGACAATCTCGACACGATCCTCGCCGTGCCCGGTCTGGGCGGGCTCTATATCGGCCCGGCGGACCTGGCGCTCTCCCATGGCTACCCGCCCGGCTTCGACCGCGAGGAACCCGAGCTGCTGGCGCTGCTCGACCACATTCTGGCGCGCTGCACCGCCGCTGGATTGCCCTGCGGCCTGCATTGCGGCGCGCCTGCCTATGCGGCGCGCATGGCGGCAAAGGGCTTTGCCCTGGTGACCGTCGGATCGGATGCACGGTTTCTGGAAGCCGGGGCGCGGGCGGCGACGGCGGCGTTTCGCGCGGCCTTAGCCGCGCCAGAGGCAGGCATCAGGCATCCGGGCTGCGGTGGCGGCTGCGGAACAAGGATGGCCTGAAGCCGGTCATGCGCTTGAAGGTGTTCGAGAAAGCGAAAGGATTCTGGTAACCGACGCGCAGCGCGATATCCTCGATCTTGGCCTGCGTGGTGGCAAGCTGGTGTGCGGCATGCTGGATGCGCAGATAGGTCAGCTGCTGCATCGGGCTGCGGCCCAGGCTGGACTGGCAAAGGCGGCGCAGATGTTCACCGCTGATATGCGCCATCCTGGCCAGCGCAGAAACCGTCCAGTTGCGCGCCAGGTCCTTCTGTACGGTTTCCCATAATGCGCGCAGACGATGTTCTTTCTGCAGCGGCTCGGCGATCTGGCTGATGTAATGCTCGATCATGTCGATCCACAGCATCGCCGCACCGGCATCGGCGCGCGACTGCATCTCCTGATACAGGCCCAGAATGCCGTGTTTCAGGGCCTCGGCATCGAAATGTGCCATCACCGGCGCCATGAAACCGATCGAGGAGCGCGGCGACTGCGGCATGTAGCGCACCCAGCAATACTGCCAGCGCTTGGACGGGATCGCATGGAAGGCATGCAGCACATGCGCCGGCGCCAGCGACACCATGCCGGCGCGATGCGGCCGCCAGCGCCCCTCCAGCAGGATGCGGCCTTCGCCGCCCAGGCTGGCATGCACATAGGTGCCGCTCAGATGCGTGCGGACAATGCGGTAGGGCACGGCGGCATCGCCGACGCCGATATGGGAAATCTGCCGCGCGGCGAGTGCACTGCACTCTTCCGCCCGCAGGATCAGCTGCTGGGTCCGGGGCCCGACGATGTGGGTTTCAGATAGGTTCTCGTGTAAACCAGCCATGGAAACGCCTTCAGTGCATTCGATAAGGTGGAAAACAATAATAAGTAAAACCATAAACCTCGGGAGGGTTCTAATGAAAAACAGTCTGCGACTGACAGTGGCGGCTGCGTCCCTGGTGGCCTTTGGCGCCACCGGAGCTGCGGCACAGGTTTCCAATGATGTGGTCCGGATCGGCGTTCTGGCCGATATGTCGGGCATCTACAACGACCTGTCCGGCAAGGGCGCGGTCGAGGCCGTGAAAATGGCGGCCGAGGATGTCGGCGGTACGGTGCTGGGCAAGAAGATCGACGTGATCTTCGCCGATCATCTCAACAAGCCCGATGTCGGCGCCGCCAAGGCGCGCGAATGGTTCGATACCGGAGGGGTCGACCTGATCAATGATCTGGCGAATTCCGGCGTGGCCCGTGCCGTTGCGGCCGTCGCCAAGGAAAAGAAGCGCCACATCATCGTCAATGGCGCCTCCAACATGGGCATCACCAACGAACTGTGCTCGCCCTATGCCATCCACTATGCCTATGACGCCTATTCGCTGGCACATGGTACCGGCAAGGCGGTTGTGGATCAGGGCGGCAAGAGCTGGTTCTTCCTCACGGTCGATTTCGCCTTTGGCATCGGCCTGGAACAGCAGGTTTCCGACGTGGTGCGCGCCAACAAGGGCCGTGTGGTGGGTGCTGCCCGCCATCCGCTGGCCACTACCGACTTCTCGTCCTACATCCTGCAGGCGCAGGCATCCAAGGCCGAGATCATCGGCATCGCCTCGACTGGCGCCGATGCGGTGAATGCCATCAAGGCGGCGTCCGAGTTCGGCGCCACCAAGAACCAGAAGCTGGCCGCTCTGCTGCTGTGGATCGAGGATATCCATTCCCTCGGCCTGCCGACCGCACAGGGCCTGATGCTGACCAATGCCTGGTACTGGGACCAGAATGACGAGACGCGCAAATTCGCCAAGCGCTTCTACGACCGCGTCGGCAAGATGCCCAACATGGCCCAGGCCGCCGACTATTCCTCGACCATGTTCTACCTGAACGCCGTCAAGGAAGCCGGCACCGACGATCCGGACAAGGCCTCGGCCAAGATGCGCGAAATGACCGTCAGCGACATGTTCACCAAGCAGGGCAAGGTGCGCGTCGACGGCCGCTTCATGCACGACATGTATCTCTGGCAGGTCAAGACCCCGGCCGAGTCGAAGGCACCCTGGGATTATCTCAAGCCGGTGGCCACCATTCCGGCAGAGCAGGCCTTCCAGCCGCTGTCGGAAAGCAAGTGCGACCTGGTGAAGAAGTAAGCGTCAGTCTGCGTCAGCCCGGGCCGGTGTCCTCCGGCCGGTCCGGGTCCTTTCCGCATCCCGGATTCCGTGAACGGCCTTTGGGGCCGATGTAAGATCAGTACGGGTGTAATCGGGAACGGTGTTCGGGCGTCCTATGGAAATCTTCGGTATTCCCCATCAGGCATTCCTTGGCCAGATCATGCTGGGCCTGGTCAACGGCGCTTTCTACGCCGTGCTCAGCCTGGGGCTTGCCATCATCTTCGGTCTGCTGCGCGTGGTGAATTTCGCGCATGGCGCTTTCTTCATGGTCGGCGCCTTCATCGCTTTCCTGCTTGGCCGCAATCTCGGCCTTGGTTACTGGCCGACGATGATTGCCGCGCCGATGATCGTCGGTTTTGCCGGCATCCTGTTTGAGCGCTTTGCGATTCGGCGGATCTATGGGCTTGATCCGCTTTATGGCCTGTTGCTCACCTTCGGGCTTGTGCTGGTGATGGAAGGTGGCTTCCGCGTTGCCATGGGATCGTCGGGCCATCCCTTCCAGACCCCAGCCCAGTTGCGCGGTGTCTGGGATATTGGCTTCATGATGCTGCCGATCTACCGCGCTTTCGTCATTCTGATCGCGGTGGTGGTCTGCGCCGGGACCTGGATCGTGATCGAGAAAACCCGGATGGGCGCGTATCTGCGCGCCGCCACCGAACGGCCAGACCTGACCCAGGCTTTCGGCATCAATGTGCCCCTTCTGCTGACGCTCACCTATGGCGTCGGCGTCGGCCTGGCCGGCTTTGCCGGCGTTCTGGCGGCACCGATTCAGCATGTGAATCCTTCGATGGGGTCCGATCTCGTCATCATTGTCTTCGCGATCGTTGTGATCGGCGGGCTTGGCTCGGTCCTGGGCTCGGCGATTACCGGCCTTGGCCTTGGCATCATCGAAGGCCTGACCAAGGTCTATTATTCGGAAGCGTCCACCACCGTGGTCTTCCTGGTCATGGCGCTGGTGCTGCTGCTGCGCCCCGCCGGCCTGTTCGGCCGGGAAGAAGCCTGATGCGCAGCCTGTCCCGCCTCGGCCTCCTGCTCTTGCTCGCTGCCCTGGTCGCAGTGCCCTTCGTGCCGCATATCATCTACCCGATCTTCCTGATGAAGGTGATGTGCTTCGTACTGTTCGCCTGCGCCTTCAATCTCCTGCTCGGCCATGCTGGCATCGTGTCGTTCGGCCATGCCGCTTTCTTCGGGTCGTCTGCCTATGTCACCGGCTATGTGCTGCGCGACCTCCAGCTCGATCCAGGCCTGGCCATTGCTGCCGGCGTGCTGTTCGCAACGGCGCTGGGTGGCGTTTTCGGCGCCCTGGCGATCCGTCGTCAGGGCATCTATCTCGCCATGATCACGCTGGCGTTGGCCCAGCTGGTCTATTTCAGCTTTCTGCAGGCGCCGTTCACCGGCGCAGAGGATGGCATGCAGCCGATTCCGCGCGGCGTGTTCCTCGGTCTGCTCGACCTCAACGATGACACCAATCTGTATTTCCTGGTGTTGGCCTGCGTCGGCGGCGGGTTGTGGCTGGTGTACCGTATCGTGCACTCGCCGTTTGGCCAGATCCTGCGCGCCATCCGCGAACATGAACCGCGCACCCGCTCGCTCGGCTATGCTGTCGAACGCTACAAGATCACGGCCTTTGCCCTGTCGGCCGGCCTGTCCGGCCTGGCCGGTTCACTGAAATGCATCGTCTTCCGTCTGGCCTCGCTCACCGACGTGCACTGGCATATGTCGGGCGACGTCATCCTGATGACGGTTCTGGGTGGCATGAACTCGGTCTTCGGCCCGGCCATCGGCGCCATCATCATTTCCGCCCTGCGCCATTACTTTGATGCGCTGGGCGCCTGGGTCACCATCATGGTTGGCCTGGTCTTTATTTTCTGCGTGCTCGTTTTCCGCCGTGGCGTGCTGGGTGAGCTCACCCATTTCCTCGCGGTCCGTCACCCTGCCAAGGAACAGAAGAATGCCCAGATTTGAACGCAAGGCCATCGTGGAGCACTTCCAGGATATGTTGAAGCGCGGCGAGCCGATCATCGGTGGCGGCGCCGGCACCGGCATTTCTGCCAAATGCGAGGAGGCCGGCGGTATCGACCTGATCATCGTCTATAATTCCGGCCGCTATCGCATGGCGGGGCGGGCCTCTTCCGCAGGTCTGCTGGCCTATGGCAATGCCAACGATATCGTGAAGGAGATGGCGTTAGAGGTTCTGCCGGTCTGCAAGAAAACGCCGGTGATCGCCGGCGTCAACGGTACCGATCCCTTCGTCATCATGCCGGTCTTCCTGAAAGAACTGAAAGACCTCGGCTTCTCGGGCGTGCAGAACTTTCCCACCGTCGGCATCATCGACGGTACCTTCCGCGTCAGCCTGGAAGAGACCGGCATCAATTTCTCCAGCGAGATCGACATGATCCGCCAGGCGCATGAACTGGATATGCTGACCACACCCTATGTCTTCTCGGCCGACGAGGCTGTTGAGATGGCCAAGGCCGGTGCCGACCTGATCGTGCCGCATATGGGCGTTACCACCGGCGGCAGCATCGGCGCCACCACATCGAAGACGCTGAAGGACTCCGTGCGGCTGATCGACGAATGGGCGGAGGCGGCCCGGCGCATCCGCAAGGACGTTATCATCATCGCGCATGGCGGCCCGATCTCTTCTCCGGAGGATGTCGACTTCGTGCTCAGGAACAGCAAACATTGCAATGGTTTTTATGGCGCCAGCAGTGTTGAGCGGCTGCCGGTTGAAACCGCCATCACCAACCACATAAAAACCTTCAAGGGACTGGACTCGCTTAAAGACAGGAAGGGGGCATAAATGGCTCGCGTCTATATCAGCGCCGTAATGGATATTCCGTTGGAGCAGGCTTGGGGCGTGCTGCGCGATTTCAACGCGCTGCCGGTCTATCACCCGTTCTTTTCCAAGAGCGAGATCGAGGGCGGCCTGCCCTCGGACCAGGTCGGGTGCGTGCGGAATTTCTTCACCCATGAAGGCGGGCATATCCGCGAGGAGCTGTTGACCTTGTCGGATCGCGAACATGTCTGTTGCTACCGGATTCTGGAAGCGACATTGCCTGTCCAGAATTATGTGGCCGAGATGCGCCTGAAGCCCATCACCGAAGGCAACAAAACCTTCGGCGAGTGGTGGGCGGAGTATGATGTGGCAGAGGCTGATGCAGCCAGCGTCCATCAGACCGTCAGCGACACCTTCCGTTTCGCGTTCGAGGGTGCGGTGAAGGTCGCCCGGCAGAACACGCGCTGATCATCTGGCGTCGACCATGAGCGGCACTGCATATGTCATCGGCACCTTCGACACCAAGGCGGAGGAGCTGCGCTATGTTGCCGGCCTGCTGCGTGCTGCCGGGCTGCCGGTTGTCACCGTCGATGTCGGTACAAAGACGCCAGCGGCAGATGCCGATGTGGGCGCACGGGCGGTTGCGGCCTGCCATCCGCAGGGCCTTGATGCGGTTCTGAAAGCAGGCGACCGCGGTGCCGCCGTCACCGCGATGACCGCGGCGCTGCTGCGCTTCATGGCATCGCGCCAGGATGTCGGCGGGATCATCGGTCTTGGTGGGTCGGGCGGCACCAGCATCATCGCGCCGGCCATGCGGGAGCAGCCAATCGGCCTGCCAAAGCTGATGGTGTCCACGCTGGCGGCCGGCGATGTCTCGGCTTTCGTTGGTGTTCATGACATCACCATGATGTATCCGGTCACCGACATTGCCGGGTTGAACCGGTTGTCACGCGTCATTCTTGCCAATGCCGCCCATGCCCTTGCGGGAATGATGACGCGGCAGGTTCCGGTTTCTGCTGACAGCCGGCCAGCGCTGGGGCTGAGCATGTTCGGCGTGACGACCCCTTGCATTCAGCAGCTTACGGCCCGCCTGGGTAGTGATTACGAATGCCAGGTTTTTCATGCCAATGGCGCCGGTGGGCGATCGCTTGAGGCCATTGCCGCAGCCGGCCTGCTGCAGGGCATGGTGGATATGACGACCACGGAAGCGGCCGACCATCTGCTGGGCGGGGTATGCACGGCAGGGCCAGATCGTTTCGATGTTGTGGCCCGCACCGGCATTCCCTGGATCGGGTCCTGTGGTGCCCTGGATATGGTCAACTTCTGGGCGCCGGACACGATTCCTGAACGCTATCGCGGCCGCCTGTTCCATGCGCATAACGCCAATGTCACGCTGATGCGCACCACGGCTGCCGAGCTGGAGCGCATCGCCGCCTGGATATCGACGAAACTGAATGCTTCGCCGGGACCGGTGCGTCTGTTGCTACCAGAGGGTGGAGTCTCGGCGCTGGATGCGCCCGGACAGATATTCCATGATCCTGCCGCCGATGCCGCGCTGTTTGCGGCGTTCCAGCGGCATTTCCTGCAAACCGAGACTCACAGGCTGATATCGCTGCCGCACCACATCAATGACGAAGCCTTTGTCGCGGCGGTGGAAGGTGAAGTGAGGCGTTTGATCCCGGCCTAGCCTTTGCCCGCCGGCCATGCCGGCTGCATCCCAGTCGCTGTCACATCACGCCATTCACAAAGTCGGCAGGGCGGATATTCGCGTTCGCAGACAGTCCGTTTAAATTTACGGAAGCGAAGGAATGGCGTCCCCGGAGAGATTCGAACTCCCGACCCGCTGCTTAGGACGCAGCCGCTCTATCCAGCTGAGCTACGGAGACGCATGCCGGGAACATAGTCACCCGACCCCGCCGCCGCAACCCGCCGCATACGGCTGAGTGCCGTGCCGGCCGCGAAAGCCCTGTGCCGCCATCGCTTTTCGGCCGCCGCCGGGCATATCCGAAAAGTAACTGCATGCCCGCCTCGATGCGGTGGCAAAGTTGCTCTCGCCGGTTCCTCCCAGCGGGTCTCCCCAGCCGCGGGTCGCAGTCCAGGGATCGGCAGCCAGGAGCGCCGCATGCCGCAATCCTACACCGACCTCGCCCGCCAGCATCTGCATGATGGTGCCAGCTTCATCGGCGCCACCGCGATCAGCCCCGCCATGACCGCCGGCATCGCGCCGCTGGAAGACTGGATCGCGGTGATTGAAAACGCCTATCACGGCCTGCTCTGCCTGGTCGCCGCCCAGGCCAACCTGCATTCCATCGCGCCGATCCAGGCGCTCGACCTGCTCAGCATCAGCGAAGAGCGCGGCATCGGCCAGCATGTGCGCGCCCTGCTCGGGCCTGACTCGATCGGCCATAAGGCGCCGCTGGCGGCCATGCCGGTGGCCGAGCGGCTGCAGTTCCTCGGCCTCATCGCGCTGGAGCTGCAGGCCGCGCTTGCCGACCTGGTGGCGGCCCAGCGGGATTATGTGATCGACGCGGTCGCCATGAGCGACCTCGATGCCGGCCTGCGCCGCCTGATCACGGCGCTGCGCCTGTCGGAAACCGGCACACGGCTCCGCCTGTGACGTCTGGGCTGTGATGCAGGCCGGCGTCTAGCGCCGGCCGCCGCTGCCCTGCTGCTGCTTCAGTTTCATCAGCGCCGCAAAGGGTGAATCCGCCATCTTGGCCTCGTCTTCCTTGCGCTTCTGCTGCTCGCGTTCGCGCTTGGCGACGATCGCCTTGTGCGAACGCAGGTAAACCGGCACATCGGTTTTGGTTTCCGGGTCGCGCACCATGATAGTCTTGTAGCCGAGCGCCCAGAGCAGGCGCTGCAGCTCGTCGGCGCCGCAGCCGGCCAGGTTCATCCAGGCGGTATCGGCGACGAAGCTGCCCGGCGGGCCCAGACGCTTCTTCGCTTTCGGTGCTTCGACAGGCGCGGCATCCACGGGTGCTGTATCCACGGGTGCTGCATCCACAGCCAGGGCCGGCAGCGGGGCTTCCACTGCCGCTTCCACCGGCTGCTCGATGACCTCGCCAACCGGCTCGACAGGGTCGACGGCAATCGCTTCGGCACTGATCTCTTCGGTCGGCGGCGTTTCGGCCGCCGGCGCTTCAGGCCTGGGCCGCGCGTCTTTCTTGGGTCCGTGACGCGCCGCCAGTTCGGCCTGGCGCGCGCCCTCGGCGATGCGCTGCACCACATCCAGGCGATAGGCCTGCCGCCCGGCGCGCAGGAAGCCCGCCGCCAGCCACCAGGCATCGTCGCGCCATTCCAGCAGCGGCACCGAGGTCAGGCCCGGCGTCGGCGGCGCCGCCGGCTCCTTGCCCTCATACACCGCCCAGAGCAGCGTCTTCAGCTGCGTCGGTTTCGGCTTCAGCAGTTTCGGCACCAGGATATGGGTCTCGCCGAAGCTGACCCCCATCTTGCGCAGCGGATGCCGCTCGGCCTGGCCCATGTTGCGCACCAGGTCCGACACGTCATCGCGCTTCAGCGCGCCGAGATCCATGGCGAGCTGGAAGGCGACGCCGCGCGCCGCGCCCTTCAGCTCGGCATCGCGCAGGCGATAGAGATCGCCCAGATGCTGGCGCAGATGGCGCTGCAGCCAGCCGCCCAGCTTGGCCTCCACCGCCTTGCGGGTGTCCGCCGGCAGCAGGTCGTCGGCCAGCAGGGTGAGCTTGGGTTCCAGCCGCTCGGTACCCTTGGCCAGCACGGCCAGCATCACGCTGTCCTTTTCCGGCGTCACATGCATCAGGCCGCCTTCGGGCGACAGCGCAAAGGCGGCATCGGGCAGCTCGAGCAGCGCGGCGGCGCGCTCCTGCAGCGCCGGCCCCAGCACGCGAAGGGCGGCCGAGCGCAGGATGCGGCGCTGCTCCACGCTGTCATGGCCGGCCGGGCGGAAGCGCAGGCCGCGCAGATGGCCGATGATCTCGCCTTCCACGGTCAGCGCGTCGTCCTCGCCCAGCTTCACATCCAGGCTGGCGATGTCTTCGGCCAGGCCGCGGCTCAGCACCGAGGTGCGGCGGTCGACAAAGCGCTCGGTCAGCTTTTCATGCAGCGCATCCGACAGGCGGTCCTCGATGGCCCGCGTCTTCTCCTGCCAGCCCTGCGCATCGTCCAGCCAGCCGCCGTCGGCCGATATGCCGCGATTGGCCACGGTGGTCCAGGTGCGCACATGCGCCAGACGCTGCGACAGCGTATCGATATCGCCATCGGTGCGGTCGATGTTGCGCAGCTGGCCGGCCACCCAGTCACCCGGCAGTTTGCCGTTGCGGTCGCACAGATTCACATAGAGCTGGCTCAAGAGCCGCGCATGGCTGTCATGCAGGTCCTTGGCGAAATCGGGAATCGCGCAGACCTGCCACAGCAGCTCGACGCGGTCCTTGCTCGTCGCACGCTCCTTCACCGCCGCATCCTCGCGCAGCGCCTGCAGGCTCAGCAGGTCGTCGGCATCGCGGCCGCGCGTCAGGCCGTCGCGCGGCGGCGGCATGTCCAGCGTGCGCACCAGGGCCTCCACGCTGCGGAAATCCAGGTCGTAGTTGCGCCAGCGCGCCGCCGTCACCGGCTCGAAGCGATGGTTCTCGATGCGCTCGATCAGGTCGGGATCCAGCGGCGGGCAGTCGCCGGTGGTGCCGAAGGTGCCGTTGCGCAGATGCCGGCCGGCGCGGCCGGCGATCTGGCCGACTTCCGATGGCATCAGCGGGCGCATGCCGATGCCGTCGAATTTCGACAGATCGGCAAAGGCCATGTGTTCGATATCCAGGTTCAGCCCCATGCCGATGGCATCGGTGGCCACCATCACATCTACATCGCGGTTCTGGAACAGCGCCACCTGGGCATTGCGGGCGCGGGGCGACAGCGCGCCCAGCACCACGGCGGCGCCGCCGCGCTGGCGCTTGATCTGTTCGGCGATGGCATAGACATCGCTGGCCGAGAAGGCCACCACGGCGGAGCGCTTGGGCAGTCGCGACAGTTTCTTGGCGCCGGCATAGGTCAGCTGCGACAGGCGTGGCCGGGCGATGAATTCGGCATTCGGCACCAGGCGGCGGATCAGGCCGCGCATGGTATCGGCGCCCAGGAACATGGTTTCTTCCAGCCCGCGCGCATGCAGCAGCCGCTCGGTGAAGACATGGCCGCGTTCGGCATCGTTGCACAGCTGCACTTCATCAATGGCGAGGAAGTCGTATTTGCGCTCCAGCGGCATCGCCTCGACGGTGCAGACGAACCAGTTGGCGCCGCGCGGCACGATCTTTTCTTCGCCGGTGACCAGCGCCACGTTGCGCTCGCCCTTCAGCGCCACGGCGCGGTCGTAGATTTCGCGCGCCAGCAGGCGCAGCGGCAGGCCGATAATGCCGCTGCGATGGCTCAGCAAGCGTTCGACCGCCAGATGCGTCTTGCCGGTGTTGGTCGGGCCCAGCACGCAGAGGATGCGGCCTTTGTCGGACGTCTTGATCTCGGTCACGGCTTCAACTCGCCTTGCTCTGAATGGTTTTGGTTATGCGTGCTGTCGTGCAGATCGTGTCGCCCACCCGCGCCGTCACATCGCAGAAGGCGACGCTGCGGCCACGCTTGAGCAGCGTGCCGGTCATCGTCACGCGCTCGCCGGCCAGCACCGAACGGATATGCTGCAGATGCACATCCACGGTCATGGCGCTTTCATCTTCGCGCATCTGGCCCAGCAGGGCGAGCAGCGCCGGCGGTTCCAGCAGGCCGTTCAGCACGCCGCCATGCACATATTTGCCGAAAACCAGCATCTCGCCCTGGGCGGTGAAGCCCACCTCGGCGCGACCCGACGCCAGGCTGAGCAGTTCCAGCCCGGCCCAGCGGTGGAACGCCGTCTGGTCGATCAGGGCCTGGGCAAACGGCCCGACCCAGCCTTCTAGGCTGGCATCGAAGCGGACGGACATGGACGGAGGCTCCGGTTTTGCCGGTCAGTATACGGCGCGCGGCGCGGCTACCTCAACTGCCTCAGGTCAGGATCAGTTTCACCGCCGCGATCAGCAGCACGCCGCCGAGCAGATATTGCAGCAGCCGCACCGGCAGCCAGCGGATCGCCAGCTGGGTGCCCAGCAGGGCGCCGGCCAGCGCCGCACCGGCATAGATCGGCAGTTCGGCCGGCAGCGATTGCAGCGAAACGATATTGCCGGCCAGGCCGGAGATCGAATTGAGCAGGATGAACGGCGCCGCCATGCCGGCCGCCTGCCGCGCACCGGCCCAGCCGAGCAGCAGCAGCAGCGGCGAAAGGAAGATACCGCCGCCGGTGCCGGTGAGGCCCGACAGCAGGCCGATGCCCGCACCGGCGATCATCGCCGCCGGCAGCGGAATCGCCACATCGCCATGGCCGCGCGCCGCCACCGCTTTTTCGCGCGGATCGACCAGCAGGCGGAACCCGGCAAACAGCAGCACCACGCCGACCGCGATGCGATAGGCACTGACCGGCAACTGCACGGCGCCGCCGACAAAGGCCATCGGTACCGAAAAGATGATCAGCGGCAGCAGGGCGCGCGGATTGATCAGCCCGGCGCGCCACAGCCGGTAGGTGCCGATGCTGGCGACCAGGATGTTCAGCGTCAGCGCGGTCGGTTTCATCTCGATAGCGGCGACGCCGACAAAGGCCATGGCGGCGATATAGCCCGACGCCCCGGCATGCCCGACGGTGGAATACAGTGCGGCGGCCATGAAGATCAGCAGCGCCAGCAGGGTTGTGTCGTCGATCAGCATCCGTCCACCGTTATGTCCGTGTGACTATAACGGACGGTATAGTCATGGAGCAATAGTGGATCTGGCCGGGATCTTGGTTACTCCCAAACCGTCATCCCCGGGCTTGACCCGGGGATCCACGCCTTACCGGCTGCGCAGCCTGCGCAAGGCCGCGATCTCTGTCGCGCAGGCCGCCTCGGTGGCGGCCATCATGGCCTGATAACGTGCCAGCACCTGCACCCCCAGCGGCGTCAGCGTCGCGCCGCCGCCGGCCTTGCCGCCGGTGGCAGCCGTCACCAGCGGGGCCCTGAAATAGCCGTTCAGGGTTTCCACCAGCTGCCAGGCGCGCTTGTAGCTCATGCCCATGCGCCGCCCGGCGGCAGAGATCGAGCCGGTGACGGCGATGCCCTCCAGCAGCTCGGCCTTGCCGGGGCCGAGAAACACGCCGGGCGCCAGCACCACGCGCAGGCGGGTGGCCGTCGCCGCCGGCGCGGGTTTCTTCACAGTCTTCTTCACAGTCTTCTTCACAGTCTTCCTTACTGGCTTCTTTACTGGTGTCTTGCCCATGGCGTCCCGGTCAGCGCTGTGTTGCGCCCATCATGCTGCCATGCTTTCGCGCGGCAGCCTATGGCCGATGGCGGTACCAATGCGGCATGGACTAGACTGGCGCCTCCCGTATCCGGCTTCGGAGTGTGCATGCTCACCGTCCATCATCTCGGCGTCTCGCAATCGGAACGCATCGTCTGGCTCTGCGAGGAACTGGGCATTGCCTATGACCTGAAGCTCTACCAGCGCCTGCCCACCAAGCAGGCGCCGCCCGAGTACAACGCGCTGCATCCCATGGGGCTGGCGCCGGTGATCGACGATGGCGGCGTGGTGCTGGCCGAATCCGGCGCGGTGGTCGACTATATCCTGGCGAAATACGGCAAGGGCGTCTTGAAGCCCGGTGCCGATGATCCGGCCTTTGCCGATTATCTCTACTGGTTCCATTTCGCCAACGGCAGTTTCCAGCCGGCGATCATGCGCGTGCTGGTCACCCAGCGGCTGGGCGCGGCACCGGATCACCCGGCCGCCTCGATCGGCGTGAAGCGCTTCGGCATGATGCTGGCGATGCTGGATGCGCGGCTGAAAGACAACACCTGGCTGGCGGGCGCGGACTTCACCGCCGCCGATATCATGCCGGTGTTCACCCTCACCACCATGCGCCACTATGCGCCCTACGATCTCACGCCCTATCCGAATATCCTCAGCTATCTGCAGCGCGTGGCCGCGCGCCCGGCCTACCAGCGCGCCATGCAGAAGGGCGATCCGGGGATGGAGCTGCTGTTGGCATAGGAAGCCATGCAAGGCTCTACCGCACTGTCGCCCTGGACGCTGGCACCGCGACATCGCCGCAGAGCTGACGATACCGCCGTATGCGCGCCGCGCCGCCCGTGCATTTTCGCTCGCGCCTGCGACGCTTTTACGCAACGATGCGCGGGCCGGCGCAGCCTGCCGGCAGCACGGGAGGCTTGGCGATGCCGCAGGGGCTCGATCTCTTCATGCAGGTGCAGGACGACCTGCGCAACATGGCAGGAGTGAAGGCCTTCCTCGGTTCGAATTTTTTCGTCGCCAGCATGGGCCTGAACCCGGTGATGGGGCAGTCCGATATCGTCGTCGTCGAAGGCGCCGGTCTGCACCAGTCCTATCCGACGATCGGCGAGGTGGGGAATCCGCTGATCCTGAATGCGCCTGCCGCATTCCGATACGGGCCGGTCGCCGGTTATGTGCTCCCCACCACGCGCTACACCGCGGTGAAGGATACGCTGCATGCCCTGGTCGGCCTGACATTGCCCAGCGGCGGCGGTCCCACCATTGCCATCTCGGCGCAGCTATCGGGCTGTTCGATCTGCTATCGGCCATCAGGCAACGGCCTCACCGATGCGAAGGTGATCCATATTCAGCCCGATGGCCTGGCCAACACACCGCCCATCGGCCGCAAGGACAGCGTCAAGCTGCAGAACATTCTTGAATTGCGCAATGCCTGCTTTGCCGGGGATCTCGCGCGTCCGACCCGGGTCTATGGCGGCAAGGATACCGGCGACCAGCGGGCCAACATCATTTTCCTGCGGCGCGACGGCAGGTGGACGCTGTTCGCGCAGCGTTACCCCACGGGCAGCAGCAATGTCAGCGGTGTGGATATGGTGCCGCTTTACACCTGACGCCGTGCGCGCGGTTTCGGCCGCTTCGCAAGCGCGGCGGCGCCCAGGCCGGAGGCGGTGTATGTCTCGCTGCCCATGTTGATGCTGGTGGTCGGCGGCGGCGGCGGCGGCGGCGGCGCGGGCAGGCTGCCGGGCTTATAATCCCGGCTGATCATGATCGGGCTCTGCACCTGCGTGATGCTAGTCACCGGCATCATGCCGCCGGGGCCGTTGGCCGGCGGCGGGAAACCGGTGACCGGCGCTGCCTCTGTCATGCTCTGCGACGGCGTATAGGTCTGGAATACGGTGATCACGTCGGTGAGCTGCCAGCGCAGGAACATCTGCGTGTGCTTGGTCGTGTTGTTCAGTTCCAGCGATTCATACTGGGTCGATTCGGTGGAGACCGAAACCTGCTGGAAGCTGGTCGAACTTGAGCTCAGGTTAGCCGACAGGCTGGCAGATACCGGCCCCCAGCCGAAGGAGCCGCTCAGGCCCAGGCTTTTCGAAACCGCATCCTGTTCCGAAGAGGTATTCTGCATGCCGGAAATCAGTGTGGTGGAGACGGTGCGCTTGGTGCCCGGCGCCAGCAGGTAGGAATCGCCGGCGCGCTGCCAGAACTGCTCACGCACGATCACATTCGGCGGTGTCGTCGGGGTGGTGCCGACGCCGACCAGAACGCGCGGCGAATCCGGCGGGATCGGCATGACGGGATTGGGCTCGGGATACAGGCCGATCTGGTTCGGCGGCAGCAGCAGGCTGGCATCGATGGTCACTGTCGCGGTCGACCAGCCCTTCTGATTGTACAGCAGGGTAACGAAAGCACCGGAAAACGCGGTGCGCACGATGAAGAAGGAATTGTTATACATGATGAACGGCGTCGACTCCCCGGCCGGAAACAGCAGCGGCTCGCCGCTGCCATCGAGGCTCAGGTTCACGCTCTGCGTGCCCGTCGTGGTCACACCATAGAGATACAGCGGCACCGGAAGCTTGTTGTCGAGCGAGAGGCGGATGCCGCCGGCGCTGTTATTCCAGTTTGGCGATACCAGCGAGCCGTTCAGCGCGGCCTGCGTATACTGATCCATCATGCCATTCCCCGTGATGCGCCTGCGCGCGGTCATGCATCACAGCATTCCAGCGGCGCCGCCACAAGCACGTCTGCAACGGCACGCATGATACCGTATGCGCGCCTGCCGGAAGGATGCGCGATGCGTAAGGGCGATCCGGGGATGGAGTTGCTGTTGGGATCAGTGGTGCACAGCGATATATTGACGCGGCGCGTCGTCGGAGAGTCTTGAGCTGAGCCCCGTCAGATTGGCATTTCCGATGGTATGTGGCGGCGACGAAATGCAGATTGAAATGATGAGAGACGAGGTCGGCATGAACAATGTAAGTGTGGTCCTTAGCAGCCTGCTCGGCGCCGCGCTTGTACTTTGGTTATATCCGATGGTGGTCAAGAAATTCGGGCCCCAACAGCGGCCGGATCAGATCAGGCGGGGGGCATTCATTCTTGCTGGCGTGATCGTAGCAATCGGAATAGTGCGCGTCTCACTCTGAGCATGCAGTCTCATGCCCCGCCCACGCGATGAGCCAGTCTAGAACTTGTGGATTTCCTGTGCGCATGTTGCTATAATGTTCCAGTGCCAGTTGCGACTGTCGCAGCTTTCAGTCTGTTCAAGCGATTTCAATCACTTAACGACCCTGCGAAGCGGAATAAGACGGAATTAGCATCGCATAAGAGGAAATAAGGGTCGAATAAGCCGGAATAAGCCCCGGATAAGCGGGATGAAGGCTCAGATACGCCGTTCGGAGGCCCGGTTCAGCGATTTTGCCCCTTCCGCTCCGGCTGGCAGGGGTATGATTGATCTATAGGCCGGCCTGAATTTGACAGTCCCTCAAAGCCCGGCATACTGGCTTTTGCACCGCAGCATGAGTTTGCGGCAACAAGCGTAAACGGGTGGACGTAAGAGATGACCGGCAAAGAGATCCCCTTCCCCGAAGCCTGGGCGAAACTCGCGCAGAAGGAACTGGGCGAGAAGCCGCTGGCCGATCTGGTCTGGACCACGCCCGAGGGCATCCCGGTCAAGCCGCTCTATACCGCCGCCGATCTCGAAGGCCTCGAAGGCCTCGACAGCCTGCCGGGCCTCGCGCCGTTCACGCGCGGCGTGCGCGGCACCATGTACACCAACCGGCCCTGGACCATCCGGCAATATGCCGGCTTCTCCACGGCGGAAGAATCCAACGCCTTCTATCGCAAGAATCTCGCCGCCGGCCAGCAGGGCGTTTCCGTCGCCTTCGATCTCGCCACCCATCGCGGCTATGACAGCGATCATCCGCGCGTGGTCGGCGATGTCGGCAAGGCCGGCGTGGCGATCGACTCTGTCGAGGACATGAAAATCCTGTTCGACGGGATTCCGTTGGACAAGATGAGCGTGTCGATGACCATGAACGGCGCCGTGCTGCCGGTGCTGGCCTGCTATATCGTCGCCGGCGAGGAACAGGGCGTCAAACCTGAGCAGCTCTCGGGCACCATTCAGAACGACATTCTGAAAGAGTTCATGGTGCGCAACACCTATATCTATCCGCCCGCGCCCAGCATGCGGATTATCGCGGATATCATCGGCTTCACGGCGACGAAGATGCCGAAGTTCAATTCGATCTCGATTTCCGGCTATCACATGCAGGAAGCCGGCGCCACCGCCGTGCAGGAGCTGGCCTTCACGCTGGCCGATGGCAAGGAATATGTGCGCACCGCCATTGCCAGCGGGCTGGATGTCGATGCCTTTGCCGGGCGGCTGTCCTTCTTCTTCGCCATCGGCATGAACTTCTTCATGGAGATCGCCAAGCTGCGCGCTGCGCGCCTCTTGTGGACGCGCATCATGCAGGAGTTCAAGCCGAAAAAGGCCGGCTCGCTGATGCTGCGCACGCACTGCCAGACGTCCGGCGTCTCGCTCACCGAGCAGGACCCCTATAACAACGTGGTGCGCACCGCGATTGAAGCCATGGCGGCCGTGCTCGGCGGCACCCAGTCGCTGCACACCAATGCGCTCGATGAAGCCATCGCGCTGCCGACCGAATTCTCCGCCCGCATCGCGCGCAACACCCAGCTGATCATCCAGGACGAGACCTACGTCACCAAGGTGGTCGATCCGCTCGCCGGCTCCTATTACGTCGAGGCGCTGACCCATGCGCTCGCCACCCATGCCTGGGCGCTGATCGAGGAAGTCGAAAGCATGGGCGGCATGACCAAGGCGGTCGAATCCGGCATGCCCAAGCTGAAGATCGAGGAGGCGGCGGCGCGCCGCCAGGCCCGCGTCGATCGCGGCGAGGATGTCATCGTCGGCGTCAACAAATACCGCACCACGCAGAATGATGTGCCCGACACGCTGGAGGTCGACAACACCCGCGTGCGCGACAGCCAGGTGGCGCGGCTCAACACCATCCGCAACACGCGCGACAAGGCGCGCGCCGAAGCGGCGATCAAAGCATTGGAAGCCGGCGCCGCCGGCACGACCAACCTGCTCGAACTCTGCGTCGAGGCGGCGCGGGCGCGGGTCACCGTCGGCGAGATGTCCGATGCGATGGAGCGCGTCTTCACCCGCCACCAGGCCACCGTGCGCTCGATTGCCGGTGTCTATGGCGCCGCCTATGCCAATGACGAGGGCTTCATGAAGATCCAGCAGGATATCGAGGCCTTTGCCGCCGAAGAGGGCCGCCGCCCGCGCATGCTGGTCGTCAAGCTCGGCCAGGATGGCCATGACCGCGGCGCCAAGGTGATCGCGACGGCTTTCGCCGATCTCGGCTTCGATGTCGATGTCGGCCCGCTGTTCCAGACGCCGGAAGAGGCGGCGAAAGACGCCATCGAGAATGACGTCCATGTGGTCGGCATCTCGTCGCAGGCCGCCGGCCACAAGACGCTGGTGCCGCAATTGATCGAGGCCCTGCGCAAGCAGGGGGCGGGCGACATCCTGGTCATCACCGGCGGCGTGATCCCGCCGCAGGACTACGACTTCCTGCGCAAGGCGGGTGTGGCCGGCATCTACGGCCCGGGCACGAATATTCCGCAGGCAGCCGCGGAAATCGTGAAACTGATTCGCCAGCAGCACGTTAAGGCTGCTGAGTAAACCGCAGAAAGTTTCACATGCTGCCGCCCTTTGCCATCACACCGCTTTATGCCGCGCTTTGCGGCCTGTTGCTGCTCATCCTGGGACTGGTGGTGATCCGCCTGCGCCAGCGCTATGGGGTCAATACCGGCGATGGCGGCCATGACGATCTGGCGCGGGCGATGCGCGTGCAGGCCAATTTCATCGAATATGTGCCGCTGACCCTGCTGCTGCTGTTCATGCTGGAGATGTCGCGGCAGCCGGCCTGGGCGCTGCATCTGCTGGGCGCCGGCCTGTTCGTCGGTCGTGTGCTGCATGCCTGGGGGTATCTCAGCAGCCCACGGCTCACCTTCGGCCGCATGATCGGCATCCTGCTGACTCTCAGCGTGCTGGGTGTCACGGCGCTGTGGCTGCTGGCCGTGGTACTGCAGCGCTACCTGTAGGCGTCAGCCGGACTTGCGCAGGTTTTCGCGCAGGGCGGCATCAACGGCAGAAATCAGGTCATCGCGCCGCACCGGCTTCTGCAGCACCAGATCGGCACCCAGCCGCTCGGCCATGCCCAGCAGATCGCCGGCGTCGATCCAGCCACCACCGGAAATCGCGATCACCGGCAGGCCGGGCCAGTGCTGCTTGGCCGCCCGCAAAACCTCAATGCCATCGCGCTGGGGCATCAGGATATCGGTCAGCACGATATCGATGCCACCCCGGTCCAGCACAGCCAGGCCCTGGTCGCCATTCCCGGCCAGCGCCACCTGATGGCCGTTGGCCTCCAGATGCGAGCGCAAAATTTCCCGGAATTCCGCGTTATCGTCGATTACCAGGATATGAGCCATGCGCGTGCTCCGGCCATGGTGGCGCCAAAAACGGCATTTTCCACGATATAAGCGAGACGACACCACCATTTTACCCGAGAATATGCGGGAATCGCTATATATTTGAGATTGTGCTTTTTCGCCGGTTTTCTGCCAATCGGGTAACACAGCATGAACGATGATCTGCTGAAGGCGGTTGTCGATACAGCCATCGATGGCCTGATCGTGATCGCGGCCGATGGCCGCATCGCCCTGTTCAATGCCGCCTGCGAGCGCCTGTTCGGCTACGCACCCGAAGAGGTGCTGGGCCGCAACGTGTCGATGCTGATGCCCGAGCCGGATCATTCGGCGCATGACGGCTATCTGCACAACTATCTCAGCACCGGCGAGAAGAAGATCATCGGCATCGGCCGCGAAGTGCGGGGGCGCCGCAAGGACGGCACGGTGTTTCCGTTTGAACTGGCGGTGGGTGAGTCGCAGACCGGGACTGGCGCGCGCATGTTTGTCGGCGTCATCCATGACTTGAGCAATTACAAGCGCAGCGAACAGGCGCGCCGCGAAAGCGAGGCGCGCTTCCGTCTGCTGGTCGATGCGATCACCGACTATGCGATTTTCCTGATGGATGCCGATGGTGTCGTGCTGTCATGGAATACCGGGGCGCAGAACCTGACCGGGTACACGCCCGAGGAAGCCATCGGCAAGACCCGCGACATGTATTACGTCGATGCCGAGCGGGTCGGGCAGGTGCCGCTCAATGCGCTGCTGATCGCCGCCGAGAAGGGCCGCTATGCCAACGAGGAATGGCGCGTGCGCAAGGATGGCAGCAAATTCTGGGCCAGCGTGGTGATCAGCGCCCTGCGCGATACCAGCGGCGAACTGACCGGCTTCGTCAATATCACGCGCGACATGAGCGAACGGCGCCAGGCCGAGGAGCTGCGCGACCAGCTGCGCCAGGCGCAGAAGATGGAAGCGCTTGGCCAGCTGACCGGCGGCATCGCCCATGATTTCAACAACCTGCTGGCCGTGATCGTCGGCAATCTGGAATTGCTGACCGACCGCACCACGGACAAGGAAAACCACCGGCTGATCGAACAGGCGCTGCGCAATGCCACGCGTGGCGCCGATCTCACCCGCCGCCTGCTCGCCTTCGGCCGGCAGCAGAAGCTGAAGCCATCACGGCTGGACATCAACGAGCTGCTTCTCGGCATGCTGGATGTGCTGCGCCGCACGCTGGGCGACAGCATCTCGGTACAGCCGGCGCTGGAACTCGATGTCTATATGGTGGAGGCAGATCCCAACCAGCTGGAAAATGCCCTGCTCAACATCGCGCTGAATGCCCGCGATGCCATGAACGGCGCCGGACAGCTCACCATCCGCACCGCCATTACACATCTGTCGGAACCGCGCGTGATGCCTACGCGCGTTGCCCCCGTCGGCACCTATGTGATGATCGGTTTGCGCGACACCGGCTGCGGCATGTCGCCCGATATTGCCGCCCGCGTCTTCGAACCCTTCTACACCACCAAGGAGGTGGGCAAGGGCAGCGGCCTGGGGCTGAGCATGGTCTATGGTTTCGTCGTGCAGTCCGGCGGCTTTATCGAACTCGACAGCATGCCCGGCGCCGGCACCGAATTCCGCCTGTATTTCCCGGCGCTCGAAGGCGACCGCCTGTCGGCGCGCCGGCCCGAAAACGAACCCGGCCGCCGCCTGATCCTCTGCGTCGATGACAATGCCGATGTGCGTGCCACCATGACGGCGCTGCTCGGCAGCCTGGGCTTTGCCGTGCTGCCGGCGGCAACCGCGGCCGATGCGTTGCAGGAAATGCGGCGCGGTCTGCCGATCGACCTGCTGCTCACCGATATCCAGATGCCTGGCGGCATGGGCGGCATCGAGCTGGCCGACCGCGTGCTGGCCAAGAAGCCCGGCATGCCGATCCTGTTCATGTCGGGTTCGGCGGGCGAGGACGAGTTGCGCCACACACGCTATTTCGGCATCTCGGAAATCCTGCCCAAGCCGGTGCGCAAGGCGGCGCTGGCCGAAGCATTGAAGAAGATGCTGGGCGAGATTTGAGTATTGCTGGGAAGGGGGAGGGCCGCCCGGCGATGCCGGGGGGATGGCGGGTACCGGACGGCCCTGCACAGGTCACGAATATAGTGACCTGCAAGTGGGGACACTCTGGTCTGAGAAAGCGGCAGAATTAGGGCGATTCCAAATGCATCCGGCGGATGCTGGTTTCGCAGAACTGTAACAATCGTAAACGCCTGTCCTGTTTGACTTTTTTCCAAAGGCTCCGATAGAGTCCGCCGCCATGAGCGAACCGCCCGCGCTGTTGCGTTTCGGCCTGGCCCCGGGCGGGCTGACGCTTGTGCGCCGCCATGCCCTGCTGGCCGGCAAACGCGGGCGCCTGCTGAAATCCTCGCTTGCTCTGCTCGACACCGTTGATCGCGGCTTTGCCTCTGCCGGCTGGCTCTGTCTCGCCATCGACGATGGCCATGGTCGCCGCATCGTGACGTTGCCGGTCGCCGGCCTGGCGCTGAAGCCGGCGCCGTCGCTGGATGCCGTCGACGATCTCGCGGTGCTGGCAGAGGGCACGCTGAGTGGCCAGATGCACACGCTCACCCGCGACGGCCAGGCGGTCATGCTGCAAAGCTACAAGGTGCAGCTGAAAACCCCCGCCAAACAGAGCGCGGCCTATGAAGCCCTCACCCTGCAGGCCGCGCCCGAGGCAGCGCTGACGGTCGATGCCATGGCGGCGGAGCTGCTGCGTGACCTGCCGCTGCGCTGGGGCGGTGTTGCACCGATGGTGCAGGCGGCCAGCAGCCTTGACCTGATCGAACCGCCGGCGGTGCGTGCCGCCGCGATCGATTTCGATCTGCCCGACGATGCCAGTGCGGCAGCGGTGTTTGCCGCCATCGGCCGCCATTGCCTGGCGCAGTTCGATGCCAATCTGCTGCCGGTGCTGCGCGATCGCGACCTGGAAGGCGTGCACCAGATGCGCGTCGCCCTGCGCCGCCTGCGCTCGGCCATCGGATTGTTCTCACCGCTGCTGCAGGACGATGCGCTGCAGCCGCTGCTGGAAGACCTGCGCTGGCTTGGCGCCCCGCTCGGCCGCAAGCGCGACCTTGATGTGTTTCTCACCGAGACGCTCAATCCGCTGCGTCGCCTGCCCGACGCGCCGAAAAGGCTGCAGCATCTCTCCACCATCCTGGAAGACCGCCGCGCTTCGGCGCAGGTCGCGCTCGACTCTGCCCTGCAGGCGCCACGGGTTGCCGTGCTGCGGCTCGGGCTGGAGAGTTTCCTCAGCGCCGTCGAACGCGGCGAGGCCACGGCGGTGAAGGATGCTGATATGGCTGCCGCACCGGCCGCCGGCTTTGCCGCCGCCGTGCTGCGCCGCCGCCGCAAGAAACTCAAGGCGCTGGGCAGCCAGCATGCCGAGCTGGATATCGCCGCCCTGCATGACCTGCGTATCCGCGCCAAGAAGCTGCGCTATGCCGCGGAATTCTTCCGGCTGCTGTTCCCGCACCGCAAGGGATCGCGCCGCTTCATCGCTGCCCTGGCGCACTTGCAGGATTGCCTCGGCATGCTGAACGATGCCGATGTGGGGGCGCGGCTGGTGCAGGATCTGCTGCCCGATGCCGCCAGGGATCCGGCGCCGGCGGCGATTGCCGCCTGGTTCGCCGGGCGCCAGCAGCTGCAGCTCGCGCAGCTGGGTGAGGCCTGGGACAGTTATGCGGTGATCAAGCCCTTCTGGAAGGGCCGCCGCGACAGCTGATTTCAGTCGATCAGCTTGCCATCCGGCCCATGGAAGGGATGCGGGCCGTCGTAATCGCCGATACAGGCGGTGTGGCTCACCAGCCGGCCATCGTTCCACCAGTGCAGCATGAAGCCCGGTGGTTCCATGGTGAAGCGGCTGGGGGCTTCGGCGTCGATATCCAGCGCCACCTGATGCGCCGGACTCGGGCAGGTCAGTGCCGTGCGGCCACCGATATCGGCGCGGATGGTGCGATGCAGGTGGCCGCACAGGATCAGCCGGATCTGCGGATGGCCGGCGACGATGGCTTCAAAGCCGGCAGCACCCTTCAGGCCGATCTTGTCCATATGGCCGATGCCGGTGGTGAACGGCGGGTGGTGCATCATCACCAGCGTCGGCGTGTCGGGACGCTGCGCCAGCGCGGCATCCAGCCAGCGCAGGCGGGTGTCGCACAATTCGCCGCCGCCCTGGCCGGGGATCAGGGTGTCGAGCCCGATGATGCGCAGCGGATAGTCGTCATCAATGGCAAACTGCAGGAAGCTGCCGCGGTCTGTCGGCAGATAGCCGCCATGGGCGAAGGCATCGCGCATCGCATCGCGCTCATCATGGTTGCCGGGAATGGCGATGATGCGCTGTTTCAACGGCGCCAGAATCGATTTCAGGTGATCGTATTCCTCCGGCCGGCCGAGATCGACCAGATCGCCGGTCAGCAGGATCAGGTCGGGCTGCTGCTTGAGGTTCTGGATTTCCGCCACACAGCGCGCCAGCATCGTTGCTGTATCGACCTTCTGATAGGCCAGCTTGCCGGGCAGCTTGATATGGGTATCGGTGATCTGGGCAATCAGCATGGGGGCACTCCTTACGCTTACAACACCAGCAGGCCGCGCGGATCGATCTGCAGCCCGACGGTTTCACCATGGGCAAAGTCGCGCCGTGCCGTGCTTTCCACCACCAGCGGCTGGGTCTCGCCCACCTCGACGAACAGCCGGGTGCGGTCGCCCAGATAGAAGGCGGCGGCCACGGTGCCGCGCAGGCTGCTGGCCTCGGCCGAGTCCGTAACATGGATATCCTCGGGGCGGAACAGCACCTCGCTGACATCGGCGGGTGCGGTGGCCCAGGGCATGTCGCCGGCGCGGCAGGTGAACACGCCGTTGCGCACGGCGCCGTTCAGGCGGTTCATGGTGCCGATGAACTCGGCGACGAAGCGCGTCGCCGGCTTCTGGTAGATGTCGCGCGGATTGCCGATCTGCGCCACGCGGCCATGTTCCATCACCACGATGCGGTCGCCCAGCGCCATCGCCTCGGCCTGGTCATGGGTCACATAGATGGCGGTGATGTTCAGCCGGCGCAGCAGGGTGTCGATTTCCAGCCGCAGGGTGTCGCGCAGCTTGGCATCCAGCGCGGTCAGCGGTTCGTCCAGCAGCAGGGCGCGCGGCCGTACGGCGAGCGCGCGCGCCAGGGCCACGCGCTGGCGCTGGCCGCCCGACAGCTGGTCGATGCGGCGGTCGGCCAGTTTCTCGATCCGCATCATGCCAAGCATCTCGCCGACGCGGGTGCGCAGATCGGCGGATGATTCGCCGCGGATCTTCAGGCCGTAGCCGATATTTTCCGCCACGCTCATATTGGGGAACAGCGCGTAGGACTGGAACACCATGCCGACATTGCGCTTCTCGATCGGCAACGACGTGATGTCCTCACCATCGAACAGCACGCGGCCGCCGGCATCGGGCTCTTCCAGGCCGGCGATGATCCGCAGCGTCGTGGTCTTGCCGCAGCCCGAGGGGCCGAGGAAGACGATGGTCTCGCCGGCATTGATCGAGAGATTGAGCGGCTCCAGCGCCCGGGTGCCATCGGCAAAGGTCTTGGCGCAGTTCTCCAGCGCAATCGACAGCGGCTTGTTCTTGTCAGTCATGGTGGTCGTCCTCGGCAACGAATTTGGTCTGGCGTGGCTGCGCGAAGGCCTGCAGGGCCAGCAGCAGCGGCACGATCATCAGGAAGAAGACCAGCGTATAGGCGCTGCCGATCTCCAGCCGCAGTGAGGCATAGGCATCGGCAAGACCCACCGGCAGCGTCTTGTTGAACGGCGTGTGCAGCAGCCAGGTCATGTTGAACTCGCCCATCGACAGCGTCACCACCATCAGCGAACCGGCGAGAATCCCGGTGCGACAGTTGGGCAGCACGATATCGCGGAAGCGGTCGATGAAGCCGGCGCCCAGCGAGGCGGCACCCTCTTCCAGTGTCTTCAAATCGATTGCCATCAGCACGGCCAGCACGCTGCGCACCATGAAAGGCAGGGTGAACAACACATGGCCCACCAGGATGAAGGCCCAGCTGGTGCGGAAGCCCGACAGGCTGCCATAGGTGACGATCAGCGCCAGCGCGGTGGCCAGGCCCGGCACGGCCACTGGCATCACCAGCAGCTCCTCGATGGCGCGCGTCAGGCCGCTCTGGCGCTTGGCCAGAACATAGGCGGTGGGGATGCCGATGATCAGCGTCACCACCAGGCAGGCCAGCGACAGGCCGATGGAGAGGAAGATGGTGTCGCGATAGCCGTCCCACACGGCATAGACCCAGCGCAAGGTGAGTCCGCTTTCGATGCCGACGAGATAGTTCACCGTCAGGCCCGCCAGGATGGAGAGGATCACCGGCACGATCAGGAAGGCGCAGACCAGCAAGGTGAAGCCGAGCTGCAGGGTGAAGAGCCATTTGTTTTTCATGGCGCGCTCCTCAGCCGGCTGCCGCGACGGTGGAACCCGCCGCCGTGCGCGCAATCGCCAGCACCACCCAGGTGACGGCGCCGAGCACGAAGCTGAGCGCAGCCGCCATGGCGATGTTCGCCGACAGCGTGAACTCGGTGTAGATCACCATCGGCAGCACGTTGATGCGGGTGGCCAGCGTGAACGCCGTGCCGAAAGCGCCGACGGCAGTGGCGAAGCAGATCGCCCCGGCCGAGATGAAGGCGGGCTTCAGCCCCGGGATGATCACATCGCGCACCACGCGCAGCGGCGAGGCACCCAGCGAGCGCGCCGCCTCTTCCAGCTTGGGGTCGAGCTTTTCGGCCGCCGCCATCACGGTAAGGATAGTGCGCGGCACCGAGAAATAGACATAGCCCATGAACAGTCCGGCCATCGAATAGGCGAACACCACCTTGTCGCCGCTGACGAACTCGGTGATCTGGCCGATCAGGCCCTGGCGGCCGGCTAGCATGATGACCATGAAGCCGATGACGACACCAGGAAAGGCGAGCGGAAAGGTCAGCATCGCCACCAGCGCGGCATTGCCGGGAAATTTATGGCGCTGCAGGAACACGCCGGAAATGCCGCTGATGATCAGCGTCACCACCGTGGTGGCCGAGGCGACGCCCAGAGTGGCGAGCAGGCTGTTGAAATAGTTCTTGTCGGTCAGGATCGCGGCATAGGCGCTCCAGCCGGTCTTGCCGCTGCCGCCGATGACGAACAGCTCGGCCATCGGAATGAGGAAAAAGCCGGCGAAGAAAATCCCGGCCGGCAGCAGCAGCAGAATCAGTCGTTGTGTTTCCCGGCGCATGGTTGCGTGCCGTTTCCCCGCGGTAAAAAATGGCGGAGCAGCCTGATGCCGCTCCGCCAGACGTTTCTTGTCTCAGTTCACTTCGTTCTTGTAGCGCTCGACGATCTTGGCCTGCGCGGCGGCCAGCTTCTTCAGGTCGATCGGCTTGGCGCGGGCATAATCGGCATCGGGCAGGAACTTTGCCTTGGCTTCGGCCGACAGATGCTGGGCGAAGACCGGGCGCAGATAGGCATTGCCCCACATCGCCTGGCTTTCATCCGACAGCACGAAATCCAGCACCTTCTTGCCGCTCTCGGCATTCGGCCCCTTGTTGACCAGGCCCATCACATAGGGGAAGACCACGCTGCCTTCCTTGGGGATCACGAACTGCACCGGCGCCTTGTCGGTATACTGGCCGCGATAGGCGTTGAAGTCGTAATCCAGCAGGATCGGAATCTCACCCGAGATCACGCGGGCATAGCTGGTCTGCTTCGGCACGATCGGCTGGTTCTTGGCCAGATCCTTGAAATATTTGATCGCCGGATCGAGATTCTCGTAAGTGCCGCCCATGGCGAGATTGACCGCCATCACGCCCAGCTGGCCGACGGCCGCCGAGGTGGGATCGAGATAGCCGACCAGGCCCTTGTAATCGGGCTTCAGCAGGTCGGCCCAGCTCTGCGGCACCGGCTTGTTGCCCAGCGCCTGCTTGTTGACGAAGAAGCCGAGCGTGCCTGAATGGATGGTGAACCAGTTGCCATCGGCATCCTTCAGGTCGGCGGGGATCTTATCCCAGTTCTTCGGCTTGTAGGGCGTCAGCACGCCGGCATCCTTGGCCGGATCGGCGGCGATGCCGCCCAGATAGGTGACATCGGCGACCGGGTTGGCCTTCTCGGCGATCAGCGCCGCGATGGCCTGGCCGGAATTCTTGTTATCCGCCGGCACGGTGATGCCGAGCTTGGACTGGATCGCCTTCAGCTGCGAACCCCAGTCGGCCCATTCCGGCGGGCAGTTGTAGCAGATCGCGCGCTGCTGCGCCGATGCGTCGGCAATGCTGCCGAGTGCGGCGATGCCCAGCGCAGTCGCCAGTAGGATACGTTTAAACATGGTCAGCCTCTCCCGTTGGATGATGCAGTGTGGGTGGCGTCGTCAGACCAGACGACGAGACGGATGCCGGCTTCTTTCAACTGTCCGGCAATGGCGGGAGGCACCGGCCTGTCGGTGAAGACAGCCGTGGCCTCGGTGATATGGCCGCCGCGCACGGTGGCGTCGCGGCCGAATTTGGAATGGTCGAGCACCAGGAAACGCTGGCGGCAGTGCTGTGCCAGGCTGCGGCGCATCTCGACCTCGTCGAGACCGAAATCCAGCAGCGTGCCGTCCTCGGCGACGGCGCCGACGCCATAGATGCCGATATCGACGGAGAAGCGGCTGAAGAAATCCCGCGCTTCGGCGGCGACGACATCACGGTCCAGGTTGCGCAGGCGCCCGCCGGCAATGGTGATCTCGCAGGAGGGATTGCGCGTCAGCGCCATCGCCACATTCAGGTTGTTGGTCATCACCCGCAGGCCCGGATGATCGCTCAGCGCCAGCGCGCATTGCTCGGGCGTGGTGCCGATGCCGAAGAACAGCGTCGCATTGTCAGGCACGTTGCGCGCCACCAGTTCGGCGATGCGGCGCTTGGCCTCGATGTTCAGCACCTGGCGCGCGGGATAGGCGAGATTCTCGTCTTCGGGCGGCAGTTCGACACCGCCATGCTTGCGGCGCAGCAGCCCGCGATCGCACAGCAGGTTCACATCGCGGCGGATGGTCTGGGTGGTCTTGCCGAACTGGGCCGCCAGCGCCTCGATGGTCTGGTAGCCCTGGCCACGCACGAGATCGATGATCGCCCGCGCGCGGTCGTCGGCCGGTAATCCGGCGCCCATTGGTGTTTCCTGTCCCGTGCGGCTCGTCATGTTCATTTGAACATTGCCAGCCGCTTATTTCGTTCAAATGACCATCACATGAACATTTTGTGTCGTCAAATGAACATTATCCACAAGGGACGGGTCCAGTAAAATCAATGCGTTAGGATGCGGCCTCTTCGGTGGAGGTCTGAGCGTTTTCCAATCGCATCCGATAGCCGGTCTCTTCGGTCAGCAGGCGGCTGGGGTCGTCGGGCTGCGCTTCGATCTTTTTTCGCAGTCGCCAGATCAGTACGCGCAGGGCGGCGCGGGTCTGGGTGTCGTCCCGGCCCCACAACTCATTGACGATGGTCTCGAAGGGCAGTGTCTGTCCGCCGTGATCGAGCAGCATGCCGAGCAGGCGAAACTCCATCGCCGAGAGCCGCAGTGGCTTGTCCATGTGCCAGATCTGCGCGCGCGCGCGATCGAAGTAGAAATCCTCGTTATGCTGCGGCTTGTGCGTGGCCGTGCTGCGCCTCAAGGCTGCGAAGACGCGCGCGGCCAGCTCGGCGGGATCGAACGGCTTGATGATGTAATCATCGGCGCCGGCAACGAAGGTCTCGATCTTGCGGTCGCGATCTTCGTGGCCCGAGAGAATGATGATGGGGAATTTGGCCTGCTGCCGCATGGCCTGCAGTGCCGTCAGTCCACTCATGCCCGGCATCGACAGATCGAGAATGACCAGATCGACATTCTCTTTGCCGATCACGCGCAGGGCTTCCTCGCCGCTGCCGACTTCGGTATAGCGATACCCGACAGTGCCAATGGCGCTGCCGACCACCTCGCGTATGCGTGGATCGTCATCCACGATCAGGATGTGCTGGCGTTCTGGCATTTCCAATCTCTGCCCGCCTTATTTCTACTTTTGATCTCATCTGGCGGCGGTGAATCAGTACCAGCAGCGGAGCCTGACCGTCAGGTTGATATTTGAATATGCCCGGTCGATTACAAAACTGTAATCTATTGAAATTATTGGTTTATAATTCGCCCGCCCGCGCACCGGCCCCTAATCTCCCCGCTTGGAATTGTCCCCAGGGATTGCCTGCGGAAGCCGCTGGCTTCCGGTTGCGAAGCGGAGAAGAGAGTGATGCCACTGCAATCGTCCGTGCTGGTTCTGGTGGGGCTCGGCCGCATGATGCAGGCCGCCGAGAAGCGGTTTGGTCTGCAGGATGCCGTCCTGCTGCGGGCGCGGCTGGTTGAGACTCTCATCTGTTTTCGTGGCAAAACGGCCTGCTGGCTGAAAGACGATGCTTATGGCGAGGTGACCTCCGATCGGCGTTTCGAACACCAGCTCCTGGCGTTCGAGGGCCGCATGAAAACCAATCTCATGATTCCCTATCAGCAGATCGACGAGAGACACTCTACGACCTCGGCATTGACGCTGACCATGCGCATGATTGCGGAGGTTGGACTGTCGCAGCAGCGGCATGCGATCCACATCGTCGGCCCCTGGTACGATGGCGAGGATGCCGAAGTCGATCTGATCGCCTATGCCTTCCGGGGCCTGCGCTTCACCGCGACGATCGATGCCGCGGTTGGCTATTTGCCCCGGCTGCCTCGGGTGCGGAACGACGATGCCATGGCGGCCTAGGCTCACGACCCAGCCGGACGGCTGTCCGGTTCTATACGGACGACAGTAGCAATCCCCGGCGTATTTTGATAATCGTTCGCATCTAATGCGGGCGGATGCGGCGGTTTGCAACACGATCACGACAGGCTGAAGCTTTACCTGACCCACCGGTCGGCGCTGGTGGATTACGCCACGCCATTGGCTGGCGGCAGCCGGGCCCAGGCCGAGGATATCGTCCAGGAAGCCTATTTCCGCTTCGTGCCCCGCGATCCGGACAGCGCCGCGCCGATAGCGGAAAAGCCGCTGCCATATCTCTATCGTATTGTGCGCAATCTGGCCTTTGACTGGATGCGCCGCGGAGCGGCCGAAACGCGGCGCGACAGCAGCCATGCGGTGTTGAGCGATCCGGCGCGTGTGCAGTCCTCGCCCGAGGAAGAGCTGCAGCATCGCGAGGATCTGCGCATCGTGGCCGCCGTGCTGGCCGACCTGCCATTGCCGATGCGCCAGGCTTTCGAGTTGCAGCGATTCGGCGGTCTCAGTTTCCAACAGATCGGCGCCAGGCTCGGCGTTTCGTCGGCGACGGCGCATCGGCTGGCACAGGCCGCGCTGGTGGAAATCATGCGGCGCCTGCAGGGCCCGCGACGGAAACCCTGAGATGAAACGCCCCATGCTTCGTCTTAGTTCTTGAGGAACACGCGTCCGAAAACCGCCTATGCCAGCCATGACCATGCCCCCTCTTGATGATGCCCTCCCCGAGGCACTGCTGCAGGCTGCTGCCGAGTGGCATTTCCGCCTGCGCGCTGCCCCGCAGAATGAGGCTCTGCAGGTCGGTTTCGATGCCTGGCTCGCGGAAGATGCGCGGCATGCCGATGCCTGGTTGCTGGCGCAGCGGGGCTGGAGCCTGGCGGCTGAATGCGATGCGATGGCCATATCAGTGCTTGCGCCGCCGCAGCCGGAACCGCGCCGCATGACCCGCTCGCTTGCCGCTATGGCTCTTCTTGCCGCCTGCCTCGGCCTTGCATTGATCTGGCCGGACTTCACCGGGTTTGGCGCCGATTACAGCACCGGCACAGGACAGTCGCGCGATGTGGCGCTCAGCGATGGTTCAACCATTGTACTCGATGCCAGCAGTGCGGTGGATGCTGCCGTCGATGCCGCGCGGCGCAACATTACACTGCGGCGCGGCGAGGCCCACTTTGCCGTCACGCCGGATGCGGCGCGGCCCTTCGTGGTGCGCGCCGGCGATCTCACCGTCACGGTCACCGGCACGGCCTTCACCGTCGGCATGACCGAGCGCAGTTATACAGTCGCGGTCGCCGAGGGCGCGGTGACTGTGCGGCATGGTATGCATGATGCGGTCGCGCTCAGTCCGGGCGAACGACTTGAGATCGACCTCAAAAGCGGTGCCGCGCATATCGATGCCATCGACCGTGCCGCCATTGCCGCCTGGCGCAGCGGGCGGCTTGCCGTGCAGGATGCAGCCCTTGGTGATGTGGTCAGTGCCATCCGCCGCCATCATCGCGGTGTGATCCTGACCCCGGACGCGAACCTGCTGGACCACAAGGTCACCGGTGTCTTCGATCTGCGGGACGCCCCCCGTGCCCTGCAGGCCCTGGCCGGCCCCTATGGCGCCAGGGTCGTGCAATACTCACCTTATCTTATTGTTTTATATGATATAAATCCGTCACCCCGGAAAAACTGAAAAAAGTCTGAGATGGTCCCGGCCGACCTTCGTCCTTTCGGTAAGTGCAAGTGACAGTTATTCGCAAACCGAAATACAGGCGTTGGGGGATTGGGCGTAATGCAATCAGGCGGGACGGCAGCCGACCGGTGCAGCCGGATATCGGTGAACGGGCGCAAGGATAAGGCTGGGCGGCTGCTCGGCTCGGCGCTGCTGGCAGCAGCGCTCTGCACACCGGTCGTGATCGCATCGCAGGCCATGGCGCAGGCGGCGGCACCATCCGAAGCACGCATGAGTTTCGACATTCCGGCACAGGCACTCAGCAGCGCGCTCACCGCTTTCGGCATCCAGTCAGGTTACCAGGTGGCGGTCGATCAGGCCACGCTTGCCGGGTTGCAGAGTCCCGGTCTGCGCGGCAGTGCCACGCCGCGCGAGGCGCTGCGCCAGTTGCTCGGCAGCACGGGACTGATCGCGCGGTTCACCGATTCCCGCAGCGTGGTGCTCGACCGTCCGCCGCAAGGCAGCGGCGCTGCCGTGCTGCCGCCGGTGGTGGTGGAAGGACAGCACGCCGCGCCGCTGACGGCCACCATCGGCAGCCTGCCGCCCGAATATGCCGGCGGCCAGGTGGCGCGTGGCGGCCGCGTTGGTGTGCTGGGCAACCAGGATGCCATGGATGTGCCGTTCTCCATGACCAGTTACACGTCGCAGACGATCCGCGATCAGGGCGCCACCACGATCGGCGAAGTGCTGGCCAACGATCCCGCCGTGCGCACTGGCTATGGCTTCGGCAATTACTCCGAGCTGTTCGTCATCCGTGGCTTCCAGCTCGCCGGTGATGATCTCTCGGTCGATGGCCTCTATGGCATGGCTCCGCGTCAGATCGTCAGCACTGAAATGTATGAACGCGTGGAAGTGCTGCGCGGCGCCACGGCCTTCCTGAACGGGGTACCGCCGGGTGGCACCGGCATCGGCGGCAGTATCAACCTGGTGCCCAAGCGTGCTGCCGACACGCCATTGACCAGCATCACCGGCAACTTCACGCCGGAAAGCCATGCCGGCGGTCATATCGACATGGGCCGCCGCTTCGGTCGCGACAATGCATTGGGCCTGCGCATCAATGCCGCCCATCGCGAAGGCGAGACCTCGATTGAGCATGAGCAGCGCTCCACCACGATGGGCTCGCTCGGCTTCGATTTCCGCGGCGACGACACGCGTGTTACGCTCGATATGTCCAGCCAGCGCCAGCGTATCGACCAGGGTCGTCCTGTCGTGAACGTGAATGCGACGACCGTCGTGCCCCGCGTACCGGATTCCACGCATAATTATGGCCAGACCTGGTCCTATTCCGATCTGACCGACACCTCGGCCCAGTTGCGCGCCGAGCACGACGTGACAGCGAACACCACGGTCTATGCCGTGATCGGTGCTCGCCAGATGCGCGAAGACGGCGACTATAGTTCGCAGACGGTGACCAATGGTAATACCGGCGCATCGACCGCGTCGCGGCTTACCGTGCCGCGTGAGGACAGCGCCGAAAGCGGCACCATCGGCATGAACGGCGAATACATCACTGGCGAAGTGCGGCACAAGATCAGCCTGGGCGCTGCCGCGGTGCACAACATCAACCGCAACGCGTTTTCGTCCGGTGCCGCGCAGGCCACCAACATTTATGCCGATCAGACACTGTTGCGTCCGGTGAACAGCAGCATCTCGGCAGGCGGTTTCAACACGCCGCCGAAGGTTAGCGAGACTACCTTCACCAGCTTCTTCATCTCCGACACGCTCGGTTTCTTCGAGGATTCGGTCCTGCTGACGCTTGGCCTGCGCGAACAGCAGCTGCGCACCCAGAACTACAATCGCGCCGGCCCGCAGACCAGCAGCATCAGCGAGCGTGCACTGTCGCCGGTGATTGGCCTAGTCTACAAACCGGTGCCGAGTGTTGCGATATATGTCAACCGTATTGAAGGCTTGGCCCAGGGCCCGGTCGCGTCGGGCACTGGCATCACCAACGCCGGCGAGGTGTTTCCGCCCTATATCTCGACGCAGTATGAAGCCGGCGTGAAATACGACAGCGGCAAGCTGGGCTTCGGCGCGGCAGTGTTCCAGACCGAACAGCCGCTCAGCCTGACGGAGAACAACCGCTTCAAGGTTGAGGGCGAGCAGCGCAACCAGGGTGTCGAGTTCAGTTTCTATGGCGAAGCGATCGATGGCCTGCGCGTTCTTGGCGGCGTCACCGTCACCGAGGCGATCCAGACCAACACCGCCAACAACACCAACGACGGTCGCCATGCGATCGGCGTGCCGCAGTATCAGGGCAATCTCGGCCTCGACTGGGATGTACCAGGTGTGAAGGGCCTCGCACTCAGCGGGCGCCTGCTCTACACGGCGACGCAGTATCTCAATGCCTCCAACAGCCAGGAAATCCCAGATTGGCTCCGTCTGGATGCCGGCGCGCGCTATGCCACCGAGATCCACCAGCAGCCGGTGACCTTTCGCCTGTTCGTCGAAAATCTTGCCAACAAGGACTACTGGGCCTCGGCCAATGGCGGCTACTTGACGCAGGGCCGGCCGCTGACGGCGCGCCTGTCGGCGACGGTCGACTTCTGACCGGTCTGTGCCGCGCATGACGAGCCGCAGCATCCGGGTCTGGTATCTGGTCCATAAATGGACCAGCCTGGTCTGCACGGCCTTCATGCTGCTGCTCTGCATCACCGGCTTGCCGCTGATCTTCCACGACGAGATCGACGCGCTGTTCGAGGATGATCTGAAGCTTGCCGACCTGCCGGCGGAGACGCCGCTGCGCAGTCTGGACGAGGCAGTTGCCGCTGCGGTCGCCGCCTTTCCGGGCGAGCAGCCGCTCTATATGAGCTTCAACCGCGACCAGCCGGTGGTGAATGTTACCACCGGGCCGCATGTGAAGGCGGTGCGACAGCAGATGCATCTCTCGCCGATCGACCTGCGCCAGGCTCTGGTAATCGGGCAGATCGTCGACGATGGCATCATGCACATCATCCTGCGGCTGCATGTCGACATGTTTGCGGGTCTGCCGGGCGAACTCTTCCTCGGCTTCATGGGCTTTCTGATGTTCATCGCCATCGTTTCTGGCGTGGTGGTCTATGCGCCCTTCATGCGGCGGCTGCGCTTCGGCGCCATCCGGGTGTCGCGGAGCCGGCGGGTGAAATGGATCGATGCGCATAACATGCTCGGCATCGTCACTCTGCTCTGGCTCTCGGTGGTGGGGCTCACCGGCGTGATCAACACGCTGTCCAAGCCGCTGGTGGATGTGTGGCGGGCCAACGAACTGGCCGACATGGTGGCGCCCTACCGGGACAAGCCGGTACCGACGCAGCTGGCCTCGCTGGAGCAGGCCGTGCGCACCGCGATGGATGCGGCGCCAGGCACGCGGCCACAATTCGTCGCCTTCCCCGGCGTCCGTTTCAGCAGCAACCATCATTATGCCGTCTGGCTGCGCGGCGCCACACCGGCCACTGAACGGCTGCTGACCCCGGCGCTGGTCGATGCGCAGACCGGCGAACTGACGGCGATCCGTCGCATGCCCTGGTACATGCTGGTGCTCAAGCTGTCGCAGCCGCTGCATTTCGGCGATTACGGTGGCTTGCCGCTCAAGATTCTGTGGGCCGTGCTCGATATTGTCGCCATCGTCATTCTCGGCAGCGGGCTGTATCTCTGGCTCGCCCGCCGCCATCCGGTTGCGATCTCCGCATGACAAGGATAAGGCCGCAGTCGCTGCGTGCGATCTTCGCCGCGCCCCTTGCCATTGCGATTTTCAGCCTGGTCGGTCTTGTCGCGGCCCTGCTGGATGATGGTCTGTACGATCTGCTGTCTTGGCTCGGCTTGGCCGTGCCGGTGGCGGTGATCGTCTGGTCGCTGCGCTGGCGCCGGCAATAGACGGGGCTCTCAATAGCCGCAGCCAAGCGGCAGTTTTAAAGCTTTGCCCATGGATGGCCAGCTTATACCGGATGTGTGAACGCATCTATGGCACTAACTGGCGGCTGGGGAGTTGCTGTTGGGACAGACAGTGTTCTCACCCGAAGGAATCCCGATGAAGCAGACAAAAACCGCCCGCCGCAACGCCGCTGCCCTGCGCAGCGTAGCAATCAAGACAGCGGCGCTGGGGGTCACATCCGCGCAGGTGGTAGGCCGGCGCCTGGCACTGGTCGCCACCGGCGATCATGCCGAAGTCAGCCGCATGGTGCCGGAAAAGCTCGGTGCCGCGACAGTGTCGGGCATGGCGGTGATGCAGCACACGATGCTGATGAGCATGCGCCTGGCCGGCTTTGCGGTGGCAGAGGCGTTCCGCATGGCGCGTGTGGCGGGCGTGATGTCGGATGCCCGCACGCCGGCGGCGGTTTTCGGGGCGCAGGTCGATTTCATGCAGGCCTGGCTGCCGCGCTGGCAGAGCCAGGCCATGCTGATGGGCGGCGCCTGGACTCGATCCGGCAGCGCGATGCTGGCGCCGGTGCAGCGGGTGGCGGCGGCCAATGCCCGCCGGCTCGGCCGCAGCTAGGGCGCGTCACCCTTGGGCCGGCTGAGGGCCAGGCCCATGCAGACCGCCCAGCCGATCACGGTCCAGCCGACCACCAGGTTGGCCAGCATGATCTTCTGCCGCCATGGATGCTGGCGCCGCCAGGCCAGCAGGCTGGGCAGGAAATACACGGTGCCGATCAGCAGGCCCATGACAACAGTGGGGAATCCGGCGCCCATCGGCCGACGATAGACCACCCCCTGCGGCATCGCAAACTATTGGCCGGGACGGCAAAATCGCTATAGTCCGGGCCAGAGAAACTACTTTTGTCTGCAGGGGTGCCCCCAATGACCCAGCTGTCGCTGCGCAACCAGCTCGTCACCGTTTTCGGCGGCTCCGGCTTTATCGGCCGGTATGTCGTGCAGAAGCTGGCCCAGCAGGGCGCCCGGGTGCGCGTCGCCATCCGCCGCCCGGAAGAGGGCCTGTTCCTCAAGCCGATGGGCGCGGTGGGCCAGATCGACATCGTGCAGGCCAATATCCGCATGCCGATGTCGGTGCAGGCCGCCGTCAAGGGCGCCGATATCGTCATCAACTGCGTCGGCATCCTGCATGAGGGCGGCGCGCAGAAATTCGCCGCCGTGCAGGCGCGCGGTGCCGAGGTGATCGCGCTCTGCGCCAAGGAAGCCGGCGTGAAAAAGATGGTGCACCTTTCCGCCATCGGCGCCGATGCCGCCAGCGGCTCGCGCTACGCGCAGAGCAAGGCGGCCGGCGAGGCTGGCGTGCGCCGGCACATGCCGCAGGCCACCATCATCCGCCCCAGCGTGGTGTTCGGCCCGGAAGACGATTTCTTCAACCGCTTCGCAGCCCTGGCGGCCTTTGCCCCGGCGCTGCCGCTGGTCGATGGCGGCCATACGAAACTGCAGCCGGTCTATGCCGGCGATGTCGGTGCCGCTGTCGTGCAGGCGGCACTGGATGATGCGGCGGCCGGCCAGACCTATGAACTGGGCGGGCCGAAGGTCTACAGCATGAAAGAGATCATGCAGCTGACGCTCGACACCATCCACAAGAAGCGGCTTCTCGTGCCAGTGCCGGGTTTCGCGCTCAAGCCGCTGGCCTTTGCGCTCGAGCTGCAGCCGCTGTTCGCGCCGCCGATCACGCGCGACCAGATCGAGCTGCTGAAAGCCGACAATGTGGTGACCGAAGGCGCGAAGGGCCTGAAGGATCTCGGCGTCAGCCAGCCCACCCCGGTGGAAGGCGTGATCGAGACCTATCTCTATCGCTACCGCCGCGGCGGCGGCAAATTCGAGCCGCGCTTCAGCTAGGACGACAGCAGCGCGTCGCGCCAGCGCCGGCCGCCGGCTAGCTGACGTCCATCGGCCAATATCACGGTGAAATCGCCGCTGTCATTGCCGGCCACGCTGCGCACATGACGGCGGTTGACCAGGCGCGAGCGATGGATGCGCACGAAATCATGATCGGCCAGCTGCTGCTCCAGGGCCGCCAATGTCTGCCGCTGCAGATGGCTGGCGCCGGCCAGATGCAGCTCGACATAGTTGCCCGCCGCCTCGGCCCATAGAATCTCGGCTGGATCGACCCAGATGCGCCGCGCGCCATCGCGGATTTCCAGCCGCGCCGCCGAGGATGCGGTGGCCGGCTGCACGATCACCGTGACCTGCGCCCGGCGCCGCGCGCGGGCGACCAGCCAGAGCAGTGCGACCAGGCCGAGATAGATCACCGCATCCTTGCGGATTTCATACACCAGCTGCAGGCCGAGATGGCCGGGCGTGCCAAAGCTGTAGCTGCGGCCGAACAGCGGAAACAGCAGCAGGCGGAGCGCCACCATGCCGGCGATATGCGCCGCACTGCCGAGCGCGAAGCCAGCCAGATGCCCCAGCAGGGTGCGCGGCCAGCCGATCCGGCGCGGGTCGAGCCGGGCGGTCAGGCGCAGCAGCAGGGGCGTAAGGACAAACAGCATCACGACGCTGGTTGCCTCGGTGACGGCATAGCACCAGGCCGGCGCGGCGATGCCGTTGCGGGTGTCCTCGATCCAGAAGGAGGACGCACCCAGCGCCGCCGCCAGGATCAGGGCCATGCCATAGCCGAGCCACAACCGGCGCGAAAAACCGATGTATTCCGCGGTGGCGCGATCCGGCCCGCCGCTCGTCACAGCCGACCCGCCGCTCATCCCATCGGTCTTGGTGTCCGCCGTCATCCCAGGCATTGAGGGCTGGTGACGGTATGGGCGAGAGGATTCATGTCAGAGACTGGGTTGCACAAGGATGCACGGCGTTGCGATCTCGACTGGTTGCGCATCATCGCCTTCGGGCTGCTGATTTTCTATCACATCGGCATGTTTTTCGTCGCCTGGCCCTGGCATGTCAAAAGCAGCCATGCCGGACCCGGCCTGCAGCCGCTGATGCTGCTGACCAGCCCCTGGCGGCTGGCGCTGCTGTTCCTGATCGCCGGCTGTGCCACGCGGTTCATGGCGGATAAAATGGCGCGGGGCCGCATGGCCCGGCTGCGCAGCCTGCGCCTGCTGCTGCCGCTTTTGTTCGGCATGCTGGTGATCGTGCCGCCACAGACCTATGCCGAGATCGTCGAGAAGCTCGGCTACAGCGACGGTGTGCTTGCCTTCTATGGCAAATATATCGGCTTCCATGGCGGCTGGCGCGTCGATGGCAAGCCGCTGATCGTGCCGACCTGGAATCACCTGTGGTTCGTTGCCTATCTCTGGGTCTACACCATGATCGTGATTGCGCTGCGGCCGCTGTTGCATGCGCTGCCGCTGTGCGGTGTTGCCGCCGCGTTGCGCCAGCCGATGGCGCTGCTGCTGGTGCCGCCGCTGCTGATCGGTACGCTGCGCCTGCTACTGCGGCCGGTCTTCGGCGAGACCCATGCGCTGGTCGACGACTGGTATCTGCATGCGCTGTATCTGTCGCTGTTCCTGTTCGGCTATGGCATCGCGCGGCAGGAGGGCATCTGGCTCAGCCTCGAACGCCTGCGCTGGCTCGCGCTGGCGCTGGCCGTGACGGTCTATGCCGTCATGGTCTGGGCCGTGCTCACCGATTCAGGCGGCCGCGTCCGGCCGTTCATCTGGGCGCTGGATCAATGGGCCTGGATCGTCATGCTGCTCGGCTTCGCCCGGCGCCATCTGAACCTCGATACGCCGCTCCGCCGCTATCTCACCGATGCGATCTTCCCCTTCTATATCCTGCACCAGACCATCATCGTGGTGCTGGGCCACCGGATCAGCGGCCTTGGCCTCTCGGCTGCCACCGAGGCGGCGCTGTTGGTGGGCGCCACCGTGGCCGGCTGCTGGGCGGGATATGAGGTGGTGCGCCGGGTCGGCTGGCTCAGGCCGCTGTTCGGGCTGCGCCCGGCAGCCAAGCCTGCCTGAATGCTGAGCGCCCTAGGGTATTCGCGGAATCAAGGGGTTAAATACTATATAGTTCCATATCGGACCTAATACTGGGGTATGTGACAGGTGCAACCCGTTCGCAGGCCCACAAACCCCCTGCGCAAGAATCGAAAAGGTCAACAAATGTGACCTATCGGAGATTTTATGCTTGATTGCGGCGGCATTGGGCAATAAAAGTTGCGCTCCGCCCCAGTTCGACAGTTCTTTGCATCCTGAAGGTGCCGGGAACCTGTCGCTCCGGGGTGTCTCTGTCCCCAAGACCCGACCTGCCGCCCTTTTTTTCCTTTCGACCAGCCGGCAGGTCATGCGGAGCGCGCCATGGCCGAGAAGATGCTGAAGTTCGTACAGACCGCCCAGGCGATGCCGGAAAAGCGCAGCGCCTCGGAGCGCGCGCATGACTTCGACGAGATCTACCGCGAATTCGCCGCCACCAAGGCCAACGAGCAGGCTTCGCGCTGCTCGCAATGCGGCGTGCCCTTCTGTCAGGTGCATTGCCCGCTGCACAACAACATCCCCGACTGGCTGCGCATGACGGCCGAGGGCCGGCTGGAAGAAGCCTATGAGCTGAGCCAGGCCACCAACACGTTTCCCGAGATCTGCGGCCGCATCTGCCCGCAGGATCGCCTGTGCGAAGGCAACTGCGTGATCGAGCAGTCGGGCCATGGCACCGTCACCATCGGCTCGATCGAGAAATACATCACCGAGAAGGCCTGGGAGTCGGGCTGGGTGCAGGCGCCCAAGCCGGTGAATGGCGAGCGTGCCCAGAGCATCGGCATCGTCGGTGCAGGTCCCGCTGGTCTCGCCGCCGCCGACAAGCTGCGCCGGCTCGGCTATCAGGTGCATGTCTATGACCGCTACGACCGCCCCGGCGGCCTGCTGATCTACGGCATCCCGAATTTCAAACTTGAGAAGAGCGTGGTCGAGCGCCGCTCGGCCTTGCTCGAAGCCGCCGGCGTGAAGTTCCACATGAATTTCGAGGTCGGCCGCGATGCCACGCTGGACGAGCTGCGCAAGAAGCATGATGCCGTTCTGATCGCCACCGGCGTGTACAAGGCACGCGACATCCAGGCGCCGGGCTCAGGCCTTTCCAATATCGTGCCGGCGATGACCTATCTCACGGCCAGCAACAAGCATGGCCTGGGCGACAAGGTGCCGGAGTTTGAGAACGGCACGCTGAATGCAGCGGGCAAGAAGATCGTCGTGATCGGCGGCGGCGACACCGCGATGGACTGCGTGCGCACGGCGATCCGCCAGGGCGCCACCGCCGTGCACTGCCTGTATCGCCGCGACAAGGCCAATATGCCGGGCTCGATGCGCGAAGTGAAGAATGCCGAGGAAGAGGGCGTGGAATTCGCCTGGCTCTCTCTGCCCAAGAGTTTCCGTGGCGAGGGCAAGGTCACCGCCGTGCATGCCGGCCGCATGAAGCTCGGCCCGTCTGATGCTTCCGGCCGCCAGATGCCGGTGGAAATCGCAGGTTCCGATTTCGACCAGCCGGCCGATATCGTCATCAAGGCGCTGGGCTTCGATCCGGAAGACCTGCCGCAGGCCTTCAAGGCGCCGCATCTGGAAGTCACACGCTGGGGCACCGTGAAGATTTCGGCGCGCAGCAAGATGACCAATATCCCCGGCGTGTTCGCCGCCGGCGACATCGTGCGCGGCGCCAGCCTGGTGGTATGGGCGATCCGCGACGGTCGCGACTGCGCCGATGCGATCCACCAGTATATCCAGGCCAAGGCGCAGCCCGCTGCCGCCGCAGCCGAGTAAGGAGGAGTCCACCATGACCGACATCCAGAACACCTACGTCGAGCAGTGGCAGGACGAGACCAAGCGCCTGTCGGATACCGGCATGTATCGCCGCGAGGACGAGCATGACGCCTGCGGCGTCGGCCTGATTGCTTCGCTGGACGGCCAGCCGCATCGCAGTGTTGTCGCCGCCGGCATCACCGCACTGAAGGCTTTGTGGCATCGCGGCGCGGTCGATGCCGATGGCAAGACCGGCGACGGCGCCGGTATCCATCTGCAGATCCCGCAGGATTTCTTCCGCGAGCATGTGCGCCGCTCGGGCTTCGAGCCGGGCGAGGGCAAGCTGGGTCTGGGCATGGTCTTCCTGCCCAAGACCGATCTGTCGGCGCAGGAAACCTGCCGCACGATTGTCGAGACCGCGATCCTTGATTTCGGCTACGGCATCTATGGCTGGCGCCAGGTGCCGGTGGATGCCACCATCATCGGCGAGAAGGCCAATGCGACGCGGCCCGAGATCGAGCAGGTTCTGATCGAGAACCGCCTGGCCAAGGATGACGGCGCCTTCGAGCGCGACCTGTTCCTGATCCGCCGCCGCATCGAAAAGCTGGTGCTGGCCGCCCATATCAGCGACTTCTACATCTGCTCGCTCAGCTGCCGTTCGCTGATCTACAAGGGCATGTTCCTCGCCGAACAGATCGACTATTTCTATCCCGATCTGCAGGACGAGCGGTTCGTCTCCACCTTCGCCATCTATCACCAGCGCTATTCCACCAATACCTTCCCGACCTGGCGCCTGGCCCAGCCGTTCCGCATGCTCGCCCATAACGGCGAGATCAACACCCTGCGCGGCAACGTCAACTGGATGAAGAGCCACGAGATCAAGATGGCCTCTGAGGCCTTCGGCGATTTCTCAGACGATATAAAGCCGATCGTGCAGTCGGGCTCGTCCGACTCCGCCGCGCTCGACAGCGTCTTCGAGGTGCTGGTGCGCGCCGGCCGCAATGCGCCGATGGTGAAGACCATCCTGATTCCGGAGCCGACCTCGAACAAGCCGCTGATGCCGCAGGCGCATCGCGACCTCTATGCCTATTGCAATTCGATCATGGAGCCGTGGGACGGCCCGGCGGCGATCTGCGCCACCGATGGCCGCTGGGCGGTCGCCGGCCTCGACCGCAACGGCCTGCGTCCGATCCGCTACACCGTCACCACCGACAATCTCCTGATTGTCGGCTCGGAAACCGGCATGGTGCCGGTGCCGGAGCAGAAGGTGGTGAAGAAGGGCCGCGTCGGTCCTGGCGAGATGATTGCCATCGACCTGAAGAAGGGCCGCTTCTATCTCGACCGCGAGATCAAGGACAAGCTGGCCGGCGAGCATCCGTATGGCGAGTGGGTCAAGAACATCCTGACGCTCGACAAGATCAAGGATGCGGCACCCACCGCCAAGAGCTTCTCCAAGGATGAACTGCGCCGGTCGCAGCTGGCCTTTGGCCTGACGCTGGAGGATATGGAGCTGATCCTGCATCCGATGGCGGAAGACGCCAAGGAAGCCGTCGGCTCGATGGGTGACGACACGCCGATCGCCGTGCTGTCGGAACAGTATCGCGGCCTGCATCATTTCTTCCGCCAGCAGTTCAGCCAGGTCACCAACCCGCCGATCGACTCCTTGCGCGAAAAGCGCGTGATGAGCCTGCGCACCCGCATGGGCAACCTGACCAACGTGCTGGATGAAGACGCCAAGCAGGTCGCCATCCTGCTGCTGGAATCGCCCTGCCTGTCGAATGCCGATTACGGCAAGGTGCTGAAATATGCCGAGAAGAGCACGGCCAAGATCGACTGCACCTTTGCCGTCGAGGCCGGCGCCAGCGATACCGGCCTGCGCGATGCGCTGAAGCGTATCCGCGCCGAGGCCGAGAATGCCGTGCGCGGCGGTGCCGCCCATATCGTGCTGACGGATGAGGGCATGAATGCCGCCCGCGCCGCCATCCCGATGATCCTCGCCACCGGTGCCGTGCACAGCCATCTGGTGCGCCAGGGCCTGCGCACCTTTACATCATTGACCGTGCGCTCGGGCGAGTGCCTGGATGTGCATTACTTCGCCGTGCTGATCGGCGTCGGCGCCACCACGGTGAACGCCTATCTGGCCGAAGCCTGCCTGGTCGACCGCGTCAATCGCGGCCTGCTCGGCAAGCTGACGGCGGAAGAGGCCATCGGCCGCTTCAAGGAAGCCGTCGATGGCGGCCTGCTCAAGATCATGTCCAAGATGGGCATCTCGGTGATCAGCTCCTATCGCGGCGGCTACAATTTCGAGGCGCTCGGTCTGTCGCGCTCGCTGGTGGCCGATCTGTTCCCCGGCATGCCGTCGCGCATTTCCGGTATCGGCCTGATCGGCATCCAGAAGAAGGTTCTGGCGCTGCATGAGAAGGCCTTCCGTGCCGATGTCACCGCGCTTCCTGTTGGCGGCATCTACCGCTACCGGCGCGGCGGCGAGGCCCATGCCTGGGAAGCCAACCTGATCCACATGATGCAGACGGCGGTGGGCAGCGAGAATTACGCGCTGTTCAAGAAATATACCGCTGGTTTGCGTGAACTGCCGCCGATCTCGGTGCGCGACCTGCTGGAAATCAAGCCGGCCGCAGCCGCGCTCCCCATTGAGCAGGTGGAATCGGTCACCGAGATCCGCAAGCGTTTCATCACGCCCGGCATGTCGCTCGGCGCGCTCGGCCCCGAGGCCCATGAGACGCTGACCATTGCGATGAACCGCATCGGCGCCAAGTCGGATTCCGGCGAAGGCGGCGAGGCACCGGAAAACTTCAAGCCGCGCCCCAATGGCGACAATGCTAATTCCGCGATCAAGCAGGTGGCCTCGGGCCGCTTCGGCGTGACGGCGGAGTATCTCAACAACTGCCGCGAGCTGGAAATCAAGGTCGCCCAGGGCGCCAAGCCCGGCGAGGGCGGCCAGCTGCCCGGCTTCAAGGTCACAGAGCTGATCGCCAAGCGTCGTCTGGCGACACCGGGCGTGATGCTGATCTCACCGCCGCCGCATCACGACATCTATTCGATCGAGGATCTGGCACAGCTGATCTACGACCTGAAGCAGATCAACCCCGATGCCCAGGTCTGCGTCAAGCTGGTCTCGGAAGCCGGTATCGGCACCATTGCCGCCGGTGTCGCGAAAGCTAAAGCCGACGTCATCCTGGTGTCCGGCCATGTCGGCGGCACCGGTGCGTCGCCGCAGACTTCGGTGAAGTATGCCGGCACGCCGTGGGAAATGGGCCTGAGTGAAGTCAACCAGGTGCTGACGCTGAACAAGCTGCGGCATCGCGTGAAGCTGCGCACCGACGGTGGCCTGAAGTCGGGCCGCGACATCGTCATCGCCGCCATGCTGGGCGCCGAGGAATACGGCGTCGGCACGGCGGCCCTGGTGGCGATGGGCTGCATCATGGTGCGCCAGTGCCATTCCAACACCTGCCCGGTCGGCGTCTGCACGCAGAACGACGCGCTGCGGCAGAAATTCACCGGCACGCCGGAGAAGGTGATCAACCTGTTCAGCTTCATCGCCGAAGAGGTGCGCGAGATTCTCGCCAGCCTCGGCGTGAAGTCGATCGACGAGATCATCGGCCGCACCGACCTGCTCACCCAGGTCAGCCGCGGTGGCGCGCATCTCGACGATCTGGATCTCAACCCGATCCTGGCCCAGGCCGACAGCGGCGACCATGCGCGCTTCTGCACGCTGGAAGGCCGCAACGAGGTGCCGGATACGCTGGATGCGCAGATGCTGGGCGATGCCGCCCCGGTGTTCAGCCATGGCGAGAAGATGCAGCTCGCCTACAACATCCGGAACACCCATCGTGCCATCGGCACGCGGCTCAGCTCGCATCTGGTGCGCAAGTTCGGCATGAAGGGTCTCAAGCCCGGCCATATCACCGTGCGGCTCACCGGCTCGGCCGGCCAGTCGCTCGGCGCCTTTGCCGTGCAGGGTCTCAAACTCGAAGTCTTCGGCGATGCCAACGACTATGTCGGCAAGGGTCTCTCGGGCGGCATGATCGTGGTGCGGCCGTCGCCGGCCTCGCCGCTGATGCCGGTGACCAATGAAAACACCATCATCGGCAACACGGTGCTCTACGGCGCCACCGGCGGTAAGCTGTTTGCGGCCGGCCAGGCCGGCGAGCGCTTTGCCGTGCGCAACTCGGGTGCCACGGCGGTGATCGAGGGCTGCGGCTCGAATGGCTGCGAATACATGACCGGCGGCCGCATCGCCATCCTGGGCAAGGTGGGCGACAACTTCGCCGCCGGCATGACCGGCGGCATGGCCTTCGTCTACGATGCCGAGGATGAACTGCCGATTGCCATCAACGACGAGAGCGTGGTCTATCAGCGTATCGCCTCCAGCTACTGGGACGGTGTGCTGCGCGGCCTGATCGAGGAGCATATCCGCGAGACGCAGTCGATCTATGCCAACAACCTGTTCGCCGACTGGGACCAGGTGAAGAGCAAGTTCTGGCAGGTCTGCCCGAAGGAAATGATCGCGCGGCTGGAGCATCCGCTCAGCGACAAGGTGGCGGCGGAGGCGGCCGGCAAGCGCGCGTAACGCGCAGGACTTCTGGTTCCGGCCTGCCCCAATTGGCCGGGCCCAGGGAAGCGGAAACGCCGTCGGGAGCAATCCCGGCGGCGTTTTTGCTTATGCGGCATACAGCGCCGTGCTGAGATATTTCATGCCGCTGTCGCAGGCAATCGTCACCACGGTCCTGTCCGGCCCCAGTCGTTCGGCGACGCGCAGCGCCACCAGCAGATTGGCACCCGTCGAGGTGCCGGCGAAAATGCCTTCCTCGCGCGCCAGCCGCCGCGCCATCGCCATGGCATCAGCGCTCGACACCGGCGCGATCTCGCTGGCCAGCTCCGGTCGCCATTGCGGCGGCACGAAGCCCGGCCCGGTGCCCTCGATCTTGTGACTGCCACTCGGCCCGCCGGACAGCACGGCAGATTCCGCCGGCTCGACCGCCACCGCATGCACCTGCGGATTCAGCATGCGCAGCCGCGTGGTCACGCCGCGAAACGACCCTGCTGTGCCGACGCTGTGCACGAAGGCATCGACTGCGCCTTCGCTCTGCTGCCAGATCTCGTCGGCCATGCGCGCATAGCCGGGATGCACGTCGGTATTGTTGAACTGGTCGGTCCAGAAGCTGCCGGGCCGGGCTGCCGCGATCCGCCGCGCCGTCTCGATCATCTCCAGTGTCAATTCTTTGGTCGTACCGCCGGTCGGGCTCCGCACCAGTGTGAGCCTGGCACCCAGCGCTTGCATGTGATCGCGCTTCTCTCGGGAGAAAATCTCTGAGGTCACCAGCTCCAGCGGAATCCGCTTGGCGGCGCAGACGAAGGCGAGCGAGACCCCGGTGCTGCCGCCGGTATATTCCACCACGCTGCCGCCCGGCTGCAGCCGGCCATCGCGCTCGGCGGCCTCCACCATGGCCAGGGCCATGCGGTCCTTCATGCTGCCAGTCGGGTTCTCGGCTTCCAGTTTCACCAGGATTCTGGCGCTTTTCGGCGACAGCATATTGCGCAGCGGGATCAGCCGCGTGTTGCCGATGGTGTCGAGAATGCTCATCTCTTAACCCCGCTTTCAGGACTCGGGCCTAAGCTGCGCACCATGCTGAAACCCGCCACGCTCGCCTTCGCTCTCGCCGTCATCTGCTCTGCCGGTCCGGCCGCGGCCTTCTGCGTATCCAATGAAGGCTCGACGCCGATCAGCATCCAGGCCGGCGGTCCGCCGATGCCGATCTATGCGAAGCCCAACCTGATGCCGGGCCAGCGCGACTGTTACGAGCCGCGCAAGCCCGAGGGCATCACCGTGGAAATCTACGACAGCGCCAATCGCCGTCTGCGCTGCCGTCATTCGGTGCCGGCCAAGGCCGCCACCATCACCGTGGGCCAGACCTGCAAGGTGAAGCTGGACTAGCCAGCTTCACCGTCTGCTGTCAGGTCACGATGCCATACAGCACCATCGCCATGCCGACCACGCCACCGATCCAGGCGAAGGTGCGTACCCACGGCACGCCAGCGATGTACACCACCGCATGGGCCACGCGGCTGTAGAAGAACACCTGTGCGCCCAGCGCGGTCCAGGCATCGGCCTTGCCGGCGACGGCCGCGGCCAGCACCAGCACGGCGAAGGGCACGATGTTTTCCACCATGTTGAGATGGGCGCGATGGGCGCGGCCGATCCAGCCGCTGCCGGGCGGGAAGTCCTCGCGGTTGCCGGCCATCACATAAAGGCCGCGCGTCAGCATGAAACCGGTGGAATAGGGCAGTGCCAGCAGCACGGTGAGCACCGCGCTGGCAATCAGCATCATCAGGTCTGTGGTCATGGTGGTTCCTTTTCTCTGTGTTTAAGCGGCGGGGCGAAATTCGGGCGCGGGCTGCAGGGCCAGCACGGCGGTCATGGCGATGCCGGTGAGCGTGTCGCGGTCGGCGCCGCTTTTCGCCATCACCATCAGGCCATGCGCCATGCCGACAAGATATTTTGCCAGCGCATCGACATCGGCACTGGCGGCGATCTCACCGCGCGCCCGGGCATTGCCCAGCGCATGGCGAAAGGCGGCGGCCATGTTGTCCATATGCGCGCGCACTTTGGTGGCCACGGCGGCGTCATGCGGCGCCAGCTCCAGCGTCGTGTTGGCCATCAGGCAGGCGCGGCGCTTGGGGAACTGGATCAGGAAATCGATGATCCCCATGCCGGTCTCATGCAAAGCCTGCAGCCCCGCATCGGGCGCTTTCAGGGGCTTCAGCATCGCGGCTTCCAGCATGGCGCAATAGCTGTCCATCGCGGCCATGAACAGGCGGTGCTTGTCGCCGAAGGTGTCGTACAGGCTCTGGCGGCCGATCCCCATGGCGGTGACCAGCTGCTCCATCGAGGTGGCGGCATAGCCCTGTTCCCAGAACAGCTCCATGGCCCGCACCAGGGCGGCCTCGGTATCGAAGGCTTTCGGTCTTGCCATAGCCAGCTCTATAGCAATTCCGGAACGATCATTCAATAATTTAGTAGATTACGGCTAACCTCTTATTTTTGCTGCACGAAGGATTAGGTCGTGCGGAAAAAGCCGACCTGCTGGATCAGTTCGCCGGCCTGGGCGGACAGCGCCTGGGCCGAGGCCGACGTCTGCTCGACCAGGGCGCCGTTGCGCTGGGTCATCTCGTCCATATTGGCGACGGCGACATTCACCTCTTCCAGACCTATCGCCTGTTCTTTGCTGGCGGCAGCGATCTCGGCGACGATGTCGCTCACCTTCTTGATGGCGGTGACGATATCGGTGAGCGAGGCACCGGTCTGGTTCACCAGGGCCGCGCCGGTCTTCACCTGCGCATTCGATTCCGTGATCAGCGACTTGATGTCCTTCGACGCATTGGCCGAGCGCTGCGCGAGCGCACGCACCTCCTGCGCCACCACGGCAAAGCCCTTGCCGGCCTCGCCGGCGCGGGCGGCTTCGACGCTCGCATTCAAGGCGAGCAGGTTGGTCTGGAAGGCGATCTCGTCGATCAGCGACACGATATCGGCGATCTTCTGCGCACTCGCCTCGATCTTTGTCACTGCGGCCACCGCATCGCTCACCACGCTGCCGCCCTTTTCGGCTGTATCGCGTGCGGCGAGTGCCAGCTGGTTGGCGGCCTGCGCGTTGTCGGCATTCTGCTTCACCGTCGTGGTCACTTCATGCATCGATGCGGCCGTTTCTTCCAGCGCGGCGGCCTGCTGCTCGGTGCGGCCGGCCAGATCCTGGCTGCCGGTCGAGATTTCGGCCGCAGCATTGCCCTGGGCTTCAGCGGCGACTGCAATGTTCTGCACCACGCCGGTCAGTGTCTCGGCCATGGCATTCAGGTCGGTCTGCAGGCTGGCGAACACACCCTGATAACGACCCTGCATGCGGCTGCGCAGATCGCCCTTGGCCAGCCCGGCCACGGTGGTCTGGATATTGGCCACCGCATTGCTCAGCGTATCCAGCATGCCGTTCATCTGCTGGCCCACCTTGGCCATCACGCCATTCAGCTCGGTTGTATCGATGCGGCGGTCGAACTCGCCAGCAGAAGCCGCGGCCACCACCTGGCCGATGGAGAGATCGAGCGAGGCTTCCTGTGCGATGCGGGTTTCCTCGTTGCGCAGGCGCTCGGCCTCGATCTGGGTCTGCAGCCTGTCGCCCGCGATGCCGTTCTCTTTCAACGCGCTGACCGCCCGGGCGATATCGCCAATCTCGTCGCCGCGATCACCGCCGATGACATCCGCCTGCCAGTCGCGCTGCGCGAGACGACCCAGCGCAGCCGTCAATTGCCCCAGCGGATGGCTGATACCGCGGATCATGATCCAGCCCAGTCCGGCCAGCAGCAGAACCACCACGCCGATGATGCTGCCATTGGCGATCAGCTGCTGCTTGAAGATGGTGTTGACGTCATCGATGTAGATGCCGGTGCCGACGATCCAGCCCCAGGGCGCAAAGCCCTTCACATAGGAAATCTTCGGCACCGGATCCTGCAGGCCGGGTTTCGGCCACAGGTAATCGACAAAGCCACTGCCGTCCTTTTTCACCACATTGACGAATTCGACGAACAGGCGCTTGCCGTTGGGGTCCTTGTTCTCGCTGAGATCCTTGCCGACCAGCTGCTTGGCGAAAGGATGCATCACCATCACCGGGGCCATGTCGTTGACCCAGAAATATTCCTTTTCGTCGTAGCGCAGCACTTCCAGATCGGCGAGCGCCAGGCGCTTGGCATCGGCCTCGCTCAGCTCGCCGGCCTGGGCGCGGGCGTGGTAGCGCACCATCAGGCTGTGCGCCACCTCGGCCAGGTTGCGTGTCTTGATCATGCGGTCGTCGATCAGACTGCTGTGCAACCGGTAGAGACCGAGCGCGCCAACCAGGATCAGGCCGATGACAGCGATAATCAGGATGGACCACAGACGTGGTGCCAGACGCAGGTTCTTCATTCCGGTCCCCCAAATTGTCTCTAGTCGAAATGACTTCACGTCATTTCAACCGAAACGCGGGGCTTCGTATATCCTTCAGTAGTATAGTATTTATTTGGAAACAAATCATGGTTGCATTGATTTTGGGCAGACGGCCATTCGATATGCATCATTTGCCCCGCCAATAATCAGCGCTGCGGCTTTTCGTGGCCTGCAGGGATTGCTATCACCGGCGCCCCAGATAAGGACCGTCATGGCGCCGCCGCTTCTCACCCTTGCCGATATCCACCTCACCTTTGGCGGCACCCCGTTGCTGGAAGGCGCCAATCTGAGCGTGATGGCGGGCGATCGGCTTTGCCTGGTCGGCCGCAACGGCTCGGGCAAGTCGACCCTGCTGAAGGTCGCCGCCGGTTCGGTGCAGGCCGACAAGGGCGAGCGCATCGTGCAGAGCGGCGTCACCCTGCGCTACCTGCCGCAGGAACCCGATCTCTCGGGCTTCGACGACACGCTGTCCTATGTGCTGGCCGGCCTCGGCCCCAGCGACGATCCGCATCGCGCCGCCACGCTGCTCAATGCGCTCGGCCTGACCGGTGCGGAAAACCCGAAGGAACTCTCGGGCGGCGAGGCGCGGCGCGCGGCGCTGGCGCGCGTGATCGCACCCGAACCCGATATCCTGCTGCTGGACGAGCCGACCAACCATCTCGACCTGCCGGCCATCGAATGGCTGGAAAGCGAATTGCAGCGTCTGCGCTCGGCGCTGGTGCTAATCAGCCATGACCGCAGATTCTTGAGCAACCTCACGCGCGCCACCATCTGGCTCGACCGCAGCGCCACGCGGCGCCTGGAGCAGGGCTTCGCTGCGTTTGAAGACTGGCGCGATGCGCTGCTCGAACAGGAAGAAACCGAACGCCACAAGCTGGATCGCAAGATCGTCGCCGAACTCGACTGGGTGCGGCACGGCGTGTCGGGCCGGCGCAAGCGCAACATGGGCCGCATGCGCGCGCTGCAGGATCTCAAGACCGAGCGCCGCGACCAGCGCAAGGTCACCGGCAATGTCACGCTCAATGTCTCGGAAGCCGAGACCTCGTCCAAGCTGATCGCCGAGGCGAAAGCCATCTCGAAAGCCTGGGGCGATCTCACCGTGCTGCGCGAGGTCAGCATCAAGGTGCAGCGCGGCGACCGGCTCGGCATCGTCGGCGCCAATGGCGCCGGCAAGACCACGCTGCTGAACATCCTCACCGGCAAGCTGGCGCCGGATTCCGGCAGCATCCGGCTGGGCGAGAATATCGCCCTGGTGACGCTGGACCAGAAGCGCGAGACGCTCGATCCGGAAATGACCCTGCAATACGCCATGAGCGGCGGCAGCGACAAGGTGACGCTGAACGGCCAGCCGCGCCATGTGATGAGCTACATGAAGGATTTCCTGTTCACGCCGGAACAGGCGCGCACGCCGCTTAAAGTTCTGTCGGGCGGCGAACGCGGCCGCCTGATGCTGGCGCGCGCACTGGCGAAACCCTCCAACGTGCTGGTGCTCGACGAGCCGACCAACGATCTCGATCTGGAAACGCTCGACCTGCTGCAGGAAATGCTGGCCGATTATCCCGGCACCGTGCTGCTGGTCAGCCATGACCGCGATTTCCTCGATCGCGTCTGCACCTCCGTGCTGGCATCCGAAGGCGACGGCCGCTGGATCGCCTATGCCGGCGGCTACAGCGACATGGTGGCGCAGCGCGGTGTGGGTGTGCAGGCGCGCGCGGCGGCTGCCAAGGCGGCACGGGCGGAAACCGACAAGGGCGAGGCGGCGCCGCGCGCAGCGTCGAAGCGCAAGCTAAGCTTCAAGGAAAAGCATGCGCTGGAAACCCTACCCAAGCGCATCGCCGCCTTGCAGGCCGAGATCGCGCAGCATCAGGCAACCTTGAACGATGCCCAGCTGTTCAGCCGCGATCCGGCGAAATACGAGGCCGCCAGCAAGGGCCTCGAAAAGGCCGGCACCGAATTGAGTGCGGCCGAAGACCAGTGGCTGGAGCTGGAAATGCTGCGCGAGGAAATCGAGGGCTGAGCCCTGCGGCTTGCTTACTGCACCGGCCGCGGCTCCTGGCGCTCGGCGGGCACCAGCGGCGGCACGCCATAGCCGATATCGATGAAGCGCATGCCGTCGCCCTCGACATAGGAATCCGGATCGAGCGGCTGCTTGCGGTTCGCGGTATCGGCCAGCCCGGTGGCGCAGCACAGGATCAGGCTGGGTTCGGCGGCGCCGTCCTCATAGAGCGGCGCGCCGGTGAATTCGACCGGCAGCACGGCGCCATCGGGGAAGCGCAGCCAGTAATAGATCAGCACGCCGCAGGGCTGGGCGGCCTGGGCGATGGTGAGATGGGCGCGCCAGTGCCGATTGTCCTTCGAGGTCAGGTCGAGATAATTCATCCCGGTCAGGTCGAAGCCCATCTTCTCGATGATGGTGCGGCCGACATTTTCCATGCGGATCTCGTCGGCGCTGCGGATGTTCAGCAGCAGGCAGTTGTCGGCCAGGGCGCCGAGATCGCCCAGCGACAGGTCGCTGCGCTGTGGCAGGCGGCGTTCGCCGCGCCAGCGCTGCCAGATGGCAAAGAACTGCCGCGCCTGCTGTGACAGCGGCGTTGGCAGTGTGTCGAGAAAATCCTCAGAGCCCATGGGATGGATTTAAGCATTGTTGCCGCAGCATGACCAGCCGACAGAATCAGACAGCGCGCAGGATATGCTGTGGCGTGGACGGGTCAGCGGGCGGAATGCCGAAGCCCAGATCGATGAAGCGCATGGCCTCGCCGATCTGCCAGGATTCCGGATCGGCGGCGGTCTGGCTTTTCAGCCGGCTCAGCGGCGTGCCGCAGGAGATGAACAGGTTGGGCGTGCTGGCGCCATCCTCGCAGAACGGCGCGCCGACGAATTCAAATGGCACGATCGTGCCATCGGCATAGCGCAGCCAGTAATACAGCATGAAACCGCAGGGCTGCAGGATCTGCTCCAGCGTCAGCTTCGCGCGCAGGCTGCGGTTTTCCGGGCTGGTCAGGTCCAGATAGTTGTAGCCGGTGAGGTCGATGCCGATGTATTCGGCCAGCCGCGGTCCGACGCTGAGGATCGGGATTTCCTCGCGGCTGCGGAATTCGGTGATGATATGCGATGCCGCCAGCGGGCCGAGATCGTCGAGCCGCACGGCACGCCGCTCGGGCAGGGCACGTGAGCCGCGCCAGCGATCCCAGACCGCGAAGAACTGCCGGCTCGCGGCACACAGCGGCGTCGGCAGGCTGTTGAGAAAACCGGTCATGGCGCCGGCCCCCTGTTGCTGCGCCTTGCCACTTTTGGCCAGTATACCGGGCCGGGGGATAAGCCTGCAAATGATACCGGTATCAGGATGGGCGCCAAAACGGCAGCGGCCGGGATGTCGCCATCCCGGCCGCTGTTTGCGCATGGAATACAATCCGGTTCAACCCCCGGCCGCCTCACGCGCCGGGGATGAATGGTGCGATTATTTCTTCACGGCTTTGACGAATTTGTCGGTGAAGGTCTTGTTCAGGTCGAGATTGGCCTTGGCCAGGCCCTCGTCGAACTGCGCCAGCATGTTGTAGGCGCTCTTCATGCCATCGGCGCTGATCAGGCCGGTGCGCGAATAGGTCTCCATCGAGTTTTTCACCGCAGCGAGATAGAGCGGCTTGTCGCCGAGGTAATAGGCCTCGGGCACGGTGGCGGCGACATCCTCGGGCTTGGCGGTGCTGAGCCAGACCAGTGCCTTGTGGAAGGCATTGACCAGCGCCTGCGTCGTCTGCGGGTTCTTTTCGATGAACTCGTTCTTCAGATACAGCACGGCAGCCGGGTTGGAGCCGCCGAAGATCGCCTTGGTGCCGGCTTCGGTGCGGCTGTCGGCCATCACCACCACGCTCTTGTCGAGCTCCAGCTTGGAGATCACCGGATCGAGATTGGAGATCGCGTCGATCTCGCCCTTCTGCATCGCTGCCACCGCACCGGCGCCGGCGCCGACGCCGATGAAGGCGGAATCCTTGTAGTTGCCGCCAGCCTTGGCGATCAGGTAATTGACGAAGAAGTTGGTCGACGAGCCCGGCGCGGTGACGCCGATCTTCATGCCCTTGAGGTCGGCCGGCGTCTTGATCTTGCCGGCCAGTTCCTTCTTCACCGCCAGCACGATGCCGGGGAAGCGGCCCAGCTCGATCACGGCGCGGATATCCTGGCCCTTCTCCTGCATGCGGATGGTGTGCTCATAGGCACCGGTCACCGCATCGACGCTGCCGCCGACCAGCGCCTGCAGCGACTTGGCGCCGCCGCCGAAGTCGTTGATGGTGACATCCAGGCCCTCGGCTTTGAAATAGCCCTTCTGCTCGGCGATGGTGAGCGGCAGGTAATACAGCAACGGCTTGCCGCCGACGCCGAGTTCCAGCTTGGCCTTCTCCGGCGCCGCCTGCGCGGCACCCATCATCACGCCCAGTGCCGTCAGCGCGGCCAGTGCAATCCTGATCTTCATGGTGGTTTCCTCTCCTTGTGGTGGTTCAGGCGGTCTTCGCCGCCGTATCGGGCCGCCAGACCAGCAGCCGGTTTTCGATGAAGGTGACGCAGGTGTCGATGACGATGACAAAGAGGGCGAGGATCAGCATGCCGGAAAACACCCCGGTCACATCGAACACGCTTTCGGCCTCATGGATCTTGTAGCCCAGGCCCGCGGCCGAGCCGAGATACTCGCCGACCACCGAGCCGACCAGCGCGAAGCCGACACTGGTGTGCAGGGATGAGAACATCCAGGTCAGCGCGGCGGGCCAGTAGACATGGCGCAGCAGCTGGCGCTCGTTCATGCCCAGCATGCGCGCATTGGCCAGCACCGTGGGGCTGACTTCCTTGACGCCCTGGTAGACGTTGAAGAAGACGATGAAGAAGACCAGCGTGAAGCCGAGCGCCACCTTCGACCAGATGCCAAGGCCGAACCACAGCGCGAAGATCGGCGCCAGCACCACGCGCGGCAGCGCGTTGGCGGCCTTCACATAGGGGTCGAACACGGCGGCCAGCAGCTCGCGGCGGGCAAAGGCAAAGCCGACGACAATGCCGCCGGCAGCGCCGATGATGAAGGCCAGCACGGTTTCCAGCAGCGTGATGCCGAGATGGCGCCAGATCTCGCCGGAATAGAAATCCTTCCAGGTGCGCGCCAGCACATCCAGCGGCGTGGAGAAGAAGAAGGGCGCAAACAGCGGCTTGCCGTTGAACACCGGCACGGTGGTGAGCAGATGCCAGATCAGCAGGAAGGCAAAGCCGACCAGCGCCTGCAGGATAATGAGCGTAACGCGGTTCATTGTTCGGCTTCCCCGCCCTGGGCATAGGTCTTCTGCACTTCGACGCGCAGGCAGGCCCAGATGGCCTTATGGATCGCATGGAAGGCGGCTTCGGTGCGGATTTCGGCGATGTCGCGCGGGCGGGGCAGCGTGATCGGGAAATCGCCGACGATCTTCGCTGCCGGCCCGGCCGACATCACCACCACGCGGTCGGCCAGCGCGATGGCTTCTTCCAGATCGTGGGTGACGAACAGCACGGCCTTGCGGTTCGCCGCCCACAGGTCGAGCAGAAGGTTGCCCATGATCTGCCGGGTCTGCGCATCCAGCGGGCCGAAGGGTTCGTCCATCAGCAGGATCTGCGGATCGCGGATCAGCATCTGCGCCAGCGCCACGCGCTTGCGCTGGCCGCCCGAGAGCATATGCGGATAGCGCTGGGCGAAGGTCTTGAGGCCGACGCGGCCGAGCCAGGCCTGCGCGCGCTGCAGCGCCTCAGTGCGCGGCACGCCCTGCGGCTCCAGCGCCACGGCGACATTGTCGATCGCGGTTTTCCACGGCATCAGCGCATCGGCCTGGAACAGATAGCCGGCCTTGCCATTCAGGCCGGCGAGCGCATCGCCGAAAATGCTGACCGTGCCGGCCGAGGGTTTCAGCAGCCCGGCGGCGGCATTCAGCAGGGTGGACTTGCCGCAGCCGGTGGGGCCGACGATGGCGACGAATTCGCCCGGCGCCACGCCCAGGTCGATGCCCTGCACGGCGCAATGGGTCTCGCCGGTTTTCAGCGCGAAGGTGATGGCCAGATCGCGCAGCGCCACGGCGGCGGGCTGGGCCGATACGGCTGGGGCGGCCACAAAGGATGAGGCTGGACTGACGGCGCCCTGGGACAAGGCCGGTTTCCTCCCGCGGAAAAACATGCGCCGCGTTCTCAACCCTGCGCGGCGCTTATCCGCACCCTACAAAGCCGGGCGGGCCCAGGTAAAGCACCGCGCCCGGACATTCCTGCCCAGGCTTCCGTCCGGTTCGCTGGGGTTCATTCGGGTTCGCTGGGGTTCGCTGGGGTTCGTACAGGTTCGCTGGAGTTCGCGGCGGTTCGTTGAGATTCGCTGTGGGTCGTGGCACTTCGCATGAATACATATTTATGCAATCGAGATAGTGAACATTATAGCAACAAACCTACCAAACCGCCAGTTTTATCACTGTGCTTGACGATATGATGTGTGACGTATACATAACTCAAAGGTTATGTATCAGGAGGGCGCCATGCCCGCTGTCACGCAGAAATCTGCCGCCCGCCCCGATCCGCTCAGCATCACCTTTGCCGCGCTGGCCGATCCCACGCGGCGCGCGATCCTGGCGCGGCTGAGCAGCGGCGAAGCCTCGGCGGGCGAACTGGCCGCGCCCTTTGCCATGAGCCAGCCGGCGATCTCGAAACATCTGAAGGTGCTGGAACGCGCCGGGCTGATCACCCGCGGGCGCGAGGCGCAGTGGCGGCCGTGCAAGCTCGACGCCACGCCGCTGCAGCAGGCGAACGAATGGCTCGAACGCTATGCCGCCTTCTGGTCGGGCAGCCTCGACCGGCTCGCCGCCTTTGTCGAAGAGAAAAAATGACGGCGCCGGCGCCGGTCGCGCCGAGTCTGACACTGAAGCGGCGCATCAAGGCGCCGCCGGAAAAGGTCTTCGCTGCCTGGACGCAGCCAGAGCTGATGCGGCAATGGTTCGCGCCCGCGCATGCCGCCACGCTGCAGGCTGAATGCGACCTGCGCATCGGCGGGCGCTATCGCGTGCTGATGCATACCGAGGATGATGGCCGCGACCATGAGGCCAGCGGCGTGTATCGCGAGATCGTGCCGCATGAACGGCTGGTCTTCACCTGGACCTGGCTGAACCGCCCGGAAGAGGGCGAGACGCTGGTGACGCTGCACTTCAGGTCCGATGGCGGGCACACGCTGTTCACGCTGACCCATGAGCGGTTTGCCAGCGCACAGCTGCGCGACGAACACAGCGATGGCTGGAGTGGCGCACTGGACAAGCTGGCGCAGCTCGCGGAGGCCTAGGCCTCACACCGCCCGTAACAGCACCTGGCCGGCGCCGGCACTCAGCCGGATCGCGCCCTCGCTGAGCCGCACGCGTTCCATCGCATTGTCGACCAGGCGGTCGTCGATGCTGGTTTCGCCGCGCGCGATCAGCGTGCGGGCGGCATCGCGGTTGACCGCCAGGCCGGCCAGCACCAGCAGCTCGGCCAGCGACACGCCTTCAGACAGATGCGATTTCTGCAGCGCAATCTGCGGGATTTCAGAAAGAGTGGATGGGGTATTGATCTGGGTATTCATGATGGTCTCCGGTGATGGCCAGGCTGTGTGTAGCCGGAAGGCCGGAGACCCGATGTAAACCTGCAAGCCGCCGACCTGGCGGCTGCAATGGTTCAGACAATAACCAGCGCGCCGCCCTTATGGGTGGTGATAAACCAATAATAATAGTTGGCCGCGTGGGTCATGGCCGGCACTCTAAGCCGGCCGCGCCGCGATCGTCAACGGCGGACTGGCGGTGGCGGGCGATTCCGTGATCGCGGCTACGGCGCTAGCCCTCGCGGTCTGTCGCGCTATCTTGGCGGCATGACGCCTGATCCCCGCCGGCATGCCCCGGCCACCCTGCGCAACCGCGAGGCCATCCTCGCCGTCATCAAAGATGTTCTGGCGCCCCAGGTGGCGCAGGGCGGCCTGCTGCTGGAACTCGCCAGCGGCAGCGGCGAGCATGCCGCTTTCATGGCGCCGCAGCTGGCGCCGCTGCAGTGGCAGCCCAGCGATTACGAGGCCGAAGCGCTGCCATCCATCGATGCCCATGCGCGCGACAGCGGCGCGGCGACGATCCGTCCCGCCCTGCAGCTGGATGTGACCGCGCGGCCCTGGCCGCTGGCCGCCTGCGATGCACTGCTCTGCTGCAACATGATCCATATCGCGCCCTGGGCGGCAGCCGAGGGGCTGTTTGCCGGGGCCGCCGCGATCATGCCTGCCGCGGCACCCTTGCTGCTCTACGGCCCGTTCCGTCGCGATGGCGCTCACACCGCGCCATCCAATGCCGATTTCGATGCCGGGCTGCAGCAGCGTGATCCGCGCTGGGGTGTACGCTGCCTCGATCACGAGGTGACACCGCTGGCGCAGGCGCAGGGTTTTGTGCAGGATCGCATCATCGCCATGCCGGCCAACAACCTGATCGTCCTCTTCCGCAAAACCTAACAAGGCCAGACCGCCGCCATGGACAGCATAACCCAGATCCTGTTCGGCGGCGTGGTGGCCGCTGCCGGCTTCCGCAGCCGTCTCGGCCGTCGCGCGGTGATCGCCGGCGGCGCGATTGCCACCTTGCCCGATCTCGATGTGCTGGCCGATCTGGTGGGTGAGCCATCCGTGATCGATATCTGGCTGCATCATCGCAGCATCACGCATTCCTTCCCGATCACGCTGGTGGCCGGTGCGGCGATTGGCGCGGCGATCTGGGCCGTCGAAAACCGCGGACGTGCTTCGCGGCAGGATGCGCAGCCAGAGACGCGCCGCACCGCATGGATGTGGCTCGGCGCGCTGAGTGCCGTTACGCATCCGGTGCTCGACCTGTTCACCAGCTATGGCACGCAGCTGCTGGCGCCGTTCAGCAGCGCGCGCTTTGCCATCAATGCGATGCCGATCATCGATCCGGTCTATTCTCTGCCGCTGCTGGCGGTGTTTCTGTTTGCCCTGCTGACGCGCCGTCATGTCGGCCTGGCTCAGCGCGCGGCGCAGCTGGCCCTGATTTACATCGGACTCTACACCACGGTGGCCTGGGGTGTCGGCCGGCATATGGAGGATCGTGCGCGCGAAGAGCTGCGGGCGATCAATCCCGGCGCTGCAGCCGCGGCGCGCATCGACGCCTATCCGGTGATCTTCCAGATTTTCTGGCGGCGCATCGTCGCCGATCTGCCCGATGAAATCCTGATCGGCTTTGCCTCGCCGTTTCGCGCTGCGCCGATCCAGTGGCATCGCACGCCGCGCCCCGATACCGTGCCGGTGCTGTCTGCCATCCAGGCCACGCATGAGGCGCGCGTGTTCCGCTGGTTCGCCGATGGCCGCGTGCACTGGCGCCTGCAGCCCGATGCGACACCGCAGAATGCCGGCGGCTTCATCCTCGAGGCGCGCGACTATCGCTACGGCCTGCCGGGCGACAGCATCCTGGGTTTCTGGGGCCTGCGGTTCCGCACCGATGCGCAAGGCCGCATGCTGCAGGCGCCGACACCGCTGGCCGAACGGCCACCGTTCAGCCGCGCCGGCCTGGCTGAATTGCGCGATGGCGTGCTGGGGCGGTGACGGCGGCAGCGATGCCGCAACGCCCTCTATTCAAATACGCCTCAAATAAACGCAAAGAACACACCGACTACCTCTAAATATAAAGTGAGCGATTGCAGCGGCTTACCAAGTAAAAGCCAAGCGCGGCCATAATAATAACCTATTGAATTATTTATATTTCTCGCTAATCCGGCGGCGAGGTCTATAGTCCACGCCATTCCGACATCGCATTTCGGGCACCGCCTTGCCGCCGGTACCTGCGCTTTTCCCATCCCGCCGCAGCCGGCTTGCGGCGCAGGAGTCCATCATGTCTTCCACCCACGATCTCAAGACCACCTGGCAGGATCGCCTTGCCGCGCAGTGGACTACGGTAAAGCCGCTCGCCATCATGCTCGTCATCGGCCTGATCGCCGGGCCGCTGATTTCCAACTATGTCGGCTGGCAGGTGACGCGTGGCAGTGCCGACCGCCAGAGCAACGCCAGCGCGGTCGACCAGCAGGCGATGATCTGCTCGGCGCAGGCCAAGCTGGAAAACGGCGATCCCGGCGCGCTCGACTGGTCGGCGCGGCGCGAACTGGCCGAGAAGCATGCCGTGATGCCGGGCCGCACCACCGCAGACAGCGGCGTGGTGAATGCCTGCATCAACAAGCTGATGGCGACCTAAGCACAGCTGCGCACGTACATTCGCCGGATATCGCTGTTTGCGGGGGGATTCGACAGCGGTATCCGGGCCGAATTCCCACCCTTTTGGGGGCGAAAGGGTATAGGATGCCGGCTTAACACGCCCGGCTCAGGCCGCCCGGTCCAGATTCATTCGTTCCGGCAGCCACAGCGCAGCAACAGGAGCCACCCCATGACAGCCCGCAGGATTCAAGCCGAGATCGATCGGCAGCGCGCGCAATTGCGCCAGGACGTGACCTTGCAGCGCCAGCAGGCCGCCGCCGATGCGGTGCGCGAAATCGAAGATGAACGCGACGCGGTGACCGCCAAGGTGATGCAGCTGCGCCAGCTGCGGCTGACCCGCGAGGCCACCCGCGCCGCGCGTGCAGCGCAACCTGCGGCACCGGCAGCCGCCGTCGCCGGCGACGGCGAATAAGACGCACCACGATCACAGCATAACAGGGTGTTGCCGCTGGACTTGCATGCGTCGGGCTGCAACACCATATATACACACATCGCCAATCCCTGCGCATAGCATGCGTGCCGTGTGCAGCCGCGTGCCGAGATCGCGGCCCGCCATTTTTCCTGACGTCGCACACTTGTGACGTCGCACCGCCGACCGCGTGCAACACCGACCGCGTGCAACACCGCGCGCACTATCCCCTTCGCCTTCGCCTGCACGGCGCGCTGGCACAGCATGACTGGAGACTCCCGCCCATGACGTCGCGTACCATCACCTCCGAAGACGCCCGCGCCCGCGCCGAACAGCGTTTCCAGAAAGCCTCGCAGCGCGAGCGCGAGGCCGAGGCCGCGCAGAAGGCTGATGCCGATCAGCGCAAGGCGGTTAACGCCAAGGTCGATCGCCTGCGCGCGATGCGACTGGCCAAGGAAGCCACCGCAGCAACGCCGCTGCAGGCCGAAGCCGATGCGCTGGCCAAACAGCAGCGCGCTGATCTGCTCGGCATTGCCAAGCCGGCGCCGCGCGCCAAGGCCGCGCCGCGCAAGCGCAAGTCCGCTGCCGAGGCGACCGAAGCCGAGAACGACCGCTATTCCGACGCGGACTGATCGTTACGCCGCCGGACCGTCGCGCATCCGGTTTTATGCACCGGATGGGCGGCAGTATCGGAATACCGTAAGCTCTAGCCGGGACAGGGCGCTTCCCCTATAGTGCCGCCGCTATGCCAGACCGACCTAGCGCGGGCCTTCCGCCCCAAGCCGGCCGCCACACCACATTCCGTGTCGCCGCTTTCATAACATTGCCATGTCAGCCCGCGCGGGGGACTCATGTCGCTCGCGCTTGAACTGCTGCTGATCGTGGCGCTCGTGCTGCTCAACGGCCTGCTGGCGATGTCCGAGCTTGCCGTCGTCTCCGCCCGCAAGGCGCGGCTGGAAGCCATCATTCGCAAGAAGAAGCGCGGCTGGCGCGGCGCACGCATGGCGCTGCAGCTCGGCACCGAACCGGGCCGCTTCCTCTCCGCCGTGCAGATCGGCATCACGCTCGTCGGCATTTTCGCCGGCGCCTATTCGGGCGCCACGCTGGCCGAACGGCTGGCCGCCTGGCTGATGGAAAACTTCGGCATCGATGCCACCATTGCCAGCCCGACCGCCTTTGCCGTGGTGGTCAGCTGCGTCACGTATCTGTCGCTGATCATCGGCGAGCTGGTGCCCAAGCAGCTGGCGCTGAAGAATCCCGAAGTGATCGCCGCCACCATGGCGCCGCTGCTGAACGCGCTGGCACGCATCGCCGCGCCGCTGGTCTGGCTGCTCGATGTGTCGTCGCAGCTGGTGCTGCGCCTGATTGGCGCCGGCGCCGGCAATAGCGATGCGGTGACCGAGGAAGAGATCCATCATCTGGTGGCGGAGGCCGAAAGTGCCGGCACCGTCGAGCCCGCCGAACGCCTGATGATCACCGCGGTGATGAAGCTGGGCGACCGCGCGGTGCGCAGCGTGATGACGCCGCGCCATGATCTCGACTGGCTCGATCTGTCGCTGCCGCATGAAGAACAGATGCTGCGCCTGCGCGAGACCACGCATCTGCTGCTGCCGGCGGCGCGCGGCTCGATCGATGAACCGCTCGGCAGCGTCAGCGTGAAAGACGTGCTCAACCAGCTGCTCGACAGCGGCCGCGACGGCCTGATGCAGGCCGGCATCGGCAGCTTCGTGCGCCCGGTGCCGGCGCTGCATGAAAGCGCCGACCTGCTGAGCGCGCTGTCGCTGCTGCAGAAATCGCCGGCCGGCATGGCTTTCGTGGTCGATGAATTCGGCAGCCTCGAAGGCGTGGTGACGGCAAACGACATTCTCGAAAGCATCGCCGGCAATTTCGCGCTGCCCGATGGCGAAACGCTGCCCGGCGCCGTGCAGCGCGAGGATGGCTCCTGGCTGCTCGATGGCCTGCTGGCGCGCGAGGAACTCGCCAGCCAGCTCGGCCTCAACCTGCCGGCCGAAGAAGACGACTATCACACCGTGGCCGGCTTCGTGCTGGCGCGCTTCGGCCGCCTGCCGGAGACCGGCGACTATGTCGAATGGCATGGCTGGCGCTTCGAGGTGGTCGACATGGATGGCCGCCGCATCGACAAGGTGCTGGCCCTGCCCCCGGTCACGCCCCATGCCGCGCATGATTCGTAGGATCTGAATCGCCGGCCGCCGGCGGAAACTTGCAGCGACGCGCGACGTTATGATCCGCAAGCGGAGTGATAGCCGCGCCCCGAGGCCCCGCTGCCTCTTATAAGGCTGCTCGAAAAAGGCACTTGTATGACAGGGGCTTATCGCCCCGGCGCGGCTCTCCCGCGGCCGGGCGGCGGCGCTTTGGACAAAAAAAGGGGCCGCATCAAAGATGCGGCCCAAGTCTAGGGAGGAAACGCCCGAGAAGGGCATGCAACAAACCGGAAGCTTGTTGCAACGCAAAAACTATAGAAAGACCGTGTGCAGCGCAAGAGGAAAAATGCGGCCAACTTGTCGCACCTTTAATATCAATGACTTGTGAAATTTTGTGATTCAGTCGCAGGCTTGCGAGAAAGATTGTTTGCCCACATTCCATTGTGCAGGCGCGAGAAGTTGAGAACTGTTGCGCCCGGAACACAGGCAGCCGATTCTCAGCCGTAATTTTAGGCAGTGATTTTATCCACAGAGGGGCGGCTGCAATGTCGGGCCGTCCGGATCAGTCCTTGCGGGTCAGCCAGGCGGCGATCCAGCCCGGCAGGGCCTCGGGCTTCAGCGGCGCCGAGACGAAATAGCCCTGGGCAACATCGCAGCCCTGCTCGGCGGCACAGTCCCAGTCGGCCCGGCTTTCGATGCCTTCGGCCACCGTGGTCATGCCCAGCTTGCGCGCCAGCCGCACCGACGAACTGACGATGGCGCGCGCGGCCTGATCCTGGGCCGCCATGCCGACGAACTGGCGGTCGATCTTCATTTCCTCGAAGGGGAAACGCTGCAGCTGCTCGAGCGAGGAATAGCCGGTGCCGAAATCGTCGATGGCGAGGTTGAAGCCCTTCAGCTTCAGCCGCGTCAGCACTTCCAGCGCGGCGGTCTGATCTTCGATCAGGCGGCTCTCGGTCACTTCCAGCACGATATCCAGCGGCTTGAGGCCGTGATCGCTCACGGCGGTGGCAATGCGCTGCGGCAGATCGAGCCGGGTGAGATTGGCGGTGGAGAGATTGACCGCCATCTGCAGCACCAGGCCTTCGGCGCGCCAGTGCGCGGCAGCGCGCAAAGCCTGGCCGAGGATCGCCTCGAACAGCGGCTCGGCCGCCGCGCCATTCTCGGCCAGCGGAATGAAATGCCCGGCGCCGATCACGCCGCGCTGCGGATGGCGCCAGCGCGCCAGCGCTTCGACACCCACCGGCTGGCGCGTTGCCATCGACACCTTGGGCTGCACCACGATCTCGATCTGGCCGAGCCGGATGCCATCCAGCAGTTCGGCCTCGCTCAGCGGTTCATCGGCATTGATGGTGGCGCGCGCGGCGCCGCCGGACAGCTGGCCGAGCAGGCGCAGGATGGCGGAATCGGTGAGCGGCTTTTCGACAAACCCGAGGATGTTGAGGTTATGGGCGCGCGCCAGGGTTTCGGCGGTGCGCAGCACGCGGGCGGATTCGGCACTGAACAGCGCGATCGGGCCTTCATAACTGCGTTCGGCCAGATGGCGCAGCACCTCGATGCCGTCCATGCCCGGCATATTGAGATCGAGCAGCATCAGATCGCAGGCGAGCTCTGCTGCATGCAGGCGGTCCAGCGCCTGCAGCGCGGTGGCGCCGTCGTCGCAGGTCTCGACGATGCCGATGCCCTGGGCGCGCAGCATGGCAGACGCCATGTCGCGCATCAGCTTCATGTCATCGACCACCAGCACACGCAGGCTGGCGGGGTCGATGATGGCGGGGTCGGATTCGGCGGCTGACACAGTGTTACTCTCAGGCGCCGCCGCCGCAGGGTCAAGCAAAACAGAAAGATCAGGGCTGAGCGCCGGTCGGCGATGCGCGTTCGACATCGCCCTCGATCCTGCCCTGGCGCTGCAGCAGCACCGCCAGGCTCCAGCAGCCGGCCGCCCAGGCACTGCCGATCATCCAGCCGCCCAGCACGTCGCTCGGCCAGTGCACGCCGAGATAGACGCGGCTGACGCCGACCAGCAGGGTGACGCTGACGGCCAGCAGCAGCAGGAAGGCCTTCAGCCGCGCGCGGCTTTCGCTGCGCGCCAGCAGGGCGGCAAGCGTCAGGTAGACGATGGCGGTCATCATCGCATGGCCGCTTGGGAAGCTGGCCGTGTAAACGGTCATGCCATGCGGCACCAGGTCGGGCCGGGGCCGCTCGAACCCGGCTTTCAGCAGGCTGGACATCAGCTGGCCGCCGGCGATGGCGAGGAAGACGAACACAGCCGTGCGCCGGCGGCGGCGCAGCAGCAGGTAGAGGCAGCAGGCAGCGGTGATGAAGGCGAGCGGCCCGGTGCCGCCAAAGGCGGTGACATCGCGCATCATCTCCTCCAGCCAGGCCGGGCCGAGCGGGTCGGAAATATCCTGCGGGTTGCGCAGGCGCAGCAGCAGCCGGCGGTCGGCATCGCCGGTGTCGCCTTCCAGCATTTCCTCGGCCAGCGCGACAAAGCCCCACAGCCCCAGCGCCGCAAGGCCGGGCAGCACCAGCAGCGGCAGCTCGAAGCGGCCGAGACGGGTAAGCGCGGTGCTGAGGATGGAGCGCATGGCTGTTATTATAAACGCTTGGTATCAGAAATCGTCGTCACCCTCGGGCTTGTCCCGAGGATCCATCCCGCCGTCATGGCATGCGGGATGGGGCAGATGGATCCCCGGCACAAGGCCGGGGATGACGGCTTTCTTATTGGTGGCGTGATGGCTCTCTCACCGGAAGGCGCCGTGATACTCGTCGTTGGGCTGCATCTCGATGGCGGCGGCCATGCGGTTGCTCATGTTGTAGAAGCTGACGGTGGCGGCGATGTCCCAGATGTCGCGGTCGCTCCAGCCGGCCTTGCGCAAAGCCTCGCGGTCGGCCTCCACCATCTTGGCCGGCGTCTCGGTCAGCTTGGCGACGAAATCCAGCGCCGCGCGGATCTTCGGCGCAAGATCGGCGGCGCGATAGTTCATCACCATCAGCTCGCCCAGTTTGGGGTCGCCGGAAATCTGCCGCACGGCGGCGCCATGGGCGGTGAGGCAGTAGAAGCAGTGGTTGATGCTGCTGACCACCACGGCGATCATCTCGCGCTCGAGCTTGGACAGGCCGCTCTCGCCCAGCATCAGCTCGTTGTACATCTCGGAAAAGGCGCGCAGCTTTTTCTGATCGAAGCTGTAGCTCAGCAGCACGTTGGGCACGAAGCCGATCTTCTCGTCGCACTTGGCGAAGTAGGCCTGCGTCGCCGGATCGAGCTTGTCGCGCGCCGGCACCGGAATTTTCAATGCATGTGCGCGGGTGGTTTTTTTCGGCGCGGTCTTCTTCGGGGCAGCTTTGGCTTTGGCCATGGGTTCCTCCTGGGCTGGAGGAAAGCCTAGCGCGGATCGAAGCCCTGTTTAAAGTCTCCGACCTGGCCGCGATGGCGCAGCAGGTGATCGACCAGCACCAATGCCAGCATGGCTTCGCCCACCGGCACGGCACGAATGCCGACGCAGGGATCGTGGCGGCCCTTGGTCATGATCTCGGTCTCGGTGCCGAACCGGTCGATGGTGGCCCGCGGCGAGAGGATCGACGAGGTGGGCTTCACCGCGAAACGCACCACGATCTCCTGGCCGGTGGAAATACCGCCGAGAATGCCGCCGGCCTGGTTCGACTGGAATTCGGCCGTGCCGCTCTTGAGCCGCATCTCGTCGGCATTGGCCTCGCCGCTTAACGCCGCAGCGGCAAAGCCGGCGCCGATCTCGACGCCTTTCACGGCATTGATGCTCATCATCGCCGCTGCCAGATCGGCATCCAGCTTGCCATAGATCGGCTCGCCGAGGCCGGCCGGAATGCCGCTGGCGCGCAGCTCGACCACGGCGCCGACGCTGGAACCCGCCTTGCGGATGCCGTCCAGATAGTCTTCCCAGTCCAGCGCCATCTTCGGGTCGGGGCACCAGAAGGGATTCTGCGTCACGCTATCCCAGCTCCAGGTGCTGCCGTCGATTTTCTTCTCGCCGATCTGCACCAGCGCGCCGCGGATCATCACCTGCGGGCCGAGCAGGGTCTTCAGCACCTGGCGCGCCACCGCACCGGCGGCAACACGCGCCGCGGTCTCGCGCGCCGAGCTGCGCCCGCCGCCGCGATAGTCGCGGATGCCGTATTTGCTCCAGTAGGTGTAGTCGGCATGGCCGGGGCGGAACTTGTCCTTGATCTCGCCGTAGTCCTTCGAGCGCTGGTCGACATTCTCGATCATCAGCATGATCGGCGTGCCGGTGGTCTGCCCCTCGAAGGTGCCGGACAGGATCTTCACCGAATCCGGTTCCTGGCGCTGCGTCACGAACCGCGAGGTGCCCGGCTTGCGCTTGTCCATCCAGTCCTGGATATCGGCCTCCGACAGCGCCACGCGCGGCGGCGCGCCGTCGATCACGCAGCCCAGCGCCGGCCCATGGCTTTCGCCCCAGGTGGTGACGCGGAAAAGCCGGCCGAAGCTGTTATCCGACATGACGTGTGCTTACTCGGCCTTCTTGCCGCCGAGCGAGAGCAGCAGATCGGCGACCTGGGCTGCCTGATCGACCGCCACCATGCCGACGCTGTGATAGCCGCTGTCGACATGATGCACTTCGCCGGTGACGCCGGAGCCCAGCTCGCTGAGCAGATACAGGCCGGCGCCGCCGACCTGCTCGATGCTGACATTGCGGCGCAGCGGCGCGTTCAGTTCGTTCCACTTCAGGATATAACGGAAGTCGCCGATGCCGCTGGCGGCCAGCGTCTTGATCGGACCGGCCGAGATGGCGTTGACGCGGATATTCTTGCGGCCGAGATCGGCGGCGAGATAGCGCACGGAGGCTTCCAGCGCGGCCTTGGCCACGCCCATCACATTGTAATGCGGCATCACGCGTTCGGCGCCGTAATAGGTGAGCGTGATGGCGGCACCGCCATCGGTCATCAGCTTTTCCGCGCGCTGCATCACGGCGGTGAAGCTGTAGCAGCTGACATTCATGGTGAGCGCGAAGTTGTCAAAGCTGGTGTCAATATAGCGACCCTTCAGCTCGTTCTTGTCGGAGAAGCCGATGGCATGCACCAGGAAATCGAGCTTGCCCCAGGCCTTCTCCAGCACGGCGAAGGTGGTGTCGATCGAAGCGGCATTGGTGACATCGCATTCCAGCACATGCTCGGCGCCGATGGTGCCGGCGAGCGGGCGCACGCGTTTTTCCAGCGCCTCGCCCTGATAGGTGAAGGCGAGTTCGGCGCCATGATCGTGCAGCGCCTTGGCGATGCCCCAGGCGAGCGAGCGGTCGTTGGCGACGCCCATGATCAGGCCACGCTTGCCATGCATGAGCGGTTGCGGTTGCGGCATGTAATCCCTCGGAAAACGGTGCGGGCGAGACGGCCGGCGCAGCCCCGAAGGCCCCCCGGCACGAAACACTGGCTGTGTTACGGGCCGGGAGAGTAACCGAAAGACCGGTTCAGGCCAAGTCAGCTAACCCATTACGGTGCATAGAAAATCGGCCCTTCATCGGGTTCCGGCCAGGGATCGTTGCGCGGGGCCGCTGCCCAGCCCTCATCCGCAGCCGCAATACGGCCGATGCCCTGCTGCAGTGACGCCAGGCCGAAATTCGCCTGGGCCTGATCCAGCGCATCGGCCGTCACCGGCCCCAGATCGCCGTCCACCAGGATCGGCCCGCTGCGATAGGGCTTGCGTGCGGCCTCATCGGCATCGGGCACGCGTTTGCCGGGCCAGAGCAGATCGTTCAGCCCGCGCTGCAGCCAGCCGGTGACGCGGCCCCAGGCGTCTTCGCCGCCGCCGAGTTTGTCGTGCCAGCGATCGAGCTGTGTGCCGAGGCCGGCGAGATCCTCGCGCCGCCGGCGTTCATCGGGGCCTTGTGCGGAGGAGTCCGGCAGGCTCTGGCGCGGCGCGCCGCGCTGCGGCCGGCCGGTGGCATCGGTCTCCTGCGGCGCATCGCCATAGAGATGGCGGTAGGTGTCGCTGACCAGCTTGAACGTCTCGTCATGGCGCGGATGCTGCGGTTTCAGATAGGCATCGCTCGCCTGCAAGGCATGCAGATCGCGCGCGCTCAGATCGCCGGGTTGCTTCTGCAGCGTGAACTCCAGCCAGCGCCGGGGCGGCGGCGGCAAGGTTGCGAGCCGCTCGGCAAACGATGCGGGCTGCTGCGGATCGCCGTGAAAGCCTTCGATTTCCATCAGTCCCTGCTGGGGCAGGTGTTTGCTGGCTTCGATGATTGTGTCGCGCAGGCGCTGGTCGCTGACCGGTTTCCAGTCTTTCTGCGCCCACTCTTTGATTTCATCGGATGGCAGTCCGGTGGGCACTCTCGCATCGGGCAAGCGGATGCCGGCGAGCAGTCCCCATGAGCCGCCGAAATCGGGCTGCAGCTCGGTGGGGAAATAGGCTTCCTTGGGAATGCCGCGCGCTTCGAAAACCTGCGCGTGGTAGTCCACGCTCTGCTGGCCGGTGATGCGGTGGTTGCCCTGCTCCTGCAGATTGCGGTCGCGCTGGGCCAGGTCGGCGGCGGCAACCGCGTTGCGGATTTCATCGCGCTCCGCCTCGGTCAGCGGCTTGCCGCGCAGGTCGCGGGCGAAACGCTCCAGCCGCGCATTGGCACTCTGGCCCAGTTCGCCGCGATTGGCGGCGGCATCGCCGGCAAGGCCGGCATACGGATCCTGTTTTTTCAGCGTGCTCCAATAGCCGTCGATATCGCCGGCCTTCAGACGGTCGCGCGCGCTGTCGAGCAGGGCCTGCTGCTCGCGGCGGGATGCGCTGGGTATGTAAACCATGGAAATCCCTTTCAATATGATCTTGTTATGTTCTTATTTGGCTTGAGAAATACCATTAGAATCGCCGCCAGCCGTCAGCCGACGATGGACCGTAAAAATGCGATCAGGATTGAGAAAAAGGCGATCAGGCCGATGGGCGAGATCATCAGGGCGGCAATCACGCCCAGCACGATCCAGTATTTTCGCCGCCGCTGTGGCGTCATGAAGTGATGGACGGCCCAGGCTGCGAGCCCGAACAACACCAGATAACCGGTGCCGCGCAGCACGTAATAAAGGAAAGCCTCACTTCCTTTATGGTCGACGAGCGTACTGCTGCCGAACTCAATGACAAAAATCGCGCAGAGTAGCAGCACGCCGCCCAGGCCAACGGCAAGGGCTCCTGCCACCAGCTGCATCAGTCGCTCGCTGGCGGGTGGACGGGGTTCGGATGCGGGGGAAGGCTGCATGAACACTATCTTAGTGATGCCTAGCTGAACTATAGCATCCTTAAGGATGCATTGTCAATACATAAGAGGAACTAAATAGGCAATTTTTCCTAAAATCTTAACCAAGCGCGTTCGGCCTATCGCTCGCCGCCTGCCATGGCATGGGCCGTCAGTGAAGCGATGTCCGTCTAGCGCGCCTTGTCTTCGGCCGCTTTGACCGCCGCCATGCGGATGCGCTCCAGGCGTTGCCGCACGGCATCATCGGGCAGCCCGGTCTGGTAGAGCGCCATGGCGCCCAGCTGCAGCGAGGCTTCCTCGGCTTCGGCCACCACATCGCTGGCGCCCAGCCGGCGCAGGTGATCGGCATGGGGAATGTCGCGGGCGCGGGCCAGGATCGGCAGAGCTGGCCAGCGGCTGCGGGCCGCGCTGACCAGATGACCGGCGGCGACCGGATCGTCCAGCGTCACCACCAGAGCCTGCGCCCGCGCCGCGCCCAGCCGGGTCAGTAATTCATCATGGCTGGCATCGCCGTAGTGCACCGGGCGGCCGGCGGCGCGTTCGCGCGCCACGGTGGTTGCGTCATGGTCCAGCGCCAGCCAGGGAATCGTCTCGGCATCCAGCACGCGCGCCACCGTCTGGCCGACACGGCCGAAACCGCAGATCAGAACATGGCCTTCCATGGCCTCATCGTCGTCGGCAATGCCGTGATCGCGGGTGGCATCATGGTGGCTGGCGGCGCGGGCCAGCCGCTGGCCCAGCTGCGCGGTCAGCGGCGTCAGCGCCATCGACAGCGACACCACCAGCAGCATGAACTGCGACACTTCAAGCTGCAGCAGGCCGAGCCGCTCGGCCAGGCCGACGACGACGAAAGCGAATTCGCCGCCCTGGCCGAGCAGCAGCGCCATTTCCAGCGCCACGGCGCGACCCTGGCCGAACAGCAGGGCCAGCAGGGCGATGATGCCGCCCTTGAGGACGAACAGGCCAATCACCGACAGGATCACCCAGCCGGCATGATCCAGCGCCACGCGCAGGTCGATGCCCATGCCGACCGACAGGAAGAACAGCCCGAGCAGCAGTCCCTTGAAGGGCTCGATGCTGACCTCGACCGCATGGCGGTATTCGCTTTCGGCCAGCAGCAGGCCGGCGAGGAAGGCGCCGAGCGCCATCGACAGGCCGGCCAGGCCGGTGGCTGCCGCCATGGCGATCACCACCAGCAGGGTCAGCGCCATGAACAGTTCCGGGCTTTTCGCCGCGCCGACCAGGCGATAGAGCGGTGCCAGCAGGTAGCGCCCGAACAGCATGATGCCGCCGATGGCGATGGCGGCGCCGAGCAGGGTTTCGCCCAGCTGCGGCAGCAGTGCGGCGCCGCCCGCACCCTGGCCGGCGGCGGCAAGAAACCCCAGCAGCAGCAGGATCGGCACCACGGTGAGATCCTGCATCAGCAGCGTGGCGAAGCTGGCGCGGCCGAGCGCCGTGCCGCTGCGGCGCTTCTCGACCAGCAATTGCATGACAATGGCGGTGGAACTCAGCGCCAGGCAGCTGCCCAGCACGATGGCGGCCGGCAGGGCGTTGCCAAACAGCAAAGCGATGCCGGCAATCGCCGCCGCGGTCAGCGCGATCTGCGCCAGGCCGAGGCCGAAGACCAGGCGGCGCAACTGCCACAGCCGGTCGAGCGACAGGTCGAGGCCGATGGTGAAGAGCAGGAACATGACGCCGAACTCGGCGATCAGCCGCACACCGTCGATATCGCCGATGGTGACATAGGCCAGTGCCGGCAGCCGGTCGGCAAACAGCGTGAGGCCGAAGGGTCCGATGGCCAGCCCGACCACCAGGAATCCCAGCACCGGACTGAGGCGCAGGCGATGGAACACCGGCACGACAATGCCGGCGGCGACCAGAAACACCACCAGCTCGCGGAAATACGGAATCGTCTCGTTATGCTCCATGCCGCAGGATCGCGGCTGGAGGCGATGGTTGCAAGCCTACCGCTAACGACAGCGGCTTATTACAGCGAAACTCAGCCCAGGATCGACTGCAGCTTCATCGCCACGCCCATATTGCCCTTGACCTTCAGCTTGCCCATCATGAAAGCCGTGGTGGGATCGAGGTCGCCGCTGGCGAGCGCGGTGAAATTGGCCATCGAGATGGTGATGGTGCAATCGGCCTCACCGTCTTCGTTGGTCACGGTGCCGGCGTTGCCGTCGACGAAGATCAGGCCGTCATCGCCGAAATCGAACTTCACCGTGGCATCCACGGCGCCGGGCTTCACACGCTGGCTCATCTGCTGGGTGATCTGGTCGAGCGACATCTCGGGCTCCCGGTTGATTTCACGACACTGCGGCGAATTGACGTAACGTCAGGCGCCATGCGGGTTTTTCGCACCCTATATTGACGCTTACGTTAGCGTCAAGTAGCGTTCAGACACGATAAAATACAACGCAACGGCCCACCATAGAGCCGTGCAGGGAGAGAAACAGTCCGATGCCCTATCGCTCGGTCTTCCGCGATGCCGTCTTTGCCGGCCAGGTCGTCATGGTCACCGGCGGCGGCTCGGGCATCGGCCGCTGCACCGCCCATGAACTGGCCGCCCTGGGCGCGAAACTGGTGCTGGTCGGCCGCAAGATCGAAAAGCTGCAGGCGGTGGCCGAAGAACTGCGGGCCGATAATCCGGGCGCGGAGGTCGAGTGCCTGAGCTGTGATATCCGCGAGGAGGAGCGCGTCGCTGATACGGTGAAGGCGGCGCTCGCCCGCTTCGGCCGCATCGACGGGCTGGTCAACAATGCCGGCGGGCAGTTTCCCGCACCCTTGAGCCAGATCAGCCAGAAGGGCTGGGACGCCGTGGTGCGCAACAATCTCACCGGCGGCTTTCTGGTGGCGCGCGAATGCTACACCCAGTGGATGGCCGATCACGGCGGCAGCATCGTCAATATCGTCGCCGATATGTGGATGGGCATGCCCAATATGGGCCATTCGGGCGCGGCTCGGGCCGGCATGGTGAATTTCACCGAGACGGCGGCCACGGAATGGGGCGTGTCGGGCGTGCGGGTCAATGCCGTGGCACCGGGCTGGATCGCGTCCAGCGGCATGGACACCTATCCGGACTGGATGAAGCCGCTGATCCGCGACATGCGCAACCATGTGCCGATGCAGCGGCTGGGCAACGAGGCGGAAGTCTCGGCCGCCATCGTCTTCCTGTTGTCGCCGGGCGCCAGCTTCATCAGCGGCACGACCCTGCGCGTCGATGCCGCGGTGCCGAATGCGCGCCGGCATTATCCGCTGCCCAAGCATAATAACGCGCCGAAGCCCTTCGATGGCTTCCACCGCGCCGTGACGCCGAAAGTGCTGGAGGACTGATGGCCGTCTGGCGCTCGCAGATCGACACCGGCTCCGACGCCTACCGGCAGAACCGCGCCGATATGCTGATGCTTGTGGAGAGCTTCAGGACACTTGAACAGCGCGTGCGCGATACCTCCAATGCGCGCCGGCCGGTGTTCGAGAAACGCGGCCAGATCACGCCGCGCGACCGCATCGCGCATCTGCTGGATCGCGGCGCGGCATTTCTGGAAATCTCGACGCTCTGCGGCTACCAGATGCACGATGATGACGGCGCCGAGAATATCATGGGTGGCGGCTTCATCGCCGGCATCGGCTCCATTGCCGGTATCCGCTGCCTGATCACGGCCTCTGACTCCGGCATCAAGGGCGGTACGATCGCGCCGATGGGCCTGCGCAAATCCTTGCGCGCGCAGGAGATCGCCTATCGCAACAAGCTGCCGGTGGTGAACCTGGTGGAATCCGGCGGCGCCAATCTCAACTACCAGGCCGAGATCTTTGTCGATGGCGGACGCGGCTTTGCCAACCAGGCGCGGCTCTCGGCCGCCGGCATTCCGCAGATTACCGTGGTGCATGGCTCCAGTACCGCCGGCGGCGCCTATATCCCGGGCATGAGCGATTATGTCGTGGTGGTGAAAGGGCGCGCGAAAATCTTCCTCGCCGGCCCGCCGCTGCTGAAATCCGCCACCGGCGAGATCGCCACCGATGAAGAGCTTGGCGGCGCCGAGATGCACACCACCGTTTCCGGCGTGGCCGAATTCATGGCGGAAGACGACGCCGACGGCTTGCGCATCGCCCGCGAGATCATGACGCGCCTGCCGTGGACCGAGCGCGGGCCGCAGCTGCAGAAGAAGGCGTGGTCTGCGCCGGCCTACGATATCGACGAGCTGTGCGGCATCGTGCCGGTAGATTACCGCAAGCCCTATGATGTGCGCGAGGTGATGGCGCGGCTGTCGGATGCCAGCGACCTGACCGATTTCAAGGCCCTGTACGGCGCGCATACCGTCTGTGTGCAGGCGAGCATCGAGGGCGAGGCGGTCGGCCTGATCGGCAACAATGGCCCGATCGATACCGAGGGTGCGGTGAAAGCCGCGCAGTTCATCCAGCTCTGCGACCAGGCCGACATGCCGATCGTGTTCCTGCAGAACACCACTGGCTACATGGTGGGGAAAGACGCCGAGCGCGGCGGCATCGTCAAGCACGGCTCCAAGATGATCCAGGCAGTGACCAATGCCCGCATGCCCAAGCTGACGCTGCATATCGGCGCCAGCTTTGGCGCCGGCAATTACGGCATGTGCGGCCGCGCCTATGATCCGCGGTTCATCTTTGCCTGGCCCAACAACCGCATCGCCGTGATGGGGCCGGATCAGGCGGCCGGCGTGCTGGCCATTGTGGCGGAGGAAAAATTCCGCCGTGCCGGGGCCGAGCCGGATATGGCCGCACTGGACAAGATGAAGGCCAAGGTGGTGGCCAAGATGGAAGCCGAGAGCACCGCCTATTTCGCCACCGCGCGGCTGTGGGACGACGGGCTGATCGATCCGCGCGACAGCCGCCGCGTGCTGGCGCTGTGCCTTGATGTCTGCCGGATGGCAGATGCGCGCGAAACCAAGAGCAATGCCTTCGGCATTGCCCGCATGTGACAAGGAGACTGCGCCATGGAATTCACCCAGGAACATGACGGCCTGCGCCGCAACCTGATCAAGTTCATCGACGCGGAAATCAATCCGCATGTCGATGACTGGGAGCGCGACGGCATCTTCCCGGCCCATGAGCTCTTCAAGAAGATGGGCAATCTCGGCTTCCTCGGCATCAACAAGCCGGTGGAATATGGCGGGCTTGGCCTCGATTACTCCTACCAGATGGTGATGATCGAGGCGCTGGGCCATATCAACTGCGGTGGCGTGCCGATGGGCATTGGTGTGCAGACCGATATGGGCACGCCGGCCCTCAGCCGCTTCGGCTCCGACGAGTTGCGCAAGGAATTCCTCGCACCGGCCATTGCCGGCGACCAGGTGGTCTGCCTCGGCGTGTCGGAGGTCGGCGCCGGCTCCGATGTCGCCGGCATCAAGACCACGGCCAAGAAGGACGGCGGCGATTACGTCATCAACGGCGGCAAGATGTGGACCACCAACGGCACCCAGGCCGACTGGATGTGCCTGCTGGCCAATACCGGCGAAGGCCCGATCCACCAGAACAAGTCGCTGCTCTGCGTGCCGATGAAGACCAAGGGCGTGCAGATCGCGCGCAAGCTCGACAAGATGGGCATGCGCTGCTCCGATACCGCGCAGGTCTATCTCGATGACGTGCGCATCCCGCAGCGCTACCTGATCGGCCAGGAAGGCCAGGGCTTCGTCTACCAGATGCAGCAGTTCCAGGAAGAGCGGCTGTGGTGCGCCTTCTCGTCGCTGATGGCGTTTGACCGCCATATCGACGAGACGATTGAGTATACCCGCCAGCGCAAGGCCTTCGGGCAGTCGATCCTCGACAATCAGGTGGTGCATTTCCGCCTGGCCGAGCTGCGCACCGAGGTGGAGCTGCTGCGCTCGATCAGCTATCGCGCCGCCGACCTGATGCTGAAAGGCGAGGATGTCACCATGCTGGCCTCGATGGCCAAGCTGAAGGCCGGCCGGCTGGCGCGCGAGATCACCGATGCCTGCCTGCAGTATTTCGGCGGCATGGGCTTCATGAACGAGACGCCGATCAGCCGCGCCTATCGCGACAGCCGGCTGGCCTCCATTGGTGGCGGTGCCGACGAGGTGATGCTGGGCATCATCTCGAAATACATGGGCATCCTGCCGGGCAAGCGGAAATAGGCCGCGAGAGGATGGATAGAGCGTTTCACATAAACCGTCATCCTCGGCCTTGTGCCGAGGATCCATCTGCGCGTTCCGATGCGCGGATAGTTGGGATGGACCCTCGGGACAAGCCCGAGGGTGACGATCTTTGGTTGGACCAAGTATAGTGAAACCATTCACCACCATCCTGATCGCCAATCGCGGCGAGATCGCCTGCCGGGTGATCCGCTCGGCGCAGGCGCTCGGCTACCGCACGGTGGCGGTGTATTCCGAGGCCGATGCCGGCGCGCTGCATACCCAGCTGGCCGACAAGGCCATCTGCATCGGCCCGGCCGAGGCAAAGCAGAGCTATCTCAGCATTCCTGCCGTGATCGCAGCAGCGAAAATCGCCGGGGCCGATGCGGTGCATCCGGGCTATGGCTTCCTGTCGGAGAATGCGGACTTCGCGCAGGCCTGCGCCGATGCCGGGCTGGTCTTCATCGGGCCGCCAAGCGCTGCCATCGCCGCCATGGGCAACAAGGCGGCTGCCAAGCAGCGCATGATCGCGGCGAATGTGCCCTGCGTACCGGGTTATCAGGGTGCCGACCAGGCAGATGCCACGCTGATCCGCGAGGCCGAGAAGATCGGCCTGCCGGTGATGGTGAAGGCGGCGGCCGGCGGTGGCGGCCGTGGCATGCGGCTGGTGACGGATGCCGCCGCTCTGCCCGATGCGATCCGCACCGCACGCGCCGAGGCCGAGAATGCCTTCGGCTCGGGTGAGCTGATCCTGGAAAAGGCGATCACCGGTGCGCGTCATATCGAGATCCAGGTGTTTGCCGATCAGGCCGGCAACACCATCCATCTGGGGGAGCGCGACTGCAGCGTGCAGCGCCGGCACCAGAAGGTGATCGAAGAGGCGCCCTCGCCGGCGGTGGATGCTGGCCTGCGCGCCAGGATGGGTGCGGCCGCCGTGGCAGCGGCGAAAGCGATTTCCTATGTCGGTGCCGGCACGGTGGAATTCCTGCTCGATGGCGATGGCCGCAGTTTCTATTTCCTGGAAATGAATACCCGCCTGCAGGTCGAGCATCCGGTGACCGAGGCGATCACCGGCCTTGATCTGGTGGCGCTGCAGATTCGCGTGGCAGCTGGTGAATCCCTGCCGCTGGCGCAGGATGATGTGGCGCTGCACGGCCATGCCATCGAGGTGCGGCTCTATGCCGAGGCGCCGGCGCAGAATTTTCTGCCGCAATCCGGCAGGCTGGCCCTGTGGTCGCCGCCAGGCGGCATCCGCGTCGATCATGGCCTGCACCATCGCGACCAGGCGATCACGCCGTTTTACGATCCGATGATCGCCAAGCTGATCAGCCATGGCGCAACGCGCGACGAGGCGCGGCGCCGGCTGATCGCCGCGCTGGAGTCGACTGCGGCACTGGGCATCGAGACCAACCGTGCCTTCCTGATCGACCTGCTGTCGCACCCGGACTTTGCCGCCGGCAAAGCCACCACGGCTTTCATCCCGCAGCATTTCGCTGCGGTCGCGGCCCCTGCCGCCGATCCCGTGCTGCAGGGCATCGCTGCGCTCCTGTGGTTCGAGCAGGGCGCGGCGCGCTTCGGCCATGATCCGGCGCGCAGCTGGTATTCCGGCGGCAGTTTCAGCTGGCCGGTCAAGCTTGGCATCGGTGACAGCCGCATGACACTGTCGGTCACGGTGACCGGCGCCAACCGCTATCGCATCAATGATGCGGACTATAGTGTCACCGCGCGCGGCGAAAACCGGCTGCGTGTCGCGGTCGGTGGCATCGAGCAGGATGTGGTCTACGCCTTTGCCGGCGACCTGCTGCATCTGGCCTGCGGTGCACGGGATCTCAGTGCGGTTGATCTGACCTGGGCGCCGCCGGCCGAAGCGGAAGGTGCGGCCGAGCGCGAGCTGCGTGCACCGATGAATGGCAAGATCGTTGCCGTGCTGGCCGCTGTCGGCGATCAGGTCCGCAAGGGCCAGCGCCTGGTGGTGATGGAGGCGATGAAGATGCAGCATGAAATGGTGGCCCGCGTCGATGCCACGGTAGACAGCCTGCCGGTCCGGGTCGGCGACCAGGTGGCGACGCGCCAGCTGCTGGCGGCGTTGACGCCCGCGGTGGCGGCGGAGTGAATACGATGAGCGAAAAGCCGACCGCCATCCTGCGCCCGATCACCGAGGCCGATGCCGAGGGCTATCGCGCCTGTCTTGATCGCGTGGCGGCCGAGCGGCGCTATCTGGCGTTCACTGCCGCACCGGCGCTCTCGGAAGTGAAATTCTATCTCAAGGCCATGCTGCAGCGCGGCCTGCCCTTCATTGTCGCGGTCGATCCGCAGGGCCAGGTGGTGGGCTGGTGCAACATCCATGTGCAGCCACAGACGCCGCATCGCAACGGCTTTGCCCATGTCGGCACTGTCGGCATGGGGCTGGATGCCGCCTGGCGCGGCCAGGGCCTGGGGCGGCTGATGCTGCAGACGGTGTTCGACACGGCCGGCCGTGTCGGCATCGAACGGGTCGAGCTGCAGGTCTATGCCAGCAATGAATCGGCCGTGAAGCTGTATCGCAAATTCGGCTTCGTCACCGAGGGCGTGAAAAGCCGGGCGCGCAAGCTGGATGGCGAATACGACGACATCATCATGATGGCGCGGCTGCGCCCGCCGCAGAATGGTGTCTGAGCATGCTCGGCGCCTCGCCTTATTACACCCCCGATCATGAGGCTTTCCGCGACCAGCTGCGCCGTTTCGTGGCGAAAGAGATCGCGCCCTTTGCCGACCAGTGGGACGAGGCTGGTGAATTCCCGCGCGACCTCTACAGGAAGGCGGCGGCCATCGGCCTGCTGCAGCTGAATTTCCCGGAGGAAGTCGGCGGCGTGCCGGCGGATCGCTTCTACGGCATCATTGCCGGCCAGGAGCTGGCGCGCGGCGGCTCTGGCGGTGTGGCCGCCTCGCTGATGAGCCACACCATCGGCTGCCCGCCCATCGCCAAGCTGGGGTCTGACCATCTCAAGCGCAAGGTGCTGCCCGGCGTGCTGAGCGGCGAGAAGATCGCGGCCCTGGCCATCACCGAACCGGGCGGTGGTTCCGATGTGGCGAATCTCAAGACCACGGCCAAGCGCGACGGTAACGACTATATTGTGCGCGGCGAGAAGACTTTCATCACCTCTGGCATGCGCGCCGATTACTACACGGTCGCGGTGCGCACCGGCGGGCCGGGCATGGCCGGCGTGTCGCTGCTGCTGATCGAACGCGACACCCCGGGCTTCACCCGCACGTCGCTGAAAAAGATGGGCTGGTGGGCATCCGATACCGCGACGCTGCATTTCGACGATTGCCGCGTGCCGGCGGAGAACCTGATCGGCGAGGAGAATGCCGGCTTCCGCGGCATCATGCTGAATTTCAACGACGAGCGGCTGGGCCTCTCGGCCTCGGCCATCGGCTTCGCCCAGGTGGCTTATGAAGATGCGCTGGCCTATGCGCAGCTGCGCGAAACCTTCGGCAAGCCGCTGATCCGCCACCAGGTGATCCGCCACAAGCTGGTCGACATGGCGCAGCGCATCGAAGCCAGCCAGGCGTTACTGGAGCGCATAGCATGGGCTTTGGACAACGGCGAGAGCCCGATTGCCGCGCTCTGCCTGCTGAAGAACCAGGCGACGCAGACCATGGCGTTTTGCGCCTCCGAAGCCGTGCAGATTTTCGGCGGCGCCGGCTTCATGCGCGGCGCGCGCGTCGAGCGCATCTACCGCGAGGTGAAGGTGAATGCGATTGGCGGCGGCGCCGAGGAGATCATGAAGGATCTCGCCAGCCGCCAGCTGGGCTGGTAGCGATGGATGACCTGCTGCTGGCCCGCCTTCTGCATGTGCTGGCCATCATCGTCTGGTTCGGCGGCATCGCCTTCGTGACCTTCGTGGTGCTGCCGCAGGCCCGCCGCCTGCCGGCCCCGGCCCGACTGGCGCTGTTTGAAAGCATGGAGAAGCCGTTCGGCGAGATCGCACGCTGGGCCGTGGTCATCGCCGGGGCCAGCGGCTTCTGGCTGCTGTGGCGGCTCGATCTGTGGCATCGCTTCACCATGGAGTATCTCGCCACCTATTGGTGGATGCAGGCGATGGCGGTGCTGTGGCTGCTGTTCGTTTTCGTGCTGTTTGTGCTTGAACCGCTATGGCTGCATCGCGCCTTCCGGCGCTGGGCCGCGCGCGATTCCGATGCGACTTTTGCCTGGGCCTGGCGGCTGCACCTGGTCCTGCTGTTGGCCGGCACCATCACCATCGGCGGCGCGGTTTTCGGCGCGCATTAGGCCGCGATATTGTCGCCTGACAATTCCGCGCTGGATTTGCGTGGAATCCGGGCCTAGAAGCGGATGGATTTCAGGAGCCCGTACCATCATGCAGATGAGCAACATTCCCTTCGGCACCACCGACTGGTCGAAGATCGAGCCGACCCAGCACAAGGGCGAGACCGGCAGCGCCACCTGGCGCACGCAGACCTTCGGCGGCATCCGGGTGCGCCGCGTCGACTACACGCCGGGCTATCTGGCCGACCACTGGTGCGTGAAGGGCCATATCCTGTTCGTGCTGGAGGGCGAGCTGATCACCGAGCTGGAAGACGGCCGCGAATTCGTCATGACCGCCGGGCAGTCGTATCAGGTGGCCGACAATGCCGAACCGCATCGCTCGCGGACCAGCACGGGTGCCAAGCTGTTCATTGTCGACTAAGCTGCAAGAATAAGAAAAGACCCGCCACCCTGGAGGACTGCCCGTGACCGAGAGCCGCGTCGATTCCGGATATGCCTGGGTCAGGCTGGCGGCTGCCATGGTGATCGGCACCATCGGCGGGGTGGGCATGTGGTCGCCGGTGGTGGTGGTGCCGGCGGTTCAGGCCGAGTTCGGCATTGCCCGTGCCGATGCGGCGCTGCCGTATACGCTCACCATGATCGGCTTCGTTTTCGGCACCGTGCTGATGGGCCGGCTGGCCGACAAGCGCGGCATCACCACGCCTTTGCTGATCGCCACCGTCGTGATGGCGGCCGGCTATGCCGCCGCCGCCTTTGCCACCAATGTGTGGATCTTCGCCATCATCTCCGGCGTCGCCATCGCCATGCTGGGCAGTGCGGCGCTGTTCGCGCCGCTGCTGGCCGATACCTCGCTGTGGTTCGAGAAGCGGCGTGGCCTGGCCATCGCGCTCTGTGCCTCGGGCAATTATGTCGCCGGCACGATCTGGCCGCCGGTGCTGGAGCATTTCATTGCTGAGGTCGGCTGGCGCCAGACGCATCTTTATACGGGCCTGTTCTGCCTGGTCACCATGCTGCCGCTGGCGCTGATCCTGCGGCCGAAACCGCCGCTGCTGAAACCCGCCACCGAGGCCGCTGCCGCCGCCGGCTTCGTGCGGCCGCTCGGCCTGCATCCGAATGCCATCCAGGCCTGCATCGTCATCATGGGGCTGTGCTGCTGCGTCGCCATGTCGATGCCGCAGGTGCATATCGTCGCCTACTGCGTCGATCTCGGTTATGGCCCGGCGCGCGGCGCCGAGATGCTGTCCTTGATGCTCGGCTTCGGCATCGTCAGCCGGCTGGCGTCAGGTTACATCCTCGACCGCATCGGCGGGCTGAAAACGCTGCTGCTGGGATCGACCCTGCAGATGCTGGCGCTGGCGCTCTACCTGCCCTTCGACGGGCTGATGTCGCTCTATATCATCTCGGCGATTTTCGGCCTGGTGCAGGGCGGCATCGTGCCCAGCTATGCCTTCATCGTGCGCGAGCTGTTCCCCGCTGGCCAGGCGGGCTTCCGCGTCAGCCTGGCGATTTCATCCACGCTGGCCGGCATGGCGCTGGGTGGCTGGATGTCGGGCAAAATCTATGATCTCACCGGCTCGTATCAGGCCGCCCTGCTGAACGGCATCGCCTTCAACCTGGTGAATGTGCTGATCGCCTTCTGGCTGCTGACGCGGCAGAGCGGCCAGCGCCGGCTGAGCGCCGCAACAGCTTAAGCTCACGCCAGGCTGGTGCGGCTGCTTTTCGCGGTCGTGTCGGCGGCCTGCTGCGAGGAACGGTCGAGCCGTTCATCGGCGCGCAGCCGCGTCGCCGTCAGCTCGCCGGCCTGTTCCAGGATCGGATAGGCGACGGCGGTGAGATGGCTGTTGATGCGCTTCAGGTCGCGGATCAGGTCGAGATGGATGGCGCTGGTCTCGATGCTTTCGGCGCGGCCGTCGCGGATGCGCTGGTAATGGTTCTCCGCCGCGCGCTGTTCGGCGATGCGCAGGTCGACCTTTTCCTGCAGCAGCTGGCGCGCCATCTTCACATCGCCCGACATGAACAGGTTGCAGGCCATCTGCAGGTTGGCGGCGACGCGATGGTGGAAGTCGGTCAGTTCGGCCAGGCCTTCCTTGGAGAAGGCCAGCTTGTTCTTGATCTTCTTCTGCGCCAGCTCCATCAGGTTCTTGTCGATGATGTCGCCGATATGCTCCAGATTGGTGGTAAACGTCAGCACGTCGACATAGCGGCGGCTTTCCGCTTCATCCAGGCCATGCTTGGAGAGTTCGGTGAGATAGAGCTTGATCGCCTCGTAGAGGCCGTCCACCGCATCGTCGGCCTGTTCCACGGCTTTTGCCAGTTTGGAATCGTCGCGGGTGAACACTGTCATGGTGTCATCCAGCATGCGCGCCACGGCATCGCTGAGCCGCAGCGTCTCGCGCGCGGCGGCGGCCAGCGCCACGGTCGGCGTTTCCAGCGCGGATTTGTCGAGATAGCGCGGCTTGCCGGCGGACTCTGCTGCCGGCAGGTCGGGCAGCAGGCGATGCGTCAGCCTGTCGAGCACGACGACGAAGGGCAGGAAGGCTAACGCGATGGCAATGTTGAAGGCGGTGTGGGCATTCACCGCCATGCGGGCGCCGTCTTCACCGGCCCAGGCCAGCAGCTGTGGAATCTGGCTGAGGAAGGGAATCGCCACCAGCGTGGCGATCACGCGGGTGATCAGATTCGCCAGCTGGGCACGGCGGGCCGCTGGCGGCTGGCCGCTGCTTGCCACCAGCGGCGAAATCGCGGTGCCGAGATTGGCGCCGATCACCAGTGCCACGGCGAGCGTCGCGTCCACAGTGCCGGCTTTCGCCAGCGAGGCAGCCAGCAGTACGGTGGCGAGGCTGGCATGACTCAGCCAGGTCAGCAGGGTGAACAGCAGCACGCCGAGCACCGGTTCGCGCTGCAAGGGATTGAGGATGGCCGCCAGGCCCGGCGCATCGCGCAGGGGGGCCGAGGCGCTGATGATCATCTCCAATGAAAGCAGCATCAGGCCGATGCCGATCAGCAGGCGGCCGACATGGCGCGGCAGGCCGCTTTCGGAGGCGAAGAAGCCGATCACGCCGAGAATGATGCAGAGCGGCCCGAGCCAGTGCAGGTCGAGCGAGAGATACTGTGCGGTGATCGATGTGCCGATACCGGCCCCCAGCAGCACGGCAATGGCGGCGCCGCCGACGATCAGGCCGCGGCCGGCGAAGGAGGACACGATCATCGCCGTTGCCGTGCTCGACTGCAGCAGGGCGGTAACGCCGATGCCGGCGAGAAAGGCCTGCACGCGGTTGCGCATCGCCTGGCCGAGATAGCGCCGCAGCGGCGCGCCGAAGGCGCGCGTCATGCCGGTGCGGACCATGCGCACGCCCCAGAGCAGGAGCGCCACGCCGGCAACGAGATGGAGAAGGAGTTCGGTCGCGCCTGCACTGCTGCTCATCACGCGGCCCCCCGGTCATGGCGCGCCAGAAAACTGCTGGCGGGGGGCGCGGACGCGTCCGGGCTACCGTCGGGGTCGGGGTCTGGATCGCGGAAAACAGACATTTTCTGGGGTGCTTTCTGGGCTAAAACTCGATTATGACAGATTCATTACACCCATATGACATAAAGCCCAAGGGTTTAAATGTGGTTCATAGAGGGCTGTCTCTCAAATGCAGGGTTCGCTGCACAGTGTGCGGCCTCTGGTGCACAGGACCGTGCCAGATTGAATGAACAGCTAATCCGAGAACTTGTTCAGATTGAGACAGATAGCGTTAGCCGAGCTCGGCCTGGGACGCGAACGGCCATGGCAAGTCGCTGCCTGCCCTTTCACAGGCCGCTCAAACTTGCGGCTGGTCTGCGCAGGACGGGGTCAAATGGATTGACCTGGCGGCTGAGCGTTACTGCCTCGCGTTTCAAGATATCGGCAACGACCGGCAGACGCTCCGGATTGAGCCTCTCGGCGATGGTGCCCATGCTCAGTGCCGCCACCGCCTTGCCGTCGCGGTCGAGAATCGGCACCGCAATGCCAGCCATGCCGGGCAACAGGCCAGTCGAGCGGCTCGCATAACCCAGTTCGCGCACGCTGGCGATCTCGCTGCGAATGAAGACTTCGTCCAGCCGGTGCTGGTCATACAGGCGCGGCAAGTTGAAGCGAATCACCTCTTCGCGTTCAGCCTCGGGCAGGAAGGCGAGGATCGCCATACTGCCCTGGCCCACGCCCATGATGACGCGTCCGCCGATATCGCCCGTGAAAGAGCGGATCGGGAAGGGGCCTTCGCTACGGTCGAGACAGACCGCATCAAAGCCGCTTCGTACCAGCAGGAATAATGTGTCATGCAAGGTGGCAGACAGGCGCAGCAGGATAGGGCGGCAGAGATCTCGCAGGTTGGCCGGATTGCCGGCGCGGGCGGCCAGCGTGAAGAAATCGACGCTCAGCCGGTACTGCCGGCGCTCCTCGTCATACTCCACCATGCTTTCGGTGATCAGGCCCCGCAGCAGGCGCAGCGTGGTGGAGGGCGTCAGCCCGGTACGGCGGGCCAGATCGGTCAGCCGGTTTTCGCCGTTTGCCTCTGCCGCCAGGGCACGCAGCAGGTCGAAACTCCGATTCAGGGCGGCTTTGGCCGGGGACTTATCCATGGCGTTTCTACTCAGTGAAAGCGGGGTGTAGCGAAACAGATTTACTTTTTCATTTGATAGAATAATTTCATAAAAACTTCTACTCAATAGAAAAACCTTTTGTTGCTGCATCAGAATTGTGACGGAATTGAAACACCGGTTACGAGATTTTCCATTCCGTTCGTATCCGGAGCACCAGCCCCGGAGCCCCCCATGGCCTTCCTCACCCTGACCGACATCCGCAAAGACTACGGCGCCGTCAGCGCGGTGACCGATTTCAGCCTGGGTGTCGAGAAGGGAGAGTTCGTCTCCCTGCTGGGCCCCTCGGGCTGCGGCAAGACCACCACGTTGCACATGATCGCCGGCTTCGTGCCGGTGACGCAGGGCCGCATCCAGCTGGATGGCCGCGATATCACCCATGCCAAGCCCAACAGCCGGGGTCTGGGCATCGTGTTCCAGAGCTACGCGCTGTTCCCGCATATGACGGTCGCGGAGAATGTCGCCTTCGGCCTTGAGATGCAGAAGGTGCCGAAGGCTGAGCGGGAGACTCGCATCGCCGAGGCGTTGTCGCTGGTTCATCTGGAGCAGTATGCCGCGCGCTATCCGCGTGAGCTTTCAGGCGGCCAGCGGCAGCGCGTGGCGCTGGCGCGCGCCATCGTGATCCGGCCGCCGATCCTGCTGCTGGACGAACCCCTGTCGAATCTTGATGCCAAGCTGCGTGAGGAAATGCAGTTCGAACTGCGCGGCATCCAGCGCAAGCTCGGCACCACCACCATCATGGTAACGCACGACCAGTCGGAAGCCTTCTCGATCAGCGATCGCGTCGTGGTGATGGAAGCCGGCCGCATCACCCAGGTGGATGCGCCCTATCGCATCTACGAGCACCCGCGCACACGCTTCATTTCGCATTTCGTCGGCAAAACCAATCTTCTGGAGGCGCGGGTTGCACAGTCCGGGCAGGGCGGCCGCGCCGTGGTCGATGGACGCAGCTTCAGCCTCGACCTGCCGGCCCGGCTTGGGGCGAATGCCCCGATCACGCTGGCGATCCGGCCCGAGAAGCTGCGGCTGGTCGGTCAGGCTGCCGGCCGGCTCGATGGCCGCGTCACCAGCCGCTATTTCCTCGGCAGCCAGTGGCTCTATCACCTCGAAACCTCGCTGGGCCAGCTGCTCGCCGTGCTGCCCAACGATGGTGCCGTACCTCGAGAAGAGGGCGAGACCGTCGGGCTCGACTGGGCCGACAGCGCCGTGCGTCTGCTGACCGACGAGGATGTCGCGGCATGAGCGGCCCGGCCAGCATGTCAGGGCCGAAGGCACTGCCCTATGCGATGAGCGCGCCGGCCTTCCTGCTGTTCGCCACCCTGCTGCTGGTGCCGCTGGTGCTGACGGCGCTGCTATCCTTCAGCAACTTCGATCATCATGTCGGCGTGAAGGCCGGCCTGACCTTGCAGCATTACGCCGCCGTCATCTCGGATGATTTCTATCACGAGATTTTCCTGCGTACCCTGCGGCTCAGTGGGCTCACCACGCTGATCTGCATCGCGGTCGGCGCGCCAGAGGCCTATTTCCTCAGCCGCATGTCGCCGCGCTGGCGCGCCATCTGCCTGCTGATCGTGCTGGCCCCGCTGCTGATCTCGGTGGTGGTGCGTGCCTTCGGCTGGAGCATGCTGCTCGGCCGCGAGGGACTGATCAATCAGCTGCTCGAACTCACCGGCATTGGCCGGCAGCGCCTGCTCTATACCGAGACCGCCGTGGTGGTCGGCCTGGTACATATCATGATGCCGTTCATGATCATCCCGGTCTGGACCTCGCTGCAGAAGCTCGACCGCTCCACGGAACAGGCTGCGCTCTCGCTCGGCGCCTCGCCGTTCACCGTGTTCCGCCGCATCGTGGTGCCGCAGGTGCTGCCAGGCATCCTCTCGGGCAGCCTGATCGTCTTCGGCCTGAGTGCCAGCGCCTTCGCCATTCCCGGCCTGCTCGGCGGTCGCCGCATCAAGACGGTGGCGACGCTGATCTATGATGAATACCTGCACGAGCTGAACTGGCCGCTGGGCGCGGCCATTGCCATCATTCTGCTGGTCGCCAATCTGCTGATCATGCTGGGCTACAACCGCCTGATGGAACGGCGCTACCGCCGTGCCCTCGGTTGATGCGGGGAGTTAAGCCATGACCCGCAACGGTATTCCCGCGCTGATCTTCCACGTCCTGGTCATGGTTTTCATGCTGGCGCCGCTGATGATCGTCTGCCTCGTCGCCTTCACGCCGGAAAACACGCTCAGCATTCCGCTCACCTCCTTCTCGCTGCGCTGGTTCGCGGAAGTCTTCCGCCATGCCGATTTCATGCAGTCCTTCTGGAACAGCCTGGTGCTGGCCTTTATGGCCGCAACCATTTCAGTCGGCCTCGCCGTCCCTGTCGGCCTGGCGCTGACGCGGTTCGAATTCCGTGGCCGGGCGTTCCTCAACGGACTGTTCCTGTCGCCGCTGATCGTGCCGCATCTGGTGCTCGGCGTGGCAATGCTGCAGCTTTTCTCGCTGATTGGCGCCACCGGCAGCTTCTGGTGGCTGGTCGGTTCGCATGTCGTGGTGGTCACGCCATATTCGCTGCGCCTGATCCTGGCCGCCCTGGTCGGCAGCGATGCCAGTATCGAACATGCCGCGCAGTCGCTGGGCGCCTCCGATTTCACGGTGTTCCGCCGCATCACCCTGCCGTTGATGATCCCCGGCCTGTCGGGTGGCTGGCTGCTGTCCTTCATCAACAGTTTCGACGAACTGACCATGTCGGTCTTCGTCACCGCGCCCTCCACCGTCACCCTGCCGGTGCGGATGTATATGTACGCGACTGAATCGATCGATCCGATGATGGCCTCGGTCTCGGCGCTGGTGATCGCGGTGACGGCGGCAGCCATGCTGTTGCTCGACCGTATCTATGGCCTTGACCGCGTGCTGGTGGGGCAGCGCTGATGGCCCTGCTCAAGCGCATTGCCGAAACTCAGCGCGAGACCGTCGAATTCGTCCTCGACGGCCGGCACTGCCAGGCGCTGGCCGGCGATACCGTGCTGACTGCCGTGCTGAGCCTGCAGGACCGGTTGCGAGTCGAGGAATTCAATGGCGCTCCACGGGCAGGCTTTTGCCTGATGGGCGCCTGCCAGGATTGTTGGATGCTGACGGAAGACGGAACGCGGCTGCGCGCCTGCTCCACCTTCGTCGCGCCAGGCATGCGGCTGCGCTCGGTGCCGGCATGACTACGCGGCCGGTCATCGTCGGCGCCGGACCGGCTGGCATCCGTGCTGCCGCCACGTTGGTCGCAGCCGGCTTGCGGCCGGTGGTCGTGGATGAATCGATCAAGGCCGGAGGCCAGATCTATCGCCAGCCGCCGGATGGCTTCACGCGGACCAAACGTGATCTCTACGGTTTCGAGAGTGGCAAGGCGGGTCGCCTGCATGATCTCTTCGCGCAGATCGCGGCTCGCATCGACTATCGCCCGGGCACTCTGGTCTGGAACGCGACGGCCGCCGGCCTTGACCTGATGGCCCCGGACGGCCGCGCCGATCATCTGCTCTATAGTCATGTCCTGCTGGCCACCGGTGCCACCGATCGCATCCAGCCGCTGCCCGGCTGGCTGACGCCCGGCGTCTATACGCTGGGAGCGGCGCAGATCGCGCTCAAATTCCAGGGCACTGTGCTGGGGCCGCGCATCGCTTTCTTCGGCACCGGACCGCTGCTCTATCTCGTCGCCTATCAGTATGCCAAAGCCGGTGCCGATGTGGCCGGCGTGTTCGATACGGCGCGCTTCAGCGACCAGTTGGTGGCTCTGCCCGGCCTGCTCAACAGCCCGGAGCATCTGCTCAAGGGCCTGTATTACGTCGCGTGGCTGCGCCTGCATGGCATTCCGCTGCACAGCGGTGTTGTACCGGCGCGGATCGAAGGCGGCGACCGTGTCCGTGGCTTTGTTTGGCAGGGGAAGGACAAAGAGCAGCGCATCGACTGCGATGCCGTCGCCCTCGGTCTCGGTCTGCGCTCGGAAACCCAGTTGGCCGACCTGCTCGGCTGCCGCTTTGCCTATAGCGATCTCAACCGTGCCTGGTTGCCGGAGCACGGCATTGATGGCCGCGCGTCGCAGGCCAATGTCTACCTGGCCGGTGATGGCGCTGGCATTGCCGGTGCCGATGCTGCCGAACTGGCCGGTGAACGTGCCGCGCTGGCCATGCTGGAGGACTTGGGGCAGGCGGTGGATCGCGAACGCATTGCAGCGCTGGAAAGCAGGCTGCGCCGCATCGGCAAATTCCGCCACGGCCTGGAACGCGCATTCCCGCTGCCGCCAGCCGACTGGGGCATGACAAAGCTGCCCGACGATCTGGTGCTCTGCCGTTGCGAGGCGATCACGGTGGGAGCCTTGCGCGAAGCCGCCCGCGATCTCGGCGTCGTCGAACTGAACCGCCTGAAAGCACTGACCCGCATCGGCATGGGCCGTTGCCAGGGCCGCATCTGTGGTGCGGCGGCGGCCGCAATCCTTTCGGCCGAACTGGACCGCCCGGCCGATGCGGTCGGCCGTATCCGCGGCCAGGCGCCGGTCAAGCCGTTGCCGGTGGTGACGATCAGCCACGAGGATGCGGCATGACGGCCCGGCGCTATGACGCAGCGATCATGGGCGGCGGCATTGTTGGCGCTTCGGCGGCGCTGCATCTGGCCCGCAGCGGCCTCAGCGTCGTTTTGTTCGAACGCGGCTTTTGCGGCGCAGGAGCCAGTGGCGTGAACTACGGTGGCGTGCGCCGGCAGGGGCGGCCACCGGAACAGATTCCGCTGAGCCAGCGCGCGCATGTCATCTGGGCACAGCTGAAAAGCTATATCGGCATTGACGGCGAATATATCCGCTCTGGTCATCTCAAGCTGGCGCGCAGCGAAGCCGAAATGGCTTCATTGCAGGCCTATCGCGATCGCATGGCCGGTTTCGGCCTCGATCTCGAACTGCTCAGCGGCAACATGTTGCATGATCGTTTCCCGATGCTGGGCAAACTGGCGGTCGGTGCCAGCTACTGCCCGGATGATGGCCACGCCAATCCGCGCATCGTTTCGCCGGCCTTCGCCCGTGCCGCGGCCAGAGCCGGTGCCGAGATCCACGAACAGACCGAAGTGACAGGCATTGCCCGCGATCTGGGAGGCTTCATCCTGCAGGCCGGCGGGCAGGACATCCGCAGCGACATCCTGCTCAACTGCGCCGGCCCGGGGGCTGCGCTGGCCACGGAAGCCTTCGGGGAGACGGTGCCACTGAGTTCCGGTCATCCCTGTATGGGGGTGACCGAGCCGCTGCCGCCATTGTTCGGCTTCAACCTGGGCGTCGAGGGTGGCGGGTTCTACGCACGACAGGTGACGCGCGGCAACATCGTCTTCGGCGGCGGCAAGGGCTATGCGCTGGATGAAAGCACCTGCCGGCCCGACATGGCCTCCGCGATGGGAGCGCTGCAGGCCGGTTCTGCGCTGCTGCCAGCCTTGCATAAGGTGAATGTAATCCGCTTCTGGAGCGGCGTGGAAGCCTATATGCCCGACCGCAATCCGGTGCTGGGGCCAAGCGCCACCACGCCGGGCCTTCTGCATGGTTTCGGTTTCTCCGGTGCCGGTTTCCAGATCGGCCCGGCCGCCGGTGCCGTGCTGGCCGACCTGGCGCGCGATGGCCATACCGACACACCCATCAATGCCTTTTCGATTACGCGTTTTGCTGGCGCCACAGTTCCGGTGCCGGCGCACTGATGAGTAGTCCAACAGATACCAACAGGAGGGTAGAGGAATGACATACGTAAAGAACCTGACTTCGCTTGCGGCCGGTGCGGGCCTGCTTCTCGCATTCGGCGGCGCCGATGTTCACGCGCAGAGCAAGACGCTCTATATCGGCATGAATGGCGGGCCGATGGAAAAGACCTTCACCGAGTTTGTCTTTCCGGATTTCGAGAAGGAAACCGGCACCAAGGTTGTCGTCGTGCCCGGCACCTCGTCGGACATTCTGGCCAAGGCCGTGGCGCAGAAAGACAAGCCGCAGATGCACATCATCGTGCTGGATGACGGCGTGATGTATCGCGCCATCGGCATGGGCCTTTGCCAACCGCTGCAGAAGTCGGCGGCCTATAACGAACTCTATCCGGTGGCGCGTATGAAGGATGGCATGGCCGCCGGTCTCACCATGGGCATGACCGGCCTGGCCTATAACAAGAAGATGTTCGACGAGAAAGGCTGGAAGGCACCGACCTCCTGGGCCGATCTCGCCGATCCCAAATACAAAGGCAAGGTCGTGTTCCAGTCGGTGCCGAGCAGCACCTTCGGCCTGCACGCCTTCCTGATGTTCAACCGCCTGCAGGGCGGCACCGACACCAATGTCGAGCCGGGCTTTGCCGCCTGGCCGAAGACCGTTGGTCCGAACGTGCTGGAATATATCGCCAGCTCGGCCAAGATCAGCGAGATGATCCAGACCAACGAGGCTGCCATCGCGCCGCTGACTCCAACCCAAGTGGCACTGCTGAAGGGCAAGGGCATCGCCATCGAATACGCCCAGCCGAAGGAGGGATCGGTGGTACTGATGACGGCGCTGTGCGCGACGGCCAACAACAGCGAGCCGGAACTGACGCAGAAGCTGGCCACTTACCTGCTGACTTCGGCGGCACAGGAGAAATTCCTGCGCGGCGGCTCGTATATTCCCTCGACGCCGAACGCCAAGGCGGACAATGCTGCCAACGAGGCGGAAGTGGCGCAGATCAAGAACTACATGAATACCGCCGTGGTGGTGAACTGGGACGCCATCAACGAGAAACGTCCGGAGTGGAATACGCGCTGGAACAAGCAGATCGAGCGCTAATCTGAACGAAGATCAATGCCGGGGGTAGCGATGCCCTCGGCATTTTCATGATGTGATCCATGCAGAATGTGTTTCTCATCAAATCGGGTGGCCTGGCGGCCATGCCGGAGTGGCAGGCGTTATTCGGGTCGTTGCTGCCGCATCTCGATATCCGCTGGTGGGACGATCCATCGGTCGACCCGAATGCGGTGGTATATGCGCTGGTCTGGCAACCTGAACCAGGCCGTCTTGCCAGCTATCCGAATCTGCGCGCCATATTCAGTTCAGCGGCTGGTGTTGACCACATCGTCAACGATCCCGCCTGTCCGAAGCAGGTGCCAGTCTTCCGCATGATCGTCGACCAGACGGCGCAGACCGTTGCGGAGTATGTCTGCCTGCATGCCCTGGCCTGGATTCGCGACTTTGACCGTATGCGCCGTGCCCAGGCTGACCGGCGTTGGGATCTGTTCGAGGCACCTCGACTGGCGCCGGAGACCCGCATCGGAATCATGGGGCTTGGCACGATCGGCCAGCTTTGCGCCGCCATGCTCAAGGCGCTCGGCTTTCAGGTGCATGGCTGGGCGCGCAGTCCGAAATCGTTGCCCGGGATTCCCTGTGCCGCCGGTCCGGATGAACTGGGAAAGTTCCTGGCGCAAAGTGACCTGCTGGTGGGCTTGGTGCCGGACACACCGGAAACCCGCGGGCTGGTTTGCCGGGGAACCATTATGCAGCTGCCCAAAGGGGCCGCGATTATCAATGTGGCGCGTGGACCGCTTGTCGTGCTGGATGATTTACTGGCCGCTCTGGACGAAGGTCATTTGTCCGCCGCTATACTCGATGTCTTCGAGACTGAGCCGTTGCCAGCGACGCATGCGGCTTGGGCTCATCCCAAAGTCACGGTTACAGCGCATATCGCCGGGTTTGCCAGCCGTGAGATGCGCGCGCGCAAGGCGTCACAGAATATAAAGGACCTGGAAGAGGGGAGAATGCCGGCCGGTAGGTATGACGCGGTGAGATGTTATTAAACGACGCGACGTGCGACATATCGCACAGATAGCGAGCCGATCCGCTAAGGCCCGATTCGCCCATAATAAGAGCGATGCTCTCGGCGGGTAAAAAGCACTGCATCCCTGAAAATTTTGGGCAAATGCAGCTGCACAGACCCAAACTTCCAGAAAACAGAAATGGATATCCAAGCCACGATGGTGGCCGGATTGCGGCTGAGGAGAATTCAGGTCAGGCAAGCCCAGCTGTGGTGACGGCCGGTGTCATCGCCGGGAGGAGGCTTTCGCTACCCGGCCCGCTTGGGGCGGCGCACGACGCGCACCTTACCGCTGTTGCCGCCGCCGCAGAAGAAGCGGTCGCCGCCATCGGACTCAAGCCCCGACACGATGGTATCGGGTGGCATGTCGAGACGCTCCAGCACCTCGCCTGTCTGCGGGTCGATGCGTCGCAGGTCGCTCTGCTCGCCTTCCCAGGTGCCGTGCCAGAGTTCGCCATCGACCCAGGTGACTCCGGTGACGAAGCGGTTGGACTCGATGGTGCGCAGCGTCGCGCCCGTCTCCGGGTCGATCTGATAGATCTTGCGCTCGCGATACTGCCCGACCCACAGCGTACCCTCGGCCCAGGTGAGGCCTGAATCGCCGCCGCCGCCGGGTGCGGGGATGGTGGCGATCACCTGTCCGGTCTTGGGGTCGATCTTCTGGATGCGGCTTTCGGCGATCTGGAACAGGTGCCGGCCATCGAATGCGGTGCCGGCATGGGCGGCCACATCGATCCTGCGCACCGGCTTGCCGGTTTCAGGATCGAAGGCCTCCATGGTGTCGCCGGCGCCGAACCAGACATGCTGGCCGTCAAAAGTCACGCCATGCACATTGGCGGCGCCCGGGAAGGGACCATATTCGCGGATGATGTCGGCAGGGGCTCGTTTCATGCAGTCATCCTAGTCATGCGGCAGCGGGGCCGGGAGTAACAAGGTTGTCGTGAATCCGGGCACCGGCGGGGTCACCCAGCGCCGCGCCCGGCCATGCCCGAAGGATTGCACCTTGCCACCGGCGGCCAGCGCATCCAGCGCGCGCTGCACGGTGCGCTGGCTGGCATCCAGGGCGAGCGCCAGCGCCGAGCTTGACCATGACTCGCCGTCGGCAAGGAAGGCGAGCACATCGGCATGGCGTTCCTCCACCGGCCGCGCCAGTACCACGACGCTACGGGCATGGCGTGGCGTCAGCATGAAGCCCTGCTGCGTCGCATTCAGACTGGCCAGTGGCCGCAGCATCCGGCGCAGGCGCCCGATCTCGACCCGCAGGCGTGCACGATGCGAGTCATCGGCCTGTTTGGCGCCAAAGGCCCGTGCCACCAGCCGGTCGCGTGTCACATCGCCAGGCCAGGCCTCGGCCAGCGCCCGGGCGAGCGCAAACAGCACCGGCCGCCGGGCCAGCGAGACCACGGTTTTCGCATCGCGCACGACATGGCGACAGGCATCGACAACGAAGTGTTTGGATGCCAGCAGCGCTTCGACATCTGCCAGCAGCAGCGGACGTTCCTTGCCGCGCGCAATCAGCCGGGCCGCCGGGGTCTCCAGCACGCGGACTGCACTGGCAACCTCTGCTGCCAGGCCTGGTATGCCGGCCAGATGCGCGGCACGTGTGGCGCGGGTGAGTGCGGCACGCGCCGGCTTGGTGCGCAGGCGACGCATCGCGATACCGGCCGCCACCAGTTCATGGGCGGCCCGCAAGGCAGGCGGAAAGGCTGCGGCATCGAGGCCGGCCAGCAGGCGCTCGGCCTCGTCCAGGCGTCCGATCAGCAGCAGGCGGCGAACCTCGAGATAGCGTGCATGGGCGGCATTCAACCGGTCGCCATGCTGTTCCAGCGTCATGCGCGCGGCATCCAGCATCTTCGCCGGCCAGTCCAGCTCGCGCGAGACCAATGCGATCTCGGCCTCGGCCACCACGCAGCGCGCCCGCGCCACGGCTTCCCGGGCGCCGAAGCCGCGCGAGGCCCGGCGCAGCAGGGCTTTCGCTCGCACAAAATCACCCAGCTGCGCCATGGCGATGCCGCGCAGCGCCAGTGCCGGCGCGTCGTCGCGCAGGGCGACGCGGTTCAGCGCGCCGAGCGGATCGCCTGCCGCCAGCGCCCGCGCTGCTGCCGTGATCAGTGAGTCCATCGGAATCCCGTCACACTTGTCACTCCCGCCCTTCGCTGGCCGCTGCCTAATTTATCGCACGACCACCCGGCAGCAAGCCGTATCGGCCCTGCAGCATTATCCATGGAGAGACGAGCATGACGAAGCATATGACAGTGACACGCCAGGACTGGCTGGCCGCGCGGCTGGCGCTGCTGCAGGCGGAAAAGGAGCATACCCGGCGCAGTGATGCCCTGGCGCAGCAGCGTCAGGCGATGCCCTGGCTGCGGGTCGACAAGACCTACAGCTTCGACACCGCTGCCGGCAGCGCATCGCTGGCCGACCTGTTCCAGGGCCGCTCGCAGCTGATTGTCTACCATTTCATGTTCGGGCCGGACTACACCGTCGGCTGCCCGTCCTGCTCGGCGATAACCGATGGCCTCAACGGCATCGCGGTGCACCTGCAGAATCACGATGTGGCGCTGTCGTTGGTGTCGCGGGCGCCGCTGGCGAAGCTGCTGGCCTACAGGCAGCGCATGGGCTGGACCCTGCCCTGGGCGTCCTCGCATGGCAGCGACTTCAACTTCGATTTCAATGTGTCGTTCACCGAAGCCCAGCAGCGCGATGGCAGCATCGACTACAATTATACACGTGGCGGCCATGCGATGGATTCGGCCCTGCGCCCGCCGGTCGAGGTGCCCGAGGCTGTGGTGCAGACCGCAGCCGGCTGCGGCACCGATGTCGCCACATTCGCGCGCGACCGGCCCGGCATGAGCAGCTTCGTGCTGGAGGATGGCGTGGTCTATCACACTTACTCGGCCTATGCCCGCGGGGTGGATGCCATCTGGGGCATGTATCCGTGGCTCGACCGAGCGCCCAAGGGCCGCAACGAGAGCGGCATCTGGTGGCGTCGTCATGACGAGTATGGTCAGCCGGCAACGAAACCGGCCACCATGTCATGCTGCGGCTGAGCCGGCCGATTGCCATGATCCCGCGCGGCATAGTGACCGCGCGGGATATCTTTTATGGTTTCATGGCCCTGCTGTTTGCTGCCAGCACGGCGGTGACGGTCCTCTGGGGCCTGTCGATGGCGACGATGGGCGAGATCCCGATGCCCGGCGGCTGGATGCTGTCGATGGCCTGGATGCCGATGTGCGCGCAGGGCTGGGCCGGCGCTGCCACGTCATTTATCGGCATGTGGATGGTGATGATGGTGGCGATGATGCTGCCGTCCCTGGCGCCTGTACTGTGGCGCTATCACCAGACCGCCGGTGCGGCGCGGCTGACGGCCCTTGTGGGTGCCGGCTATCTTTGTGTCTGGGCCATGGCGGGCCTGATCGTGTTCACGCTGGGCGCCGCGCTGGCGGAAGCCGCGCAGCAATCGCCGGATCTGGCGCGCGCGGTTCCGTTCGCCGGTGGGGCGGTCGTGCTGCTGGCCGGTATGCTGCAATTCACCGCGTGGAAGGCGCATCATCTGGCCTGCTGCCGCGCGGACGCGGTGCCCGTCCATTGCCTGCCGGCCGGTACCGGCATGGCCTGGCGCCATGGCTTGCGGCTTGGCCTGCATTGCAGCCTGAGTTGCGCCGGCCTGACGGCGATCCTGCTGGTCATCGGCGTCATGGACTTGTGCGCCATGGCAGCCATCAGTCTGGCAATCACGCTGGAACGTCTGGCGCCGGGCGGCCTGCGGATCGCCCGCGCCATCGGCATTATCATTGTCGGGGCGGCAGTGCTGCTGATCATCCGCGCCGGCGGCATTGGATAGCGTATCGCCTCCTTGGGCTTGCGCATGCCGTGGAACGAGGGTTCAATCACCGCAACGAATCGCCGGCTGCGCCGCCGGCCATAAAATCCGGGTATGGAAACGACTGTGGAGAGGGCCGCCTTGCGCAACATCCTTGTATCGGGCGGCACCAGCGGCATTGGCGCCGGCATCGCCCAGGCCTTCCGTGATCGTGGCGACAGCGTGACGGCGGTTGGCCTCGCTGGCCCCGAGCTTGACGCGGCGAAGCAGGACCCGGCTTTCAAAGATATCGCGCTCAAGGCGCTGGATGTCGCCGACCAGCAGGCGGTGGATGCTTTTGCCGCGTCGCTGACCCAGCTGGATGTGCTGGTCAACTGCGCCGGCATGATCCGGCGCGGCGCCGAATATGAGATGCCCACCTTCCTGAAGGTGCTGGATGTCAATCTGGCCGGCACCATGCGGCTCTGCCTGGCCTGCAAGCCGCTGCTGGAGCGGCGCCGCGGCAGCATCGTCAACACCGCCTCCATGCTGAGCTTCTTCGGCGGGCCGGCGGTGCCGGCCTATTCCGCCAGCAAGGGCGGTGTCATGCAGCTGACCAAGTCGCTCGCCGTGGCCTGGGCCAAGGATGGCGTTCGCGTCAATGCCGTGGCGCCGGGCTGGATCGCCACACCGCTGACGCAAGCGCTGCAAGATGATGCGACGCGCAGCCAGGTGATCCTGGATCGCACGCCGATGGCCCGCTGGGGCACACCGGCCGATGTGGCGAAAGCGGTGCTGTTCCTGGCCTCCGATCAGGCCGATTTCATCACCGGCGTGATCCTGCCGGTCGATGGCGGCTATGCTGCGATGTGAGGGATTGAGATGACCGATACCAGCCGCATGCCCTACCAGCTGCCGTTTCCACCCGAAGCGGCAACCGAGATTGTTATTGCCTCGCCGATTCCTGACGACGAACGGGTCTGGGTGCCGCAGGCGGACGGTGTGTGGTTCCGGCCGCTCTGCCTCAACACGCGTCAGGGTTACTGGGTCAACCTGCTGCGCGTGCGCCGCGCCGGCGTGCTGAGCCGCCACCGTCATCCCGGCCCGGTGCATGGTCATGTACTGCGGGGCAAATGGCATTACCTGGAGCATGACTGGGTGGCGACCACGGGCTCCTATGTGTTCGAGCCGCCGGGCGAGACCCATACGCTGGTGGTGCCGGAAGACTGCCAGGAGATGATCACGCTGTTCCATATCACTGGCGCGATGATCTATGTCGATCCCTGGGGCAAGGTCACCGGCTTTGAGGATGTGTTCAGCAAGATCGAAATGTGCCGCAAGCATTATGAGGCCTGCGGCCTCGGCGGTGCCTATCTTGACCAGTTCATCCGCTAGGGCGTCTCGGCGGCGGGCACCATGCGGTAGCCGCGGTCGAAATACACCAGGCCCTCGCGGCTTTGCCACACGGCAACGCCGAGCACTGTGCAGAACATCACGCTGTGGCTGCCGATTTCCTTGATGTCGGCGATCTGGCAGTCAAACGAGACCAGGGCATTCTCCAGCACCGGCGATCCGGTCTGCAGCACGGTCCAGGCCTCATCATGAAAGCGCTCGGCCATGGCCACATCGGTCTGGCCGGCAAACAGTGCGGAATAGTGCTGCTGCTCGGCCGACAGCGTATTGATGCACAGCACGCCATTCTGCTTGAACACCGGATTCATGGCGCTGGCGCGGTTCATGCAAACCAGCAGTGTCGGCGGCTCGTCGCTGACCGAGCAGACCGCCGAGGCCGTGAAGCCGCAGCGGCCGGCCGCTCCGGCGGTGGTGACGACATTCACCGCGGCGCTGAGTCGCGCCATGCCGTCGCGGAACTGCTGCTTGCTGACCAGGGTCATGCGGCACTCTGCCGGTCTGCCGCCACCAGCTCGCGCAGGATGTGATGCTGCACCTTGCCCATGGCATTGCGCGGCAGAGAGGAAACGAAGACGACATCGCGCGGCAGTTTGTAGCGCGCCACCACACCATCGAAGAGGGCCAGGACATCCTCGCGCTGCAGCACGGCGCCCTCGGCCAGCACCACCACGGCGACCGGAATTTCGTCCCAGCGCGGATCGCGGCGCGCCACCACGGCGGCCTCGCGGATGCGGTTATCTTCTTCCAGAACGCGCTCAAGCTCGGCGGGATAGATATTCTCGCCACCAGAAATGATCACATTCTTCTTGCGGTCGTGCACCACCACATTCCAGTCGGCATCGCGCATGGCAATGTCGCCGGTGCGGAACCAGCCATCCACCAGGGCCGCCGCCGTGGCATCGGGTGCATTCCAGTATTGCGACAATACCTGCGGTCCCTTCACCCAGATTTCACCGGCGATGCCGGGTGCCACATCGACGCCGGTGTTGTCGACAATGCGGATATCGCACAGCAGGCCGGGGCGTCCGGTGGTGCCGGGGCAGGCGCCGCGCATGGCCATCGTTTCATAGACCGCCAGCGGGCAGGTTTCGGTGGCGCCATAGATCTGCAGCACCGGAATGCCGCGGGCTTCCAGGGCGGCGATCAGCTGCGGCGGCACCACGCTGGAGCCGACGCCGACCGCGCGCAGCGCCGTAAGATCGGCGCCCATATAGGCCGGATCGTCGAGCAGGGCGCGGATGGTGGCGGGCACCAGCACGCTCAGGTCTGGCCGCAGCCGTTCCACCGCCTCGATGAAGCGGCCGGGATGGAAACGGCTCTGCAGCGTCACGCGCGCCCCGCTGAGCAGCGCTGGCGTGGTCTGGATGTTGAGGCCGCCGACATGGAACATCGGCAGGCAGGTCAGCACATGGTCTGTGCTGCGCAGGTCGAAAGCATGCCGGCTCATCTGCGCATTGGCCAGCAGCGCCGCCTGGGTCAGCACCGCGCCCTTGGGTCGCCCGGTGGTGCCCGAGGTGTAGACGATCAGCAGCGGCTGCTCGAGGCCGTCTTCGGTATTGCCGCTGGCCGGCAGGGCGGGCGCCCCGGCCAGCATGGTTTCCAGGGCCATGGCGGTGCCAGCTGCGCCATCCAGCACCAGGCGATGCTGCAGGCCGGCCTCCGTGCAGATCGCCGCGGCGGTGTCGCCGAAGGCCGCATCATGGATCAGCAGATCGGCGCCGCAATCCTGCAAGGCATAGACCAGCTCCGGTGTTGCCAGCCGCCAGTTCAGCGGCACCAGGATGGCGCCGAGCCGCGCGCAGGCAAACAGCAGCACGACGATATCGGCAGCGTTGTAGCCCAGATGCGCGACGCGCTTGCCCGCCGTCACGCCAAGGCCGGACAGGCCGCCGGCCATGCGGTCGATGCGGCCGGCCAGCTCGCCATAGGTCAGCGACAGCCGTTCATCGGCCAGGGCCGGCTGTGCCGGCTGGAAGGCGGCGTGGCGGTCGATGATGCGGTCGAGCGTCATTCGTCAGTTTCACCGGGCTGGTAGAGCGCCTCGCGGCCCAGACGGTCGACGCAGATTTCCGCCGTCCAGGGCAGCATCAGCGAGCCGCAGCGGCTGTCGCGATAGATGCGCTCCAGCGGCAGGCTCTTCAGCATCGCCTGGCCGCCGCAGGTGCGGATTGCCTTCACGGCCAGCGCGTTGGCATTCTCCATCACGGTATACTGCGCGGCATAGGCGCGCAGAACCTGGTCTCGGCTGGGATTGGGGCCGGCCTCGCTGATCGCCTGGAACCACAGCGCCTTGGTCTGCTCCAGCATGATATGCATCTCGGCCACAGCAATCTGCTTGGTCGGATACATGCGCCGCTTCACCGGCGGCATGCCGGGCAGTTCGCCGCGCAGATAGGCCACGGTGAAATCATAGGCCGCCTGCGCCAGGCCCATATAGGTGGGCGTCAGCGTCATGAACATATGCGGCCAGCGCGAGGCGGCCTGGAAATACATGCCGCGCGGCATCAGCAGCGCATCCTGTGGCACGAACACATCCTCGAAGATCAGGGTGCGCGAGACCGTGCCGCGCATGCCCAGCGGATCCCAGTCGCCCACCACCTTGACGCCCGGTGCCTTGGCGGGAATGGCGAGATACAGCGTGTTGCGGCGGCTGGCCTTCTGGCCGGGCTCGACCTCGGTGCACAGCACGCCGTAGTAATCGGCAAAGCCCGACAGCGAGGCGAAGATCTTCTTGCCGGTGACCTTGAAGCCGCCGTCCACCGGATGCGCCTCGGTGCCAAAGGCCGCGCCACCGGCTGCCGCTGCGCCACCTTCGGAAAACGGCTGCGAATACACCGCACCGTCTTTCAGGATGCGCTGGTAATGGCCGCTGCGGCGCTCGGCATGCAGCTTGCGCACTGCCGCATCCATGTCGAGATCATCCGACAGCGAGCCTGACCATAGGGTCGAGCAGACATGCATGTTCCACGACAGCGCCGTGGCGCCGCAATAGCGGCCCAGTTCGGCGGCCGTCAGGCAATAGGTCTTGAAGTCGGCGCCGATGCCGCCGTTATCCTTCGGGATACAGATGCCGAGCAGGTTTTCCGTGTGCATATCGCGGAAATTCTCGATCGGGAAGGTGGCTTCGCGATCATAGCCGGCGGCGCGCGGCGCCAGCACGCGGCGGCCGAAGCTGCGGGCCTGTGCCGTCAGCTCGGTCTGCAGGCTGTCGAGACGAAAGGCAGCCGGATCGAAGAGCGGGGCATCCTGGTTCTTCACATCAGGGCTCAACATGTTCATGGCGACTCCTGGATCAGGTCGTGGTCGAAGGGGGGCAGACGGTATTCAGGAAACCGAGCACCGCGGCATCGAAGGCCTGCGGCGCTTCGAGATTAGGCAGATGGCCGACACCGGCCAGGCAGACATAGCGGGCACCGGGAATCTTGCCGGCCATACGCCCCATCATCGCCGCCGGCGCGTTGCGGTCATGCTCGCCGGCCAGACACAGCACGGGCACGCGGATGGCCGGCAGGTTGGCGCGCTCGTCGAATTTCACGATGCAGTGCATCGCGGCGCGATAGGTGGCTTCCGAGGTCGATCCCATGGCAGAGATCGCCTGCGCACGGCCGGCCGGATCGGGCTGCGGCCCCATGATGGAGGCAACGATGCTGGGCGCCAGCTCCTGCATGCTGCGGCCGGCATCCAGCGGGCCGAGGCGGTCGGCCAGAAACTGCTTCTGGAAATCGCCGCCCGCATTGCCAAAGGCCGGACTGGTGCCGGACAGCGCCACGGCGCGGTAACCGTCTGGCCGGCGGCGCAGTGCGGTCTGTGCGATCATGCCGCCGAGCGAATGGCCGACCAGCACCGGGCGGTCGAGGCCCAGCCTGGCGACCAGGGCTTCCAGATCCTCGGCATAGGCATCGAAGCTGATATCGCCCACCGGCGGGCGGTTGCCATACCCGGGCAGATCGAGCGCCACGGCAGAAAAACCGGCAGCGGAGAAGCTTTCCAGCTGCGCCTGCCACAGCCGCGCGGCACCGCCGATGCCATGCAGGAAGATGACCGGGATGCCGTTGCCGGCGCGCAGGTAGATCTCGGTTGTCATGCCGCCGGCCTGACCGGAGTGCCCTTGTCGACGACGATGCGGCCATCCAGCGCAATCGTGCAGTTGCGCACCGGCATGTCGAAATGGCCTTCGGTGTAGCGGTTGGCGAATTCGTTGGCGCCGGTCGAGAACAGGAAATTGCCGGCAAAGGCCCGCAGTTCCGTGCCGTTGAAATCGCGCTGGTCATACATCGCCATGGCTTCGTAACGCGCCTTGGGATTGAGGCCCCAGCCGACATGACTGACCGCATAGGCCTCGCGGTCGCCCCAGGCGGCCATGTAGCGGCGCATCAGCTCGGCATCGGTGCCTTCGCCGGCAATGTCGACGACATAGTCGTTTTCCAGCGTCAGGGCGACCGGACGTTCGAGATAGCGCTTGAAGGTAAGGTTGATGTCACCGGCATCGAGCACCAGCTTGCCATTCACCGAACCGGCCTTGGGGAAGGCGACCACGACGCCGCCGGGCCAATGCGCCAGTGTGCCGGGCCGATCGCACCAGCCCCAGACGCCGGCAGTGCGCGCGCCGGCCATGGTCACAGTCAGGTTGGTGCCGGCGGCACTCACCACCGTCATGGTGGTCGCGGCCTTGCAAGCCTTCACCGCGGCTTTGACTTCGGCTTCCAGTGCCGGATCGGGCGCCAGGCGTTCCAGCGCATCGGGATGTTCGTTCGAGATCATCAGCACGCGGGCGCCCTTGCCCAGGATCGCCGGCAGCTCCTTGGCATGCAGCAGGCCTTCGACGGTCAGGTCGAGCACGATGCCGCTGGCCGACAGCGCCGCCACGGCCGGCTCCAGGCCCTGAATGGCCGTGCTGGCGCCGGTGGAGCGCACCGGCACCGGTGCGGTCTGTGCCGGCGTCGGCAGGATGACATGGAAGGGGCGCGCGCCCAGCTGCAGCAGCGCCAGCTCTGTCAGATGCACATTCAGGCTGCGCGACTGGGTCTCCGAGAGGATCGCCGCGGTCTCGCCCGGCGTCACCTTGCAGAGCTTGAGGACTTCCACGAAAGCCGCAATCCACTTGGCTTCGATGCGATCCGCGATCATGGTGCTCGTCTCCCCGAACCTGTACTTTCGGGCTCACGATAGCATGGAAAATTTATATGAAAAAGAATTCTTTTATGATTAAAATAATCAGATATAAGGGCTTATAGCCGGCCGCACGGAAAAGCCGGCCACAGTATAAAAGAGCGGCGACATCCAGAGGAGAGCGGTATGCGGATTGCGGTACTGGGCGGTGGCAACGGATCTTTTGCAGCGGCCGGCGATTTCGCGCTGGCAGGCCATGAGGTCCGCCTCTGGCGCCGCGACAAGCCTGCGGTCGAGGCCCATCGCGCCGCGGGAAACCGCATTACCGTCAAGGATTTCAGCGGCGAGCGCACAGCTGTTCTGGCGGCTGTCACCACCGACATCGCCGCTGCCATCGACGGGGCCGAGCTGATCCTGTGTCCGGCACCGGCCTTCGCCCAGGCTGATATCGCCGCCACGCTAGCGCCGCATCTGACCGATGGTCAGGTGGTGTTCCTGCCACCCGGCACCTTCGGCGCGATGATCTTCGCCAAGGCGGCCTGGGACAGCGGCAACCGCGCCGCCGTTGCCTTCGCCGAGACCGGCACGCTGCCCTGGCTCACACGCAAGCATGGTCCGCATACGGTCGCCATCACCACGCGCGCCAAATACCTGCCGACCGGGATTTTCCCGCGCCACCGTGCGACCCATGCGCTCGCCGTGATGAACAAGGCCTTTCCCGGCGTGGTGTCGGATTGCGGCGATGCGCTGTCGGGTGCGCTGATGAATGCCGGCCCGATCATCCATCCACCACTGATCATGATGAATGCCGGCCCGATCGAGCATTTCGAGCGCTGGGACATTCACAAGGAAGGCACGCAGCCTGCCATCCGCCGTGTCACCGATGCGCTGGATGCCGAGCGCATCGCCATCCGCGTCGCGCTGGGTTACGACGGCCCACATTTTCCGCTGGCCGATCATTATGCCAAGCAGGGTGCGGAATGGATGTATGGTCGCGGCTCGCATGACAAGCTTACCGACTCCGGCGACTGGCGCGAGCATCTGGTGCTGACCGAACATCGCTACATGCTGGAAGACACCCGCATCGGCCTGTCCTTCCTGGCCTCGGCCGGTGCGCTGGCTGGCGTGCAGACGCCGCTGGTGCGCGGCTTCCTCGCCATCGCCTCGGCGATCTGCGGCCAGAATTTCCTTGAAACCGGCCGCACGCTGGCCAGCCTCGGCTTTGGTGCCTATGACAAGGCAAAGCTGCAGGCCCTGCTGCAGGAAGGCTTCCGATGACCGCGCGCATTGCCAGTCTGGGTGCTGGCCGCATGGGCCGCGGCATCGCTGTGGTCTTCGCCTATGCCGGCCACCAGGTCGATCTGATCGATATCAAGACGCGTGCGCCAGAGGATTTCGTCCGCCTCGCTGACGAGGCGGAAGCCGAAATCCGCAACACGCTGGGCGATCTGGCCAAGATCGGCCTGCTGGGTGCAGAAGCCATCGACATCATTGCCGGCCGCATCCATGTGGTGGCGCATGACCAGGCCGATGCGGCGCTGGGCGCGGCCGATATCCTGTTCGAGGGCGTGCCGGAAATCCTGGAGCTGAAGCGCGAGATCCTGGCGCAGGCTTCGGCCCGCACCCGGCCCGATGCGATCATCGCTTCCACCACCTCGACGATCCTGGTTGATGATCTGTCAGGCGCCATCGTGCATCCGCAACGCTTTCTCAATGCGCACTGGCTCAATCCGGCCTATCTGGTGCCGCTGGTCGAGCTCTCGCCCGGCGCCAAGACCGATCCGGCCGTCACCGCCGCGCTGAAGGCCCTGCTGGAATCGATCGGCAAGATCCCGGTGATCTGTGCGGCGCGGCCGGGTTTCATCGTGCCGCGCATCCAGGCGTTGGCGATGAACGAGGCCGCCCGCATGGTCGAGGAAGGCGTGGCCTCGGCCGCCGAGATCGACAAGGCGATCAAATACGGATTCGGCTTCCGCTTTGCCGTGCTCGGCCTGCTGGAATTCATCGACTGGGGCGGCGGCGATATCCTGTATTACGCCAGCCGCTACCTGACCCAGGCCCTGGGCGACCAGCGCTATGCCGCACCGCCGATCATCGAGCGCAACATGCAGGAAGGCCGTATCGGCCTGAAGACCGGCAAGGGCTTCCTCGATTACGACACCCTGGATGTGAAGGCCTACCGCTTGGAACGGCTGGAAGCCTTTGCCATATTGCTGAAGACCTTTGGCCTGGCCCGGCCTCCTGTACTTCCGGATTGATCCCGCAATGGCGAAGCCGCTCAGAGAATCACGTGATCCTGCCACGCGCGGCGGCTTTGCCAGCACCTATCTCGCCTATCTGCTGGCGCGGGCCAGCCATATCGTATCGGAAGAATTCCATCTGGCGCTGAAGAACTGGAAGCTGTCGGTGCCGTTCTGGCGCGTGCTGGCCTCGCTGAGCGATGCCAACGGCATGTCGGTTTCCGATCTCGCCGCCATGACCATCATGAAGCAGCCGCGCATCACCAAGATCCTCGACCGCATGGAGGCCGATGGTCTGGTGGCGCGTCGTGCCGACCGCCATGATCGCCGCCGTGTCTTCATCGACCTGACCGACAAGGGCCGGCGCCGTGTCGCGCCGGCGCTGGCCGCCGCCAAGGCGCATGAAGCCAGTATTCTTGGGCCGCTGTCGGAAAGCGAACGCGCCACCATCAAGCGCGCGCTCGACCTGCTGATCCATTATCGCGAAGATGTCGCGCCAAAAGCCGCCAAGGCGCCGCGCCGCGGCAAGGCGGCGCCAAAAGTCAAGGCTTAGTTTTCGGCCGGGAAGCCGGCCAGCAGCCGCTGCCGCAGCAGGTTGAGTCCGGCATTGAGCAGCAGGCCGAGCACGGAAATGCTGATCAGCGGCACGAACATGTCGACGGTCTGGAAGCTGCGCGAGGCGCGCACCAGCAGATGGCCCAGCCCGTCGGTCGAGGTAATCATCTCGGCCAGGAACACCACGATGCAGGAAATCACCAGGCCGATGCGGCAGCCGGTGAGGATCGAGGGTAGCGCGGCCGGCAGGATCACGGTGAACACGCATTTCAGCGGCGAGGCGCCGGCGGCGCGTGCCGACCAGACCAGTTTGGGTTCCACCGCGAGCGCGCCGAAATAGGTCGCCAGCAGGATCGGGAACAGCGCATCGACCAGCACCAGGGCCACCTTGGGCACCGGCGCCAGCACGCGCACGATCGGCCGCATCATGGCGCCCAGCTGGCGGTTCACCGCCGCGAACACGCCGATCGACACGCCGATCACCAGGGCCAGCAAGAAGCCGCTGAACAGGCGCGCCAGCGTGATGCCGGCATGGCCGAGGAAGGTGGGCGACTGCACCTGCTGCACCAGGCGCCAGAATACCGTGGCCGGTAACGGCAACAGCGATGGTGGGGCCATGCCGCTGACGGCGATGCCATGCCACAGGCCGATCAGCACTACGATCGGGCATAGTCCCAGCAGGATGTCGCGGCTACGCTGCGCCCACATCAGCCGCCTCCCACCGCGAAATCCTGGCGTGGTTCGGACCAGGCGATCAGCAAGAGGCGCAACCGCTCGAAACCGGCATCCAGCACGATGCCGAGCAGGCCGATCACGATGATCATGGCATAGACGGTTTCGTACTGCGCCATGTCGAGCGCGTTGAACAGGATGTTACCGGCGCCGCTCTGGCGCGCAATCATCTCGCTGGTAATCATGGTGATCAGCGCCAGGACCAGGCCGGTGCGGCAGCCGACGAATATTTCCGGCGCCGCCGCCGGCAACACGATGCGGAACAGCCGTGCCACCGGGCCCAGGCCCATGGCGGCCGCCGACCACAGCAGCTTTTCATCGACGGCGCGCGCACCCTGGTAGCTGTGATAGATCACCGGCAGGCTGACGCCGAGAAAGATCACCAGGATCTTCGAGGCATCACCGATGCCGAGCCAGAGCATGATGATCGGCATCAGCGCCGCTTTCGGCACCGGATAGATCACCATCAGCAGCGGATTGGCGGTGGCGGCGACGCTGCGGAAGCGCCCCATCAGCAGGCCGAGCGGAATGGTCACCATAAGCGCGAGGCCAAAGCCCAGCACCATGCGGCGCAGGGAATCGAGGATATGCAGCAGCGATTCACGGTCACCCAGGATGGCGGGCACTTCGCGCAGGGCGGCAGAGGCCGGCGGCAGGCCATTGACCTGCAGCAGCCAGGCGCCAGCCTCCCAGAGTGCCAGCAGGCCGATGCAGGCCAGCAGCGGCGGCACGCCCGGCAGGTAGAGCAACTGCCGCATGTTCAGGCTTGCTCCGGCGGGCTTTCGATCATCCGCTCGATCTCGACGATATATTCCTGGTAGCGGCGGTTGAGCAGAAGATCCGCGCGCTGGCGCGGCCGCGGCAGGTCGATATCGACAATGGCCTTGATGCGGCCGGGCGAGCGCGTCATCACGATCACGCGGTCCGACAGATACACCGCTTCATCTACGCCATGGGTGACGAACAGCACCGTCTTGCGGTCGCGTTCCCACAGGTTCAGCAGGTCATTCTGCAGGGTCGTGCGGGTATGCGCGTCCAGCGCGCCGAAGGGCTCGTCCATCAGCAGGATTTTCGGGTCATAGGCGAGCGTGCGGGCAATCGCCACGCGCTGCTTCATGCCGCCCGACAGTTCCTTGGGATAGAAATTCTCGTATTCGGCCAGATGCACGCGGCGCAGCAGGGCTGCCGCCTTTTCGCGGGCTTCGGCGCGGCCCACGCCCTGCTGGCGCAGACCATACATCACGTTGCCGATTACGGTCTTCCACGGAAACAGCGCGAATTCCTGGAATACCGGGCCGCGATCCGGGCCGGGGCCGGTGACCGGCCGGCCGCCGACTGTGACGGTGCCGCCGGTCGGGGCGACAAAGCCGCCAACGATATAAAGCAGAGTCGACTTGCCGCAGCCCGAAGGTCCGAGGATCGAGACGAACTGACCCTCGGGGATGTCTGCGGAAATGTCCGACAGGGCCAGATGGCGCGCATGCCGGGTGGTGCCGAATTCCTTCGACACCCCGGCAATCTGGATCGCGCTCTCTGACACTGCGGAAACTGGCTCCTTCCTCACAAGACCCGGAGACAGCATCATTGAATGGGCGCCACCATGGTCGGGTGACGCATCGTCGACACATCCAGCTTGCGCGACAGCATGCCGGTCTGGGCATAGATGTCGAGCATGGCCTGCACGCCCTCGAAATTCGGGCGAGCATTCTCGTCGCGGGCAAAGTCGTTCGGCTTCAGCAGATAGGTGTCCAGCACCTCGACCGGGGCCTTGGTCACTTCCGACACCACCTTCAGGGTCTCGGCGCGATTGGCCAGGGCCTTCTTCATGCCGCTGGTGATGTCGCGGATGTAGAGCTTGGCCAGGTCCGGCTTCTTGTCGACGAAGTCCTTGCGGCAGACTTCCATGATATGGACGATATTCTGCTGCTGGTCCGACAATGAGAACAGCTTGCGCAGGCCGCCCTTGGCTTCAGCACGGGCGGCGAACGGCTGGTTCAGCACGCCGACATCGACGCGGCCGCTGCGGATCGCATCTTCCGAGCCGGGGAACCCGGTTTCCACCAGCTTGATATCCTTCTCCATGTCGAGGCCGTTGCGCTTGAGCAGCATGGCCATCGGGCCGAGGATGCCGGAACCGAACACATTGGTACCGACGCTCTTGCCCTTGATGTCGGCGACGGTCTTGATCGGCGAATCATCCTTCACCGCCCAGTAGACCGAGAAGCTGCCCGGCTTTTCCGAGACATGCTGAGCGACGATATAGGTCTGCAGGTTGGCTTCGATGGCGCCCTGGGCGGCCGAGAGCACCGACTGCGTCGAGCAGTCCAGCGCGCCGGCGGCCATGGCCTGCACCATCGGTGCGGTGCCCTGGAACTGCACCCATTCGATCTTGTAGGTCTTGCCCAGATCGGCGAATTCCGTCGGTCGCCGCATCATCCAGTATTTGGATTCTTCCGCCGGGATGGTCCAGCCGACCCGGATGGTTTCCTGTGCCTGGGCGGGCACCGGGAAGACAGCCCATGCCGTAACCGAGGCGAAAACTGCGCAAGCGACCTTTTTCATGCCATTCCCCCTGTTGGAAAATCGTCCAGTAAGATCCCGTTCCCCGCTGCACCGGCTGGCCTTGCACCCGGCCGTCGAACCGACGCCTGAAACACTCAGCTCTTGCGCAGCAGGACAGTGTCTGGCGACACGCTACCACATCGAATAAATATGAAAATACATATTTTCATATCTAAAACATGTTGGCGCTTTTCTGAGCCACTTGCCGAGGTTTTGGCCGCTCCACGCTGTCTTGCGCAGCACGCTGCGCCGTCTGTGCTGCACTGCGCTGCACCATGCCCTGCAGCAGAGGGAGCCGGCAACACAGTGAAAGGGCCGGCCGGGGTTGGCAATCCCAAAAGACCGGGCACGGATATTTCTTTGATCCGGATCAAGGTCGCCTGGTCTCTGCCGGCTATGGTGCACCGATGGTGGACTCCTGGGCGGATTTCCTTTCGGCTTGTACAATGGCGCTGCATGGCAGCGGGCTTGCCGCCTGGCTGCCGGTATCGCATCCGCTCGGCATGCTGCTGCTCGGCCTCGTCGGTGGCGCCGTGCATTGCGCCGGCATGTGCGGGCCCTTCGTGCTCGGCCAGGTCGGCAGCCGTCTGGCGACGCTGCCGCTGGCGCAGGCCACGGTCTTCACCCGCCTGCGTGGCATGGCGCTGCTGCCTTATCATGCGGGCCGCGCCACCACTTACACCTTGCTCGGCGCTGCGGCGGCCGGCCTGGCCGGCGGCGCCGGCCGGCTGACGGTGCAGGGCTATCTGCCGGCGTTGGCGTTGTTGTTTGCGGCCGCGCTGCTGCTGGTGTTCGCCTCGACGCAGCTGATCGCGCAGGGCAGTGGCAGTGGCAGTGGCAGTGGCAGTGGCAGTGGTGCCGCCGCCCTGCGCCACTGGTGGCTTGCGCGGCTGGGTCCGCTGTTCCGCCAGCCGGTCGGCCTGCAGGGTTACGGCCTTGGCCTTGCGCTCGGCTTCCTGCCCTGTGGCCTGCTGTATTCGGCCCTGCTGCTGGCCGGGGCGAGCGGCAGCTGGCAGGCCGGCGCACTCGGCATGGCCGCCTTCACGCTGGGCACCATGCCGGGGTTGCTGATTGTCGGGTTTCTGGGTGCGGCGGCCGGCCAGCGCTGGCGGCGCGGACTGCAGCGCCTGCTGGTGCCGGTCCTGCTGCTGAACGCCGTGCTGCTGATCCTGCTGGCGCTGCGCTGGCTGACGGCGTCTGCCTAACCGACCAGGTCGCGATAGGCATGCCAGCTGGCATGCGCCACCAACGGAAACAGCAGCCCCAGCCCGAAGAAGAAGGTGACGAGGCCGACAAAGGTGAACAGCGCGATCAGGCCGGCCCAGAGCAGCATCGCCTTCGGGTTGGCCAGCACCGCGCGCACGCTCAGCAGGATCGCAGAAATCACATCAATATCGCGGTCCAGCAGCAGTGGCAGCGACACGGCTGAAATGGCAAAGGTCAGCAGTGCGAAGCCGCCACCCATGGCGGTGCCGACAATCAGGAAGGGCAGGTTGACCGGATCGAGCAGGTAGAGCGGAATCTGCCCCAGCGGCGGCGTGCCGCCATGGAAATACAGCACAAACCACAGCATAGCAGCGCGCATCCAGGCGAAGTGCAGCAACAGCAAGACGATGCCGAAATAGGCAATGCGCGGATTGCCCAGGAAGACGTTGACGGTGTCGCGCAGGGTGACGGGCTGGCCCGCTTGCAGCCGCCGGCTGCATTCATACAGCCCGACCGCAATGAAAGGCGCGACCAGCAGGAAGCCGCCGGCCATCGGCAGCACTGCCCAGGTCCAGTCGGCGACCGACAGCACGCCGGCCAGCACCCAGCTCAGCAGCACGATGGTGGCGCCATAGGCCAGGCTGACGGCAGGGGCCGCCACCATGTCGCGCCAGCCCTGTTGCAGCCACAGCCAGGGTTGGTCGCTCGGGATAATGCGGATCTGGGCGGCAGCCCGGGTTTCGGTGTCAGTGCTCATGCGAGCCTCTCTGCGGCATTCGGTCACAGCAACTGCGACATACTGCCCCGATACGGCCCGGCGCCCATTGACCTGCATCAATGTCGTAGTCCGTCGAAATTGCATGATGGCCCCGCGTCGCCAGACCGGCGCATCAGTTTCGGGAGCCCCCATGACGGCCATTGCTGCCAACCAGCCCTATGCGAACCGCACGTTCGAGCCCTATGTCGAAGAGGTGGTTCGCGCCTTCATGATCGCGACGATCTTCTGGGGCGTCATCGCCTTCACGGCCGGTGTCTATATCGCACTGCAACTGGCTTTCCCGGCCCTCAACCTTGGCCTGGAATGGACCACGTTCGGCCGCCTGCGACCGGTGCATACCTCGGCTGCCATCTTCGCCTTCGGCGGCAATGCCCTGCTCGGCTCCTCGATCTATGTCGTCCAGCGCACCTGCCGCGCCCGCCTGTTCGGTGGCGCGCCGATCGGCTGGTTCCTGTTCTTCGGCTACCAGCTGTTCATCCTGCTGGCCGCCTCGGGCTATGTGCTGGGTGTCACCCAGGGCAAGGAATATGCCGAGCCGGAATGGTACACCGACCTCTGGCTCACGCTGGTCTGGGTCGTCTATCTGATCGCCTTCGGCGGCACCCTGATACGCCGCGAAGAGCCGCATATCTATGTCGCCAACTGGTTCTACCTGGCCTTCATCATCACCGTGGCGATGCTGCATATCGTCAACAACCTGTCGATGCCGGTCTCCATCGTCGGCACCAAGAGCTATTCCGCCTTTGCCGGCGTACAGGATGCGCTGACCCAGTGGTGGTATGGGCATAACGCGGTGGGCTTCTTCCTCACCGCCGGCTTCCTGGCGATGATGTATTACTTCATCCCCAAGCAGGCTGACCGCCCGATCTATTCCTACCGCCTGTCGATCGTGCATTTCTGGTCGCTGATCTTCCTCTATATCTGGGCCGGCCCGCATCATCTGCATTACACCGCGCTGCCCGACTGGGCTGCCACGCTGGGCATGGTCTTCTCGATCATGCTGTGGATGCCGTCCTGGGGCGGCATGATCAACGGCCTGATGACGCTGTCGGGCGCCTGGGACAAGCTGCGCACCGATCCAGCCTTGCGCTTCTCGGTCGCTGCCGTCGCCTTCTATGGCATGGCCACCTTCGAGGGCCCGGTGATGTCGATCCGCCAGGTCAATGCGCTCAGCCATTACACCGACTGGACCATCGGCCATGTGCATTCCGGTGCGCTGGGCTGGAACGCCTTCATCACCTTCGGCATGCTGTATTACATCGTGCCGGTGCTGTGGAAGCGCGAGCGGCTCTATTCGATCCGCCTGGTGTCACTGCACTTCTGGATCGCCACCATCGGCATCCTGCTCTACATCACCTCCATGTGGGTGTCGGGTATCATGCAGGGCCTGATGTGGCGCGCCTATGATCATCTCGGCTTCCTGCAGTATTCCTTCATCGAAACCGTGCAGGCGATGCAGCCCTTCTACGTTATCCGTGCCCTGGGCGGCATCTTCTTCCTGAGCGGCTCTCTCATCATGGTCTACAACCTGTGGCGCACGATGCGCGGTGACCTCCGCAACGAGGATGTTCTGCCGCGTTACACACAGCCCGCAGTAGCGGCTTAAGCGAGGCTGTCATGTTCATCAAGCACACCACCATCGAACGCAACACCATCCTGCTCGGTGTACTCACCCTGATCACCGTCGCCATCGGCGGCCTGGTCGAGATCGTGCCGCTGTTCACCATCGAGACCACCATCGAGCGCGTGGAAGGCATGCGGCCCTACTCGCCGCTCGAACTCACCGGCCGCAACATCTACATCCGCGAAGGCTGCTATCTCTGCCACAGCCAGCAGATCCGGCCGTTGCGCGATGAAGTCGAGCGCTATGGCCATTACAGCCTGGCGGCCGAAAGCATGTACGACCATCCCTTCCAGTGGGGCTCGAAGCGTACCGGCCCCGATCTGGCGCGCATCGGCGGCAAGTATTCGAATGAATGGCATGTCGCGCATATGATCGATCCGCGTGCCGTGGTGCCGCAGTCGATCATGCCGTCCTATGCCTTCCTGGCGCAGAAGCCGGTCGATCCGGCCGATATCGCGCAGCACCTCAAGGCTCTGCGCACGGTCGGCGTGCCCTACAGCGACGAAATGATCGCCGCGGCCAAGGCCGACATCGCCGCGCAGGCGGATCCCGATGCCGATACCGATGGCCTGCTGGCCCGCTATCCCAAGGCGGCGGTCGGCGATTTCGACGGCAACCCCGCGCGGCTGACCGAGATGGACGCGCTGGTGGCCTATCTGCAGATGCTGGGGCGGCTGGTCGATTTCGACCGCACGCAGCCCGGCGGCCTGCGTCAGTGAGGGCAGCATGACCACACTTCTCGAACATTACCCCTGGCTGAAGTCGCTGTGGACCGTTTGGTTCTTCGTCGTCTTCGTCGGCCTCATCATCTGGACGATGTGGCCTTCACGCCGCGCCACCTGGGCGGCACGCGGTGAGATTCCGCTGCGCGATGCGCAGCATCTGGCAAAGGATCAGTGAGCATGGCCAAGACTCCGCAGAACCCGAATCAGGGCACGGAAACCACCGGCCATGAATGGGACGGTATCCAGGAGCTGAACAACCCGCTGCCGAAATGGTGGCTGTATACCTTCTATGTCACCGTCGTCTTCGCCATCATCTGGTCGGTGCTCTATCCCAGCGTGCCGGGCTTCCGGTCGTATTTCAGCGGCGTTCTGGGCTACAGCCAGCGCCAGGAAGTGGCCGATAACCTGCAGAAGGCGGCCGACAGCCAGGCGGCCTATCGCACCCGTATCCGCGATGTCTCCATCGAAGAGGTGAAGGCCGACGCGGATCTCTATCGCTTTTCCATCGCCGGCGGCCGCGTGCTGTTCGCCGAGAATTGCGCCGGCTGCCACCAGTCCGGCGGCATGGGCACCAAGGGTTATCCGAATCTGGCCGATGACGACTGGCTCTGGGGCGGCCAGCTGGCCGAGATCGAGAAGACCATCCGCTTCGGCATTCGTGGCATGCATGAGGATACCCGCGTCTCGCAGATGCCGCGTTTCCTCGCCGATGGCATCCTGAAGCCGAAGGATATCGAGGCGGTGGCCGATCATGTGGAGGCCATCGCGGCCGGCCGCACCGCCAGCCCGCATGGCGCCACGGTGTTTGCCGAGAACTGCGCCGTCTGCCATGGCCCGGCCGGCAAGGGCAACCGCGAACTGGGTGCGCCCAACCTGACCGACAAGATCTCGCTCTATGGCAATGACCGGGCGGCGCTGATCCAGACCATCGCGCAGTCGCGCAACGGCGTCATGCCGGCCTGGACCGGCCGCCTGGACGACGCCACCATCAAGATGCTGGCGGTCTACGTACATTCACTGGGTGGCGGTGAGTAGTAAAAGAGGCCAGGGTGAATGCCATGCCGCCAGATGCCCCGATCCAAGCCAGCCCCGTCGCTCGTGACGAGGCTGTGCTCGGCGTCTTCGCGCCATCGCTGTATGCCGACCATGTAAAGGTCTATCCGCGTGCGGTGCGTGGCCCGTTCCGCATGGTCAAATGGGCGGTGCTGGTGCTGTGCCTGGCCGTCTATTACCTGTTGCCCTGGCTGCGCTGGAATCGCGGACCCGATTCGCCGAACCAGGCGCTGCTGCTCGATATGTCGGCACCGCGCGCCTATCTCTTCAACCTCGAGATCTGGCCGCAGGAAATCTACTATATCACCGGCCTGCTGATTCTCGGCGCCGTCGCCCTGTTCCTGGCCACAGCGCTCTATGGCCGCGTCTGGTGCGGCTATACCTGCCCGCAGACGGTGTGGACCGATCTGTTCATGGCGGTCGAACGCTGGATCGAGGGCGACCGCAACGCGCGCATCCGGCTGGACGCCCAGCCGCTGTCGGTCAACAAGCTGCTGCGCAAGACCGCAAAGCATAGCCTGTGGTTGCTGGTGTCGGCGGCCACCGGTGGCGCCTGGATCATGTATTTCCAGGATGCCCCCACCGTCACCCGTGAAATTTTCACCGGCGCTGCGTCGCTGGCCACCTATTTCTTTTTCGGCCTGTTCACGCTCACCACCTATGTGCTGGCCGGCTGGGCGCGCGAACAGGTCTGCACCTATATGTGTCCGTGGCCGCGGTTTCAGGCGGCGATGCAGGACGAACATTCCCTGATCGTCAGCTACCAGGGCTGGCGCGGCGAAACCCGCGGCAAGCACAAGGCCGGCGACAGCTGGGACGGCCGGGGCGATTGTATCGATTGCCAAGCCTGTGTGCATGTCTGCCCCACCGGTATCGATATCCGCAACGGCCCGCAGCTCGAATGCATCGGCTGCGCCCTGTGCATCGATGCCTGCGACGACATGATGCGAAAGGTCGAGCGGCCAGAGCGGCTGATCGACTTCGTGTCGCTGGAGAACATGCAGCGCCGCGCCGAAGGCAAGCCCACGATTCTCAAACTGGTGCGCCTGCGCACGGCGCTCTATGCCGCCCTGCTGGTGCTGGTCGGCGCCGTGATGGTCGTGACGCTGGCCATCCGCAAGGATTTTGTCATGGCGGTGCAGCAGGATCGCGCGCCCCTGCATGTCACCCTGTCCGATGGCAGCATCCGCAATGGCTATTCCGTGCGGGTCACCAACCGCACGCATGACCCGGCCGAGTTGCAACTGGTCGTCGAAGGCCTGGCCGGGGCGCAGATGTTCCAGGCCGGGGCACCGGGCCGTCACGGGGTTCTCAGGCTTTCCGTGCATTCCGATGCCAGCGCCGATCATCATGTCTTCGTCGCCAAGCCCCGGCGGCGCAGCGGCACCGATCTGCAGCAGTTCGATTTCGTGCTGCGTGACGGCGCCGGCCGCGAAGTCGCCCGCATACGCACGCAGTTCGCCGAGCCCCAGTGAGGTCGCCATGCTGAAAACAATGATCAGGCAACGCTGGATCCCCTCGCTGTTCATCATCGGCTTCCTGGTGGTGGTTGCGGTCAACGCGGTGCTGATCATCGCCGCGACCCGAACCTTCAGTGGCCTGGTGGTGGCGCATCCCTACACCAAGGGCGCGGAATACAATGCGAATCTGAAAACCCTGGCAGCTCAGCGCCAGCTGAACTGGCGCCATGTCGTGACGGTCGGCGCCAATGCCGACGGTTCGGTGCTGCTGCAGGTGCAGTGGACCGATCAGGCCGGCCTTGCGCTTGGCGGCCTGTCGGTGACGGCGACGCTCGACCGCCCGGTGGAAAAGCTGCCGGTTCAGAGCGTGACGCTGCAGGATCGTGGCGGCGGTGTCTATGCCGCATCGGTCACGCTGCCGCGTCAGGGCCTGTGGGACCTTCGCCTGGTTGCCAGCCGTGGTGAGCAGAGCTTTATCGCCGCCGATCGTATCCAGGTGCCGTGATGGCGACCGAGGTGCTGCAGGCGCTGTCATCGCCGCGGGTGCAGGCCGCCACCTGCCTGCATTGCGGCGAACCTGCGCGCGGTAACGACCGTTTCTGCTGCACCGGCTGCGCCAGTGCCAATGCCCTGATCACCGGCCTGGGCCTGGAGCAGTATTACCGGCTGCGCAATGCGGCAGCTCCGGTTGCTGTTGCGGCGGATGACAGCACCGACTGGCGGGAATTCAGCACGGCGCTGCCCGATGGGCGCTGGCGCCTGTCGGTACTGGTCGGCGACATGCATTGCGCCGCCTGCCTGTGGCTGATCGAACATGCGCTGCAGGCGGATGCCGCTGTCACCAGTGCGCGCCTGTCATCGTCCACGCAGCGGCTGACCATCGAATGGCGCGGCACGGATGCCGATGCCGGCCGGCTGGTGCACAGGGTCATGCAGCTTGGCTATCGCTGCCGCCCGGTCGATGTTTCGGCCCTGGAAAGCGAGACGGCCGCCGAGGAGCGCGGCCTGCTGCGCGCCATGGCGGTGGCCGGTTTTGCGGCTGCCAACATCATGCTGCTGTCGGTCTCGGTGTGGTCGGGTCATGTCGATGGCATGGGCAGCCACACCCGCGACCTGTTCCACCTGATCTCGGGCCTGCTGGCGGTGCCGGCGATTGCCTATGCCGGCCAGCCCTTTTTCCGTTCTGCGCTGAATGCCCTGCGGCATCGCCGCACCAATATGGATGTGCCGATCTCGATCGGTGTCACCCTCGCTGTGGTCGTCAGCATGGCAGAAGTGGTGCGCTCCGGGCCGCATGCCTATTTCGATGCCGCCGTCACCCTGCTGTTCTTCCTGCTGGTTGGCCGCTATCTCGACCTGCGCGCGCGCGGCTTTGCCCGGCGGACGGCCCAGCAGCTGCTGGCGCTGACCACGCGTCCCGTCACCGTGCTGACGGCAACCGGCAGCGTACAGCGTCCAGCCAGCCGCGTGGCGCTGAATGATCTTGTGCTGGTTGCCGCCGGCGAGCGGATCGGCGTCGACGGCATTGTTCAGAATGGCAGCTCGTCGATCGATGCCAGCCTGCTGAGCGGTGAAAGCCTGCCCCAGGCCGTGCAACCGGGGGCCATGGTCTATGCCGGTGCCCTGAATATCGATGCACCACTGACCCTGCGGGTCACGGCTGTGGGTCCGGCAACCCTGGTGGGCGAGATGACGCGCCTGCTGGAAAGCGCCGAGCAGAACCGCAGCCGCTTCGTGCGCCTGGCCGAACAGGTGGCGCGCTGGTATGCGCCGGTGGTGCATGTCACGGCCCTGCTCAGCTTTGCCGGCTGGATGCTGCTGGGTGACGCCGACTGGCGCGCCGCTGTGCTGATTTCCGCCGCCGTATTGATCATCACCTGCCCCTGCGCGCTGGCCCTTGCCGTGCCGGTGGTGCAGGTGGTCGCCAGCAGCCGGCTGATGCGCGGCGGCATCCTGCTCAAATCCGCCACTGCGCTGGAACGCGCCTCTGCCATCGACACCGTGATCTTCGACAAGACCGGCACGCTCACGCTCGGTCACCCGCGCCTGCTGGCGGCAGATGCCCGGGGACAGGCTTTGTTGCCGCTGGCGGCGGCGATGGCCATGCGCAGCCGGCATCCGCTCTGCGTCGCGCTGGTCGATGCCCATGGCGGCACGGTGCAGCCGGCCGAGGTGCAGGAATGTCCCGGCCAGGGCCTGATCCTGCGCAGTGCCGAAGGCGAAATCCGCCTTGGCAATGCGCGCTTTGTCGGCGCCACACCGCAGGACCGCGATGGCTGCAGCGAGCTGTGGCTGGCGCAGCCCAGCCAGACGCCCTATCGCTTCCGCTTCCGCGACGAACTGCGCGCCGATGCCGCAGCGGTGGTCGACATGCTGCGCCGCGACGGCCGCCGCGTGATCATGCTGTCCGGTGACCATACCGATGCTGCCGCCACCGTGGCCCAGACGCTGGGTATCAGCGACTGGCGGGCCGAGGTGACGCCGACGCAGAAGGCCGAGCATATCCTGGCCCTGAAACAGCAGGGCCATCGCGTGCTGATGGTGGGCGACGGGCTGAATGATGCGCCGGCGCTGGGCCATGCCGATGCTTCGCTGTCGCCGGCCACTGGCATGGATATCGCGCAGAATGCGGCCGATGCGGTATTCCAGGGCGACAAACTGGCGGCCGTGATTGAATTCCTCGATGTCGCCGGGCACAGCCAGCGCCTGTGCCGGCAGAATATCGGCTTCTCGCTGGTCTATAACCTGTTTGCCGTGCCGCTGGCGATTGCCGGTCTGGTGACGCCGCTGATTGCTGCCATCGCGATGTCGTCATCGTCGCTGGTGGTGGTGCTCAACGCGCTGCGGCTGACGGTTTTCATGCGGAGGGCACCATGACCATCCTGCTGCTGCTGATCCCGGTGGCGCTGCTGCTGGGCCTTGCCGGCATCTGGGGCTTCCTGTGGGCGATTTCGGCCGGCCAGTTCGACGACCTGAACGCGGCCGGAAACCGGATTCTTTTCGATGATGCGGATGCGCTGCTGCGCGAAGGACGGAAACATGAAACACGATGACACATTCGGCTATGCCCTGATGGCCGGCTTCCTGATCGTTCTGGGGCTGCTGGGGATTGTCATGGCCTCGCAGGCCGTGGATTTCACGATGCAGATTTTCGGCCTGGCGCTGGCGGTCTTTGCGGTGTTCTACACCTTCTTCGCCATCGACAAGACCAATTGACGCTCGCGCTGTTGCCGGCCTAGTCGGTGCCGGCGCCGCGCCCCAGGATGCGCTGCATCTTCTTCAGCAGGCGACGGCGGTCGAGATCGGATTTTGCGGTGCGCAGCTGATGCTGCACCTGCAGCATCAGGCGGGCGTAATCATTATGCCAGTCATGGCCTGAGATCGCCTCGGTTTCCGCATAGCGATCCAGGCGACGCGACTGCGGCTTCGCTTTCATCAGCCGGGGCTGTGCCTTGGCCAGGCTGTAGGTCTCATCCAGCTTCGGCACGATCACCTGCGGGGCACGTTCGCGCCACAGGGCAATCGAGGCATGCAGTGCGCCGATGGCATCGGGTTCGCCATGGGTCAGCATCAGGCTGCCATGGATCGGCAGCCGGTTGGTCAGCCAGTCCAGCAGCTCTTCATGATCGGCATGGCCGGAATAGATCTCCAGCTTGCGGATATGGGCGCGCACGGCCACTTCATCGCCCTGGATGCGCACGACCCGTTCGCCTTTCTCCAGCAGCGCGCCCAGCGTACCCGGCGCCTGATAGCCGATCAGCAGGATGGTGGCATTGGAGCGCCACAGGTTGTTCTTCAGGTGATGGCGGATGCGGCCGGCCTCGCACATGCCCGAGGCGGCGATGATGATGGCGCCGCCGGTCACCTGCTCGATCTGCATGCTTTCCTGCACGGTGCGGGTGAAGCGCAGGTTGCCGCCATCGAAGGGCCGCGCGGCACCGGCCTTGATGCCATTCTCCTGATGCAGGTATTTGGAAAATACGCTGGTGATGCGGGTGGCCAGCGGGGAATCGACAAAGATCGGCACGCGTTTGATGGTGCCATCGGCGATCAGCCTGGTCAGGTCGGCCAGCAGCTCCTGGGTGCGTTCCACCGCAAAGGCTGGAATCACCAGATTGCCGCCGGCGGTCAGCGCTGCCGTCACTTCCTCGGCCAGCACGGCGCGGCGCTGGCGGTCATCCAGCTTGGGCCGCGGTCGCCCGCCATAGGTCGATTCCATCACCACGATGTCAAGATCGCTCGGCGCCATCGCTTCCTGCTGCAGGGCCTTGTGCTCCGGGCCGATATCGCCGGAGAACAGCAGGCGCAGCGGCCTGGTGCCGCCGGCTTCCACCTCCAGTTCGATGGAGGCCGCGCCCAGGATATGGCCGGCATTCCAGAAACGGGCGCGCAGGCCCTGTGCGACATCGAACCAGCTGCCGAAGTCGCGTGCCGCCAGCAGGCGCAGGCAATCCTGCGCATCCTGCTCGGTGTAGATCGGCTGCACGATGCCGCCACCGCGCCGCTGGTTGCGGCGGTTCAGGCGTTCCACTTCCATTTCCTGGATGCTGCCGGAATCAGGCAGCATGAACTGCAGTAGGTCGGCTGTGCCGGGCGTGGCATAGATCGGCCCGGCATAGCCGGCCTTGACCAGCTTGGGCAGCAGGCCGCTATGGTCGATATGGGCATGGGTCACCAGCACGGCGGCGATGCGGCGCGGATCAAACGGCCAGGGCTGGTAGTTCAGCTGCTTGATCGTCTTGTCGCCCTGGAACATGCCGCAATCGACCAGCACATGGCGGTCGCCGATATCCAGCCGGTAGCAGGAGCCGGTCACCGTGCCGGCGGCACCATGGAAGGTCAGCTGGATCGGGATCATGACTTGCCTCGGGTGATCACATAGCCGCTGTCCTGGCCGGCCAGATCGGCGGCGAAGCCCAGGTCGGTCGGCAATGTGGCATGGATGCGATAGAGCGGCTCACGCTGGCGCACCGGATCGCCCACCTTGCGCAGCAGGTCGACACCGGCGCTCTTGAAGGCGGGCGCGCCGGCCATGCGGGCGACGCGGGCGATGCGCAGGCAGTCGATGCTCTGCACGACACCGTCGCAGCTTGCCGTCACCTCATGTCCGGATGGACTTGGGGTCAGTGGCGTATTGTGCGCACCCTGGGCCAGGATGATTTCTTCCATCGCCCGCATGGCGGCGCCGCTTTCCAGCAGTTCGCGGGCCCGGTGGATGCCCTGGCCGCCTTTCACCGAAATATCGGCTTCGATCAGGGCGCCGGCCAGCAGCAGGGCGCGTTCGCGCAGGTCGTCTGGCGCCGCGGCATCGTTGCGCAGCACCGCCATCACATCGCGGGCTTCCAGCACCGGGCCCACGCCATAGCCGATCGGCTGGCTGCCATCGGTCAGGCGGATGTCCAGGCTGAGGCCCAGCTTGCCGCCGACATACTCAAACATCTTGCGCAGATGGGCGGCCTCAGTGGCATTGCGCACCTTTGCCGTCGGTCCCACCGGGATGTCGAGCACCAGGTGGCTGGCGCCGGCAGTGAGTTTTTTCGACAGGATCGAGGCCACCATCTGCTCGCGCGTGTCGATGCGCAGCGGCCGTTCCACCGTGATGAGTACGTCATCGGCCGGCGAGAGATTGACCCGGCCACCCCAGACCAGGCAGCCGCCCACCTTGTCGACGATGGCGCGCATCTCGTCGGTGCCGATATCGACCCGGGCCAAAACCTCCATCGTATCGGCGGTGCCGGCCGGCGAGGTGATGGCGCGCGACGAGGTTTTCGGAATCGTCAGGCCATGGGCGACGACGATGGGCACCACGATCATCGAGGTGCGGTTTCCTGGAATGCCGCCGATGCAATGCTTGTCGACCACCAGGCGGCGGCCCCAGTCCAGATGCTTGCCGACCCCGGCCATGGCCTGGGTCAGGCTCAGCACTTCTGCAATCGTCATGAACCCGGCGCAGCCGACCAGGAAGGCGGCAACCTCCATCTTGCTGTAGCGCAGGGCGGCGATGTCGCCGATGATCGCGGCATACTGCTCGCGGTTCAGCTCGCGCCCGAGGATCTTGGCGCGCACCGCCTCCAGGCTTTCCGCCGGCTTGGGATGTTCGATCGAGGCCGGCGTGCCTGCCGGATGGCCGAAGGCATCGAAGGCAGCTTCCGACAGGCCGATCTCATCGGGCGCCAGCAGATCGGGGTCATCGACGATGTTGAGTGTCGCCGGCAGGCGGGCGCCACCGGCCTTGACCTCGATCTTGCCCAGCGCCTGGAATTCCTCGGCCCGATAATCCGGGCAACGCCGGCTCAGATAGGCGATACTTTCACGATGCGTGTCGATGGCGATCCGCTTGAGCTTGAGCATGGCCGATAAGGGTTGAAGGCAGGGTGGAATGGCTGCTGCGAGGCAGCCATCATTCTGCTAAGTTTCTAGCGCGTAAAGACGATTCAGGATTTGATCCGCATCAAGGGCGGGACGGGCGGTCCGGCCTGCAGCCAGAGTATATAGAAGAGTGGATGTTTTCCGGGTGAGCAGGCGACGATGACGCGGCAATGGCTTAAACCATTGATAATACTAATAATTGCCGCGGTGGGCTTGCTGCTGTCCATCGTGGTGTATGAATCCACGGCATCCTGGCTGTGGCTTGCCATCGGGCTTGGAGTCACGGCGGCTCTGGTGCTGGCTTTCGGTCTTGCCTATCGCGAAACGATCCGCGCCGAACGGCAGGCGGCCGAACGGTTCCGTGCGGTGATCGACAATGCCCATGACGCCATCATCGCCATCGATGCGCAGGGCAGGGTCGAGATGTTCAACCGGGCAGCCGAGCGCATCTTCGGCTATCACGCCCATGAGGTGATCGGCCGCAATGTCCATATGCTGATGCCCGAGCCGTATCACGGCGAGCATGACGGCTATCTGCGCAGCTATATCCAGACCGGCAAGGCGAAGATCATTGGCACAGGCCGCGAGGTTCAGGCCCTGCACAAGAGCGGCACGGTCTTTCCGATCGATCTTTCCATCGGCGAAATGCGCAGTGGCAACAGCCGCGGCTTCATCGGCGTGATCCGCGATATCACCGAGCGGCACCAGTCAGAACGGCAGGTGCGCGAACTGACCGCCGAGCTGGTGCATATCTCGCGCCTGAGTGCGATGGGGCAGCTGTCGTCGTCGCTGGCCCATGAACTGAACCAGCCACTGACGGCGATCATGAATTATGCTGAAGCGGCGCGGCAAATGGTCGAACTCTCCGGTGAACGCAGCCTGCCGAAGGTGAAGGAATTCCTCGGCAAGACAGTCGAACAGGCCGAACGTGCCGGCCAGATTATCCGCCGCCTGCGCAGCTTCGTCGAGAAGGGCCCGGTGGAGCGCAGCCTGGAGGAACTGAACAAGGTGGTGCTCGATGCCAGCAATCTCGCTGCCATCGGCGTGCGGGTCGAGGGCATCCGGATGAATTTCGATCTGGACGATACCTTGCCGCCCATCAGCATCGACAAGATCCAGATCCAGCAGGTGGTGGTGAATCTGGTGCGCAATGCCGTCGAGGTGCTGCGCGAGGTGGAGCGGCGCGAGCTCACCATCCGCACGCGCAGCGATGCCGACAGCCAGGAGGTTTCGGTTTGCGACACCGGACCCGGTCTCGCCCCCGCCATCGCCGAGAAACTGTTCACGCCTTTCCTGACCACCAAGAAGGATGGCATGGGCATCGGCCTGTCGATCAGCCGGTCTATCGTCGAGGCCCATGACGGCCAGCTCTGGGCCGAAGCCAATCCCGGTGGCGGCACCATCTTCCGCTTTCGCCTGCCAGTCACCGCCAAGGCCGGGGCGGCATCATGAGCGGCGATACAGTGTTCATCGTCGACGACGATGAGGCCGTGCGCGAATCGCTCTCGGCCGTGCTGGAAACCCAGGGGCTGACGGTGATCGGCTTCGCCTCGGCGGAAGCCTTCCTGCTCAGCTACAAGCCGGTGCCGGTGGGCTGCGCCATCATCGATCTGCGCATGCCCGGCATGGATGGCCTCACCCTGCTGGAACACCTGCGCAGCAAGGGGTTGATGCTGCCTGCCGTGGTTGTCACCGGTCATGGCGATGTCCCGCTTGCGGTACGCGCCATGAAGGCGGGTGCCATCGACTTCATCGAAAAACCCTACACCAATGCCACGCTGCTGGATGCCGTGCGTCGTGGGCTCGACAGTGCGCGGGCCGGCGCGCTGGGCCAGCTGGACCAGAGTGATATAAAGGCGCGACTCGATACTCTTACGGGGCGCGAGCGTGATGTGCTGCGGCAGCTGATCATCGGCAACCCCAACAAGATTATCGCCTTCCATCTGAGCATCAGTCCGCGAACCGTGGAAATTCATCGCGCCAACGTGATGAAAAAGATGGGTGCCGAAAGTCTGTCGCATCTGGTGCGCATGGCTCTGGGGGCCGGCCTGGCCGGTGATGAAAAAGAGGGCACGAACCCTTAGGTGAATCCCCTTACTTGTGCCGGCCTGAATCAGGCAGCAAAAATATGCCATGAGCGGTGAAACCGGACAGATCATCTATGTCATCGATGATGATGACGTGGTGCGCGACTCCCTGAAGGTGCTTCTGGAAGTGCGGCAGTACCGGGTGCGCGATTTCGAGTCGGGCGATCAGTTTCTGGCCGAGAATCCGGACTTGGGCGACTGCTGCATGATTGTCGATGTGCATATGCCGGGTATGACCGGGCTTGATCTGCTGGGTGTTCTACGCCAGCGCGGCGAAACAATGCCGGCCATCCTGATCACCGGTCGTCGCGACAGCCATATCGAAGCCCAGGCCGCCGCACTGGGTCAGGTGATCCTGCTCGACAAGCCGCTGCCGCACAGCCGCCTGTTCAGCGCCATCGAGCAGATGCTCGCGCGCGCCTGACGCGCAACGCCTTATCGTTGGTTTTATCATCGAAAAAAAGGCCGGCAGTAACATTGCCGGCCTAGGTTGCTGCCACAGGGAAAGGCAGCGCGGGGGAACTGTGACCGCCGTGGTGCTCAGTCGGCGGCGAGATCTTCCAGGGTTTGCGGCGCCGTGACCAGGATCGTGTGACTGTCGACCAGGCTGATCCAGCGCTGCTGGCGGAATTTTGAGATCGTGCGGCTGACCGTCTCGATGGTGAGGCCGAGATGATCGGCAATATCGCCACGGCTCATCGGCAGAAACACCTGTATGCCGCGCGCCTGCTGCCCCGTCGCGAATGACAGGAGGAAGCTCGCCATGCGTTCGACGGCGGTCTTGCGGCCGAGCAGCAGCAGCATGCGGTTGCTGGCCTCAAGCTGACGGCACATCAGGCGGAACAGCTGCCGGCCGGCGGCGGGATCTGATTCGATTACGGCGTCGAAGTCCTTACGGGGATAGCGGGTCAGCACGCAGTCGGTGATCGCCTCCACGCTGCAATCATGTTCGGCGGCTTCCGAGAAGCCGAAGAAATCGCCCGGCTTGAGGAAATGCGCGATATGACGGCGGCCATCCGGCAGGATGCGCACCACGCGCAGGATGCCCTCGGTCACCTTGTAGACATGGGTATTCGCATCGCCGGTCTCCAGAACCGCGGTCCCGCGCTGGGCCTGGATCGGCCGACCGATGCGCTGCAGCAGGTCGGCGGCGCCGGGCAGAGGAACGACAGCGCCCGGCGTGAGGTCGGGAACAGATGCTGGCCGGCGCGCGGGCTGGGCAGCGGGGCGGGCCAGGAGCGCAGGATGGGCCCGCTGACCGGACTGCATAACCGCGTGAACATTTGCCATGGTTTTCTCCCACTTGCCGACTGTGTTGGGCCAATGAGTACTGGCAAAAAGCCTTGCGGGACATTTGGGTCTTATACCTAAGGGGAATTACGTAGAGGTCATTGGCGGGCCGGATTGTATGCAGGCAGGGGCCGGTCTTTGATCTGGATTAAGGGTAATGACGTTGCCGCTGCTAGGATTGTGGCCCATGGTTGCAATCCTTCCACCTGATCTCCCCCAGCCCCCGTCATGAGCAGCCTGCGTACTGCGATGCCCAAACCCGTGCTCGGCCGCTTTTTGCTGCTGTCGCGCGGATATTTTTCTGGTGACTTGAAATGGCGGGCGCGGATTCAGCTGGCCGTCATGCTGCTGCTCGGCGTCGCCCAGGTCGCGCTGGTCATCCGGCTCAATCTGTGGAATGCGGACCTGTTCGATGCACTCGAGCGCCATGCCTCCGATCGCTTCCTGTACCAGGTCGGCATCTTCGCCGCCCTGATCCTCGGCATCATGGTGGTCAACATGGTGCATCTGCAGGTGAAGCGGAATCTGCAGCTGGGCTGGCGCGAATGGCTAACCAGCCATGTCGTGCAGGACTGGATGGCGGAGGCGCATCACTATCAGATCTCGCTGCTGCCCGGCAGCCATGACAATCCGGATGCGCGCATCGCCGATGATATCCGGATTGCCACTGAAGCCGCCATCGATCTTGTGCATTCGGCTTTTTACTGCCTGCTGTTACTGTTCAGTTTCTTCGGCATTCTGTGGTCGCTGTCCGGCGTGCTGCATGTCACGCTGCAGGACGTCACCATTCCGGTATACGGCCACATGGTCTGGCTGGCCTTCCTGTATGCCGGGGCCGGGTCGGTGCTGGCCTTCCTGGTCGGCGGACAGCTGATGGCCGTGGCCAATAACCGGCAGACGACGGAAGCCGATTTCCGCTTTGCGCTGGCCGAGGCGCGCGAAAATGCCGAAGCGATTGCACTGGTGCAGCGCGAGCCCAACGAGCGCCAGCGTCTGCAACGCCTGTTCAAGGCGATCCGCACCATCTGGGATGAACAGACCATCGGCCTGCGCAGCCTGATGCTGTTCTCCTCGGCCTACAGTGTTTTGGCAACGATGTTTCCGATCTTGGTCGCCAGTCCGCGCTATTTGGCGGGTACCATCACCCTGGGCGCACTGATGCAGACCGGACAGGCCTTTCAGCAGATGACCGCGGCGCTGTCCTGGCCCGTGGATAACTTTGCCCGCCTGGCGGAATGGCATGCTTCGGTGGAGCGTGTGCTCGCCCTGCAGGATGCCGTCGATAATCTGAAACGCCAGATCGCACTGCGCGGCGAGGACGGCATCCAGATCAGTGCAACCGCCGGGCCTTCGCTGAGCATCCGCGACCTGGCCATTGCCAGCCCGATGAATGGCGTGCTCGCTTCCGGGATCAGTGCCGAAATCCAGCCCGGCGAGCGTGTGCTGATCACCGGCGACAGCGAGGTCGGGTTGATGCTGTTCAAGGCGGTGACCGGCATCTGGCTCTGGGGTTCAGGCACAATCGAACTGCCTGACAATGCCACGATCGTGTTCATGCCTGCCCGTCCTTACCTGCCGCATGAAACCCTGCGCACGATCCTGGCCTATCCGGCAGAGGCGGCGACTCTGGCGGATGACGCCTGCAATACCGCGCTGCGCAAGGTGGGGCTGACCCAGCTGGAAGGCCGCCTCGATGCGGTCGAAGCCTGGGATCATCTGCTGTCGCCGGCCGAGCAGCAGCGCCTCGCCTGCGCCAACCTGCTGCTCCGGCGCCCGCAATGGATCTTCCTGGCCCATGCTACCGAATTTCTCGAAGCTGAGGACGAACTGGCCCTGCTGCAGACCCTCTTCACCGAGCTGCCTGATGCAACCATTTTGACCCTCAGCCATCATGCCGGCTTCGATGCCCTGCATTCCCGCAAGCTCTATCTGGAACGCGAGGGCGGCAAGCTTGTCACGGTGCATGACGAAGGCCTGCCGCAGCCTGCCGGCTCTGCCGAGGCGGGCCACTTCGGCCGTATCCGCCGGCTGCTCGCCTCAATCCGCGAAGGCCTGTCCTGAGGCATCTTCGGCTTGAGCCTCCCGCGTGGGAAGGTTTTATGCTGAGGCCACAGCAATCCTGGAGGCCCCGATGTCTGATTCTGTGAAACTCGTCGCGATTGCCGCAGTGCTGGCCGTCTTCAGCACCACCGCCCATGCCCAGCATCAGCATATGAGTGGCTATGCCGGCATGACGGCGCGACCGATTAAGGCGCTGTCGGATGACCAGATCACCCAGCTGCGCGAGGGCCGTGGCATGGGACTTTCTCTGTCGGCAGAGCTGAACAGCTATCCGGGGCCGCTGCATGTGCTGGAGATGGAGCAACTGCTGGATTTGACGCCTGAGCAGCGTGTGCGGCTATCTGCCCTGCAGGGCGAAATGAGCAGCCAGGCCAAAGCCCTGGGCGCGCAGATCATTGCAGCCGAAGGCCGGCTCGATGCTGCCTTTGCCGCCGGCACGGCCCAGCAGCTTGACATTGTTGCCACGCTGAACGAGATCGGCCGGCTGAATGGGGAGCTGCGTGCCGTGCATATCCTGGCCCATATGGAAACGCGGGCGGTGCTGCGGCCGGAGCAGATCACCCGCTATGATGTCGAGCGCGGCTACACACAGCGGCAGCCGGCGCGCCATTCCGCACCGGGCCACCGGCACTAGGTTTTTCTAGCCGGCCTGCCGGGACTGCAGCCAGTCGACCACGCCCTGGCCGGCCACCACGCCGGTGGCCATGCAGCCCTGCAGCAGGTAGCCGCCGGTGGGGGCTTCCCAGTCCAGCATCTCGCCGGCGACGAAGACACCGGGCCGGCGTTTCAGCATCAGGCGGTCATCCAGTTCGTCCAGGGCGATGCCGCCGGCGGTGGAGATCGCACGCTCAAGACCGGACGGCGCCAGCAACTGCACGGGCATAGCCTTGATCAGCATGACAAGCGGTGTCGCGCTGTCGCCCGCATGCAGCGCTTCCTGCACCAGGCCGATGGCCACCGGCGGCAGGTTGATGCGCTTGCGCAGGAAATTCGACAGCGAGGCCCCGCGGCGCGATTCAGCCAGCAGCGCGGCCAGCGCTTCTGTCGTCAGGTCCGGCCGCAGGTCGATCTGCAGCCGGGCGCTGCCATCGCGGTTGATTGCCTCGCGCAACAGCGCGGATAGCGCGTAGACGGCGCCACCCTCGATGCCCTGAGCGGTGATCACCGCTTCGCCGCGCACCGTCTGACCGGCAAAGGACAGCGCAATGCGTTTCAGCGGTGCGCCGGCGTGACGCTCCCGGAACGGCGCCGACCATGCGACCGTGAAACCGCAATTGGCCGGCTGCAGCGGCGTGATGGCAAGTTCGGGCATCAGGGCGGTCCAGCTGCCATCGGCACCCAGCCTTGGCCAGGAAGCGCCGCCGAGGGCCAGTACTGTGGCATCTGTCCTCACGGTCGTGCCGTCGAGGAATGTCAGCGCGCCATCGGCGGTCCAGCCGGTCCATTGCGCGCGCGGCACCAGGCGCACGCCAAGTTCGGTGAGCCGCGACAGCCAGGCGCGCAGCAGCGGGCTGGCCTTCATGGCTTTGGGAAAGACGCGGCCGCTGCTGCCAATGAAGGTCGGCTGACCGAGCGCCTCGCACCAGGCCACCAGGGCAGCAGCCGGAAAGGCATCCAGATGAGCCGCCATCCAGCCGCTGGCCGCGCCATAGCGGCTGCGGAACCGCTCGGCCGGCTCGGAATGGGTGATGTTCAGGCCGCCGCGACCGGCCATCAACAGCTTGCGCGCCGGGCTGGGCATGCGATCGAACACGGTCACGCTTGCGTCGGCATGCGCGGCGGCAATCACTTCGGCGGCCATCAGGCCGGCCGGTCCGCCGCCGATAATGGCGACGCGGTGTGCTGGAGCGGGATTCGACATCGCCTCTTATTGGCCTGTCGGCAACGGAATGGCAATCGGTCAGGCGTTCAAGGCGGAACTTAATCGCGGGCACAAGGGTTTGTGGTCCCACCAGCAGAGTCCAGACAACACAAATCAGGGAGATTTGCCCCATGGCCAAGACAACGACCAAAGCCCGCACGGCCCCGCGCGCCAAGAAGGCCGCGAAATCCGCCACTACGCGCCGCAAGACCACCACCCGCACCAAGGCTGCCCGAACCAAGTCCGCGACAAGCCGCAAGCCCGCCGCGCGCACCACCGCCCGTGGGGCATCACAGCGCCGTCCTGCGGCCAGCAAGGTGCCGGCGGCGATCGTGCGGGCTGCCCAGCAGATGAAGACCAGTCTGGCGGTCGCTGAATTCCCCGATGATGCCATCGCCCTGCTGCAGCAGGATCATCGCCAGGTCGAAAGCCTGTTCGAGGAATTCGAGAACACGCAGGGCAAGGCCAAAAAGGCCGGCATCGCGGCGAAAATCTGCCTTGAACTGCGGGTGCATATGCAGATCGAGGAAGAATTGCTCTATCCGCCGGCGCATAAGGAGATCGAGCATGACCTGGTCGATGAGGCCATCGTCGAGCATGCTTCGGCCAAGGATCTGGTGAAGCAGATCGAGACCATGGACCCTGCCGAGCATCTCTATGACGCCAAGGTCAAGGTGCTGAGCGAATACATCAAGCATCATGTCAAGGAAGAGGAAGCCGAGATGTTCCCCAAGCTGCGGGGACACAAGCTCAATCTGCATGATCTGGCCAAAAGTCTGGCCAAGCGGAAAGTCGAGCTGATCAGCAAGTATGCCAAGGCTGGTTGAGGAAATGCGCGCTGTTTGCCGGGGATGACCAACCCGGCTCTATCGGACAGCGCAAGCGCAAGGCCGCGCCTTTCGAATAGCATTACGAAAAGCGCGGCCTGAGCGCGGCGCAACCGCACCCGGGCCTGAGGGTGGCGCCAAATCCATCAAGGCGACAGCGGAGCCGGTGACCGCGGCGCGCAAACCCGGTATCCATAGCGCTGCATGGACAAGGCCCAGCAGCAGACCGTGGATACATCGCCGCCTGAAGCGGCCGATCCGGCGCGCCTGCGCAAGATCATCCATATCGACATGGATGCCTTCTATGCTTCGGTGGAACAGCGCGACAATCCGGAGCTGCGTGGCAAGCCGGTGGCGGTCGGCGGCTCGCGCGAGCGCGGCGTGGTGGCGGCCGCCAGCTACGAGGCGCGCAAATTCGGCGTGCGCTCGGCCATGGCATCGGTAACGGCGAAGCGCAAATGCCCGGAGCTGATCTTCGTGCGGCCGCGCTTTGAAGTTTATCGCCAGATCTCGCACCAGATCCGCGACATTTTTGCCGACTACACACCGCTGATCGAACCGCTGTCGCTGGACGAGGCGTATCTCGATGTCACCGAGAATTTGAAGGGCATCGAGTCGGCCACGCAGATCGCCGAGGAAATTCGCGCCAGGGTCAAGGCGGTGACGCAGCTCACGGCATCTGCCGGTGTGTCCTACAACAAGTTCCTTGCCAAGCTGGCCTCCGATCACCGCAAGCCTGACGGGCTGTTCGTGATTACGCCGAAGATGGGACCGGGCTTTGTCGAGGATCTGCCGGTCGGGCGCTTCCACGGCATCGGGCCGGCCACCTCGGCCAAGATGAACGGACTGGGGATCGAGACCGGACTTGACCTGCGGGCGCAGAGCCTGCCGTTCCTGCAGCAGCATTTCGGCAAGGCCGGCACGCATTACTACTGGATTGCCCGCGGCATCGATCATCGCCAGGTGCGGCCCGACCGTGTGCGCAAATCGGTCGGCGCCGAGAACACCTTCTCGGACGATCTGTTCAACAGTGGTGAGGCCGAGGTTGAACTGCAGCCGATCATCGCCAAGGTGTGGCGCTATTGCGAGAAGGCCGGCATTCGTGGCCGCACGGTAACACTGAAAGTCAAATTCGCCGATTTCCAGCAGATCACCCGCAGCCGCACCCTGCCGCAGGCGGTCGGCTCCGAAGCCGAGATCGCACAGATCGTCGAAACCCTGATGCAGCCGCTGTTCCCGGTGGTGAAGGGCATCCGGCTGCTCGGTGTCACACTCTCATCGCTCGGCGAGGATGCACCCGAAGACAGTGCAGAGGCCGAGACCCCGCAACTGCGCCTGACCCTGTGATGTCGATGAAACTCTATCTGGCCGGTCCCGATGTGTTTGCCCCCGATGCTGCGGCACGCTTCGAGGCGATGCGCGCGGCCTGCCGGGCCAATGGTTTTGAGCCGCTGACGCCGGTGGATACAGCGCTGCCCGAGGGCGTGCAGGGCGTGGCGCTGGCGCGGTTCATCAAGGATGCCAATGTCGCGCTGATCCGGCGTTGCGATGCCGTGGTTGCCAATATCGCGCCGTTCCGCGGCCCCAACATGGATCCGGGCACGGCCTGGGAAATCGGCTATGCCGAGGCCCTCGGCAAGCCGGTGGTGCTGTGGAGCGAGACACCGGTGTTGTTGGCCGAACGGACGCCCGGCGATGGCAGGCTGGATGCGCAGGGCTGGATGATCGAAAATTTCGGCCTCGCCGAGAATCTGATGATTGCCATCAACAGCCACGGCGTGGCGCCTGATTTCGCCACGGCACTGGCGCGCCTTCACGGCCTGACCGGCAATTGACAGCATGCCGGCCGGTTGCTTCGATATGCTATGACAAAAAAGCCTAGAGCTGCGATCCCGAAAGCATCGGCACGCCGTGGCCGGCCCCGCTCGCTGGAAACCGAGACCGCGATTCTGGAGGCCGCCTATCGCCTCGCTGCATCGCAGGGCCTGAGCGCCACCACGGTGGATGCCATCGCGCGTGAATCGCAGGTTTCCAAGATGACCATCTACAAATGGTGGCCCTCGCGTGATGCCCTGCTGATCGATGCCTTCCTGCGTCAGGCCGCGGTGATGGTGCCGCTGCCCGAACAGGGTGACCCGCTCAGTATCCTGCGCGACCATGCTGCCGCCTATGCCAGGGCGCTGAATACGGATTTCGGCAAGGTGCAGGTGGCGGTGATCGCCGAAGACATGGCGAAAAACGGGTCAGGCGCGCTGTTCCGCGACCGCTATCTCAAGGCGCGCAAGGGCATCGGCGTCCAGGTGATCCAGCGCGGCCAGGATGCCGGCCGCTTCCGTCGCTCAGTGTCAGCGGCCGAGCTGTATGACCGCATCTACGGCACGCTGTTCTACCAGTTCCTGTTCGGCCTGCGCAAAGTGACGCCGGCTCATGCCCGTGCGCTGGTCGAGTCGGTGCTGCTGCCCGAGTGAGCGGCCCCCAGCGCCTTGGCGCGCAGATGGCCCCAGACCTCGCGCACCACGCGGTTATAGCCCTGTCCCTTATGCTGGATATGGCCATCGATCAGGGCGTTCAGTTTCGCCAGGGCGTGGAATGGCACCGAAGGGTAGGCGTGATGCTCGGCGTGATAGGGCATGTTCCAGGCAAACCAGTGCATCACCGCGTTGGTATAGGTGGTGCGGGTATTCTCAAACGCGCTGCCGGTGGTGGCGCAGCCGGTATGTTCCGACAGCAGATAGGGCCGCAGCAGCAGCTGGCCGATAAACAGCGGCAGCAGCCAGGCCCAGAGCAGCACGGCGGTCTGCAGCGCCAGTGAGCCGGCCAGCAGCGCGGCATAGACCAGCAGATAGAGCCGCGCTTCCAGCACGATCAGGCCGCGCTTGGCCTCGGGAATCCACGGCGCCGTCACTTTGCCGGTGATGGCATGGCGCAGCATCAGGGCAAAACGCTTCAGCACCTGCGTGGTGCCGGAGAAGGTGAAGGCCAGCGCCAGCCAGTTGTGCGGCACCGTCTTGAACAGCAGTTCCGGGTCCTTGTCCTGGTCCTGGGTGTAGCGGTGATGGTCCCAGTGGAACAGCGTGTAATATTCGTAGGGCAGCATGATGAGGGCGCCCGATGTCTGGCCCACCACGGCATTGATCCAGCGCGTGCGGAATGCGGTTTTATGGGCGGTCTCATGCACCGCCATGAACTGATAACCGATGAAATAGGCCTGCAGCAGGATCAGCGGCACGGCCCACCACAAGGCCGCCGCCGTTGTCGCCATGGAGATCAGCCAGCCGGTACCGAGGATGGTGGCGTATTGCACCGTGATGCGGATCAGGGCCGGTGTGTTGCTTTTGACGCAGAGCTCGCGCAGTTGCAGCGGCGTGACCGGCCGCTGCGTTCCGGTGAACTGGATATCGCTCATTGCGCGTCGCTCCTGCAGGCGGCCACTGCCTAAATTTCAGGCTTGGCGCGTCGTCTATATAGTGTACTATAAGTACAGTTTAGTGAAATGACGTCAAGTGGGTATTGGGATACTGCCGGTGCCCGCCCTTCATCGGGCTTGAAATCGGGCGCTAAAAAATCTAAGCCGTTTGCTGTTAGTGCGCTGGCGTCAGGGATTGCGTAGCGGGGATGGAGTCCTGGACATGGCCGAGACTGCAATAGTCCATATCATCGAAGACGATGCATCGCTGCGCGATGCACTGGACAGTCTTTTCCGCTCGGTCGGCATGCAGACCCGCAGCTACGGGACGGTGCAGGAATTCCTGGATGGCAAGCAGCATGCCGGGGCGCCGGGTTGCCTGGTGCTGGATGTGCGCCTGCCGGGCATGAGCGGCCTCGATTTCCAGGCCCAGCTGGCCGAGCATCAGGTGCTGCTGCCGGTGGTGATGATGACCGGGCATGGCGATATCCCGATGACGGTGCAGGCGATGAAGGCCGGCGCGGTGGATTTCCTCACCAAGCCCTTCCGTGACCAGGACATGCTGGACGCGGTGACGACGGCCATCGAGAGAGACCGCCAGCGCCGCAGCCAGGGCCGTACCACCCTGATCCTGCAGGAGCGCTTTGCCGCCTTGAGCCCGCGCGAACAGCAGGTGATGGCACTGGTCACCGCCGGCAAGATGAACAAACAGGTCGCCGGTGATCTCAAGCTCAGCGAGATCACGGTGAAAATCCATCGCGGCGCTGCCATGCGCAAGATGGGCGCGCAGAGCCTGGCCGATCTGGTCCGCATGGCAGAGGCATTGAATTTGCGGCCGAATTGAACCACTTACGCGGTCATACCAGAGTATAATTCCAGCCCCGGCCGGACATCCTATAGTCACCGGCAGAGTTTCATCAGGTGCCGGGCAGATCGCAGGCATGCTCAGGGTCAGGATGCCGCGTGGACGACCGCCTCATTTCGATTATCGATGACGACGAATCGCTGCGGCTGGCGCTGGTCAGCCTGGTGCGTTCGCTGGGTTATCGCGCCAGCGGCTTCGCTTCGGCCGAGGACTTCCTGAACTCTGGCGACATTGACGCTTCCTCCTGCCTGATCACCGATATCCAGATGCCGGGCCTCAGCGGGATCGAACTGAAGCATCTGCTGGTCGAGCGCCACTCTCCTCTGCCGGTGATCATGATCACCGGTCGTGCCGATCCTGCGCTGCGCGACAAGGCACTGGCCAGCGGCGCCATCTGCCTGCTGAAAAAACCGTTCGAGGCTGCGGCGCTGCTCGACTGCATCGAACGCGCCCTGGCGGCCTGACACGGCATGGGACATGGTCCGCAGGCGGCAACTTTGCTAGACTGCGGCTGTGATGACTGAAGCCTTTGCCGACAGCGCCGATCTGCTCGACCTTGTGCAGGAGAGTATTTTTGTGCGCGATCTCGAGGGCCGCATCCTCTACTGGAACAAGGCGTCCGAGGCGCTCTACGGTTTCCATCGTGCGGCGGCGCTGGGCCAGGATGTCGCCACGCTGCTGCACACCCGCTATGGCGTTCCGCTGGAAAGCATCACGGCGCAGTTGCACGATACCGGCCGCTGGGAGGGCGAGATCACCCGTCGCACGGTCAGCGGCGACGAGCGGCAGGTTTTCGCGCGCTGGTCGCTGCGCCCGTCGAGCACCGGCGGCCCGGCCACCATTGTCGAATCCGGCCATGACATCACCGGTCGCAAGCAGGCCGAGCAGGCCCTTGGTAACAGCGAATATCGCTACCGCAACCTGTTCCAGGCCATGGCGGCTTCGTTCTGGGAACTCGACTTCTCTGCCGTCGGCCAGATGACGCGCAAATTGCGTGAGGCCGGTATCACCGATCTGCGCCGCCATTTCAGCGAGAATCCGGATATCGTGCGCGAGATGATACGCCAGACCCGCGTGGTCGACGTCAACGACCAGTCATTGGCGCTGTTCGGCGGCGGCGACAAGGCGGCGTTGCTGCAAAGCATTGAGCCGTTCTGGCCGGATGCCAGCAGCATGGTCTATGCCGAAAGCGTGGTGGCCGCCCTGTCGCGCAAACCGAACTATGCTGCCGAAACCCGGCTGCGCCGGCTGGATGGCCATGAATTCGATGTGCTGTTCACCGCCTGCTTCCCACCGGAATCGCTGGCGCGCGGCACGCTGCTGGTCGGCGTGATCGATATCAGCGCACGGGTGCGGGCACAGGCTGCACTGCAGAAGCTGCAGGCCGATTTCGCCCATGCCGCGCGCGTTTCCATGCTGGGCGAGCTGACCGCCTCGCTGGCGCATGAGGTGAACCAGCCGCTCGCTGCCATTGCCACCAATGGCGAAGCCTCCCTGCGCTGGCTGGGGCGGCCCGAGCCCAATCTGGACGAGGTGAATCTGCTGGCGCGCCGCATGGTGGCCGATGCGCGGCGTGCCGCTGATATCATCAGCCGCATCCGCAGCATGGCTTCGCGCCAGGTACAGGAAAAATCCGCGCTGCCCGTCAAGGCGGTGATCGAAGAGGCACTGTTGTTCTTGCGCCATGAAATGCAGGGGCAGGGGGTGATGGTGTCGCTTGATCTGGCCAGCGATCTGCCGCCGACACTGGGGGATCGCACCCAGCTGCAGCAGGTCGTGGTCAATCTGCTGCTCAATGCCATGCAGGCCATGGCGCAGACTGGTGCGGCGCGCCGCATGATTGCCGTGACCAGTCGGTTGTCAGCGCCCGATACCATGCAGGTCACAGTCGAAGACAGCGGCCCGGGCATTGCCGATGCCCATCGCGCGCAGCTATTCGACAGTTTCTTCACCACCAAGGATGCCGGCATGGGCATGGGCCTGGCCATCTGCCGCTCGATTATCGAAGGCCATGGCGGCCAGATCTGGGTCGATGCTGCTGCGGCCGATGGTGGTGCACGCTTCAGCTTCACGCTGCCGGTCGTATCGCAAGGCTGAGCGAGTCACACGGCTGTCATCTGCAGCTACCGTCCTATACCAAAATATGAATCGACACTCCCTGTGTCTGATGGCCTGGCGGAATTCTGTCGGGCACAGTCTCGGTCATCGCACAGACTTGTTAACCACCACCTCGACATGGGATTATCGCAATGACGCACCAGACAACGAATCATGGCCTAGCCGCCTCCCGCCGCGACATCCTGATCGGTGTCGCCAGTGCCGTCGCAGTCGCCAGCCTCCCGGCTGTCGGCTTTGCCACAACACCCCAGACCACCACACAAAAAGGAATGACCACCATGAGCAGCTATGTAACGACCAAGGACGGCGTGCAGATTTACTACAAGGATTGGGGCAAGGGGCAGCCGGTGGTGTTCAGCCATGGCTGGCCGCTCAGCGCCGACAGCTGGGAATCGCAGATGTTCCATGTCGCCAGCAATGGCTATCGCGCCATCGGCCATGACCGTCGCGGCCACGGCCGCTCGACCCAGACCTGGGATGGCAACGAGATGAACACCTATGCCGATGACCTGGCGGCGGTGTTCGAGGCTCTGGACCTCAAGAATGCTATCCTGATCGGCTTCTCCACCGGCGGCGGCGAGGTTGCGCGCTATATCGGCCGTCATGGCACCAAGCGTCTGGCCAAGGCGGCCCTGATCAGTGCCGTTCCGCCGCTGATGCTCAAGACCGCGGCCAATCCCGGCGGCCTGCCGATCGAGGTGTTCGACGGCATCCGCGCCGGCTCGGTCAAGGATCGCTCGCAGCTCTACAAGGATATTGCCAGCGGCCCGTTCTTCGGCTTCAACCGGCCGGGCGCCAAGGCCAGCCAGGGCATGATCGACAGCTTCTGGCTGCAGGGCATGATGGCTGGTCACAAGAGCACCTATGACTGCATCAAGGCCTTCTCGGAAACCGATTTCACCGAAGACCTGAAGAAGTTCGATATCCCCACCCTGGTGCTGCATGGCGATGACGACCAGATCGTGCCGATCGCGGCTGCTGCACTGGCAGCGTCCAAACTGATCAAGACTGCCACGCTGAAGGTCTATCCGGGGGCGCCGCATGGCCTGACCGATACCCACAAGGACCAGCTCAACAAGGATCTGCTCGACTTCATCAAGGCCTGACCTTTCCCCCGGGACATCCTCCCCAGATGTCCGACCTGGCGCCGCCATGCGTGATCATGGCGGCGCCTTTTTATTTCCATCGGCGCGGTACGGATGGCAGGATGGTGCCAACGCGGCAGACACCAGCCGCGACACGGGAGAAAACCACATGCGTCTCGATCATACCGCGGCCGGCGTCTATCCGATTGCACCCACGGCCTTCCATCCCGATGGCCGTATCGACGAGGCCTCGACCGACCGGCTGATCGAGACCTATCTGGCGGCCGGCGCCACCGGCGTCACCGTGCTCGGCATCATGGGCGAGGCGCCCAAGTTGGAGCCGGAAGAATCGCTCGCCATTGCCACGCGTTTCATCAGGGGTATGAAAAACCTGCCGGTGATTGTCGGCGTTTCGGCCCCGGGCTTTGCCGCCATGCGTTCGCTGGCGCGCGCCAGCATGGAGCGCGGTGCTGCCGGCGTGATGATCGCGCCGATCCCCTCTTTGCGCACCGATGACCAGATCACCGGCTATTATCGCCAGGCCATCGAGGCCATCGGCGATGACATTCCCTTCGTGATCCAGGATTATCCGCTCACGCTGTCGGTGCAGATGACGCCCAAGGTGATCCGCCAGATCGTGCAGGATCATCCCTCCTGCGTGATGCTGAAGCATGAAGATTGGCCGGGGCTGGAAAAGATCACCGCCCTGCGCGGCTTCCAGGCCGATGGTTCCATGCGCGAGATTTCGATTCTCACCGGCAATGGCGGCCTGTTTCTCGACTTCGAGATGGAGCGCGGCGCCGATGGCGCGATGACCGGCTATGCCTTCCCGGAAATGCTGGTCGATGTCGTGCGCTTCCAGAAGGCGGGTAACCGCGATGCGGCGCATGACCTGTTCGATGCCCATCTGCCGCTGCTGCGCTACGAACAGCAGCAGGGGGTGGGTCTCGCCGTGCGCAAATACACGATGATGAAGCGCGGCATCCTTGCCAGCGATGCCCAGCGCAAGCCGGGGCCGGCGCTGGGGCCGAAGGCGCGGGCCGAGGTGGACTACATGCTGGCCCGTCTGGCCAGGATCGATGCCCGGGCAAAAGCAGCCTGAATGCCGGATTTGGCGGATTTCCAAGATATAATGCGAAAATGAGATAGGAATAAGAACATATGGCGCCATAGACGGATCAGAAGTAGAACATATGCAGTTCTGATCCTTCAGGAGCCCGCCCGATGTTCCGTTCTGCCCAGCTTCAGTCCGCCCAGCTTCAGTCCGTTCAGTCGCGTTCCGCCTCCTATATCGCCCCGTCGCGTTTCGGCGCCGGCCTGCTGCGGCAGTTCGGCCGTTTCAGCCAGGGGCTGACGCTGGGTGTTCCGCAGATCGACATCCTCGAAGAATTTGCCCGCGGCGCGCTGCATGACATCGTTGGCGATGCGGCAACCGTCAGCGGTTTCCTCGCCGCCCTGCTCGGGCGCGACCGCCGGCAGGCGCAGATTCTCTGGGTCACCGCCGGGGCCGGCCTGCATGCGCCGGCATTGGCGCAGCTCGGCCTCGATCATCGTCGCCTCACGGTGGTCACCACGCCGCGCGCCGGTGATCGCTGCTGGGCTGCCGAAGAAGGCCTGGATGCGCTTGGCTATGGTGCGGTGGTGGCGGAAATCGGCGATGCTGATTTTCATGTCACCCAGCGCCTGCAGGATGCGGCCGAGAAACGCGGCGCCACGGCTTTTCTGGTGCGGCAGAATCGCCAGCCTTCCGCGGCTGCCGCGCGCTGGTCGGTACAGGCGGCGGCCAGCGACGGTTTCCGGCCGTGCTGGCGCCTGACGCTGGAATGCCGGCACGGTGTCGAAACCGATCGCTCCTGGCTGGTCGAATGGGATCAGGCCGGCGGTAGTTTTCGTCTGGTGCGCTGATCTCATCGGTTGAGTTCAACTCAACCTCTTGAGCAGAGGTTGAGTGGATGCGCTGAAGCGCGGCAAGCTTCATCGACGGGTCATGGCGGCGTCACCGATCGGTCATCGCCATTTCCTAGCCTCCGGGTCTCAGATTCGACCTCGGAGGGGAAGTCATGCAGATCCATCGCCGCCATTTTCTCGTCGGTTCCGGCCTTGCTGCCGGCAGTTTCGCCTTGCCGCGCTTCGCGATCGGCCAGTCCGACAATCGCCCCAGCATCACCATCGCCGTACAGCAGATTTCCAATTCGGCATCTCTGGAACCGCTGCGCGAACAGTCCAATGTCGGCGCCCGCTCGCTCTCTTTCATCTATGAGGGGTTGATTGGCCGCAATCTGCTGAGCGAACTGGAAGCCGTGCCGGCGCTGGCGGAAAGCTGGAAGCGCGTCGATGGCCGCACGGTCGAGCTTACCCTCCGCAAGGGCGTGAAGTTCCACAATGGCGACGAGATGACGGCCGAGGACGTGGTGTTCACCTTCGGCAAGGAACGGATGTTCGGCCCGGAATACGACATCACCAGCAACAAGACGCTGTTTGCCAATGTGATGGTGCGCGACAGCGTACGCGGCAAGGAACTGCCGCCGGAAGTGCCTGCCGTGGCCAAGCGCTCCTGGCCGGCGCTGGAAAAGATCGAGATCGTCGACAAATACACCGTGCGCTTTGTCAACCGCACACCGGATGTCACCATGGAGGGCCGCATCGCCCGGTATGGCAGCGAGATCATCTCGCGCCGCGGGTTCGAAGAGGCCAAGAGCTGGATCGACTGGTCGGTCAAGCCGGTGTCCACCGGTCCCTACAAGGTGCGCGACTACAAGCCGGACCAGGAGCTGGTGCTGGAAGCGCATGATGAATACTGGGGCGGCCGCCCGCCGCTGAAGACCGTGCGCATCATGGTGGTGCCGGAAGTGGCCTCGCGCATCAACGGCCTGCTGTCGGGCCAGTTCGATTTCGCCTGCGACATGCCGCCGGACCAGATCGCCGGTATCGAGAAGAATGCCAAGTTCGAGGTGAAGGGCGGCCTGATCGACAACCATCGCCTCACGGTCTTCGACAAGCATCATCCGCAGCTGCGCGATGCGCGCGTGCGTCAGGCCTTCACCCATGCCATCGACCGCCAGGCCATCGTCGACAGCCTGTGGGCTGGCCGCACCCGCATCCCGGCCGGCCTGCAGTGGGAATTCTACGGCCCGATGTTCGTCGAGGGCTGGACAGTGCCGGAATACAACCCGCAGAAGGCGCGCGAGCTGCTCAAGGCCGCCGGCTACAAGGGTGATCCGATCCCCTACCGCCTGATCAACAACTATTACACCAACCAGAATGCCACCGCGCAGATTCTGGTCGAGATGTGGCGTCAGGCCGGTCTGAACGTGCAGATCGAGATGAAGGAAAACTGGCAGCAGATTTTTGAAAACAACGGTACCCGGGCCGTGCGCGACTGGTCGAACAGCGCGCCCTTCACCGATCCGATTTCATCCATCGTCAACCAGCACGGACCCCAGGGCCAGCAGCAGCAGGTCAAGGAATGGTCCAATAACGAGATGAACACGCTCTCGGACCAAATGGCTGTCGAGACCGACATGGCCAAGCGCAAGGGCATGTTCAAGCGCATGCTGGAAATCTGCGAACGCGAAGACCCGGCCTATACGGTGCTGCACCAGAACGCCACCTTCACCGCCAAGCGCAAGGACATCCAGTGGAAGGCCTCGCCCTCCTTTGCGATGGAATTCCGCAGCAAGAACTTCAAGATCGGCTGAGCCTGACCATGCGGCGGCGGGATAAACCCGCCGCCGTTTTCCTTTCCGGCCCCAGGAACAAGGAATATCGGCATGGACCCGTTCGTGGAGATCCGCAACCTCACGGTTGATTTCGCCCAAGGCGACCGCAGCATCCGCGCCCTGCACGGCATCGATCTCAGTGTCGGCCGCGGCGAGGCGCTCGGCCTGGTCGGCGAATCCGGCTCAGGCAAAAGCGTCACCTGGCTGGCGGCGCTCGGCCTGCTGCCGGGCAAGGCGCGCATTGCCGGCAGCGTGATGCTGGATGGTCAGCAGCTGCTGCATGCGCCGCGCCGCGTGCTGGACGGAATCCGCGGCCGCAAGGTAGCGATGATCTTCCAGGATCCGTCCTCGTCGCTGAATCCGGTACTGCGCATCGGCCGCCAGATCACCGAGGCGCTCGGCCTGCATCGCGGCCTGAAAGGCGCCGTAGCCACCGCCGAGGCCAGGCGGCTGCTCGATCGTGTCGGCATCGCCAATGCACCGCGCCGGCTGAACGACTATTCGCATGAACTGTCTGGCGGCATGAACCAGCGCGCGATGATCGCCATGGCGCTGGCCGGCGAACCCGACCTGCTGATCGCCGACGAGCCGACCACGGCGCTGGATGCGACGGTACAGGCACAAATTCTCACTCTGCTGCAGGATATCCGTCGCGACAGCGGCATGAGCATGGTGCTGATCAGTCACGATCTCGGCGTGGTGGCCGAGAATGTCGATCGTGTCTGCGTCATGTATGCCGGCCGTCTGGTCGAGGAGGCGCCATCGGGCCGCGTGTTCGACCGCCCGCGGCATCCTTATACGCGCGGGCTGCTCGCGGCCCTGCCGGTGCTGGAAGGGCCGCGCCGTCGCCTGGTGGCGATTCCGGGCACGGTGCCCGAGCCGTGGAACCTGCCGCGCGGCTGTGCCTTCGCGCCACGCTGTGCCGAAGCCGAGGAGAGCTGTCACCGGACCATGCCACCGCAGGTCTCGATTGATCTGAACGAGCGCGTGCAGTGCTTCCATGCCCGTTATCATGTCGATCCGGTGCACCCGGCACCCGATGCTGTGCCGGCATCGGTGCCACATGTGGCCGCCTCGGGCCATGCCGTTGCGGTGATCGCGCAATGAGCCAACCGCTGCTCGAGGCGCGCGATCTGGCGCGACACTTCACCATTCGCCAGGGCGGTGTCGGCCCGTTTGGTCACAAGGCCCAGCTCAAGGCGGTCGATGGCATTTCACTCCGCGTGATGCCTGGCCGTACGCTTGGCCTGGTGGGCGAGTCCGGTTGCGGCAAGTCCACCACTGGCCGGTTGCTGCTTGGCCTGATGGCCGCCAGTGCCGGCGAAGTGCGGTTCGATGGCGCGCCGCTGGCCAAACCGGGCACGGCCGAATGGCGTGCCCAGCGCCAGGCCATGCAGATGGTTTATCAGGATCCGCTCGGCGCACTGGATCGCCGTTTGCCGGTCGGCCGTCAGATCGGCGAGCCGCTGGAGATTCATCATCCCGGCATGCCTGAAGCCGAGCGCCTCGAGCGCGTGCGTGCCGAGATGGCTGCCGTCGGCCTGCAGCCGCATCATGCCGAACGCTATCCGCATGAACTGTCGGGCGGCCAGCGCCAGCGCGTGGTGCTGGCCCGCGCTCTGATCCTGCAGCCGCGCCTGCTGGTCTGCGACGAGCCGATCTCGGCGCTGGATGTCTCGATCCAGGCCCAGGTGGTCAACCTGCTGCTGGATCTGCAGGAGCAGCTGAATCTGGCCTATGTCTTCATTAGCCACGATCTCAAGGTGGTGCGCCAGATCAGTCATGATGTCGCCGTGATGTATCTCGGCCGCATCGTCGAATACGGCGAGGCGGAAAGCCTGTTCCGCGATCCGCAGCATCCCTATACCCAGGCGCTGCTGGCCGCGATTCCGTCCGTCGTCCGCCACGGCGCGGCGCGGCCGGCACCGATCCAGGGTGATCCGCCCGATCCTGCCAATCCGCCGTCCGGCTGTGCCTTCCGCACACGCTGTCCGCGCGCCACGGCACTCTGTGCCGAAACGGCGCCCGGCCTGCGCATTCTGGCCGACGGCCGCCAGGTCGCCTGCCACGTCGTGGCGCCGGATCATCTCGACCGCGCTGCTGCATAAGGCGGAACCATGCTGTCCTTTGTCGCTTCCCGCATCGCCCGCGCCGCTCTCACCATCGGCTTCGTCGTCACCTTCGCCTTTGTCGTGCTGCGCCTGTCGGGCGATCCCGCCTTGCTCATCATGTCGGTCGATGCGCCACCCGAGGCGATCGAGGCCTTCCGCAAATCCTGGGGTCTGGACCGGCCGATCTGGGAACAGTATCTGGCCTATGCGATCAATGCGCTGAGCGGCGATTTCGGCAATTCGATGCGCGATGGCCGTCCGGCCATCGAGCTGGTGATGGAACGCGTGCCGATGACGCTGGCGATCACCATTCCCGCCTTCATGATCAAGCTGGGCCTGGGGATTCCCGCCGGCATCTTTGCCGCGCTGTATCGCAATTCGGCGCTCGACCGGCTCACCATGATGGTGTCGGTGGCCGGCTTCACGGTGCCCAGCTTTGTGCTGGCGCTGCTGCTGGTACTGGTTTTCTCGGTGCAGCTCGGCTGGCTCCCCTCCAGCGGCAACGATGGTTGGCAGTCCGCCATCCTGCCGATCATCACGCTGGGTGTTTCAGGGGCCGCGATTCTGGCCCGCTTCACCCGCTCGGCGATGCTGGAAGTGCTGGGTCAGCCCTATATCCGCACGGCGTCCGCCAAGGGCGTGCCCTGGCGTCGCGTGGTGGCCGATCATGCCCTGCCCAATGCGGCGATCCCCACCGTCACCATCATCGGTTTCATGGTTGGCAGCCTGATCGCCGGTGCCGTGGTGGTGGAAAGCGTGTTTGCCTGGCCCGGTGTCGGCCGGCTGCTGGTCTCGGCAGTCGCCAACCGTGATCTCGCCGTGGTGCAGGCCATCCTGCTCGCCATCGCGCTCTCCATGGTGGCGGCCAATCTCTGCGTCGACCTCGCCTATGGCTGGCTCGATCCGCGCCTGCGCCGTGGCCGGGCCCAGCATTGAGGGGGATGTTGTGACCGATATTACCGCACCGTTGCCCGCCGAGAATGCCATGCCCGTCCGTGGCGGGCTCAAACGCTTCTTCACCGCATTTCCGCCCGGCGTGCTGCTCGGCCTGTTCTGGATCGCGCTGATGCTGGTGCTGGCTTTGGGCGCCGACCTGCTGACGCCCTACAGCTTCACGGCTTTCGATCTCAAGGCCCGCCTGCAGCCGCCGATCGGCATGGGCGGCGCCCTGAACCATGCGCTCGGCACCGACGAGCTTGGCCGCGATGTGCTGTCGCGCCTGATCATGTCGATCCGCATGAGCCTGCTCATTGCCTTCTTCGGCACGCTGATCGCCGCCACGCTCGGCACCGCGCTGGGCCTGGCAGCGGCCCATTTCCGTGGCCGCATTGAATCGGTGATTCTGGTGCTGATCGATTTCCAGGCCAGCATGCCCTTCATGATCATCGCGCTGTCAGTGCTGGCCTTCTTCGGCAATTCGATCACGCTGTTCGTCGTGCTGATGGGCTTCCACAGCTGGGAACGCTATGCCCGCATATCGCGCGGCCTGGCGCTGGCCGCCAACGAACAGGGCTATGCCTCGGCCGTGCGCCAGCTCGGTGCCGGCTCGGCGCGCATCTATGGCCGCCATGTGCTGCCCAACATCGCCTCCACCCTGATCGTGTCGATGACGCTGACCTTCCCGGAAATCATCCTGCTGGAAAGCGGACTGTCCTTCCTCGGCCTGGGTGTGCAGCCGCCACTCACCTCCTTGGGCAACATGGTCGGCTATGGCCGCGAATACATCACCCGCGCGCCCTGGATCATGCTGGCGCCCAGCGCCGTGATCGTGCTGACCACGCTGTCCATCAGCATGCTGGGCGACTGGCTGCGCGACCGCCTCGATCCCACTCTGCGTTAACCCAACAAAGCGAAGCATCCATGTCCGACAAGGCCCGCAAGAACATCCTGCTCATCGTCGTCGACCAGTGGCGCGGCGATATCCTGTCCCATCTCGGCACGCCCGGCCTGAAGACGCCCAATCTCGACATGCTGTGCCGCGAAGGCGTCACCTTCCGCAATCACTTCACCACCGCGGTGCCCTGCGGTCCGGCCCGTGCCTCGCTGCTCACGGGCCTCTACCAGATGACCCATCGCGCGGTGCAGAACACCATCCCGCTCGATTCCCGTTTCACCAATCTCGGCCATGAACTGCGCCGCAACGGCTACGACCCGGCCCTGATCGGCTATACGACCACGACACCCGATCCGCGCACGACAGGGCCGAACGATCCGCGCTTTTTCGTGCTGGGCGATATCATGGATGGCTTCCGCCCGGTCGGTGCCTTCGAGCCCTACAAGGAGGCCTATTTCGCCTGGATGGCCTCCAAGGGCCATGACCTGCCGGAAAACCCGGAGGATGTCTGGCGTCCGCAGGCCGGCAAGCCCGGCGCCACGCGCGAACCGGGCTCGCTGCCGAAAGAGCTGTCCGATACCGCCTGGTTCACCGAACGCGCGCTCACCTATCTGAACGGCGCCAGCAATCGCAACTGGTTCCTGCATCTGGGCTATTACCGGCCGCATCCGCCCTTCATCGCGCCGGAACCCTATAACAGCATGTACGATCCGGCCGACATGGCGCCGCCGGTGCGCGCGGCCACGGTGGAGGCGGCGGCAGCCAGCCATCCGCTGCACAAGTTCTATATCGACAATGTCAATCAGCGCGGCTTCTTCCAGGGCGCCGATGCGCTGGGCTCGGCGATGACCGAGGAAGAGGTGCGGGTGATGCGCGCCACATACTTTGGCCTGATGACCGAGATCGACGATCATCTCGGCCGCGTCTTCGATTATCTGAAACAGAGCGGCCAGTGGGACGACACGCTGATCATCTTCACCTGCGATCACGGCGAGCAGCTTGGCGACCATTACCTGCTCGGCAAGCTGGCCTATTTCGATGCCAGCTTCCGCATCCCGATGGTGATCCGCAACCCGGATCGCGCCGCCGAATCGACGCGCGGCCAGATCGTGGAGCGCTACACCGAAACCGTCGATACCATGCCTACCATCCTGGACTGGATCGGCGCCGATATTCCGCGCCAGTGCGATGGTCGTTCGCTGCTCGATTTCACTTATGGCGCCGTGCCGGCCAACTGGCGCACCGAAGTGCATTATGAATTCGATTTCCGCGACATCTTCTATTCCAAGCCGGAGGGTGTGCTGGGCACGGCGATGGATGAAAGCTCGCTCGCCGTGGTGCAGGATGACGACTACAAGTACGTGCATTTTGCCGCCTTGCCGCCGCTGTTCTTCGATCTGAAGAAAGACCCGGAGCAGCTCAACAATGTCGCCAATGACCCGGCCTATGCGCCGCAGATCATGCAGTATGCCCAGAAGATGCTGAACTGGCGGCTGGCCCATGCCGACAAGACACTGACCGGCTATCGCGCCAGTCCGCACGGCCTGCAGGTGCGGCGCTAAATCTTACTGCCGGTCCCAGCTCGGTTCGTCGCCATAGATGCTGCGCAGATGATCGATGAAGGCACGCACGCCGGCGGGCACGAAATTGGTCACCGGATGCACGGCGAAAATGCTGACATCGGCGGCGCCGGGATGCTCAGGCAGCACCACCTGAAGCACGCCGCTGCGCAATTCGTTGCCGATATCCCAGGTCGAGCGCAGGGCGATGCCCATCCCGGCAATCGCCAGCTCGCGCACCACCTCGCTGGAATTGGTGCGCACTGCACTTTCGCCCTGCACCAGCACGGTGCCGGTTTTGCTCTGCAGCCGCCAGGGCAACTGTGCGGCGGCGGCCAGAAAACGATGGCGCCGCAGATCCTGCAGCCGCTGCGGCGCGCCATGTTTCTTTAAGTAGTCCGGGCTGGCGCAGAGCACGCGGCGGTTCGGCGCTAGCCGATGCCCGGTCAGGCCGGCCTCAATGGCCGGTGCGATGCGGATGGCGAGATCGATGCGCTCGGCCACCAGATCGACATAGCCGTCCGACAGATCCAGTTCGACTTCCAGCCGCGGCCAGGTGTCGAGGAAGGGTTTCAGATGCGGCGCCACATGCAGCCGGCCGAACGAGGTCGGCGCGGTGAGGCGCAGGCGGCCCGAAGGCGCGCCGGTGACGCCGGTGACGATATTCTCCGCCTCGCGCGAAGCCGCCAGGATTTCCACCACGCGTTCATAAAACCGCTGGCCGGCCTCGGTGGTCGCCAGCTTGCGCGTGGTCCGGTGCAGCAGCCGGGCGCCCAGCCGCTCCTCCAGCGCCGCGATCCGTTTCGACACCATGGCGGGCGACAGGTTCAGCGTGCGGCCGGCCGCCGCCAGGCTGCCGGTCTCGATCACCCGGGCAAACAGCTCGTATTCCCTGTCCATAGGTGATTGTTTCCCATAGAGAACGACTGCGTTCAATTCTTTTCATCTACAGAATGAATGCCGGGTCTGCTAGCCTGCCGGCGCTTTTTAAGAAAACCGCAGGAAACGTCATGACCAAGACCGTCGCCCGGGCCAGCCTCACGGTTGCCGAAGACCTCGCCCGCTTCATCGAGGAGAAGGCCCTGCCGGGCACCGGGCTCGAGGCGGGCGCCTTCTGGTCGGGTGCCGCTGCGATCTTCGCCCGTTTCACGCCCGAGAATCGCAGCCTGCTGGCCAAGCGTGACAGCCTCCAGCAACAGATCGATGCCTGGCATATGCAGCGCAAAGGCCAGGGCTTCGATGCCGCCGCCTATCAGGCTTTCCTGAAGGAGATCGGCTATCTGGTGCCCGAGCCGGCGCCGTTCCAGATCGACAGCACCAAGGTGGATGACGAGATCGCCCGCATGGCTGGGCCGCAGCTGGTCGTGCCGGTGCTGAATGCGCGCTTCCTGCTCAATGCCGCCAATGCACGCTGGGGCAGCCTGTATGATGCCTATTACGGCACCGATGCGATCCCGCATGAGGCGGGCGAGAAGAAGGGCTACGACCCGGCGCGCGGCGCCAAGGTGATCAGCAAGGCCAAGGCCTTCCTCGATGTTGCCGTGCCGCTGGCATCGGGCAGCCATGCGGATGTGACGGACTGGTCAATAAAAGACGGCGCGCTGGTGCCGGCGCTGAAGGACGCTTCCGCCTTTGTCGGCTATCGCGGCGATGCGGCCAATCCCTCGGCCGTGCTGCTGAAGCATAACGGCCTGCATATCGAACTGGTGATTGATCGGGCGCATCCGATCGGCAAGAGCGATCCGGCCGGCCTGGCCGACGTGATCCTGGAGTCGGCGCTCACCACCATTGTCGATCTGGAAGATTCGGTCGCCGCGGTGGATGCCGAGGACAAGGTTGCCGCCTATGCCAACTGGCTCGGCCTGATGCAGGGCGATCTCGAAGCCAGTTTCGAGAAGGGCGGCAAGACCATGACCCGGGCATTGGAGCCCGACCGCACATATACGGCCGCGAAAGGCGGCGACACGCTCACGCTGCCCGGCCGCTCGCTGCTGCTGGTGCGCAATGTCGGCCACCTGATGACCAACCCGGCGATCCATCTGCCCGATGGCCAGGAAGTGCCGGAAGGTATCCTGGATGCCATCGTCACCAGCCTAATCGCGCTGCATGATCTCAAGCGCAAGGGTCGTTTCGTCAACAGCCGTGCCGGCTCGGTCTGCATCGTCAAGCCGAAGATGCATGGCCCGGAAGAGGCGGGCTTCACCGACCGCCTGTTCGACGCGGTGGAAGACCTGCTGGGCCTCGACCGCTATACGATCAAGGTCGGCGTGATGGACGAGGAACGCCGCACCTCGGCCAACCTGGCCGCCTGCATCCATGCCGTGCGGCATCGCATCATCTTCATCAACACCGGTTTCCTCGATCGCACCGGCGACGAGATGCACACCTCGATGCAGGCCGGGCCGATGGTGCGCAAGGCCGAGATGCGCGCCTCCAGCTGGATCAAGGCCTATGAGGAGCGCAACGTCGCCATCGGTCTCGCCTGCGGCCTGTCAGGCAAGGCGCAGATCGGCAAGGGCATGTGGGCGGCACCCGATCGCATGGCCGACATGCTGGAACAGAAAGTGGGGCATCCGAAAACCGGTGCCAACACCGCCTGGGTGCCGAGCCCGACGGCTGCCACGCTGCATGCCACGCATTATCATGTCGTCGATGTGTTCGGCCGCCAGGCCGAGGTGGCGAAACAGCCGTTGCCGCCGCTCGATGCCCTGCTCACAATTCCGCTGGCCACCGGGCAGAATTTCTCCGAGCAGGATGTGAAGGACGAACTCGACAACAACGCACAGGGCATTCTCGGTTATGTCGTGCGCTGGGTCGATCAGGGTGTTGGCTGCTCCAAGGTGCCGGATATCCACGATATCGGCCTGATGGAAGATCGCGCCACGTTACGCATTTCCTCGCAGCATATGGCCAACTGGCTGCTGCATGGCATCTGCACAAAGGAGCAGGCCGAAGCCGCCTTCAAGCGCATGGCCGCCAAGGTGGATGCGCAGAATGCCGGCGACCCGCTCTACAAACCGATGGCGGTCGATCCCGACAACAGCCTGGCATTCCAGGCCGCGCGGGCGCTGGTGTTTGAGGGCATCAGCCAGCCGAACGGCTATACCGAACCGCTGTTGCATGCCTTCCGCCAGAAGGTTAAGGCGCGCGGCTAGGTCGCCACTTTTCGCGGCACCACCATCTTCACGGTGAAGACCTGCACGGCCTCGCCCTTCTGATTGAGCGTCTCGATGCGCATGGTGATCATGCCGCGATCGGGCCGTGATTTCGACGGCGTGATCTCCAGCACTTCGGCTGAAACCTTCAGCACATCGCCCGGCCGCGTCGGCTTCGGCCATGACAGCTCGCCGCTGGCGCCGATGATGCCGCCGGCAATCGGCATGCCGCCATCGGTCACCAGCCGCATGGTCATCGCTGCGGTATGCCAGCCGCTGGCAGCCAGGCCGCCGAACAGGGTGGGCTTCGCTGCGGCATCGTCCAGGTGAAAGGGCTGCGGATCGAATTCGGCGGCAAAGCTCTTGATGCGGGCTTCCTCCACCGTCAGCGAGCCGGTGCTGGTGAAGCGCTGGCCGATGGTCAGATCATCCAGATAAAGCAGGTCGGCCATGGTGTCCTCCGGCGGCATTTTGCCTATATCGACCGGCTGACATAGCTGAGGCAAGCGGGATGACGCCCGGGTGCAGAAATGAAACCGGCCCGCCATACCGTGGGACCCGAGACTGGCCGGAAAAGCGCAAATCGCGTATGCATTGCGGGATCGTAGTCAGAGGCCCCGATGAGCAGCAGCAGTTCCGCCTTGGTGATCCGCCAGCCCGACGACTGGCATGTGCATTTGCGCGATGGCGAGGTGATGGCCGCCGTCCTGCCGCATACCGCAGCCCAGTTCGGCCGTGCCATCGTGATGCCGAACCTGAAGCCACCGGTCACCACCACGGCACTGGCCGAGGCCTATCGCCAGCGCATCCTGGCGGCCCTGCCGGCCGGGTCGCGCTTCCAGCCGCTGATGACGGCCTATCTGACCGACAACACCGACCCGGCCGATATTGCCGACGGTTTCAAGCGCGGTGTCTGGGTCGCAGCCAAGCTCTATCCGGCCGGCGCCACCACCAACTCGCAACACGGGGTCACCGATATCGCGCGCATTCATGGTGTGCTGGCGATGATGGAAAAGATCGGCATGCCGATCCTGCTGCATGGCGAGGTGACCGATCACAGCGTCGATATCTTCGACCGCGAGCGTGTTTTCCTCGAACGCATCCTGGGCAAGCTGCTCAAGGATTTCCCCGGCCTGAAGGTGGTGCTGGAACATATCACCACATCCGAGGCGGCCGATTTCGTGCGTGCGCATGCGCCGCAGCTTGCCGCCACCATCACGCCGCATCACCTGATGATCAATCGCAGTTCGATCTTCGAGGGCGGTGTGCGGCCGCATCTCTACTGCCTGCCGATCGCCAAGCGCGAAACCCATCGGCTGGCGCTGCGCAAGGCGGCGATCTCGGGCGAAGCCTGCTTTTTCCTCGGCACCGATACCGCCCCGCATTTCGTGCATCTGAAGGAAGCTGCCTGTGGTTGTGCCGGCATCTTCAATGCGCCGACCGCCATGCAATGTTATGCGCAGGTTTTCGCCGAGGAAAACGCGCTCGACCGTCTGGAGGCCTTTGCCTCCCTCAACGGTCCGCGCTTCTATGGGCTGCCGGTGAACACGGCACAGATCCGGCTCGAACGCAGGGCTGCAGCGGTGCCCGAGACCGTGGCGGTGGGCAAGGACAGCATCCTGGTGTTTGCCACCGAAGCAGCGCAGCAGTGGTCGGTGGCCGCGGTGATACCGGCTTAAGCCTCAGCGGCGCTTTTTGGCGACGGTTTTCTTTTTTGCCACCGGCTTTTTCTTGGCTGCCGGCTTGGCGGATTTCTTCTTCACGGCCGTTTTCTTTACAGGCTTCTTCGGCGCCGCCGCTTTCTTTGCCGCGGGCTTCTTTTTGGCAGCGGGCTTTTTCTTGGCGGTCGGCTTCGGCGTCGGCGCTGCAACGGGCTTCGGTGCCACCACATGTGGACGGCTGGCATTCAGCATCAGCAGCGCCATGTCATCGACTTCCACCGACAGCCGGCCCAGCGTGGCGCCGCCGGCATGCAGCAGGCAATGCACACCCAGATCGCTCACCGCCTTCACGGTGGCAGGCACGCCTTTCTGCTCGCCGGCCAGCTTCAGCTTGATGCGGGCGCCGACCGGGATATCCATGCGTGGCGCAAACAGGCAGCCTTCCAGCGACAGGTTGGTCACCATGCCGCTCACGGCCGTGTCGTTGTGAATCAGCTGGGCGACGATATGGGTGTCTCGGCGATCGAAACGGCGGCGATTGGCGCCACCTTTATCGTCACTGATCTTTCCGGCTTTGCTCTGCCCCACGGCCTTTTTACCGGCCTTGCCCGTTCGCAATTTGGCGGACGCCATCGACGCATTCCCCTGTTGAATGCAATAACACTAGCGGTTGCTAAAGATTCTGGAAAGCCTGTTTAACATCTTGATTCGCTGACAAAAGCATGGCGGTGTCGAGACGGTTTCTCTACACTGTGTTGTCGAACTGTCACCATTTAGTCCAACTGCAAACCGAAATCTTGCCATGTCCGCGCGGATACCGCCGGAGCCCGTCGTCTGGGCCTTGTCGCGCCATAACGCTTATCTGACCAGCCGGCCCGGCGGTGTACGCCTGCAATGCCGGGGGGATGACTTTTCCGATCTGCGTCTCGATGGTGCAGCCTTCGACGATGCGATCCTGCCTGGCTGCAGCTTTGCCGGCTCGTCGCTGAAAGAGGCGAAGTTCCTGCGCTCCGACCTGTTCGGCAGCGATTTCACCCGCGCTGACCTCACCGGAACCACATTCGACCGTGCCGATCTGCGCGGCGCCAATTTCCTGATGGCGACGCTCAAGAAGACCTCGTTCAAGCAGGCGGATCTGCGGCCCGGCCAGATCATGCAGCATATCAAGGACGAGGACGGCACCGAGCGCGAGAAGCAGCAGGATGTGCCGGTCAACATGTCTGGCGCCAACCTGGAAGAGGCCAATCTCGGCCATGCGCATCTCGACCAGGCGAATATGAGCAATGCCAACGCGATGAATGCCACTTTCGTCGGCGCGTCGCTGTTTGCCGTCAATCTTACTGGTGCCGATCTCACCGGCGCCGACTTTTCCGGTGCCAAGCTCAAGGATACCACCTTTGTTGGTGCGAATCTGGACGGCGCCAAGCTTGCGAACTGCGACCTGCGTGGCGCCAATCTGCGCAGCGTGGATCTGAGCAATGCCGATCTGACCGGCGCGATGATGCAGGGTGCGATCTATCGCGGTGCCAAGCTGCCGGCCGAAATCGAGGAAAAGCTGCTGGCGCACGGCAAGTGGATCGCCTCCAATGGCCTGAGCGGCGAGCGCGCGGTGTTCAGCAACATGAAACTGCCCGGCGTCGATTTCTCCAGCTGCGACCTGCGCGCCGCCGTGTTTCACGACACCAACCTGGCCGGCGCCTATTTCACCAAGAGCCAGTTGCTGTTCACCAGTTTTGTCGGCTCGGATATCCGCAAGGCGAATTTCGATCAGGCCACGCTGGGCGGCGCCAATTTCTCGGGCGCCATCCTGCTTGGCGCCACCTTCCGCGCGGCCCAGCTGGTCGGGGTGGAAATCTTCAACGCGCTGAACCAGCGTACCGGCAAGACGATCTTTCCCCGTTTCGACAATGCCGATCTCACCGGGGCCGATCTGCGCGGCGCGGTGATCGAGGGGGTCGATTTTGCCAGCTCGATCTTCGAGAAAGTGAATATTGCTGGTGCCGAGTTACGGCATTGCACGGGCATGCGCTCCGGGCTGCGGCAGGGTACCAGAGCTAAGCCTCTGGGATAGCTTGTAAAATTTAGATAGTAAGAATTCGTCACAATTACAGTTATGGGTTGCGGACTGGGTTGTGAGACATTAGCGTTTAGTAACTACCCGGTGACCGGGTAATTGCCCATGTTCAACGCTATGGCCGAACGCAACTTACCGCCGCATGAAGTCCAGGTAACCCTCTCCCGCCACGCCGCCTTCCTGGCCGGCCGTCCGGGCGGCACGCGTTTGCAGCAAAGCGGCGTGCATTACGAGAACCTGCAGCTTGATGGCGCCAAGCTCGATGACGCCATCCTATCGCGGGCCGGTTTCGGCAATGCTTCGCTGGCCGGCGCGGAATTCCGCCGGGCCGATCTTTTCTGCGCCGATTTCCAGAATGCCGATCTGACCCGCGTGGTGCTGGATCGTGCCGATCTGCGCGGCGCCAATATGGGCCGCGCCATCCTGCGCAATGCCTCGCTCAGCCAGGTCGATCTGCGCCCCGGCCAGATCATGATCGCCGAGACCAGCGAGAGCAAACAGGTCAATGCCAATCTCGATGGCGCCAAGCTCGACGGTGCCGATTTCAAGAATGCCCAGCTCGATCAGGCCAGCCTGGCCGTGGCTTCGGCCGCCGGGGCCAGTTTCGCCAATGCCAGCCTGTTTGCGGTCAATCTGGCCGGTGCCGACCTTTCGGGCGCCAACCTGACCGGGTCAAAGCTCAAGGACGCCAACCTGATCGGTGCCAATCTGGCTGGCGCCAAGCTGAAAGGCGCCGATCTGCGCGGTGCCAACCTGCGCAACATCGATCTCAGCAAGGTCGATCTCGATGGCGTGTCGATGCAGGGTGCGATCTATCGCAAGGGCGATCAGCTGCCTGAGGATGTCGAGGCGATCCTGAAGTCGCACAGCCTGTGGATTGCCACCAATGGTGCCGAGGGGGTACGCGCGGTGCTGAGCGGCCAGAAACTGGATGGCCTCAACTTTTCCGGCTGCGATCTGCGCGGCGCCGAACTGCACGGCGCCTCGCTGGAAGGTGCGGATTTCACCAACGCACAGATGATGTTTGCCAGTTTCATCGATGCCAACCTGTCCAAGGCGAATTTCGACATGGCCGATCTGGGCGGCACCAATTTCGTGCGCGCCAAGCTGGCGGCAACCCGTTGGCGCGGCGCCCGCGTGGTCGGTGTCGATCTGTACAATGCGCGCAACCAGCGCACCGGCAAGACGATCTACCCGCGCTTTGAGGCGGCCGATCTGACCAGCGCCGACATGCGCGGCGCCACGCTGGAAGGTATCGATTTCGGCGAGGCGAAAATGCCCGGCGTCAACCTGCAGGGTGCCGAACTGCGCGACTGCCTGGGCATCAAGCGCTGATCCGCCTGGCCGGCGTTAACCCTTTCCAGGGTTATCGGCTCTTCACTCCCATCCAACAGGCCCTGCCTGCTAAGGTCGGGTATCAAATACTCTTGCAGCAAGAATGAGTCGGTGCGTTAATCTAGCAAGTTATTAATCTCGGCAGATTTCCAAGCTTTACGAGACAGTATGCCCGAACTTCGTTTTCCACCGCAGCAGCTGACCAATGCCCTGTCCCGGCATGCCGCTTGGGCTGGTGGGCGCAGCGAAGGCGAGCGCCTGCAGCGCCGTGGCGAGGATTTCTCGTTTTTCCGTCTGGATAACGCCAAGCTGAATGATGCCGTGCTGTCGCGCTGTCTGCTCAGCGGCAGCTCGCTGGTCAAGGCGGAACTGCGACGCGCCGATCTGTTTGCGGTTGATTTCATGCGCGCCGATCTGTCGGGCGCCATCCTCGATCGCGCCGATCTGCGCGGCGCCAATATGATGAAGACGGTGCTGCGTGGCGCCTCGCTGAACCAGGCCGATCTGCGGCCGGGCCAGATTATTGTCGATGGCGGCGGCACCAAGTCGCAATCGGCCAATCTTTCGGAAGCCAAGCTGGATGGCGCCGACCTGCGTTCGGCCCAGCTCGACGAGGCTAATATGTCGGTCTCCTCGGCCACCGGCGCCAATTTCGCCAATGCCAGCATGTTTGCGGTCAACCTGGCCGGTGCCGATCTGTCGGGGGCCAATCTCACCTCGGCCCGTCTGCGCGATGTCAACCTGATCGGCGCGCGCCTCGAAGGTGCATTGCTGCAGGGTGCCGATCTGCGCGGCGCCAATCTGCGCAATGTCGATCTCACCAAGGTCAACCTCAAGGGCGTCGACCTCTCGGCTGCCACCTATCGTAAGGCTGCCAACCTGCCGACCGAGATTGAGGTGATTCTGCATGCCCATAGCCGCTGGATCGCCACCGGTGGCGCGGAAGGCTCGCGCGCCATCTTCAGCGGCAAGAAACTGGCCGGCTGCGATTTCTCCAGTTGCGATCTGCGTGGCGCCGAGTTGCATGGCTGTGATCTTAAGGCGGCCGATTTCTCCTCGGCGCAGCTGCTGTTCGCCAGCTTCCTGGGCGCTGATCTCAACAAGGCGAATTTTGACCAGGCCGATCTTGGCGGCGTCAATTTCACCAGCGCGAATATGGCTGAGGCAACCTTTCGCGGTGCCAAGCTGGTGGGCGCGCCATTGTTCAGTGCCAGCCATCAGTCGACCGGTCGTACGCTGTATCCTATCATGATCGATGTCGATCTGACCGGCGCCGACCTGCGCGGTGCCGTGCTGGATCACATCGATCTCAGCAAGGCCAAACTCGGCCGGGCCAATTTCTCCGGTGCCGACCTGCGCGATTGCATCGGCCTCAGTGGAGTCGCTGAGTAGCCGCAGCGTTCTCCTTTGAGCAATCGGGCCTACGCAAACCCATAAATTCTGCGGAATATCCGTTGGCGCTGTAGCCGCGCCCCGCTAAGCTTGCTGTGCATCCCGGACAGAAGGTCCGGGCTGACAGAAGGCCACAATGACCGACCGCCATTTACCGCCGCCCAGCCTGATCAATGCCCTGTCGCGCCATGCCGCCTATCTGGCGCAGCGCCAGGGTGGCGAGCGTATGAAACGACGTGACGAGGATTTTTCCCGGCTGGTGCTGGATGGTGCGCCCCTGGATGATGCGGTTCTGGCGGCCTGCCGCTTCGTCGGGGCCAGCCTGGCCAATGCCGCGTTGCGCCGTGCCGACCTGTTCGCCGCCGATTTCGCCGCCGCCGACCTGAATCACGCCCAGCTCGACCGTGCCGATCTGCGCGGCGCCAACTTCCACAGTGCCAGTCTGCGCGGCGCCTGCCTGCGCCAGGCCGATATGCGTCCAGGCCAGATGCAGATCCAGGACAAGGGCGGGAACCGGCGCCAGGTTACGACGCTTCGTGGCGCCGATCTCGATGGTGCCGATCTGTCGCTCACCCAGCTTGAGGAGGCTGATCTGGCGGTGGCCTCGGCGCGCGGTGCCAGTTTCGCCCGCGCCAATCTCTATGGCGTCAATTTTGCCGGCGCCGATCTTACCGGTGCGGATTTCACCGAAGCCAAAATGAAAGAGTGCAACCTGCTGGGCGCCAGGCTCGATGGCGCCAAGCTGAAGGGGGCGGATCTGCGCGGTGCGAACTTGCGCAATGTCGATCTCAGCACCGTCAATGTCAGTGGCGCCAATCTGATCGGGGCAGCGATGCGCAGCGCCAATGCTGCCATGCATGGCGAGATCGAGGCGATCCTGGCCAGTCATTCGCGCTGGATTGCCACCGGCGGCAGCGAGGGCGAGCGCGCCAACTTTTCCGGTCGCCGGCTGCGCGGTACCGATTTCTCCGGCTGCGACCTGCGCGCCGCGGATTTCACCGATGCGGGTCTTGTCGATGCATATTTCGTCTGCGCTCAGCTCACCTTCACCAACTTCACCCGCTGCGACCTGCAGCGGGTCAATTTCGATGAGGCAGTTTGCGCTGGCACCATCTTCGGCGAAGCCAATCTGGCCGCCGCCACCCTCCGCAATACGCAGCTGATCGGCGCGGAACTCACCACGCCCGATGGCCGACCGACCGGACGCATGTTCTATCCGCAGCTGGCCGGTGCCAATCTGAATGGTGTCGATCTGCGCGGGGCGCGGCTTGAAGGCGTTGATTTCAGCCAGGCGAGATTCACCGATATCCATCTCGGCGGCGCCAGCCTGCAGGACTGCAGAGGCCTACCGCCGCCCGATGCGACCGACAGCAGTGCCGAGCCTAAGGGCAGCTTTTTCCTCGATTGAACCGGCTCATCCGAAAAGAAGCGGGAGCCGGCTATGCAGCCGGCTCCCGCAGCAGCGGCGCAGTGAGAGGAGCTGACTCCGCCGCCGTGGAGCGTCTGCGACCAGCCTATGTCCGGATTTATGATCGGGGAAATTAATACTTCCGGATATTGTAATCGACTGTGCCGATTGTAATCCGCCCCTGCTTTTGGCGGGGGCGGGCAGAAAGCACAAAAATGGCGGCCACTAAACGGGCCGCCCTGTCAGTGGCTCTCTCCGGATACGAAAAGGCCCGCCGGAGCGGGCCTGTCCGTCACATCTCGACCTTGCCCCATGGAATGCTGTGGAGCGGAACGTCTTTCAGCTTGTCGACGAAGGGCTTTGCACCAATGTAGATCGGCGCCAGGCTCACACCCTTCGCAACCAGAACAACTTCATCTTTTTTCAGGCGCTGTTTGAACGCGGCCATCGACCGCTGTGCCATTTCCGGAGTCGCCACCCCGGCTTCCGACACCATGATCAACGTCACCACCTTGCCGTCGATCTGATAATTAACGAACGGGTATTGCTGCCCCATTTTTAGTCTCCCCCGGGATGAACCCCTGCGTGCAGCGTGGTTGAAATTTTATTCCATTATGCGGGAAATACCTAACGATTTGTGACCGTAAGGCGATTACTAAGCCGGCTTGCATTGAAAACTGTGACGCTCGCCGCAGAGTGGCGGCTTTCACACGGACGTGACCTTTGCAATCGTCAGAGCGCGTCATACTTGTTGCCTGCAGTCCTGCAGGTGCTTTGCACTGCAATATGGACGGCATGGAGACTGATCATGTTGAACATCAAAACCCTCGCTTCCCGTCTGGCGCTGGCCGCCGTGCTGGCCACCGGCCTTGCTGCGGCTGCACAGGCCGGCACCATCACGGTCGCGCCCGGTGCAACCGCAAAGCTCGATGTGGGCGACCGCTATGGCTACACCACAATCACCGTGGTCAATAGCAGCAGCAGCGCCGGCAGCCTGCAGCTCCCTGCCGACAGCAGCGCGATTGCCGTGCCGGCCGGTGGCAAGATCGAGCTGTATGATCGCTATGGCCGTGGCGCCAGCGGTGCGGCCTATGTGACCGTCACCAACAGCGGCAGCGTGCCGCTGACGCTGACCAGCCGCTATCAGACCAGCTATCCGGCGCCGTAACGCGCCGGATCGGGTTTCACGCCGTAAAGACCTGCGCCACGATGATCTGTTCGATGCGCGATGCCGTGCCGTCTGTGCTGTCGTTGCCAAGCGGCAGCATCAGCGCTTCGTAGCGCAGCACGCGGTTGTCCTTGACGAAGCTGCGCAGCCGGCGGAACGGACGTCCCGCCATCGCCACTTCGCGATAGGACGCGTTCATCACCGCACGGTATTCCGGCGCCGGCCAGTCATCGACCATGCGGCCGGTCATGTCGAAACCGAACCATTCGACAAAGCTGGTGCCGAACACGCGGTAGCGGAAGCGCGGCGGCGCCGTAACATCTGCCTCATGCACGACATCGAGCAGCGCAATGCTGCCGAGCAGGGACTTGAGATCGAGCGGATCGATATCGGCGCGCGAAGGCCAGCGTCGCGTGCCGCGCTTGTCGAGCCAGTAGCGATGGAAGTCGCGCAGGCTTGGCTGTTCAAGATCCTCCGCGCGATCAGAGCCCGCGATAATCCGGCCACCGGTAAAGTGATTCATGTCAGGGCTTGCTGCCGGTCGGATCGGGCAGTGGCTGGAAACTGTCGGGGTCAAGGCGCAGGAAGAAGCCATCCTTGAAGCCGCCGCTGCGGCTCAGGTCGCTGATGCTGCGTGGCTGGATCGGCATCGCACTCGGCCATACCTGGATGCTGAGCACCAGCGCCGGCCGATCCGTTTCGCCCTGGCTCAGCGGCAGCATCAGGCGCCGCGTCATGGCAAAGCCGGCGGCATCCCAGCGGAACACGCTCTCAGAATAGACCGGCACGGCATCATGGAAGGTGGCGTGGTAGATCGCGCCCATGTAATCGCGATAGCTGCCCTGCATGATGTCATGCGTGGTCTTGCCGGTGAAATCCATGCCATAGCGTTCGACATGCGCCGAGCCGACCAGGCGATAGCGCCAGGCGCCGCCTGCGGCCGGTTCGGTGATCATCAGGTTGGGCCAGAAGGCCGGCGGCAGCTCGAGCGGATCGATCTCGCCACGATCGGGCATGCAGCGCCGGGTGCCATCCTGCTGGCGCTTGTGCGTCCAGTACCGCGCAACGGCTTCGAGGGCCGGTTCGTCGGAAAAGGGGGTGGGCCGTGTCATGGCGGAAGTGTACGCCATGATGGCTGGCTGTCGTCAAACGGGTTTCACTGTGGATGCCTGCTGGTTACCGTTCGGCAGGGCGATCAATAGTCCCAGCAGGAACCAGAAACTGCGTTGGAAGAAGAAGTCGTGCACGATATTGCCGGCAGCAAAACTCAGCAGCAGGATCAATAATCCTATGGACCATCCATTCTTCGGTTGATCGATACCTTGGTAGGCGTGGCGCAAAAGAGCGCAGAAGAAAACTGCGATGACGCCAAAACCGAGCAGTCCGGTCTCTGCCAGCAGCCATATGGGCACAGAGTGTATGATCAATGCCCGACCGGTGGCGCTGATATGCTGTTCCATGTAGGCGCCCAGCCCGCTACCAAAAACCGGATGTTGCAACCACATCTGCCAGCCATCGATAATGCTTTTCCAGCGCTCAAGATCACCCGACTCGCGCGTCACGTTCACGGCCAACATCAGGATGACAAAGGAATTTTCGGTGAGCAGGTGGTTGTATACTTTATCGTAGAGAAATGAAAATGCCGCGATAGCCAATGGCGGCAGAAGGATGGCTGGCACCAACCGGCGTCGCGGTAAGTGGCCGGGGAAGACCATCATGGCGATCAGAGTGATGGCAAATATGCCCATGCCAGCTCTTGAGTGGCTATAGTAAATCACGATGCCCAGCACAGTCAGGATTGCCGGCAGCAGGTATTTCCACCGATCGAACAACCCGAGATGCTGTGCGGTGATAGCGGCAGCGGCGGTGACAGACATCTGAACAGCGAAGGCGTTGGTGTTGCCTGCGTAGGCTTGCAGCGGTAGCGCAAAGATATCGCGCTGGATCGACACCCCGACCAGAGATGCTACCAACAGGATGATCTGTAGGACAGCAAGTGTAGTTCCTGTGGCGACAACGGCACCAAGAACGGCGTCGCGGTACTGTGCCTTGCCACTCATGGCGATGGACAGGCCGGTGGTAGTGTATCCAAGAATGATCAACCAACCCAGGCCACGGTTGATGAAGGCCCAACTCGTCCACCCGAACCGGCTGTAGCCGTAGAACAGCGAAATAGCAAACACGGCCGAAACGGCAAACAGGCCGATGATGAGAACGCTGGGTGCCGGCAAAGCATTGCGGTGCTTCCAGAGGAAAATCGGGGTCAGCCCCAGGCTGGTCAAGGCGATGAGATCGGCAAGATTGCCCGTCAGCTCACCGCCCTGTAACGGTATGCGAACCTGGAAAAACAACAGTGTGGCACAGAGTATGGCGCAGGCTGTCACGGCTATGCCGCTCCAGTCGATGGCTATACTCATGTCGGCTGACGACGGCGCCAAGGCGGGTGGGCGCCGGCGCAGCAAAAGCAGGCTGCTGCAGATCATGAACAGCACTGTGACAAGCAGGCTGATCAGGCCGATGGAAACGGCACTCGCCACGGCGGTAGATTCGCTGATGCCGATCACACCTAGGGCCTGGGCGGCGCTGAATTCGCGAATGCCCCAGCCGGAGAAACTGATCGGCAGGCTGGCTGTGAACATCACGATGATGAGGGCTGCGATCACGCGGCCATCAAATGGCGATATACCCAGGCCCCATAGCAGGCTCAGATAGGTGCCCAGCATGCAGCCATGCGCAGCAAGGGTGAGCAGCAGGCTCGGCCACAGGCGTAGAATGCCCCGCAACTGACTGGGCAAGTGTTGCAGCAGTCGTGCCGATCGAAGGGCGGTAAGCGCGACAACAATCGCTGTAATCGAGAGCGCTGCGATCAGCGATGCCATATACTTTGTGGTCGGCAGCACATCGAAATGTAAATTGATGAACAGGTACCATAGGCCCCCGAGGCTGAGCAGGAACAGGATCGCGGCCGCCTGCATCCGCTCCCAGTAGGTTGCCATGATCGAAACACTAAGTGGCACGCCATCAGGAGCCAGCGCCGCCGCTCGGCTGATGCTCTGACCAATCACATTGAGTAGAATCTGGTTGGAGATCTGGCCGATGGAATGAGCGAAGAACAGGCTGCGCCAGCTCGGGTTGAAGCCGAAAGCCGTTAGTACCGAACGGAACCGTAGGAGCGACAAAATGGTGTTTGTCAGCACCAATAGCACGGCCACCAGAATTCCGGGCCAAGCGATGGAATGGAGGCTGGCAATAACGGTTTCTGGATCAACCAGATAAAATGTTGCGAGCAGTGATCCAAAGGAAACAATCGCAAAAAGTAGGTTGCGAAGGCTGCGGTGCATAATCTAGTAATTTCAAGATAAAGGATTACGGGCCGCCAATCAGCCCACATTTAGATGTCAGTTGTGGCATGCATGAGTTGAGGAGCGAAAGTCTTATTTCAGGACTGATTGTAAGTATTTAGTAGCAAGCCGTTCGGCGGCGAAGCGTGATCTTGGAGTCAGATCCAGGCTGCGGATGGCCATTACTAAAGCAAGAAGCCTGGTGCTGCTGGACAGGATTGAACTGTCGACCTCCTCATTACCAATGAGGTGCTCTACCACTGAGCTACAGCAGCCCCGTAAGGGCCAAAAACGACAAACCGGCCCTCGCGCCCGAAGGGCCCGGCCGGCGTCGGGCGCGGAAACTGCCACAGCCGGCCGGCCGGCGCAAGCGCGACATGGCGGCTTTTGGCCGGCTTTTGCGAAATCGGAGATTCGACCGTGTTTCCCGGGATTTGCTGCCCCGGCGCGGCGCGGCATGGGGCACGGATTCGGGTTGACGCCGGGGGGCGGGGCTGGCTATCGCTGAAATCGCATGCCGGCCATGGTCGGGCCGCGCCAGAGGATGCATGGCGGACAGCGACGAACCTGACAGCACACCGGAAACGGTGTCGGAAAACCGACAGCGCAAGGCGAAGCAGCGGGCTGACCGGGCGGCGCGGCTGGCACAGACCCTGCGGGCCAACCTGGGCCGCCGCAAGCAGCAGACCCGCGGCCGGAGTGGCGGCCCTGACAGTGACCCCGATGACACGGCGGGGAACGGTGGCGGGGCGGCGTCTTGACGGGCTGGGCCCGCCCGCTTAAGCCCGAAGGCACTGTTTTTCTGCCGCCGAAGGATCACCGCATGTCAGTCATGTCCGATATCTGGATTCGCGAAATGGCGAAAACGAAAGGCATGATCGAACCCTTCGTCGAGGCGCAGAAGCGCGAAGGCACGATCTCCTACGGCCTGTCCTCTTACGGCTATGACGCGCGCGTGGCGCGCGAGTTCAAGATCTTCACCAACGTAAACAGCGCCGTCGTCGATCCGAAGGAATTCTCGCCCGAGTCCTTTGTCGACCGCGACACCGATGTCTGCGTCATTCCGCCGAATTCCTTCGCGCTGGCCCGCACGGTGGAATATTTCCGCATCCCGCGCGACGTGCTGGTGATCTGCCTGGGCAAAAGCACCTATGCGCGCTGTGGCATCATCGTGAATGTCACGCCTCTGGAGCCGGAATGGGAAGGCCATGTGACGCTGGAATTCTCCAACACCACGCCGCTGCCCGCCAAGATTTATGCGAACGAAGGCGCCTGTCAGTTCCTGTTCCTCAAGGGCGATCAGCCCTGCGAGGTGAGCTATGCCGACCGCGCCGGCAAATATATGGGCCAGCGCGGCGTCACCCTGCCCAAGCTTTAGGGGCTGCCGCCCCGGCTTTCCTTGACGCATCCGGGCGTTACATCCGCCCGCACTGGCGATTCGGCCCCCGTTGCGCTAGACAATCGGTGGCCTATTTAGCTCTGGCCGGCGGTTTCAGCCGGTAGTTCTTTGGAATCAATGCGTTATGGATAGAATTCGGTTGCGTGGCGGCAAGCCCCTGGACGGCAGCATCGGTATCGGCGGCGCCAAGAATGCGGCCCTGCCGCTGATGGCGGCCAGCCTGTTGAGCGACGAGACGCTGACGCTGTCCAACGTGCCGCATCTGGCCGATATCGCCACCATGGCGCATCTGCTACAGCAGCACGGCGTCGATGTGTCGATGGATGGCGGCAACGGCACGCCGGAGGGCCGCACCATCCATCTCAATGCCGGCAAGATCACCTCCACGCTGGCGCCCTACGATATCGTGCGCAAGATGCGCGCCTCCGTGCTGGTGCTCGGCCCGCTGCTGGCCCGCTTCGGCGAGGCGGAAGTGTCGCTGCCCGGCGGCTGCGCCATCGGCACGCGGCCGGTCGATCTGCATATCATGGGCATGAAGGCGCTCGGCGCCGAGATCACGGTCGAGAACGGCTATATCAAGGCCAAGGCCAAGAAAGGCCTGAAGGGCGCGGTGATCCGCTTCCCGCAGGTCTCGGTCGGCGCCACCGAGAACCTGCTGATGGCCGCCGCGCTGGCCGAAGGCACCACCGTGCTGGAGAATGCCGCGCGCGAGCCCGAGATCGCCGATCTGGCCCAGTGCCTGGTGGCGATGGGCGCGATGATCGAGGGCATCGGCAGCGAGCATCTCACCATCCATGGCAAGCCCAGCTTGCGCGGTGCCACCCACAAGATCGTGCCCGACCGTATCGAGATCGGCACCTATCTCGCCGCCGTTGCGATCTGCGGCGGCAAGGTGGAACTGACCGGCGCGCGCATGGACCTGATCGAGGCCGTGGCCGAGAAGCTGACCGAGGCCGGCTGCGTGATCACCGAAACGCCGCGCGGTGTGTCGATCGCGCGCAACGGGTCGCGGCTCAAGGGCGTCGATTTCCTCACCCAGCCCTATCCGGGTTTCCCCACCGACATGCAGGCGCAGATGATGTCGCTGATGACGGTGTCTGATGGCGCCTCGATGATCACCGAGACGATCTTCGAGAACCGGTTCATGCATGTGCCCGAACTTACCCGCATGGGCGCCAATATCGTGGTGCATGGTTCCTCGGCGCTGGTGCGTGGCGTTCCCAAGCTGACCGGTGCGCCGGTGATGGCCACCGATCTGCGCGCCTCGGTGTCGCTGGTGCTGGCCGGCCTCGCAGCCGAAGGCGAGACAGTGGTGAACCGCGTGTATCATCTGGATCGCGGCTACGAGCGGCTGGAAGAAAAGCTGGCCGCCTGCGGCGCCGTGATCGAACGGCTGAAGGACTGAGATGGCCGAGGACCGCCGCAAGACGCCGCGTTTTCCGCCCCTGCGCCTGCGCGCCGAGGACGCGGAAGATGTTACGGTGCTGGCGGCCTGCCTGCAGGATGCGACGCTGCGGGTCACCGACATGGCCTGGCAGCCGAAACAGCGGCGCTTTGCCCTGGTGCTCAACCGTTTCCGCTGGGAAGATGAAACGCGCGTCGATGCGCGCGGCAAGCTGATCCGCGCCGTGCCGCATGTGCGGGTGCCGGCGGGGTTGCATTTCGACGGCGTGCTGAAGGTGCAGTCCAGCGGCATTGATCGCAATGACGCCAGGGCTCCGCTGGAACTGCTGTCGATCATCGCCGAGCCGCTGGGTGAAGACCCGGCAGCGGTGCTGACATTGGTTTTCGCTGGCGGCGGTGCCGTGCGGCTGGAAGTGGAATGCGTGGACGCACAGATGCAGGATCTGGGGCAACCCTATCCGGTGCGTCGTGCGCCCAAGCACAAGGAAGTGTCATGAGTGCCGACAACAAACTGGTCATGGCGCTGCCCAAGGGTCGCATCCTGAAAGAGGTGATGCCGCTGCTGCTGGCGGCCGGCATCGTGCCCGAGCCGGAATTCTCCGACGACAACAGCCGCAAGCTGCGCTTTGCCACCAGCCAGCCCGATATCGAGCTGATCCGCGTGCGCAGTTTCGATGTCGCCACCTTCGTGGCTTTCGGCGCCGCCCAGCTCGGCGTTGCCGGCAACGATGTGCTGATGGAATTCGACTACCCGGAAATCTACGCGCCGCTCGATCTCGATATCGGCCATTGCCGGCTCTCGGTGGCCGAACCGGTGGCGCTGTCGGCATCTGATGATCCCAAACGCTGGAGCCATGTGCGGGTTGCCACCAAATACCCTTACGTGACGCAGAAGTATTTCGCCGATCGCGGCGTGCAGGCCGAATGCATCAAGCTGAACGGTGCCATGGAACTGGCGCCGACGCTGGGGCTGTGCCGCCGCATCGTCGATCTGGTCTCCACTGGCGCGACACTGAAGGCCAATGGCCTGGTCGAGGTCGAGGTCATCGCCCAGGTCACCTCTCGTCTCGTGGTCAATCGCGCGGCGCTGAAGACGCGGCCGATCCAGGTCGGCGGCTGGCTGGAGAAATTCTCCGCTGCCGTGGCCGCCGCCGCCGTGACCAAGACCAAGAAGGTCGCTGTCTGATGCCGGTGTCGCTGAATGCTGCCGATACGGATTTCGCCGCCCGCTTCCAGGCGATGGTGAAATCCAAGCGCGATGCCGAGGCCGATGTCGGCGCCATCGTGGCGCAGATCATTGCCGATGTGCGCAAGCGCGGCGATGCGGCGCTGCATGAGCTGAATGCCAAATTCGACCATGTCGATTCGGCCCGGCTCGGCCTGCGCATTTCCCAGGCCGAGATCGATGCCGCGGCCGCACTGGTGGATGGCGCCACGTTGCAGGCACTGCAGGTTGCCGCTGAACGCATCCGCCTGTTCCATGCCCGCCAGAAGCCGGCCGATGATTTCTACACCGATGCGCAGGGCGTGAAGCTCGGCCATCGCTGGACGCCGCTGGATGCCGTCGGGCTTTATGTTCCGGGTGGCAAGGCTGCCTATCCGTCATCGGTGCTGATGAATGCGATTCCCGCCGTGGTCGCCGGCGTGCGCCGTGTCGTCGTCACCCTGCCGACACCGGGCGGCGAACTCAATCCGCTGGTGATGGCGGCGCTCAAACTGGCCGGTGTCACTGAAGTCTATCGCCTGGGTGGCGCCCAAGCAGTCGCCGCGCTCGCCTATGGCACCGAAAGCATCGCCCCGGTCGACAAGATCACCGGCCCGGGCAACAGTTTCGTGGTCACGGCCAAGCGCTTTGTCTTCGGCCAGGTCGGCATCGACAATCCGGCCGGGCCATCGGAAATTCTGGTCGTCGCCGACAATCAAAACGATCCGGCCTGGATCGCCGCCGATTTGCTCAGCCAGGCCGAGCATGACGAGGTGGCGCAGTCGGTGCTGATCACCGACGACGCCGCCTTTGCCGAAAAGGTTGGCGCCGCCGTGCGGCAGCAGCTTTCCACCATGCCGCGCAAGGATATCGCCACGGCGTCATGGGAAAAATTCGGCGCCCTGATCACGGTGAAAAACCTGAGCGATGCGGCGCCGCTGGTCGATGCCATTGCCCCGGAGCATCTGGAACTGGCCATCGAGGCGCCGCAGGATTTTGCCGCCAACGTGCGCCATGCCGGTGCCATCTTCCTCGGCCGCCATACGCCGGAAGCGATCGGTGATTATGTCGCCGGCCCCAATCATGTGCTGCCCACCGCCGGCGCGGCGCGCTTTGCCTCGGGCCTCAACCTGCTCGATTTCATGAAGCGCACCACGCTGGTTCAGTGTGATGAGGCCTCGCTGGCGAAAATCGGCCCGGCCGCCGTGGCGCTGGCCGAGGCGGAAGGCCTGCAGGGACACGCCCTGTCGGTCTCGATCAGGCTGCCGAAAGGGGTCAAATGACCGACAAGGCGCCGCCAGCCCAGCATCGTCTCATCGAGGTTCTGCTCGACGAGCGCAGCGTGGTGCGGCGGTCGGCCGATATCGATCATGAACTCAAGGTCGCGATTTTCGACCTGATCGAACAGAATGTCTTCTCGCCGGTCGGCGCCCATGCTGAACAGGGCCCGTTCCAGCTGATGCTGGGCATCGCCGACAACCGGCTGGTCTTCGATATCCGTGACGATGGCGCCGCGCCGCTGGGCAAGATCATTCTGGCGCTGTCACCCTTCCGCAAGATCGTGAAGGACTATTTCGAGATCTGCGACAGCTACTACCAGGCCATCAAGCGCTCCTCGCCCTCGCAGATCGAGACCATCGATATGGCGCGGCGCGGGGTGCATAACGAGGGTTCCGAACTGCTGCGCGAGCGGCTCAAGGGCAAGATCGACTGCGACTTCGATACTGCCCGCCGGCTGTTCACGCTCATCTGCGTCCTGCATATCCGGTAAGCGGCGAGATGGAGGATCGGCTTCCCGGCAGCGTGCTGTTCTGTTGCACCATGAACAGCGTCCGGTCCCCGATGGCCGAAGGCATCCTCAAGGCGCTGTATCCCAAGCAGGTGTTTGTCGATTCTGCCGGCGTGCGCAAGGAAAAGGTCGATCCGCTCGCCGTCGAGGTGATGGACGAGATCGGCCTGGATATCAGCAAGCACCGCTCGAAGAATTTCGACGACCTGGAAGACAGCTCGTTTGATCTCATCATCTCCCTGTCGCCCGAGGCGCAGCACACCGCCGTCGACATGACCCGCACCATGGCCTGCGATGTCGAATTCTGGAACACCTTCGACCCCACCATCGTCGAGGGCACGCGCGAACAGCGACTCGCCGCCTACCGTGAGGTGCGCGATTTTCTGCAAAAAAAGATCCGCGAGCGCTTTATAAAACGCTGATTGCCCGGATTTTTTGACCTGCATCAAGGTGGGTCTCCCCGGCTGCCGTCAAACTCTGGCGGTCAAGAAGCGGAGACTCCCCGAATGCCTAAGTCCCATGCCGTCGTGTGGCTCGATCATGTCGAGGCCTGCATTTTCCATTTCAACCGCGACTCCGCCGACAAGACGGCGCTGCACCGTCACCCGCATAGCCCGCGGCACAAGCATGGCGCCCTGCGTTCCGGTCGCGACCCGGACGATATCGCCTTTTTCCAGTCCATCGCCCAGGCGCTGGAAGACACCCGCGAGGTTCTGCTGGTGGGGCCCGGTGCGGCCAAACTGGAATTCCTGCGCTACGTGACACGCTCGCAGGCCTGGCTCGAACGCAATATTGTCGGCTGCGAAACCGTCGATCATCCCACCGATGGCCAGCTGCTGGCCTATGCCCGCAAGTATTTCCACGCCAAGGACCGCATGCTGCCGCTGCTGAGCAGCTGACGGCAAACGCGCCTCAAAACGGCCATGGTTTGTCTGGTATGGTCCGCGGACCAGAAACTGACGGACCCTCGCCATGACCGCCCATTCGCGTTTCGCCTTTCCCGCCTCGGCCCTGCTTCTGGCCCTGCTGCTTGCGGTTGCCGCCTGCGACAATGCCGGGGCGCAGACCGCCCAGCGCGCGCTGCCCGATGACGCCACGCTGCTGACGCTGTCGGAAAATGCCGAACGCGATGTAACGCCCGATACCATGCGCGCCCACCTGATGGCGCAGGCAACAGCGGAGGCGGCCGCCACCGCGCAGGCCAGCGTCAACGCCGCCATGGCCCGTGCGCTCACCCGTGCCAAGGCGCTTGGCCTTGAGGTCGAGACCGGCAGCTACAACACCTATCAGGAAAGCCCCGTGCGGCCGCAGACGCTGCCGGCCGGTGCCAAGCCGCCGGCACCGTTATGGCGCGCGCAGCAGAGCCTGCTGCTGACATCGAAGGACGATGCCAAGCTGCTGGAAGCTGTGGGCGCCTTGCAGGCCGAGGGTCTGGCGCTGCAGGAACTGGGCTACACCCTGTCGCGCGAACAGCAGCGCGCGCAGCAGGACGAGATGTTTGCCGAGGCGTTGCAGCGCCTGGCGGCGCGCGCCGAAAAGGCCGCGGCGGCGCTGGGCATGCGCTTTGAGGGCTGGGCCCGCGTCGGCCTCAATGGCGGCGTTATGCAGCGGCCGGTGATGATGAAGGCGATGAGCATGTCGGCCCGCGCCGAAGCCGCACCGCCGGTGGCTGCCGCCGGCGAGCAGGCTATCAGCGTCACCGTCGATGGCGAGGCGATCCTGCGCCGGCGCTGATCAGAACAGCTCCTTCAGGCCTGCAGGCGTCTGGATCAGGGCGCGATAGCGGAAGCGGTCGGCCTGCCGGATTTCGGGCGGCGCGTCGATGCGCAGCGTTCGATACAGTGTGCGGACCTGCGCGGGGTCAGGATGGTCGATGACCAGGGACTGCAATATGGCGCCGTGATCGGCCATGGTTGTCATGGAAGGCGGTTTGCCCTGCCGATCGATCACCGATGGCGCGATCCCGCCGAGCGGCAGGGAGCCATCCTCGGGCACGGCAAAAAAGAACGGCGTGCTGCCGTTCAGTTCAATCTTTCTGCCCAGAACATTTTCATGCTCCGGCAGAACGGCATCGATATCGGCGGTGCGCGCCACCCATCCGCGCAGGCGAAAACCGCTGTCCCAGTCCGCGCGTACGGTGGCCGGGTCATCCAGGCCGAACCAGCGCCGGCGCCCCGGATGCGCGGCAGCGGGATCGACCGCGATGATCTCCAGATACACGCTGTCGCCCAGCCGAAGCAGATGGTTGTGGGTGCCCATATACGGATGCTGCCGGCCGAACGGCACATCGATATCGAGGCAGGCGCGCACATGGGCCACGCCTTCGGCCAAAGAAGGCGCGATGACGGTGATGTGGTCGAGCTGCAGCATGCTGTTTGTCTTACGGGCCAACCGCTATATGGGTCCAGACCTAGCGGAGTGGCGGACGCTGCGGAATCAGGACAAGGTTTCTATTTCCGGTCTATGCACGCTGGCGGCTAATCGACGCAGGCCGGTAATTAACCATAACCAGATCAGTGCGTTAGGCTTTGTCCCCCTACGGAAGAATGCTTGCCGCGGCGGAATACCGCCTCTAAATAAGATCGCCTTCCAAAGAGACCCCCGTGCCCGCTGCACCGCACCCATCAAACGAAGCCGCGCGCCTGAACGATCTGCGCAGCTTCGCCATCCTCGACACACCCTATGATCCGCGGTTCGATCGGCTGGTGCGGCTGGCGGCGCGTGTCTTCGGCACCCAGGGTGCACTGGTCACGCTGGTTGATACCGACCGCCTGTGGTTCAAGGCCCATACCGGCATCGACCTGCGCGAGCTGCCGCGCGAGCATGGCTTCTGTGCCTGGGCGATCCTCAGCGACGAGGTCTGTGTCGTCGAGGATGCCTCGCTGGATGCGCGCTTCAGCGACAATCCCTTTGTTACCGGCCCGGCCGGTCTGCGCTTTTATGCCGGTGCCCCGCTGACCAGCCGCGACGGCCATAACATCGGCACGCTGGCGATCTTTGATTCGGTGGCGCGCCGCTTCGATTCTGCCGCGCAGCTGCAGCTGCAGGAATTCGCCGCCCTGGTGACCGATGCGATGGAGCTGCATCGCTCGCTGACTGAAACCGAGGCTGCGCGCGAGGAGGCCATGCTGGCCTCGCGCTCCAAGGGCGAGTTCCTCGCCTTCATGAGCCATGAGCTGCGCACGCCGCTGAATGCGGTGATCGGTTTTGCCGAGATGCTGGAGAGCGAGGCCTATGGCCCGCTGGGCGATGCCCATTACAAGGACTATGCCGGCCTGATCGGCCAGGCCGGCAAGCATCTGCTCGAAGTGATCAACGCCATCCTCGATCTCAGCCGCATCGAAGCCGGCAAGATGACGCTGACCCTCGACAAGCTGAAGGTGGTGGACGAGGCCGATGCGGTGATTTCGCTGCTGCTGACCCAGGCGCGGCAGAAGGAATTGTCGCTGGTGATGGATGCCAGCCTGCATGCCCTGCCGGTGCTGCATGCCGATCGCAGCGCGTTTCGCCAGGTCCTGCTCAACCTGATCTCCAATGCGATCAAGTTCACACCGGCCGAAGGCCGCATCGTGGTGGCTGCCACCCCCGATGCCGACACGATCCGCATCAGCGTCAGCGATGACGGGCCGGGCATCGCACCGGCCGATCTGGTGCGGCTGGGCGAGGCCTTCTACCAGGCGGGTCCGAAGAACCAGCGCCGCCAGGGCTCCGGCCTTGGCCTGGCGATTTCGCATCGCCTGATGGCGCTGCATGGCGGCCGCCTCCATATGGCCAGTGAACTGGGCCGCGGCACCACGGCCACCATGGTCTTTCCGCTCCAGCACAGCTGACGTGCTGCCGTCACTGGACACGCCTGCGGCGGGCGCGTAACCAGATGGCAGTCTCGATTGCGGGAGGACATACGATGTTGCGCGCATTGCTCGCTGCCGTTGTTGCCATCGGCGTCGCCGTTTCAGCCCAGGCCGCCGATCTGGCCAAACCCAAAGGCGCGGTGGTGCTCACCGTGCATGGCGCAATTGCCAACACCAATCGCGGCGCGCTGAACGAGTTCGACGACGCCTTTTTCAAATTCGGCAATGTGAGTTTCGATACGGCGGCGAGTTTCGATCTCGCCATGCTGGAAAAACTGCCGCAGAAAACCCTGACGGTGAAATACGACACCTGGCCCAAGGCCTATACATTCCGCGGCCCGCTGCTGGCCGATGTGCTCAAGGCCGCCGGATCGAAAGGCAAGACCATCAAGGTCTTTGCCATCGACGGCTATGGCGCCGAAATCCCCCTCACCGACCTGGCGCAGTATCCGGTGTTGCTGGCGCTCAAGGCCGATGGCAACTATCTCGGCCTCGGCGGTCGCGGCCCCACCTGGGTGGTCTATCCGCGCGACGACAGGCATCCCGGCCTGAAGGCCCATGACGATGCGAAATGGGTGTGGTCGGCCATCCGGATTCAGGTGGACTAGTCGCCGTTCGCCATAAGTTCCGGAAAACCGGGAATTCCGGTTATACCCTGCCAGTGGCAGCATTCCGGCTACGGCCTTGATTTTCCGGGCGGTCGCGCGCATGTTCTCGCCCGCGCTGCAAGCGCATCTGATGGCCGCGCCGTTCCGGCGCGCGACGACCGTAAAACCGAGCTACCGTAAAACAGAGGCTGAATGGCGAAGGAAGAATTGCTGGAATTTCCCGGCGTTGTGGACGAATTGCTGCCCAACGCGATGTTCCGGGTCAAGCTCGATAACGGCCACGAAGTGCTGGCTCATACCTCGGGCAAGATGCGCAAGAACCGCATCCGCGTGCTGGCGGGCGACAAGGTCATGGTGGAAATGACCCCCTATGACCTGACCAAGGGCCGCATCACCTTCCGCTTCAAGTAAGCCTGATCCGGGGCCGGAACCGTGGCCGCGCCACTCCTCGTTCTGGCCTCCGCATCGCCGCGTCGCCGCGATCTGTTGCGCCAGATCGGCCTGGTGCCGGATGCGATCCTGGCCGCCGATCTCGACGAAACCCCTGAAAAATCCGAATTGCCGCGGCCCCTGGCGCTGCGTCTGAGCCAGGCCAAGGCGCGCGCCGTGGCCGCCCAGCGGCCCGATGCCCTGGTGCTGGCCGCCGATACGGTGGTGGGGCTGGGCCGCCGCATTCTGCCCAAGGCGGAAACCGCCGACGAGGTCGCCCATTGCCTTGGCCTGCTGTCCGGCCGGCGCCATACCGTGGTGACCGGGCTCTGCCTGATTCATCCCGATGGCCGCAGCAGCCGCCGCGCGGTCGAGACCAAGGTGCGCTTCCGCCGGCTCGCGGCGGCCGAAATCGCCGCCTATGCCGCCTGCGGCGAGGGCCTGGGCAAGGCTGGCGGCTATGCCATCCAGGGCCGGGCCGAGGCCTTCATTCCCTGGATCGGCGGCTCGTATTCCAATGTGGTCGGCCTGCCGCTGGCCGAAACCGCCGGGCTGCTGCATGGCCTGGGCTATTCGCTTCCGGGCTATCCGCTTCTTTAACGAAACCCGCTATAAACTGATTCGATGGCCAACGAGCTGCTGATCGATGTCGGACTGACCGAGACGCGCGTCGCCCTGGTCGAGGATGACCGTCTGGTCCACCTCGATCTGGAGCGGCCCGAGCGCGATTCCGCCCTGGGTGCGATTTTCCTCGGCCGCGTGCGGCGGATCGAGAAGGGGCTGGGCGCGGCCTATGTCGATATTGGCTTGAGCCGCGACGGTTTTCTCGGCCGCGACGATCTGGTCGAGCCGGGCGACAAGCCGATCGAACAATGCCTGCATGAGGGCGAAACCGTGCTGGTGCAGGTGGTGCGCGACCCGGTTGGCGAAAAGGGCGTCAAGCTCACCTGCCAGATCGCGCTGCCCGGCCGTTTCCTGTCCTTCTGCCCCTACGATGCCGCGGTGCGCGTGACCAAGCGCATCGCCCAGGATGCCGAACGCATGCGGCTGGCTGCCGTGATGCAGAGCCTGATGGCGCTGGCCGACCAGACACCGCTGGAGGTCACCGCCCGGCTGCAGCATGAAGTCAGTGTCCGGCTGCAGCATCGCGCCGGCGATCGCCGCAGCGCCAAGCCGGTCAAGCGTGCGCCCGAGCGGCGCAATGGCGACGAGCGCCGCCGCCGCATGGGCTGCATCGTCAACGCCAATGCCGATGGCGTATCGAAGGAAGAATTGTTTGCCGATCTGGAACGCCTGCGGGCGCGCTGGATCGCGATCGAGGACCGGCGTCGCCTGGCCACCGAAAGCTCCAATGTGCCGGCCGAACTGTGGCGCGAAATGGGCCCGGTCGGCCGCGCGCTGCGTGATTATGTCGGCGCCCGGCTCGATCGCATCCGCGTCAATGCCGCGCCTGGTTTTGCCGAGGCCCGCGCCTGGCTGTTCGAGCATGCGCCGAATTATGTCGCGCGGCTGGAACGCTTCGATGATCCCGCCGGCCTGTTTGAACTGTTCGAGATCGAGGCCGATATCGCTGCCGCGCTGGGCCGCCGCATCGAGCTGCCGTCCGGCGGCGCCATCGTGTTCGGCGAGACCGAGGCGCTCACCGCCATCGATGTCGATTCCGGCCGCGCCTCGTCGCGTGGCCATGCCTTCGAGGAGCAGGCACTCAAGATCAACCTGGAAGCCGCCACCGCGATTGCGCGCCAGCTGCGCCTGCGCGGCATCGGCGGCATCGTGGTGATCGATTTCCTGCATATGGAAAATGCCGCCTATCGGGCCCAGACGGTGAATGCGCTCCGCGAGGCGCTGAAGCGCGATCCGGCGCCGCATAAGGTGCTGGGCATGTCGGCGCTCGGCCTGGTCGAGATGACACGCAAGCGCATCGGCGAACCGCTCGCCACCCGGCTGTTCGACAATTGCCCGACCTGTGATGGCGACGGGCGGCTGCCCTCGCTGCCGTCCGTGCTGGCCGAATTGCTGCGCCGGACCTGGCGCGAGGCGACCAGCAGCCCGGCCGGCGGCAAGCTGGAAATCGCCTGTGCGCCCGATGTCGCCGCCCTGTTCGACGACGAGCTGCGCAGCAAGCTGGAGCGCCAGATCGGTGCCGTGGTCCAGGTGAAGCCGGAAGCCGGCCGCCGTCGCGAATCATTCTCAGTTGGCCGGCTCGGCCGCTGACGATACCCTGCGGCATCCGCCATGACGGTCTCCAAAACCTGCCCGATCTGCGGCAAACCCAGCGACCCCAAGCGCAGCCCGTTCTGCTCGCCGCGCTGCGCCGATGTCGACCTCAACCGCTGGCTCAAGGGCGCCTATGCGATTCCGGTGGTCGAACCCGACGAATCGGACGAGTCGGACGATCCAGAGGGCGGTACCGGCCCAGGCAATCCCGGGCTGCGCCACTGAGTCGCCCCCGTCAGGGGCTGTGGCAGAACTGCATCACCTGTGGAAAAAGGCATCCGCCCGGTGCGGTTGCAGGGTAGTGGCCATCACGGTCCACGGGATTCGGCTTGCGCGCGAAAGGCCGATATCCGATAAGATAACCCTCAGAATTATAAAGAGGTCCAAGCCCCATGTCCGTTGTTACGCGCGAGTCCGGTCAGCGCACGTCCCAGTGGAAGACCCTCGCTGCAGTTGCCCTGCTTTCGACTGGTCTGCTTGCCGGCTGTGCCACAGCCCCGACCGACCCCCAGGCCCGCGCCGATTTCGAAGCCGTGAATGATCCACTCGAGCCGGTCAATCGCGCGATGTTCGAGTTCCACATGGCGCTCGATCATTTCCTGCTCAAGCCAGCGGCCTTCGTCTACCGCACCCTGCTGCCGGAACCGGCCCGCACCGGTATCCGCAGTGCACTGCTGAACCTGCGGACTCCGATCATCCTGGCCAACGACCTGCTGCAGGGTGAAACCACTCGCGCCGGCGATACGCTGCAGCGCTTTGCCATCAACAGCACCGTCGGTGTGCTCGGTTTCTATGATGCTGCTGACAAGTGGTTTGGGATTCCGGCTCATACTGAAGATTTCGGTCAGACGCTGGCCAGCTGGGGCGCCGGCGAAGGTGCCTATCTGTTTATCCCGGTGCTTGGCCCGTCCAACCCGCGCGACCTGACCGGCTTTGTCGTCGACACCGCAGCCGATCCGCTCAACTGGTATCTGCGCAACACCGATCGCGATGGCTGGATCTATGCCCGCACCATCGTGAGCGGTCTGGATGCCCGCGCCGAGCTGCTTGAAACCCTCGATAACCTCGAGAAGACCTCGCTCGATTATTACGTCACGCTGCGCACCGTGTATCGCCAGCGTCGCGCTGACGAGATCGCCAACCGCGCCTCGAAGCAGCCCAGCGTCTCGCCCACCTCGCTCAGCCGCGCCGCCGATGCCGGCAGCGAAATCGAGACCCTGCCGGTGCAGAAGCAGTAAGCACCGGTCAACCGGTTTGATGCCAAAACGGCGCGTCATCTGACGCGCCGTTTTCTTTTATGTGGTCACGCTGCTGCCGGGGCCACGCAGGCGGCGGGGAATGTCACGGTCACCCGGGTGCCCTGCTGGGGCACCGAGGCGACGCTGATGCTGCCGCCATGCAGCGCGATCAGTTTGCGGCAGATGTTGAGGCCAAGTCCGCTGCCTTCACTGCGGCGGATACCGGCATCGGCCTGCCAGAATGGCTCGAACACGCGTTCGAGATTGTCTTCGGCGATGCCGATGCCGGTGTCGCACACAGTCAGCGTCAGGCCGCCATCGGGCAGGTGTGCGGCTTCCACGCTTACCACGCCGCCGGTCGGCGTGAACTTCACCGCATTGCTCAGCAGGTTGATCAGGATCTGCTTCACCGCACGGGCATCGACCAGCAGCGACGGCAGCGCGTCGGGCAGGCGGCTGACCAGCTGCACGCCGGCCTCGCGCGCCCGGCCGCGCACCAGGCGCAGGCTGTCATCGACCAGATCCTGCGGTTCATGCGTGCCCAGCTCGAGGTCGAAGCGCCCGCTCTCGATCTTGGAGACATCGAGAATGTCGTTGATGACACCAAGCAGGTGCTTGGCACTGCTGCTGATATCCTCGGCATACTCGAAATATTTTGCCGATTGCGGGCCCAGCAGCCGGCCGGCGATCATGTCGGAAAAGCCGATGATGGCATTGAGCGGCGTGCGCAGCTCGTGGCTCATATGCGCAAGAAATTCACTTTTCGCGCGATTGGCGGTCTCTGCCACCTCGCGTTGCCGCGCATAATTCTCGGCCAGCTTCTCGCGCACGGCCGCCTGCTCGCGCAATGCCGCTTCCAGCGCCTTGCGCTCGGTGATGTCGGTGGCGATGCTGCCCACCGCCAGCAGGATTCCACTGCGGTCGAAGATCGGAAACCGCACCAGCATGTAGTCATGCATCTTGCCGTTCAGGGTGGGCACGCGCATGTCAAAGGTGAGGGGCTTGCCGGCCTTCACCGTTTCCTCCACCTGCTCGGTCAGCCGCGCCGCCAACTCAGGCGGGAACACTTCCTTCGCCGTGCGGCCAACCAGATCCTCCGGATCGCGGTTGAACTGCCGGGCGAAGAACTGGTTGATCATCAGATAGCGACCATGCGGGTCCTGCAGGGTCATCACCAGAGGCGGGTTATCCATCATGCCGCGCAGCAGGGATTCTGTTGCGGCGCGACGCTCAAGCTGTCGCCAGGCGCCCCACACCGCAGCGATGGCGCCCAGCGTGACGATACCGAACAGCATGCCGAAACCGATCGCGGCGCGCAGCCAGCCGCGGTCGACCTTCTGTTGCTCCAGCTGCATCAGCAGGGTCATCGGCAGATCGTTCAGCCTTGACCAGTAGAGCGGATCTTCACCGGTTACGCTGTAGCCCTGGGTGCCTGCAACGAACCGGGTCAAGCCGGCCAACTCCGTGGCCTGCGGCTGCGGCCAGCCGGTAACCATCCGACCTTCATCATGCACCAGCGCGAGAACAGAGACCGGCAGCGGGTAATAGGCAGGATCGAGCAGTGCGCGCAGGTCGATTTTCAGCGTGGCAATCAGCACGCCGGCAAAGGAATTATCGGCGCCGTTGATGCGCCGGGTCAGCCACACGCGTGGCTCACCGCCGCTGCGTGCCGCATCGATCTGCTGCACCAGGCCGTCGCGATGCTTGATGAAGCCGGGATGCCAGCTGATGTCCAGCGGCATCGGCGCCTCGCCGACGGCGAACCAGAAGCGTCCCCGGCCATCGTAGACATGCACTGCATCCACCTGTGGCATGATGGCGATGCGGTCGGTCAGCAGGCTAACGATGGCGTCGCTGGGCGTCAGGCCGCGGCTGATCCGGTCGCTGGCTTCGGCGGCTGCGAATTGCAGCAGCAGGTCGGCCACGTCGAACTGGCGCTGTGCTGCATCGGCCAGTGTGCGGCTCAGGCCAGTGCCCTGCAGCACGATGCGGTCCTGGTCGTTGCTGCGCAGGTTGAGCACCAGCGACAGGGCCAGGCCGCCGGTTGCAGCCAGCAGCAGCACGACAGCAACAATCAGCCCGACAAAACCGCGCGGCAGGCCGACCCGGGCGCGCGGGCTGATCACTGTATCGGTCGCAAGCCTGCGCTTGACCATGGCTGGATCGACATCTCCCTGGGCGGTTTCCGCCTGGGCTCAGTCTCTCATACTCGGCCGTTGAACGACAAAGGCTTTTGTCCGCGCGACACTCTCATGCCGCACTGCAGTCAACGCTGCGGACGGCCAGCAAACCAGGCGGGATCGGCGGCATCACCGAGCCGGGCGAGGGCAGGCTGCGTCATGCGGTAGGGCAGCCATTCGGTCTTATGCTGAATGCCGAGGCGGTGGTAAAATTCGCGCGTTGGATTCCAGTCCAGCACGTTGAGGTCGAGTCGCTTGCAGCCGCGCGCATCGGCAATCGCCGCCAGTGCGGTGATCAGCTGGCGGCCCAGGCCGTGGCCGCGCGCGCGCTCCAGCACGAACAGGTCTTCCACGAACAGGCCGGCGCGGCCTTCCCAGGTCGAGTAATTGTGGAAGTACAGCGCGAAGCCGACCGGCTCGCCATCCAGCTCGGCGATCAGTGCCTCGAAACGCTTTTCGGTGCCGAAGCCATCGCGGCGAATATCATCGGCCGTCAGCTTCACGCTGCTCAGCGGTTCCTTCTCGTAAATCGCCAGCGCCTGCACCAGGGCCACGATGGTCTCGGCGTCATCGATGGTGGCGACGCGGATCAGGGTCTTCGACATGCGGTCAGGCTTTCTTGGCGGGGGATGATGTTTCCGGCGGGCGCCCGTCAGATTGGTGCAGGGCCGCGACCAGGGCTTCGCCGAACAGGGTGAATTCCTTGGCACGCTGGGTGCCGCGGCGCCAGGCCAGTCCGATATGGCGCGCGACATCGTCGCCCTGCAGCGGCCGTGCCGCCACATCGGTGCCGCGCAGGATGCCGGCATCGAGCGCCAGTTGCGGCAGCAGGGTGACACCGAGTCCGCTATCCACCATCTGCACCAGGGTGTGCAGCGAGGTGGCGGCAAAACCATCCCGGCGCGGCGACGGCGGCAAACGGCAGGCCGCCAGCGCATGGTCGCGCAGGCAATGGCCATCTTCCAGCAACAGCAGCTGTGCATCGGCCAGATCATCCAGCTTCACGGCATTGCGCCTGGCCAGCGGATGATCGCTGCGGCAGGCCAGCAGGAAGTCGTCGTCGAACAGCGTCATGGTATCCAGCGCGCCGCCTTCATAGGGCAGGGCGATCAGCAGCAGGTCGAGCTTGCCGTTCTGCAGCTGCTCGATTAGGCGCGCCGTCAGGTCTTCGCGGAGGAACAGCCGCAGGTCGGGGAAACGTTTGCGCAGCGACGGCAGCACGCGCGGCAGCAGGAAGGGCGAGATGGTCGGGATCACGCCCAGGCGCAACGGCCCGCTTAAGGGGACGGCGGCGGCGCGCGCCAGCAGCACCATGTCTTCGGCCTGGCCCAGCAGCTCGCGGGCCCGGCCGGCCAGTTCCTCACCCAGCGGCGTCAGCACCACTTTGCGTTTGGTGCGGTCGACCAGGGCGGCCTCCAGCTGGGTTTCCAGCTCCTGGATGCCGGCCGACAGGGTCGACTGGGTGACGAAACAGGCTTCGGCGGCTTTACCGAAATGCCGGTTTTCCGCCAAGGAAACCAGATATCGCCATTGCCTTAGGGACGGAGAACTGATCATGCGGGTTATATAATCGCCTCAGGCGATTAATTCTATCGGAATTATCTGTTTGCTGAATGATTAGAACGCATCTAAGTATCACTGCGAGCGGGATAGCACTGACCAGCCCCGCCGCCCCGGACTGCAACCAAGACCAAGTAGAGGAGCGTTTACCCATGCTGACCATCGGCGACAAGTTTCCCGCCTTCAACCTGAAGGCCGTTGTTTCCACCGACCCGAAGAAAGCCTTCACCGACATCTCCAGCGAGTCCGACAAGGGCAAGTGGAAGGTCGTGTTCTTCTGGCCGAAGGATTTCACCTTCGTCTGCCCGACCGAGATTGCCGCCTTCGGCAAGCTCAACGGCGACTTCAACGATCGCGACACCGTCGTCTACGGCGTTTCGACCGACTCTGAATTCGTCCATCTGGCCTGGCGCAACAACCATGCCGACCTGAAGGATCTGCCGTTTGCCATGCTCGCCGATATCAAGCGCGAGCTGAGCCAGGAACTCGGCATCCTCGACAAGGCCGAGGGTGTCTGCCTGCGTGCCACCTTCATCGTCGATCCGGAAGGTGTGATCCGCTTCGTCTCGGTGAACGACCTCAGCGTCGGCCGCAACCCGGCTGAAGTGCTGCGCGTGCTCGATGCGCTGCAGACCGACGAACTCTGCCCCTGCAACTGGCAGAAGGGCGAAGACGTCCTCAAGGCCGCCTAAGCCAAGCCCAAAGGTTCGCCGTGTCTCTGTTCAGAGACACGGCGAAAGCCTCCCCAGCCTGACTGCACGATAAAAAAAGGAGCCTCGCCATGAGCCTCGAAAGCCTGAAGACCCGCCTGCCTGACTATGCCCGCGATCTCAAGCTCAACCTGGGTTCGCTCGCCACCGAGCCGGGCCTCACCGAGCAGCAGCGTGCCGGCACTTTCGTTGCCTCGGCGCTGGCGTCGCGCGAACCCAGCGTGATCCAGGCCATCATCGCAGAATTCGCGCCGAAGCTGTCGCCGGAAGCGCTCGAAGCCGCCAAGGCCGCCGCCGCCATCATGGGCATGAACAACATCTATTACCGCTTCGTCCATCTGATGGGCGAGGGCGCGGCCGAGAACCAGTACAAGACGCTGCCCGCCAAGCTGCGCATGAACATCATCGGCAAGCCCGGCGTCGACAAGGTCGATTTCGAATTGTGGTCGCTCGCGGTCTCGGCCGTGAATGGCTGCGGCATGTGCCTCACCGCCCATGAGCATGAGCTGCGCAAGGGCGGCCTTTCGGCCGAACAGGTGCAGGCCGCGGTGCGCATCGCGGCCGTGGTGCATGCGGTGGCCGCGACGCTGGATGGCGAAACCGCGATGGCCGGCAGCTTCGCCGCCGCTGCCGAATAAACACTCCGCATCCCGTTCGGGCCTCCCGCCCCTCCGCCCGGACGGTTTTCCACGGCTGCCATCGCAAGATGGCAGCCGTTTTCTTTGCTGCCTCAGGCACATCGCCTCGTCGTCAGTATTCGGATGACAGACAGCGGCAGGGGACTTCGCCCTATGCGCGCAGGACCGCATTGCGCCACCAGCGTCCGGTATTAATTCCCGGTAACCTGCGAAAATCGCGCTTAGGCCGTGCCCAGAGCTTCGGCTATGGTCCCTGCAAAGGAACAAGCCCGTCCGTTGGGCCTGCAGGGGAATCGTCATGCGCATTCGTGCCAGTTTTCTCGTTTTCGTTGCCGTCATCGGTGTCATCGTGCTCGGCTTGGCCGGGCAGATTATCAACGATGCCTATCAGGACCGGCAGAACGCCGTCGTCGCCCGTGGCCTCGCTGCCACGCAGGGCGAGCTTCTCCGCATCGTCGAACTGCTCGGCATCGAGCGTGGCGCCTATAACGCCGCGCTGCGCGACGACAAGACGATGGATGCGAATAACGACTTCATCGCCAAGCCGCGCAAGACCACTGACGACACCATTGCCGCCGCGCTGGCTGCGGCTCAGGCCTCGGGCCATCCTGCCATTGATATCCGCCGTATCCAGGCGATGAAGGCGACATTGGACGACTGGCGCAAGCGCACCGAAGCTGCGCTGTCCAGGCCGATGGCCGAGCGTCCCGCCGATGTGATGAACGGCTATGTGCCGGCGCTGACCAAGGTGGTCACCGATACGGTGCCGCTGCTGAATGCGATCGGTGCGGCGATCAGCCGTGCCGATGAAGATGTCTCCGGACCGATGGAACTGGCTCGTCTGGCTGCCGATATGCGCGCCGAGGCCAGCGTGCGCGGCACCACCACGGTGAATGTCGTTGCGTCCGGCAAGCCGATTCCGCCGGCCACCGCCAGTTTGCTGTCTGAGCAGAGCGGCAAGGTCGATGCGATCTGGGCCCGCATCACCATGGGGCTGGAATCGCTGGATCCTTCGCCCGAGCTGAAGGCCAAGGTGGAGGAAGCTCGCAAGGCCTTCTATGAAACCCTGCCGCCGATGTATGCGGCGATCCGTGCAGCGAGTGAAAAGGGCGAGCCCTATCCCTTCACCATGACGGATTTCCGCGCCAAGCAGAATCCGTTGCTCTACACCGCCGGTTATCTGCGCGATGCGGCGATTTCCGATGCCCTGCGCGTTGCCGATGTCCTGATTGCCGAACGCACCCGGCATATGATGATCGAGGTCGGTCTGGCCGCTCTGGCCGTGCTGCTGCTCGTGACTGGCACCATCTTCTTTGTGCGCCGCGTGGTTAGCCCGCTGGGATCGATGACCGGTACCATGACCCGTATCGCCGAAGGCCAGTCGGCGGAAATTGGCTATCGCGACCGCACGGATGAGATCGGCGACATGGCCAAGGCACTGGGCATTTTCCAGCGCAACGCCGATGAAAAGACCCGCATGGAAGCCGACGAGCGCAACCGTGCGGAGGCCGAGCGTGCCCGCATGGCCGAGCAGCGCGAAAACGAGGCGGCGATCAGCCGCGAAATCGCCCAGTTCTGCACCGCCGTGGGCGATGGCGATGTATCGCGCCGCATCGACATGGCCGGCAAGGAGGGCGTGTTTGCTGATCTGTCGCAGCAGATGAATGGCCTGGCCGATACGTTGCAGAATGTGCTGGGCGATCTGGGGCGCGTGCTGCGCGGCCTGAGCCATGGCGATCTGACTGCCACGGCCTCGGGTCAGTACAAGGGCGCCTTCGGTGAACTGGCCGAAGCGGCACGCGAGACCGTGTCGCAGCTGCGCGATTTCGCCGGCAAGCTGGGCGAAAGCAGCCAGACGGTGCGCACGGCTTCCGCGGAGATTTCGTCGGGCAGCCAGGATCTGGCGCAACGCACCGAATCACAGGCCGCCTCGATTGAGGAAACCGCCGCCTCGATGCACGAGATCACCACCACGGTGAAACAGAATGCCGATAACGCCCAGGCTGCGAACCAGCTGGCGGTGGCGGCGCGTGATACGGCCGAAAAGGGCGGCAGCGTGGTGGCCAATGCGGTCACCGCCGTCACCCAGATCGAGGAGAGTGCGCGCCGGATTTCCGATATCGTATCGCTGATCGACGAGATCGCCTTCCAGACCAACCTGCTGGCGCTCAATGCGTCGGTCGAGGCGGCCCGTGCCGGCGAAGCCGGCAAGGGCTTTGCCGTGGTGGCGCAGGAAGTGCGTGCGCTGGCGCAACGCTCGGCCAACGCATCCAAGGACATCAAGGCGCTGATCACCGAATCCAACGCCCAGGTGAAAACCGGCGCGGCGCTGGTGAACCAGACCGGCGCCTCGCTGACCGAGATCGTCACGGCGATCAAGAAGGTCTCGGATATCGTCGCCGAGATTGCGGCGGCCTCGCGCGAACAGGCCACCGGCCTGGAGCAGATCAACACCGCCGTGGGCAGCATGGACGAGATGACCCAGCGCAACGGCGCCCTGGTGGAAGAGACCTCGGCGTCGGCGCAGTCGCTCGCTGATCAGGGCCGTCAGCTCGCCGAACTCGTCGGCTTCTTCAAGCTGGGCGGCGGCACGACCGCCGCTGCCCCGGTCGCAGCAAAACCGGCTGCAGCTCCGGTGGTTCGAACCGCACCTGCCGCTGCAGCGGTGAAACCGGCTGGGACGGCCGCCAAGCCGGCGGCAAAACCGGCGCCGAAACCCGCACCGGCTACTGCAGCTAGGCCGGCCCCGGCGCCCGCCGGTGGTGACGACGACTGGCAGGAATTCTGATCGGGCGCCAGCGCCGTCACGAAACAACAGGCCGGCCTGCATACCGGCAAGCATGTTAAGGGGGATTTCCCATGCGTATCCGTAACAGTTTCATGATTCTCATGCTGCTGATCGCTGTGATCGTGCTGGGCGTGACCGGCGTGATGATCCGCGAAGCCTTTAACGACCGGCAGAGCGCTGTCATGGCACGCGGGCTCGCGGAGATGCAGGGTTCGCTGATGCGGACCAACGAGCTGATCGGTATTGAACGCGGCGCCGACAATGCCGCGCTGTTTGAGGCCAGGATCGGCGATCCGAAATCCGACACCCTTGCCAAGCCGCGCGCCGCCACGGATGAGGCTTTCAAGACCCTGCTGGCTCAGGCGCGCGCGCTGCAGCATCCGGCGGTCGACCTGCGGCGGATCGAACAGGCCCAGGCCACGGTGCTCGACTGGCGCAAAAAGGTGGATGCCGCCCTTGTCCGGCCGCTGCCCGAGCGCCCGCAGGATGTGCTGCGCGGCTATGCCCAGGCCTTTATCGATCTGGTCGGCAGCATGACGCCGGCGCTGAATGCCCATGATGCCGCGATCAGCCAGGCCGATTCCGATGTCGCGGCGACTATGGTGGTGGCGCGACTGGCCGCCGACCTGCGCGCCACCGGCAGCGCGCGCGCCACGCCAATGACCAATGTGATCGTGTCGGGCAAGCCGATCCCGCCTGAAGTTCTGCTGCGTTACCACGATTTCAACGGGCGCATCGCTGCGCTGTGGGATCGCGTCACCATGACGATGCAGATGATCGACGCCTCGCCGGCGCTGAAGGCCGAGGTCGACAAGACCTATCAGGCCTATTTCAAGACCATTCCCGGCATGTATGACGAGATCCTTGCCGGCAGCGACAAGGGCGGCCAATGGCCGTTCACGGTTGCCGAATTCCGTGCTCGCCATAATCCGCAGCTCTATTTCGCCGGCTTCCTGCGCGACGCCGCCGTGACTGAGGCGCTGCGGATTGCCGACAATCTGATTGCCCAGCGCACACAGGCACTGATGATTCAGGGCGGCGTGATCCTGGCCGCGCTGCTGTTGCTGCTGGGCGGCGCGATCTTCTTCCTGCGCCGCGTCGTCAGCCCGCTGGGTTCGATGACGGCGACGATGACGCGTATTGCCGAGGGCCATACAGCCCAGATCGGCTATGGCGATCGCAGTGACGAAATCGGCGACATGGCCAAAGCGCTGGGCATTTTCCAGCGTAATGCGGAAGAAAAAACCCGGCTGGAAGCCGATGAGCGCGGGCGTGCCGAGGCGGACCGTGTCCGCATGACTGAACAGCGTGACAGCGAAGCGGCGATCAGCCGCGAGATTGCGCAATTCTGCATCGCCATCGGTGCCGGCGACGTCTCGCGCCGTATCGATCTGGCCGGCAAGGATGGCGTGTTCCGCGACCTGTCGCAGCAGATGAATGGCCTGGCCGATACCCTGCAGGGCGTGCTGGCCGATCTCGGCCGGGTCTTGCGCGGTCTGAGCGAGGGCGATCTGACCATCACGACATCGGGCCAGTATCAGGGCGCCTTCGGCAGCCTCGCCGATGCCGCCCGCGAGACCGTGACGCGGCTGCGCGATTTCGCCGCGCGTCTGGGTGAAAGCGCGAATACGGTGCGCGATGCTTCGGGCGAGATTTCCACCGGCAGCCAGGACCTGGCCAGCCGCACGGAAGCCCAGGCCGCCTCGATCGAGGAGACCGCCGCCTCGATGCATGAGATCACGGCGACCGTGAAACAGAATGCCGATAATGCGCAGGCTGCCAACCAGCTGGCGGTCGCAGCGCGCGATACCGCCGAAAAGGGCGGCAGCGTGGTGGCCGAGGCCGTCACTGCGGTCACCCAGATCGAGTCCAGCGCCAAGAAGATTTCCGATATCGTCGGGCTGATCGATGAAATCGCGTTCCAGACCAATCTGCTGGCACTCAATGCGAGCGTGGAAGCGGCCCGTGCCGGTGAGGCCGGCAAGGGCTTTGCCGTGGTGGCACAGGAGGTGCGCGCGCTGGCGCAACGTTCGGCCAATGCATCGAAGGACATCAAGGCGCTGATCCAGGAATCGAACAGCCAGGTGAAAACCGGTGCCGATCTGGTCGGCCGCACCGGTGCTTCGCTCACCGAGATCGTCACCGCGATCAAGAAGGTGTCGGATATCGTCGCTGAAATCGCCGCCGCCTCGCGCGAACAGGCTACCGGCCTGGAGCAGATCAACACAGCCGTCGGCAATATGGACGAGATGACCCAGCGCAACGGCGCCCTGGTGGAAGAGACCTCGGCCTCGGCGCAGAATCTGGCCAACCAGGCCGGTGAATTGTCTGGCCTGGTCGGCTTCTTCAAGACCGGCGGCGATGCGGCGGTGCGTTCACCCGCAGCGCCGATTGCAGTGGCGAAACCGGCTGCTGTCAGGCCGGTCGCCAAACCGGCGCTGCATCCGGTTGCGACGGCCGCCAAGCCGGCGGCAAAAGCGGCACCGAAACCTGCGCCAGCCCCTGCAGCCAGGCCGGCCCCGGCTCCCGCCGGTGGTGACGACGACTGGCAGGAATTCTGAGCGGGTCATCCCGGCCCTAGAGAAGGATATGACCGTGGAGCTGGCTACGCGACCGCTGACCGACGTGCACGGTGTACTTTGTGCGGCACCGGATCAGGTGATGGCGAAGATTGTCGATCCCCGCCTGCGTCAGTTGCTGCAGACATGGGATGGCTGGCGCGCCACCCGCAGCCTGCCGTCGCGCGCCAATTTCCATCCGGAGGAATTGCATTATCTGCTCGGCCACCTTTTTCTGCTCGACATTGTCGAGGCCGAGATCGGTTTGCGGTTCCGCTACCGGCTGTTCGGCAGCGCGGTGACGCTGTATCGCGGTTTCGATCTCACCGGCCGGTTCCTCGACGAACATCCCGATCCGCATTTTGCGCTGCGCGCCCATGCTGCCTATCTGCAGGCGGTGCAGGCGCGTCAGCCACTCTGGGCGAGCGTCAGCGGAATCACCGCCACCGGCATGTCGGCCAATTTCGAGGGGTTGATTCTGCCGCTGGCCCGCGATGGCGAGACCCCCGACATGCTGCTGTCCGCGCAGATCATGACCGCGCCGCGCGTCGGCTGATCCGTCACCGGTCGGTGGTTCTTGCCACCCGCGCAACACTGCGCCATATCAGGCCTGCCGGGACGACCTGGTTTGGCACGTTTGGCTGGAGGCAGGGACGACCCTGCCGTTTGCGCGAAGGGATCATTCGCCATGGCATGGATCATACTGCTGTTCGCCGGTCTGGCCGAAGTGGGCTGGGCGGTCGGCCTGAAATACACCGATGGCTTCACCCGCCTGTGGCCCACGGTGGGCACCGTCAGCGCGATGGTGGTCAGCCTGTTCCTGCTCGGCCTGGCGCTGAAGACCCTGCCGCTGGGCACGGCTTACGCGGTATGGACCGGTATCGGCACCATCGGCACCGTGGTGCTCGGCATCGTTCTGTTCGGGGAAAGCGCGGCGCTGCTGCGGCTCGCCTGCATCGGCATGATCGTGGCCGGCATCGTCGGGCTGAAGCTGGTGACGGAGGTTTAGGCCGGCCGGGTCACGCTTTCGGCTCCACCTGCAGCACAACGCCATCGGCGGCAACGATCACCACTTCTGTGCCGGCTGGAAGATCTGGGCCGCTGACCGGCCAGAAACTATCGCCCAGCTGAATCTCGCCACGCCCGGCCTGCAGTGCGCTGGACAACACGGCATGCTGGCCGATCAGGCGGGCTGTGCCGGTATTGACGGTTTGCTCGCCGGTGCTGCGACGACGGCGCAGCAGCAGGCCGCAGCCCAGAGCCAGCACGGCCAGGATGCCATAAAGACCCAGCTGCATGGCGAGCGACAGCTCTGGGACTGCGAGCAGGATGGCGCCGACGGCCAGGGCAGGCAGGCCGAGCCAGATCAGGATGTTGCCAGAGACCACGACTTCCAGCACCACCAGAATCAGGCCGGCCGCCAGCCAGTGCCAGGCGAGCAGAGTAAATGGCATGGTCAGTGCCTCATGCTTTCGGTTCGCCCCAGGGTTTGGGCGGCATGGCGGTGGCAGCGCGGCCCTGGGCTTCCTTGGCCAGTTCGGCGATGCCGGCCAGGCTGGCAACGATGCCGGTGGCTTCCATCGGCATCATGATCATTTTCTGGTTCGGGCTTTCGGCCAGCTTGGCGAAGGCCTCGATATATTTCTGCGCGACGAAATAATTGATGGCGGCGATGTTGCCGCCGGAGATCGCATCGCTGACCGATTTGGTCGCGCGTGCCTCGGCCTCGGCCAGCCGCTCGCGTGCTTCGGCATCGCGCTGGGCGGCATCGCGACGGCCTTCGGCCTCCAGCACGGCAGCCTGCTTCTGGCCCTCCGCGCGCAGGATGGCGGCCTGCTTCTCGCCTTCGGCGGCCAGGATTTCCGCGCGCTTGCTGCGTTCGGCCGTCATCTGCTTGCCCATGGCGTCGAGCAGATTCTGCGGCGGCTGGATGTTGCGCAGCTCGATGCGTGTCACCTTGACACCCCAGGGCGATGTGGCCTGATCAATCACCGACAGCAGCCGGCGGTTGATCTGGTCGCGCTGTGACAGGGCTTCATCCAGGTCCATGGCGCCGATCACGGCGCGCACGTTGGTCATCGCCAGCGTGCTGAGCGCGATGGTCAGATTCTGCACTTCATAGGCGGCCTTCACCACATCGAGAATCTGGTAGAAGACGATGCCGTCGGCGGTGACCGTGGCATTGTCCTTGGTGATGACCTCCTGCTCCGGAATCTCCAGCACGATCTCCATCACCGAGATCTTGTGACCCACCTGCTCGATATAGGGAATGATCAGGTGAATGCCGGGTGTCAGCGTGCGGGTGTAGCGGCCGAACCGCTCGACTGTCCATTGCTGGCCCTGCGACACGGTCTTGACGCCGGCGAGAATGGTGACGACGACCAGAATGGCAAGAACGACCAGTACGATCGTCGCAGGAGAGATATCCATGGATCAGGCCTTTGCTGGGAACGCCAGAGTCTAGTCTGATACACGCACAGGCGGCAACGCAAGCCTGATCTGCGACCTTTAAGTTACACTTCCAGCCATTCCTTGCGGATGGCGGCGTTGTCCTTCAGCTGCTGCGGCGTGCCCTCGAACACCATATGGCCGTGGCCCATCACATAGAGCCGCTGGCAGATCCTGAGCGCGATGGTCAGCTTCTGCTCGACCAGCAGTATCGACACGCCGCGCGCCGCGATGCGTTCCAGCAGGGTGCCCACCTTCTCCACCATCATCGGCGACAGCCCCTCGGTCGGCTCATCCACCATCACCAGGTCTGGATCGCCCATCAGGGTGCGGCACATGGTCAGCATCTGCTGCTCGCCGCCCGACAGCACGCCGGCCTGGGTATCGGCGCGCTCTTCCAGGCGCGGGAAGATGTCGAACATGTCCTGCATGCTCCAGCGCCCGCCGCCCTTGGTGGTCTTCTGCCCGAGATAGAGATTCTCGCGCACGGTGAGGCCGGGGAAGATGTCGCGGTTCTCCGGCACATAGCCCAGCCCGAGGCGGGCGATCTCATGCGGCTTGCGGCCGGCGATCTCCTGGCCCTTGAAGACAATCGAGCCCTGGGGCGACACATCGCCCATGATCGCCTTGATCGTGGTCGAGCGGCCGACACCGTTGCGGCCGAGCAGCGAGACGATCTCGCCCGGTTTCACGTCGAAGCTCACGCCATGCAGGATATGGCTCTTGCCGTAATAGGCGTGCAGGTCGCGCACTTGCAGCATGGAGTCCGTCATGGTCAGTGCTCCGCTTCCATGGCATGGCCCAGATAGGCCTCCTGCACCGCCGTGTTGCCGCGGATCTTCTCCGGCGTGTCGCTGGCGATGATCTGGCCATAGACCAGCACGGAAATGCGATCCGCCAGATCGAACACCACACCCATGTCATGCTCCACCATGATCAGGGTACGGCCCTCGGTCACCTTGCGGATCAGGTTGACGAAATGCGCGGTCTCCGAGCGGCTCATGCCTGCTGTCGGCTCGTCCAGCATCACCACCTCGGCACCGCCGGCGATGGTGATGCCGATTTCCAGCGCGCGCTGCTCGGCATAGGTCAGCATGCCGGCAGGGAACTGCGCCCGCTCGCCCAGGCCGATCTGCTGCAGGATCGCATCGGCGCGGTCATTGGCATCACTGAGCTTGCGCACGTTGTGCCAGAAGGAATAGCGGTAGCCCAGATGCCACAGCACGGCACAGCGCACATTCTCGAACACCGTCATCTTGGGGAAGATGTTGGTGACCTGGAAGCTGCGCGACAGGCCGCGGCGGTTGATTTCATAGGGCTTTAGCCCGGTGATGTCCTCGCCATTCAGGTCGATGCGGCCGGAGCTGACGCCGAAGCGGCCGGAAATCAGGTGGAACAGCGTCGATTTGCCGGCGCCGTTCGGGCCGATGATGGCATGGCGTTCGCCGGTGCCCACGGCCAGCGAGACGCCGCGGATGATCGGCGTGATGCCGAAGCTCTTGTGGATGTCGTGCAGCTCAAGCGCGGTCATTTGCCGGTCTCCGCACCATGCGCGGCCGTGCCGAAGGCATCGGCGAATTGCGGTCCCCATTTCCGCCCCAGCAGCAGCGCGCCAGCCATCAGCGCCAGCGCCACCAGCCAGGGCAGGATGCTGTTGGAATTGTAGGCGATGCCGAACAGCGTCATGGCCGGGCCGTCATTGGCGGTGCGTACCAGTTGGTGATGCGCAGTCTCGATCAGCGCGATCAGGCCGCCCAGCCCCATCGCGGCCGGGATCGCCATCAGGCCATACCAGGGCAGGATGCGGTGCAGGGTGCCGCGCCGCGCCAGCGGCAGATGCAGCATCACCAGTCCGGCCATGCCGCCGGGCGCGAACATCACCATCAGCACGAACAGCAGGCCGAAATACAGCATCCAGGCGCCGGTCAGGTCGCTGAGGAATACCTGCAGCAGCACGACCAGCACCGCGCCCAGGATCGGCCCGGCAAAATGGCCGATGCCACCGATGAAGGACATCAGCAGCACGACGCCGGACTGTCCGCCGGAAATGTTCACCGCGTTCATCAGCTCGAAGTTGATCGCCGCCAGGCCACCGGCGATGCCGGCGAAGAAACCGGAAATGCAGAAGGTGATGAAGCGCACCATCTGGGTCGAATAGCCGATGAATTCGGTGCGTTCGGGATTGTCGCGCACGGCGTTGCACAGGCGGCCGAGCGGCGTGCGGGTGAAGGCATACATCGCCACCATGCAGACGAAACACCAGGCGGCGATCAGGTAATACACCTCGATCTGCGGCCCGAAACGCACGCCCCAGAAGGTGAGCATCTTGGTGCGGTTGGCGGTGATGCCTTCCTCGCCGCCGAAAAAGCCGCGCAGGATCAGCGACAGCGAGGCGATCAGCTCGCCCAGGCCGAGCGAGATCATGGCAAACACCGTGCCGGCGCGCCGGGTGGAGACGGCGCCGAAGATGATGCCGAACACCAGCCCCATCAGGCCGCCGACCAGCGGCACCACGGGCAGCGGGATCGGCAGCTTGCCGCCGGCAATGGTGTTCATCGCATGCACGGCCAGGAAGCCGCCGAGGCCATAATAGACCGCATGGCCGAAGCTGAGCATGCCGGTCTGGCCCAGCAGCATGTTATAGCTGAGGGAGAAGACGATCATGATGCCCATCAGGCACATGGTGGTGAGCGCCGCGCCCGAGGTGAAGATCTTCGGCAGCACCAGCATGATGGCGGCGGCGATGATCCAGATGCCGTAGCGTTTTGCCAGGTCCATGGCCGAGAGGCTGCGGCTGGCGGCGGAGGCGGTGGTATCGCTCATCTCACGACTCCCGCGTGCCCATCAGCCCGGTCGGCCGGAAGATCAGGATCAGCACCAGCATCAGATACGGCACCACCGGGCCGACCTGGGCGACGGTCACCTGCCACAGGTCGCTGAGCGTACCCTGCAGCGGCCGGGCCACGCCAATACTGGTCATCAGGTCGCCGATCGAATAGTTGACGGCGATGGCAAAGGTCTGGATCAGGCCGATCAACAGGGAGGCGATGAAGGCGCCGGGCAGCGAGCCCAGCCCGCCGAACACCACGACGACGAACAGGATCGGACCCAGCACATGGGCCATGCTCGGCTGCGTCACCAGCGCCGGCCCGGCGATCACGCCGGCAATCGCGGCGAGGCCGGAGCCGAAGCCGAACACCATCATGAAAACCTTGGGCACATTGTGGCCCAGCATCGCCACCATGTTCGGATGCGTCAGCGCCGCCTGGATGATCAGGCCGATGCGTGAGCGGGTCAGCACCAGCAGCAGGGCGATGAAGATCGCCACCGAGATCAGCAGCATGAACATGCGGAAGGCGGGATAGGTGGTGCCGAACAGCTCGAAGGCCGAGAAATCCAGCGCCGCCGGCACGCGATAATCCACTGGCAGCTTGCCCCAGATCATCTGCACCAGTTCCTCGATCACGAAAGCGAGGCCGAAAGTGAACAGCAGTTCGGGCACATGGCCCCACTTATGCACGGTGCGCAGGCCCCAGCGTTCGACAGCGGCGCCGATCAGGCCGACCAGCACGGGGGCGACAAACAGCGCCACCCAGAAGCCGAGCCACTGGCTGATCTGGAAGCCGAAATAGGCCCCCAGCATATAGAAGCTGGCATGGGCGAAATTCAGCACGCCCATCATTGAGAAGATCAGGGTAAGGCCGCTGGCCAGCAGGAACAGCAGCATGCCATAGAGCACGCCATTCAATGTGGAGAAGATCACCAGTTCCAGCACGCAAGGCCCCCGTCTGTAACGCAACGCAGCAGAAAGTGCAGACGAAACGGCCCCGGTGTGACCCGGGGCCGTCGCTCAGTCTAACGTCCTCAGCTTGGCTTCGCCATCTTGCAGCTGGTGGCAACGTCGGTTTCGCCCATCGGAATGGTGGCCGTCAGCTTCCAGCCCCAGCCGGTGTTTTCCTCGTCGAACTTCATGTCGCCGGTCATCGGCGTCAGCGCGGAGATATAGATATCCTGGAAGAACTGATGGTCTTCCGCCCGCATGTAGGTGTCCTTGCCGTAGATGTTCTTGTACTTCATGCCGCGCAGCTTCTCGGCGAACACCTTCGGGTTATTCGACTTGGCTTCGTTCATCGCGGCAGCAAGCATTTCCATCTCGTTGCGCACGCGCGGATACCACCAGCCATGGCCGGCAGATTTCTTGCGGAAGTCTTCCTCCCAGGCATAGTTGGCCGGCGTGTTGATGTTGGCGATGCCTTCGGTGATCTGGAAGACCTTGTCCTTCAGGCCGGTCTGTTTCACCGAAGTCGGGCCGCCGGCGCCACCGGCATAGTAGGTGTAGTAATCCACCTGCAGGCCGGCATCGGCGGAAGCCTTCAGCAGCAGTGCGATGTCGCTGCCCCAGTTTCCTGTAATAACGCTGTCTGCACCGCTCGCCTTGATCTTGGCGATATAGGGGGAAAAGTCGGTGATCTTGGCCAGCGGATGCAGTTCGTCGCCGACGATCTGGATATCGGGCCGCTTGGCCTTCAGCATCTCGTTGGCGGCTTTGCGCACGGCATGACCGAAGGAATAGTCCTGGTTGATCAGGTAGACCTTCTTGATGTTGGGCTTGCCCTTCATGTAGCTGGTCAGGGCCTGCATTTTGATGTCGCTATGGGCATCCCAGCGGAAATGCCAGTAGCTGCATTTGTCGTTGGTGAAGGCCGGGTCCACCGCGGCGTAATTCAGATAGACCACTTCCTTGCCGGGATTGCGGTCATTGTGCTTGTTGACGAAGTCAATCATCGCCGCCGCAGCGCCCGAGCCGTTGCCCAGCGTCAGGATGCGCGCGCCGGCATCGATCGCCTTCTGCGCCGCGATCACGGTTTCCTGTGGGCTCAGCTTGTTGTCATAGGTCAGCAGTTCCATCTTCTGGCCATTGACGCCGCCCTTGGCGTTGATCTTGTCGATCATGTACTGGAAATGCTTCACGCCATGCTCGCCGATCGGCGCCATGGCGCCCGACAGCGGATCGATGAACGCAATTTTCACCTGCGACCAGGCCGGTGCTGTCATGCTGAGGCCGGCCGCGAGCGCGGCGACGGCCAATGCTGTCCCGTGACGAGTGGGCATTGTTTCCTCCATCCGTTTGTTGCGGCGGCTTCCGGTCCGCCGATCCGCCGTCCGTGCGGCGAATTCTTTTGGTCGCGTCTTAGGCGCGACGATCCTGATGGGCCAGTCTTCTCTCCGGCGATATCCAGCCCTGGCTCAGGCGCAGGTCAAGCGCGCTCGAGCGGCCGGGATAGCGGCGGGTGTGACTGGCGATGGCAATGTGAATGGTTGGCCGGTCGGCGGCTGGCGATGGCTGCGGCCGCAAAGCGGCCAGCAGCGCGCGCAGCCGGGACAGGATGCTGCGGATCATGCTCATTTCACCAGCGCGGCATAGACCATGTCGCGCATCAGGGCGCGATAGGTCAGGCGCTGTTTGGGCGACTGCATCATGAAGACCACGAACATCTTTTCCTTCGGGTCGACCCAGAAATAGGTGCCGCCGGCGCCGCCCCAGTAATAATCGCCGGTGCTGCCGGGATCGGCCGAAACGCCAGGGGCCATGCGCACGCCGAAGCCCAGGCCGAAACCATAACCGGGGCCGGGCAGGTAATACGGGCCGGGCGTGACGCCGCTGCCCATATGGTCGGAGGTCATATAGGCCAGGATGCGCGGGCTTAGATACCGCTTGCCGTTCTGCGTGCCGCCATCCAGCAGCATCTGCAGGAAGCGTGCGTAATCCATCGCCGTGCCGGTCAGGCCGCCACCGCCGCCCTCGAATTTGCCGCGCTGGCGCGGATCAAAGAATTCAACGCCGCCGCCCAGGCTGCGGTCATTGGCAAAGGGCTCCGCCACGCGGGCCTGCTTGGCCGCATCGGTGACATAGAAATCGGTATCCTTCATGCCCAGCGGACCGAGCAGGCGATCCTTCAGCGCCGCGCCCAGCGGCTTCTTGTCCACCACTTCCACCACACGGCCGAGGATATCGGTGGAATGGCTGTAATCCCACACCGTGCCGGGCTGATAGGCCAGCGGCAGCGCTGCAATCCGCTCGGCGAATTCGGCATTGTCGGGATCGCCCTTCAGTACGTCGCCATACAGCGCCTTCACCGCGCCGACACCGAAGAAGCCATAGGTGATGCCCGATGTATGGCGCATCAGATCCTGGATGCTGATCGCGCGGCGCGGCGCCACCAGCTCCAGCGTCGGCTTGCCGCCGGCTTCCGCCGCGGGTTTCTCCACGCCGACCTGCACCTTCGCAAAGGCGGGCACGAAACGGGCCAGAGGATCGCTAACGTGATAGCGGCCTTCTTCCACCTGCATCATCGCTGCCGCCGTGACGATCGGCTTGGTCATCGAATAGATGCGGAAAATGCTGTCGCGCGTCATCGGCGCCTTGGTCTGCGGGTCTTGCAGGCCGACAGCCTCGAAATGGGCGATCTTGCCCTGGCGGGCGATCAGCAGCACGGCACCGGGAATGACCTGGGCTTCCGAGTCGGCCTTCATACGCGCGCTGATGCGGGCGAGGCGGTCTGGCGCGAAGCCAAGCGTGGCCGGATCGGCTTTGGGCAGCAGCTCAGCTGCCAGCGTCAGCGGGGCATGGAGCGCAAGGGCGGCAAAGCCGGCCATGGCGGCCAGCCTGGATATGCACACTTTCATCAGCGCGGCCTCCCGGACCGTTTTTATATTTGCTTGGCGACTATGATTGTCGGACAATCCGACCTAAGTCAAATAGACTCCTGCAGGGTTGCCACGGCTGGACCCTGGTGGGTATCGGCCGGTAGAAATACCGGGCTGGTCTTGAAACGATTCAGCCAAACGATTCCAGAAAGTCCGGCCAACTGCCGGTTGTTACGGGGGGTAAATGTCTGAGGTCGCCGAGAAATTCGCGCGCATCACGCCGGTGCCGGCCTACCAGATGGTGGCCGAGGCGATCGAGCGCGAGATTCTGTCCGGCCGTCTGCGCCCCGGCGATCCCATCGGCACCGAGGCCCAGCTGGTGCGCCAGTTCGGCGTCAACCGGTCGACTGTGCGTGAAGGCATCCGCCTGCTCGAACAAAGCGGCATGGTGCAGCGTGATTCCAGCCGCCGCCTTGCTGTCGGCCTGCCGCATTACGACCAGCTCGCCACCCGCGCCAGCCGTGCGCTGGTGCTGCACCAGGTCACCTTCCGCGAGTTATGGGAAGCGACCATGGCGCTCAGCCTAGCCACCATCGACCTGGCGGTCGATCGCGCCACCGACGATGAAATGCGCGCGCTCGATGCCAATATCGATGCCACCGAGGCGGCGATGGACGATCCCGCCGCCGTGGCGGCCTATGACACCGAATTCCATCTGCTGCTGGAAAAGACCGGCCGCAACCGCGTGCTGGAAATGGCACGCGAACCCTCCAACATGCTGATCTATCCCACCACCCATGTGGCCGTGCAGGGCACGGTGGAGGGCGCACGCCGCCTGGTGGAAGCGCATCGCATGCTGGTGCAGGCGCTGCGCACGCGCGACAAGGAGATGGCGCGGCTGTGGACGCGGCGCCATCTGAACGACTGGCGCAAGGGCTTCGAGAAAGCCGGCCTCGATCTCGACCAGCCGGTCGATCTCGTTACCGCATCGCAGGCGACCACGTCCTAGGCGGCTGCCGGCCCGTTCCGGCAAACCCCTAAACTGTCACCCTCGGGCTTGACCCGAGGGTCCATCCCAACCCTCCGCGCATCGGAACACGCCAATGGATGCCCAGGTCAAGCCCGGGCATGACGGTCTTTGGTGAATCTCAGAAAGCGGCCATCTTGCATGTGGTCGGCAGTGCGGTCTGCGCCGCCGTCACCTTGCCGGCGGTTTTCCAGCCCCAGCCGGTCTTTTCCTCGTCGAGCTTCATGCCGCTTTCCAGCGGGCCGAACGAGGTGATGTAGAGATCCTGCAGCACCTGGTGATCGCTCGCGCGCATCGTTGCCACGCCGCCATACATGGTGGTGCGCGTCGCATCCTTCAGGGCCGCGGCAATCGCCTTCGGCTCGGTGCTCTTCGCCTTCCGCACGGCATCGTGCAGCATGTCCATCAGCAGGCGCGCGCGCGGTACGTTGAAGCTGCCGCCATATCGCGCGCGATAATCCGCGTCCAGGCTGTCGCTCATCGCCATGTTGGAATGGCCTTCGATCACGGCAAACACGCGATGCGCCAGTCCGGTCTGGCGGATCGCCGTCGGACTGCCGATGCCGCTGGCGTAATAGGTATACCAGCCGGCCTGCAGGGTGGCATCGGCGGCGCTTTTCAGCAGCAGCGCCAGATCGTTGCCCCAGTTGCCGGTGACGACGGAATCGGCACCGCTCGCCTTGATCTTGGCCACATAGGGCGAGAAGTCGTTGATCTTGGCCAGCGGATGCAGGTCGTCGCCCACGATCTCGATATCGGGGCGCAGGCGCTTCAGCATCTCCAGCGCGGCGGCACGCACGGCCTGGCCGAAGGAGTAATCCTGGTTGATCAGGTAGACGCGCTTGATCTGCGGCTGCGTGGCGATGAACTGCGCCAGCGCCATCATCTTCATGTCGGCATGGGCATCGAAGCGGAAATGCGCCGGGCTGCATTTGTCATTGGTCAGCGCCGGATCAATCGCCGAGATGTTGAGGAACAGCACCGCCTTGTCGGGGTTGCGTTCGTTATGCTTCATGATGAATTCATTCAGCGCGCCGGCGGCCGCCGAACTGTTGCCGGCCACGATGATGCGGATGCCGGCATCAATCGCCTTCTGCGCCTGGATGATGCTCTCCTGCGCATTCAGCTTGTTGTCATAGCCGGTGATCTCATAGGCCGTCTGTTTGTCGGACAGCCGCTCAGCCATGAATTTCAGATGGTTCAGCGCATTCTCGGTGACGGCGGCAGCCGGGCCCGACAGCGGATCAATGAAGGCGATGCGCAGGGTTTGTTGCGCATGGGCTGCGGCGGTGACAAGAAACACAGTCAGGAAAGCGAGAATGCGCATGATGGACTCCGGCAAAAAACTGCGCGGAGCCTATGCGAATACCGTGACGGTGCAAGATGTTCGGCGATCAAATAAATGGATGCATACTGATAAAGCGCCATGCATTTCGGCGATTGACTTCACACTGCGCTGTATTACCCTTCACGGCCACCGGGCCTTCGACAACCGCCCGGTCAGCGACCTCCATCCAATCCGCGATCATGGGCCGCCAAGCGTTGTCTCGCTCCTTTCGGAGGTGAGACATGTCTTGTGGACATACCGATTCCCAAATTCAACCGCAGATGTTGCGGCCCGAACTGGCGCTGGAGTGGCAACTGCCAACGCCGCTCGGCTGGCTGGCATGGCTGGTGCACCAGCAGCGGCGCTGGCGCATCCGTGCCGAACTGCATGGCCTGAATGATGCGCAACTGCGCGATGTCGGGCTGACGCGGGCGCAGATCGAATCTGCGCTGGCACGGCCGTTCTGGCAGCCCTGAACGCATAACGGCCCCGGCTGCAGGGCAGCCGGGGCCGTCAAAGCAACAGCCGGTTTCAGCGTGCGTTATACGCAGCCAGTGCGGCGAGGTTGACGATATCGCTCACCGAGGCGCCCATCTGTGCGATCTGCACCGGCTTTTCCAGGCCGATCAGCAGCGGCCCGATCACGGTGCCGCCGCCCAGATCCTGCATCAGCTGCGTCGACAGCAGCGCCGAATGCAGGCCGGGCATGATCAGCACATTGGCCGGACCCGACAGGCGGCAGAAGGGATACAGCTTCATCAGGTCGGGATTGAGCGCGACGCGGGCATTCAGCTCGCCGTCGTATTCGAAATCCACCTTGTGGCCACCGGCATCCAGCGCATCCAGTTCCATCACCGCATGGCGCACCACCTCCACCACGCCGCCCGGCGCGTTGCCGAAGTTGGAATGCGACAGCAGCGCCACGCGCGGTTCCTGGCCCATCTGGCGTGCGGCTTTCGCCGCCTGGATGGCGATCTGGCAGAGATCGCTGGCCGACGGCGTCTCGGTCACCGTGGTATCGGCGACAAACACCGTGCGCCCCTTGGCGACGATGATGGACAGGCCCATCACGCGCTGGCCGCGCTGGGCATCGACCGCCATGCGGATGCCGTCATAGCTGACCGAATAGGTGCGGGTCACGCCGGTGATCATCGCATCGGCATGGCCGTTCGCCACCATGCAGGCGCCGAACACATTGCGGTCGAGGTTGACCAGGCGCTGCACGTCGCGATGCAGCAGGCCGCGCCGCTGGTGCCGCTTGTAGAGGAAGTCGGCATATTCGGCATTGTGCTCGCTGATGCGGGCATTGTGCACCTCGCAGCCATCGAGATTCTGCAGGCCGATGGCCTTCATCGTCGCCTCGATGCGCTCGCTGCGGCCGATCAGGATCGGCGTGCCATAGCCGGCCGCCTTGAATTCAAGCGCGGCGCGGATCACGGTCTCTTCCTCGCCCTCGGCGAAGACGACGCGCTTGGGATTCTGCACCACCTGGTCGAAGAAGATCTGCAGCGAGCCGACGGTGGGATTGAGCCGCGCCCGCAGCTTGGCGGCATAGGCGGCCCAGTCGGTGATCGGCTTGCGGGCCACACCCGACTTCACGGCGGCTTTCGCCACCGCCAGCGGAATCTCCACGATCAGGCGCGGATCGAAGGGCGAGGGGATGATATAGCCCGGGCCGTATTTCGGCCGCTCGCCCTTGTAGGCGGCCGCCACTTCATCGGGCACGTCCTGGCGCGCCAGCAGGGCGATGGCCTCGGCGGCGGCGATCTTCATCTCGTCGTTGATCGTCTTGGCCCGCACATCCAGCGCACCGCGGAAGATATAGGGGAAGCCGAGCACGTTGTTGACCTGGTTCGGATAGTCCGACCGCCCGGTCGCCATGATCACATCGCCGCGGGTGGCCAGCGCATCTTCCGGGGTGATCTCCGGGTCCGGGTTGGCCATGGCGAACACGATGGGGTTCGGCCCCATCGAGCGCAGCATCTCCGGTGTCAGCGCGCCCTTGACGCTGAGGCCGAAGAAGATATCGGCACCCTTCAGTGCATCGGCCAGGGTGCGCGCATCGGTCTTCACCGCATGCGCCGACTTCCACTGGTTCATGCCATCGGTGCGGCCCTGGTAGACCACGCCCTTGGTGTCGCAGAGGATGACATTCTCGTTCTTCATCCCCATCGCCTTGACCAGCTCGGTGCAGGCGATGCCAGCGGCGCCGGCGCCATTCACCACCATCTTGGCGGTCTTGAAGTCGCGGCCGGTCAGGTGCAGGGCGTTGATCATGCCGGCGGCCGAGATGATCGCGGTGCCATGCTGGTCGTCATGGAAGATCGGAATGTCCATCAGCTCGCGCAGGCGCTGCTCGATCACGAAGCATTCCGGCGCCTTGATGTCTTCCAGGTTGATGCCGCCGAAGCTGGGGCCGAGATAGCGCACCGCATTGATGAAGGCCTCGACCTCTTCGGTATCCACTTCCAGGTCGATCGAGTCGACATCGGCGAAACGCTTGAACAGCACCGCCTTGCCTTCCATCACCGGCTTCGACGCCAGCGCCCCGAGATTCCCCAAGCCCAGCACGGCGGTGCCGTTGGAGATCACCGCCACCATGTTGCCGCGCGAGGTATAGTCGTAGGCGGTGTCGGGGTCTTTCTCGATCGCCAGGCAGGGGGCGGCGACGCCGGGGCTGTAGGCCAGGCTGAGATCGCGGGTGGTCGCCATCGGCTTGGTCGGTACGACCTCCAGCTTGCCGGGCTGGCCCATCTTGTGGAATTCGAGGGCGTCGTCGTAAAGAGACTGGCTTTTCGGATCGCTCATTTTTCTCTGCGGTTTTCCGGTTGCTTACGCGGGCGTTGTGCTCCCGTGGCACATCATAAGGCCAAGCGCCGAGGGGTTAAAAGAGCCGCCGCCTGTGCTATGTCTGCGGCCTGCATTATTTCGCATCGAGTCTTCCCGCGACCGCCGACGGCATGAACAAACCCGAACTCGCCTTACCCCCCGGTACGTCCCCCCTGATGGCCCAATATTTGACCATCAAGGCGGCATACCCCGAATGCCTGCTGTTCTATCGCATGGGGGATTTCTACGAATTGTTCTTCGACGACGCCGCCCGGGCGGCGCGGGCGCTGGATATCGCGCTGACCAAGCGCGGCGAACATGATGGCGAGCCGATCCCGATGTGCGGCGTGCCGGTGCATGCGGCAGAAGCCTATCTCTCCCGCCTGATCCGCCAGGGCTTCAAGGTCGCGGTCTGCGAACAGGTGGAAGATCCCGCAGACGCGAAGAAGCGCGGCTCCAAATCGGTGGTCAAACGTGACGTCGTGCGCGTGGTGACGCCGGGAACCATCACCGAAGACAGCCTGCTGGATGCGCGGCGCAACAATTATCTTGCTGCACTTGCACAAAGCGGCGGCAGCGAGGGCGCACTGGCGCTGGCCTGGCTCGACCTGTCGACAGGGGAATTCGGCCTGACGGAAACAACCTCAGCAGGCCTTGCGGCCGATCTGGCCCGGGTCAGCCCGCGCGAACTGGTGCTGCCCGAGGGGCTGCTGGCGCGGGCGGAACTGCGGGCGATCCTTGAGCAGAGCGAGGCGGCCCTCTCGCCGCTGCCCTCGGCCCGCTTCGACTCGGTGGCCGGCGAACGCCGCCTGAAAGCCGCGCTCGGCGTTTCGGCGCTGGATGCCTATGGCGATTTCAGCCGCGCCGAATTCTGCGCCGCCGGTGCCCTGCTCGATTACGTCGACCTCACCCAGTGCGGCAAGCTGCCGCGCCTCGATCCGCCGGTGAAGCAGCCGCCGCTCAGCGTGATGGCGATCGACCCGGCCACCCGGCGCAATCTCGAACTGGTGGAAACCACATCGGGCCAGCGCGACGGTGCGCTGCTCGACTGCATCGATGCCACCCTCACCGGCGCCGGTGCGCGGCTGCTGGCGCAACGGCTGCAGGCGCCGCTCACCGATATTGCGCTGATCGCCGCGCGCCACGATGCCGTGGCCTGCCTGGTCGACACCCCGCGGCTGCGCGACGATATCCGCACCGCGCTGTCGAAAGTGCCGGACCTGGCGCGTGCACTCTCAAGGCTTTCGCTGGGCCGCGGCGGCCCGCGCGATCTGTCGTCCATGCGCGATGGCCTCACCCAGGCCGGCGACCTGCGCCAGCGCCTTGCCGCTGAAACCGCGCTGCCGCCCGAACTGGTTGGCCTGCGCGATGCGCTCGGCGACCATGCGGCGCTGGTGCAGTCCTTAAGTGAAGCGCTGGCCGATGAACTGCCGCTCATGCAGCGCGATGGTAATTTTGTCCGCCCAGGCCATCACCCGCCGCTGGATGAACTGCGCGTCCTGCGCGATGAAAGCCGCCGCCATATCGCGGCGCTGCAGGACAAGTATGCGGCGGAGACCGGCATTTCCGGCCTGAAGATCCGCCACAACAACGTGCTGGGCTATTACATCGAGATCACGCCCACCCATGCGGCGAAGATGGGCCAGCAGTATATCCATCGCCAGACCATGGCCAATGCCATGCGCTATGCCACGCCGGAGCTGGGCGAGCTGGAAAGCAAAATCAGCCAGGCCGGCGACCGCGCGCTGGCGCTGGAGCTGGAGATCTTCGATCGCTTGGTCAGCGCGGTGTTGTCAGAAGCCCAGGCGATCACCCGTGCCGCCAACGCACTGGCGGCGCTGGATGTGGCCGCCGCGCTGGCGCATCTGGCCATGCAGCGCCGCTGGGTGCGGCCGCGCATCGACGACAGTCTCGATTTCCGCATCACCGGCGGCCGCCACCCGGTGGTGGAAACCGCGCTCGAACGCGCCGGTCAGGGCGAACGCTTTGTCGCCAACGACTGCGACCTCTCCGAAGGCCAGAAGCTCTGGCTGCTCACCGGTCCCAACATGGCGGGTAAATCCACCTTCCTGCGCCAGAATGCGCTGATCGCGATCCTGGCGCAGATGGGCAGCTTCGTGCCGGCCATGAAAGCCGAGCTTGGCGTGGTCGACCGGCTGTTCAGCCGTGTCGGTGCCGCCGACGATCTGGCGCGCGGCCGCAGCACGTTTATGGTCGAGATGGTGGAGACGGCCGCCATCCTGCATCAGTCCGGCCCGCGCGCGCTGGTGATCCTCGACGAGATCGGCCGCGGCACCGCCACCTTCGATGGTCTCTCCATTGCCTGGGCGGTGGTGGAATACCTGCATGAAAAGAACCGCTGCCGCGGTCTGTTTGCCACCCACTATCACGAACTCACCGCGCTCAGTGAAAAGCTGCCGCAGCTGTCCAATCATACGCTGAAGGTGAAGGAGTGGGATGGCGAGCTGATCTTCCTGCATGAGGTCGGCCCGGGCGCCGCGGATCGCAGCTACGGCATCCAGGTGGCGAAGCTCGCCGGCCTGCCCGATGGCGTGCTGCAGCGCGCCTCGCAGGTGCTGCATACGCTGGAACAGTCCGACCAGACCGGCAAATCCGCCAAGCTGATCGATGACCTGCCGCTGTTCTCGCTGGCCGCGCCAGCCAAGGCATCCGTCGTCGCACCGCCCTCCGCCGTCGAAGCGGCGCTGAAAACGGCCGATGTCGATGCGCTGTCGCCGAAACAGGCGCTCGACCTGCTGTACCAGCTCAAGGCGCTGCTGAAGGGCTGATACTCAAGGATGAGCGGTTGCTACTAAAGTGCCGATAACGGCGGACAGCATCTGCTCGACCTTTTCGTCGTCGATATCGCTGCGGCCGAGTGCCATCATATAGTTGCTTCGCCAGTAATTGCGCTGATCTGACAGATTCCAGAGAGATGCCTCGAAGGTCAGCGAAGATCCGAAGGTGCTTGTCTCCCCGCTGGCCGGCCATATCAGCAACCAGTATATCGGCCTTTGCGGATCGCGGGCTTTTGCATCCTCGGCCTTGGATTTCATTTCATCAAACATACGATGCTGGGTCACATAGGTGGTCACAGTCCCTTGCAATCCGTTGCGCTGAAAGATTTCGGGTGCCAGTTTCATAATCTTTGCGTCCACACTATGGACGCCTTTGCTATTGAGCTTGGTTGCGGCAGCGTTGGCGCGCTGCGTCTGCAGAGCTGCATTCATCTCGCCGTAAATGGAAAAGCCGGATGGCATACGCGAATAATCTGGCTGCAAGCCGCTGCTGACATAAACGATATGAATGGTGTCGAGAGCAGCAGGTAAGGCAGCTATGAGGCGCGTCTGCGGGGCCGTGGTTTTTGAGCACCCACCGATAAAGGCAAGCAGGATAGCCGTCATCAGGGCCATCCAGGTTCGGTTTCGTCCCAAGTCATCCCCCGGAAGTGCGATTAGAACAATGATAGTTCGACCTGCTGTACCAGCTCAAGGCGCTGCTGAAAGGCTAAAGCGGAAAGCGGGGATGCCACGGCTAAGCCCGGGCATCCACGAGTTGCTTGGCACCGGTTGCAGGCCAGCGGTAAACTGGTGCCATGCTTCTGCGCGCCGCCCGTCTGCTTCTGCTGCCAGCCTGTTTTGCTGCGGCACTCCTGTTGTCTTTCGCCGCTGCGGCGCAGACGACTGCTCGTGTACTTATAAACGATGCGCCGCCCTATCGGATCGTCGGCTCGGCCAATGGCGCGCCGTATTACAGCGGCATCTATGTCGACATCCTGCGTCTGGTGGCGGCCGAAACCGGTCTGCAGCTGGACTTCATCGAGCTGCCCTTTGCGCGTGCCTTCCGCGTCATGCAGGCGGGCGAGGCCGATATCATGCTCGGCCCCAACCGGTCGGCCGAGCGCGAGGGCTATCTGCACTATCTTGAACCGCCGCTGCCGCAGGAGCCGAAGATTTTTCTCCACGCGCGCACGGCATCACCGATCCGCGACTATGACGATCTGCGGGGCCGCAGCATCGCCGTGTTGCGCGGCGCCACCTATTTCGACCGCTTTGATGCCGACGAAGACCTGGTCCGGATTGCGGTCGATGATTATACCTCGGCGCTGCGACTGGCCGTGGTCGGGCGCGTCGATGCCGCGATCATGCCCGAGCTGCAGGCGCTGTGGCTGCTGCGCCAGACCGGCTTCCCGCTGCAGATGTCGCCCTATCACGTGCCGGGCCGCGACTCCTATATCGTGGTGTCGCGGCAATCGCCGATGGTGCAGCAGGCCGGCCGCCTCGAAGCCGCCCTGCGCCGCGTTGTCGGCAGCGGCGCGGTGCGGCGGATCCTCGAACGCTACGAATAGACCGCCACGCCACCCGGAATTTGGCGGTTTGGCGGCGGATGCAATGCTCCGGTCTGCAGCGAAGATCGGCCTTGTATTCGCCGCAATTAAAGCCTAGGGTCCGCGCCATCGACATTTTGGCCGGACCTTCTGGCTGTCCGCTCTGGTTTTGCCGGGCGCACCTCCAGGCTCTTATTAAGAGAGCCGACTCTCTCTCCAAAACATCGAAAGCCATATGGGGGCCACGGCATCGTTGTGGCTTGTGCATCTGGCTCATCTCTACGGACTAAGGAATATCCCATGCAGACTGGTATCGTTAAGTTTTACAACTCCACCAAGGGTTTTGGTTTCATTCAGCCGGAAGACGGCGGCAAGGACGTGTTCGTGCACGCCACCGCTCTCGAGCGCGCTGGCATGAGCATGCTGTCGGAGGGCCAGAAGGTCTCCTTCGACACCGAGCAGGACAGCCGTTCGGGCAAGGTTGCCGTGCGCAGCCTGCAGGCCGCCTGATCTGACGCCTGCCTGATCGAGCCATCGCTTGATCAAACAGACGAAAGAAGACCCGGGCGCGGCGTCCTTCGATTGCCAGAGCTGTGGTGCCTGTTGCGCGTATTCGCGCGACTGGCCCCGCTTCTCGCTCGAAGACGATGCCGCGCTCGCGCGCATCCCGGCCCGTTTTGTCGATGACGAAGCGGGCCGGATGCGCTGCGATGGCGACCGGTGCTCGGCGCTGTCTGGAAAACTTGGCGAGCATGTCGCCTGCGGCATCTATGATGTGCGCCCCATTGTCTGCCGCGACTGCCAGCCCGGCGACGAGGAATGCCTCATCGCGCGGGCCTATCACCGGTTTTAGGTGACGTAAAACAAAGAACCGTCGTCCTCGGACTTGATCCGAGGACCCATCTGTCCCATCCCGCCTGCGATAACCATGGGATGGACCCTCGACACAAGGTCGAGGGTGACGATGTTTTTAATCGGGGCGTCTCGCGCAAGCCACCTTTGTCATCCCGTTTGAATCCGGCCTTCTCATGGGCGCGGATGGCGCGGGCGTTTTTCCGGATCGGGATCGGTCACCGCATGGGGTGTGCTGTGTAAATAGTTTGGCAATTAAAGATTGTGCCTCGGGCGTAAACTCCATTTAAGCGACCTTAACTATAGATTCACCCGGGTAAAATGAGTTAATCAGTCAGCCTGTGGGGATGCAGAGCGAAAACGCTATCGCGTCCAAGGCGGGGTTTTTGCCGGGGAATTGGGTCATGCGTAACACATCGGTCAGAATGACGATGGCCTGCATCGGGCTTGTTTGCTGTGCCGGCACGGCCCAGGCTGCGGACCCCGACTGGACCGGCTTCTATACCGGCCTCACCGTCGGCACCGCCATGGGCAAGGCAGAGATGAGCCTCAACCCGACCGGAAGCTTTAACGGCCCGAGCGCCACTGACATCAACGACGGTAATTTCTGGCGCCGCACGACGGACCTCGATTCTACGGCTTTCACCGGCGGCCTCTATGGCGGCTATCAGGTCATGCGCAGCAGGATCGTCTATGGCCTGGAAGGCGAGGCGGGCTATCTCGGCCTGAAGGAGTCGTCGTCGGTTACGGCCAGGGTGCCGGCGACCGGCGGCGTCTACCGGCTAGACCAGAAGGTGGAAACCGATTTCTTCGCCAGCCTGCGCCCGCGCGTCGGATATGTGCCGGAGGCTTTCTCCGGCAGCCTGCTGCTGTTCGCCACCGGCGGTGTCACCCTGACCCATGCCCGGGTGGACCAGACCTTCACGCAGCTCAACATCGCTTACCAGTCCAAGGGCCTGGCGGAAGACAAGATGCTGGTCGGCTGGACCGTTGGCGGCGGCATGGAATATGCCCTGTCGAAGGCCTGGAGCCTCAAGGCGGAATATCTCTATGCCGAGCTGGGCACGATCGAAAACAATAATGTCCCCGGCAGCCCGGCTGCGAATGCGGCCTACCGGACCAACAACAAGGCGGAGCTGACCTCGCATGTCCTCCGCATCGGCACCGCCTGGCACTTCTGATCCGGTGTCTGCAGCCATTGCCGCAGCATCGGCAGGTCGGCTTCCGTCATGGGGCGGAAGCTGTAGCGGTGCTGCATGGCCGTCTTACAGACTCTTGCCGTCGTATTTCACCGGCTCCAGCGAGTCCAGATCGAAGCCTTCCAGGCAGCGCACATTGATCGCCACCATCTTGGCGCCGTTCGGCGCGGTGCCGGTGGCAAAGGATTCCACGCCGCAGGTTTTGCAGAACAGGTGATGGATGTTCATGGTGTTGAACTGGTAGTCGCTCACCGCATCCTTGCCGGCCATCAGCTTGAAATCGTCGGCAGGCACAAAGCTCAGCAGCGAGCCCTTCTTCGAACAGATCGAGCAGTTGCAGGAAATCACCGGCGGATTGTGGCCGGTGATCACGCTGTAGCGCACCGCGCCGCAATGGCAGCCGCCGTTGTAGGTGTTCTTCTGCTCGCTCATGCCGGTCTCCGGTTTGATACTTAACCCAATGGTTATATGCAGCACCGGCCGTGCGGACGCAAGCCTGACGGCCACCGCTTGTTTTGCCACCCTCTCGTACTATTTATGTTCTTTTCAGGCAAGCCGTTCGGCCGGCCGGGCCGGCACACACATATTATTGTATGCATCCGTGCCGAACCCGCATGAGCCTCCAGCGAACCCTGGCGAAGCCCAGCGAACCGCAGCGAATGCCAGGGAATGCCAGGGAAGGTCAGGGAATGCCGGGGAACCGCAGCGAAGCCGGACGAAGCGCGGCGGGAATCTTCCCTCCCGCCCCCCGATGACCCTGTGTAAACTGGTATTCCGTCCGTTTTCCGAGTGAGCAGCCAGCAGATGAGCATCGACCGCAGCCTGATCCCCGAGGCGCCGCATTTCGTCACCCATCTGGAATGCGGCATGACCGGGGAGCGGCTGCCAGCCGGCCAGCTGCACAATCTCTCGCCCCAGGGCTATCCGATCCTGGTGCGCTACGACCTCGCCGGCGTGAAGGCGACCCTGACCAAAGCCAAGATCGCGGCGCGGGCGCCGAACTGGTGGCGCTATCGCGAACTGCTGCCGGTGCGCAAAACCGAGAATATCGTCTCGCTGGGCGAGGTGATGACACCGATCCTCAGCCTGCCGCGGCTGGCGCAAAAGCTCGGCCTGCGCGGCGATGGCGAGATCATCGTGAAGGATGAAGGCCGGCTGCCCACCGGATCGTTCAAGGCGCGCGGCCTGGCGCTGGCTGTCTGCATGGCCAAAGAGCTTGGCGTGAAAAAGATGGCGATGCCGACCAATGGCAATGCCGGTGCCGCGCTCGCCGCCTATGCCAGCCGCGCCGGCATCGAAAGCGTGGTGTTCTGCCCCGACGACACGCCGCAGGTCAACATGAACGAGATCGTGCTGCAGGGGGCGCGGCTCTACAAGGTCAACGGCCTGATCAACGACTGCGGCAAGATTGTCGGCGCCGGCAAGGAAGCGGCCGGCTGGTTCGATACCTCGACATTGAAAGAGCCCTATCGCATCGAGGGCAAGAAAACCATGGGACTGGAACTGGCCGAACAGCTCGGCTGGGACCTGCCCGATGCGATCTTCTATCCCACCGGCGGCGGCACCGGGCTGATCGGCATGTGGAAGGCGTTTGAGGAACTGGAGGCCATCGGCTTCATCGGCAGCAAACGCCCGAAGATGATCGCGGTGCAGGCGGCGGGCTGTGCGCCGATCGTGCGCGCGTTCGAGGGCAACGAACGCCATGCCAAGCTCTGGGAGAATGCACATACGGTGGCCGCTGGCATCCGCGTGCCGGCCGCGATTGGGGATTTCCTCATCCTCGATGCCGTGCGCAATTCCGGCGGCTTCGCCATGGCGGTGGAAGACGCCGCCATCACGGCAGCCCTTGATGAGGTGGCGAAGCAGGAAGGTTTCCTGATGTGCCCCGAAGGTGCGGCCACCTATGCCGCCTACAAACAGGCCCTGGCTGCCGGTCGGGTGAAGCCCACTGATCGCGTGGTGCTGTGGAACTGCGCGGCGGGCCTGAAATACCCGATGCCCGATGGCGGCACACCGCTCGACCGGCACGGTCCGATCGACTACGCCCGGCTCTAGGGGAGGGCGGCGATGGCGGACAGGGTCCGGGAGCTGCGGTACGGCATCCTTGATTCGCCCGCCCGGCTCGCGCATCCGCTGCTGCGTCGCCTGCATGCCGACTGGATTGCCGCGACGCCCGCCGACGGCAGTCTGCCCGGCCATGCTTTCATCGACCCAGCCAAGCTGAGCTATCTGCTCGGCCAGCTGCTGATCGTTGGCGTTGAGCGACCGCTGGCAGACATCACGCGCTTCCACTACCGGCTGATCGGCACCGATGTGGTGGCGCGGCGCGGGCGTGATTCCACCGGCTTATGGATGGATGAGCATGACGACCCCACCGTAGCCGCCAGCGGCCCGCTGGCCTGCCGCCTCGCTGTCGACGCGCGCCAGCCGGTGCATATCACAGCGGCACGCCGGATCGACGGCAAACGCTATGCGTTGGAATACTTGCTTCTGCCGCTGGTCGGTGACGAGAATGGCGTCATCGACCGTCTGGTGATCGCCCAGCTCTATCCGGCCGATGCGCCGCGCCTGCCTTACGGCGCGCGACAGTCAGGATGACGCGACCATGACCTTCACCAGCAGCGGCGCCAATTTCACCACCCTGGCCGCAGGCGAGCAGCTGGAAACCCTGCGGCTCAACCGGCTCTACCGCGACTGGCAGCAGGCGGCGCGCGATGACGTCCTGCCGGGCGTGGAGTTCCTCGACCCGCAGCGCCATGGCTATCTGGATGGCATGCTGGTAATCGTCGATGTCGAGCCGGGGCCCGAGCGCCGGCGCTATCGCTATCGCAGTGTCGGCCACCATTTCATCGCGCATCTGCAGGTCGATCCGGCCGGCATGTATATGGACCAGCATCCGGAATCGGAATTCGCCATGCAGGCGCTGCGGGCCTGCGACCTGGTGGTGCAGACGCGCAAGGCGATCCACGCCCGTATCGACCGCGATATCGACGGCCGGCTGTTCACGGTGGAATTTTTGCTGCTGCCGGTGGTGGGCGCCGATGGCGCGGTGGCCACGCTGCTGATTGCGCAGATCTTCACGCCGGTCGAAGGCTAACGCGCCGCGCGCAGGAAATAGATCATGTCGAGTTCCGGCGGGCTGATGCCGGCATGACTCAGCAGGCCATGCACCTGGCCGCGATGATGGGTCTGGTGGTTGAAAAAATGCATCAGCGGCGGGAACAGCGGATCGGTGAAGCGCTCACCGCGCATGTTGGCATAGGAGAAGCTGGCGCTGATGCCAGCCTCTGTCAGAGAGTCACAAAAGGCGATGATCTCGGCATCCTTCGCCTCGCGGGCGGCATGCAGCGGCGCAAACTCCGCATGCAGGATCTGGTCGAGCCGGGTGACGCCGGGCGGCGGGTTGCCGGTGAAGCGGCCGAGCCAGATGCTGTCGCCGACCAGGATGTGATTCAGCGTCGCCATGATGCTGCCGAAAAAACTCGGTCGCGGCGCGCTGAACTCCGCCGCCGGCAGCGTGCCGCAGGCTTCATAGAGGCGCCGGTTGGCCCACTGGTTGTAACGGCCGAAACGGCGGACATGCTGCAGCATCAGATCATCGGGCATGGGCGCAGCCTAAGCCGACAGCGGGCGGCTTTGAAAGCGCGGAATTGTCCCGCTGCAATTGCGCAAAATTCAAGCCAGCGGATGGCCGACACGGATCAGGTTGCCGTCGGGATCGACGAAATGGAATTCGCGCAGGCCCCAGGGCTTGCCCTCTATGGCGCTGAAGCGCGGCAGACCGAGCGGCTGCCATTCGCGATGCAGGATATCGGCATCGCTACAGCGGAAATAACAGGCCGACACGCTGTTCTTCGGATCCAACAGGATCGGTGCGGCCCCGCTGCAATCGGCGAAATGCAGTTCGAAGTCGTCGCGCACCACCACCAGATAATCGGGATAGCGGTTCTGCCGCTCGAATCCCAAGCGGCGGTAGAAGGCTGCCGTGCGGTCGAGATTGACGGATGGCAGGATGGCGATGGCAGGCATGACGGCTCCCGGAATGGAAACGGCCCGCCGGTGAGGGCGGGCCGCTGTAGTCTAGCATCCGTCCGAGTGATTACCACTCGGTCAGGAACACATCCATCTTGGCCTTGACCAGCGCATCGGCGCGGGTCTTCTGCCAGGCCTTCATGAAAGCGGCGTCATCGGCATGGCTCGCCTTGCTATGGACGGCCCAGGCTGCGGCCAGGGTCTTCTGGCGCTCGACCAGGGCGGCATTGGCCTTGTCGAATTCCGGCTTCCAGACGCCGATTTCCTTGAAGTACTTGATGGCGCCCTCATGCACCGGCACCACCCAGTCGAACACCTGGCGCTTGATATCCCAGCCATTGTTGCCGGGTGCGGCATCCTTGTAGTCGCCGAACAGTTCGACCATCGCCTTGGTCATCGCATAGACCAAGCCGGCATCGATATTGTCGTAGGTCATCAGCACCGGATAGGGATAGGTGGCGGCCTCCACCTTCTTGGCGGCGCTCATCTCGGCGCCCTCGGCGCCCATGAAGGGCACGAAGAACGGCGCCTTGGCCTTCAGGCGCTCCCAGCCGGCCTTGTCGCCGTGCGGCACGGTCGGATAGGCGACGCCGCGCGGGCTGGAGGCGAGCTGGTAGACCGGGCCGGAGATGGTGGACGAGAAAGCCGCATCGACCTGGCCGTTGATGATGCCCTGCATGGCCTGGCCGAAGCCGCCGAACTCGACCTTCTGCACATCGTTCCAGGTCAGGTTGGCATAGGCCAGCAGCGCGGTGATGTTCTGGTTCAGCGACGGCGCGCCGATCACCCAGGCTACGCGCTTGCCCTTCAGATCGGCCATGGTCTTCACGCCGGTATCCTTGGCGGCGACGATGGTGAGCAGGGCATCGGAATTGTTCAGCAGCAGGGTGCGCACCGGCTGCGGGCCCCATTCCTTGGCACCGAATTCATAGACGGCTTCCTGCGCCATATAGGTGCCGCCGACACCATTCGCCGAGAAGGGCACCTTGCCCTCGCGCAGCGGCACAGTGCGCGATACGTCATTCTTGCCGGGCAGCACGCGCAGCGTGATGTTCTGCTTGTTCTTGAGCGCATTGCCAACGGCAACCGCCTGGTTGTAGCCGCCGGAGCCGACGTCATAGGCCGTCCAGGTCAGCTGGTCGGGCAGTTTCTGCGCGAAGGCCGATGCAGACAGGGCCAATCCGGCGACAGCACCGAGCAGGGCATAAGTATAGTGACGCATTGTAGTCCTCCCGTTTATGTCTTGTTTATGCGTTGAGTGTGTCGCGGTTACTGAGTTTGAGCAACAGGAAAGCGCCCAGCGCGAGCGCCGCGCCGATCACCGCCAGTAACATGTTGCTGATCGGGATCAGGTTGCCGCCCGGTGCTGCAAGTGCGAGACCGCCGAGCGCCAGCATGATGCGCGCCAGCAGGCGCAGCCATGTGCCGTCCAGGCGGCCGGCACCGATCAGCCAGCCCTGGATCGCAGCCGCGATCAGTCCCACGCCGATGAAGGCGGTGACGATCACCGACACCACTTCCATCGGGTCGCCTTTCAGGATCAGCGCCGGGTTGAGCGCGAAGAAGAACGGCACGATGTAGATGACGGCGCCGAGCCGCATCGCCTGGAAGCCGATCTTGAACGGCGAGGCGCGGGCGAGCGGTGCCGCAGCAAAGGTGGCCAGCGCCACCGGCGGCGTGATGAAGGAGATCATGCCCCAGTACATGATGAACAGATGCACGGCGAGCGGATCGAGGCCGGCCTTGACCAGCGGCGGTGCCAGCACGATGGCGAGGAAGATGTAGCAGGCCGTCACCGTCATTCCCATGCCGAAGATGAAGCTGGTGACGGCGCCCATCAGCAGCAGCACGATCGGCTTGTCGCCGGCGATGTAGACCAGATCGTTGGCCAGCGTGCCGGCCAGGCCGGTGACCGAGAAGGCGCCGATGATGAAGCCGACACCGGCGAGGATTGCCACCAGTTCGGCCAGCGCGCGGCCAGTGGCCAGCACCAGCTCGACCAGGCTTTTCCAGCTCAGGCGGTTCTTCGGCAGGATCTGGTTGATCACCAGCAGCAGCGCGGTGGCCACGAAGGGCGCCGTGGCCTCCTGCTGTTCGTTGATCATCAGCCAGACCAGCACGGCGAAGACGAGGATATACAGCCAGCCGTCTTTCAGCGTCTGCTTCAGCGACGGCAGTTCCTCCTGCTTCATGCCTCTCAGCCCGAGGCGGGCGGCATAGGCATCGATCTGCATGGCAAGACCGAAATAGAACAGCAGCGCCGGCACCGCGGCGGCCAGCGCGATCTCGCCATAGGAGATGCCGAGGAAGCTTGCCATCACGAAGGCGGTGGAGCCCATCACCGGCGGCATCAGCACGGCGCCGGTAGACGCCACGGCCTCGACGCCGCCGGCATAGTCGGCGCGGAAGCCGGTGCGTTTCATCGCCGGTATGGTGACGACGCCGGACGAGATCACGTTGGAAATCACGCTGCCGGAAATCGAGCCCTGCAAGGCCGAGGAAATCACGCCGACCTGGGCGGCGCCGCCGCGCCAGCGGCCAACCAGCGCGAAGGCGATGTCATTGAAGAATTTGCCGCCGCCGGTGTGGTTCAGCGCCACGCCGAAGACGATGAAGCCGATGACGATCTCGCCAAAGGCCCGCATCGGAATGCCGAAGGCGCTTTCGGCCGAGACGATGTGATAGGCCAGCGTGTCATCCAGCGGCTGGTCGATGCCGTTCAGCGGACTGGGCAGCTTGCCGGCCACCACCGGATAGAGCGAGACGATGGTGACGATGATGAAGATCGGCGTGCCGCCGGTGCGGCGCAGCGCTTCCAGGATCAGCACCCATAGCAGCGCGCCGAGGATTTTCGCCATCGCCGGTGCAGCGAATTCCCAGCCTTCGCCCAGAATGGCTTCCGCCTTCCAGGAGAACCAGAACAGCGCCGCCATGGTGACAAGGCTGAGCAGCACATCGAAGCCGAGCCAGGCGGCTGAGCGCATCACGCGCGGATGCCAGGGATAGGCGAGGAAGACCAGCGGCAGGGTGGCGGCGGCGAGCAGGAAGAGATAGCGGTTCTCGACCAGCGTGATGCCGAACAGATGCAGGTTGAACTGCTGGTTCAGCACCAGCACCATCACCGCCAGGGTCAGGGTGCCGAAGGCAGCCTGCAGCCAGCCGGGCAGAATGCGATAGGCCAGCTCTTCGACCATGCGGTCGGCAGCAGAAATGTCCGGCGCAGCTGTAATGTCGGCGCGAACGCCCTTGTCGGCACCATCGGTGCCGGCACGCTTCTGCATTATGATCCTCCCTGCGCCGACTTATGACTGTCGGTCGGATTGTCGGACCGACAGTCTAGGGAGCGGGCCGCAGCGGATCAATACATCCTGCGGCATCTCGAAGATGCCGCAGGATGAAATCGGCGTGTGATTAAGCGCTGGCCTTGTCGGCCGGATAATCGCGCAGCTCGATCGGCGCCTGCCAGAAATGCTGCGCGGCTTCGAAAGCTGCGGCGCCGGGCGAGATGCCGGCATCGCGCAAGCTGCGGGCATCCACCTTGGTGAGATCGCGCCGGATGCGGGCGCGCTCGATCCAGGTTTCCACCAGGCTGTTCAGCGCCGGCAGAGTCAGCTGCCACCAGGGCGCATCGAGCCCATCGAACACGGCAGGTTCGTTCACGCCATTCAGCCAGCCGAGTTCGGCTTTGGTCGGGCTGAGCACCGGGCGGGGCCCGAGCCAGGCCGGCCGTTCGCCGGTCGGCTGCAGGCGGCGGGCGTGCTGCAGTGCGTCAGAACGATCGTGCTTTTTTAGCAGGGTCTGCGGGGCGGAGGGGGCGGTGGTCGTCATGGGGAGGCTCTTTTTGTTGTTTGGTCTGGGGGATTAACGCAAAGACTAACGTGTACCGGTGTCAAAACCTGTCAGTGAAGAGGCAGGGCACGGGCAATCAGGCTGCGGAAACTGTCTTCGGCGCGGTCGACGGCCGACCCGTCACGCAGCAGGCGGCGGTAATAATTCATCGCCAGGAAAATGCCCTGGAGATCGTAGGCAAACTGCTTGGGGTCGAGATCGGCGCGGAAATGCCCTTCCTGAACCGCAATCTGGGCACTGCGCGTCAGCATCGACTGCCACTGGCCCTGCATCTCGGCCAGATGGTCGCGCACCGGACCGGGCTTGTCGTCCACTTCCACCGCCAGCGCCACAAATAGGCAGCCACCCGGCAGATCCTCATGATTCAGGCTCCAGCCGAGCCAGGATTTGAACAGCACCTCGATGCGCGGCCGCCCACGGGGGGCCTTCATCGCCGGCTGCCATACCGTGTCCATGAACCGCTGGGCGGCCTCGTCCAGCAAGGCCATTTCCAGCTCTTCCTTCGAGCCGAAATGGGCAAACAGGCCGGATTTCGACATCTTCAGCCGGTCGGCCAGCATGCCGATCGAGATGCCCTGAAAGCCCTCAACGCTGGCGGCGCGGAGGGCCTCGGTCAGGATGGCGGCACGGGTTTGCTGTCCTTTGCTCATGGTCAAAATATTACGAACGACCGTTCGTTAAGTCAAATCCAAACCGGCCTCCGGCTGTGACGGTGGCCACAAACCGGCTGTTCCGGCCTGTCCCGCGGCGCAGGTTGGCTGATGCTGGGCCGTGAAGCTGGCCAAATCCTCCGCCACCCCCATCTTCAGGAGCATCATGATGAAATCCCGCCGCGCCCTGCTGCTGCAGGCCGCCCTGCTCGGCAGCCTGCCCTTTGCGGCCCATGTGCCGGCCCAGGCCCAGCAACGGCTGCTCGAGCCGACCCCGGCCTGCGGCGACGACCATGGCGTGACACCCGAACAGACCGAGGGGCCGTATTTCAAGCCGCAGTCGCCGCTGCGGGCCAGCCTGCTGGAGGCCGGCATGACGGGCACCCGCCTGCGTGTCGGCGGCCTGGTGCTGGGCCGCAACTGCCGGCCGCTGCCCAACGTGCTGGTCGATCTGTGGCATGCCGATGCCGCCGGCCAGTATGACAACACCGGCTATCGCCTGCGCGGCCATCAGTTCACCGATGCACAGGGGCGTTGGCAGTTCGAGACCATCGTGCCGGGCCTGTATCCGGGCCGCACCCGCCATATGCATGTGAAGTTGCAGCCGCCGCGCAGCGACATTCTCACCACGCAGCTGTATTTCCCCGGCGAAGCCGGCAACGCGCGCGACCGGATCTTTGACCGGCGCCTGCTGCTCAGCGTGGCGGGTGATCAGGACCAGGCCATCGCGCGCTATGATTTTGTGCTGCCGGTCGGTTGATCGAATCACGGTGTCCCAGCATCATCGGCGCTGACAGGAGTTCGCGCCAATGATGGATCTCGCCACACTGCTTACTTTCACTATCGCCGCCTTTGCGCTGGTGGTCACGCCTGGTCCCGACATGCTGCTGATCATGACGCGCAGCGTGGCGCAGGGCCGCGTTGCTGGCTTCGTCACGCTCGGTGGCATCAGCGCTGGCTGTTATTTCCACGCGGTGATTGCCGGCCTGTCATTGAGCGGCGTGCTGCTGCTGGCGCCGGTGATGTTCGAGATCATCCGCTGGGCTGGTGCGGCCTATCTGCTGTATCTGGCGGTGCAGGCGCTGCGCGGCAGTGGTGGCTTCCAGCCGCCGGCCGGCGATGCGCCGGCCGTGCCGCTGCTGGCACTGTTCCGTCAGGGCCTGCTCACCAATATCCTCAATCCGAAAGTGGCGCTGTTCTTTCTCGCGCTGTTTCCGCAGTTCATGCGGCCCGATCCCGATACCGCGGTGGCGCAGGCGCTGATCCTGGCGAGCGTGCTGAATGTGGCGGGCGGCATCGTCAATGGCGCGATCATTCTGGCGGCAGGACGGCTGGGTGAATTCCTCGGCGCACGACCGGGTTTCGTGCGCTGGCAGAACCGTCTGCTGGGCGGCGTGTTTGCCGCACTGGCGCTCCGCCTCGCGCTCGACGCGCGGCGCTGAACCGGCGCCGGCGCGGCGCCTGATCCCGTTTACAGCTGGGCGACCTTGACGCCGGCCACTTCCGCGGTGCCGTCCAGGATGGCGGTCTTGATGGTTTCCAGGCCGCGTTCGAATTCCTCGATCCGTACGCGCAGGCCACGCAGCTCTTCCAGCGCGACCGTGCCGATCGGGCGCTCGTTCTGCGCATATTCCAGCACCAGGGTGGCGTAACGGCCGCGCATCTTGGCCAGCGAGCGCAGCATGTTGTCGATTTCATTCGGCTCGATGCGACCCAGCGCCCAGACCATCTGGGCGCGGGTGACCTCGCGCTCCTTGGCGACGATCTGCTGCACATACTGGCGGGCGTTCAGGGCGGCGGCGACGGCCTCGGCCGGCCCCTCACGCAGCGCCAGACGCTCGCGGGCACTCAGGCCGGCTTCGGCCAGGGTCTTGGGCTTGGGCGCGGCTGCAGTGGCGGCCTGGGCCAGGGCTTTCTGGGCCAGCGGCACGGCCTTGATGGCGGCCTTGAGCTGGGGTTCGACCTTTTCGGCCTGGCGCAACGACAGCAACGCAATTCCCATGACGGCAACTCCTGTCCCGGACATCATTTTCCTGATCCGGACGGAGCAAGCCGCGTGCCATGGTTAAAATGGCGGATTTCCCGTACTTCCTGATGGGGCAGCGATGGCCTGGCGGCAGCTTTTACCTAGGCTGTCCGGCGCTTAAGGCCGTTCACGGCAACGGCGGCGCGGCCAGGGTGCTGACCCGGCTGCCGAAATTCAGCTCCAGTAGCCAGTCGCCGGGCCGGGCACGGTATTGTGCCAGCAGGGCCGGATCGAGGGCGAATTCCACCTGGGTGGATTGCCCACTGGCACGACCGCCGCCACCGCCAATGGGGAAACTGAGGCCGATGCCGGTGCCGAAACCGCCACTGGAGCCGGCCGAACCGCCGACGCCCACGCTGGGCCGGCCCCAGCCCTCGCCACTGCCGCTGGATGCCGGTTCAGGCTGGCTGATGCGCTGGGCCAGGATCTTCTGGCCATCGGGCGTGGTCAGCCGGGCATCGCGCAGGGCATCCGTGGCGATCACGCGCATGAACAGCAGGCCGGTGCTGTCGCCCTGCCACACCGCCACACGGGGCGGCGGCGGTGTCGTTGGCGTAGAACAGGCTGCCGCAACGGCAAGCAAAAGCAGGCAGGCCAGGCGTTTCATCATCGCAGATATATAGGTGTATCGGCCGGCAGTTCCCATAGGACGGGCGCCGTGTTTAAGCTGCATCGCCAATCAGAAACGCAGGAAACGCCAACATGTCCGACACGCTGTTCGATCTTTCCGGCAAGGTCGCCGTCATCACCGGTTCAAGCCGCGGCATCGGCCGCGCGATTGCCTTGCGCATGGCGCAGCATGGCGCGAAGGTGGTGGTGACCAGCCGCAAGGCCGAGGCCTGCGAAAAGGTGGCGGCGGAGATCAAAACCGCAGGCGGCGAAGCGATTGTCGTGCCCTGCAATGTCTCGGACAAGGCACAGCTGCAGGCACTCGTCGATGCCACGGTGAAGCAGTGGGGCAGGATCGACGTGCTGGTCTGCAATGCGGCGGTGAATCCCTATTTCGGCCCGTCGAAGGACATCCCCGACGATGCCTTCGACAAGGTGATGGATGTCAACATCAAGTCGAACCACTGGCTGTGCAACATGGTGGCGCCGGGCATGGCCGAGCGTGGCAATGGTGCCATCATCATCATCTCCTCGGTGGGCGGCCTGTTCGGCTCCAACACGCTGGGCGCCTATGCCATCTCCAAGGCCGCCGACATGCAGTTGGCCCGCAACCTGGCGGTCGAATGGGGGCCGCAGAATGTGCGCGCCAACTGCATCGCGCCGGGCCTGATCAAGACCGACTTCGCACGTGCACTCTGGGAGAACCCGGAGATCGCCAAGAAGGCGACCAAGGGCTATGCGCTGCGCCGGGTGGGCGAGCCGGACGAGATCGCCGGGGCGGCGGTTTTCCTAAGCTCCGCCGCCGGCAGTTTCATGACCGGGCAGACCATGGTGATCGATGGCGGCGGCATGGTGAATTTCCAGTCGGTTTAAGCGCAGGTTCAGTAGCGATATGGCATCGGATCGCTATATATAGAGCACCATGTCCGTCCGCCCGCTGATAGCCGATCCCCGTGCGATCATCGACCGCAAGTCGCTGACCCTGCAGCTCGATGCGCTGGGCGCGCCCGGCAGTGCCGAGCAGCGCGCCCAGGCGCTGGTGCTGCTGAAGGCAGCGCTGGCCCAGGGGCGGCAGGTGATCCACCAGCGCTTCCAGGCCGGCACCGCGGCGATGGCCACCCGGCAGTCCTTTGCCTTCCTGATCGACCAGGTGATCCGCCTGGTACATGACTTCACGGTCAACCGGGTCTATCGCCTGCCGAATCCGACCGCGGCCGAGAAGCTGTCGATTGTCGCCGTCGGCGGCTATGGCCGCGGCGAGATGGCACCGTTTTCCGATGTCGATCTGCTGTTCCTGTTCCCCTACAAGCAGACCCCCTGGGGCGAGCAGGTGGTGGAGTTCATGCTCTACCTGCTGTGGGATCTCGGCCTCAAGGTCGGTCATGCCACGCGCTCGGTGGATGAATGCATCCGGCTCTCGCTGAGCGACGTCACCATCCGCACCGCCATCCTGGAACAGCGCTGGATCTGGGGTGATCAGGATCTGGCGGCGCAGCTGAAGGCGCGCTTCCAGACCGATGTGGTGGCCAAGACCGGCCCCGATTTCATCGAGAAGAAACTGGCCGAGCGCGACGAGCGCCATCGCCGCATGGGCGACTCGCGCTACGTGGTCGAACCCAATGTGAAGGAAGGGAAGGGCGGCCTGCGCGACCTGCACACGCTGGTCTGGATCACCAAATATGTCTACGGCATCGAGGACAGTGCCGAACTGGTGGTGCGCGGCCTGCTGCATGCGGAAGAACAGCGCCGCTTCGTGCAGGCGATGGAATACCTGTGGACCGTGCGCATTCATCTGCATTACCTGGCCAACCGCGCCGAAGAGCGGCTCACCTTCGACATGCAGGTCGAGATCGCCAAGGCGATGGGCTATGCCGACCGGCCGGGCCGCAGCGATGTCGAACGCTTCATGAAGAAGTATTATCTGATCGCCAAGGAAGTGGGCGATCTGACGCGCATCTTCGCCGCCGCACTGGAAGAGCGCCACAAGAAGAAAAAACCGCTGGCGGCGATCAAGGCCAAGATCAAACGGCCCAAGACCATCGATGGCTTCGAGATCGCCGGCGGCCGGGTGAATGTCGGCAGCGAGACGATGTTCGAGAAACAGCCGGTGAAGATGCTGCGGCTGTTTCATCTGGCGCAGGAGCAGGGGCTGGATATCCATCCCGAGGCGCTGCGCCTGGTGCGGCGCCATCTCAAGCTGCTGGATGGCAAGATCCGCAATGACCCGGGTGCCAACCAGCTCTTCATGGACATGCTGTGCTCGAAGCAGGATCCGGAAACCACCCTGCGGCGCCTGAACGAGGCCGGCGTGTTCGGCCGCTTCGTGCCCGATTTCGGCCGCGTGGTGGCGCAGACCCAGCATGACATGTACCACACCTATACTGTGGACGAGCATACCATCCGCGCCATCGGCATCCTGTCGCGCATCGAAAGCGGCGCGCTGAAGGAAGATCACCCCTTATCCGTGAATGTGATCAAGGAGGTGCTGTCGCGCCGCGTGCTCTATGTCGCCGTGCTGCTGCATGACATCGCCAAGGGCCGGGGCGGCGACCATTCGATGCTGGGCGAGAAGGTGGCCGAGAAACTCGGGCCGCGCTTTGGCCTGACGCCGGCGGAAACCGAAACCGTCGGCTGGTTGGTGCGCTGGCATCTCGCCATGTCGGCCACGGCCTTCAAGCGTGACATTGCCGATCCCAAGACAGTGGTCGACTTCGCCCAGCTGGTGCAGAGCCCGGAGCGCCTGCGTCTGCTGCTCTGCCTCACGGTTGCCGATATCCGCGCCGTCGGGCCGACGATCTGGAACGGCTGGAAGGGCCAGCTGTTGCGCGAGTTGTATTACCGCGCCGAGGAATATCTCTCGGGCGGCTTTGCCGGCCGTGGCCGCGATCAGCGCATCGCCGAAACCAAGGAGAAGGTGCGCGCGCAATTGAGCGACTGGAGCAAGGCCGAGATCGATCGCCTGCTCAAGCGGCATTACGAGAATTACTGGTACTCGAACGATGTGGATGTGATCCTGCGCCATGCGCGGCTGATGCGCGAAGCCGATGCGGCCAAGCGCACGCTGACCACGGCGACGCGACCTGACACCTTCCGCTCGGTCACTGAATTCACGCTCTATGCGCCCGACCATCCGGGCCTGTTCGCCCGTGTCGCCGGCGCCATGGCGGCGACCGGCGCCAATATCGTTGATGCCAAGATCTTCACCACCAATGACGGCATGGCGCTGGACAGTTTCTATATCCAGGACACCGAGGGCGGCGCCTTCGACAAGCCGGACCGCATCAAGAAGCTGAGCACCGCCATCGAGCGCGCGCTGTCGGGCGACCTGAAGCTGCGCTCGGCTATCGCCTTGGAAAAGCCCGGCATGCCCAGCCGCACCCGTGTGTTCAAGGTGGCGCCGCGTGTGCTGATCGATAACCAGGCGTCCAACCGCTACACCGTGGTCGAGGTGAATGGCCGTGACCGCCCGGGCTTCCTCTATGACGTCACCCGCGGCCTCTACGACCTCAACCTCACCATCGGCTCGGCCCATATCGCCACCTATGGCGAGCGTGCGGTGGACGTATTCTATCTGCAGGATCTGACCGGCATGAAGCTGACCGACAAGCGCCGGCTGCAGCAGATCGAAAAACTGCTGATGAAGCAGATCAGCCCGGTCGAGGATAAACCGGCCGCGGCTGCCAAGACCGCGAAGGCGGCATAAGCCGCACCCGCCTCCCGAGGGTGTGATGCCCGGCACGGTGGTCTGACGGCGGAATAGTGGTGCGGCTGTAACGACTTCCCTATACTCGCGGCGCCCCTGGAACCTAGCCGCCCACCGATGTCCCTCTTCCGCGCCATTGCCACTGTCGGCGGTCTGACCATGATCAGCCGTGTCGCGGGATTCGTGCGCGACCTGCTGATTGCGCGCTATCTGGGCGCCGGTCCGGTGGCGGATGCCTTCTTCGTCAGCCTGCGGCTGCCCAATTTCTTCCGCTCGCTGTTTGCCGAAGGCGCCTTTACCGCCGGCTTCCTGCCACTGTTCAGTCGCACCGAGGCCAAGGAAGGTCGTGCCGCCGCCCAGCATTTTGCCGAGCGTGCCCTGTCGCTGCTGCTGGTCACCACGCTGGCCTTCACCCTGGTGGCGCAGATCGCCATGCCGCTGGTGATCCTGGTTTTGGCGCCGGGCTTTGCCAACGACGCCGTGCGCTTCCCGCTGTCGGTCTCGCTCACCATCATCACCTTCCCCTACCTGCTATTTATCAGCCTGGCCTCGCTTTACGGCGCAATCCTGAACTGCTTTGGCCGCTTCTTCGCCATGGCGGCGACGCCGATCATGCTGAATCTGGTGATGATCGCCGGCATGCTGTGGCTGACGCCCTATACGCCCAATGCCGGCTATGCGCTGGCCTGGTCGACCCTCATCGGCGGTATCCTGCAATTCCTCTGGCTCGCCTGGGATGTGCGGCGCGCGGGCCTCAGCCTGCGGCTGCGCCGCCCCTTGATCAACGACAAGGTCCGCCGGCTGTTTCGTCTGGTATTGCCGGCGGCATTGGGTGCCGGGGCCACGCAGGTCAACCTCGTGGTCGGATTGATCCTGGCCTCCTTACTGCCGGCGGGCGCGGTGTCGTATCTGTTTTATGCCGACCGCATCAACCAGCTCACCGTCGGCGTGGTGGGGGCTGCCATTGCCACCGCCCTGCTGCCCACCCTGGCCGGCCAGCTGGCGCGCGACAATCACGCGGCGGCGCGCTACACGCAGAACCGCGCGATGGAATTCGGTCTGCTGCTGGCAATGCCATCCTGCATCGCCCTGCTGGTGATCCCGTTCCCCATTGTCTCGATCCTGTTTCAGCGCGGTGAATTCGATCTGGCCACGGCACGTGAAACCGCCAGCACGCTGTTTGCCTATGCCTTCGGCCTGCCGGGCTTCGTGCTGTCGCGCACCCTGACCCCCAGCTTCCATGCACGCCAGGATACCAAGACGCCGGTCAAGCTCGCCCTGGTGACGATCGCGGTGAATGTCGGCCTCAGCCTGGCGCTGCTGCCGGTCCTCGCCCATGCCGGGCTGGCGCTGGCAACCGCGGTGGCGGCCAATGTGAACACCCTGCTGCTGCTGATCACGCTGCACCGGCGCGGCCACTGGCAGGCCGATGACCGCCTGAAACAGCGGGCGCCCCTGATTCTGGTCTCTGCCGCGGCGATGGGCGTGCTGCTGGTGCTGCTGGATCGCTTCGCGCTGCCTGAGTGGTATGCCGGCGGGTTCTGGCTGCGGGTCTCGGCCCTGGTCGTCCTGGTCGGCAGCGGCCTGCTGGTCTATCTGTTCAGCACGATCTTGCTGGGCGCCACCCGGCCGGGCGAATGGAAGGCGATCCTGCGGCGCAGCTGACCTGACGCTGACGACTCTGCCGGCCATTGACGTTGCCGGGCAGCCCGGCGATAACCGCGCTCGATTTTCTTTTCCCACCATCGGGGCCTTCCACCGCCCCATCGTCCAAGGGACATTGCATGGCCTTCCAACGGCGCATCTTCTCGGGCATCCAGCCCACCGGAAACCTCCATCTCGGCAACTATCTCGGCGCGGTGCGCAACTGGGTCGCGCTGCAGAAGGACTACGAGTGCATCTTCTGCATGGTCGACATGCATGCGATCACCGCGTCCCTGCTCGATCCCGACGAGCTGCGCCACAGCACGCGCGAACTGGCCGCGGCCATGATCGCCTCGGGCATCGATCCCGAGAAGAACATCCTGTTCAACCAGTCCCAGAATCCCGATCACGCCACGCTAGCTTGGATTTTCAACTGCGTCGCCCGCATGGGCTGGATGAACCGCATGACGCAGTTCAAGGAAAAGGCCGGCAAGGACCGCGAGAATGCCTCGCTCGGCCTCTATGCGTATCCGGCCCTCATGGCGGCAGACATCCTGGTCTACAAGGCGACCCATGTACCGGTCGGCGAGGATCAGAAGCAGCATCTGGAACTGACGCGCGATATCGCGCAGAAGTTCAATCATGACTACGGCAAGGAGTTCTTCCCGCTGACCGAGCCGCTGATCTTCGGCACCGCCACGCGCGTGATGAGCTTGCGCGATGGCGCAAAAAAGATGTCGAAGTCGGATGCGTCTGACCAGTCGCGCATTAATCTCACCGACACCGCCGACATGATCGCCGACAAGATCAAACGGGCAAAGACCGATCCCGAGCTGCTGCCGGAAACGGTGGACGGCCTGGAGGGCCGGCCGGAGGCGCAGAACCTGATGGGCATCTATGCCGCGCTGTCTGACCAGACGCTGGAACAGGCGGTGGCGGCCGCGGCCGGCAAGGGCTTTGGCGACTTCAAGAAGCTGCTGACCGAAACCGCCGTCTCCGTGCTCGGCCCGATCACCGCAGAGATGCGCCGGCTCACCGCCGATCCGGGATATGTCGACGGCATCCTGCGCAAGGGCGGCGAGAAGGCGCGCGCACTTTCGGCACCGATTGTTGCCGAAGTGTACGATACGGTTGGCTTCTTGCGGCCGTAATCGCAGCGCGCAACCTTGAATGAGGCTGGCGGCGGGCCCACATTAGGGGCCCGCCGTCTTTTTGTGGCTGTCACCCGATGATGAACGACACGGTTTCCCGCTCCGCCCTCACTGCATGGCTGCGCAGCCGCTGGCTGCCGGCCAGCGTGATCGCCGTCGTGCTGGTGTTCGGGCTGTATTTCCCGGTCGGCATGCTGATTGCCCACAAGATCGACGACCGCATGGATTACGAAGTGCCGGCCGCTGATCTGCCACCCGGCGGCAGCCGCACGGTGGCGATGGCGGCCGCCCTGATCGATCGCGAGGTCAATCGCAACGGCTGGGTTGCCAACGATCCGTTCTTCATGCCGGGCTCGATGCTCGACAATATGCCGAACTACCAGCTCGGCATGATCCATGCCCTGGGCCGTTTCGCCTTTCAGATGGTCGACCAGATCGGCCGCACGCGCGGCTCGAGCCAGACTGATCGCGATCTGCAGGAAGCCGCCGGCTTGCTGCAGTATTCCGGCACCAAGTGGATTTTCGATTTCTCCACCTCCCTGCTGCCGACGGCGAAATCGGAAGACCAGTATCGCAAGGCGCGGTCGGCGCTGCTCAGCTATAACCAGCGCCTCGGTGCCGGCCAGGCGGTGTTCGAGCGCCGCGCCGACAACCTGCAGGCTACGCTGGAGCGTATCGCGCTGGATATCGGGTCATCCTCTGCAGCGCTCGACCGCCGCATCCGCGAAGGCAACGACACGCTGGTCGACTGGGAGGCGGATGACGTTTTCTACAGCGTCAAGGGCCAGCTCTATGCCTATTACCTGATCCTGCGCGAGCTGAAGCAGGATTATCCGAACCTGGTGCGCGATCGCGAACTGTCCGGCACCTGGGATCAGATGCTGGCCTCGTTTGCCGCCGGTGCCGGCCTGAAGCCGCTGGTGGTTTGGAATGCCAAGCCGGATGCGATGATCCTGCCCAACCATCTGGGCTCGATGGGCTTTTACGTCGAACGATCCCGCACCCAGATCTACGAGATCATCAACATCCTGCAGAAGTAGGCGCGACTCGCAATCGTATCGGCCATTGCCTTCGGGCCGGCGGCAGGGCAACCTCTCCCGCATGAGTGAAGCCAAACCGATATCGGCCGCCGAACAGCGGCGCCGCAGCAAGTTCCTGGTCGTCGTCGACGATACGGCGGAGGTGCGCGTTGCCGTGCGCTATGCCACGCGGCGCGCCCGCAACCTCCGTTGTGGCGTGGTGATGCTGCGCGTGATCGAGCCGGTGGACTTCCAGCAATGGGCCGGGGTTGCAGAGATGATGCGCTCCGAGGCCCATGAAGCCGCCGAGGATCTGCTGCAGAAGCTGGCCGAACAGGTCAACCAGGAGTCCGGTCTGATGCCGGAACTGGTGATCCGCGAGGGCGTCGCCAAGGATGAACTGCTGAAGCTGGTCGATGAAGATCCCGATATCCGCATGCTGGTGCTGGCCGCCGCGCCGGGCAAGGGCAGCGAAGGTCCGGGTCCCCTGGTCTCGGCGCTGGCCGGGCAGATGGCCGGCGATCTGAAATTCCCCATCACCGTGATTCCCGGTGCGCTCACCGACGAGCAGATCGATCGCCTGACCTGATCCCCCTGATCTAGTCGTCTTCAGCCATCGCAAGATCGATGACATTCTCGGCGATCACCGTGGTGGTTACCGGATCATGCAGGTGGTCGATCGGGCGACCGTCATGGCCGGGCAGCCGGTCGTAAAGCGCAAAGCCAAGCACCGCATCGATACGCGTGCGATCAGCCGCCAGCGGCAGCAGCAGGCGGCGGAACTGCATGATCGGCCTGCCGCGCTGGCTCCAGTGCTGCACCACATAATGGCCATAGCCAGTCATCACGGTGCGGTAATTGGCGGTCACGCGGTTGAGCTGTTCGCCGGTAAAGATCTCGTCGAGATGGCGGTGGCTCAGCTCGAAGCCAAGCTGTTCGCGCACGGCAACGCCCGTCAGCACATAGCGGAAGCGTGCGCCATCATCGATGGCCTCGACCATGAAGATGTTGGGCAGCAGCTGCTTGAGATCGAAGGGATCGATATCGTCGCGTGCCGGGCAGAGCTGAACACCGCGCCAGCGCTGCCAGCAGGACAGCACATGACTGAGACGCGCATCATCGACCAGCTGTTGCGGCGTGGCGTTCATGCGCCAAGTCTGAACCGCCATGCGGGCGGCGGCAATCGCAAATCTCGCGGTTGCAAGCCGATGTGATCGGGAATTACTCGTAGCCGGCGAGGCGCGCGGCCGGCAGGGTGAACAGCTCCTGCGGCTCGCGAACGCCCCGTAAGACATGGAAGCCGACCGATTCCAGCCGATAGGCGGCGTCGCTGGCGCGATTGATTGCATCGGCAAAGGCCGCTGAAGCCAGCAGCGGCCGGTCGACGGCCTTGGTCTGCGCTTCCAGCCGCGCCACTTCGTTAACGGCGCGGCCGATCACGGTGAAGTCGAGGCGGTCGCGCGCGCCGATATTGCCGAACACCACCTTGCCGACATGCAGGCCGAGGCCGACCTTGAGTGGCGCCACGCCGGCGATGGCACGGCCCTGGTTGAGTTCATGCAGGCCGGCAAAGGCATCCTCGCCGGCGGTCAGGGCGCGGCGGCAGGCGGCTTCCAGGGTGCTGCCATCCTCGACCCGGAAGATCGCCAGCAGACCGTCGCCGATGAATTTCAGCACCTCGCCGCCATGGGCGTGGATCGGACCGGCCATGGCATCGAAATAGCGGTCCAGCGTCGCCACCACCTCGACCGTCTCGTTGCGGTCGGAAAAGGCCGTGAAGCCGCGCAGGTCCGACAGCCAGATCGCCGCCTCCACCTCGTAGCCCTGGCCACGCCGCAGATCGCCCTTCAGCACCCGCTCGGCCGGACTCTGGCCCAGATAGGTGGTCAACAGGTCGTGGGTCATGCGCCGGCCGGCCTCCAGCTCCATGCGCAGGGCGATCAGGGGCATCAGCTCCATCAGATAGCTGAGTTCCTCGGGCCGGAAGCCGCCCGGCCGGTCGGTGGCGAAGCTCATGAAGGAGACATTCTGGCCCTTCTTGCCCATGCCCGGTCCCTGGGTGAACCGCATGGGCAGAACCAGATAGTCGGTCACCCCGAGTGCCTTCAGCTCGGGCAGGATGCCGAAATCCATCGGGGCATCGGGCTGTTCGAGCTGGCGGCGGATGGCGGCCGCCCCCTCATGGATCACTGCGATCGGGCTTTTCAGGTATTCGTCGGTCTGGAACACGTCATGGCCGCGCTCGGCCATCTTTACCCCCTGGTCGCGCTGCCAGACAAAGGCTCGTGTGGCGGTCAATGGGTGCATCGAGGGCAGGCCGGTGGTGACCCGAAACAGCGGGATGCCTTCCTCGAGCAGATGGCGGCAGAATCCATCGAACAGCGCGGTCATCGGCATCACTTTGCCGTCGTGATCGAGCAGCCAGCGGGCGGCCGGAGTGAGAACAAGCCGCGAATCGGGCCAGCTGGGCAGGCGCTTCACGCCGGCCACCGGGTCGCTCATCACTCCACAGCCCTGGGGACAACCTGCAATTTTATCCACATCGGTTTAAAATCTTCCAAAACTTGCGCCGTTTGCGCAATTTCCTGTCTTGGCCATGGTTTTGCCACAGCCTTTAGCCTTGATATTTGCGGACCCCGCGACCAATTTCCAGTCCACCTTACGAGACCCAATGAATGTTCATCCAGACTGAAACCACGCCGAACCCGGCGACCCTCAAATTCCTCCCTGGCCGCGATGTGCTGGGCGGGGCCTTTGTCGGCGGCTCGGTCGACTTCACCGAGGCCGAATCGGCCAAGGTGTCTCCGCTCGCCACCCGCCTGTTCGCGGTGTCGGGCGTCGAGGGGATTTTCCTGGGATCTGACTTTGTCACCGTCACCAAGGGCGACGCCCGCGACTGGACCGAGCTGAAGCCGGCCCTGCTGGGCGCGATCATGGAGCATTTCATGTCCGGCCTGCCGGTCATGGATGCCGGGGCGGGCAGCCAGGATGTCGAGGAGACCTTCGATCCGGCCGACAGCCAGATCGTCGTCCAGATTAAAGAATTGATCGAAACGCGGGTTCGTCCCGCGGTGGCCCAGGATGGCGGCGACATCATTTTCCGCGGATTCGAGCGCGGAGTCGTTTTCCTGCAGATGCAGGGGTCCTGTTCCGGTTGCCCCAGTTCAACGGCAACCTTGCGCTACGGCATTGAGAACATGCTGAAGCATTACGTGCCCGAAGTATCCGAAGTACGGGCCGTTTGAGTCTCCGTCGGTTCCGGCGTTTCGGAACTATCGGTAGTTCACCGCGTTTCCTGATGGGGGATCGCACATAGGGCAGCGCCCGGTAGAGTCCGACGTGTTGTGTCGGCTGTGCCGTGGGACTGGCGCTGATAACTGTGGAGGTTTGACCCATGACGGCACATCGCGATCGGCGATTGCTTGCCATTGGATCGGACGTACGTCTGATTTTTGCCGGTTTCGGCCTGTTGCTGGCCGTCGGCTTGGTTTCCGGAGTGGGGGTGGGTTGGCTTTCGAGCCGCCAGCTTTCGCATGTTCCCGAGGTGCAGGTGGCGCAGGCCACCTCGAATCTCTCGGTGGGCGAATCCGTACATGAAGCCTGGGATCGTCTGCGCCAGATTGCGCAGCTCGACTGGCGTTCGGTGGTCGAACCGCGCGCCGTCGTGGCTGATGCCAATCCGGCCGGCGTTGCCAAGAAAGCCAATGATGCGCCGGCGGTGAGCGCCGCCGATGCCTCGCGTCGTATCGCCGAGGTGCGCCAGCTTTCGCCTTACCGCACGGCGATGCGCGCCGATACCGACCGCACCGTCGATGCCATGCTGCGTCGCTTCGAACAGGAAGGTTTCGACCTGGTCGAATTGCGCAATGCCAATGGCCAGGTGGAAGTGCCGCGCATTTTCCTCGCCTCGCTGCCGGTCGATATCGCCGACGTCAACCTGACCGAGAAGCGCAAGCGCGCGTTTCTGAAGGTGATGCTGCCGCATATCCTGCGCGAGAATGAGCGCATCACGGCTGATCGCGAACGCCTGACCCAGCTGCACCAGCGCATCCAGTTCGGGGCCACCTTGAGCGTGCGTGACCAGCGCTGGCTCGAACAGCTGGCCGAACAGTATGGTGTCGATGACGTCGACACTGCCGAACTGCTCAACCGCGTCGATGCCGTGCCGCCGGCCCTGGCGCTGGCGCAGGCGGTGGAAGAATCGGGCTGGGGCACCTCGCGTTTCGCGCTGATGGGCAATGCCGTCTTTGGCATGTGGACCTGGAATCCGGGCAGCGGCCTGGTGCCGGAAAACCGTCCCGATGGCGAAACCTACGAAGTGCAGCGCTTCAAGAGCCTGGAGCATTCGGTTGCCGCCTATATGCGCAACCTGAACTCCAAGACCAGCTACCGCGAGTTCCGCGACAAACGCGCGGGCATGCGTGACCGCAATGCGACGCCTGACAGCTATCAGCTGGCCGGCACGCTGCATCGCTATTCGGTGCGTGGCCCCGATTACATCCGCACCATCCGCTCGATCATGAAGTCGAACGGCTTGGAGCAGTTCGATGCTTCGCGCCTGACCGACGAACCGAACCCGCTGCTGACCACGCTGGATCTCTTCGGCAAGTCGTAGTCGCAACGCTCTGATAACCATAAAAAGCCGGCCGACACTGATTCGGCCGGCTTTTTTGTCGCCAGCCATCGTCTCGGCCCGCCTTGCAGCCGTGTTAACCGCACCAATATACTGTCAGGTAAAGGATTCGCCGGCCGAGAGGCCCGGCGCATACAGATTCGGTTGACCCAAGAGGATAGTCATGACCACCCGTGTTTCGCGCGTTCTGCTGGTGCCCGTGCTGCTCGGCAGCCTCGCCCTCGCCGCCTGCCAGAATAATGGCCAGGGTCCGGAGATGAACAAGGAGAATATCGGCACCGTGCTCGGCGGCATCGGCGGTGCTGTGCTTGGCGCCCAGTTCGGCAAGGGCACCGGCCAGCTGGTCGGCGTTGCCGCTGGCGCCCTGGCCGGCGCCTATCTCGGCAACCAGATCGGTTCCTCCCTCGACAAGGCCGACAAGGCCCAGATGGAGCAGGCCAGCCAGAAGGCCACCACTGCGCCGATCGGCCAGCCGATCTCGTGGCGCAATCCCGACAGCGGCAATTCCGGCACTGTGACGCCCACCCGTGAAGGCACGGCGGCAGACGGCGCCTATTGCCGCGAGTTCCAGCAGTCGGTGACGGTCAGCGGCAAGACCGAACAGGCCTATGGTACGGCCTGCCGTCAGCCCGACGGCAGCTGGAAGATCGTCAACGGTTGATCGCATGACCCCTGCCGGGCGTAGCAATCGGAGGTGGGGTGCATCGCACCCGCTGCTGGCCGCTGCGTTCGGGCTGGCCCTGGTTGTTGCGCCGGCTGCCGCGCATGCCGATTTTGCCCAGGGCGTGCGGGCCTATGAAGCCGGCGACCACAAGGCTGCCCTGGACGCCTGGCTGCCGCTGGCCGAGCGTGGCGATGTGGCCGCGATGCGCAATGTCGGCCATCTCTATCGCTGGGGGCAGGGCGTCGAGAAGGATGTGCCGCAGGCCATGCAGTGGTACCGCAAGGCGGCGGAAACCGGCTTTGCGCGGGCCCAGGCCAATCTTGCCGCCATCTATCTGCAGGGCGACGAAGGCGTGCCGATCGATTACCCCGAAGCCCGCAAGTGGTTCGAAGCCGCCGCCAAGCAGGGCCATGCGGTGGCGCAATATAATCTTGGCCTGATGTATGAACTCGGCCTGGGTGTCGAGAAAAACGATGCGGTGGCGCTCGGCTGGTACAACAATGCCGCCAAGGCCGGTCAGCCTGATGCGCTGGAGCGTCTGTCGCTGCTGGTGATGCGCCGCGACGATGCGACAAAGGCGGCAGCCGCAACGGCGCCGACCCAGACTCCCTCCGATGCACCGCGCGCGGTATCGGCCGACGAGCGCACCGAAAGTGCCGGCAGCAGTGCGTCGCCGGTCGCGGCTGCGCCGCCCGCCGCGCCAGCATCAGCCCCGGTGACGGAGTCTGTGCCGGTTCCGGCACTGGCCTCGCCGACTGAAATGTCGCCGGCCATGTTCGAGCCGCCTGCTGTGGTCGCCGCCCCGGCGCCGGCGCCAGCGCCAGCGCCAGCGCCAGACAACAAGCCACAGGAAACAGGCTTCCCCTGGTTGTTCGGGCGTATTTACTCGGCGATTTCTTCCGGTGGCGGTGTCTCGATTCCGGATATATTCGAGGGCTCACCGGCAACCCCCGAAACCCAGCCGGTTGAACCGGAGAATGGCCGCAAGGCCGATGAACCGGTTTCACGGCCATGAGGACTCACCGCGATGCGTGATCCCTATCAAGTGCTGGGCGTGGCGCGCGGTGTAAGCGCGGAAGACCTGCGCAAGGCCTATCGCAAACTCGCCAAGGAATTCCACCCCGACCGCAACCAGGGCAACGAAAAGGCGTCTGAGCGGTTCAAGGAAATCTCCGCTGCCTATGATCTGCTGGGCGATGCCGAGAGACGCGGCAAATATGATCGCGGTGAAATCGATGCCTCGGGCCAGCCGCGGGCGCGCGGCTTTGGCGGTGGCGGTTTCCGCCCCGGTGGGGCTGCCGGCGGCGGTGCTGGCGCCGGCCCCGGCGGTCCTTTCGGTGGCTTCGGCTTCGATCCCCATGCCGGCGGCGAGGATATCTTCGACGAGATCTTCGGCCAGATGCGGCGCAACCGTAGCGGCGCCGCGGGGGCCGGTCCGCGCAATGCCAACCGGCCGATGCGCGGGGCCGACCGCCATTTCAATCTCAAGATCGGCTTCCTGGATGCCGCGCGCGGCTGCAAGCGCCGGCTCACCATGCCCGATGGCAAGCAGCTCGATGTCGCCATCCCGGCCGGTCTGGTCGACGGCCAGCAGATCCGCCTGCGCCACCAGGGCGATGCCGGCCGCAATAAGGGCGAAGCCGGCGATGCGCTGATCGAAGTGACCGTCGAGCCGCATCCGTTTTTTGTCCGGCAGGGCGATGACCTGCATCTGGAATTGCCGCTGACGCTGGACGAAGCCATCCTCGGCGCCAAGATTCCGGTACCGACCATCGACGGCATGGTGGCGGTGAGCGTGCCCAAGGGTGCCAGCTCGGGCACCACGCTGCGGCTCAAGGGGCGCGGTTTTCCGCTCAAGGGTGGGGCGTCGGACCAGCGCGGCGACCAGTATGTGAAGCTGAAGATCGTGCTGCCGGAAAAGCCCAACTCGGCGCTTGAGAAACTGATCGAGGGCTGGGTCAAGTCGAACAAATACGACGTGCGGGCCAAATACACGGTCGATTGAGACGCCCCGGGCCTCTTAACGAAGCCTTCACCATCTCCTGACAGCCTAGACTGAGGTTCTCCCTTTACGCGCCAATCTTGTTGCGGGGGAGTCCTGTGGACTCTATCGTCCGCACCAACGGTCGCCGATTCGCGGTGGGCATACGCTTCGGTCATGTATACGCGTCGTCTCGTCCTTACCTCTCTGCTCGGCCTGCTCGGCACCACTGCCCTGCCGGCTTCGGGGCTGGCTGCCGCCGATCGGAAGGTGCCGCTGCCCGGTCGCAAGCCGGCACCGGGAGCTGCACCGAAACTGCCGCCGCGTCCGCCGGCCATTGTCATCCTCGATCCCGGCCATGGCGGCCGCGACCCGGGCGCCATCGGCGTCACCGGTACCGAGGAGAAGGATGTCACGCTGTCGATCTGCCTGGGCATCCGCCAGATGCTGGCCGGTCATCCCGATATCAAGGTATTTCTCACCCGTGACCGCGACAGCTATATCCCGTTGCCCAGCCGCGTCGCCTTCGCCCATGAGAAGAACGCCGACCTGTTCATCTCGATCCATGCCGATGCGGCGCCCAACCGGGCCGCCCGCGGCCTCTCGGCCTATACGCGCGCCGACAAGGCGACCGATGATTTCGCCCGTCGCCTGGCCGACCGCGAAAACCGGGTCGATGCCGTCTATGGCTTCGATGCCGGTGCCACCGACAGGCAGACGGCCGCCATCCTGATCGACCTGGCCCGCCGCCACGGCCATAACGCCTCACTGGCGGCCAAGCGCCGCATCGTCACCGGCGTCGGCAATCGCGTGCTGCTGCTGGAGAATCCGATGCGTGCGGCGAATTTCGCCGTGCTGCGCTCGCCGGCACTGCCCTCGGTGCTGATCGAGACGGGCTTCCTGAGCAATCCGCAGGATGAGAAAATCCTGCGCAGCCCGAAAAGCCGCGCCGAACTGGCGCGCTATCTGGCCGACCAGATCGCGCCGGTTGCCGTCGATCTGCGAGAGGCGTGACATAAGCCGTCATGCCCGGACTTGATCCGGGCATCCCATTCCGTTTATTTGCGCCAGGACAAATGGGACCCTCGGGTCAAGCCCGAGGGTGACAAGGAACATGCTGCCTGATCTGTTTCCCTTTCTCATCGCCGCCTCCGGCGTTTTCCTGATCGCCTTCATGCGCGGCGCCTTTGGCGGCGGCTTTGCCATCGTCGGCATTCCGCTGCTCTCGCTGGCGATGGACCCGATCACGGCCGGCGCCGTGCTGGCACCGCTGTTCATCGCCATCGATATCGTCGCCTTTTTCTACTGGCGGCCCGGCACCTGGTCGAAGCCGGATGCCAAACTGCTGCTGCCGATGCTAGCCCTCGGCATCGCCTGCGGTTTCTGGCTGATGAGTATCCTCAACCGCCATGCCGTCGAGGTGGCGATGGCGCTGATCACGCTGGTCTTCGCCGGCCTGTGGTTCCGCAGCGGCGGCCAGGTACGGCAACAGCCGCGCGTACCGGCGAAAGGCCTGCTGGCCGGTTTCACCGCCGGCATTACCACGATGGTGGCGCATTCCGGCGGACCACCGCTGGCGATGTATCTGCTGCCGCTGGGCCTGGCGAAAGTGGTCTATGCCGGCACGACGAGTCTGTTTTTCACCGTGGGCAATGCGCTGAAGGCCGGACCCTGGCTGTATCTGGCGCAGCCCGATGCCCGCACCTGGATCCTGATGGCCTGCTGCCTGCCGGCCGCACCGCTTGGCGTCTGGCTCGGCTGGCGCCTGCATGAACGGCTCAACCAGCGCCAGCTGTATCGCATCTGCTACGGCCTGCTGGTGGTGACGGCGCTCAAGCTGTTATGGGATGGCCTGGAAGGATTTGGCCTGTCAGGCTTCCTGCACGGCTGACCAGAAATCCTCGGCGATGCGCGTGCCGCGCTCCCGCTGCCGGTACAGTCGGATATCGACCGGAATGCTCCAGGCCTCATTGCCGGCCGGCACCAGGGTCTTGGCCGCGAGATCATCAACGATCAGGCTCTGTGGCAGCCAGGCGATGCCGCGGCCATCGCGCGCCATGGCGCGCAGCACCGTGCCCTGCGGCGCGATGAAGCTCACCCGCAGCGGCAGACTGGTTTCGCGCCGGCCCAGCATCGCAGTGACGATGCGGCCCAGCCCGGAATCCTCGGCATAGGCCAGATAGGGCAGGGCCTGCGATGCATCATCCAGCGCGTGGCGGGGTTTGCCACCGCCATCCGGTGCGCAGACGGGCAGCAGCCGGTCCTGCGCCAGGCGGCGATACAGAAAGCGGTCGGGCGGCAGGCGATTGGCCACGGCATCGTGGCCGTGACAGAGCAGGAACTGGCTCTGGCCCTGCAGCAATGCTTCCTCGCCGGCCTGCATGCTGCCCGACATCAGGCGGATGGCGCCGAGCCGGGCTGCGATCTCCAGGCCGCGCAGCCAGTCGGGGAAGAAGGTGAGCGACAGCGCCTGGGTGGCGGCAAAGATCAGCGTGGCGGTCTCCGCCTGTTCGGCCTGGCGTGCCTCGTCGCGCGCCTGCGCCAGCCGCCGCAGCATGTCGCGCACGGCCGGCAGGAACTGCTCGCCGGCCGCGGTCAGCCGCACCGGCTGGGCCGAGCGATCAAACAGCATGACGCCGGCCCAGTCTTCCAGTGCGCGGATGCGGCGGCTGAAGGCCGGCTGGGTCATATGCCGGGCCTCGGCCGCGCGGGAAAAGTTGCCCGCTTCGGCCAGCGCCAGGAAATCCTCGAGCCAGTTGAACTCCATAGCCGTCCGGTGCCGTCCTTACGCGGGGTGATGCGATTGGGGAATAATCAATTCCGAATCTGGCATTGGCCGCGGCCCGCTGTCCATGACTAGGATGGCGTCATCACAGAAGGAGCCTGGATTTAGCCATGCGTATCGTTGAAGTCCGCGAAAAAACCGTCTCGATCGCCTCGCCGATCGCCAATGCCTATATCGATTTCTCCAAGATGACCTGCTCGGTGGTGGCCGTGATCACCGATGTAATCCGTGACGGCAAGCCGGTGGTGGGCTTCGGCTTCAATTCCAACGGCCGCTACGGGCAGGGCGCGCTGATGCGCGAACGCTTTCTGCCGCGTCTGACGGAAGCCAAGCCTGACACACTGATCGACACCGTGCATGACAACCTGGACCCGTTTGCGATCTGGAAGACGCTGATGAGCAACGAGAAGCCCGGCGGCCATGGCGAGCGCTCGGTGGCGGTCGGCACGCTGGACATGGCGGTGTGGGATGCGGTGGCCAAGATCGAGGGCGTGCCGCTGTGGCGCCTGCTGGCCAACCGCTATCGCGGCGGTGTCGCCGATGACAAGGTCTGGGTCTATGCCGCCGGCGGCTATTACTATCCCGGCAAGGATCTCACGGCGCTGCAGGACGAGATGAAAAGCTATCGCGACCGCGGCTATCGCGTCGTGAAAATGAAGATCGGCGGCGAGCCGCTGGCCGATGACCTCAAGCGTATCGAGGCGGTGCTCAAGATCGTCGGTGACGGCCAGAATCTCTGCGTCGACGTGAATGGCCGCTTCGACATCAAGACGGCGATCGAATACGGCAACGCCATCCGGCCCTATAATCTATACTGGTACGAGGAAGTGGGCGATCCGCTGGATTATGCGCTGCAGGCCGAGCTGGGCCGGCATTACGACAAGCCGATGGCGACCGGCGAGAATCTCTTCTCACACCAGGATGCACGCAACCTGATCCGTTTCGGCGGCATGAACAAGGACCGCGATTTCCTGCAGTTCGACTGCGCGCTGTCTTACGGCCTGGTGGAATATCTGCGCACGCTGGATGTGCTGAAGGAGCATGGCTGGTCAAGCCGGCGCGTGGTGCCGCACGGCGGTCACCAGATGTCGCTGAACATTGCCGCCGGGCTGCATCTGGGCGGCAACGAAAGCTATCCCGATGTGTTCAAACCCTTCGGTGGTTTCGCCGATGGCATTGCGGTGCATGACAGCTATGTCAGCTTGCCGCAGATTCCCGGCGTCGGCTTCGAGGCCAAGGCAGAACTCTACGCGGTGATGAAGACGCTGCTCGATTGATCGGGCTCTGGCTGCAGGGCAGGCGATGCGCTAAACATTGCCTGCCCCCCTCGAGCCGGATATCCGATGCAAAAGAAACTCCCCGCCCGTTACAATCTGGTCGCCATGCCGCTGGCGCTGTCTTTCCTGATGACCTTCATCGTCTCGGGAATCTCGACCTTCAATGGCGTGGGCTTTACGCCAGGCGTGGTCGAGAAATGGATGCAGGCCTGGGGCCTGTCCTGGATCGTGGCCTTCCCCACCATGCTCTTCGTGTTTCCGCTGGTGCGGCGCCTGGTCGGCCTGATCGTCGAGCCGCCCAAGGGCTGATCGCGGGAAGTCAGGTTTTCTGCACACAGACGGCGAAGAAGCCGTCCATGCCGCCGCGGCCCGACCACATGGAGGGCAGGGTGCGCAGCGCGCCATCATGGGCCACGGCTTCCGATGGCAGATGCAGTTTGCCGGCATCGGCCGGAATCAGCTCGGCGCCCTGCAGCGCCAGCAGATGGCGGATCTGGTATTCGGCCTCTTCGGGCTGCAGCGAACAGACGCAGTAGACCAGCTTGCCGCCGGGCTTCAGCAGGCTCCAGCTTTTGGCGATCAGCCGGCGCTGCAGGTCGGCCAGCTTGGCGATATCGGTTTCGTCTTTCAGGTAGGGCAGGTCGGGATGGCGGCGGATCGTGCCGGTCGCCGAGCAGGGCGCATCCAGCAGGATGGCGTCAAAGCTCTCCTCCGGCTGCCACTGTTCGATCTCGGCGGTTCTCACGTCGACTTTGAGATGCAGGCGCTTCAGGTTTTCCTTCAATCGCTTCAGCCGCGGCTCCGAGCGGTCGACCGCCATGACACTGGCGCCCAGGGCGGCCAGCTGTGCGGTCTTGCCGCCGGGTGCGGCGCAAAGATCGGCCACGCGCTTGCCGGCCACATCGCCCAGCATTTTCACCGGCAGGGCGGCCGCCGCATCCTGCACCCACCATTCGCCATCGCTGAAGCCCGGCAGGGTTTCGACACCACCGGCGGCCATGCGGCGCAGGCTGCCGGTCGGCAGGATTTCGGCCTCCAGCTTTGCCGCCCAGCCGGCGGCATCGCTTTTCACGCTGATATCCAGCGGCGCTTCCTGCAGATGCGCCAGCGCGATGTCGCGTGCGGTATCCTCGCCATAGGCATTGATCCAGCTGCGCCACAGCCAGTCCGGCGTGTTGGCTTTGGCGGCATCCTGCTCGGCCACAATCGCCGCACCCTCGGTGGCCACCTTGCGCAGCACGGCGTTGATCAGGCCGCGCGGCTTTTTCTGTTCCGGATGCATCAGTTCGACGGCGGAATCGACCGCCGCATGGGCCGGGGCGCCGAGGAACAGCAGTTCGGCGGCGCCCAGCCGCATGGCCTCGCGCGGCAGACCCTTGGGCCACAGGGTGAGGAACTTGCGCAGGACACCGTCGATCTGGCCGCGGCGGCGCAGCGTGGTGGCGACCAGGCGGCGGACAAAGCCGCGATCGCGCTCGCTCAGGTCGCGGAAGCCGCTTTTGCCATCGAGCAGCGCATCATCCAGCGCGCGGCCCTTGCCCAGCACCATGTCGACCAGATTGGCGGCCACGCGGCGCGAGGTGATGACAGGAACGGTGGGGAAGGCGGAGTTGTCGGACATCGCCGTGTTCTAGCCCCCGTCCGGCCGGGAGGAAAGGCGATTCGGCCATAAAAAGCCCGGATTCGCCGTGGTTTGTGACCGGATGCCGCGATCCCGCTTGCTTGGCGTAGACCCCCAAATTTGCTAAGCCTGCCCCATGCCGCAGCAAGCCACCCGAATCGCCCCCTCGATCCTCTCGGCCGACTTCGCCCAGCTGGGTGCCGAGGTCGCCGCCATCGACAAGGCCGGCGCCGATTACATCCATATCGATGTCATGGACGGCCATTTCGTGCCGAACCTGACCATCGGCCCCAGTGTAGTGGGTGCGCTCCGCAAGCACACGAAAAAGCCCTTCGACGTGCATCTGATGATCTCGCCGGTCGATGCCTTCGTGCCGCAGTTTGCCGAGGCCGGCGCCGATATCATCACCGTGCATCCGGAAGCCGGCCCGCATGTGCATCGCACGCTGCAGCTGATCCGCTCGCTGGGCAAGAAGGCCGGCCTGTCGCTCAATCCCGGCACTCCGGTGGAAACGGCCCTCGCCGTGCTCGACATGGTCGACCTGGTGCTGGTGATGAGCGTCAATCCCGGTTTCGGCGGGCAGAAGTTCATCCACACCCAGCTCGACAAGATCCGCATCCTGCGTCGGGCGATCGATGCCTCGGGGCGCGCCATCGATCTCGAAGTCGATGGCGGCATCAATGCCGAAACGGCGCAGCTGGCGGTCGATGCCGGCGCCGATGTGCTGGTGGCCGGCACCGCCACCTTCCAGGGCGGCCCCTCGGCCTATGCCGAGAATATTGCGCGGGTGCGCGCAAAATCATCCAAGTGAGATAACGTGACTGCGGCATCGCTGCAGGATTCCCCCGGAGCAAGATTGCGGCGTCGGGTGGCGGCTGCCTGGCATGGCACGCGGTTTTATGCGCTGACGCTGCCGCGCCAGGCCCCGCTTGAACTGCCGGCGCTGCCCGATGATCCATGGCCCGGCAGTGCGTCCAATGCCGACCGCCTGTTCCAGGGCCGTTTCCTGTTTGCCGGCGCCGAGGTTGTCTCGCCGCATGCCGCGCCCTGGTCGCTATCGGCCGCCGATGCTGGGCTCGATCCCGTCAGTCATGCCGCCTGGGCCGCCGGTCTGCATGGCTTTGTCTGGCTGCGCGATTTTGCCACCCAGGGCGGCGACATGGCCCGTCGCATGGCCCGCAGCCTGGTGGCCGACTGGATCGCCAAGCATGCCCAGGTGATCCATGGCCTGCCCTGGAAGCCCGAGATCGCCGGCCGTCGCCTCACCCAATGGCTGCTGGCGGCGCATTTCCTGCTCGATGGCGCCGACGACACCTTCGGCCATGATTTCCTGCTCAGCATTGCCCGTCATGCGGCGCATCTGAAACGCGCCATGGAGATGGCACCGCCAGGCCTGCCGCGTTTCGAGGCTGCGCTTGGCGCGGTCTATGGCGCGGAGGCACTGGGCGCGGCGCAGGATACAGTGGCGATCCGCGCCCTCGATGCGGCGCTGTCAGCGCAGGTCTTTGCCGATGGCGGCCATGCCTCGCGCAATCCGTCCGCGCTGTATCGCGTACTGCGCGATGTGGTGGCGCTGTGGCATTTCCTGCGCGCGGTCGATCCCGAACGTGCCGCGCTGCTGCAGCCGCATCTGGACCGCATGGCGCCGATGCTGCGCTTTTTCCGCCACGGCGATGGCGGCCTGGCGCTGTTCCATGGTGCCGAGGAAGAGGTCGCGGCGCAGATCGACCTGGTGCTTGATCTGTCCGAGGCCAAGGGCAAGCCGCTCACCTCCGCCACGCTCAGCGGCTATGAGCGCGCCGCCGCCAAGCGCGCCCTGCTGCTGCTGGATGCGGGGGGGCTGCCACCGGTGCTGTCTGGCACCCAGCCGCATCGCGGGCTGTTGGCCTTCGAGTTCAGCTGGGGCAAGGATCGCCTGATCGTGAACTGCGGTGCCGCGCGCCGGCCGGGCGGCAACTGGGCGGCGGCCCTCAGCGGCGCGGCAGCCCATTCCACCCTCTGCCTGGGCAATGTCGAGCCGACAGCGACGGCGGCCGTGCGGGTCACCCGCAACGAGCAGGATGGCGCCATCTGGTTCGAGGCCGACCATGACAGCTGGCGCACCGCCTACAACCGGTTGTATCGCCGCCGGCTTTACCTTTCGGCCGGTGGAGAAGATCTCCGCGGCGAGGAAATCGTCACCGAAGCATCTGCCTCGGCGACTGGTGGCATGCCCGTGGAAGCGGTGCTGCGCCTGCATCTGCATCCCGGCATGCATGCCTCATTGATCGGCAGCGGCGATACCGTGATCCTGAAAAGCGCCAGCGGCCAGGGCTGGCGCTGGCGCGGCATGGGCGGCATGGTGCGGCTGGAAGACAGCGTGTATCTTGGCAGTGGCGGCGACGTGCGCCGCACGCAGCAGATCGTTATGGCCGGATCGGCCGGGGCAGAAGAGCTGATATTCAAATGGGCCCTGACAAAAATCAATTAGGCAAATCACGCACCGGCGGTGCCGAACCGCCGCGCACGTCTGCGGCCGATGCCAACACGCTGATCGCGCTGTCGGCGCTGGATGCGCAGCCATGGAAGAATGGCGGCGGCACCACCTACCAGATTGCGGTCGATCCGCCGGGCGCGGACACCACCGGATTCCGCTGGCGCATCAGCCGCGCGGTGATCGAAAAAGATGGGCCCTTCTCGTCCTTCCCCAATGTCTCGCGCTGGATCACGCTGATTTCCGGCCCCGGCTTCACCATGGATTTCGCCGACGGCACCAGCTTCGAGGTGACCAAGCCCTTCGTCGCCTACTGGTTCGATGGCGGTCTGGGCGTGACCTGCCGCCTGAAGGACGGCCGCCCGGCCACGGTGATCAATGTGATGGCGCAGAATGACGTGGTGATGCGGGTCAACGTCTCCGCCAACCGCGCCGCGCTGCCGACCTCTGGCCACGCCATCATCTCGGCGTTTGGTGCCTCGGTACGGCTGGATGACCGCCACGTGCTGACCGCGGCGGTCGATCGGCCCTTTTAGGATCAGCCCTTCAGGGCTTCGGCGACGAAGGGCTTGAGCGGCTTTTGCGGCCGGGGGCCGATATGGGCGATCACCTCGGCGGCGCAGAGCGAGCCGAGCCGGCCAGCGGCATGCAGGTCGAAATCATGGGTGAAGCCATAGAGGAAACCGGCGGCATAGAGATCGCCGGCGCCGGTGGTGTCGATCACCTGCACGCCCTTCACGGCGTCGATGATATGCACCTCCTCGCCGGCCAGGATCACCGAGCCCTTCTCCGAACGGGTCAGCGCCGCCACATCGACATGATGGCGCACGTGCTGCAAAGCGGAGTCGAAGTCCTTCACCTGGTACAGCGCGGTGATCTCGGCCTCATTGGCGAACAGGATGTCGATATGGTGTTCGACCAGATGGCGGAACTCGTCGCGATGACGGTCGACGCAGAAACTGTCGGACAGCGACATCGCCACCTTGCGACCGGCATCATGCGCCAGACGCATCGCCTTGCGCATGCCTTCCTTGGCCATCGGCTGGTCCCAAAGATACCCTTCCAGATAGGTGATCTCGGCGGCATTCACGGCCGCGGCTTCGATATCGTCCGGCGTTAGGTCGATCGAGGCGCCGAGATAGGTGTTCATGGTGCGCTGCGCATCCGGCGTCACCATGATCAGGCAGCGCGCGGTGGATGGCCCGTCAGTGGCCGGCGTGGTGTCGTACTGCACGCCCATGGCCTTGATGTCGCGGGCAAACACATCGCCAAGAGAGTCGTTGCGCACCCGGCCGATGAACTGCACGCTGCCGCCCAGCGCGGCAATACCCGCCGCGGTGTTGGCCGCCGAGCCGCCGGACACTTCCACCGTTTCACCCATGGCACCATAGAGCTGCTCGGCCCGGCCGCCATCGATCAGGGTCATGCCGCCCTTGGGCATGCCATGCTCGTCGAGGAAGGCGTTGTCGACGCGGGCCAGCACGTCGACAATGGCATTGCCGATGGCGAGCACGTTATTGCGGGGCTTGGTCATAGGATGCTTTCCCGGAGCGGATGATTCTCGTTACTCTCTACCGGTTCGACAGAAGGAAGGCAAATATGGACGCGTTGATTAAGATGACCGCCCGCCAGGCCGTGGCAGCCCTCAAGGCCCGCGAGGTAACGCCGGCCGAGCTGATCGATGCCGCCGCCGCCCGGATTGCCCAGGTCGAACCCAAGGTCAATGCCCTGCCCACGCTGTGCCTGGATCGCGCCCGGGCGCTGGCGGCCAAACTGGTGCCGCCCGATCCGGCGCCGCCGGGCTATCTCTACGGCCTGCCGATCGCCACCAAGGATCTGGTCGATGTGGCCGGCGTGCGGTCCACCCAGGGCAGCCGGGTGTTTGCCGATCATGTGCCGACCAAGTCCGGCTGGTCGGTAGAACGGCTGGAAAGCAATGGCGCGCTGATCATCGCCAAGTCCAACACGCCCGAATTCGGCGCCGGCTCGCAGACCTTCAACGATGTGTTTGGCACCACCACCAATCCGTGGAACACGGCGACCACGCCGGCCGGGTCATCGGGCGGCGCCGCCGCAGCGCTGGCAGCCGGCGAGGTGTGGCTGGCCGATGGTTCCGATCTCGGCGGCAGCTTGCGCATCCCGGCCAGCTTTACCGGCGTGGTCGGCCTGCGCCCGTCGCCCGGCCGCGTCGCCTTCGGGCCGCGTGCCCTGCCGTTCGATGCCCTGTCGGTCTATGGCCCGATGGGCCGCACGGTGGGCGATACCGCGCTGATGCTGGATGCGATGAGCGGCCTCGATCCGCGCGATCCGCTCAGCCTGCCGGCGCCCGAGCGCAGCTATGTCTCCGTGGTCGATCACGCCATGGTCACCGGCCGGCTGCCGAGCCGTTTCGCCGGCGGCTGCCGCGTCGGCTGGACGCCTGATCTGGGCCTGTCGCCGGTCGATCCTGAAGTGCTGGCGCTGTGCGAGGCGGCGGTGAAGCGGATCGCCGGTCTGGGCGCCGCCGTCAGCGAGGATGTGCCCGATTTCAGCGGCGCGGAGGAGTGTTTCCAGACGCTGCGCGCCGCCAATTTCGCCGTCACCGTCTGGCCCAAGATCAAGGACAAGACCGATCTGGTGAAGCCGGAAGTGATCTGGAATGCCGAGAAGGGGCTCAAGCTCACCGGCATCGAGAAGGCCGATGCGCTGCGTATCCAGGGCCTGATCTACAACCGTCTCGTCGCTTTCTTCGAGAAACACGATTTCCTGGTGCTGCCCACCTGCGTGGCGCCGCCCTTCGACCACCGCAAGCGCTATCTGGAAGAGGTCGCCGGCCGCAAGTTCGACACCTACATTTCCTGGCTGGTGCTCACCTTTGCCATCACCATCACCGGCACGCCGGCGATTTCGATCCCCTGCGGCTTTACCCGCAGCGGCCTGCCCGTCGGGCTGCAGATCGTGGCGCGGCCGCGCGGCGAAGCCGAGCTGCTGGCGTTTTCGGCGCTGCTGGAAGCCGATTTCGGCCTCAGCGGCCAGGTGCCGGTCGATCCGCGAGACGGCACTGCATGATCGCACCGGCCTTCACACGCGCCCTGGCGCAACTGCCCGACCCGGCCTTCCGCAGCGTGCTGGTCAAGTCGCTGCTGGTCAGCGCCACGGTCTTCGTGCTGCTGGCCATCGGGCTCTGGGCCGGCCTGCTGGTGGTGCCGGAAACCGGCTATGGCTGGCTCGACTGGGTGATCGGCGCCCTGTCCAGCCTCGGTTTGCTGATCGGCATGATGTTGCTGTTTCCCGCCCTCATGACCGCGGCAATCAGCCTTTTCCTGGATGATATCGCGGCAGCCGTCGAGGCACGCTATTACCCCACTGACGCGCCGGGCCGTCCCGTGGCCACCGCACCGGCGCTGTGGGCGGCGCTGCGCTTTCTCGGCATCGTTCTTGTGGTCAATATCGTGCTGCTGCCGCTCTATGCCATTCTGCTGTTCTTCCCGCCGCTGCTGTATGGCCTGTCGCTGCTGGTGAACGGTTATCTGGTCGGGCGGGAATATTTCGAGGCGGTTGCGTTTCGCTATCAGCCTAGGCGTGAGGCTGATCTGCTGCGTCGTCGCCGGCGGGGCGATGTCTGGCTCTGCGGTGTGCTTATTGTCCTTCTGTTAACCATTCCTCTCGTAAATTTTCTCGTCCCGATTGTGGCAACTGCTTTCATGGTTCACGTCTACAAACGGTTGCGGGCGACGGGCTGACCATCAATTCCGGCATTGCGGGTTGGCTGCCGGGTGGCGCATGTTGGGGACCAGAGGAGACCGTCCATGTTTGGTCGCAAGAAGCCGAGCACCGATAGTGCCGCGATGATGCCGCCGGCACCGCCTGCCCAGGGCGACTCAAAACAGGCCGAGTTGATGCCGATCGAACCGAAGCAGCCCGAACTGGCTGCTGCTCCGATCAAGGCGATCGATGATGAATTGCCGCCGATGCCCAGTCACCTGCGTGCCGTCGGCAAACCCGTTCTGCCCGCCACCGCCCCCGTTACAGCAACCGCAGGAGCCACCGTTATGGCCGAAGTTACACCGCCCACCCCGACCTTCCGTCCCGAGATCGCCAAGCGCCCGGTCGATCTGGCCCCCAAGACTGTGGTGCAGGCTGGCGGCTCTGGCGCGCCGGCGGGCAAGTCCGAACATCATGCCGAGCCGAAGGTGCTGTTGATCGGCCGCGAAATCAGCCTCACCGGCCAGATCACCGCCTGCGACAAGGTGGTGGTGGAAGGTCGCGTCGAGGCCCAGCTGACCGAGAGCCGGTTTGTCGAAATCACCGAAACCGGGCAGTTCAAGGGCTCGGCCGAGGTCGATGAAGCCGAAATCCGTGGCCGTTTCGAGGGCCGCCTCAGCGTGCGCGGCCGCCTGCTGATCCGCGGCACCGGCAAGGTTTCGGGCGAGATCGCCTATGGCCAGGTCGAGATCGAATGTGGCGGCGAGATTTCCGGCACGGTGCAGACCGTGGCCGCGGGTGGCCGTCTGGCTTCGCCGGCTGCTGCCGAATAGTTGTCCTGATCATATCGTTGCGTTTAAGCTGCGCGGCGTGAAAACGCCGCGCATTCTTTTTGCCCTGCCTTTGCTGCTCGCGCTTGTCGCCTGCGGCAGCCGGCCGGCCCCCACCACCACCGGCGTCATGCCCGGTGAAGAGCTCGATCTGTCACTGGTGCATCAAAGCCCCAATGAGGCGCCGCGCCGCGCCGTCAGTGCCGATGTGGTGCGCAAGACCGAGGCCGAGGCGCGCGCCCTGTTCGGTACACCCACCGCGTTGCGACGCGAGCCGCCGGGCGAGGTCTGGCAGTATCAGTCCGAAGTGCCGCGCTGCACCCTGCTGCTGTTCCTCTATCCCGACGATGCCGCCGCACGCCTGCGCGTGAGCCATGCCCAGGTGCTGAGCCGCGTGCGGGGCCAGACGGTGGATGACAGCGACTGCCTGGCTGCCTTGCTGAAGACCACGCCGCCACCGGCGCGGCCGGTTTCCTAAGTCAGAAATTCGGCACGGAAGGCGCTGTATGTCAGCACGCGTATATGTGGCGCAGCTGATGTAAGGCGTGCTGCAAACTTTTTGTCTTCAGTAACGAACACATCACAGTATTTCTCAGCTGCGGTTCCCAGAACCTCATCTTCCGATTTTGTTGGACGATTTCTTTGTATTGCGCTCAGGCGAAAGGATTCCTCTGGGCCCGCCCAGCTACTTTCTCCCCATTTTGATAAATCCCAAAGGGCAGACGGTGTGTTTTTCCGATTGGTTGTTAGTCGAAAGAAAATACTCAGCAACGCTTCTCTCTCGTCTTTTTCTGGATTCTTTCTTATTTCATCTTCCTGAATGTGAGTTGTTATCACGCTGATTTTGTCGGCAGAAATGAGTGCGGAAATCCGTTCGGCATCGCCATGCTTCAGGATCGCGTCATAGGCATTGCTGTCAAACATCACGCGCATGGTCAGGCTTCGTCCGGGGCCCTGGTCTTGGGCTTGAAGCTGCAGTCGACGGCCACCACGCAGCGCCAGCAGTCGGGTTTGCGCGCCTTGCAGATATAGCGGCCATGCAGGATCAGCCAGTGATGGGCATGCTGGCGGTATTTCGCCGGCACCACCTTTTCAAGTTTGAGCTCCACCTCCAGCGGGTTCTTGCCCTTCGCCATGCCGGTGCGGTTGCCGACCCGGAAGATATGCGTATCCACCGCAATCGTCGGCTCGCCCCACAGCACGTTCAGCACTACATTGGCGGTCTTGCGGCCCACGCCGGGCAGGGCCTGCAGCGCATCGCGGTCGCGCGGTACATCGCCGCCATGCCTGTCCACCAGGATCTGCGACAGGGCGATCACATTCTTGGCCTTGGCATTGAACAGCCCGATGGTCTTGATGTGCTGTTTCAGACCGTCTTCGCCCAGTTTCAGCATCTGTGCCGGCGTGGTCACGATCTTGAACAGGTCTTTGGTCGCCTTGTTCACGCCCACATCGGTGGCCTGGGCCGACAGCACCACGGCCACCAGCAGGGTATAGGCATTCACAAAATTCAGCTCAGTCTGCGGCTCAGGATTGGCGGCCGACAGCGTGGCGAAGAAATGCTCGATCTGGGCGGGTTTCATGAGGCTTGTCTGACAGGGGCTGGTCAGTGATCTTTAGACCCTGATGAAAGTCTTAGGCAAGCTTGCCCTGCTGCTGATCCTGCTCGCCGCGCCGGTGCCCGCATCCGTGGTGGTGGCGCAGGAGCAATGCCGGCTGCCCTCGCGCATCACCGTCGCGCCCTGCCCGAACCAGAGCCGCGAGGAGGCGCGCGGCACCAAGGGCGATTTCGACCATTACATCCTGAGCTTCAGCTGGTCGCCGGCTTTCTGCACCAGCCCGGCGGCCAAGCGGGCCACGCTGCAATGCCGCGACAACCAGTTCGGCTGGATCATCCACGGGCTGTGGCCGCAATATGCGCAGCCGCGGGCCGGCCAGCGCTGGCCACAATATTGTGCGGCCGTGGCGCCGGTGCCCGAGGCGGTGCTGCGCCGCCATCTGTGCAGCTCACCTGATCCGCGGCTGATGCAATGCGAATGGGCCAAGCATGGCAGCTGCAGCGATTTTGCCACGCCGGCCGAGTATTTTGCCGCCCAGGTGGGGGTCGCCACCAGATTGACCCTGCCCGAGCCGCGGCCGGGCCAGTCGGTGCAGGCCTTCATGGCTGCCGTTGTCGCCGCCAACGATGATTCCCACGGACATGACCGCCTGCAGCAGCGGCATCTGCGGGTGATCGGCGGGTCTGAGGGTATTCGTGAATTACGCATCTGCCTGGAGCGTGACCTGGTGCGGTATCGCGCCTGCTGATGTCTTCTATTCAAAAACCACAGAGGGAATAAAAGAGCGGTCTATACCCCCGTGGCTATTGTTAAGCCCGCACGCTTCCTGTGAAATCCTGCCTGCAACTGTATGTTGCCGGGAGGAAACCATAATGTTGAAGCGCTCCATCGCGGCGCGGCTGATCGCCGCCATGCTCGGGATCACCGTCGCCGCCATCGCGGTTATCGCCGGCTACATGTTCATCAAGCAGGTGAGCACCGCCGAGGGCGATCTGCGCGATGATCTGCTGGCGAATTACGCCGCGGTGCTGGAGGCGATCGATTTCGAAGGCCGCACGGCGTCGAGCGTCAGCAGCGCGTTGAGCGGCCTGCGCGCCCTGCAGGAAGCGGTGGCGAGCGGTGATCGTGCGGCCGGCCTGGCCCTGCTGGCCGAGCCGATGAAGACGGTGCGCGAGCGCGAGGGTATCGGCCTGATCACTGTCCAGACCCCCACCGGTGTGGCTTTCCTGCGCGCCCATTCGCCGGCCAATTTCGGTGACAATGTGCTGAGCCGGCGCCAGACGGTGAAGCAGGCCATCGATACCGGCAAGGCGCATACCGGCATCGAACCGGGCCGCGAAACCCTCAGCCTGTTCTCGTCGCATCCGTTGCGCCTGGACGGCAAGCTGATCGGCGTGGTCGATACCGGCATCGCGCTGGGTGAGGAATTCCTCCAGCGCATGAAGCGCCGCCTCAATGTCGAACTCACCATTCACCTGCTGGCGGATGACAAGCTCAGTGTCTATTCCAGTACCTTTGCCGAAAAGACCACCATCGGCGAGGCCGAATACCGCGCCGCGCTGAATGGCGAAACCGTGCTGCGCCATACCCGGCTGAAGGGCCGCGACAGCGCCACGTTGGCCATGCCGCTGAAGAACTTCTCCGGTAAGCCAATTGCGGTGGTCGAGATCGTTGCCGATCGCGAGAAACAGGCCGCACAGCAACGCCAGGAATTGCTGATCCTGTCGCTGCTGGCCCTGGTCACGCTGATCGCCACCGGTGCCGTGGCCGTGATCTTGTCGCGCGGCCTGGTTCGTCCGATCGCAGCCATGACCGGCGCCATGCAGACGCTGGCCGCCGGCAATCTGGACAGCGAGATTCCCGCGCAGGATCGCGTCGATGAACTGGGCGCGATGGCAAAGGCCGTGCAGGTATTCCGCGAGCAGGCGATGGACAACCGCCGCATGTCGGCCGAACGCGCCAGCCAGCGCCAGGCCTTCGAGGAGCAGCGTCAGGCCCAGGAGGCCGAGCTGGACCGCTCCATCGGCACCATTGTTGCCGCCGCTGCCGAAGGCGACATGAGTGCGCGCATCGCCGTCGACAACATGGAGGGCGTGATGCGGCGTCTGGGCGATGGCGTCAACACGCTGGTCGCCACCACCGATGCGGCGCTGAAGGAACTGGGCCGTGTGCTGGCGCGGTTGGCCGATGGCGATCTCAGCGGTCGCGTCGAAGGCAGATATGCCGGCGTGTTCGCCGAACTGCAGCAGGCGACCAACCGCATGGCCGAGCGCATCAGTGAAGTGGTGCGCGGCCTGTCGGAGAATGCGGAAGCGGTCAATGCCGCGGCTGCGGAAATCTCCACCGGCAGCCAGGATCTGGCCAGCCGCACGGAATCACAGGCCGCCTCAATTGAAGAGACAGCCGCGTCGATGCACGAAATCACCACCACAGTGAAGCAGAATGCGGATAACGCCCAGGCCGCCAACCAGCTGGCGGTTGTTGCGCGCGACACGGCGCAAAAGGGCGGCAGCGTGGTCGCCGAGGCGGTCACCGCCGTGACCCAGATCGAGGACAGTGCCCGCAAGATCAGCGACATTGTCGGCCTGATCGACGAGATCGCCTTCCAGACCAACCTGCTGGCGCTGAACGCCAGCGTTGAGGCTGCGAGGGCAGGTGAAGCCGGCAAGGGCTTCGCTGTCGTGGCGCAGGAGGTGCGTGCGCTCGCGCAGCGCTCGGCCAATGCATCGAAGGACATCAAGGCGCTGATCCAGGCCTCCAATACCCAGGTCAAGACCGGCGCCAGCCTGGTCAACCAGACCGGCGGGTCGCTCACCGAGATCGTCGGTGCCATCAAGAAGGTGGCTGATATCGTGGCCGAGATCGCGGCGGCCTCGCGCGAGCAGGCCACCGGCCTGGAGCAGGTCAACACCGCGGTGGGCAGCATGGACGAGATGACCCAGCGCAACGGCGCCCTGGTGGAAGAGACTTCGGCTTCGGCCCAGGCGCTCGCCGGACAGGCGCGCCAGCTGGCGCAGCTGGTTGGTTTCTTCCGCCTTTGAGCTGGGCCGCACCCGTACACCGTGTCATGGTGCCGATCCGGACGTGAAAACAGGCCGGATCGGCAGGGTTGCCGGCAGCGGGATTCCCTAAGTTATTGATTCTTAATGTCTTGGCTTGCGTCGATTCTGATAGAATCTGACATGGATTAATGCAACCTAAATCGCTAATGTTGCTTTATTAAGCGATAGAATCAGTCAAAGGTAGTGTTGTGACCCAGACGGTGGAGACAGCCAGATTGCGGCGCGAAACATTGCGCCTGCTGGCCCAGGTCGAGAAGCAGGGCCTCGATATCGCCGAGGCCTATCGTCATGGCTATGAAATCTCTGCCCAGTTCACCGACTTCAAGCGCTTCATTGAGAAGGTCGACCATTTCTATGTCTTCATCGATCTGGTCGAGGAACGCCTGCCGGGCTTTGACGGTGACAAGCGGCAGTCGCTGACCCGCCATCTCGCCGATATCCGCTGGCGCATCACCATTGTCGAAGTCGACACCACGCAGATTTTCCTGGTGCGCATCGGCGAGACGCGTAAGCCCTGGCCGCTGGGCAGCCGCGAATTCCTGCAGCGCCGGCTCAGTCGCCTGGGCGATATCGCCGCCTATTACGACCAGTTTGGCGAACGCTATCAGCTGACGCCATTGAGTGATGTGATGCTGCGCGCGGTGGAAAACCTGCTGAAGGCGCAGATTGAACTGGCGCCGGCGCTGGCCGATTTCTCCGACTATGCCGCCAGCTACATGGTACCGACCGGCGATGCCGTGCGGCCGCAGGACATGGCCTTGCGCCTGGATCGCGGCAGTACCCGTCGCCCGGCGCAACCCAAGGCACCGCCACGACTGCCGCCGCCGCCATTCCGCGTGCGCGAGATGGAGGGGCGCTTTTATGCCGAGCGCGACGGCATCGTCGCGGTGAGCGAGGTGTGCCGCAATGCCAATTTCTCGCTCGATCAGTTGGCCAGCCGCATGGGCGTCAGCCGGCCGACTCTGGTGCTGATGTTGAACGGCAGCGATCCGATGACGCGGCCGATGATGGAGCAATTGCAGACTTTCCTCGACAAGCACGGCCATATCTGACGGCAATCGCGTGTCTGCCACCTGCGAGCATCTGGCCTATGAGATCGATGCAGCAACGCGCATCATCACGGTCGTCTATATTGGCGCGTTAACGGATGATGAGGTTGTCGCCTTCTATGCCAACCTCGTCGAGCAGCATGCCGATGCACCGAATTACGATTATCTGATCGACATGCGTTACACCGACTGGCTTGCAACACCGGCTGCGATTGCCGGGATCGATGCTGTGTACAGCCGTATTGGCTCGGACTATCGCCGGCATGTTGCCATCGTGCGGAAGAATGCGGCGACAACCAATAAGCTGCAGGAAAATGTGCTGCGGCAGGGCCTGAAAGATCGCGTTATCCGCTATTTCACCGATATAACCCTGGCGCGGAGCTGGCTGAGGGCACTCTCGACATAACCTCGACATTGCAGCAGGCGGCAGTTGTTCGCGCTATAGTCATGCGAGGCATTACCATTTGGACACTCTACCCGGAAAGTAATATCGGCCGCGGGGATTGTTCTCTACTCTGGGGTCACGGCGATTTGTCGTGACGGGAGGTCTGCCATGCAGGCGACCACAAACAAAGTTTCGGGCCGGGATGCAGCCCTGGCGATGATCGCGCAGGTCGAGCGCCAGGCCATGGGCATTGCCAAGCGCTATGCTGGTGGCAGCGGCATCACTGACCGCTATGCCGATTTCCAGACCTTCATCGGCCAGCTGGGCGAATTCCAGCTGTTCATCGACATGGTGGAAAACCGGCTGGGTGCATTCGAGCCGGAGAAGCAGGCGGCCCAGGCCAAGAATCTGGCGGTCATCCGCTGGGGCATGCTGCAGATGGAAGTCGAGGCGAGCAGCATCTTCCTCGATCGCATGCTCGCCAGCGGCAAG